>JBKKHJ010000009.1:0-27485 GCA_046614605.1 Natrialbaceae archaeon A-CW3 | reverse complement strand
CGTGTCAAGCCCAGCGACACACAGCACCTCTCAATTCATTAAGAGGACTGCTGTTTACTGCCGAAAATAGGAACGGTGAGAGTGAATCCTCCAACGCGTACCGGACGGCGATTGCCAGGGAGGGAAGCGAGCGGTAACCCAGACGTTTTTGGCGGTTCCACCCACACGTTACACTCATGGATACGGAATCGGATAGCGACGCACAATCGGATACCGACACCGAACCCACCATCCGTCGCCCCGACGAAATCGAGTACGAAGCAGTCGACGCTGCCGACGGACTCGCGAAAGGCGTCCTGATCGCCGACGAACACGGTGCACCCAACTTTGCGATTCGTCGGTTTACCCTCGAGGGTGGCACCGAAGTCCCGCGTCACACGAACGCCGTCGAACACGAGCAGTACGTCCTCGAGGGCGAGTACGTCGTCGGAATCGGTGACGAGGAGTACGAGGTCAGTGCGGGGGACTCCCTGTTGATCCCGGCTGGAACGCCACACTGGTATCGAAACGAGAGCGATGAACAGGGCGCGTTCATCTGTGCCGTTCCCAACGGCGACGACGAAATCGAGTTGCTCGAGTAGCGATTGCCAGTTGACCAAACTACTACTTCTGTAGTATTTTGGTACAATTTCTGTAGCTCAAAAACGCTCGATACCGGAGGGTCACTACGGGTCTCGTTCTCTCTCAACTGGTTCGTCTCCGCCATTCCGTTCTTCTCCCAAGGACACAAAGCACTTATACTGACGTTCGAATCAAATGACATGAATCGGGAATTGGCCCTCGTGTGTGGCGCGATCGTCGTCCTGATCGCGTCAATGAGTACCCTCGCCCTCGCTGGTGGCGTTTCCGGCCCTGATGCCCCGGAGCCGGACATCGGCGATGACCAGCAGGGAGTTGCTTCGATCAGTGAGGTGACGATCGCCACAGATGACGTGACCGGTGGTACCGCCGTCCTCTCGCTCGAGACACACCTCGACCATCACGGTGACACCGTCGAGAACGTTACCGTCGTCCACCGGGCGACCGACACCGAAACCGGCTTCCTCGTTCAGACGACCGAACGAGAGGTTGATCCCCTCGAGAGTGAATCCGAATACCAGGTGTCCGGAACGGTTGCGCTGCCACGTGAGAGCGAGTACCGCATCGAAACCATCGTCTACGTCGATGGCACGCGAACGGAAACCGTCAGCCAGACGGTCAGTGGAATCGACTCGCTCACACCATCGTACGCCGACACTGACCTCGAGTTCCACCGGTTTACCGGTGCTGGCGGGGCTCACTTCACGGACATTCCGTCGACCGAGCATACGGTCGTCTCGACTGACGACGACCGAGCGACTCTCGAAGTGACGAGTTACCTCACGAACACGGGTGATGATTCCGAAGACGACCTTCGACTCACGGTGACGGCTCGACAGGCGGACTCGAACATCGTCGCCGATTCGACGTCTGTCCACATGGACGCCGTCGGCCCTGGGGACACCGCGACGCCTGAGGGTACCCTCGACGTTCCCGCCGAGTACGATTACTACCTCGACGCGATGCTCTGGCGTGGCGAGACCATCGTCGCGACCGATCGAGCCGTCGCGAACCTCGCCGGTGGGAACCTCACGGTCGACGAATCCGAGACGGTCGGCGGGCTCGAAGTGAGCGACTTCGAGACGACGTCGAACGACAACGTCGAGTTCGACGACGATACCGAGAGCGATGACGCCGATATGGACGACGACGGCCAGCCAGGCTTTGGCGTACTCGCCGGACTTGGTGCAGTGTTGCTTGCTATTTCCTTCGCACGGAGGTACACCCATGACTGACACGAACCCCGACGTACAACACACCGAAACCGACGACGAAGACGAATCGCCAGCTGAACAACCATCGACGACCGCTGAAACAGATGAGCGGGCAAAAAACGGGATTACGGACACCCAGTCCACGAACGGCGGGACGGTGGACGACTCGAGTACGCCACCGTACGGAACGTCCAGAAACGACGAGGGAATTGCCGACGGCAACGGGGAGCACTCAGAGCTCGTTCGATACCTCCTGTGGGGGTCACTCGGTGTGTGTTCGCTCCTCGCCCTGTTTGCACTGCTCCAGTTCTACGCCAGCGTCGGTGACGCCATCGACATCTGGATTGCTCCCGAGTATCAGCCACTGGCCAGTGCGGCGTTCAACCTCGCGGTATTGTTCGCCGCACTCGCCGGAGTTTCTGTAATTGCTCGAGAACTGCGGTGACAGTCCTCGTCCTCGAGAGGTCATATCGCTCGAATCATCGCTGATCATTCGACTCCGAACTACCGTTGATCGCCAGAGTCCGAACTACCGTTGATCGCCAGAGTCCGAACTACCGTTGATCGCCAGAGTCCGAACCACCGCTGATTACTCCAGCCCAAACTCCCGCTGATCACTCGAGTCCGAATCGCTGAAATACCGCCCGGCCGTACACCTGTTCGTGTCAAAGCAGGTTCCCGAGGTGGAGACGCTCTTCTGTCACGAGACCGGCAGCGACTATCTGGTCGTCGTCAATCGGGACGGAAAGCGGCTGTTCCGGGCAAAACTCGGACTCTCGGAAACCAGTGCGGGACCGCGACCCGCCAAGTTCCGCGTCAAACGCAACTCGAGCGAGGAACCACGTCAGCCCGACGAGTTCGTCGATCTCGCTCGACGAGCTGGGCGCATCCGAATCTCCGAACAGACCTCGCCCGAGGGACGACGGGAACTCAACGAAATGCTCGCGGGCTACCAGCTCGACGAGAAAACCAAGGTCGTCCGAACCTGCCGGTACTGTGCCTCTTCGGGACGATTCTCGCCGGTGACGACCGAGACGGCGATCAGGAGCGATCAGGACTGGATCTGCACCGACTGTGCCTCCCGCGAACTCGAGCGCGAACTCTCCTACGTGGGGAACGTGACTGGCGCGGCCAAAGATCGGCTCGAGGAGCTGATGCTCGAGGTGCAGGATCTCGAGCGCATCACGAACCTGCTCAAGGGACGGCTCGACCCCGACCTCACGAAGTTCGATACTATCTCGGCGACGACCGATGAGGTCGATCCAGTTCCAGTCGATACCCTGAACCTCCATCCGGGGCTCCAGAACCTGCTCGAGGATCGGTTCGAGACCCTGCTCCCGGTACAGAGCCTCTCGGTCGACAACGGACTGTTTGACGGGGACGACCAGCTGGTCGTGAGTGCGACGGCGACGGGGAAGACCCTCGTGGGCGAGCTAGCGGGGCTCAATCGCGTGCTCAACGGGAAGGGAAAACTCCTCTTTCTCGTGCCGCTCGTGGCGCTGGCCAACCAGAAGTACGAGGACTTCCAGGACGAGTACGGCCACCTCGTGGACGTCTCTATCCGCGTCGGGGCCAGTCGAATCGCCGACTCGGGAAACCAGTTCGATCCCAACGCGGACGTCATCGTCGGCACCTACGAGGGGATCGATCACGCGCTCCGAACGGGCAAGGATATGGGCGACATCGGCACCGTCGTCATCGACGAGGTGCACACGCTCAAAGAAGAGGAACGGGGCCACCGACTCGACGGCCTCATCTCGAGGCTGAAGTACACCACCGAAAAACGCGCTGCAGCTCGCGACGACTACGACGGTGCCCAGTGGATCTACCTCTCAGCGACCGTTGGGAACGCCGAGGAGTTAGGATCGGCGCTCGAGGCCACCCTGATCGAGTTCGAGGAACGACCCGTGCCGATCGAACGCCACGTCACGTTCGCTGACGGCCGGGAGAAGGTGAACGTGGAGAACAAACTGGTCAGACGGGAGTTCGACACCGAATCCTCGAAGGGGTATCGCGGCCAGACAATCATCTTCACGAACTCGCGCCGACGGTGTCACGAGATTTCGCGCAAACTCGAGTACAACGCCGCCCCCTACCATGCGGGACTCGATTACAAGCGACGCAAGCGGGTCGAACGGATGTTCGCCGACCAGGAACTCGCGGCGGTCGTGACGACGGCCGCGCTCGCAGCGGGGGTGGACTTCCCGGCCTCGCAGGTGATCTTCGACTCCCTGGCGATGGGGATCGAGTGGCTCTCTGTCCAGGAGTTTCACCAGATGCTCGGGCGGGCGGGCCGGCCGGACTACCACGACAAGGGGACGGTGTACGTCCTGGTCGAACCCGACTGCAGCTACCACAACTCGATGGAGATGACCGAGGACGAGGTCGCGTTCAAACTCCTGAAAGGTGAGATGGAGCCCGTCATGACCCACTACGACGAGGACGGTGCCATCGAGGAGACGCTGGCGAACATCACCGTTGGCGGAAAGGCGGCGAAGGCGCTCAACGATCGGATGCTCGGGGAGGTGCCGACGACCCACGCGATTGGAAAGCTGCTCGAGTACGACTTCATCGACGGCTTTACACCTACGCCGCTGGGTCGGGTCGTCACCGAACACTTCCTCTCACCCGGCGAAGCGTTCGCGATCGTCGACGGGATTCGGAAGGGGGCCCACCCCTACGATCTGATCGCGGACATCGAGTTGCGCGATTCGGATCTGTAAGCTGGGTTCGTCGAATTCCTTGCTGTAGTCGACGTCCCGCCGGAGTCAGTTCACTGCCATCTCGAGTGATCCGTATAGCGTGTTTCCGTCTCCCACACGCTTATCCCCCTCTCTGTGGTAGCGGGGGACATGACAGACGTACTGATAGTCGGTGGCGGCCCAGCCGGATTGAGCGCAGCGCTCTTTACCGGGAAAAACGGCCTCGAGACGACTGTCTACGACACGGACGGAACGTGGATGCACAAAGCGCACCTGTTCAACTACCCCGGGGTGCAGTCGATGGACGGGTCGCGTTACCTCGAGACCTTACGCGAACAGGTCGACGACTTCGGTGTCGACCGGCAACAGGGCGTCGAGGTCACAGGGGTCGAGGCGACCGACGACGGCTATCGAGTGACGACCGAGGAGGGTGAGGAGACGGCCACCTACCTCGTCCTCGCGACAGGTGCCAAGCGCGACCTCGCGGAGGAACTCGGCTGTGACTTCACCGACCAGGACGTCGTCGACGTCGACATCACGATGGAGACGAGCCTCGAGAACGCCTACGCGACGGGTGCGATGGGGCGAACCGAGGAGTGGCAGGCCGTCATTTCGGCGGGTGACGGTGCAGCGGCCGCACTCAACATCCTCTCGAGAGAGAGGGGTGACCACTACCACGACTTCGACGTTCCGGACGACGCGAAGGCGTTGTTCGGGTCGCTCGTGGACGACGAGTAGCTAATTCTCGCCGTTGTCGATCGCCGTCTCGAACCCGTCGTCGGTTCGAACGACACCGGCGGCACAGACGGCATGTTCGAACTCGACCTCGAGTGCGTCGGTCGCCGCTTCCTGCGCGCTCGAGACGTCGAACTCGAAGGACTCGGGAGAGTTTTTCTCGTAGGTCGCCACCAGCGTCGGTTCCTCGACGGTTTCGACGAGCAGGGCGTCACGGCGGACGGTCGCGATCAGGGATTCGCCGTCGTCGTCGATGGTCGCCGCGATCCGTGGGGTATTGTAATCATCCTTCTCGAAATCGAGTGCCAGAAGGGCGGTCGCCAGCGCATCGCGGGCGGGATAGCCCAGCTCGAGTTTCTCGGCGATGGGATCGACGTGCGATCCGTTACCGAAGGCGACCGTCGCGCCCGTGGGGGTGTCGACGACGCGCAGGCAGTTGTAGGCGACGTAGGGGTTGTCCGTCTCCGGTGCGTCCGGCGTCGGGCCGACGGTTAGCGCCTCGTCTCGAGCGGTGATCCGACGGTTCGGAAACGAGCGGGAGGAGACACGGTAGGCGCCGGCGTCCGGGCCGACGACGACGAATCGTCCGATGTACATACGCGTCTGTGCGTATCTCGAGGGAAAATAGGTGTCGATCTATGCATGGTTGTCTAAATCCTGCAAATGAACATCGATCCGTCGGCTCGTGGGACGGTATCATTGGCGGCGGCCACTCGTTTCTAATTCCACGTTTAGCAGTGGTTCGAGGTCGTGGTCGTCTCGTCGTCGTTCGCTTCTCCCGATGGAACCCGACAGCCATAAATAGGAACCGAACGAATTGGATTTTGCGTTCACAGACCCATGGGGTAGCGGCCAATCCTGAAGCCTTCTGGGGGCTTCGACCCAGGTTCGAATCCTGGTGGGTCTACTTCATTACTTCCCCTCGAGAATTATCAAACCCACGTCTGTTGTTTTCCAGTGGAAATGAGGGGGTCGTCTCAACCCGTACATGGAGCTGAAATACGGGGGTGTAGTGACGTACTCGACCGAATGTGAATCGACCGAGCAGGCCCACAGGAGCTCCGCCGTTCCATCGATCCAATCCGATCGACGCTAGAAAGATTTAGACACGCGGAGGTACTGCCACCGTGCATGCAACGACGTTCGCTCCTCGCAAGTGTCGGGGTGGCCTCCTTCGGCTCGTTGGCTGGCTGTCTCGGTGATATTACTGGGGACGACGAAACAGAAACGGTCGACGGCTACGACGCCCAGGAATACGAGGGACAGACGGTTCCACTCGTCCCCCTCGAGGAGGCCCACGACTGGTTCGACGCCGGCGACACGCGATTCGTCGACACGCGTGGGCCGGGCCAGTACGAGAGCGATCACATCGAGGGAGCAGTCCTGAGTTCGGCCCCGGACGGCGTCGAGGACGATCCGACCGAATCGTGGGATCACGACACCCCTATCGTCACCTACTGTGACTGTCCGCACACGCTCGCAGTCTGGCGGGGCAGCGCACTCATGTCCGAGGGATTCGAGGACGTCTACGCCCTCGACGACGGGTTTCCCGCGTGGCAGGAGGCGGGCTATCCGACAGCAGGCGAGGAAAGCGCGTCGCTCGAGGCGTACGAAATCGTCGGCCAGTCGGCACCCGAACACGAGGGCGAGTACGTTTGGCTCACCACGCTCGACGAACGACAGCGGGAGGTCTCTCAGGTGGAAGCGGATGGTTCCTACGAACTTATCGTTCGCTTCGATGAACTCTCCGACGACACCGTTCTGGCGCTCGAGGCACCCGATTATGGCCTCGAGGCGACGCTCGGAGAGCTAACCGATGGCCCGGTTACCGCCTGAGTCGGTCGATTCGTCGCTTCTTGTCGCTTTCTCTCGGTGCAGCGCTCGTTCAGTCGAGTGGAGCAACCGTTCGTCGATCTCGAGTTCCATCGCTGCCATCGAGAACTCCATCTCCTCGAGACGTCTAGCGATTCCGACGGACGAGATACTTAGGCTGCTCGAGCCCCTATGACTGTCGAATAGCTCGCCGACCACCTCCCATTCAGAGGACGCACCCATGAACACACTCGCGTCACCGAAAGCATCGCTCCCCCTGCCAGCCCACCACCTCGACGACCGGGCGGTTCGCGCCAGAACAGAATCCATGTCCGTCCTGGCGCTCGGCCGCGGCCTCTACGAGGTCGAAGCTGAGAGCGGGGCCACCTACCTGATCGACCTCGAGGCCGGCCGCTGTACCTGCCCGGATCACATCTTCCGGGACGCCCGCTGTAAGCACATTCGGCGGGTCGCCATCGAGATCACCGAGGGACGAACCCCGCCGCCGGGTAAACTTGCACTCCCGTGTGTCGACTGCGGCGAGCCGACGTTCGTCGACGAGGACGGCCCCGACGCGGACGGCCCGGCCTACTGTCGCGACCACCGGATCTTCTCCGGCGACCGCGTCCGGGATCGAGAAACCGACGATCTGCTCACAGTGGTTGCGGTTTCCGACCGACGTGCCGACGACGTCCGCGTCACCGCCGCCGAAACGACGGTCGCCGAGTACGGCACCAACGCGCGCTACGACGGCGACGTCCCCGTCGTCGGGGCCATCTATCCACACGCCACGATCGGCCGAAACGGCCCGATTCCGGAATCCCTTCGCGTCTACGTCTTCCCGCGGACGCGACTCGAGAAGGTCGTCTGAAAGTCGCCTGATGTTCGTCTGATCGAATCGAGAGGGCTTGGTACGCAGATCGACGACGGCACCACTACTTTGGCTCTCGACGTCGATCATTACCGAATGCGCAAATCAGAAGTCCCGCTGGCCGAGGTGGCCCGGAACTGGCTTCGGCGTGAAAATACCAAACCGTACCGAGACTTCGACTTCGAGCGCCAGGAAACGGAGTGGAAGCTGGTCGGGGAACTTCTCTGTCAGTGCCCGTTTCAGGCCGCATTCATCTGGCGGCATCACCTGGCGTGGTATGCGACGGAGCTGAGCGAGACGGAATTTCGACACCTCAGGGTGATCAACGGGCCAGCAGACAGCTCGTGGCGAAAACTTTCTCCGAACAATACGATTCGGGGGGCTGCACAGCGTATTATCGAGTCGGAGCTACCGGACACGTTCGAGGATATCGACGTCGCCCACATCGAGCGACTTGCTGCCGACTTCGAAACGACGACACACGGCGGGCGATTGACCCTCTTTCAACCCAATCCCGACGACGCACCGATCGTCATGGACGGAAACCACTATTCGACGGCCAAGACGATTCATCACATCCGAAGTGGTTCGTACGACCCACAGCCGGTCTATCTCGGGGTTCGTCAAGAGTGTACGATACACGATAATGGGTGATCGGTGGTACGCAGCCCTCTGTTTTGGTTGGGTCTGCCTCGAGTGACGAACTACCCGAACGATTTGCTGAACTCATCCAGTGGCTTCAATGCACCATTTCTGACAGCTATTCGGTAGTCCCACTAGAGTCTGCTGAACTCACGGCGCGAATGTAGTACGGTTTATCTCGACTGGAACGGCCACTGCTCAATCTAAAAGAAAACAGCGAGAGTTCCACGGGTCACCTGACCCGTGGGTGAATCGCGTACGCATCATCCACAATCCATAGTATCAAGTTCTGACACGCCGTATTTCGAAGTGGAACTCACCGTTAACGACCTCGTAAAATCCGACTGAAACAAACTCGGTGAGCCGGGTGGTGTCGAGCGGACGTAAAGCGGCTGACCTCCACGGAGACGGTTCCTACGGCCTGATAGAAGGCCTCTATTGGGGTAGGATTCGCGAGCGTATTCGGGTGTATAATGGTTCCACGCAAGCCTTACGTCGAGCGCGGAGGGAATTAAAGTTCGGTGCCGTCACAGTCCACGATTTTCGTGGGGCATGACCAGAGACGAACGCCACGGGTCACCCGACCCGTGGTACTTTACCTCACGTATCTCTTGGCACGGGCGAGCAGGTCGATCTCTGGGATCGTATGTCAGCACTGGGATTAATATCTGTTGAGTATACGCTATCAATACACACAATGAACAACAGGACTCACGTAGTCCAGCTCTGTGGTATCGTCGCCCTCGTCGTCCTCCTCGCAGGCTGTGGCACGTTCGGGTCAGTCGGAGACGATTCCGATCGCGATCCGTACGGCGTCGACAACACGACCTCACCGGAACTGCTCCCGGGTCTCACCGAGAATGAAGTGACCAATCATCGGGCACTCCTCGAGAACCACGCCGAGACACTGTCGAATCGATCGTACACGCTCGAACAGACAACCACGCGAACGTATCCCAACGGCACGGTTTCGTATAAACTTACGGAGACGATGGCAGTCAAAGCCGACGGCACCGCCCGTGTAGAACTCACGGAGGGGATGGCTGACGAAGCCGACGACACTACCCTTGTAGAACATCGCGTCGGTGAGGTCTGGGGAACCGAGAAGGAGGTACTGACCAACACCGCGGTCAATAGAAGCGATGAGGAGCCTCCCGCCTTCTACCGGCAGGCTCGTACCAAAAACCACTTCACCGCGTTCGAATCGATGGAACGAGGAGTGAGCGCGATGGACAATATCTCGGTTGCCACCGAGAGCGAGGGAGAGACGCGATACGTACTCGAATCGGCGGAGTCGTCGCCGTACCAGTACGATAACGCCTCGCTGTACATGGTCGTCAACGAGGACGGGTACGTCGAGTCCTACCGCTTTGTGTACGAAGAATTAGTCGGCAACGAGACGATGACCATCGTGACGGAGGTGACGATCGACCGTGTCGATGAGGAAATATTGGTTGAGCGTCCGGAGTGGGTTTCCGAGGCCAGGGAGTATTTTGACGAGCAAAACGGGGCTTCGTCTGACGACGAGTAGCGTGTTCGTCACGTGTACATGGTTCTCCGTTTGGCTGTCGGTCAGTTCACGGGTCGTTCAGGTCGATTCAACGAAGTGACATCCTCCCACGACTACAGTCGTGGGCTTCCCACCGCGCCGCCGCGGTTGAATTGGGTGTTTGCAGGTTTACAACCCATTGCCACACGCAGAATCGGAATTTCTGCGTGTGATCCGGTAGGCGTTGAACGGGTTGCTGGCGGTGCCACGCCGCCGGTACTCCTATCCTCACCCCGCTCGGTTCTCGCGTTTCGGTTGCGGCCAAACCGAAACGGGGCGTCACTGGACTCGGAGTTACTTGTGTTGCTTGAAGCCCGTTGCTTAGTTTTTGTTCCCACGTGGGGCACACTCCATTTCTGGAGTGGGCGGACACGTGAACCGCCAGTTCCGGGCTGTCGATTCGAAGGGGTCGTAACCTGCGAACCGATAGGCGGTTGTACGCTCTCATTGGTTGAAAATGTTTAGTTCAGGGTTCGACGGCGCGTATCCCACGACTCAACAGTAGTTGCCGAAGTGTCTGAGAGACGGGTATCTCCGGTGGAACCGTACGATGAGTATGGTCGCTCCCGCCGAGGCACGGCAGGTCTGCCGTGCCGCAGGATCGTTACTGTATCCACCACTTGACTTCGGAACGAAGGTCAATGGCACCTATCCGAGTGAGGACTTCGCCAGAGTCCTCACTCGGAGTGCATTCGAACAGGAGTTTACCAACACCAGTGCCAGGCACCTGCAACTTGCCAGAGGCGAGACGCTCGATCTCGACGACCGAAGTCCACTGGCGAAATCACTCTTGTACAATCTCGGAACGATGGACGTGGACGCCATCGCCGGCCAGTTCGATGGCGTCCACGACCAATTCATCGCTCAGGCACGTAAGGCTCGTCGCTTCCCGACCACTGCAGAGGTCGCCCTAGACCTCCATGAGTGGCTCTACTACGGCTCGAAGCAGACACCGATGGTGGCACGGATCAACCCGGATCGTGGCACGAATCTCGCCTACGTCTTCGTGACACTCTGCATCGTTTCACCGTCAGCGCGTGTTACGCTCGCGGCCAAGCACGTTCCTCGAACCGACACACCATCTCTGATTGAGGCGATCCGGGACGTGATCGAGACGGCACGAGAAATCGTCTCGATCACCCGTCTCTACTGTGACCGTGGTCTCTATCGGGTGGAACTGGTCAACGCACTCGTCGATCTCGACGTGGAGTTTGTGATGCGCGCACCCAAAACACCGGGAATCAAGCGCGTCCTCTCTGAGCACGACGCCGAGAGATTCGTCACCAACTACGAGTTAGTCAGGAAAGCCTCACCGACGATGCGAGTGCCAGTGACGCTCGTCGTCGTCCCGCACCACTCGCGGGACGACGACTCACTCTGTCTGATCACGAACCGGACGAGAATGATCGACGAAGCGGTGGCACTCGCTCAGGCGTATCGGCGCCGGTGGGGAATAGAAACGTCCTACCGGAAAATCGGTGAGTTTCTGCCCCGAACCACGTCGCCAGTGTTTGCGGTGCGGTTGTTCTACTTTCTGTTCGCTGTGGCAGTGTACAATCTCTGGATCATCGTGTGTCTGTTGCTCTCTGAGCAACGGCGAGTGAGAACACGGCCAGCCGTGTCAACGGCGACATTTCGGTTCTTCCTCGGCCCAGTGACATACGGTTAACCGCTATCGGGGCGCCAGACCCGGGAGTCAGCCCGGGTCAGCACGCCTCTTCGTACTGGCGAGACTCTCTACCAGCCTGAATTACGTGTCTCGTCCGTCGCTGCCGACTCAAACCACCGCTTGAACAACCGACTCAACCGGGATATCAGTGACCGCGTCCTGTTTCAGCGAGCGCTCTGCAATCTAAATCGGCAACTACTGTCAAGTCGTGGGGTTTGCGCCTGTACAGCGTATAACTGGGCTCGTGATAAACTCATGCTCTGTATGCAGCAATCCCGAATTGCCAGTGTTACGATAGTCTGCTGAACTGGTACTGCAAATTGAGCACGTCTCTCTCAGAGAGCCGTCTGCGGATCAGAAGCAGTCGAATCGGCGGCACTATGTTGGGTGGTAACAGTTAACACTATGGCTGGTGTACAAGTGTATCAGCGTCCGTTTCGAAGTCACGTCGGGGAGGGGACACGCCGAGCGAGGCGCGATGAACGGAGGTAGCTATGACATTGTCCACAACCGAGGAGAACAAGCGGGTCGCCCGTCGCACGGTGGAAGCGTACAACGAGAAAAATCTCGATGTCTTCGATAAGGTATTCGCTGAAGATGTAATCGATCACACCTCGTCTGGGGAGACGAAAGGCCGTGAAGGTTCCAAGGAGGGGCTCGAAACTCTATATTCCGCCTTTCCGGATCTCCAAATAACAATCGATGAACTGATCGCTGAGGGCGATACCGTCGCAATCCGGTCGACACATCGAGGAACCCACGAGGGTACATTCATGGATATTGAACCGACGGGCAAACAGTTCGAGATGGAGAACACGGTGTTTGCTCGCTTCGAGGACGGGAAGGTCGTCGAACGATGGATACAGGCCGACGTGTTCGGCCTCATGCAGCAACTCGAGGCTGTCGACCCGCCCAGAGAGTAGGGCGACTTATAGTAACAACTGAAACGGTTCACACACTGATCGCTGATTCATCTGGCGATCAGGTGTACAATGACGTGCAGTGGCTACTATACTTCTCTGTACCTTCTCACCAGCGAATCGGAATTCAACGTGAAACGGGCTGATGGAGAGATACTCCGTATACAACAATCCATTCCTGCCATCTACTGAGAGTTCCAACGGGATCCGCAGGTTCGAACACTCTCCGCCCTGTCGCCCCACCCACAGGACGACGAAACCGGTGACAACGCACAACCTGTTGTCACCGTGGTACTTTATCACGCTCACCGACCCATCATCGCGTATGACCGACGGAATCGACTACGGCGCCTTCGAGGAGGGGCGCCACGTCAACTACTGGGAACTCGACCGGACGCTCAGGCGGGAGGTCGAACGGATCTACACCGACGACGAGTTCGAGTGGGCGGCACCACGCCTCGAGGCGTTCGGCAATCTCGTCGGCCACACCGTCGCCGACAACGCCGATATCGTCGATGACCACGGCCCGGTACTCGAGCCCTACGACAAACACGGGGAGATCCAGAACCACGTTCACTATCCCCCGGAGCAACTCGAGAACGAGCGCCTGGTGTACGAATCCGGGATCGTCGCGGACGCGTTCGAGGCCCCACCCGGTCGCGACGAGCCCATGCCGCTCTCGCACAACCTCGTGATGCAGTCCCTCCTCTGTTATGCCGACGTGGGCTTCGACTGTCCGGTCGCGATGACCGCCGGCGCCGCGCTCGTCCTCGAGAAGTTCGACGACGGGGGCCTCGAGTCCTACTACGACGGCCTCACCAGCCGCGAGTACGACGACCTGATCGAGGGGGCGATGTTCCTCACCGAAAAGCAGGGCGGGAGCGACGTCGGTGCCACCGAAACCCGTGCGGAGTGGGACGAGGTTGCGGGCTGCTATCGACTGTCCGGCGAGAAGTGGTTCTGCTCGAACATCGACGCCCAGGGCACCCTCGCACTCGCCCGCACCGAGGGCACTGCCGAGGGGACGCGGGGGCTCTCGCTCTTTCTGGTTCCACACGAACTCGAGGGGGAGCCGAACGATCAGCTCTACCGGCGACTGAAGGACAAACTCGGCACGATCGCCGTCCCGACCGGGGAGGTCGAGTTCCGCGGGGCCAGGGCGTTTCTGGTCGGTGAGGAGCAGGCGGGGTTCCGGCAGATGGCCGAGATGCTCAACCTCGAGCGACTGTCGAACGCGGCGGCCTCCTGTGGGGTCATCGGTCGGGCGCTGCTCGAGAGCAAGATCAAAGCCGCCAACCGGGAGGCGTTCGGCGACACCATCGACCAGTACCCGCTCATGCGCCGGGATCTGGTCGACATGGCGGTCGATCACGAGGCGGCAACGGCGTTCACGATGGAAGCCGCCCGTCTGTTTTCGATTCGCGAGCGGGCCGAACGAGCGGCCCGCGGCGATATCGAGGTCGACGCCGCCGAACGGGAGGAACTCGAGGCCGAGGCCGAGCACGCCTACCGACTCATGCGCCTGCTGATCCCGATCGCAAAGGCGCGGACGGGGCGGATGGCCGTCGACACGGCCTCCTACGCGATGGAGATTCAGGGCGGCAACGGCTACGTCGACGATTTCGTCACCAACCGACTGCTCCGAGACGCTCAGGTGCTCCCGATCTGGGAGGGAACCGAGAACATCCTCTCGCTCGACGTCCTCCGGGCACTCGAGCGCGAGGCCGCCCACGAGCCGTTCCTCGAGGTGGTGCAGGAACGCCTCGAGTCGGTTATACACCCTGGTCTCGGCGAGTCCGTAGCCGCCGTCGAGGACGAGTTCCACGAACTCGGCGTAGCGCTCGCGACGCTCGCGACGGAGGATGGCGAGTACGCCCAGCTACAGGCCAAGGAGCTCGCGCATTACGTGTTCGACGTGTTCACAGCGGCGCTGTTGCTCGTGGAGGCCCAGCGGGCGCTCGATGCAGATTCGGCTGATTCGGCTGATTCGGCTGATTCATCGGACGATGATGGAAACGACCACGGCAGCGACAACGATAGCGAATTCAGCAGCGACGCCAGACTCGCGCTCGTCGCCCGACGGTTCGTCGACCGTCAATTCGACGACCGGCCGGCCCGCGGGATCACCAGCGGTGACCGGTTCGCCCTCGAGCACTTCGATGCCATCGTTCGCTACGAGTCGGTCGATCCTGCAGTGCTCGAGTCGAACGCGCACGCTGGTTAATCAGATCGGCGCTCGAGGCGCATCTCCATCCCGTCTTTCGGATGCACTGTCAGTGACCCCCGCAACTCGATCGGGCCCGGATCCAGCCGTCGCAACCGATACTGCTGGGCGACGGTGGCAGCGATGATTGGCGCCTCGAGCATCGTGAATCCCTTGCCGATGCAACTGCGCGGGCCCGCACCGAACGGGAAGTAGGCGTAGGTTGGATGGCTCGGTTCGTTCCACCGATCGGGGTCGAACGCGTCCGGATCGTCGAAGTATCGGGGATCGCGGTGGGTGGCCCACTGCGAGCACATAACCAGCGATCCTTCGGGGACGTCGTATCCGCCAAGGGTGACGTCACGCCTCGCCTGCCGGAACATGACGTACACCGGCGGGTAGAGCCGCATCGATTCCTGAAGGACGTTCCGAAGGGTGGTGAGTCGTCGCACCGAGGCGGTCGTCGGTGGCTCCCCCTCGAGGACGGTATCGACCTCCTCGTGGACGCGCCGCTCGATCGCGGGGTGTTCCGAGAGCAACGCCCAGGTGTACGTGAGCACCAGCGCCGTCGTGTCGTGACCGGCGAGCAACATCGTGAGGAGTTCGTCACGGATTCCTCGCTCGTCGATGGCGCCGCGAGCCTTCGCTCGAAGGAGAAGTGCGAGCAGATCGTCGTCAGCGTCGTCGATTCCTGCCCGCTTCCGTTGTGCGACGAGGTCGTCGACCACGTCCTCGAGACCGGTGATCGACCGGTCGAACGCCCGGCTTTCGGCCGTCGGCAGCCACTCCGGCGTCAGGGCGCGGACGGGGTCTGGTTCGAACCGTCGACCGATCGGCTCGAGCAGGAGGGCAGTCTTTTTGGCCGTCGGAACGGGGAGCTCGACGCCGAACATGGCCTCGACGATGATCTCGAGGGTAGTGCGGGTCATGTCCCACTCGACGTTCCGGGTTTCGCCATCGTTCCAGCGATCGACCATCTCCTCCGCTCGATCCGCCATCACGGGTGCCAGCCCAGCGATTCTGTCGGGTGCGAACGCCGGGCTCGCCATCGTTCGGCGTTCCCGCCACTGTTCGCCTTCGCTCAGTAACAGCCCCTCGCCGAGGAGTTGTCCGAGCGCGTCGGTCTGGAAGGTTGGTTTCGAGAAGGCAGCGGCGTCGCTGACGAGCACTTGCTCGATCAACGCGGGCGACGTGACCAGATAGGTGCGGTTGGGGCCGAGGTCGAACGCCGCGATTTCGCCGTAGGCCCGACGAACCTGGCCGAGAAACGCGAACGGATCGCGTGCGAACCGGGGGAGGACGCCGACCAGCGGGGGGCCGTTCGGCCCGGGAACGACGTGGTCTGCCATACCCTGGTTTCGACTCGAGGCGAAAAGACGGTTTTCCCGAACTGTGTTCTCCAGTCGAAACGGTGCCGTTGGCAGCGTAGACGACGGGACGATTCGCTCGATGGGACGATAAGACGATTACTCGAGTATCTCGGCGGCTTCCTCGACGCCCATCACGTCCTGCTTGACCGCCTCGAGGACGCGAACGATTTCGGGATCCGGGCCTGGATCGTCGTCGCCGATTTCCTCGAGCGTGACCTTCGTCGACCGGCCGACGAACTCGTCGAAGTCCGTTCCCTCGGCGATTGCGGTTTCCTTTTTCACGCGATAGTTGCCGCCGCCGGTGACGTGGAGATCCGCGGGATGGAAGAAGTACCAGTCCTCGCGGTCGAACCGGACGCCGATTCGCGGTTTCGCGCCGAAGTTCTGCGCGAAGTAGATGAGGGCTTCGACCTCTTCGCCCGTAAGATAGATCGGGTTGCCCGAACTCGATTTGGCCTCGATCGCATAGAACACCTCGCCGTCGCCGGCGAGCACGTCGGGGAGTTCGCGTTCGGTCGCGGAGCCGCTGGCGGGCGCTCGCATGACCGCAAAGCCCGCCTCGTCGAGGCGATTGACGAGTTCGCGTTCCCGTCGATCACCCTTCGCCTGAGACATACCCCCTTCTCGCCACCGGAACGTTATAAACGGGCCGACTGCCGCCAGTTCCGTACGGGTCGCTCTCGAGTCTCGGGGAGCCTCGTCAGGTATTGTGGTCATGGTCAGGTATTCGGGGCCAGAGCAAAGTCAGGGTCAGGTCAGAGCCAAGTCAGGCTCACCCCGCCGAGAGCGCCTCCTCGAGACGTTGCTCGAGGTCGGTGAGGTCGTCGTAGAGCGACTGGTCGAGTTGACCCGCCTCCGCCGGTTCGAGTTCGTCGAGGCGATCGGCGAGCCCCTGTAGCCGGGAGAACTTCTCGCCCTCGTCGACGCCCGTTTTCTGGACGTACACCTGTTGTTCGACGTCGTAAACGGCGTCGGACTCGAGGTCGGTTACCGCCAGGACGACGTCGAGTTTGTCCGTATCGACGCCGAGCACCCACTCGTGGGGGATGCCGCGTTCGTCGAGCGCGTCCAGGACGACGTCGTCGTCTTTCGCCCATCTTCGATCACGGGTGGTACGCCGAACCGTTCCGAACCGACCGTGGAGTTCCTGGCCGGGGCCGAGGCGCTCGAGCAGGGTTTCGCTGGCCGACCGTCGCACCCGGTCGGCCCCTCGCTGGACGTCAGACAGGAGGACGTACAGGTCGGTCAGCGTCTCGGTATCTAGCGAGGATGGCTGCTCCGTTCCGAGTCGTTCGACCAGATCGGCGAGCAGCGTGGCGTCGTCGTGCACCCGTTCGAGGCTCGTCCGAGCCTCCTCGGGCGAGATGAGGTGTGGACTCTCGCCGGCGACCGCCGCTTCGGGCGCGCGCTCGAGGGTGTCGCCGTCGGATACGTGTTCCACCGAGAGGCTCAGGACAGTCGCGTACGGCTCGACGCCCGGTGGAAGCTCCGACAGTGGAATGGGGCCGCCCTCGAGTTGCTCGGCGAGCACGTCGAACTGTTCGCGGTGGAGCGGCCGCCCGTGGCCGCTGTCGACGAACTGAATCACGATCCGATCCTCGAGGACGTCCTCGATCCGAAACGCCCGTTCGGAGACGGGCGTCACCAGTTCGGTTCCGCGCTCGAGTCCGTCACACGCTTCGTGGAGGTCGTACCAGTCCATGCACACTCGTTCGCCGTCTGGCTCGAAAAGTCGTGACCGCGTGTGTGCCAGGTGACGGGCTGGGGTCGAGTAGACGCGGCGAGTGGTAGGCGTAGCCGCGACCACTCATATATTATAGTATCTGTAGTTTACAACTTCGACAAATATAGTTTGTTACCCGCCCGCCCTCGAGCCAACCATCGGCTCACACGTCGGCGGCGTCGAACCGGAGATAGCCGACCGCAAGCGAGAGCACCAGCCACAGGCCGAGCATCACGATACCGACCTCGGGGGTGACGTAGAACGGGTCGGCGGGGGCGACGTCGGCGCCAGCCCCCGCTCCAGCGCCAGCGGGATCGGCGTTCGCCGCTTCAGCGAACCCGGGGAACAGGGAGACGACCGCCGAGAAGTACGCTGTCGACGGGGAGACCTGCGTCACGAGGAACACCCAGTCGGGAATCTGCGTGGGCAGCGAAAAGCCCTCGACGACGTAGAGGATACCCATCGGGACGACGTCCCAGAACAACTCGAAGACGACGAAAAAGCCCAGCGCCAGCGTCGTGGCCCGGGAGGTCGAGCCGGTCGTCGCCGACAGCCCGACCATGATCGTGGTGTAGACGCCGGCGAACGCCAGCGTCGCGAGCACGAAGATCACCAGCGCGCCCACGTCGACGGTTCCCAGCAGTGCGGAGCCGAACCCGAGGCCGACGACCAATCCGACCCCGAGACCGGCGGCGAGGACAGCGGCCCGTCCGACCACTTTCCCGAGGAACACATCCCCTCTGGTCGTCGGCAACGAGAGCAGGAGCTTGATGCTCCCGAGTTCGCGCTCGCCGGCGAGCGATTTGTAGCAGACCACGATGGCCGCCAGCGGGACGAACAGCCCGGTCAGTCCGACGGTGAAAAAGAGCAACCCGCCGAAAGTCGCCCCCCCGGGTTCGCCGAACATCTCGGGCACCTCCACGTACGCGTAGGTGGACACCACGGAGAGGAGGACGAAGATCGCAACGAGCGCCCACAGCGCCCGCGACTGGACGGCATCCCGGAAGTCCTTCTTCGCGACGACGTGCCAGGTCATGGCTCCACCTCGTTTGCCCGTCCCTCGTTGGTATACCGAACGAACAGGTCCTCGAGCGACGATTCGACGACCGAGAAGTCCTGTACCGGCGCCACCTCCGCGTCGATGGCGTGCAAGACGGCGAACTTCGAGACGTCGCCGACGCGTACCTCGAGTCGGCCGTCGACGAGGGTGGCGTCGGAGACGCCCTCGAGTGCGGCCACCTGCGTCGCGGTCGCCTCGTCCGGTTCGGCTACGTAGACGTAGAGGGTTTCGCCCGTTTCGGAGGCGTCGCGAAGCCCGTCGATGGTGTCGACGGCGACGAGTTTCCCCTCGTCGATGATTGCCACCCGGTCGCAGACGGCTTCGACCTGTTCCATGATGTGACTCGAGAAGAAAACGGTCGTGCCCCGGTCGTTCTCCTGGCGGATGATCTCGCGCATCTCGCGAGCCCCGTTGGGGTCGAGGCCGGTCGAGGGTTCGTCGAGCACGAGCAGGTCAGGGTCGCCGACCAGCGCCATCGCGAGGACGAGGCGCTGGCGCATCCCTTTGGAGTAGCCGCCGGCTTTTCGATCGGCGGCCTCGGGGATGCCGACGCGCTCGAGTAAGTCGAGCGGATCCTCGTCGCTCGCTTTCATCTCGAGGACGAACTCGAGGTGCTGGCGACCTGTCAAGCGGTCGTAGACGTGGTAGGCGTCGGGGAGGACGCCAGTTCGACGTCGAACGGCTTCGCCCTCCGTCTGTGCGTCGTGGCCGAGGACCGTCACGGTGCCCTCGGTCGGCCGGATGAAATCGAGGAGGATGTCGATGGTCGTCGACTTCCCGGCGCCGTTCGGCCCCAGAAACCCGAAAATCTCGCCCTCCTCGACCGTCAGGGTGAGATCGTCGACGGCGACGACGTCACCGAATCGTTTCGTCAGGTTTCGACACTCGATTGCTGGCATGGTCACGCTCCCCTCCCGTCAGGCCGACTAATTCCTGGAAACTGATAATTAAATGGTGATCGCTCGAGTCGCATATTCGTTTCTTGGACTCGGGATGGATAACCATTGTTGTTCCGCTTACATATTGATGGCCTGCTTACTCAAACTTGCTTGAGTTTGGCCGATGGTAGTTGCGTTACCGATCAGCGACGACGGTCGCTGGCAGCCGACGGGTCGGTTACGTCCGTGACCGCGTGCTCTCCGTCGAATCGGAGTTCGAGACACTCGTCGTCGACCGCCAGCGTGACCGTCGCGTCGAACGGCTCGAGCGACCGAACCTCCGTCCGCAGCCGACCGTCGACGACGAACGAGAACACCTCCCAGAGGGCGAGGTCGAACAGTGAAACCCCGTGTTCCCAGCAGAAGCCGATGGCCGCCGGATGGAATACGGCGACGACCTCGAGCGGGAGGTGGATCACGAACCGACAGCCCTCGCAGGTGCTTCGAACGGTGTACGCCGTTCGGTGCTCGAGATCGTGGGCGTCGACGGCGGTGTCGACGGGGCCGTAGCACTCCGGACAGACGTCCCCGTCGAGCAAGACGACCGAACTCCAGATTCGGGAGCCGAAACTGTCGATGATCGCTTCGGGGTTTCGGTCTCGCTCTTGACTCGCGGGAAAACTGTCCGCCAGGAGGGATGAATCACACGCGTCACACCGAATCACGAACAGTTCGTCCTCGAGCGTGGCGACGAGCGCGTCCGTCTCACAGAAGATGCACGTCCCGGACACCGTTCGCTCTTCGAACCCCGTGGTGCTCTCGTAAATACCGGAACGGAGCGCGCGGACGAGTTTGTCGCCGCCATAGGTCAACCGATAGCCGTCGTCGGTCTCGGTAACGAAGGGGCCGACGAGTTTCGAGAGATGGTAGGAAAACTGCGAGGTGCTGTCGATCTCCACCGCCTCGTACAGCCCCGTAAACGACATCGCGTGCCATTGCTCCTGCCGATCGTGTGCCGTCTCCGCCAGCGTCAGGAGGATCTCCAGGCGCTGTTCGTTGCCGAGTGCACCGATGGCGTCGACCATCGCCGGGTCGATCCGTGTCTCTCGCGGCGAATTCATTGTTGTCCGTTCACCCGTCACGGGCTTAACGGCTTGCTCGAGTCCTCACCCCCGGGCACCCCAACTCCCCATCTACGTCGGGACGTCGACCGAAACCGAAGGGAAAATGATGCGGGAACCACAACGGTATTGTCGGTATGGCTCCGCTCCGCCTCGAAGACGTGCAGGCCGCCCGAGACCGCTTCGACGACGAGTCAGTCGTCCGGGAGACACCGCTCGAGTCCAATCGATCGCTCAGCGGAATGGCTGACGCGACGGTGTACCTGAAGATGGAACACCTCCAGCGGACGGGCTCGTTCAAAACACGCGGCGCGTACAACAAACTCGTCCAGGTTGCCGAGCGGGGCGACGTCGAGCGCGTCGTCGCCGCTAGCGCCGGCAATCACGCCCAGGGTGTCGCGCTCGCGGCGACCAAGACCGGGCTCGAGTCGACCATCGTGATGCCCAGATACGCCCCACAGGCGAAGGTGAACGCGACCAGGAGCTACGGCGGAGACGTCGAACTCGAAGGCGCAGACTTCCGGGAGGCGATGGCCTACGCTCGGACGCTCACGGACGACCCGAACGTGGGGTTCGTCCACGCCTACGACGACCCAGACATTGCCGCTGGGCAAGGTACGCTCGGCCTCGAGATTTACGACGCCCTCCCCGCGGTCGACACGGTGATCGTCCCGATCGGCGGCGGTGGGTTGATCGGTGGAATCGCCACCGCCCTGAAGGCGCTCGATCCCGAGATCCGGATCGTCGGCGTCCAGGCCGCCTCCGCAGCGACGGTTCCCGACAGCCTCGACAAGGGAATTCCCCAGTCGATCGACGACGCGGAGACGATCGCCGACGGCATCGCCACCGGCGGGATCTCCGAACTCACGTTCGGTCTCATCCAGGAGCACGTCGACGACGTCGTCACCGTCTCGGACGATCAGATCGCCCAGAGTACGCTTATCCTGCTCGAGCGGGCGAAACAGCTCGTCGAGGGAGCCGGAGCCGCCTCGGTTGCGGCGTTGCTCTCGGACGACCTCGACGTGAGCGGTGAGACCGTCGTCCCGGTGCTCGGCGGCGGCAACATCGACATCGCGATGCTGCAGACGGTGCTCGAGCACGCGCTCACCGACCGCGATCAACTGCTTCGGTTGCGGGTTCGGATCGCCGACCAGCCGGGGAAGATGGAGGAGATCTCCGGGGTGATCTCCGATCACGGGGCGAACATCCGAACGGTTCGCCACGACCGAGCCGTCGACGACCTCCGTGTCGGGGAGGCGTACCTCGTCTTCCAGGTCGTCACGAGCGGGCAGGAACACGCCCGTAACGTGATCGACTCGATCGAATCGCGCGGGTACGACGTCACGCGGGTGCACTAATTCGTCATCAACGACGGTCGAGGGGATGCCCGAACCGCTCGTGGTACCGGCTGGAATTGCACTTCGCTGGCTGGGGAAGCCGACGTGTGTGGGTTCCTCTCGAGGCTGGCTGCAAATCTTGCGTCTTTTTATGTGTTGGACTGGCCATCTAGCAGTATGGTCGTCGGAGACATTGCAACTGGAACGGACGTCCTCGTCGTCGGTGCTGGCCCCGCGGGCTACGTCGCCGCGATTCGGGCCGGACAACTCGACCTGGACGTCACGCTCGTCGAAAAGGAAGCCTACGGGGGAACCTGCCTCAACCACGGCTGTATCCCCTCGAAGGCGCTGATCACCGCCAGCGACCTCGCCCACGAGGCCGGCAACGCCGAGGAGATGGGGATCCACGCCGACCCGGCGATCGACCTCGAGGGGATGGTCTCCTGGAAGGACGGCATCGTCGACCAGCTGACCGGCGGCGTCGAGAAGCTCTGTAAGGCAAACGGCGTCAACCTGATCGAGGGGACGGCCCACTTCGCCGACGAGAACAGCGTTCGCGTCTCACACGGCGGCGAAGGGCAGGGCAGCGAGTCCATCGACTTCGAACACGCCATCATCGCCACCGGTTCCCGCCCCATCGAGATTCCGAACTTCTCCTACGAGGACGAACCCGTCCTCAACTCCCGACAGGCGCTCGCCCTCGAGTCCGTCCCGGACTCGCTGGTCGTCGTCGGTGCTGGCTACATCGGCATGGAACTGGCGACGGTCTTCGCCAAACTCGGCACCGACGTCACCGTCGTCGAGATGCTCGAGGATGCCCTGCCCGGCTTCGATCCCGAACTCGCCCGACCGGTGAAAAAGCGTGCGAAGGCGCTGGGGATCGACTTCCACTTCGGCTACGGCGCCTCCAAGTGGTACGATCACGGCACCGGCATCCGCGTCGAGGCAGAGCCTGCAGAACAGGCAGCTGCCGAAACCGATGGTGGGAGCCAGGCCGAAACGGTCGAGAGCGATACGCTCGAACTCGACGCCGAAAAGGTGCTCGTCGCCGTCGGACGCGCCCCGGTTTCGGACACGCTCGAGCTCGAGGCCGCTGGCATCGAGACGGACGACCGCGGCTTCATCGAGACGGATGACCGCGCACGCACGAACGTCGACCACATCTTCGCCGTCGGCGACGTCGCCGGCGAACCGATGCTGGCCCACGCCGGGAGCAAGGAGGGGCAGGTCGCCGCGGAAGTCATCGCCGGCGAACCGTCGGCGCTGGACTACCAGGCCATGCCCGCGGCCGTGTTCACCGACCCCGAGATCGGCACGGTTGGGATGACCGAATCCGAGGCCGAGGAGATGGGCTTCGAAACCGCCGTCGGAAAGTTCCCGTTCCAGGCCAGCGGTCGAGCGCTCACGACCGGGCACACCGACGGCTTCGTCAAGATCGTCGCCGACGCCGACGCCGGCTTCGTCCTCGGTGCACAGGTCGTCGGCCCGGAAGCGTCCGAGCTGATCGCCGAACTCGGCCTCGCGATCGAACTGGGGGCGACCCTCGAGGACGTCGCCGCAACCGTTCACGCCCACCCGACGCTCGCCGAGTCAGTGATGGAAGCCGCAGAAAACGCGCTCGGTCACGCGATTCACACGTTGAATCGTTGAATCGCTAATTTCGGGCTCGTAGCACTTTTTCGCTCTCTTTCCACCCGTCTCGAGTTCTCCTGACCACTGAGGTAATATCGGGCTCAAACGACCTCGAGCGCGCCGACCATCTCACGATGGCGGTGTGGCGTACAGTAGTACGTGTAGGTTCCCGCTTCCTCGAACGTAAACTCGAAGGTATCTCCTTTGCGGTGTCTCTCGCCGCTGTCGAACGCCCCGTCGGTGTCGACGACGTCGTGTCGGCCACCGTCGCCTGTCCACTCCCAGGTAACTGTCGCTCCCACGGGCACGCGTACCGATCGCGGGGCATAGCCCATCCCCTCGAGGCCGGTTCCCACGTAGATCACCATCTCCTCCTCGGGGGTGTCCGTCCAGTCGACGGTGCCGGGGTGGTCGATCTCCTCGAGGAAGCCGCCGTAGTCCGGCTCGTCGTCATCGTCGACGAAGGACTCGCCGTCGTAGTAGTCTTCATCGTCGCCGCCGAAAATGCAGCCAGCCAGCGCCGTGAGGGACGTCGCTCCAGCAGCGGCGAGGAGGCGACGTCTGGTCGGGTTCGACCGTTCGTCGACGGTCGGTCGCCGTCGCGATCGAGACTGAGAGTCTGCATTGGAACCGGAACTCGAGGTCATCTCCTGGTGAACTCTTCGGCGTCACGCCCAAAGCTCTCTCGTTTCGGCTGACCCACGGCCCAACACGTCGACGACTCCCAGACACCGGGGAGCCATCACCAGGGGCACATCGAAGCGATAACAACATCTTCATACGCGTGTACGCTCGAGCGTACGCACACGCGGGTACCACTCGATTCGACCGCACCTACGAGGCTGGGATGACCGATCGACCTCCGCCCGCGGAACATTCTCTACGAACAGCTGGCCAAGAGATACATTTATAACATTATTGACGCACGAATTTTCGACCGTGATCGGTGGAAAACCATGCCATGGTAGCGCGTTCCCACAGAGCCAGTGGTTCGACGGCCTTATATACGAACCCACTCCTCGATTAGAATGCGAACGACGTGGCGCACGCAGCCACGTTCCCTCTGGCCGTTTCCCGGCACGGAGGTAGGCACTGCATCCCCACCCTTACACTGGGCCTCGAACTGATCCGACGGCCTTAAGTGTGTAAGTCAACTCGGATTGGTTGCAAACGTGGTCGGCGTCTGCCGGCCCACCAATCCGACGCCCTTATATACTTAGGGACGTTCAGATTGGTACGCGAAGACCCTTGCCTGATGCGACTTCTGGCAGGGACGCGATCCGACGCCCTTAAGTGTGTAAGGGACTTCGGATTGGATGTGAACGAGGTCGGCTTCGCCGGCTTCAATCCGATCCGACGCCCTTAAGTAAACGAGGGCACTCGGATGCAAACGCAAAGAACGCGTGATCGACGGGGCGTTCAACTCGCTCCGTCATCTCGGACTCGGTTCGAAGGGGTTAAGTACCCCAGACGACCTACAAAGTAGTCCGAAGGAAATGAGGATTCCACCCCTGCGGTCCGCCGTACAGATGGGATCTGATGTTAGCCTTGATAGTTCGGTGACGCTCGATCGGTTTATCGATGCTGGTCACCGAACGGACCCATTTAGTGTGAGTGTGTACCTACATTCACCGCCAAATGCCCCAGCTTCGCTGGGGGATAGCATTCCGGTTGATCCTGCCGGAGGTCATTGCTATTGGAGTCCGATTTAGCCATGCTAGTCGTACGAATTTAGATTCGTGGCGAATAGCTCAGTAACACGTGGCCAAACTACCCTGTTGAGAGCGATAACCTCGGGAAACTGAGGCTAATAGCTCATACGGCTCGATGCCTGGAACTGGCTCGAGCTCGAAATGCTCAGGCGCGACAGGATGTGGCTGCGGCCGATTAGGTTGACGGTGGGGTAACGGCCCACCGTGCCGATAATCGGTACGGGTTGTGAGAGCAAGAGCCCGGAGACGGAATCTGAGACAAGATTCCGGGCCCTACGGGGCGCAGCAGGCGCGAAACCTTTACACTGCACGACAGTGCGATAAGGGGACTCCAAGTGCGAGGGCATATAGTCCTCGCTTTTGTGTACCGTAAGGTGGTACACGAATAAGGGCTGGGCAAGACCGGTGCCAGCCGCCGCGGTAATACCGGCAGCCCAAGTGATGACCGCTATTATTGGGCCTAAAGCGTCCGTAGCTGGCCGTACAAGTCCGTCGGGAAATCTACTCGCTTAACGAGTAGACGTCCGGCGGAAACTGTTCGGCTAGGGACCGGAAGACCTGAGGGGTACGTCTGGGGTAGGAGTGAAATCCCGTAATCCTGGACGGACCACCGGTGGCGAAAGCGCCTCAGGAAGACGGATCCGACAGTGAGGGACGAAAGCTCGGGTCACGAACCGGATTAGATACCCGGGTAGTCCGAGCCGTAAACGATGTCTGCTAGGTGTGACGCTGGCTACGAGCCAGCGTTGTGCCGTAGGGAAGCCGTGAAGCAGACCGCCTGGGAAGTACGTCCGCAAGGATGAAACTTAAAGGAATTGGCGGGGGAGCACTACAACCGGAGGAGCCTGCGGTTTAATTGGACTCAACGCCGGACATCTCACCAGCACCGACAGTATGCTGTGAAGCTCAGTGTGATGAGCTTAGTGGAGCTACTGAGAGGAGGTGCATGGCCGCCGTCAGCTCGTACCGTGAGGCGTCCTGTTAAGTCAGGCAACGAGCGAGACCCGCACTCTTAATTGCCAGCAACACCCTTGTGGTGGTTGGGTACATTAGGAGGACTGCCAGTGCCAAACTGGAGGAAGGAACGGGCAACGGTAGGTCAGTATGCCCCGAATGTGCTGGGCTACACGCGGGCTACAATGGTCGAGACAGTGGGATGCTACGCCGAAAGGCGACGCTAATCTCCTAAACTCGATCGTAGTTCGGATTGAGGGTTGAAACTCACCCTCATGAAGCTGGATTCGGTAGTAATCGCGCCTCAGAAGGGCGCGGTGAATACGTCCCTGCTCCTTGCACACACCGCCCGTCAAAGCACCCGAGTGAGGTCCGGATGAGGCCGGCGTAACGCCGGTCGAATCTGGGCTTCGCAAGGGGGCTTAAGTCGTAACAAGGTAGCCGTAGGGGAATCTGCGGCTGGATCACCTCCACAGACCGGGACTGGGGCGACGCCCCAGCCCACCACGTGTCCGTTCGGTACCGCTCGATCGGCCGAGCGAGCACCTTTGAACTATCAAGGCTAACGTTATATGCCCCCGAGAGGGGGTGGGCCCATAGCTCAGTGGTAGAGTGCCTCCTTTGCAAGGAGGATGCCCAGGGTTCGAATCCCTGTGGGTCCATCTCTCGGGTGACGATTGTAGATTGTATCCTCTGGATACAGCGTCTGCGTCTGATCCCGAATGAACCGATGCACCACCCCGCGCAAGTGCGGGTGGGAAGGGTCGATGCAGGCCGGCCGTCTACCGGCGTGCAGATGAGA
>JBKKHJ010000008.1:0-46104 GCA_046614605.1 Natrialbaceae archaeon A-CW3 | reverse complement strand
AGGTGTGGTTGGACTCCCACGTGTCGGCTTCCTCCCCGAGGTCAAGCCTCGGGGTATCCGCCTCGACCGCTGATGAAGTCGTCTCTTCAGAGTGGCGCGAACCAGCCGATTTTCTAGAGCCACTAACGAACTCCCCATTCCAGAAACTGCGGATAGGAACCCATCGACTTGGCTGTCGGCTGCGGTACGAAGAACATATCCTGCGTATTGAGAGTGTTCGGAAGCGAGACGGCGCATATACAGCGGACGATTAAGCTAGTCTGCCCGAGTTCTCTATGGTCAACAACCTCGACCTCAAGGGCTGTCTTTTACCCACAAATGGGGCCGCTGTCGTGAGTGAGCAGGATCGAGGAGCAACCGAAACTCCCGTTTTCACGGGCACAATCACCCTCGAGGAGCGAATTTGTCGATCTCGCCTACCCGTGTTCATCCACCCCAGCCGCCGGCATTATCGCTCGAATCGCTCCGCACCTCGAGCACCCGGCCGCTACTCGAGTTCGAGAGCGGCTGAAACCCTCGTTCGGAACCCCGCGGAGTTATCGGTAAGAGACAGCCGTAAAAACCTTCACATGAGATCAATCTCGATCGGACAACCGCTTTGAAAGCCGATCGAGACGTTCCTGTGCAGACGCTTTGCGAGACTGTGTGACTTCAGGAAGGTATTCGGCTTCACAGAATTCGCTTGCTTCAACAGTGATCTCGAGAACTGCCCCTTCGTGCTGTCCCTCGTCCGGTAGCTTCGTTACGTCGACGTCGAGTTGTTCGACAGTCTCACCGTCCTCCTCGAGTAAGAGCACTGCTGACCGTCCGTCGACGATCCGATCAAGCGTTGCAGTGTAGGTCTCAGTCATTAGCCCGCTAGTGGTGCTGTAGCCACGTCAATTGGTTGGGTGAGCGACTCCTGTGTCTCGTCATCATCAGTTGGTTTCTCCTCGAGGAGATCTGCAGCATCAGTCGAGAACTCGTGTTCTACCTCGATCTCTATATCGTCTCCGTCAGTCGTGAGTACGACGTCGCCGTGAACCGCAGTCCAGTACGTCTCGATTCCTCTATCGGCATAGTCCTCGAGAACCTCGTCGTGTGGATGCCCATACTGGGAGTCATACGCACTTGAGATGATCGCCACGCTCGGAGTGACTTGATCCATGAACGGCGTTGTTGAGGAGGTCGTCGAACCGTGATGGCCCGCCTGGTAGGCATCTGCCTCGAGTTGATCTCCGTACTCATCGACCATCCGTTGCTCCGCATCGGCTTCCGCATCGCCTGTGGTAAGATAGGAAAATTCACCGAATTCGATGTGAAGCGTCACACTGTTGTAGTGGAGGTCTGAGCCAGAGTCACCTGCAGGCGGATTGAGGACGTTTACATTTGCGTCGCCGAACTCGATATGGTCGCCCTCTTCGACGATCAGGAGTTCGACATCGTACTCTTCGATGGCATCGAGGTATCGCTCGTACGTCTGGCTCGTAGCTGCCACGCCGGAGTCATACGCTGCGCCGATGCCGTCTCGTTCGGTTTCGTAGTGCTCGATAATCGCGTCGTGGCCGCCGATATGGTCAGCGTGCCCGTGGGTCGCAATGAGATGGTCGATCTGATCGACGTCTTGTGCCTCGAGGTACTCGATCACGTCGGAGCCCCCTTGACGCCAGTCCCCAGAGTCGATGAGCATCGTCTCACCGGAGGGTTCGATCAAGAGCGTGGCGTCGGCCTGGCCAACGTCGATATGGTGGATCTCGAGTTCACCCTCAACATCGCGAGTATCGCCTGCGTCGGCTTCATCTTCAGCGCCGTTCGAATCGGCATCCTCGAGGTCATCATCTGTCTGTACTGTCGGTTCATCGGTCTCAAAACTCGTCCCATCAACACAGCCTGCAAGGACGAGCATCGCCGCGACAAGCACAATCAGAAGCAAGCGTTTCATGGGTTTGTGATTCGGTTGGTGCTACATGACCGTTCGGAATTCTTGAAAGTAGAACCAAAATATGGAGAGTGAAAGCCCCTGGCGTGCTCGAGTGTCGAGTCTGGCGAGACACACATCACGTTTGGCTTTCACGTGTGCGTCATTCGAAGTGAAACGGAATGTCGGGGAGATCTTGAGCACCGTGGTCGCTATTGAGCTACAGTGGCTGTCAGACAGTCATGTCTCGTGGCAGTCCATGTCGGGCGGTGAAATCGGCTCTGTCTCGCCCCACGAATGGAACGTTGCCACGAACGAAATCGTTTCGAGCTGTACAGGATAGCCCGTCTCCGTGCTGACGTACCACACCCCGTCATCAGGTTCCGACAGTTCGAAAACGTACACCGACTTTCCCTCGCGTGTCGTAATTTCCGTAGCCTCGACCGCAGGTGCGCCATTGTTCATGTCAGCAACGTCGGGAGCCTGCTGTGACGCCTCCGGCTCCGATCGAATTACACACTGGCCGGCGGCGACCTCGTATTTCACGCCGTCGACCTCGTAAGCTTCCGCCTCTATTCCCACGTCCATGACAATGTGTGAGTCACCCTCATAAACCGTCTGTGTCAGTCCGCCGGCTTGCTCACCGGTGAATTCGACGTCCATGACGTACGATTCCGCCCAGTTGAGCACCTCACGCATGACGGCGTCAGTCGGCTCACCCTCGGTCGGATACGTGTCTCCATTCTCCCCATCGGTTGCCGAATCATCCCCACTGACTGATCCGTTTCCATCGGCGGGTGAGTCATCTCCGCCGGAAGCCGATTCGCCCTCGTCGGAACCCTGTTCGTCGTCATCGGTGCTCGTTTCGCCGTTATCATCGCTGGATCCCTCGCTCGAGCACCCCGCGAGTCCGACAAGCACGCCCATACCGCCGAGTGCCAGATACTGGCGTCGTGTCGGTGTGACAGTCATTGATGGCCTTCTCCGTCGTCGGATCGGCGAGTAGCCCAGTACGCGACCCCACCGAGACTTGCCAGCGCTCCAACGATACCGGGCCCCGGAAGGCCATCATCGTCGCCGCCATCGCTGGAACCGGTTCCGGTGGTGCTATCGCTACTGTCTCCGCTCGAGCCATCGCCATCCGCACCGTCGTCATCGCCTGTCGATCCCTCACCAGCGTCCGACGGCCTGCTTGCGACCGCCGCCGTTTCGGCCCAGGCCTCGTGATGGCCGTTCGTTCCGAGCATGACCCGAGAGTCGACACTCGAGCCGTCGACGCCTGCGTCGATCGCGTGCACATGGCCCTGCATGCCGTCGGACGTCGTCACGTAGAGCACACCATCGACGACGATGGGGGCCGTCATATTGGGATACAGGTCATCCTCAAGTTCCGATTCGGCGAAGTGCCACAATTCGTTTCCATCGGTATCCAGCGCGAACAGACCCGCACCCTGGGTACTGACGAAGACGCTTCCACCGGCGACCGTCGGAGACTGCGGCCATTCTTCGGTGTCGAAGCGCCACTCCTCGTCACCGCTCGCACCGTCGACAGCGTACAGCGTCTCGCTGGTGCTCCCGACGTAGACCACGCCGTCGGCGACCGTTGGCGTCGTGTTGACCGCTTCACCGGCGTCGAAGCGCCACTCCTCGTCACCAGTCGTCGCATCGACGGCATAGAGGTGACCGTCTTCGCTCCCGACGTAGACGGTTCCGTTTGCCACCGTCGGCGTTGACTCGCTCGTGTCACCGATGTCGAAGGTCCACGCTTCGTCGCCCGACTCGGCGTCGAGTGCGACGAGCATACCCCCTCTTCCGGACGCGTACACCATCCCGTCGACGACGACCGGGGCTTCGCCGAGTTCGTACTCGTCGTAGCTCCACAGGACATCGCCCGTCCATAGGTCGACGGCGTGGGCGTATGGCGGTCCGTCGTGATTGGTCGTGTATACCGTGCCCTGATAGACCGTCGGCGCGCTGACTCGCGTGTTTGCTGTTCCGCCGACGTCGGTTTCCCAGATACGTTGTGAACGTATCTCTTCTTCCTGGTAATCGTAGGCTTTGAGTTCGTGATTGTTCGGCGCGAAGGTGACGATATCGTTGACGACGCTCGGGGCACGATTCGTCGTCGCGTTCGTGTAGATCGTCTGGGCCTGCTCGCCGCTGGCCGAATCGATGACGTGGATGTGTACACAGGTCGTCCCCGCGTAGACTCGCCCGTTGACGACCGTCAACGGTGCCCCAAATGTCTCGGGTGGCGGACTACACTCGAGTTCCGTCTCACCGTAGGTCCAGATGACGTCACCACCGCTCGTTGCGGCGGCGGTGGTTCCCACACTGGCGACCCCGGACACTGCGATACCTGCCCCGGCGCTCGCTCGAAGCAGCCGGCGCCGACTCATCGTGTCTGTTCGAGTAGACGCTACTCCGTCTCTGCCGTCAGCCCCATCACAATGGAAGTTTTCGTTCGTCGATCGGTGGTTACGTGTCCGTTTCTGTTCGGGCACCGCGTCAGGTCGTCGTCCCATTACAGAACGCGATTGGTGACAGTCACCTCATGTTATGGGTCAGAACACTGTGTCACGTCGTGGGACAGGTGATCCTCGAGGGGGACTGATTCATCCCGCCAGGTCACGCCCCCTGCTCACACATCAGCCGTGCTCGAACTCCTCGAGTGCCTCGAGGGCGTCACCGACACTGTCCTCCAGATCGCGTTCACGCTGGTAGCCGTCGTCGCCGACGTACGATCGGTCGGTGTCGCTGACTCCCCACCCTTCCACGGATGCCGCGAGGACGACGTCGTCTCCGTTCTCGACGGTGGCGACGTGAGCGTAGACGACACTCGGGTCGTCGCTCGAGCCCGTCACCCCGGCGAACGTTTCACACGACGTGTCGCTCGAGCCGACGAACGAAAGGGACGCGGTGGAGACGCGATCGGGCCCTCGAAGCCAGTCGTCACCGAGTTCCGCGAAGCCGTACTGGCCAAGGAGCGATCGCGTCTCCGCATCGGTCAGCAGTTCCGAGGGCGACTTTCCGGCGACCGGGTTCAGTGACTGCCCCAGGACGCTCGCGGTCGGTGTCGACAGCCCGCCGACCGTTGGCCCGCCGCTGCCCTCGAGGTCGGCGGCTGACGCCCAGGTTGCGCTTGCAGCGTCGACGGTATCGGCCTCGAGTGAAGGTGTCGCCGGAAATTCCACGACGTGGCTGGGTTCGAACGAGTCCCCGAATAACTGGCCCATTTCGGAATCTGGTTCGGAAAGTTCGAAGGCGGCTGCCGGATGGTTTCCCAAGGTGAGGCTGGCAAACGGTTGTTCAGATGAATGACCGGCTCCCCAGGTCGAGCCGGGAATCCAAGTAGACCCCGGAATCCAGGTTGAACCAGGGATCCACGATGATCCCGGTATCCACGTACCGCCAGGTATCCAACTCGAGCCGGGTATCCATGTGGAACCTGGAATCCAGCTTGAACCTGGGATCCAAGTAGAGCCTGGTATCCACGTCGATCCCGGAATATGCACTTCTCCCGGAAAGTAGAGGCGCGTATTCGCCACCGGAACCGATGAGCCAGCTTCGAACGGTTCGGCTCGACGGAATTCACTCGAGACTTCCGCCGGGTTTTCGGGGAAAAAGATCGCCTCCTCACCCTCCCGCGAGGACGACGAAACCACGACGCCGGGGCGGGTCGGCGTGAACGACTCACCCGGAAACCAGGTTCCCCCAGGAATGTACGGCATCGGCTCGACGCGTTCGTCGTCCACGAACAGCGTTACCCCGACTGATGCTTCCTCTAAGCGGCCGACGTCAGCTTCCTCGATTGGTGGCTCGACGTCCGAGTTGGTGACCTCGAGTGTACGCTCGAGGACCGCGCTCGTCGGCGTCACGATGAGAGGCGCATCAATCGTATCTCCGGCGGCAAATCGCTCGCCAGAATCTAACTCGTCGAGGATGTCTTGGCCCCACGTCCCCCCTGGAATGAACGCGACATCCAGCTCCGAGGGAGTCGACTCGGTCGCTCCGATGGAGCCGCCCCAGAACGCGTCACTGGAGAACACCGCGCCGTCCATACCGGCGACGAGTTGCTTGTCACCGTCCGAATCGCCGGGTATCTCGAGCGTCGACGCACGCCCCGGTAGCGGGATTTCTACCACCGGTTCTGACGATCGACGCTCCTCGGCCTCCGCCCCCACAGCGAAATCCTCCTCGAGTGCGCTGCGGTGAAACAGCGCCATCGGAGCGGGCGATTTGGTATCGCCAGGCTGGACGAAGGTGCCACGGCCGACCGCTTCATCGGGAACCAACAGCGCCATCTTGCGAGTGTCGAGCGACTGGTCGCCCTGGATGATCGGCGGCGAGGTTCCGGTGACGATACTGGTTCGCACCCCTGGCGGCCCGAGAGCGAAGCCACCCGTTCCAAAGAGAAACTGCGAAACCGATTCCTCCTGATTCCCACCAGCGCCGTAGAGGGACACGTGACTGGTGACGGTCGCACTCACGGTCTGCCCGGCGACGGACTGTTCCCACTCGTTGGTGACGTCGTCCCGGCTCCGTTCCTCCAGGGAAAGCGATGTGGCGGCTGCGGCGGGGATACGGATTGGTTCCGCCTCGAACTCGTGATCGGTCAGCCTCGAGCACCCCGCCAACCCCGTAAGGAGACCCGCGCCACACACTCCCAGTAGCTGCCGTCGCGTTGGACTCCCGGTCATCGCTCACGACCCCTCGTGAGCGAGCGACTGACTCGAGTCGTTCGCTGACTCACCATAGACCCGAAACCGAACCCATCGGCGTTCTCACCGGCTTCCGTGTGCGCTCGAGGATGCCCACAACGAACACACGATCCTTGTTCCATGAACGTCATCGGGGCTGATACACACCTCATGTTACGGGTCGAAACACTGTGTCACCTCGTGGGACGACCCGGCGTATCGTCAGCGAAAAGCGTCGAAAGTACCGATTTTGGCGGTAGCGATCACTCGTCGGGAGCCAACGATTCGTACTGCGTCGCAACTGACTCGGGGGCCTCTGAAAGCAGCGCCTGAGCACGCTCGAGGCACGCCTCGCGCCCGTCTTCGTCACCGTCGAACGTCTCCAGCAGTATCGCGACGGTTTCTGCGGCTTCGTGGGACGCACCGATTTCTTCGAACGTGTCCAGCGCCGCCTCGAGGCGCTCTCGAGCGCGGGGGAAGTCACCGGTATCGGCGGCGATTCGTCCCTGGATCTGTGTACATCGAGCGATCCAGTGTGGCGCGCCGAGCGCTTCGAATTCCTCGAGTGCCCCCTCGACGTGCGAACGAGCCGCATCGAAGCGGCCGGCCGACCGGGAGACTCGAGCACGCCTCACTCGTATCTCGGGCTCGAGGGTACTGTCGATGCCCTCGATTGCGACCGCGGCGGCATCGAGACACTCGGTTGCTCGCTCGAATTCGCCCGCCCGACGCGCGAGTTCGGAACGTCCGATCTGCGCGATGGCAATCGTCGTCAGTTCGCCCTCGTCCGTCGCGAGCGAAAGCGCCCGGTCGAAATAGTCGGCTGCGGCCGACAGATCACCTTGTCGAGTAGCCAGCACGCCGAAATTGTTCAGCGTACCGGCCCGTCGTGCATCACCGTCGAACTGATCGTCGGCGACGAGAAAGTCCTCGAGCAACGCTTCCGCTTGCGAAAATCGCCCCTGCAGGATCGCGATTTCCGCGAGATTACAGACCGTTCTGGCCGCACCTCGTTCGTCACCGAACGACTCTTTGAGCGCCAAACTCCGTTCGTACTGTTCCCACGCACGGTCGTACGCTCCTTGGCGTTTGGCAACCATCCCCAGGTTGTTCAGCGCTCTGGCCTCGTCGTGTTTGTCACCGAGTTCCACACTGTGCTCGAGCCATTCTTCCAGTAGCTCTGTGGCGTGCTCGTACGCCCCTTGACGCATCACCGTCAGCCCGAGCGACCCCAACGCTCTGACCTCAGTTTGGCGATCACCGACCTCCCGTACGCGTTCGAGACAGCGTTCGATGAGTTCTCGCGCCGTATCGTACTCCCCCTTTCGTTTGGCGATGATCCCCAGATTGTAGAGAACCTTCCCCTGTCCGTGTCGGTCACCGAGTACGGTAAACAGTTCGAGCGCGCGTTCGTACCGTTCGCGGGCCGCGTCGTTCTCCCCTTGTACCCAGGGAATCGCCCCGAGGGCGTTGACCGCCTCGGCTTCGACCCGCCTGTCACCGACCTCCTGTGCCAGTTCGAGCGCGGTGTCCAGTCGATCCCGGGCCCGATCGTGCTGGCCCTGCTTCACGGCCATAAATCCGGAACGGTGGAGTGCTCGAGCCATCAGTTGGGGCGTCTCCGCACGGGAGAGCAGGTCGAGTGCAGCCTGGTATTGCTCCTCGGCGTCCGCGTACTGATTGTGTTTATTTAACGCGGCACCGTACTGGAGATGTGAGCGTGCCCTGACCACCCGAGGATCCGTGAGCGACTCGGCCTTCTCCTCGATCAGTGAGAGACAGTCCTCACAGTGGGCGATCGCTTCTTCGTACTCGCCGCGCTCGGTGTGAACCGTCGCCAGGCCGAGCAGTTTCTCGACGGCCTGGTCGGGACGATCAGCACCAACCCGGTCGAATGCCCGTTCTGCCCGGTCGTAGTAGCCACCGGCGAGAAACCCCTCCCCGAGCCAGATTGTGCGATCCGAAACGACGGCCGGGGAACAGGCCTCCGGAAGGTCGATGGTATCGGTTTCCCCATCACCGAACAGCGGCACGAGATTGGACTGCTCCATCGGGAGCCGAAAGATTGTTTCGGCCATCTCGTCGGCCCACCGTTCCGGGCGCAACTCGTCAAGGTGATCCACCCCACCACCGATAGCGCTCCAGCGTTCGGCGTCATCAGCGACTGCCAGCAATTCCGTGACGACCCTCCCGAACCGTTCGCCAGCTAATTGGGTGCCCTCCGCCTCGAGAACGTGCGCCAGGAACGCGTTCGACCACTCCTCGTGGACCGTTCGGTACTGACCGTCTACATCCGGGAACAGGTATCGCCCCTCGAGTTGCTCGAGGATCGACGCTCTCTCTTCGGGGCTAGCATCAGGCACACCGGCGGCGAGTACCGTCCTGTCGACACCGAGTCCCGTTACGTTCAGCACGTGCGTGAGCACGCTCATCGAGAGCGCCAGTTCGTCGTCGGCAACGGCTTCGTACTCGGTTGCAACCGTCTCCTCGAGCGCCGTTGGACTATCGGCTAGCGGATCGGCGTAGGTTGCCAACCGGTGAATTAATCGTAACATCTCGTTCGGAGCGGCTCCCCCCGTTCCCGAAGGAGCCTCACGAACTGCAGACCAGAGTTGTGCAGCGGGGACGTCGATGGGTTTCCCGAGCGTTCGTTCGAAGTGGGCGACGAGTTGGTCACACGCGGATTCGTCCATAGGCGGAACGTACACGGTCTCGAGTCCCATCACGCCGGGCAACTGCTCCGTCAACGAGTTCCACTCGTGCTCGCGAGCGTCGAGCAGGACACAGACGTCATCACGGTCAGCAAGGCGCTCGAGAGCCTCGAACACGATATTTGCGTTCGGGCGGACGGCGTCTTCGACGACGACGAGTGCTTGCCCATCGGCATCTGTCACTGCTGAAACGAGCGATTCTATCGAGGTAAACGGGCGACCGTGGTCACTTCGACGATACACGACGGATCCACGGTCAGCTTTGTACCACGCACAGGCCACCTGTTTACAGAGCGTGCTCTTTCCTGAACCCGGCGGTCCGAGAACGATCGCATTCGCCCCGTTGAGTAGCGTTTCCGTAATATCCGCTTGAAGAGTCCCATCGTCGGTGCCGGTGTCATCGGAGGGGGGCTGCAACTGCCGAGGGATCGCATACCCCGTATGCACCTCGCTCAGAGAGAGTCCTGCACGCCATGCCGTTGTCGGCTTTGCAACCGGTTGATTTTGGAAGTACGAAGCATCGAGTTTCCTAAACCCCTCGCGCTCGAGTGAGACCGGAAGCGACTGGCCGATCATCGGGAATCCCTCACCACTGACGACCTGAACTCCGCCGTCAGTGTCTGCGATCAGGTCATCCGTCCGCGCTGTCGCCTGTCGACGAAACTGTTCGTACTGATCGCTGGCCCAGGACACTGCACCGGCGGTTTCGTTCACCAGCAATCCGTGAACGCCGCCACTCTCGTTGTGCACGGCGAGGTGAACGGCTGTCTTCACCCCTTCGTCTCCATCGGATTCGTGCTCGAGCAATCCGAGCGTGTACGACGGAACCGAACCGACGAAAATAGTGAAGTGATCGGCCGCTGCGAGCAATGTCATTCGGCGGGGAAACTCGCTTTGCAGGGTTCGGAACACCGCCGGCGTGACGACTAACTCTGCCGGGTTCCCTCGAGTAACCACGTGTTCGTACAACACTCTGATCGTTCGTGACTCCTCGAGGGTCGGCAGGAGGAGACGGATCGCCGAAGCGGCCGTCAACACCTCATGAAGTCGATCAGTCGGGCGAAACGGCGTCGGCTCGGCGGCGATAACGTCTTCTGCGCCGATAACCACGTCGGGGCTGATCTGGGCCGTCGGCGAGAGCGGTTCGAGCACTGCCATGCTCTCGAGTAAGTCATCGACACCCTCGAGATAGTGGCACAACTGGTCGTGCGCCAACCGCCCGGAGACCGTGAGCTCGATTCCGTCGTCGCCCCGTCGCACGAACCCGAGGTCGGTGAGTTCAGTCACCGCACGATGTACCGTCGACCGGGACTGGCCGGTCTCGTCCATAATATCTCTGGTGTGGGCTGGTGATCGACAGAGGCGATCAACCAATTCGCGACGACTTAGTAACGTCCTGATTACTTCATTTCGTGAACCATCCACCATTTAGTTAATAAATGTTGGAACGGGGGAGTCTTATGCTTGTTGACTATTTGAAACCCCGCCGTTCCTGCACCCGTAATGCGTCGGTACGCGATTGTTGCGCAAGCTGCCAGCGCTCTCGAGCCGATCGATTTTCTCCGTGTCAATCGTCTCAACTGAAACGACTACACACTGACCACCGATACGTGCGGTGATCAGGTGTGGAATGACTTACAGCGGTTACTGCCGCTCGAGGCACCGACGTGTCTCAGGGTCGTCGCCCCAAGGCCACCGCAACACCCAACATGACGAATATGGCAACCAAGTGGCCGAAGCCGGGAGTGCTGTCGTCAGTAGTCTCGTCGTCGAGTGCCTGGCCGTCGTCGATATCCTCCCTGTCATCGGTTTGGGATCCGACATCGTCGCCTTCGTCATCGATGTCGCCGTCATCGTCGTCGGTATCCGATTGCGTTTCGTCCTCGTCGCTGTCGTCCTCGTCGCTGTCGTCCTCGTCGCTGTCGTCCTCGTCGCTGTCGTCCTCGTCGCTGTCGTCCTCGTCGCTGTCGTCCTCGTCGCTGTCGTCCTCGTCGCTGTCGTCCTCGTCGCTGCCGTCATCGTCGTCGGTATCCGATTGCGTTTCGTCCTCGTCGCTGTCGTCCTCGTCGCTGTCGTCCTCGTCGCTGTCGTCCCCGTCGCTGTCGTCCTCGTCGCTGTCGTCCGTTTCAATCGGCTCGAGCGCCGCGTCGAGCGTCTGTTCGCCGGTGTCGATAGTGACGTTGTCAACAGTCGTGTTCTCGAATCCAGGCGCTTCGAACCGAACCTCGTACGTCCCCGGATCGAGCAGTGGATGCTCGTAGACGCCCGTGGTTTCGTCGGTCATCGTTGGGTACTCTTCGCCCGCTGGGCCGAGCAGTCCATCAACGTCGACGAGAACGACCGTCGCGGCCACCGCCTCGCCATCGGACGCGTTCGTCACCTCACCAGTGAGCGTGCCGGTGGTTGCTGCCGCCTCGAGGTCGACGTTCTGGGTGGTTTCCTCGTCTTCGATGATCGCCAGATTGCTCACGGTCGTTCGCACGTAGTCGTCGGCGTCGACCGCGAGGTCGTACGTTCCCGGATCCACGACGAGGTCGAACGTTCCGTCCCCGTCGGTGGTCGTCTCGGCAACGACATCGCTCCCGTCGACTACCGCGACATCGGCCCCGTCGATCGGGGATTCGTCATCCGCATCAGTTACCGTCCCCGCGATGGTGCCCGGTTCCTCGACCGGATCCACTGGCGGCTCTCCGAGGAACGGATCGAATCGAACCTGTTCACTCACAGCGTCACCCTGTCCGTCCGCGAGGGTCCCTTCGACCGGGTCCTCGACGCCGCCGCTTGGGCCGGAGTCGTCTCCCCACCAGTTATCACGGGCGTCGAAGGAGTAGTTTCCGTAGAGTTCAGCTTCGACACCGAGTGTGTTGTTCGCCATCGCGTTGTCGGTGAACTCAACCTCGTCGAGAATTGACTGATTGAGATAGCCCCAATCAAAGGTCCACATTCCAGCCTCGACGTGGTCCTCGAACACGTTGTCGGTGATCGTCGCGGAGGACTCGTCGTGGTCGACACCGTGATCGAGCAGATAGACGCCGTAGTCGTTGCCGATCATCGTGTTGTTCTCGAGGGTCACATTCCAGTTATCCACGTAGATGCCTCGGTGAGCGTCGGTGAACGTCGAATCGCGAACGGTGAGTTCGCCGAAGTCGAAGGTCGTGGCGACCCCGTTCGTGCCACCCGTACTCTCGATATCGGTCACGGTAACCGCTGACCCGGCGTCAGCGAAGACACCGCGGGTGCTCGGCTCGAGCTCGAGTTCCTCGATAGTAACGTTAGTTGCGCCGTCGATGTGAACACCATCATTGTAGTTCACGATCTCGAGGCCTTCGACGTGTACGTCCTCGGTAACTTCGACGGTAATCGCAGTGCCGAGGGTCCCCTCACCATCGAGTGTCGGCGCTGGACCGGCCGCGGTAAGCGTGAGCGGCTTGTCAATGGTGATTTCCTCATTGAAGGTCCCGAACTCGAGACAGACGGTGTCGCCGGCGTCTGCTAGGTCGATGGCATCCTGGATGCTCTCGTCCTCCTCCACGACGACGTCACACCCGTCGATGTCTGCCGTGACGCCCACCTCGCGTTCGAAGCTTCCCGTTGTCCCATCTTCGGTTTCGACGGTCAGTTCGACGGTGTAGGTTCCCTCATCGTCGTAGGTATGGGTGACTGTCCCTTCGGCGGTCGTTTCCGTCGTCCCGTCACCGAAATCCCACTCGTAGTGGTCGACATCGAGGCCCTCACCCGTCTCGCTCTCGAAGGTACACTCGTGCCCGTTACAGTCGGCGGTAAACGAGCCGAGTTTCCCGGTCCACGGGTCGAAGTGAACGTTTTCGACCGGGTCGCCGCTGAGTATCCAGGGCGCGATCGAATCGCCGTCGCCGTCAGCAACGGCTCCTGTATGCGGATCCTCGAGGCCGCCGCTGGGACCACTCGTGTCGCCCCACCAGTTCTCCGTGAGATCGAGTTCGCCCGAGCCGGATTCGTATCTAGCCCCGTCAGCGTTACCAGTAATATCGTTGTCTGAGACCGTCACGTCAAGGGCGGTGCTGTCGATCAACAGTCCGATCTCGTCGTTGTCACGGATCTCATTGTCGGTAATCGAGAGTCCCGCGAGATCACCAGTACCGATGCCGAAGGCCAGGCCGTGTTCGGTATTGTTCGCGACGATGTTGTTCGAGACGTCGACGCCGTCACCGTTCATGTCGCTTCCCCATTCCCCGGCGATGCCCTGGACACCATCGGTGATCTTGTTTTCGGTGATGGTCAGATTCTCACTTTCGGCCACCAGAATGCCGTGGGCTCCACTGCCCTCGACTGTGTTGTTTCGGATTTCAGCGCCGGCAACCGGGCCATCCATCACGTTACTCGATTCCCCGCCGCCGATAGCGTAGTCCTCGAAGATATCGTCGAGTTCTCGGTTGGCATCAACGACGGTATTGTCGGTCACCGCCACGTCTTCGCTGTCCTGGAACTCGATGGCACTCCCTTCGAGCGTCTCGAGGGAGTTCCCCTTAACAGCGATCCGATCGCTGCGCTGGACGAAGATGCCGCTGCTCGCGGCGTCTATCTCGTTGTCGGCCACTATGGTGTCCGCACTCCACTCGATCGCGATCGTCTGTCTGTTCGTGTCGCTGATCGTGTTGTCGCTCACCGAGGCGTTCGGACTGTCCGAGAGCCTGACTGCGTGGTCGCCCATGGTCGAGAACATGGACGTCTCGACGACCACGCCGGGGCTGTCCCAGATTGAGACGGCACCACGGTCGACGACACCCGAGCCTAGAATGTTGGCAGTCGGCCCGTCAGTTACCTGGAGGTCCCGTATCTTTAAGTCGGTTCCATTGACGACCTGGACCGGTGAGATGACGCCGTCGAAATGCTGTCCCTCGAGGGTGACGTCCTCGACGTCGATCAGAATTACCTGCCCTGCATCCGTCGGAATCGAGGGGGCGGTTTCGTTCGCAATGAAAACGACGGGCTCGCCCCCAACTTCGTTGTCCGTGATTGTCAGCGACGTTCCGGACTGTTCGGACGCGTCGGTGAGCAACACCCCCGTCTCGAAGGTGTTGTCCGTGATTGTGTGCCCGGTCGTTCCAGCGATGCGGAGATCGTCCAGCCCGCTCGAGATGTCGTTGTCGTGGACATTGATATCGTCCCCGTTGAGCCTGAGACCGGTGTCACCGGCGACGACCACGTTATGCTCGACTGTCGACGCATCACGGACGTAAATACCGGAATATGCGGCGTCGGTAATGAAGTTGTGAGCGATGGTGGCACGATCCCAGGTCCGGATTGCAACGCTGCCTGTCTGCCCGTCGATCGTGTTGTTGGTCACGGTCGCGTCAAACCCGATATCGATGCCATCGCCGTTGTCGGTGAGGGTATTGGCGTGGACCACGGCATCGTCCGGCGAGCCGATCTCCATCGCTCCCTCGTCGTGTGCCTCGATGACGGTGTGTTCAATCGTCACCCCGTCGGGATCATTACCAGGGGAACCACCGACAACTCCGTAGTCGCCGTTTTCTCGAATCGTCGCGTTGGCAACGGTCGTTCCGTCATGGAAACGAATATCGATACCGGATTCAGCGTAGTCTTCGATCTCGACTCCGTCGATCGTGACGTCCGAAGCGTCGATGGTAAACGCCGTCTCGTTCGCACCGTCCTCCCCGTCGAGAACGGGCCTCTCACCGTCGAACCCGACGATCTCGAGTCCTTCCTTGTCGATAACCACTGACTCGGCGTAGGTGCCGCCCGCGACCGCGATCACGTCACCCGGGCTGGCGGCGTCGACAGCTTCCTGGATCGTGCCGTTTTCGGGGACGAAGTAGTCGGATTCGCCGACGAATACCGTTTCGGTGTGGCCGTCGACGTCGGTTTTCTCGTCCGAAACGGTGAGGTCGTACACCCCCCAATCGTCGAAGCCATCGAGTTCGATTCGGATGGTCTCGGTCTCGTAGGCGTCGAGATCGATCGTCTCGACAACCTCATCGCCATCTCTGTCGACCGTCACGTCCTGGCTCACCCCCTCGCTCTTGACGTTCTCGTAAATGAGTTCGAGTTCGATCGACTCGCCAGGGTTGACTGACTCGTTGACCAGCCGTGCGTCCCTGAACTGGAGTGGATCTCCGAGCACCTGGAACGTCCCGATGTCGAGTAGTTCCTCGTCCCCCTCTGCAGTCTCTTCACTGAGGGTGACTGTGTAGATCCCAACTTCGTCAACTTCGTTGGGCGGAACGGCTAGTGAGTCCTCGAGTTCCCCGTTCGCCGGAATCGTGTTGGTTCCGACAGTAGTGGGCTCCAGGTCCTCTCCCAGGATCGGTATGAACTGCACCGTCGTCTGGTGAGTGTCTTCCTCGTCGCCGATGTTTCGAACTGTCGCGTCGAATGGGAGGCTTTCGTCCACGAGAATTCGGTTCTGTGTCAGTTCTCCGTCGGTGATGAACGTCGCTTCCTCGCGCACGTCGAGCGTGCCCACAGAGCGGTTGTCGACGCCGACGCTCCCGTCTTCGCCGTCGATCGTGACGCCGTACGTGCCCGCCTCATCGATGCTCGTCTCGAAGGTAACCGACGCCACCCCGTTGCCGTCGATGTCGAACGTCTTCGTGTCGTGTTCGACCCCGTCGACCAGCATCGACACGTCGTAGTCTCCGCCAGATCCGCCGAGGTTCTCGAACGTCGCTTCGACGACGACCTCCTCGCCGGCCAGAACCGGATCGGACTCGAACTCGGCATCGGCCATGTACACCGTATCGACCTGTGGAAGCACCAACAGCGAGTCGACGAACTCCCTGTCGATGCTCACGTCGTACTCGCCGGGCTCCTCGATTGCCGATTCCAGCGTCACGTCGCGTTCACCATAGGCGGGGACCTCGACTGGTGTCTCGAGGACATCGGTTTCCTCGCTGTCGACCTCGAGTGTCGCCGCGTGGGTGACCGTCTCGCTGCCTGTGTTTCTGAGCGTGACGTCGACGCTGAAGGTATCGGGGTCTGGGTCACCGAAATCTTCGACGATAGCTTCCTCTCGCAATTCGGCCTCGACAACGACGATCGGTTCGTCGGGTTCGGTACCCGTCCAGGCGTCGGTGTGCCCGTTCGTTCCCTGAACTGCCTGCGTGTCCTGACTCGAGACGCCCACGCCCGCGTCGATGGCGCGGTAGGTGGTCAAATCACTGACGCCCGCTCGAGTCGGAACGAACACTGATCCGTCAGAAACGATCGGGGAAGCGAGAACGCTTTCGTCACCGAAAAACCACTGCTCGTCGCCGGTGTCGGTATCGAACGCGTAGACGCCGGCTGCGTCATTGAACCCGCGAGTGGTCGTGAGAAATACGGTTTCGTCCGCAACTGTGGGTGTCCCCGTGAGAAGTCCCTCGTCGACTTCGTACTCCTGGTCGAGAGTACCATCAGAGGCGTCGACTGCGTACGCCGTCTGTCTCGCCGAAGCGAAATAGACCATATCGGTCGACCCACCGACGACGGTCGGGCTGGTCACGCCGGTTGTGGTCTCGACTCCGTCGCTGAACGTCCACTCTTCGGTCCCATCGCTGGCATCGAGCGCGTGCAGCGTATGTGTATAAGTCGGTAATTCGCGGGGGTAACAGGCCCCCATACAGCCGGAACTCTCCAGTGAACTCGAAGTGACGTACACCGTCCCGTCTACGTACGAGGGCGTCGATATGACACGGGTATCGAGCGCTCGCTCCCACAGCTCATCCCCTGTTTCGGCGTCGAGCGCCAGCAGATCGCCACTCTCGATTGGAACGAATACGGACCCGTCAGCCGTAACTGGAGATACACCAGTTGCCCAGCTAGACCCGTCGTCGACGCTCCAGTCTTCAGTGCCGTTTTCCTGGTGATAGGCCGTGATCGTGCCGGTCCCGGCCCCCACGTAAACGCGTTCGTCGTAAACGACAGGGGAGGATCTGACCGTGTCACCCGTCGGTTCGCTCCAAAGTTCATCCCCGTTCGCGGCATCGAGCGCGTACAGATGATTATCTTCGTTGAACGATGCCGTACCGACGTACACCTCGCCGTCGACGACCGATGGGGCCGTCTGAACTGCCGCACCGAGTTCTTTCGTCCACAATTCCTCGCCCGTATCCGCATCGAGCGCCAGAACCTCACCGTCGTCGGTGCCGACGTAGACGACACCGTCGACAACCGTCGCTTCAGTTGCGTCGGTGCCCTCTCCAAGCGCTTCACGCCACACTTCCTCGCCGGCCGATGTCGAATCGATTGCAGTCGTAGCGACCGTGTCTGACGACGAACCAACCGCCCCTACGGTGGCAGCAACTCCACCACCAACGATAGCAATTGCAAATACCACCACACTCAGAATCAATAATCGACGATATCTCGTTTGTGTTATACCAGTACCAGCACACATCCTACGTTCCATTTCAGCCATCTCATATCGATTTACAGGAATATCACCTCATGTTACGGGTTGATACACTGTTTCACGCCGTGGGACAGGCCACACTCGAGCGTACCATGGCTCATGGCCAATATCGTCTGTAGCGTTGTCGAGGGTGGTTGCTCGCCCATTGTGATGGCACGTCCCGCTCGCCGCTTCTACTCTCCGCTCACTCCCGCTCTTCGGATGCCAGTATTAAGCGCGCTTTCGGTCTTCGCTCGCGCTCAAACGCGAAAACGGCTTAAAACTGGACGTTCACTCCGATTGAAGCGTCGCGCGCTACTGGTCTGATAGTTCGAAACGTCTCGCTCGCGCCCTGACGGGCGCTTGCGAAGGCGCGAGCGAGACGCGTGTGATGAACTGTTGAACGGCGAGAGAGCCAGGGCTGGAGAGTCGTGGTGTCGGAAAGACGCCGAGTGAGCGCCTTTGGATAAAGTCCAATGTCTAGTAAGCAGTCGGTTAGCAAGGTCGTTTCGGTCGATGAACAGGCGTACGAGCAGGAAGGGGTTCGGGCGGAGCACGAGGACGTCGTCGATGAGACGCCAGAGTTCCGAGCCACGGTAGAGATGGAGATTCAGGCGAAGGTGGATGCAAACCACCCAGAGGGGATGGTCGACACGAGCGAGGATCGGATCTACGGTGTGACCCTGGCCCAGGAAGAGCGTATTCGGGCCAGAGAGGAAGAACTCGAGCGAATCAGTGTACAGGCGGCGTTCGGTCGACAGGAGGGTCGAGCGGAACGAACGAGACAGGTGGTTGAACAGACGTATCGTGATCAACGGCCGGTCAAGGAAGTCGATCCTCGAGAGAAACTCGAGCAAGCGGAGTTGGGACAGGTCAATCGGCAGGCACAACGGTTGGCAGCGGACGTCAGCGGTGGGTACACGCGAGCGGTCATCGGAAAGCGGATCGCCAGTCGGGTTCTCGAGGGTTCGGATCTGTTCGAGGCGGTGATGGATACCAAAGAAGAGATGCAGCATGAGGCAGGCACGATCGTGCCGATTGGAAGGCTGGAATCGGTCAGGCGAGGCGAGGTCAGTGTGGAAGGCCGTGTGATCGAACTGTGGGAGCCCTCGAGTCCAGCGATTCAACAGGTTGGATTGCTCGAGGACGAGACTGGTCGGACGAAGTTCACGATCTGGGCGAAAAGCAATCAGACGATGGTTCGTGAGGGTGAGCGAGTACGGTTCAGGGCGGCGGCGAAGAACTGGTACAATGGCCGGTGTTCAATCGCGTTGACTCACTGGTCGGAAATCGTGTTCCCAGAGCGCGGTCGGTGGTGGGAGTAATCGAGACGGTTTCTTTTTTGCTGGTGCCCGATCACCCACTCCCCACCGCCCCACCCACCTCCACGTTCCGGGCTGCTCACGGCTAAGAGCCAGTTCGCTGCCGGGCTTTCGCATATTCTCCGTCTCCGCATCCAGCGCTTAACACGGAGGAGATCGAAGCGTAGTCAAAGAGTTTGGAGTTGAGGACTACTATGATGAACTCACAAGAGTTTGAAGACGATCAACGCCGGAACATGGAGCAACGGCGTGCGATGATCAAGCGGTGGGCCGAGTACATCCGAACCCACGACGACGATGAGTGGTCACGTCAACAAAATCGTCTCATCAACTCCCAGCTTCAGTCCGCAAACGAGATGGCTGCATCTGGCGACACAAATCCTGCTCGGTTCATGGCCGCTCGAGATCGGCTGCAAGATCGGTGACTGCCGACAGATCTCCGCACGTGAGGATTGTCGGTAATTTCCATCGAGTCAGCAGGACGTCCCTCTCAACAGCAGAGACGTCACCTTCGCTCACGATACACCTGCCTGGTTTCTGTGTAATTTCCTGTGTTACCCGTACCCAGCCCTTAACCTTCTCGAGCAATTCTATATAATTGATTAATGGAACGTATATCTCGACAGAATGAGAGCAACGAACGGACAGCAGAGGAAACGACTGAACAAGAGGGTGTCCGCACCTGCCCTGAATGTGATTCAACGACGCTGGCGAGAAGTTCGGATGGAAGCGAGATCAGTTGTGAGAAATGTGGACTGATTTTGGAAGAGGAGACAATCGACAGAGGGCCAGAATGGCGAGCATTCAACGCAGCCGAGCGAGATAGCAAGTCTCGAGTTGGTGCGCCGACGACCCAGACGATGCACGATAAGGGGTTAACGACGACGATCGACTGGAAAAACCAGGATGCTTACGGTCGCTCACTCTCCTCGGAAAAGCGCAGCCAGATGAATCGGCTGCGAAAATGGCAAGAGCGTATTCGAACAAAAGACGCCGGCGAGCGAAATCTGCAGTTCGCGCTCTCTGAAACTGACCGGATGGCCTCTGCGTTGGGTGTTCCACGATCCGTTCGGGAGGTTGCGAGTGTGCTCTATCGACGTGCACTCGAGGAGGATCTGATCCGAGGACGCTCTATCGAGGGCGTCGCCACGAGCACGTTGTACGCCGCCTGTCGAATGGAAGGGATTCCCCGATCGCTCGACGAAGTTGCGGCTGTCTCGCGTGTTGATCGGATGGAGATTGGGCGCACATATCGGTATATCTCGCAGGAACTCTCTCTCGAGATGCAGCCGGTCGATCCGAAGAAATACGTCCCTCGGTTCTGTTCTGAACTCGAGCTCTCTGAGGAGGTCGAATCGAAGGCCAACGAAATCATCGACACGACAGCAGAGCAAGGGATGTTGTCAGGGAAATCCCCAACTGGGTACGCTGCAGCTGCAATCTATGCGGGCGCGCTTCTTTGTAACGAGAAAAAGACGCAGACCGAAGTCGCGAATGTTGCCCAGGTAACTGAAGTTACTATTCGGAATCGTTACCAAGAACAGATCAGTGCGATGGGTCTCCCCCACTAACCGACCTCCCGAACAGATTCTAGGGGTAGTACTCTTCTCGCTCGAGAACGTCAGCGAAGGCGACGGTCTCTTTCACATCAGTGATCTCGATGGTTACGCGCTCTCCCTTCTCCGTATCGGGAACGATCACTACATACCCTCGTTCGACACGCGCAATTCCATCACCTTGCTCTCCGGTACCTTCGATATCGACAGTACGTGTCTCGCCAGTTTCGACTGGTGGAGTAAGTTCATCGCTTTCTCGCTGTGGTGTACTGTCTGTTTTACCTTCGGCTCCTGGCCCCAGCAGTGCGGCTCGGTACATTTCTCCGACTTGGACGTCTCCGATCGCGACCTCCTGCTTCGGTATCTCGATGACGTACGAACCGTCTTCTTCTACAATCTTGGCATTAAAGAGACAGAGTAAGTTGTCAGGAATTTCCATCAGTTGACCTTCTCCCCAGAAAAATGGGGTGGAAGCATATTGAGTCCACCGGTGACTACATTATTGAGTCAGCTTACCTACTTTTTTCGAGCGTACGCCCGATGGCCGTTTTTTTGAGACCCGCTGATGGGCAGCGGTCTTCTCGAGTTCGATTCGAGAAGCGCCGAGACTATCATGAGTCTGAGCAGTTGCACCCGAGAAACGTTCGATGATTCGGACACCCGACACGATGAGATGCACAGTACGATCGAAACTTGGCTCGAGGATTTGGTCGAAGAAGTCGATGACGCAGTCTCGAGTGAGCACTTCAAACAGTGGCTTGACGTGCAGAGTGAGTTCCACGACTACTCGCCTCGAAACACACTGTTGATCCAACTCCAGTGTCCACACGCGACTCGAGTTGCTGGCTACCGAACATGGCAAAACGAGTTCGATCGACACGTTGCTGAAGGCGAGAAGGCAATCTGGATCTGGGCACCGATCATCGCGAGGAAGTGCCCCAAGTGTGGAAACTCATCGTCATACCACGACCGGAGTGACTGTGAATACAATGAGACGTCACCAGAGGAGTGGTCAAAAGGACTGGTAGGCTTTCGGCCAGCACCCGTGTTCGATGTGTCTCAGACTGAGGGAGAGCCATTACCCGAACTCGAGACGGAAGCGACGGGAGACGCAGAGGAGTTGATCCCAGCGCTCCTCGAGGCGGCGTCCTCGCTCGAGATTGAGGTTGAGGTCATCTCTGTAAAAGAATGGACTCACGGTGGAGCGAAGGGCGTCTGTCAATATCGACCAGATGCATACCCACTCGTCGAAGTTCGCGACCGCGAGAATCAGGCAGGTCTCGCAGTAACGCTCGTCCATGAGTATGCGCACGCCATGTTGCATGGTGCTGTCGATGACGAAACCGAGCGGTCGAAACGTGAACTCGAGGCCGAAGCCGTCGGCTACATCGTCGGTCGCTACTTTGGGCTGGATACGAGTGGATCAGCGTTCTACCTCGCTGCGTGGGAGGGAGATGACCCAGAAGCGGTTCTCGATCACCTTCAGCGGATTAGCTCGACCGCCCAGGAAATCATCGACATCGTCGACGAGGTGATCGATCTTGAGTGACCGAACGCTTCTGTTCGAGATCATCGGAGCACTCGAGCATAATGCATATCAGCTGGGACGTGTGATCGATGTCGAAGCGCTCGAGCGAGTTGTCGACTCAACGAACACCCATGTTGAAATTCACAATCGCAAACTGCAGTTGTTGGAAGTAGCCTGTGGTCTCGGTGAGACGGCTCGAAACAGAGATCGATGGAGAGAAATATTTTTGACTGTTCCCGGTATATTGGTAACTAACAAATGTACGAGGCTTTTGACGGCGTCGCCGGTCGGACGCTCCTTGCGATCGAGCCAGGGGACTCGATCCGCCAAGTTGCTCAGCGCACGCACACGCCATACGAGACGGTTCGACAAGCAGTGAACACACTTGAGGAAGCGGGCTTCGTTCGCTACAATGACGGACTATATGTGAGCGACGATCGAGTGGCCGACGCCGCGCTCGATTTTGCAGCTGTGAGTGCACAGGTCGACCCGCCTACGATCGACGAAACGTACGTAATTCCACAGTTTGCAGCCGCACCGTATGCGTTCACACGAATCGATGCAGTCTACGTGTGGACTCGAGGTGGATACCAAGTGGGACGAGACCAAGCCGATTACCCGTTGTTCCTGGCCGTCGGCGAGGAAGATCTCGAGTACTGGGAAGAATTCTTCGACCGATTTGGGATTCCAGTCGCCTTCGAACGTCGGCCAGCAGATGAGGTTGAGGGTTCGATCCAATTCGTGCTGGAACCACGTTCTGAGCTCGAAGTCGAGTGGGTCGACGGATATCCCGTAATCTCACTCGAGGAGACTATTGAATACATGCAGGAACACTATGTGCACTTTCAGTCGGCACTCGAGATGCTCGATCGAATGTACGACGAACTTGACCTCGATGTCACGTATCGCGACCCAGGGGTGGCTCAGCCGTGAGCTTCGCGGATCGGAGCAAGGCCCTCATCGAGTTACTCGAGGCACTTTCAGACAATTCTCTCGAATACGTTCTCGTCGGTGGCTATGCGGTTTCGTCGTTTAATACCCGATTTTCGACCGATCTGGACGTTGTCGTTGCCCCAGAGGAAAAAGGCGAGTTTATTGAGTTCCTCGAAACGCACGGATTCGAACAGACAGAGAGCCACGAAAAGAGTAGGATATACGACTGCGAGGTTCTCGAGTACGAAAAACGCTTGAGCGAATATCAGCCGATTGGGTTCGATCTGCTTGTTAACGGGCTCGGGTGCCGTCAGACTGGCGCACAGTGGTCGTTCGCATATCTCTCTCAGAATTGTACTGATCGGACGGTGAGCGATGGATCCACGTCAACCACGGCTCGTGTCGTTGATGGCTCCGTTCTCGTTGCAGCAAAACTCCACAGCGGACGTGAAACCGATCTCAGGGATGTCGTTGCAATCACGCCAGAGATCGATCTCAATGCAGTGACGCCACACCTCCACCGTGGCGACGAGGATGCACTGCGCGCCCAGTTAGAGCGCGGTCTTGACATTCTCGAGAGTGAGGAACTCAAACACGGCTTCCGGAGTGATTTCGGAGCATCTGCAGTCTCAACAGAGACTGTCGAGGAACTTAGTGCGTATCTTGCGCGACAGATTGAGCGACACTCTCCTTGATCAGTTGTAGATCATCTCATTTGGATGGTCTCTTCGCCGTGCTGGAGTGGATCGAAGATCGAGTCCAGACATCGTTTAAGCTGAATTCCGGCGCTTGGCTCCCTTTCTCAGTGAGCGCCGGAAGCGCAATCAGGAAGAGGACACGGCGTCCACACGACGAATATCAGTTGTGTCTCTCACTATAGCGTTCAAGTGCCAATTTGATCGACGCCGGTCGCTTTTCGACGTTGTCATCACTCACACGCATCAGTCCTTGAGGATAATAGCCGTCTGTATAGTCGAAAATCGCGTTCACTTTCTCTCGAGGAATAGCTATCGACTTGAACTCCGTCAAGGTATAGACCAAGTTTGATTCGCCACCTCGCCAAAATGTGGTGCTAGCCCAGCCTTCTTCATCCTCAAATTTGGATTCGACCCATGCTGTACCCACATAATTCCCATCTTGGTAGAATAGCACGAGGTCTCCGCTTTGCATTTTCTCGAAATTCCCTTCATTTCGTGCTCCGGTACGTGCTCCCCAGAACCGTACTTCTTCTCTTCCATTCAATGCATCTGGGTGATTTGAATACTCGTTGAGATCGACGGTGGACTTCACAGTGTCATCAAAGTTTGGCGAGTCACAAGGTGCTAAAAACACGTTAGTCATACGGATGAACTGACAATCGCTCTAAAATGTTATAAACCAAACGCCTTCTGAGTACTACCCACAATGTTGATGGAGGTCTCTGAGACCAGTCCAATAGCGATCCAAACCCACTGGAAATGCTACTTGTCCCTCCAATTTGCGTGGAGGAATGCTGTTGATGGCCGGTGTTGGGCCTTGGCTTTGGGCTGCGCTCACTGAGAGAGAAACTCTGTAATGACGTCGTAGTGTTCCTCAGGGCACTCCCAGAACGGCATGTGACTTGCGTCGTCGAATTCGTGGAGCGTGCTGTTGGGAATTCGGTCGGCAATGTCCGCGGCGATGGCCGGCTGGATCTCGTCGTACTCGCCCGTGAGCACGAGTGTTGGCTGCTTGATCTCGGAGAGACGGTCGCGGACGTCCCATTCGCGAAGCCGCGCCTCTTGCTGGAGGACATACTCGTTCGGCCCCCACATCAATCCGTACGGCGTCATGGCGACGTCGTCGAATGCGCGCTGTACTGGTTCTGGGTAGGGATTAACGCGGCAAACGTGGTCGGAGTACACTTCGTCGAGTGCATCGAGGTAGGCAGGGGTGTCGTACTCTCCACGAGCTTCGTGAGCTTCGATCGTTTCACGGATCTCTTCGGGGAGCTCGTCGACGAATCCACGCATCGATTCGAACGCGGACTGGGTATCGGCGAGCGTGTTTGCGAGCACCAGTTTGTCCACCCGATCGGGGTGTTCAAGGACGTACTCCTGGGCGAGCATGCCGCCCCAGGATTGGCCGTAGAGGTCGATCGAGTCGACACCGAGAGCCTCACGCACGGCATCGACTTCCGCGCGGTATTGGTCGACGGTGTATCGGTCGAAATCGCCGGGGGCTGGCGTTGCCGATCGGCCGACACCGAACTGGTCGTACAGGACGACCGACCGTTCTTCATCGCCGTGTTCGGCGAGTGGGAGCAAATAGTCGTGTGGCATTCCGGGCCCGCCGTGCAGCCCTAAGAGGATATCGTCGCCTGTACCGAACCGGCGATAGTAAAGCTCGTAATCGCCGACGTCGAGATATCCTTCTGTGTGCGGTTGATCGAGGTAGGTGGTCGCCATTGTCGGGCCTTCTCGTGTTCGCGTGTTAAATGTTCCATCTAGAACGACTAGATTTCGAGTATTGAACCAAACTGTTGATGATCCCGTGCTCATCACCGTTGCATAGCGAGAGGTGCTACAAACGGTATTGTGTCCTCTCGCTGGGACATACTCGGGGGAACCACGGTTGACACACCAATTCACCACCGTCCCCTGAAACTCTGACTGGCAATGTATGGGGTGGGACTACTCGGGTAGGTTTGTCACTCGCAGTTCACCATTGACTGTATAGAGATACCCACGCTCGAGAAGCCGAGTGAGTGCGTGATCCACATCTTCGGGCTCGAGTTCCGGTGTTTGAGCTTCCAGGAGGGTGTCCAGGGCCTGCTCTCGAGAAAAAGAAGAGGTATCGTCATCGACTTCCTGCTCACAAAGGACTGTATAGCACTCGAGGATCCACTCTGGAAGTGGGGGGCGTGGATCAGTTGTTTCGTTCATTTCGTTCCGTATTCGAAGAGTTTGGTATCCAACTGCTTAAGGATATCTCGAGGATAAACCCCGTCTGGTCATTATGTGTATCAGGATAAATGCCATCAAGCACGCATAGGGTTTAACTGTGTCAGAAGTCGGGTAACACCTTTGCCCGCCGTAAACGGCGGATTCTCTCGCTGTCTAAAGATAGTGTTTGACAGCTTCTGCATCACGACGAACCTGCTGCTCATATTGCTATAACTATATAAGTGAATGTGTGTAATTTACTTATAGTTTATATAGTTTGGAGCCTAATTGGGACGCATGCGTCGAAATCAGAAAACAAATGGTGGTTCTGGAATATCAATTTCAGTCCCGATACCAACCAAAGGATCGAAGTTGTACAGCAAAGAGGCAACCGATGACCTTCTTCTCTTTTTATCAACTAACCGCTTCGAGCAGTTCAGCCAGCGAGAACTCGCACGTCAGATTGACTACTCTGAAGCTGCGATCCGACGTGCAGTAGAGATTCTTGAAGAAAATGAGCTTGTTATTGGGGAATATAATGGCAATCAAAAATTGATTAGGATCAACCGAAGTCGTCTGTCTATCCCAGAGGCGCCTCTTTTACGGATCCCTCAAGAAGAATTCCAGTTACCAGTCAAGGCCGCAGTAGAAAAACTCAAAAGTGAACTCGAGTCAGTAGTTGGTATTGTCCTCCACGGAAGTGTTTCCCGGGGAGAAGCCGATCGCCGGAGCGATATTGATCTCTGGGTAGTCGTACAAAACGAACGCCCGGAGAACCAACGAAAGGCAAACGCTCTCCAAAAAGAACTTGAAGACCAGACATTTGAGAACGAGAGATACGGTTTCCATATTACTGTGGAATCCGTTGATGCTGTTCCGACGTTTGCCGATGAAATCCACCGTATTATTATCTCGGGCATCCCTGTGTACAAAACTGAGGATTTTGTAACGCTTAAGAATCTTATAGTTCACGGTGATTTTGATGCCTAGCCCGGCTGAAATCGCTGAGAACCTTCAACAAGCTGAAGACGCCTTTGAGTACATTGGCCAGGGTCGGCCAAGATTTGAAACAGAGATTGATCAAGGCGAAGAGTGGAAAACACAGCTGACGAAAGCATGTAGATATCTGGAGAGTGCTCGTGTGTTACGGGCCGAAGACGGGTTTCACGGATCAGTAATTGAGTTGTGCTTCAGCTCAATTGAACGAACGATTGAAGCCTATCTTCTTTGGACTACTGGCGATACTATCGAGCACTTCCGGAATCACGAAGCTGCCTATGATCGAGCAGCTGACCAAGGTCTGTTTGAGCGATCAATGGCTTCGAATTTAAAAGGATTGTATAGCGATAACCGCACTGGTCACTACTACGGGGTTCAGATTCCGACCCAGCAGAAGGAAGATGCGATGTATGCGTTATCTGAGAGTATTCATCGATACGTGACAGAGTTGATCCAGGAACGTGGTATTTGTATTTGTGATAGATAGACCCCGTCTGGTCATTACGGCTATCATCATAAGAACACAAAAGGTAGTTCTGGAAATCAGTGACGCGAGCCGGAGCGTTGCACCTTCGTTTTGAGGAAGGGCTCAACAAACAGGGGTTCCTTAAGTATCCAGAAACCAGCGAGTGAGACTCGAGCGTTAGTCCCGCAGCTGGACACTGGGCCACCTCTCCGCACGGGGAGACAGTCTCGACTCTCGAGAAACGAGCACACCGTGACGAGAGCGTGGACGTCCGTACCAGAGCGTCGTGGGGATCTTCGCCCAGATCAAAAAGTGCATGACCTCGAAGACACCTTCCGTATACACATTTATATGCTCGATGCACGGAAAGAGTGGATTGAACTTCGTACGTATACTATTCACACTCGTGTTCACAAAAGAGGCCCACAGTGGCTCCTTCGTATATCGAATATAAAAACACCTATACCAATGGGGCCAGAGGTACTACCACTGAGATGCCAACGAGAGAGCTTCCGGATGGCGCTCCGGGAAAGTACGTACCATACCATCCAAATCCATACTATTCACCGGAGGCGCTCCCAATAGAGCCGAAGCTCGAGATCTCTGACCAGACGCATGATCTCGTGGCCGATGCCGCGTACCAGATCGGCCGTGTTGACGGCATTAGCTCAACAGTTGATTTCGCAACAGTTCTCTACACCTCTCTTATTCGTATCGAGGCTGTCGAATCCGCACGCATCGAAGGTGCAGATGTCGCGTATCAAGACCTCGAGGCGTATCACACTCAACACACCTCTGGTGAGACAGACACAACAATTGAGAAGGATTTGAGAGAGGCCCTCAATTACGAGAACGCGCTAACCTACGGGCTCGATAAAATCGAGGGTGGGGAGTCGATAACGCTCTCACTCATCAAGGATCTCCATTCGATGCTACTTGAGGACGTCCGTAACGATGGTGAGGTCGTTGGTGACTTTCGCGACCATATGGTTCATCTAACGAGACCACGGTCTGGACAACGTCCGTTCGTCCCACCAACCCCGGAAGTGCTCGCTGGACTCATGCAATCACTCGAGTCGTACATCCAGATGGGTGGACAGTACCATCCGCTCGTTGACGCAGCCATTATTCACTATTTCTTCGAGACAGTCCACCCGTTTTCAGACGGAAATGGTCGGCTTGGCCGCCTCTTCATCATCCTCTACCTGGCGAGTGAGGGATATCTTGAGAGTCCATACATCCACCCAAGTGCGTACTTCAATCGCCACAAAGTCGAGTATGTTGAACGGATGCGTGCAGTGAGTGAGGAGGGGGAGTGGGAAGAATGGTTCACGTTCTTCCTCGAGGGGCTTCGAAGTCAAGCCGAGAATTCCTACGACCGAACCCATCAACTTCGTAAACTCCAAGAGCGATACGAAGTGGAGTATTCAGGCACCACAAACACTGACAAATTCGCCCAACAGTTGCTCCAGTATCCCTATTTCAGACCTCCAGATCTTCTGGAGTATCTCGATGTCTCGCGGCGAACCGCGTATAAGATCGTCGACGACCTCGAAGAGGACGGTCTCATTGAGGAAGTGACTGGAAAGCAACGTGGGAAAGAGTACAAGGCAGTCGACGTGTTCGACATTCTCGAATAATCCGCCAAGGAATACTAACACCGAATTTTGAATCCCCACAGCTGATGGTACGTTCGATGAGTCGCAACGGTCACAACCAGTCGAACGTCCGACCGTGTGAACTACCGGATCCACGCTGGCCAAGACTGACCTGGGCCGCCTCCACGCCCGGAACCGCGATCACCGGCGCCGAGCCACAACGAACACCGAAGCGAGCGCGAGGAGTGCGACCACCGCGCCGAATCCGGACAATCCATCGTCACCGTCGTCGGTGTCGTCGGTGTCGTCGGTGTCGTCGGTGTCGTCGGCGTCTGCCACGTCGTCACCGTCGTCGGTGGCGTCGGTTTCGTCGGCGTCTGCCACGTCATCGGACGAGTCCGGATCGTCCGTAGTGTCTTCGACAACCGCGGTTCCCACGTCAACCCCGTCGACGGCGAGTGTGTACTCACCTGCCGTTTCGAAGGTGTAGCTGATCGTGACCTCGGTTTCAGCACCCGGCTCAACCGAAACGGACTCCGTCGCCACGACCGCGTCGTCGACCTCGATATCGACGGAGTAGTTCCCGGTTGCGCCCCCGTCGTTTTGGACCGTCGCCTCGAATGTCACGGCCTCGCCGACCGAAAGCGTCGTTTCGGATGCCGAATGGTCGACGACGGTGATGTCGGGCTGGTGTCCGGCGAGTGCGAACGCCGAGAAGTGCGGTGTGTGTGAGCTGTAGTACGCGCCGGATTGCGGGTCGCTCACGTCCGTTTCCTCCCAGGAGCTACCCGGGAACAGATCCGACGGTTCTTCCGCTTCGTCCCAGGAGCTACCTGGGAACAGCTCGTTCAACTCCTCCGAATCCCAGGAGCTGCCCGGGAACAGATCCGACGGTTCTTCCGCTTCGTCCCAGGAGCTACCAAGAAACAGGTCCGACGGTTCTTCCGCTTCGTCCCAAGAGCTACCCGGGAACAGGTCGTTCAGCTCCTCCGAATCCCAGGAGCTGCCGGGGAACAAGTCCGATGGCTCCTCAGCGTCCTCCCAGGTACTGCCTGGGAACAGTTCATTCAGCTCCTCCGAATCCCAGGAGCTACCGGGGAACAAGTCTGATGGCTCCTCAGCATCCTCCCAGGAGCTGCCCGGGAATAGATCCGACGGTTCCTCTGCTTCTTCCCAGGTACTGCCCGGGAACAGTTCGTTTAGCTCCTCCGAATCCCAGGAGCTACCAGGGAACAGGTCCGCCGGCTCCTCAGCGTCCTCCCAGGTGCTGCCCGGGAAGAGATCCGACGGTTCTTCCGCGTCTTCCCAGGTACTGCCCGGGAATAGCTCGTTCAGCTCCTCCGAGTCCCAGGAGCTACCAGGGAAGAGATCCGACGGTTCTTCCGCGTCCTCCCAGGTACTGCCCGGGAAGAGATCCGACGGTTCTTCCGCGTCTTCCCAGGTACTGCCTGGGAACAGCTCGTTCAGCTCCTCCGAATCCCAGGAGCTACCAGGGAACAGGTTCGATGGCTCCTCAGCGTCCTCCCAGGTGCTACCAGGGAACAGGTCCGACGGTTCGTCCGCTTCTTCCCAGGTGCTGCCCGGGAAGAGATCCGACGGTTCTTCCGCGTCTTCCCAGGTACTGCCCGGGAATAGCTCGTTCAGCTCCTCCGAATCCCAGGAGCTACCGGGGAACAGGTCCGACGGCTCCTCAGCATCCTCCCAGGAGCTACCGGGGAACAGATCCGACGGCTCCTCTGCGTCTTCCCAGGTGCTGCCCGGGAACAGCTCGTTCAGTTCCTCCGAATCCCAGGAGCTACCGGGGAACAGGTCCGACGACTCCGTGTCGCGTTCGATCCACTCGCCGTCTACCAGGTGATATAGCGTTACGTCTCCCGCATCGAGATCATGAGTAGCCAGTTCGTCACCCGAAACGTAGAACTCGAGCGTTGCGGTGTCGATCTCGTCAGCCTCAAGGCTGGTGTCTATCTCGAGGGTGAGCAGTTCCGCTGGCGCGTTCGGCAACTCGTCGGCGTCCGCGGGGAGCCCCTCGGTCGTCCGGATCGTCACGTCGAAGTTGCCGTCTTCGGCCGTCGTGATGGTCATCGCCGAGAGCGGCGCCTCGTCCCCGAGCTCGTCACCGATCGGAATCGACGTCGGCTCGTTCGCCACCGCATCGGTGACCGTTGCCGTCATTCCGTCGTCGCTCACCTCGACGGACACCTCCGTCTCTGGGGCAGGGTCGGGTGACGGTGACGGAGAGGGCGACGGCGTCGACGGCGGTTCACTGACGGATACGGTTCCCGCCTCGACGCCGTTGACGGCCACTTCGTACTCGCCGGCGTCGTCGAACGCGTGGGTAAACTCGATCACCTCAGTCTCGTCAGCGTCGACTGAGACCGTCTCGTTGGCCACGACCGTCCCGTCGATCTCGAGGGAGACGACGTGCTCGCCGTCGTCAGTTCCCGTGTTCTCGAGGAGTGCCGAGACGGTAACCCCATCACCAGTCAACACGTCCTCCTCGTTCACGGAGACATCCGAAAGCTCGAAGATCGTTTCCGCTTCTGTGACTGTCACGGTTCCCGCCTCAACGCCGTCGACTGTCACGTCGTAGTCGCCAGCGGTGTCGAACGCGTGCCTGAACGCGACCGAATTGGTCTCGCCAGGGCCGACCGACACCGTCTCGTTCGCCACGACCGTGCCATCGATCTCGAGGGCGGCGGTGTACTCACCGGTCGCGTCCCCGTTGTTCTCGACGTCGGCGGTGATCCTCATCTCGTCTCCTTCGAAGACGTCGGTCTCGCTCAGCGAGGCGTCTACGACGGAGAGGTTAGCTTCGGGTTCCCCGTCCCCCGAATCGTCGTCTGGTTCCGACGTGAGCCACGGGTCGAAAGCCGCGTCTTCGCCCACTTCGTCGCCGGATCCATCGGCGGTGGTTCCGGTGATGGGGTCCTCAACGTCCCCGCTCGGGCCGCTCTCATCGCTCCACCAGTTCATCGTCGCGTTCAGGTAGTGCCCCGGGTCCTCGACGTCGTACTCCACCGCCAGCCAGCTCGTCGACTCGAACGAGTTGTCCACGATCAAGACCTCGTCCGCCTCTGCGTTGACGGCTACCCCACCGTCATTACTCACAAAGTCGTTGTCTCGAATCTCGATGGCCACACCGACTAGATCGCTGTACCACTGTTGCTCGGTGAGTTCGATCGCCTGCTGATTCGACTCGAACGTGTTGTCGGCGATCACGCTGGCAGAGGCCAGTTCTCCGTTGAGACCTGTGCTGGACCAGCCGCTGTGGCCCGAGATCGTACTGTTCCGGACCTCGAAACCGGACGTCCAGTCGAGGTCGATACCGTTGCCATCGTTGTTCGTGATCTCGGTGTCCTCGACGACGAGGCCAGCTGAGTCGTAGTCCTCGATCCCGACGCCGTTCGCGTCGACGACGGTCTCGCGGATCGTGACGTCCTCGGCATCGTCGAGACTGATCCCGACGCCGTCGTTTCGCTCAATGTCGTTCCCGGCGAGGGTGACGCCCTCGGTACCGTCGAACATCACCCCGGCACCGCCGTTCTCGCTGATGGTGTTGTTTGCGAGCGTGCCGATTCCTCCCTCGTCGAAATCCCCGTCGTCGTAGATCCCGTCGTCGCTGTTGTCACTGATCACGTTTCCGGCGACGACCACGTTCGTCGGCCCCTGCCAGCCGGCTCCATCCGTCGAGAGGCCGACCTCATTGTGCCGGATATCGTTGTCGAGTACCTCGGCGCCGATCGAACTCGAGACGTCGAGGCCAGTGGCGTCGTTGTTCGTCACGGCGTTCCCGGAGACGACGGCGCCGTCGGCGTCGGTCACGCGGAGCGCGGCCCACGTCGACACGGTGTCCGAGGTGAGACCAGTCACACTGTTGTTCGCCACCGTGGCGTTCACCGCGTTATCGACGTAGATCCCGTACCTGTCGAGGTCGGAGACGTCGTTGCCGGAGACGACCGGTTCCGGGCTGTCAGCGACGGTCACTCCCTGAACGGCGCCGTCGACCGTGGTGTTTGCCACCACCGCTGCGTCCGTTTCGTCCACATAGATGGCGTTCTCGCCGGCGTCGAGGACCTCGCCGTCGCGAAGTTCGATCTCGGTGGCCTCCTCGACGAGGATCCCGGTTCCCACCTCGGCAGCTCGGTCGCCGACCGCCGAGACACTCACGCCCTCGATCGTGGTTCCGCTCGAGTGACGCAGGGTGATCCCGTTTTCCGTCTCGCTGACGGAGGCTCCCTGGATGGTCGAGTCGTCCAAGTACGCCAGCCGAAGTCCCTCAGTCGCCTCGCCCGTGATCGAGACGTCTTCGATCGAAACGTCGTCGCTCGCGGCGACCAGCACACCGAACGGAGCGGGCGCGGTGTCGTACTCGCCGCCCCCGATGGTCATGCTATCAGCGTCCACCGCAATCACCTGACTCGCGTCGGCAGGGACTGTCGGATCGGTTTCTCCGCGCACGTAGTAAAGCGGCGAGCCGTCGTGGAACTCATTGTCCGCCATCTCGTGTCGGAAGTCATCCGTCTCCTCGGCGGCGATGTCGAGGCCCGTTTCGACGGTGTTCTCCTCGACGACTACCTCTGTCGAACGGTCGAGGAGCACGTCGAGGGCATGCCCGGAGAGGGAGTTGTTCCGGACCACGACGTCCGGCGTCACCTCGACGACGATGCCGGTGTCGTGGTTGTCGGAGACGACGTTATCCTCGACGGTGACGGCCTCCGAGGAACCACGCCAGTCGTCGCCGATCTGGACCGCCGCGACGCCGCTCGAGCTGTCGTGACCGTTGTCGACGATCGTGTTCCCCCGGATCGTCGATTCGGCCGCGTGTTCAAGCAGGCGGAATCCTTCCAGCCCGTTATTCGCGACGTAGTTCCCCTCGTACGTCACGTTGACGCCGTGGGTGTCCTTGATCCCCTCCTCCGCGTTGTTCGTGATATCGTTCTCGAGGAGGTGCGGTCCGACCTCACCATTCGGACTGCTCGTGTGGTAGTACCGGACGCCGGCCCCGGCGTTGTCGCTGACGTCGTTGTGCCTGATCGTGACTCCGGAGACACCGTCGTTGTCCTGGATCTCGATCCCGTCGCCACCGTCGACGAACGAGTTGTTCGCGACGACCGTCCCCTCGTTCGTTCCGAAGACTTCGAGTCCCGCGCCGGCACCGCCGGTGACGTTGTTGTGGTGGATCGTTGAATCATCCGTACGGGTGAGATCCACGCCGAGGTCCGTGTCGACGAGATCGTTATCGGCAACCTCGGCGCGATCGCCGCCGAGGCGAATCCCGACTCCGGCATCGGTGACGGTGTTGTTCGCGACCAGCCCGTCGTCCGAACCGATAACCGATATTGCGGGGTTGGTGACGGCACTGATCGAGTTGTCGACGATCTCTGCGTTGTGGGACTGTCGGTACACCTGTATGCCCGACGTGAAGTCCTCGATGCTGTTGTTCCGGACGACGGCGCGTTCCGAGCCGCCCTCGACGCCGAGGTCGCCACCAATGTTTTCACCGATCGTCATCGCAGTGTTTCCACCGTCGAACGTGTTGTTCCGAATCACTGGCTCGTCCGAGGAGTCCCAGGTCTCGATCCCCGTCCCCCCATCGACGAAGACGTTGTCCTCGATCGTAGCGTAGTCGGCCGACTCGTCTAGTATCACGCCGACCGACTCGGCCCCACTGTAGTTGGTAATCTCGTTGTCCTGGATCTGTACGTACTCCCCGGACACGCCAATCGCGTGAAGGTTAGTGCCGTTTATCGTATTGTTTCGAACGGTCCCCTGGTCCGAATCAGTCAGATAGATACCGTACGACGTTTCCTCGACGTGGTTCCCCTCGACGGTCGCCTCGTGGGAGTGTGAGAGGTGGATCGCTCGGTCCTGGACAACGTCATCGCTCGTCCCGGTGACGTCCGTGACGCTCGACTGCCGAGTTACATGGAATTGGATCCCTCGATACCACTCCTCGACGGTCACGTTTGTGACCGTCACGTCCGTAAGCTCGGATCCCTCATCGAATCCGGCGTCGGAGGAGAGGTTTCCTGCGTAAATACCGTAGAACTCGTCGTCCTCGTTCTGGACCTCGGTACCGTCGACGGTGTAGCCCCCACCGTTTAGCGTTACCCCGCTCGCGTTGATCGCGATACAGGCGTTGAACGAGTGCTCCTCGGAATCGAGTGCGAGGTCGTCCGCTTCACTTGGTGAGAGATTATCGGCGAGGACGTACGCACCCGGCTGTGAAATCTCTTGACAGGTCGTCACCTCGGTTGGACCCTCGTCAGCAGCCTCGACGAGACCGACCGTTGCGATCGCAACGGTTGAGAGAGCTAGTATCACAAGAAGGCTAAATAGGAACCATTTAGCGAGCCGGAGTCGGTCGGGTAGTGGTCCGCTCGTTCGTAGGTATGAAGCGCCGTGACGATATAGACGATGACCGCCTCGACCGGTTCCGGGTACAATACGAAGACAATCTTGCTTTCCAACCATTTTCACGCCCTTTCGACGCAAGGGACATCATCTCACGGCTTGAGACGCCATCTCACCACCTGAGAGAAACGGTTTTGAGCCGCTTCGTCTGTCGATATTCGTCGTTATCCACACTCGGTAATTATTTTTATACATTCATTATCGGGCGTTAACATCGTCGAAAAAGTCAAATAACTGTACACACATTAAACGTTAGAGATGGGGGAGCGGAGCCATGCGGAGGAAACAAAGACGCTGATCAATCGCCTGGATCTACTCGATCGCCTCTGTCAGTCCTCCGGACACGTCCGGGATCTGGTAGACGATACTGGTCAGTCTCGTGCAACAATCAACCGAGCGATCAACGAACTCGAGGCGATTGACCTTGTCGAACGCGGGGCTGGGGGCGTCGAGGTCACAAACACTGGAATCCTCGTACACGATCGGTTGAACGCCTTTCTCGCAGAACTTGGCGGCATTCGTGCAGCTGAGGAGGTTCTCACACCCCTCGCCGACACGAGTGCCGTTGATGCTGAAGTCGTGGCTCGCAGCGACGTGATTTTCGCGACGGATCCAGTTCCCTACCGGCCACTAGAGCAACGTCTCGACGCCCTCGATTCGGCCGAGAAGTACAGCGCGTTGATTCCCACGCTGGATGATCCTCGACACGTGAGAGTCCTCTACGAGCATATCGTTATCGACGGTCAGACGGCCGAACTCATCGTGTCGCCCAAGGTGTTCGAGACGCTTTGCCAGGAATTCCCGCGTCGAATGGCTGCGATGGCGAAAACGGACCGTTTTTTCATCAGCGTCGGTTCCGTCCCGGAGTACGGACTTGAATTATTTAATGGGGATGCTATCGAGTCTGGGCAAAGTGCCGGGACCACCGTTCACATCGTCGTCTACACTGAGCGAGGTGCAGTTAACGGAATTCTCATCAACGACGAAGGACGCGGCGTCGAGTGGGCCGAAAGACGCTTCGAAGAGGCACGGGACGAAGCGACGGACCGGACGCACACCCTGCTCGACAGCGCTAGCGACGGACGTCAAGCGTACGGAGGCGCGGCCGCGCTAGAGACGATCGCTCAATCGCTCCCGGTCTCATTGGAAGGACAGGGCTTCGTCCGTGTCGACGGTTCGTACTTCCGTCACGAACCTGTGGCCGACCCGACAACCGCCTGGCGCGCCGGCCTCTCGCTCGCCGAAGTCCACACTGGCTACGCGATCAGACGGGAGATATCGGATGTCGAAGGTGGGGACAATTCCGAATCACCGGATAGCGATGGAAAGCCCGAAAGTGCAAAGCGAGAGTTGACAGCAGCACTCACAGACGACCTGACCTGTGGGAAAAACCGAATCATCCTCGGCGCACCCGGGTCGGGCAAGAGTACGATCGGTAAACAGATCGCTTGTGAATGGTACGATGCCGATCATGGACCAGTTTACTACCGGGAAAACGATCGTGGCCGACCGTTCTCCGCAGTTGACGACCTCGTTGAAACTGCCACTGCGGCAGACGGCCATGCACTGGTCGTCGTGGAAGATGCCGTGCGTCCGAACGCCAACGCGATCTTCGACGCAATCGGGGAACTCGATGCGGAGGGGGAAGTAAGCGTTTTGCTCGATGCCCGCGAGCAGGAGTGGCGCGAGTACACTGAAACGTCACAGACGATGAACAACCTCGAGGTCGTCCACGTGCCACCGCTGACTGAGACAGATTTCGAGCGACTGGTCGCGCACTTCGAGCAGACAATCAGACGCCCGGTCGATATTCAGACCGAAGAGCTGTGGTCGTCGGTCAGCAACGAGGGAAACGTCACCGATGGACAACAGCCCCACCGGATGTTGCGTGTAATGCATCGACTGGCGACCTACGCCGATCCGCTGGCCGACGCTTCGACCGCACTCGAGGACGCCGTCGCTGATGTCTATGCAGCCCTCGAAGACGACGAACTGTCGTTGTCAGTTGCTGTACTCGCGAACGTGCTCAACGCAGCTGGAATCGGCGTCAACCGCGGGTTGCTTTACGCTATCGCTCGAGCGGAGTCGTTCGATGCAGGCAATCTCCAATCGGACGCCGCTCGTTTCGACGACATTGACGATGCACTTGACCGGCTGGAAGGACATGTCCTCTTCGAGCGAGAGGACGGGCGGTACCGGACGGTCCACGAAGAATGGTCAACGGCCTTCCTCATACACCTCATCGAAGCCGAGGGGGAGAAAGCGGCTGCTCGGCGATTTGCCACTGCGATGAGTGCAGTGTTGGGACTCGCCGACGATTCCACTCAGTGTGAACGGATCGAACGTCACCTAAACGAGCGGTGGGCACTGGCAGCAGTCGTCGACAAACCAGGGCAGTGGGCGAACGAAACTGTCGAAGCGGTGTACGTTCTCGGTCGGGACCGATCGCAACTGGCGCCACTGTTTGTCGATGACTCGGGTGTCGGTATCGGACTTCCGGACGCGTGCGCGGACGACGTGCGGGAACGTCGACAGATCTGGCTCGGTGAACTGTTCCTCGCTGGCGGGTACTACGATCGCGCCGAAAGAACGTACGAGAGAGTACCGCAAAAGCCAGTCGAGATCGGTGCAGAACGCCTCTTCGGTCTGGCGCGCGTGGCAAGCAACCGGGGGGAATACGATACTGCAGTCACTCACTGTCGGGACTGTCTTTCGCAGGTAAAAGGCAATGAACTACTCTGTGCACGGGCTCGCCTTCGTCTCGGGGCGGTACTCACCGAACTCGGTGAGTACGCTGACGCCGAAACGAACTACGACAGCGCTGTGGACGTATTCCGCGCTACCGAACGAAAAGCATGGGAAGCAAAAGCGTTGGCCGGAATCGGGAGTGTTGCGATGAAACGCGGTGCGTTCGACCGAGCACTCGAGTGCTACGAATTGAGCTTGCAACTCAGAAAAAAGGTCGGGGATCGTCGCGGCGAGGCAGAAGCGGCCAATTACATCGGCAACGTTGCCTGGAAGCAAGGCCGATTCGACATGGCGTCCAGGTCGTTCGAGCGAAGTCTCGAACTGAGACAGGAGCTTGGCGACCGCAAGGGTGTAGCAGCAGTTCGTAATAATCTCGGGGCGATCGAAGGACAACGGGGGAACTACGACCGGGCCTTCGAGTTCTACGAACAGAGTCTCGAACTCAGACGAGAACTTGGCGACCGTCCGGGCGTGGGGAAGTGTCTCAACAATCTCGGTCACCTCGAGAGCCAGCGAACGAACTTCGACCGAGCAACCGAGTACTACGAGCGCTGCCTCGAGTTGCGGCGGGAACTGGACGACCGTACTCGGCTGGCTTCGACGCTCAATAATCTTGGAACCGTCGAGGGGCGGCGGGGCAACTACACCCGGTCGTTAAAATTACACGAACAAGGACTCAAACTGAAAGAGGAACTCGGCGACCGCTTTGGCCAGGCAAAATCGCTCCACAATCTCGGCCAGATCGAAAACCGTCGCGGTAATTTCGATCAGGCGTCCACCTTCTACGAGCGCAGTCTCGATATCACCGAAGAACTCGAGGTTCGTGCCGTAATGGCCCCGACACTCAACAATCTCGGAATGGTCGCAATACAACGTGGAGAGTACGAACGAGGCCGAAATCATTGCAAGCGTGCCCTCGAAATCGCTGATGAAATCGGCGAATCAGAACAGATTGCGGCGAGTTACCTCTGTCTGGGCGAGAGTGCACGACGAATGGAGTCGTACGAACGGGCCAACGAGTGTTTCGAAACGGCGTTCGAAATCGTCGAGACCGAACCGGGTCTCATCCGACTGCGTGTTTGCCTCGCTCGTGCACAACTCAAACACACCCTTGGCGATGTAGATGCTGCTCGCAAGCTAGCGAAAGCAGTCCTCGAGGACGCTGAGGAGATGAATTTGCAATACTGGATCGGTCGAACCCAATGCCTTTTAGGACAAATCGAATTCGAAGCCGGCGCTGTCGACCCCGCTCGCGAACACTTACGAGCGGCTCTCGACGTGTTCGAGTCGATTGGGGCCGTACACGACAGTATGGCAACGCTCGAGGCACTCGTCGACACAGGTACTGAGGAACCTGACGCGGTAGAAGAGTACCACGACCAGGCACAAAGACTGTTAGTTGATGCATCCAGTGAAATGGTCGATCGACACGCTACATGGCTCCCAGATGGGCAATAACTTGACGTCTCACCCACCCTGGAGGATGGAGTTTTTCCTTACCTTCAGTAACTTCCGCTATTATACCGGAACGAGAGTATGGTTTTCGACGGTTCCCGACGACAGTGGCTCACTCGATCAATCGTTCGAGGCTTGGGGATGATCCGTTTACTTCTGACGAAGAGCAAGGTCAATTTTGGAGTCTATTCAGGAGGTCAGAGCTGATCCGTAGAGTGGACATCTATAGTAACAACTGAAACGATTCACATACTGATTGCGGACAAGTCTAACGGTTAAGTATCCAATGACTTACATTGGCTGCTACAGGTGAGTACCCGAGTCAGCGGAGTTACAGCGCTTCAAGATGCGAAAATCGGAATGTCAGCCCCGCCCGGAAGTGTCGCTCACTGGAGGATGCGAGTAAGGTGAGACACAAACGGCGTCAGCGTCGATGGTGGACTCGAGTACTACTGACGAGAGCACCGCTCGTCGACCGGATGCACGGCGAAAATCCCTTCGTATCTTTACCTTGTGACCAGAAGCACTTAAAGAGAACAGCGTTGTCAACGTCATCCATCAGCAGCACTCGTCGTTCGGTATACTCGATGTCGTTCTTCTGCTTGGCTTCTTCCTCACTGCCAGGCGGCTCTTCAAAAGGTCGGGTAACGCGTCGATCGGACGCAAAACGAGCTTCTTCGCGTACTCGTCACTGTTAGTACTATGTGCTAACCCTGCCAGCAATCTCGTCGATGAACAGCTGCCCGTCGGTATCGAGATCGTCGTACTCGACCGTGGGATCCCAGTCAGTGTAGTTGAACGGCTCAGTGACGACGTGGTAGCCGTTCGGCGTCGTGACCGTTGTGTGGACGTCTGTAGGGATTTGCACAAGGAACTCGTCACGCTCGAGGTCGCTGATATCATCGAGATCGAATAGGAAGTACCGGTCGTCGCGCGCCTCAGGCCGATGGAGCGCGCTCTTCCAGTAGGAATCGACGCGGGAGAGTTTCTCGGCTGCGTGCTCGTCGCCGTAGAAGATGTCGCGGATCCAGCCGTCCATCTCTTCTCGGAAGTTGAAATATGCTTTCAGCGTGTTCCGCGCGTTCACGGTAAGGTAGATCCGGAAGAGGTAGTCGTGGCCACCGACCAGCGCCAAGAGATCAGTATAGGCACGCTCGATATCGTCCTCGTCGTGGATCACCTTCCGATAGCTGATCTCGGAGTTACTCGAGAGATCGTCGTTGTGTGTGGATCGGGCAATCGCCATCAGGATGTAAGTGCGGTACTCGCCAAACTCACACCACTCCCGAATTGCCTCGACGGCGTTATGGTTACTCATTCCGTCCACGTTCGATCGCGAACGCCCTAAACCCCGATCACCGGGGGGACAGTGACCGATGACACACAGCTGCAAACCCCCTCTTCCTTGTCAATAGATGTCTGACTTACTCACCTCTATCACTCCGTTGTGTCAACTCCGGAGAAGAGTAACGCCAGTGGTGTCGCACACTATTGAGCCTGTACCCACCGATTGTCAGAAGCGAACTCATCGAAGCGGTACAACGCTATGTGTGGTAGTAGTGGACGAGACGCTGCCAGTTTGGCTCCTATCCGGAAACAGTTGATGTTTTCAACAGACCTACACCAGAGTTACTCGAGGAAGACCGACGACGACCGATCAAGCGACGTACTGCCCAGTAGCCGTACCGAGCAGACCGCTGCTATTGTGTGGGGTTTCAGTGTGGTGTGGAGAATGTAGCCCATCTCAGAGGTTGTGAGTTGGTTGGGGGATACCCTCGAGTGTGGACGTCAGGTGTCTCCGAACCCGAGGATTTCGCCGGGAATATCGGCGTCGACCATTTATAGAACATGACACTCGGTGTACTCGAGGCCGTTCTTTCGTTGCCGCCTCTTTTCCACGGCTAATCGGCTCTCCGAGGACTCGAGGACACCACATCGTACTCGACGTCGACGAAGAGTTCTGCGAGACAGTCGTCTCGGCATGCGAGCTACGAGGCGGGTGGTTCGAATTACACGGTGACAGGGAAATCGGATATCGACTCGAAGCGATCGCGACGATCTGGATGGTTGGACGTCGACACGGTCGGATTCACACTCGAGTTGCATGGCTTGCACTCGCAGCAGATGCCTGTGAGTGGTACGCTGAATCGTTGCGAAGAACTCGAGAGAGTGAACTTGGTTGGCGGGCCAAAGACGCCTGTCGACAGCTCAAGAGTGTGCTCCGAGAGCATCAACGGATGAACGGTCGGGACTGCGAACTCGAAAGGGGAAGGTAGTGACACTCTCTCGAGGTGGCTTCTATTACGAAAACGAATTCGATGTACCGATTGATTCGGCTCTTTCGACGCTCGAGAACCACATATGATGGTGAGTTGGTACTGTTTAGTACAGCATCTCTTCAGCTGGCGTTCGACCATTAAGCGCTTGATTCGGTCGATCGTGGTTCTAGTGGTGTCTGAAGCGTCTGGGCCAGCGACGTGTACTATCTGGACTGCCCCGCCAGAAGGAGTGAAAAGCGGTCGATCCGCAGAGTAACTCAGAAAAATAGTTCCTCTATTGGATTATCGACCGGCGTCTCCACTCGGCCGGTATCGACGGCTAACGACCTTCCACCGGCCGGACTTGAACAGCCCGTAGTTGATAGTTCCTGGGACGAACGATTCCAGCACGAGCGCCAGGTAGAGACCGGAAACACCGAGCGGCGTAACCAATCCGAATAGAGCGGCAGGAAGCGCGAAGCCGTACCGGCCGATCAGAGAGGCAACGAATGGCCAGCGGGTGTCGCCAGCGCCGACGAGTGCACCCGAGGCCGTCCCATCGAGACCGAGCCCGACGGCGCTGATCGCGGCGACGATGACGAACGTCGAGGTTACGGCGACCTCCTCGGAACCGGAGACGAATAGCCCGGCGATCGGTGAGGCGAACAGAATGACGGTGGCCGCGACGATCAGGTAGACCACCATCGCCAACCGGATGATCCCCGCGCCGTATGCATCGGCTTCCGATTCCTCATCGGCACCGAGGTGCTGGCCAACGAGCGAACTCGACGCCAGTGACATCCCCCAGTTGATGCTGTTGATCATTGCACGAACTCGCCTTGCGACCTCCAGGGCGGTCACGACGACGGGCCCGAACGAGGCGGCGATCCACAAAAGCGGGAAGATAACGAGACCCTGGGCGAGCCGACGACCGATCTCTGGAGCCGACACTTCGAGTAGCTGGCGAGCGATCGCGGGATCCACGAGCGGCGTCGACAGCGAGATCGGAACCGGGCTCGGTTCCATGCCCAGGGCGCCGTAGGAGCGGCCAAACATCCCCCACCCGAGGACGATCATCACTGCACCGGTTGAAAGCGTCGTCCCTAGGGCAGCCCCAGCGACCCCCATCCCGAGACCGAAGATGAACACCGCGCTGAGGACGACGTTGAGCACCGCCCCACCACTCCGGATGACCATCTCGGTGAAGGTGTCTCCGACGCCGGTGTAGGTTCGGCTGGCGATCAAGTTCAACATCTCGAAGAGCACAGCTGGCGTCACGAACAGCAGATAGACGGTTCCGTGGCGGAGTGCCTCGGATTCGGCACCCAGGACGGCGATCAGTTCGGTGGCGAACAGGGCGAAGACGACCATAATCGGGGCGGCGAAAACTGCGGCGACCAAGGCGCTCTGTTTAACGATGAGAGATGCGCGGTCGTTCCGGCCGCCACCGTAATTTTGTGAGACGAGACTCACCGTCCCGCCAGCCAGTCCCAACCCCAGGAGGACGACAATGCTCCAGTAACCCAGCGCGAACGCGAGGCCCGCCGTCCCGGCGGTGCCGACGGCGATGCCGACCATCGCCAGGTCGGCGGTCTGTTTGGACATGATCGCAAAGCCCGTGACGACGCGCGGCCAGGCGAGGTCGAGTGTCGGGCGCAATCGCTCGGTGTCGATGATCCCCAGTCGATCGAGAAATCGACCAACCGAATCAACCACGTCGTCACCGGTCTCCGACATACCCTGTCCTACCCTAGACGGAGACTTCCCTCTGGCGAAATCTCGAGGGGGTTGCCGGAATCAAGTCAAGCTACAGCACGAGGATGTCCACCCGGATTTGAACGACGTTGGGTACGCAACCAGCTGGCGTTCAGTACGGCAATCAAAAACTCCCCCTCTTTTCGAAGTTGAGTCATGAGAGTTGCTCTGCAAGTCATTCTTGTGCGCCAACAGGCGTGAGGCGCAACTCAGAGTGCCTTGAGATAACTGATGAGTACAGATCAACCACTCCAGAGCGAACCGCATCGAGAATACCAATCTGACCAGAAACACACCAGTGATCGAGACCGCAGCTTTCCGGGTGACATTGTCCGCCTACACGGACACCAACTCGTAGCTATTGATGAGTGGCTCGCCGGCGCTGAGCCATCACCGTACGATATCGACCTTACGGACAGCTACGAATACCGCACACGTTACTGGCGCTGCAGGAAGTGCGGACAAGAGCGCAACCACCGAAACGAGTTCTCTACCCCCTGTGACGAACCACAGCCACCGACTGCACTCGAGGCGGGCGGATACTCGATCGACGAGGCGAACAGCCTCGCGCATACTAGACGGATTCTGTTTGCGATTACCCAAATCAACTCGAGACGGGTCAGTGTGAGGTTCACAACATGACCCTTATATGTGCCAAACTGGAAGATCGATCGATCATCGCTTTCATCTATAATTCCTTTTTCCGCATCCGCGGCGAATTGCAGCGTGTCCTCACGAACTGTTCTCGATCGCCAATCGTGTGTAGGGTCGTCATTGGTCGAATGACTCGAGTTTCCGAACGAGCTTTGTGTATAAATTCGGTGCACAGTACCAGCCTTCTTCAGTCATTGAATCAATCGTCTCACGCGCTTCGGAGACAGTGATGTGCCCCTGCTTAGCGCACAAGAGAACAATGAAGGTCGTCCCTCGAGTCTCGATGCCTTCAATTTCTGCAGCTGTTCTTCCATACGCTTCGTCCATTACAGCGATTGCATCACGTGATGCAGCACATCCAAGGACAGCCACATCAGCGTCGCTTACATTTGGGTTTTGTTCTAACCGGGTCACAAGTTGAGAGTTGTCGACTGATATGACCTCGAAAAGCCCAGCATCGATGCATTGCTCAATACGTCGAGCATCCGTATACCCCTCTTCAAGGCCCGTAGTAACGACTTCCGAATGAATTTGTTGGGGAAGATAACACTGACCCTCGAGAGTGGAGACAAGCTGGAGTTGATTTATCTTAGCGAGGTAAATGAGCGGGGTTGCGTCGAATACCCACATTCACAGTTCCTCGAGGTCGTCTTCGAGGTGATCGCCAGAGACCCACGTGATGTCATGTTCTTTTGCGAGTTGGGCAAACTCCCAGACGGACATCTCTGCAAGTTGAGCGGCTTTCGTGAACGTGATCTCATCAGCAGCGAGCCGTTTGAGCGCTTGCTCTCGACGCCATTCCTCGAGCCCTTCCGCGAGGAGTTTTCGGACTGCTGTGCTTCGATCCAGACGTTCTTCCTCGAGGTATGCCTCGAGTTCTCCTTCGAGATCATCCGGAACCCGCGTCGATATCGTTCCCATGATGTATGCTATGTTTACAATGCATACAAACGTTTCGCTCAGTCAGGTTTCCCGAGATGCCACCGCTCGAGATGGTTCACTGCGTACGCTCAGTGTTTGCGAGGAGATCTCGAGTGTTCGTACTCTCTTCTGAATACCGAATCGAGCTTCCCAGCGTTGTCTTTTTTGATCCCTGACGGGTGAGGGAGTCGATTAAGCGATTCCCTCGAGAACCACGATGGCAACGAGAGACATCTATACGACGACGTTCGGCGAAGACGTATCGCATCCAAGTCCAGTTGGAACCGACACGAAGTGTGCAGAATGTGGTGGACGAATTCGAACGGATATTCGAGATACTGCCTGTGAGGAGTGTGGACTCGTCCTCGAGGAGCCTCAAATCGATCGGAGTCCTACGTGGTACACCGATGAGGAAGGGAGGTCGAGCAAACACGTTGGCTCACCGTTGACACCGAGTCGGCACGATCAGGGTCTCTCGAGCACGATTGGATACTATCGAGATGGAACCGGACGGACACTCTCGGGGAAAAAGCAGCGACAATTGGGGCGCCTTCGACAGCAACAAGTCCGGGCCGAGTGGGCAACGAGGGCTGGGCGAAATCTTGGCTATGGCCTCGGAGAGGTTCGTCGAATCACCGCTGTTCTGGGATTGACTGAGAGTGTTCGAGATCAAGCCTGCTTGCTCTTTCGGCGGGCGCAACGTGAGGGGCTGTGTGTTGGCAGGTCACTCGAGGCGATTGCTGCAGCCAGTGTCTACGCAACCTGTCGGTGCAATGGATTCCCACGATCACTCGGAGAGATTGCAGAAACTGCGCGTTGTGAGTCGTCTGGTCTGGTCAACAACCCCGACCTCAAGGGTCGGGGCTTGTCAGTGAACTCCCGCTCTGCCGCTAGACAGCGGAGGCGTTGAAA
>JBKKHJ010000006.1:0-285457 GCA_046614605.1 Natrialbaceae archaeon A-CW3 | reverse complement strand
CAGGAACGGTGAACGCGAACGGCGATTTCAACGCCTCCGCTGTCTAGCGGCAGAGCGGGAGTTCACTGACAAGCCCCACCCTTGAGGTCGGGGTTGTTGACCCGTTCATCCTGGCAGCGATATTCCCCGTTCTGACGTGGACGGAAGCCACGATAGCGTATGGATTTCTCCTCGGGAGTGCGGTCATCGTGCTCGGCGTCTCAGAGCGTCTCCGCCGACCAATTGCAATGAGTCTGTTTGCAATTGGGTTACTCCTGGCACTGTACGTCGTGAGCCTCCCACAGGGGCTCGAGTGGTTCCTTCCGTTGTTCTACCTTAAACTACTCCCTGGCCATCTCGTCCCCTCGAAATGAGCGGTCACTCGAGCCACCGACTGCCGTCCGCGCCTCGACTCCCCGCCGAACGCCTTTCTCGTACGAACTCGTGGCTGTGGCTGTCACGTTCCCGGCAGCATACCTTGCAGGTCGGTACGTTAAATAGCACGGCGAGAGTACGTCCACGCGGAACGATGAATATCGCTGATATCGCCACCACGGAGTATATCGAAGTCGACGTCGGTACGCGAATGGGTAAAGTCCGTTCTACCTTCGACAACGGGAACCCGAAGGGATTGATCGTCACCGACGACGGAGACTACGCTGGCGTCATCAGCGAGCGAGAAGTGCTCCAGTCTCACGTCGAAGACGACGCAAAAGTCGGTGCGTTGATCAAACCGAGCCGGAACGATCCGGCCCCGAAAATCGACCGAAACGAAGACGTCCGGGAAGTCGCTCGGATGCTCGTCGAGGGCAACACCAAAGTCGCCCCCGTGTTCGAACACGGCGAACTCTGGGGCGTCATCAGTGACAACGACCTGCTGGCCGCAGTCCTCGAGAACCTCGACGCGCTCACCGTGGCCGACCTCTACACTGACAACCCGGTAACCCTCGCCGAAGGCGACGGCATCGGCAAGGCGATCAATCACCTCCGCGAACACGGCATCTCTCGGCTCCCGGTCGTGAACGAAAACGGCTACCTCACGGGTGTCGTCACAACCCACGACATCGCTGACTTCGTCATCCGAGAAAACGAACGCATGACCACGGGCGACCGGGTCGGCGACAACGAGCGAATGCTCGACGTCCCGATCTACGACATCATGAACAGTCCGGTGGTGACGACGGCGGCGGAGGCGACCGCGAAAGAAGCCGTCGAAACGATGCTCGAGCACGACTACGCCGGGTTGATCGTGACGCCCGAAGACGACGACCGGGTCATCGAGGGCGTCGTCACGAAGACGGACGTCCTCCGGGCGCTGACGTTCACCGAGGAAGAGTACATGGACGTCCAGATCACGAACATCTCGCTCATGAACACGATCACGCGGGAGTCGGTCGTCCAGAGCATCGAGCAAGTCGCCGACAAGTACGCCGACATGCAGGTGCACCACGCCCACGTTCGGTTCCACGAGCACAAAGAGAAGCTCCGTGGAACGCCACTGATCCAGTGTCAGATTCGGCTTCGGACGAACAAGTCCCAGGTGGCCGGCTCCGGTGAAGGCTACGGCGCCGAAAACGCGTTCCGGGTCGCGCTCGACAAACTCGAGCGCAACGTCCTGGAACTCAAGGGCGTCCGCAGCGACGAGGAGTACCGGGGGCAGTTATTGAGAAAACTCAACGAGCTGTAACGGGCACGACCTCGATCGTCATTCGGGTGGCAACGACTCTTTCGACCATTTTTTCGAAAGTTCGTTCTGGATCAGCCAGCGATTCTGGATCAGCCAGCGCTACACCATTGTCTCGTCGCTCCCTTCGACCCCTGAACCGGTAATCCGGAACGTAACCGATTCGCCGGCCGCCTTCGACCGGTGTTTCGTCAGCGTCGCCCGTCGGTTCCCGCCACGGAAGCGCTCGAGACGAACGACCACGCCGGTCCAGTGCTCTAACGTGTTCCCCCCGAGCGGGCGCGTCCGGTCGGCGTCGGGGTCGGCGTACACCTGATTCGTGATCACGACCGCGAGATCGTGTTTGCGTGCGAGCGAGAGGAGGTGGGTGACCTGGCTGGTCACCTGTCGCAGCGCATCGCCGGCTTCGCCGTCCTCGCCGCGCTCGAGTCGGTAGAAGCCCGTCGCGCTGTCGAGGACGATCAGGTCGGCCTGGGTCGCGAACTCCTCGGCATCCCTGACGGCTTCGGCCTGTTCGGCAAAATCGTAGGCGTCCTCGATGATGATCCGCGACGCCACGGACTCCACGTCGTCAGTGCGGGCCCGAAGGAGTTGTTCGAATCGATCGACCGAAACGCCCTCGGTGTCGATGTAGACGGCCGTGCCCCCTGCCGCCGCCGTCTCGACGGCAGCCGACAGCGCGAGGTTCGTCTTTCCCGCCGCTGGCGGGCCGTACAGCTGCGTGACGGCACCGCGTTCGAACCCGCCCGATAGTAACACATCGACCGGGCTACAACCGGTCGGAATCGACTCGTCGTTCACGGTCGTCGTTCGGACGTAGCACGCAAAAAGCCCCCGGAACCGATCTGCGCGCCGTCGAATTGCTGCTGACTCGAGCACGGACTGTAGGACGAACACGTTTTATTCGATCGGGAACCAACGGACGGTGTGATCGTCGTCGCCACCGCAGACTTCGAAGTGTACCACGGCGTCGTGAACGAACTCCGTGATCGCGGAACCACGTTCACGACGATCGAGCCCGACGAGCCGTTACCGTCGGAAACTGCGGTCGTCCTCACCGGGGCCGAACACGGTGAAGACTTCGCCGACACCGGCGTGCCGACGATCGTCGCCGACCCGGAGGATCCGCGGCTGGCCGTCGACAAAGCGCTGGGCACCCTTCGGGGTGGCGACGGGCGAACGGTTATCGGCGTCGACCCGGGTCGCCAACCCGGCATCGCCGTGCTCACAGGCGAGACGGTTATCGCCGCCTTTCAGGTGCCAATAGCCGACGCGGCCGACGTCATTCGAGGGGAGATACAGACTGCCGACGCCGCTGATCCAGTGGTGCGAATCGGCGATGGTGCCCGCCTCGAGAGCGCGACCCTGATCAACGAACTCGAGGACGTTCGGATCGAACTGGTCGACGAAACGGGCACCACGCCGTACCTTGGCACCGGCGCGCGGGGGATGGGTGACGTCCTCGCCGCCGCGAATATCGCCCGCCGCGAGGGCGACCCGATCGAGACACGTGAAATCGAGCCAACCGCCGGCGAGTTACAGGTGATCAAGGATCGCTCGAGGGAACGCAGCGAGACGAATCGAGCGATCGACGAATCGCTCGCCCGACGGGTTGCGAGCGGCGAGTTGTCGATAGAGGAGGCATTGGCCGAACACCGGAACGGCGAGTGAAGGGGTTTGGGAGAGAGTAGCGTTCCGCTGCTCTCTCGAGCACTCAGCCCCCTACTCCTCGTCGTACGCCCGCTCTGCCCGTTCGGCGACCGACCGGATACTGCGACCGGTTTCGCTCGCGACGGCCGCCACGTCGTCGTACTCGGCGCTCACGTCGTACACCACGCCATCTTCGTCGCTCGCTACCTTTACCGAAACGTCGTAGCGATCACCGTCGAACTCGAGGGAGACCGTCTCGAATTCCCGCTTGGCGATCCAGCGGTGGGTGACGCCCGCGTCGCGGATCCCGAGCGTTCCCGTCTCCTCGGCCAGCCTCCTGGCCACGCGCTCGCGATCCTCGGGCCTGCAGATCACCTTCACCAGGTGACCCGGCCTGGACTTCTTCATCGTGACCGGCACGATCGAGACGTCTCGAGCGCCGGACGTGGCCAGCGTCTCCTGGAGGCCACCGAGCACCTCGGGTGCGACGTCGTCGAGGTTCGTCTCGAGAACGGCGATGTCCTCCCGCTGGAGGGTACCTCGAGCCGTGCCGACGATCGCCCGGAGGACGTTCGGGTGCGGGTCGAGGTCGTAGCCACCGGCGCCGTAGCCGGAGGCGTCGACTGAAAGCGGCGGGACTCGCTCGACGCCGTCGGCAACGTGGGCGAGGATGGCTGCGCCGGTCGGCGTCAACAGTTCGGCCTCGACGGGGCCGCCGCGGATCTCCCAGTCGGCTCGTTCGGCGATTTCGAGGACGGCCGGCGCCGGAATCGGATACTCGCCGTGGCTCATCGACACGGTGCCACCGCCGACCGAGACGGGAGTGGTCGAGACGCGGTCGACCTCGAGGTCGTGGATGAGTACAACGGCGCCGACGATGTCCGCGATGGCGTCGTCCGCGCCGACTTCGTGGAAGTGAATCGAGTCGAGATCGGTGCCGTGAACGGCTGCCTCGGCTTCGCCGAGTCGTTCGAAGACCGCCAGGGCATCTGCTTCAACCGCCGGCTCGAGATCCATCTCCTCGACGATTGTACAGACCTCGCGGTAGCTGCGGTGTGGGCCGTGGCCTTCGGCGTGGGTGTGCGTGTGATCGTGAGTGGAATCGTGGCTGTGTGAATGGCCGTGCTCGTTGTCATGGTGATGATCGTGGCCATTGTCTCCATTGGCGTGGTCGCTCTCGTGCTGGTGATGGTCGGCGTGGTCGCTCTCGTGCCGGTGATCTTCGTGCCCGATGTGCGCATCACCGTCGCCGCCTCCATCGCCCTGCTCGTGATCGCCGGTCAGCACGACGTCGACCGTCTTCGCGTGAATCCCGCACTTCGTCGTCGTCCCGATCCAATACTCGAGGTCGAGGGCGTCCTCGATGGGCTCGAGAACGGCCGGATCGGCACCGGCCTCGAGCAGGGTTGCGAGCAGCATGTCGCCGCTGGCACCCATTCGGCCGTCGAAGACGAGCTGGCGTGTCGTCATAGCTACATCGGCGAGCGGTGAAGGTAAAAAGCCATCACTCTCCACGGCAAAGGTACGGGTGTTGGTTTCGCAAAACGACCGAGGTCGGTACATCTATGTACTTCCCTCGCCGAGTTACATGTGACAGTATCTAGCACAGGTGGAAACCGGTGCGAGCAAAAAACCTATCCGACGGCGAGTCGGATTCAGGAACATCCCCGTCTACCCCCAATCATGAACGAAGTGCAACTGGAGGTCGCGAAAGCGTACCCGAACGACTCGGGTCGTGGTATTGCCCGTCTCGACCCGGACACGCTGCTTCATCTGAAGTTGAGTCCGGGCGACATCATCGAGATCGAGGGATCCGAAACGACGGCCGCGAAGGTGTGGCGTGCTGACCGACAGGACTGGAACACCGACACCGTCCGTATCGACGGATTCACCAGACAGAACGCGGACGTCGGGATCGGCGAGCGCGTCACGATCCGGAAAGCCGAGGCGACGAAAGCCGAGACCCTGGTGTTGGCCCCGCCCGAGGAAGCCTCCGTCCAGTTCGGCTCCGACGCCGCCGGCATGGTCAAACGACAGATCCTCAAGCGCCCGGTCGTCGGCCGCGATATCGTCCCCGTGATGAGTTCGACGAACCATCCGTTCATGCGCTCGCCGGGCCAGGCAATCCCGTTGATCGCCGTCGAAACGGAGCCAGAAGGCGTCGTCCTCATCACCGAGGACACCGACGTCGAACTCCGCGAGGAGCCGATATCTGGCTTCGAGAAGACTGGCGGCGGGATCACCTACGAGGACATCGGGGGCCTCCAGGGCGAGATCCAGCGCGTCCGCGAGATGGTCGAACTGCCGATGAAACACCCCCAGATCTTCAAGAAACTGGGGATCGAGCCGCCACAGGGCGTCCTGTTGCACGGGCCGCCGGGTACCGGGAAAACGCTGCTCGCGAAAGCCGTCGCGAACGAGACCTCCGCCAGTTTCTTCTCCATCGCTGGCCCGGAGATCATCTCGAAGTACTACGGCGAGTCCGAACAGCAACTGCGAGAAATCTTCGAGGACGCGAGCGAGGAGTCGCCCGCGATCATCTTCATCGACGAACTCGACTCCATCGCCCCCAAGCGTGAGGACGTCACCGGCGAGGTCGAACGCCGCGTCGTCGCCCAGTTGCTGACGATGATGGACGGCCTCGAGGCCAGGGGGCAGGTCATCGTCATCGCGGCGACCAACCGCGTCGACAGCGTCGACCCCGCACTCCGCCGCCCGGGCCGGTTCGACCGCGAAATCGAGATCGGCGTTCCGGACGAGGTCGGACGGGAGGAGATACTCCAGATCCACACCCGCGGGATGCCGTTGAGCGACGACGTCAACCTGGGTCACCTCGCGGACGAAACCCACGGCTTCGTCGGAGCCGACATCGAGTCGCTCACGAAGGAGGCCGCGATGAAAGCGCTGCGTCGATACCTCCCGGAGATCGATCTAGACGAGGAGGACATCCCGCCCAGCCTCATCGACCGGATGATCGTCAAACGCGACGACTTCCGTGGGGCGCTCGCGGAGGTGGAGCCGTCGGCGATGCGCGAAGTGCTCGTCGAACTGCCGAAAATGAGCTGGGACGATGTCGGCGGACTCACCGATGCCAAAGAGCAGGTACAGGAGTCCGTCGAGTGGCCGCTTCGAACCCCCGAGAAGTTCGAACGGATGGGGATCGACCCGCCCGCAGGCGTCTTGCTCTACGGCCCACCCGGCACCGGGAAGACGCTGATGGCGAAAGCGGTCGCCAACGAGACCAACGCGAACTTCATCTCGGTTCGTGGTCCACAGCTGCTCAGCAAGTGGGTCGGTGAGTCCGAAAAGGCCATCCGACAGACCTTCCGGAAGGCCCGACAGGTCTCGCCAACGGTGATCTTCTTCGACGAACTCGACTCCCTCGCACCCGGCCGAGGCGGGGAGGTCGGCAGCAACGTCTCCGAACGCGTCGTCAACCAGTTGCTGACCGAACTCGACGGGCTCGAGGAGATGGAGAACGTGATGGTCATCGGCGCGACGAACCGTCCCGACATGATCGATCCCGCCCTGTTACGGTCGGGTCGGTTCGACCGGTTGGTCATGATCGGCGAACCCGACACCGAGGGTCGCGAGCGCATCCTCGAGATCCACACTGAGGACACCCCACTGGCCGCGGACGTGAGCCTCCGGGAGATCGCCGAGATCACCGAAGGCTACGTCGGCAGCGACCTCGAGTCGATCGCCCGCGAGGCAGCGATCGAGGCGCTTCGGGAGGCCGACGACGCCGACCTCGTCGAGATGCGACACTTCCGTCAAGCGATGGAGAACGTCCGGCCGACGATCACCGACGACATCCTCGAGTACTACGAGCAGATCGAACAGGAGTTCAAGGGCGGAACCAGGGCCGTCGAACCTGGGACGGGGCGACGGGGCAGTCGGATCGGCTTCCAGTAAGCACGGCTTACCCACTCCCGTAGGGACGCCATATCGGATGAACAGCTCTCGGACGTTCCGTGAACAGTTTAAGTAATTCATAGCAGGTCGAACGATACCATCGACTTCTGAGTCGGTTCTCGAGCTGGCTGGTTTCTGCGTGGTGTACGCACACAGTCGCTGGCGGGCATACAAGCGGTTGTTTCGAGGAACACAGGGTGTGGCCGAACTCGTGTGGGTAATCCTATCTCGGTGAATTTCGACTGATCACGTGAAACGTACGTGGTGGTATATATCCCATCACGTCGGTTGCTCACGTGCTACTGGTGTCTCAATGTCGGATTCACAGTCGACACATGGCGGCGAACAGTCCACAGATCACCGAAATAGCGACGGCGAGAGCGACCTCGAGTGGTCGCTCCCGACAGTGACGGAGCGCCTCCGCGTGGCGAGTTTCTGGGCCGCAATCCTCTTGCCGATTCTGTATCTCCCGTTACTCGTCATCGGTCTGTCGAACGGCCTTCGAACGGGCGTCTTCCTCACGTTGCTCGGGACACACCTCCTTGCGTTGTACGTGGGTCACACGCACTACCAGTGAACTGATTGTTCAGTAACCAGTGAGCCACCACAACAGTCATGATGGCTGGCCCGAATCACCCTACGATGGTCGATATAGATTTCGCTACTCTCGGTTTCGAGTTCGGTGGTGGCGCCCTCATCGGCGCCCTGATGGGATTTGCAGCCAAGAAGATTGCCAAACTGATCGCCGTCATCATCGGCGTCCAGCTCGTTATTTTCCGATACCTCGAGTCACAGGGGATCCTCATCGTCGACTGGGATGCCCTGTCGCGAGGCCTGATTAGTACCTCGGAACGAGCCGACGCGAGCTATCTCGAGTCCCTCATCTCGACGCTATCGGTCGGCGCCGGATTCGCGACCGGATTCATGATCGGATTCCACCGCGGATAACGTCGCGCCCTCCATTTTGTCGTGTATCAACGGGTACTCAACTCGTCTTTGTCGCTGACGATCTGCGTTTCCGCTTCGCCGCTCGTGTTCTCGTTGACCACGTTGTAAAAGTCGTTCTGCAACCCAGCTGGGAACGTGATCACACCGATCCACGAGCCGTCGGGTTGCCACTCCTCGCGCTCGAGGTCGCCGTACTGTCGGATCTTCGCCTGCGCGCTACCAGCGTACTCCGGCGGGATCTGGACGGCGATCGTGATCTCCTCGAATCGGATCGGAATCACGGGCCGGAGCGCGTCGAGCGCGTCGTCGACCTGCTCGCTCGCGGGTTCCATCGGCTCGACCGTGAAGCCGGCTTCCTCGAGCGCGTTTTCGATTCGCTCGGGGGGATGAGGCGCGTTGTCCATCTGCGGATTGATCGCGTTCCGTGAGATGGTCGTGATTAGCTCCTTTCGCTTCTGTTCTTGCATCTCGCGGCGCTGTTCGGCCGTAATCTGGATCTCACCGCGTTTGATCACCTCGGGGATGATCTCGAGGGGATCCGTCGTCTCGAAGACGTCCTCGAGGTCGTTTTCGGCGGGCCGATCGCCCGTCGAGGCGTTGTCGAAGACGTCCTCTGCGGCGATCACCTCCTCGAGGTCACCGTCGAACTCGCCGCGTTTGATCGCCAGTGCTGCATCCGGGTCGACTAGCACCTCGAAGCGCGCGCCGTGTGACTCGAGTCGCGCGGTGACTGCCTCGTCAAGCGATATCATACGCGAAGATATCCACGGGTGGTTAAAAGAGCTTTCCCGTGTGGGTCAGGGAGTGTTCAGCTCACACGCCCGCTGACCTGGACTGATTCGAACCGCGTGAGCAGTACTCGCAGTCGTCTTCGATTAGAGCGCTGCGGACTCCACAGAAGGAAGCCAGTGGTGGCGGTGTCGATTACTCGTCCTCAGGTTCTTCGCCGGTGTCGAGCAACTCGTTCTCCTCGAGGTACGTCTCGATTTCGTCGTCGTCGAACTGCACGAACGTCTCCGTCTCGGCGTCGATCGTCGCCAGACCGACCTCGTTTGGCAACAGCGAATCGTCGTTGACCGACGCGAGGGCCTCTAGTGCGAGGGCGACGCCGCCGTCGAGATCGGCGTCTTCGTCGTAGTGTTCCTCGAGGAATCCCTGGAGTTCCCCACGGTCGGCGCCGACGGCGAGGGCCTTCCACTCGTATGGGGTTCCCGAGGGGTCGGTCTCGAACAGGCGCGGTTCGCCGTTTTCGATGCCTCCGACGATGAGCGCGACGCCGAACGGGCGCGCGCCGCCGACCTGGGTGTACTGCTGGATGTGATCGGTAACCGTTTTGGTGAGCGTCTCGACACCGATTGGCTCGCCGTAGCGAAGGTGGTTGACCTGGCTCTGCCGGCGGGCGAAGTCGATCAGCTGACGGGCGTCGGCGACGTGACCGGCGCTCGCGATGCCGATGTGGTCGTCCGCCTTGTGGATCTTCTCGACGCTCGAGTCCTCGAGCAGCGGGGAGGGAATCCGTTTGTCGACGGCGAGGACGACACCGCCCGCCGTTCGAATGCCGATGCTCGCGGTGCCACGTTTGACCGCCTCACGGGCGTACTCTACCTGGTAGAGCCGGCCGTCTGGTGAGAAGATCGTGATGCCGCGGTCGTACGCCTGCTGTTGGGCTTGTCCCTGCATAGTATCACGCTAAATTGGATTGAGGGGTGTCGTGACGACGATCACGTCATCGAGTCGCACGTCTACAGATCCAGTTCGCCGGACGGCGACTCGGTCAGCGATGTCGAACACGACGGCTCTCTCTACCCGACTTTACCGGCGGCGTCCTAAATAGTTTTCTTACTGCTTCATCTTCGCCGGTTCGTCACAAGCGACGTGACGGCTGGCTACCGTCGTTACAGACGGGATGGAACACAGCCGGGATGGCGACTGATTCCAGCACACGCTCGAACAGGTGACCTGCCAACACGAGCAAAACCACCGGTTAAAACTTCGTCTCGGCGGCCCGAATCGTGCCGCTGACGCCAGCAACGTACAGACCCAACGGGTTGCCGTCGATCGAATCGATACAGGCAACCGCCGCTCGAGCCCGTTCGACCTCGCCGTGGCGAACGCGAACGATCGCCTCTCCAGCCCCGCCCCCGAACTGGTAGCGAACCACCGTTAGATCGGCGTCGGCGCTTCCTGGGTCACCAAGGAGGTTCTGTCCGGCGTACCAGACCTCCCGCTGAAACGATCGGCGAGTGATCTCGGCTCCTGGATCGCTCTCGAGCGAGATAGCGAGGTACCGCCAGCGAGGCCGGAGGTGTTTTGGGAGGTGTTTCATCGAACTGGACGGATTACACTCCTCGCTCGGCGACCAGCACGCCGACCTGGTCGTGCACCCGTTCGACGGCCGTCAACGAGAAGCCCGCGTCGGTGAACGCATCCGCGAGTTCGCCAACAGTCGCCGGGTCGTCGACGTCGGGATCGTAGAACGGCTCGCTCGGATCGGGTTCGCCGAAGAACATGACGTCACCGAGGACGAACCGCTGGGGCTCGAGACCCGCGATGACGTCGATCGCCTCCCGCTTTTCCTCATCAGAGAGGTGGTGCATGGCGAAGTTCGACGTGACCACGTCGACCGGGCCGTCGTACTCGGGCTCGCGAAACGTGCCGTAGCCGAAGGAGACGTTCTCGATCCCCTTCTCGGCGGCTTTCGAACGCGCCTCGTCCATCATCCCTTCGCTAATGTCTCTTCCGACGACCGCCTCGGCATCGAGAGCCAGCGCCAGCGCGATTGCGCCGGTTCCGGTGCCGATGTCCAGGATTATGTCGTCGCTCTCTGGCGCGGCGTGTTCGATGACCAGGCTCGCACAGGCGCGATACTCCTCGGTGCCCGAGTCGTCGTATTCGCTCGCAACGTCGTCGAATCGGGCCGCGTGTTCAGCAACGGTCTTTTTCATATCTCCCTCGTTCGACCCCCGGCTCAATGAACGAATCGGACTGGATCCGCCGGTTCCGATTCGCGAGTCGACCCCACTCCTCGAGCCCGTCGGTGATCCACTCCCGGTCGAATCCGAGTTCCTCGCCGAGTGCACACAGCTCTCGCGGCCCCCGAAGCTCGAGCGGGCCATGTGGATCGGCGCTGACGACGTAGGGCGCGTCGTAGTAGGTGACGAGTTCCCGGAGTTTTCGCAGAGACTGTATCGCTCGTACTCGTCGGCCACCGGTCGCACGGAGGACGTTCGCGAACGAGAACTCGAGGCGAACCCCGTTCTCGACTGCGGCTTTGACGAGAACGTGGTTGACGTCCCCGGAGCCGGCCATCGGGTGGGCCAGCACGTCGACTTTGTCGGTTTCGACGGCGAATCGGTTGATCGCGTTCGTTCCGCCGTGGATCGCCAGGATCGTGTACTGGGGTCGGTAGTTGCCGACGGAGCCACTGGCCTGGTGGGGATCGTCGGCTCGAACCTCGACGCCGTCGACCACGTCGATGCCGTACTCGTCGACGAGTTCGTCGACGTCGAATGCGACTCGAGCGCCGTCATGATTGCGCACCACCACGCCCTCGTAGCCGTATCTGGCGGCCGTCTCGACGACTCGAGCGACGGCGTCGTCGTCTCCTTCGTCCGGCTCGGGGTCGACGTGGACGGCTTCGTACATACGCCACTCGAGGAACGGCGATGACTTGGGGTTTGCGTCCTTCCTCGAGGGTTGTGTCCTTCAGCGGCCACAGACCGCTGGGACACAGACCGCTGGGACACAGACCGCTGGGACACAGATCGCTGGGACACAGATCGCTGGGACACAGATCAAACCGGAACCGACTCCGTCCAGCGACGGTGGCCAGACGCGGGACTCGAGCGTGGCGAGAGTCCCGCGTTCCGGGGAAGGGCAGGCCATTGACGTGGCTCGCGAGTGAGCGTACCGAACGAGCGAACCGACGACTGATGTGAAGGTGAGCGTGCTCACCGAACGGAAGGAGGAGTGTTTTTGGTCGAGCTTTTACCGAGCGACATCGCGACGTGCGACAGCAACGCTGTCGTCGTCGCGAAACGAGCGTCGTTCGAGACGGCTGCAGCCGTCTCGTGATCACGGAAGACGCATCGAGTCTTCCGAACGACAGCGTAAAAGGTCGGTGGTCTTAGTTGAGAATCGACTGTGCGACCGTCGCGAGCTGGCCGTTGTCGGCCTCGTCGAGGCGCTCGTCACCGATCTTCAGGCGCAGGCGCGGACGGCCGACGTCGATCGGTACCTTCTCGGTGTCGATCAGGCCCATGTCCTCGAGCTTGGTCTTCGTGCGGCTGAACGTTGCCTTCGAGGCGATGCCGACGTCCTCGCCCCACTTGCTGATGTCGTAGAGCAGTGCTTCGTTCCTGGCGGCGACGAGCAGCGAGATGGTGACTTCGTCGAGGCCGTCACCGTCGCCGCGGGCGGTCTCGAGGGAGTTGAGGATCGCGGTAAAGTCGGCCTCGGCATCGGCGCTGATCTCCTCGGAGAGGGTCTCACGGACGCGGGTGATCGGTGGCGTGCGGAGATTGAACGCGGTCGCATCCTCCCAGCGAGCGGCGTAGGTGTCGAAGGATGCGTCGACGAACTCCTCGTCGTCGGTGACGAGACCACCGACGCGGTCGCCAGCGTGGACGACGGCGACGACGGTGTCGTCGGTGACGAGCAGGGAGTTTTCGGGTGCCTGATCGAGGGTGCGCAGTTCGAGGTGGCCCTCATCGATCAGGTCTGCGGCGTTCGAGGCAACGATGAAGTCACCCATGACGTCCTTCAGCGTCCGGTCGTCGGCGAGCATGTGGACGGTCGGAAGTTCGCCATCGAACTCGGTTGCGACGGTGACGAACTCTTCGATGGCCTCCCACGACGGATTGACCATGTACACGTCACCCGAGGCGTCGGTGAGGACGGTCTCGAGGATCTCCTCTATCTGATGGTTGAGTAAATTCGAAGTCATCTCTCTGCAGAAGTAAACGGTTGCGCAGTACTTAATTTTGTTGGCCATCATCACGCCACAACTTATACTCAGGCGACGAAAGCGGCGATTTTTGTCTATATTTGCACGCTATTGGGACATCGCCTGGGAATTCCACACGACCCTCGTCAATTCACTACCCTGTCAATCCTCCCGAGTGACCTGCGACGCAAATGGGAAAGTATCGTGGCCAATGGCAACGTGGCACACAACAGCAACAGTTAACTATGGTGAATACCATTCCTGTTGTCGTATGGGTGTCTCCGACGATCGAGCGTGGGTACCACAGTTGTCACGAAAGGAACAGCCGTTACAGCGTCAAAGAGATGCCGATCTCGGGTCATCGTCGAAACGCGTGAGCAGTTACGGCGGGCCCTGACCCTGATCGGCGCTCATCCTTCGAGCGAGTTCACTCGACCAGTAGACGTCGCCATCGTAGATGACTGCGATGTTCGACTCCTGGAGGAACTGTGTCAACGCAACGTCGTCGAGGGTGAACGACGAGGGCGTCCCACACAGGTAGCTGTACTCGTTGTCGGCCGCGTGCGGGTAGTAGTACTGGCCGTTCACCCGCGTCGAATAGCACTCGAGTTCGACGAGGTGGGTGCCATCCGGGAGCGGTTCGATCGTCGCCGTCGTCGGCACCTGTAAGTCCCCTTCGGTCACCGAGTGGGTACCATCACCGACCACGGCGTAATCTTTCCCCATCATGATCCGTCGGCGAGCGAGTCGCATCGCGCGTTCGAAACTGAACCCATGGACGAGCAACTTCGCAAACGTCGAACCGACCTTCAGCGCGTGATCGTTGAGCACTTGCCTGAACGTCACGGCTCCGGCGACGCTCCCGCGTTCGATGAGGTTCATTCCCTCGTAGAAGGAACCACAGGCGTTGAGGAAAAACGTCTCGACCCGACAGTCGCCGATGCTCGAGGTCGCGAGTGCGCCGTCCGGACAGCGGAGGCCGTCGGTTTCACAGTGGCCAATGTAGTGGACGAACGTGTGGTCGCTCTCGAACACCTGTGCGAGGGCGTCGGTTCTGAGGTTCTCGTCGACGTGAACGTCGAGTGAGAGCTCTTCTGCTCGCTGGCGGTAGATCGCCGCCACACGCTCTTCTTCACCAGCCATTTCCGGGTCATTCAGGACGATTTGGATCGACGGCGTTCCGCTGTCACGCTCGAGGAACAATAGCCGGTTTCGGTAGGCGGCGACGTTCGATTTGAACACGTCGATCGGAACGCCATCGGCCAGCCAGCCGTGGACGCGGCCACCACGTAGCTCGGGTTTGACGATGTTGACCGATGCGACCTGTCCAGCCCCTGAGCGCTGGCCGCGGTAGAAGTCGGTGAGCGACCGCTCGACGAGCTCTCGACCCTCGAGCGTGGACGTACGGGGCATAAAGATGAGGCTCAGTCGGTCGAGGAGGTACGGAAGCGCCTCCACGCTCGGCGTCGTCGGCTCGACGTACGTCGATAGATGCCACGTCGGAAGCCGGTGGCTGATCGCGGAATACGGGACGTCCAGATACGCCGACAGGCGTTCCTGTGGGCTCGCCTCGTACAGCGCTTTCGCGTCGATATCGAGCGCCTCGAGGAGGCTCAACTCGGCCAAACGCGTTCCGTACGGCCCGGCGTTGCGAACCAGGCAGTCCAGGAAGAAACACTGCCGAAGCAGCCGTTCGACCGCAGACTCGAGGTCTGGCATCGGTTGGAGTTCTCGCTCACGGGCCACGTCGGGGAGGCGAATACGTGGGGAGCATCCTGGTTCGGTACTGACGGTCGCCTGCAGGAAGTACGCGAGTGGGGCGACGACGAACAGCGCATCGTATCTGGGTGGAACGACCAGTTCGATTCCCGATCGGTCGCCAGTTTGTACCGTCTCCGGTGCTGTGAACGTCTCTCCGGTCTCGAGCAGTGGCGGGTGCCCGCGCAACGTCGGGTACGTTCGATCCGGACGCTGCGTTTTGATCGACGACGACAGCAACGACAGGCCCCGGGCGAGATCCGATGGGGTTTCAGAAACGGTGATCGTCTCCGCCGGGAACTCGTGGCGGCTGCGAAAGCCCAGGATCGTCCGCGTTCGCTCCGGGAAGGAGATCACCAGCGTCGAGTAATCACTCGCACGCTGGATGACTGCCGGCCCCGAGAATCGAAGGTACGTTTTGATGCCGGTATCGATGTCGAGGACGTACTCCGCCGGTGGGAGTTCCAGTTCGACCTCGTCGGGTTCGAGTTGATACCACTCCTCTCGGCCGAGGGCAGACGCGTAGACGACGGCGTGGGGAAACTGGAGGGCCTTTGCCGTCACGACTATCGTCTCGTCGACCGGCCGCGAGATGTCGGGGCCCGTGCCGTCGATGGTGAGATCGACTCCCTGGACACACAGGGTGGTGTTGTCCGCATCGACCACTCGAACGTGATCGTCGGCACCATCCCACTCTATCATTCACTGTAGGAAACTCATCCCTGAAAGATAGTTGTATCGCCTGTCCGATCGGTGAGAGGGACGAGATTCACTAGCCACCACTCGAGACCGATTTTGCCGAGGAAAGGTACACTTATACGCCGCCCAGACACCACTGGGAATATGGAACACGACCAGGTTCGTGAGGTCGATCCCGACGTTGCTGATGCCCTCGAGGGAGAGATTCGGCGACAGCAGTCGACGCTGTCGATGATCGCCAGCGAAAACCACGTCAGTCGCGCCGTCCTCGACGCCCAGGGAAGTGCCCTGACGAACAAATACGCGGAGGGATATCCAGGTGCCCGTTATTACGGTGGCTGTCGATACGCAGACGAGGTCGAACAGCTCGCCATCGACCGCGCTCAGGAACTCTTCGGTGCCGAACACGTCAACGTCCAGCCACACTCGGGTACCCAGGCCAATCAGGCCGTCTACTTTGCGATGCTCGAGCCCGGCGACAAGATCCTCTCGCTCGACCTGACCCACGGAGGCCACCTCAGCCACGGCCACCCGGCGAACTTCACCGGGCAGCTGTACGAGGTCGAACAGTACGAAGTCAACTCCGAGACGGGCGTCCTCGACTACGATGGCCTCGCCGACCACGCCGACGAGTTCGACCCGGACATCATCGTCTCGGGCTACTCCGCATACCCGCGCGAGGTCGACTGGGAGCGCATTCAGGAGGCAGCCGAGTCGGTCGACGCCCTCCATCTGGCTGACATCGCCCACATCACCGGCCTCGTGGCCGCTGGCGTCCATTCCTCTCCCGTCGGCGTCGCCGACTTCGTCACCGGATCGACTCACAAGACGATCCGTGCCGGGCGCGGCGGTATCGTCATGACGCGCGAAGAGTTTGCCGACGACGTCGACAAAGCCGTCTTCCCCGGCGGCCAGGGCGGCCCGCTCATGCACAACGTCGCCGGCAAGGCCGTCGGCTTTGGCGAGGCGCTCGAGCCCGCATTCCAGACGTACGCCGAACAGACCGTCGCCAACGCGAAAGCCCTCGGCGAGGCGTTCGTCGAGAACGGCTTCTCGCTGGTCTCCGACGGCACCGACAACCACCTCGTGCTCGTCGACCTGCGACCGTCACACCCCGAGACGACCGGCGGTGACGCCGAGGAAGCCCTCGAGGAAGCTGGCATCGTCCTCAACGCGAACACCGTTCCCGGCGAGACCCGGTCGGCGTTCAACCCCAGCGGTATTCGTGCTGGCACGCCGGCGCTAACGACTCGCGGCTTCGACGAGGACGACCTCCGAACCGTCGGAAACCTGATCGCCCGCGTCATCGACGCCCCCGACGACGAATCGGTCATCGCCGATGTCGCCGCGGAAGTCGACGACCTCTGTGCGGCGAACCCGCTCTACGAGTAGTTAGATCGCCTCAAAAACGCATTTTCGTTCGGCCACGACGTCTCCACGTCCCACCTCGGCCTGGCTCGAGTGAAATCGACTCAGTGACTCGAGGGTGACGATCGACTCAGTGACTCGAGTCATGACGGAACCGTACTACTCGCCACTACGAGCTTCAGAACCCGACAAATCGGCATATTCCGCGGGCGCTGGAGCCACCGCGGCCTACGCGAAGAGGTTCCGTAGCGTCGCCTCCTCTTGCATACCAACGAGTTGTTTTGCAGGCTCACCGTGCTCGAAGAGGATTAAGGTCGGCAACCCGCGAACGCCGTGCTGGTGGGCCAGCTGCGGGAGGGCTTCGGTATCGACTTTCGCGATCGTTCCGCTGGTCTCGGCCGCGATCCGATCGAGGACAGGGGCGAGCATCTGACACGGGCCACACCAGTCGGCGTAGAAGTCTACGAGGACGCGGTCGTACTCCTGTAGCGTCTCCTGGAAGTGAGCCGGGCTCTCGATCGAAATCGGCACGTCAGGACTCGAGACCGCTTGCGTTTCGGCCTCGGCACGTTCCTGTAGCTCCTTCCGTTTCTGCTCGCGAATTCGCTCGAGTTCGTCGTCCGTGCTCATACCAGGTGCTTCGGTGGATTACCCAAAAACGATTTCGCCGCGTAGCGAGTGTCGAATACGCGACTCAGAACGGGAGCTTCGATCGAATCCAGCTGAGAAACCCACCGCTGTCGTCGGATTCGGTCTCGGTCGGGACGAGGTCGGTGGTCGTCGATTCGACGTCGGAGACGACCAGCGATTCGTCCTCGAGTGAGGCGTCGGACTCGAGGGCGTAGTCGACCCGGCCGGCCGACGGTGCCGTCCCGTCGCTCTCACTGCCGTCGCTGGTGGACGGGGAGCTACCAGCCGCTTCGTCGCTCGTAGACGTCTCTTCCCCATCGTCGTCAGTTGTGGCTGTGGGCTCGTCAGTGTCGCTGTCTGTATCGGTTTTCGTTCCAGATTCAGATTTTGTTCGAGACTCGTGGACAGCCGACGACTCCGCCTGTTCTGGCTCGTCCGACGGCGACGAGTTAGTGGTCACAGCGGAATCGGCTTCAGCTGCCGAATCAGTGTCCGACGACACCGTGGACTCGGTCGGGTCGGAATCAGCCTGGCCGTGGCCATCATCGGTGGGTGCTTTGGCGGCGACTGCCGCGGTATCGCCGGCTTCGTCGTCCGTGTCGTCGGACGTGGATGGCTCGGTGTCCGATTCCGTCTCAGTGGTAGCCGAGGCGTCGTCAGCATCGCCGCTGTCGACCCAGAGGAACTCGTCCGATCGCGTCCGGCCCGTGAGCAATAGATCGTCCAGTGCCCCTTCGTCCACCAGATCTGCATCGATTTCGTCTTCCTCCGCGTCGGTCTCGTCGTCGGCACTCGCGATAATTTCCTCCGGACTCTCGTCCTCGAGCACGTCGTCGACGCCGGATTCCTGGGCCGCTTCATCACGGAGCTGACTGAAGACGTCCGCCGCCGTCACGTCTTCGACGTCGTCCGCCTGTGGCATCTCCTCCCGATCGACATCCCCCTCCTCGACCTCTTCGATCTCCCCGAAGAGTTCGTCCATGCTCGGGCCGACATCGTAATCCCCCTCACCCGATTTTTCATCGATCGAACTGTCGGTCATACGGTTCTTTTAATGGATTGCTTATCAAACGGCATTAACCTTTGGTATACTGACTCTCACCGACGATATAGACACGCCGTCAGTCAACGGCAAGCCCACCTACAACAGTGACCCGGACTGTTTCTCGAGCAGATCATAGAAATGCAATGAGAAAGCCCACGACTTCAGTCGTGGATTACTGACGCCAGATGACCGTGACGACCTCCGTCTCGGACTCGACCGTCTCGTAGCTGTAGCCTCGATCCTCGAGTTTCGGATACAGAAACTGTGGGGCGCGATCGTTTCGCTGAACTAACACTAGCTCGTCGTCGCTGGCCGCCAGGATCTCGAGCGTTTTTGCGAGCGGTTTTGGCGGCCCCAGCGAGCGGACGTCGAGAACCTCCCTGGGTCGATCGGTTGGTGCACTGGTCTGTTCTAACAGTGGCTGGTGACCGGGCATACACTCGAGTTCGCTCTCGAGGTGTGTCTAGGTACTCGCGAATCCGTTCGGGAGATCCCGTGGATCGTTGTATTCCGACGGGAAAGCCAGTGAACCGCCAGAGCCAGTGCTCGAGGCCGATCCTGGTTCCGAAGAAAGTCGAATGCGAATTGCGTTTTCGACGCTATCGTGTCGCGTGGTACAACGAGCTTATTCGTACAGCCAGCCCGCGTCGTGCTGGTCGTAGTCGATGAGTTCGTCCTCGTCGAAGTGGATCGCGATCTCGCGCTCGTTCGCACCCTCGTCCTCGTGGTCGGCCGCGTGGACGACGTTGCGACCGAGGTCGAGTGCGTAGTCACCGCGGATCGTGCCCGGGGCCGCCTCGAGCGGATCGGTCGCGCCGATCATCTGGCGAACCTGCCGCGTGGCGTCCTGGCCCTCCCAGACCATCGGGACGACGGGGCCGCTGGTGATGAAGTCGATCAGGCCGTCGAAGAACGGCTTGTCCTCGTGTTCGGCGTAGTGCTCTTTAGCCCGTGATTCGGGCATGTTGATCACTTTGATACCGACGAGTTTGAGACCGCGTTCCTCGAGTCGGGAGACGACCTCGCCGACGATGCCGCGAGCGAACGCGTCGGGTTTGACCATCACGAAGGTACGCTCGTGGTCGCTCATGCTGCTTCCTCGCTCTCGTCGTCGGCTTCCGCAGCTTCCTCCGTTTCGGCGTCGGCTTCGTCAGCGTCGGTAGCCGCTTCTTCCTCGTCTTCGGCCTCGTCGGCCCCGTCGGCCTCGTTGGCTTCTGCTTCAGCCTCGTCGGCATCAACCTCGGCCTCGTCTTCACCCTCGAGTTCGGTCTCCTCGACGACGTCCTCGTCCTCGCTGGCTTCGACCTGCTCGTCGGGTTCGTCCGACTCCTCAGCGGGCGTCTCAGTCTGGACGGGGCCTTTACCGCGACGACCTTCGGCCGTCCACTCGAGATCTCGAGGTTCGCGACCGAGCTTGTAGTTCTTCTCCGCCTTCGAGTCCACGAAGTGGAGCACGGTACCGTCGTTTCGGACGTACATGATGCCCGTTCCGGGCTCGATGTCTTCGCCCGTGTAATCACAGGTTCGCTTCTCGACCATCTTACTGTCCTCCGATGGAGTCGGCCTCGCGGGCGGTCTCGCGCAGCTGGAGGATGTCCCCCTCGCGAACCGGCCCGAGGCAGTTTCGGGTAATGATGCGTCCCTGGTTCTCGCCCTCCTTGATCCGGCACTTGACCTGCATAGCTTCACCGTGCATACCGGTCTTGCCGACGATCTCGATGACCTCGGCGGGCGTTGAACTGCTTTCTCCGTCTTCAGCGCTCATGAATAATCACCTCAGTCGAGATCCTCGACCTTGCCGGCGATGTCCTCGACGTCGCTCGCCGCCTCTCCGGCGTCGACGATCGCCGCGGCGGCACTGCCGACCTCGAGGCCAGCGGCGTGGCCGACGTCGTCCTGGGTCTCGACGAAGACCACTGGAATGCCCTTCTCGTCGGCGAGTTCGGGGAGGTGCATCACGATCTCCTCCGGGCTCACGTCTTCGGCGACGTAGACGAGGTCGGCGTTGCCGCGCTCGATGGCTTTGGTCGTTTCGTTCGTTCCTTTCTTTACACTACCTGTGTCTCGGGCGACCTCGAGCGCCTCGAGGGCGTCGTCGGCGAGGTCGGCTGGGATGTCTGTGGTTACGTAGACTGCCATTGGTTGTTCACCTCTCCTACGTGCGGGCTCGCACTCCCCTGCCATCCGGGGCTGGGCCCGGGCCGGGTCGAACCCGGCGAAAGTCCTGTGAGGCTAGGAGCATCATCAACCCCACGTAGGGTGTATTCCTCAGTAGCGTTGCCCCCCTTAAAAGCGTGTTCAAACGAGCGGGCCCGTGGGAAACCATTGCATGGCAGCTTGCTCGATGGGAAGAATATTACAATTTTGTCACGACAAGAGTAGCTGAAACGATCTGCCGCTGATTGCCGTTACCGCTGGTGATCAGGAAGTCACCGACATCAAGTGACTACGAGGGATTCCTGCTCGTTGCCCCCGGCGGCAGAGGGGCGTCTCGAACCAGTTGACCCGAGCGATGGCGATTTGTAGTCGTGGGCGTGAGCAACCGCAGGTGACCTGGATCCCGAAGTATCTTACTGACACCGTCTCGATATCGGTGTATGGATATCGCCGCGTACGCACGTGCCCTCCGCGCGGAAGCCCTGGCGGAGAACGAGCGTCGCGGCCTCGTCCTCGCTGGCGACCAGGATCGGTGTTACGCCGATCTGAAAAGCGTCCTCGAGGCACTCGAGGTACCCATCACGCGAACGACGCTGGTTGGCTCCGAGGATCGGTTGCGCTGTGAACAGGTTCCCCAGCGTCAGACCGGCGACCTGCTCGGAACGACGCGGGAGATCGTGATCGTTGACGGCCACGAAACCCTGGAACCGAACGCACTGGGCCGGGTCGTCGGGACGGTCGACGGCGGGGGTCTCTTCGTCCTCCTCCTGCCCTCGCTTTCGTCCTGGTCGGGACAGCGTGGTGCGTTCGAGCACTCGCTCGCCGTCCCGCCGTTCGACCTCGAGGACGTTACGGGCCGCTGGAAGCAGCGCCTCACCGAGACGCTCGAGGCACACCGCGGCATCGCTATCATCGATGTGGACGACCGGACACTCGAGTCGGAAGGGCTGGTCGAGCGAGCACCGCAGTTGGTCGGGGGCCCAACAACAGCACGTCCGTCGACGGGTGGTTCAAGTGGAGACGCAGAACTCGACCACGAGGGACGAAGACGGAACCGCTTCCCGACTGCCGCCTACACCGCCTGTTACACCGACGACCAGCGCGACGCGCTCGAGGGACTGGAACGACTCCACGACAGCCAGCAGGCCGTCGTACTCGAGGCAGACCGTGGCAGAGGGAAATCGAGCGCGATTGGGCTGGCGGCCGGCTGTTTCGCCAGCGCCGGAGAGCACGTTCTGGTCACGGCACCCGCTTACGAGAACGTCGAAGACGTCTTCGCCCGCGCCAGTGGCCTCCTCGAGAAACTCGAGGGAGACACCGATCGGTCTGACGAGCGGGAAACCACGCGCTCTCGCGGACGGGACGACAGGGATCGACAACTGGTCTCGAGCACCGGCGGCCTCGTCGAATACGTTCCACCACTCGAGGCCGTCACTGCAGGGAAGAGAGCCGACGTCGTCCTCGTCGACGAGGCCGCAGCGCTCTCGGTCGACGTGCTCGAGTCGTTGCTGGCGAACGACCGAATCGCGTTCGCGACGACAATTCACGGCTACGAGGGTGCCGGCCGGGGATTTTCGGTTCGGTTTCGCGACCGACTCGAGGCGAGCGATCACGAAGTGACGACGGACACGTTACACGAGCCCATTCGCTACGCGAGCGGCGACCCGCTCGAAGCCTGGTCGTTCCGCGCCCTCTTGCTCGACGCCCGCCCGCCGGTCGCCCCGCTCGTCGAGCACGCGACGCCAGAGTCGGTGACCTACCGTCAACTCGACGCCGAAACACTCCTCGAAGACGAGTCACTCCTGCGGGAGGTGTTCGGGCTGCTCGTGCTGGCTCACTACCGAACGGAGCCGAACGATCTGGCTCGGCTCCTCGACGCCCCGAATCTCGAGGTGTGTGGATTGTTTCACGATGGTCACGTCGTCACCGTCGGGTTGCTGGCTCGCGAGGGCGGACTCGACGCCGACACCCGCCAACGAATGTACGAGGGTGACCGCGTGCGCGGGAACATGATCCCGGACATCCTCACGGCTCACCTGCGCGACGAGGACGCTGGGGCACTTTCGGGTCTCCGGGTCGTCCGTATCGCCACTCACCACGCCGTGCGCTCACGAGGACTGGGATCGCACCTGCTCGAGCGCCTCGAGACCGAGTACTGGAGCGGGGTGGATTGGCTCGGTACCGGTTTTGGCGCGACGGCACCACTCGTTTCGTTCTGGAACGACAACGGTTACCGCACGATCCACCTTTCAACGACCCGCAACGCCACCAGCGGTGAACACTCGGCGATCATGCTGCGGCCGACGAGCGAGGACGGCGAACAACTGCTCGAGCGTCACGGCGCCTGGTTCGCCAATCGGCTGCCCGCGATGCTGTCCGATACTCTCCGCGACCTCGACCCCGACGTTATTCGGGCTGTCGCTGATTCTATTGAGGGCACACACGCACCCCCGCTTGGCTTTACTGATCAGGAGTGGCACGTCGTGGCAGGGGCTGCCTACGGGCCGGGGCGGTTCGCCGTCGACCCCGACCCGTTCAGACGGGTGGTCACTCGATACTTGATCGAGCGCCCCGACGCACTCACGGACGCGCTCACGGCCCGAGAGGAACGGCTGCTCGTCCGGCGCGTGTTGCAGTGTCAGACCTGGGAGACCGTCGCAGACGAACTCGAGTACCCCTCGAGCAGACAGTGCCGACGAGCCTTCGGGAACGTGCTAACCTCGCTCGTCGACCACTACGGGACGGATCAGGCTCGAGCCGTTCGCGAGCGATTTCTCGAGGACTGATGGGTGGATATCGCGGTCGCTCATCCCCTGAGCTGTCCGCCGCCTGCTCGAATTCGAGCCCACAGACCGAGCGAACCGACACTTATCAGCCCACCCCGCGTGCGTACAGGTATGCACACGGTCAAACACCACGGTCGCGAGACCGCGTACGATCTCGCCGACCGTGACGCCTCGGGGGAACCGATCTGTTTCGTTCACGGAAGCGGCGGGTCGAGCAACGTCTGGAAATCGCAGCACCGGATCGCCGACCAGTATCCGGTCGTCGCCATCGACCTGAGCGGGCACGGCGAGTCTGACGACGTCGACGCCGACCCCGGCTATACGACGCTGTCTGCCTACGCCGACGACGTGATTGCCGTCCTCGAGGACACCGGCGCGCGCGTCCTCGTCGGAAACTCGCTGGGTGGGGCTATCGTCATGCACGTCCTCATCGAGCGGGCCGACGAGGTCGACCTGGACGCCGCCGTCCTCACCGGTACCGGAGCCAGACTGGGCGTGCTCGAGGATCTGCGCTGGTGGCTCGAGAACGACTTCGAGCGAGCGCTCGAGTTCCTGCACGAACCGGATCGATTCTTTCACGATCCGGATCCACGCGTCCGGTCGATGTCCCTCGAGACGATGCGCGGGTGCGGGCAGGCCGTCGTACAGCGGGACTTTCTTACCAGTCACGAGTTCGACGTCCGAGATCGACTCGATGCGATAGACGTCCCCGTCCTTGCGGTGTACGGCGAGCACGACCAACTCATGCCTCCGTGGTTCCACGAGTTCCTGGCCGAGGAGATACCGGACGGGGAACTCGCCGAAATCCCGGACGCGGCTCACCTCGCGATGCTCGAGCAGCCGACCGCGTTCAACGAGGCGCTGGTATCGTTCCTCGACGCAAGGATCGGCGACTGAGGCAGCGAGATGTGGCGATCGGCGGTTAGTGGAATGTGGGCAGGTGGTCAGTGGTGGCGTGGGCCTGTGATCAGGGATCGTGTTTCTCGACGTCACTCACTCGAGGCGCACCGATTGCGACGACGGCCGCCGACTCCGAAGCTGAGTCAGGGACGAACGCGCGGTGTGGATTCTCGGGAGCAACGGCAAAGAACTCCCCTTCGTCGACGACGAACACCTCGTCGGGTGTTTCGACGTGAATCGTCCCGCGACTGACGAAGAACGCCTCTTCTTGCGTCTCGTGCTGGTGGTACTCGAGCGGAAGCTGTTCACCCGGGTCGGCGAGAAAGTGATTGACGCCCAGCTTTTCGAACCCGGCAGCATCGCTGATCGAGCGCAGTTCGCGTCCCGCCCAGCCGATGGGCTCGAGAGCCGACGGATCGATGACGTGATATCCCATACTGGTTCCCGCTCACCGAATTGCCAAAAAATGTCGGGGTGATAACTGATGATTTTAGTGATACGTACTCGTCGCTGACTCGGTCGTCAGTAGATCCGATCGAGATCCGATTGCTCGTAGCTATGTTCGTCACCGGGGAATGTTCCGTCCACGACGTCACTGACGTACTCGTCGACGGCCGATTCCATCGCCGCTTTGACGTCGCCGAACTGCTTCGAAAAGGAGGGACTCCACTCGCTGAGACCCACGACGTCGTGAAAGACCAGCACCTGGCCATCACACGACGGCCCGGCTCCGATCCCGATCGTCGGAATATCGATGGCGTCGGTTACCTGGGCCGCGACGTTCGAGGGAACGTGCTCGAGGACGAGCGCGAACGCGCCAGCGTCGGCGTGTGCCTCTGCCAACTCGAGAATCCGTCGGGCCGATTCCTCGTCGGTACCCTGCCGCGGAAAGCCGCCGTACTGGTTGACGTGCTGGGGCGTCAATCCGAGGTGGGCCATCACGGGAATACCGAGCTGTACCATCTTCTCGGTCAACTCGATCGTATGCTGGCCGGACTCGAGTTTGACGGCCGCGGCACCCGCTTCCTTGAGCATCCGGCCAGCGTTCTCGATGCTCTCCGCGTCGTCGACGCCGAAGGAGAGAAAGGGCATGTCCGCGACGACGAGGGCGTCCTCGGTGGCCCGGACGACTGCGCCGACGTGTCGAAGGGTGTCTTCGACGGTAACCGGCAGCGTCGTCTCGTAGCCGAGGGTGGTGTTCCCGACGCTGTCCCCCACGAGGATGACGTCGACGCCGGCGTCGTCGACGATCGCTGCCGTCGGTGCATCGTAGGCGGTGAGCATCGTGATCGGCTCCTCTCCCAAGTTGTCCCGGACGTCGCGAACGGTGGGCATACCGGCTAGTCGGGTGCGAGCGATTAAACGGCGTTGTTTTCGGCCAGCGCTGGCGTCGAAACTGGTGACGTCGACTCGACAGTCACCGCGAAGTAGGCCCCGTCGTAGCCGTCGATGGGGCTGTCCTCGAGTGCCACCGTCCACCCGTGTGCCGTGACGATCTGGTCGACGATCGACAGGCCGAAGCCGGTTCCGTCCGCGTTCGTCGAGTACCCCGAGTCGAACACCGCCTCGCGTTCCGAAGCCGGGATTCCTGACCCATCGTCGACGACGAAAAAGCCCGACTCGGTCGGGCCAACGGCGATCGAGATACCATCGTCGGATCGATCCGGATCGGCACCGTGCTCCAGGCAGTTCCGATACCAGTTTTCGAACACCCGAAGCAGTCGATCCCGATCCGCATCGAGCGAGCGATCACCACGCACCGTGAGCGTCGCCCCCGAAGTGTCGACGTTCTCCCAGGCGTCTCGAGCGACTGCCTCGAGCGACAGTCGTTCGGTTTCTTCGACCGTAGCTCCCTCTCGAGCCATCGTCAGCGCATCGTCGATGATGTGGGTCATCCGCGTGTGTTGCTCCCGAATCACCTCGATCACCTCGTCCTCGACGCGCGAGTCGACGATGTCCAGATACCCCTCCGCGACGTTCAACGGGTTTCGGAGGTCGTGGCTGACGACGCTCGCGAACTCGTCGAGCCGGTCGTTCGTCCGCTCGAGTTCGCGCTCGCGACGCTTTCGTTCGGTGACGTCTCGAGAGTTGACGACGACGCCGTCGACGACGGGATCGTCGAGCATGTTGCGGCCGGTGGCCTCGAGCGTGCGCCAGTTGCCGTCGACGTGTCGCATGCGAAATTCGATGCGTCTCGGTTCATCAGTCGTCTTCACGCTCTCTTCGAAGTACGGAACCAGCGCTTCTCTGTCGGTCGGATGGACGTACTCGAACGCGTTCGAACCGACCATCGAGGACGGCTCGTACCCGAGGACGCGACTGACCGATGGGCTCTGGTACTGAATCGTCCCATCTGCGTCGAGGACGGTGACGACGTCGGTCGCGTTTTCGATCAGCGTTCGGTACCGTCGTTCGGTTCGTCGACTGTCGGTTACGTCCTGAAAGATGACGAGTGTCCCACCGTTCGCATCGACGAGCGGCGTCGTTCGTACCGTGACGTACTGTATGCCGTCGGTGTGTTCGATCGCGACCTCTTCAGTCGCCTCGAGGACATCGGCTATCGGCTTCGAACCGATGGTCACTGTCTCGGCCGGCGCCCCGAGGAGCGAATCACATGGAGTCTGGAGCATCGACTCGGCTGCGGTGTTGACGTCGACCAGTCGACCGCGGTCGTCGAGAACGAGAACACCGTCTCGCATCCGTTCGACGACTGACTCACGGGCGATAGGGACGATATCGAGTAACTGATACCGAAAGACTGCACCCGCGATCGCTACACCGGTGACGGTGAAGGCGACCGGCGTCCAGTTGAGGTAAGCGGCCCCAACGTTGCTTACGTACCCAACATTGACGAGAAAGGGCACCAGAACTGCCGCAACGATGGTCAGGGCTTGCCGCCTGTAGAGACGCCGAGCCGTGTATCCGAAGTGAGCAACGAAGACGATACCGAGCAACACGAGCAGATAGCTATAGGAGATGTGAAACGTGTACAGAATCCCTCTCGTGTACTCGACGTAGGTTCCCGATGCCGTCACGCTCACCGACGTAAAAAACCAGCCGTGAGCAGGGTTGGTAACCATTCCGAGGAATGAAAGAGTAGGAACGGCCAGTAATGCTCCCAGCGTTCGCTGCGTCAGATGAGGGCCGTAACCGGCGTACTGGAGGGCGAAGGTAACCCAGGCAACCGGTAAGAGGAACGTCGCGACGTTCGACATGCCGAACCCAGCGAATGTTGCGGTCTCACTGACGGTGACGTGGGCGATCAACGATCCAATCGCCCAGAGGGCAGTCACACTCATCATCGCCGCGAGTAGCGTCGCCAGTCGATCGTCTCGCTGGTGGGTTCCCCACCGACCGTAGAGGGCGACGCCGACCGACAGCACGACCGCTACGAGCAAGGCAACGATGTACAGCGTGTCTCGTTCGGTCATTGTGCGCCAGTGCGTGGCTGGATAGCTATTCGACCAGACCCACATCAATTCACTGGCCACCCGCCGCCCGTCGGGATCGAACGGCGTCTTTAAGCCACCTCCCTCGAGAGCCTCGAATGTGCCCGAACCCGTCGAAACCTCCGATCCGGACGGCGTCGATTACGGCTGGGTGATGCAAGTGACGTTCGTCACGACGATTCTGATCGGTGCACCGGTAGTCGCGATCGCGTCGACAGCCGTCTCGCTCCCCACATGGGGAGCACGCGCGGACTTCGCCGTTCGGGTCGGTGCCGTGATCTGGATTCTGACCGCACTGACCGTGTTCGCGTACGCCAAGCGAACGCAGGCCTGAGAACCGGCGTCGTTGTCCCCACTCAGCCGTCACCGACCCGTGTCGACGTACTCGAACGTCGTCCCCGCCCGCTGGGCCGTTTTCTCGTCACGCGAAGAGTCACCGATAAAGAGCGTCGTCTCCGGGGTTGCGTCGAGTCCCTCGATCGTCTCGAGTAGCGGTTCCGGATCAGGTTTTCGGGTTTCGACGGTGTCGCGACCGACGACGGCGTCGACCGCTGACTCGAGATCGTGTTCCCGGAGGGCGATCCGACAGGCGTCCTCGCAGTTGAGCGAGCAAACACCGACGGGAACGTACTGGGCGGTCTCCTCGAGGTGGTCGGCATGGGCCAGTCGGGTCGACGACCGTGCACCCTCACGTTCGTGGGAAGCGATCGTCGCTTCGACCTCGGGAGCGAGGTCGAATTCCGCGGCACTCCCGAGGAGTTCCCACAGCCCCTTACTCGGTGGATCAATAGCCGCCTCCAGGTACACGTCGAGGACGTCGACGGCGACGAGGCTCCAGTCGACATCGAGGTGGACGAGCGTCCCGTCGAGGTCGTACACGATGGCGTCGTAGGCTCGAGCAGTCACGGGTGGAGATAGGGGCTTCCGTAAAATAGCGCCTTTGGTCGCGTCATGCGCTGACGGTCGATTCTCTCTCACCTCCACATAGCTCCTTCCGAGTGCCTACTCGAGCAGGTGCCGAGCGATAATCTTCTTCTGAATCTCGGTCGTCCCCTCGTAGATTTCGGTGATCTTGGCGTCGCGGTAGAGGCGTTCGACCTCGCCCTCGGTCACGTAGCCGTAGCCACCGTGGATCTGAACGCTCTCGTTAGTCACGAACATCGCGGCCTCGCTAGCGAAGTACTTGGCCATGCTCGCAGCCATCCCGGCGTCGGCGGCCCCTTCCCCACGCTTTCGAGCGGCGTCGCGGGTGAGTAACCGTGCGGCCTGGGTTCGGGTCGCCATCTCGGCGAGTTTGTGCCGGATCGTCTGGATGTCCCCGATGGGTTTGTCGAACTGTTCGCGCTCCTGGCTGTAGTCGAGCGCCTCGTCGAGGGCCGACTGGGCGAGGCCAACCGACTGAGCGGCGATGGCGATCCGTCCACCGGTCAGGATGTCGAACGCCGCCGAGAGCCCTCGCCCTTCCTCTGTCAGCCGGTTTTCCGCTGGGATTCGGACGTCGTCGAAGTGGAGTCCGGTCGTATCGCTCGCCCGGAGACCGAGTTTGTCCTCTTTTTCGCCAACCGTGAGACCCTCGGCGTCGGCGGGCACGAGGAACTGGGTCACCGTCGACGGGTCGTTCCGGTCAGTCTTGGCAAAGAGGATAATGACGCCCGCCCGCTGGCCGTTCGTGATCCACTGCTTGTCGCCGTTGATGACGTACTCGTCACCCTCGAGCCGTGCCTCGGTCGTCATCTCGGCGGGGTTCGACCCCGCGTGGGGCTCCGAGAGCGCGAACGCACCGACTGGGCGGCCGGTAGCCATCTCCGGGAGCCAACGCTCTTTCTGGCTGTCGTCGCCGAAGCTAGCGATGCAGGACGTCGCCAGGCAGTGTACCGAGAGCGCGGTCGCCACAGCGAGCATCCCGTAGGCAACCTCCTCGTTGACGATGGCGTAGGTGACGGGATCGGCGTCGTAGCCGCCGTATTCCTCGGGAACCGTGAGCCCGGTGAGATCGAGGTCTGCCAGTCCGTCCCAGACGTCCTCGGGGAAGGTCTCCGTCTCGTCGGCCTCGAGCGCGGTCGGCCTGATCTCCTCGGTGGCGAACTCCCGTATCACGTCCCTGATCGCTTCCTGCTCCGGCGTGAGTTCCATGGCTCAGAATCCGTGGGAACGGCAAAAAATGCCACTGGTTTGTGTCGGTCGTGGCCGACACTGGCCACGACCCGGCGTCCATCCGTCTACAGCAACTCGAGCGCCTCGAGTTCCGCCTCGAGTTCGGTCGCACTCGCCTCGTCTTTGAGTCTGAGCGGACTGCGCAACGGCCCGGCGTCGAATCCGCGCAACCTGAGTGCAGTCTTCACGCCGGACATGTACGCACCGCCGACTTTGAGCGCATCCCGAACGTCGTACACGTGACTCTGGAGTTCGCGAGCGTGGGCTTCGTTACCCTGGTCGTAGGCCTCGTACAGGTCGACGACGAGTTCGGGAAAGACGTTCGCAACGGCGCTCACCATCCCCGAACAGCCGATCTCGAGCCCGGTAAACAGGAGGGAGTCGGAGCCGGCGAGAAACGTCAACTCGGGGTGGGCATCGATCGACTGGGCGAGCCACGGCACGTCCTTGCTCGAGTCCTTGAACCCCACGATCGAATCGATCTCGGCCAGTGCGTCGAGGGTCGATCGGGGGATCGCGTTCCCCGTCTTGCTCGGAATGTGGTAGATGTAGATCGGCAGCGACGTCGCCTCGGCCACTCGGCGGTAGTGCTCGAGGTACGCCTCGTGGTCGAGGGGATAGTAGTAGGGGGTGACGACGACCAGGCCGTCAGCGCCGACGGCTTCGGCGTGCGTGGCGTGGTCGATCGTCTCGCGTGTGCTCGGGGCACCGACACCAGCGATCACGGGGACGTCGCCGTCGATTTCGTCGACGACGGCCTCGACGACGCCCTTCCGCTCGTCGGGCGTCAGCAGCGGGAACTCGCCGTTCGTTCCGAGTGGGAAGACGCCGTGAGCGCCCCCGTCGACGACGAACCGGGCGTGTGCGGCCGTCGTCTCGTAGTCGACCGACTCGTCGTCGTGGAAAGCCGTTACCGTCGGTGGGACGACGCCGTGAATCGAGAGCGGGTCGTCCGTTCCGGGATCGTGATTCGCCATACTCGAGAGTGAAACCGGGAGCGGCTTAAATGACCGCGTTGGCGGCAGGTTTCCGAACAGGGGTTCGCCACAGAAAACGATGTCACTCAACGGGCGAACCGACCTGCTCGATCACACCGGTTTCGATCGGCTATTTTCTGACGGGGGACAGACAAGTGGACTTCAGTGATCCCTATCACTATAGCGGATGGAACAGTATCCACCCGGAAGGACATGTCTCCAGCCTCCGATCCCGACGCCGATTCGTTCACCCTCGTCGACGCGACCGTCGAGGACATCCATGCAGCCTTCGAGCGGGGAACGCTGACGGCCGAGTCGCTCGTGGCCAGATATCTCGAGCGAATCGACGCATACGACGACGACCTGAACGCGATTCTGACGGTCAACCCGAGCGCCAGGGAACGAGCCTGGGAACTCGACGAAGCGTTCGAACGCGACGGCCTCGTCGGCCCGCTCCACGGCGTTCCGATCGTTCTCAAAGACAACCAGGACACTCACGACATGCCGACGACGGCGGGATCGGTGACACTCGCCGATTCGATTCCGCCGGCGGACGCGTTTCTCGTCGAGGCTCTCCGTACAGCGGGCGGGATTATTCTGGCGAAAGCGAACCTGCAGGAGTTCGCCTACGGCGTTGACACGATCAGTTCGCTTGGCGGCGAGACACGGAACGCCTACGCGCTCGATCGACGGCCGTCGGGCTCGAGCGGTGGGACGGCAGCGGCGATCGCCGCGAACCTCGGAGCGATCGGGACGGGATCGGATACCTGTTCGTCGGTTCGCTCGCCGCCCGCGTTCAACAATCTGGTCGGGTTGCGACCCACCAGTGGGCTGGTCAGCCGAACGGGAATGATTCCGTTGAGCGAGACCCAGGATACGGCCGGGCCGATCACCCGTACGGTCACGGACACCGCTCGGATGCTGGACGTGATGGCCGGCTACGATCCAGCAGACCCAGTTACGGCCACGGGTGTCGGAAACGTCCCGGACGACGGGTACGTCTCTCACCTCGACGAACAGGGACTCGAGGGGGCACGTATCGGTGTCGTGCGGGAACTGTTCGGACTGCAAGCCGAAGACAGTGCGTCCAGTGAGGCAGCCCAGTCGGTCACCGCCGTCCTCGACTCCGCGATCGACGAGATGGAGCGCGCCGGGGCCACGATCGTGGATCCCGTCGACATCGTCGACACGTCGTTTCTGGCGTCTGCCCGGGTCATCAGTTTCGAGTTCAAACGTGATCTGGGTCGGTATCTGGACGGACTCGAAGCGGACGCCCCCTACGAGTCACTGGAGGCGATCGTCGACTCGGGAGCGGTCGCACCGGCGGTCAGCTCGCGGCTAGAGGGAGAGCCGATTCTGGAAACCGACCCCGACACGGTCGACGACGATCCGGCGTATCTGCGGCGTCTCGAGCGGCGACGGAAACTCCGCATCGACACGCTCGACCGGATGGCCACACACGAACTGGATGCCCTGCTGTACCCACCGTCGACGATTCCACCGGCGAAGATTCCCGAACACCAGCCGTTCGAGGAACTGAACTGTGAGCTATCGGCCCACACCGGCCTCCCCGCGATCGTCGTCCCAGCCGGGTTCACCGACGGCGGCCTCCCCGTCGGCGTCGAACTGCTGGGACGACCGTTCGACGAACCTCGCTTACTCGAACTCGCCTACGCCTACGAACAGGCGACTCACCACCGTCGGCCACCGGACGCCTTCGGCGCCCTCGAGGGCCGTCTCGAGGAATAGAGCCAAGATGTACCGCTGTCCCCACGATGGTTCTCTGGGCGAGCCGCCTAGTATGCGAGGGGGCGGGTTTTCCCTCTCCAGTACGCACGTCCGAGCGTGATGGATATAGAGGCGCGGAGAGAGCGTCTCCTCGGGATCGAATCCGACCTCCTCTCTCCGTACGGAACGCCGGTTTACGTCTTCTTCGAGGACGATATCAGGCGGAACTATCGAACGTTACGTGGGGCTCTCGACGAGCAGTATCCGGATTCGGTGCTCCACTTCGCTGTGAAAGCGAACTACAACCCGGGAATTCTCTCCGTGCTCCGCGACGAAGGCTGCCACGCCGAAGTGTACGCTAGCGGCGAACTGTCGGCTGCCTGTGCCGCTGGGTACGACCCCCGAGAACTGCTGTTGACGGGGATGAACCGCCACCAAGAGGACGTCGACCGAGCGCTTGAGCTCGGCGTCGAGCATCTTCTCGTGGACAACGCGACGGAGCTCGAACGGCTGATCGACGCCGCCGAACGGACGGGGACGCGACCAAAGGTGCTCGTTCGGGGCAATCCAGCGATGGAGGTTCCAACCCACCCCGAGGTCGCGACGGCGACCCGGGAGTCGAAATTCGGTCTCGACATCGACTCCGGTCGAGCGATGGCCGTCGCCGAACGGGCGGCCTCGACGTCGGCCGTCGAACTCGCGGGCGTCCAGTTGCACATTGGAAGCCAGATAAAGGGTGTCGAACCCTACGGTGTCGCTGCCCGCGAGATGCTCTCGTTTGCGGCCGATATCCGGGAGGAACTCGGTGTCGAAATCGATATCCTCGATCTGGGCGGCGGGTTTCCGGTTCCGTACGACGGCCCCGTTCCCGACACCGACGCGATCGTGACGGAGATCGCGACGACGGTGCGCGAGACTGCACGGTCGTTCGACCTCCCGCTCCCGACGCTCTTTCTCGAACCAGGACGACGACTGGTCGGCAACGCCGGGACGCTGGTCTCGACTGTCGGCGTTATCAAGGAGACGCCGCACACGTCGTTTGCGGTGCTCGACGCCGGGACGAACACCGTTTCGTCGTACTGGCCGTATCCGATTTACGCTCTCACCGACGGCGAGCCAAGCGAGCGCTACGACGTCGCCGGGCCGCTCTGTTACACCGGTGACGTGATCGCCGAAGACGTCCCGCTGCCGCCGCTCGAGCAGGACGACCTGCTCGCTGTCGATCGGATTGGTGCGTACTCTCTGGGAAGTGCGTCACACACGAACGCCCAGCCGAAGCCACCCGTGTTGCTGTGTCGATCGGACGGCGAGATAGACGTGATTCGCCGGCCCGAGAGCCCCACCGACGTGTTCGCCAACGGGGAGGTGCCCGATGACCTCCGTTGACGAACTCGCCGTCCAGCGGGTAAAGACCGTCCACGCTCCCGACGACCGTGTCGCTTGCTTCGAGGTCACTGTCGAGGCGGTGGGAGAGGACGACGAGAATCCAGAAATCGTCCTCACCGGAACGGTTCAGACCGAACGAACCAGAGTGAAGCTCCTCGAGGAACTGCGTCGACTGTCCACCGATCGAACCGTTCGCGATGGGCTCTCGGTGCTCGAGGGTACCGGTGAGGCGATGACCACCGATCGACGCGTCAGTGCCGTTCATGGCGAGCCGCGTGTGGACGCCGAACAGGTCACGCAGGTGCTGTACGGTGCCGAGATTACCGCCTACGACTCGAGGGATGGCTGGCGACGCGTTTGGACGCCATGTGGGTACCTCGGGTGGGTCGATGCAACGGTATTGACCGATCCGGGAGCGGCGGCGGACGCTGACTACGTGACGGAGTCGGGAGAGACGAGGGAGGCTGTGGACGAGACGAGTCCAGGCGACTGGTGTCCAGACGGCGTCGTCACGGCACCGACGACCCCGATTCAGCCGAACGAGGCGCCGGAGACTGTCCCTGCCGGCGTCGACTGCCGTCTCGAGTCACGCGATGACAAAGAGGTAACCGTCTCGTTTCGAACTGGCGTGCAAGCGACGCTGCCGGCGCCGGCCATCCATGAACGGACGTCAACGGGAATCGGAGCCGACGTCGTCGCCGTCGCCAGACAGTTCCTCGAGACGCCGTACGAGTGGGGCGGGATGACGACCGAGGGGATCGACTGCTCCGGCCTGGTCTGGGTCGCGTACGCGGCCGTTGGCGTCACCGTTCCACGCGATGCAGACCAGCAGCGTGAACTCGGTACTGACGTCTCGCGTGACGATCTCGAACCCGGTGATCTCCTGTTCTTCCCCGGACACGTCGCGATCAGCCTCGGCGGCCCCGAGTTCATCCACGCCTACGGAAGCGCCGAAGCGGTGACGGTGAACAGTCTCGACCCGTCTCACGCCGTGTACGTCGAGTCGCTAGAGGAGTCGGTCACGGCGATGAAGCGGTTCCTCCCGGAGGGCGCTCGATGATCGCCGAGCGAATCGAGGTGCACCGCCTCGAGGTTCCCCTGACCGATCCCTTCGAAATTTCCCTCGGGACGAAACACGAGGCGGAAAACCTCCTCGTCAGGATCGAGACCGACTCGGGTACTGTCGGCTGGGGAGAGGCCGCCCCGCTCGAGCCGATCACCGGCGAAACGATCGACAGCGCGATCGAAATGACGAAGGCCGGAACCTCGGTGCTGGAGGCGCGAGACCTGCGAAACCGGCGCGGGATCGTGAGCGACCTCGAGGCAGCGCTCCCCGGAGCGGTATCGGCACGACTCGCCCTCGAGACGGCGCTTTACGATGCGTACTGCCGTGAGCGACAGATGTCTCTCGCCGAGTGTTTCGGCGGGTCGCCAGCGCCGATCCGCACCGATCTGACGGTGTCGATCGTCGACCCCGACACGGCCGCCGCCGAAGCCGAGTCGGCGATCGAGGCAGGATTCGACGAACTCAAAGTGAAAGTTGGTGGGGACGTCCCAGCGGATCTCGAGCGAGTGGCCGCCGTCCGGGAGGTGGCCCCGAACGCTGGAATCAAAGTCGATGCGAACCAGGGATGGCAGCCCAAGGAAGCCATCCAGTTTGCCCACGAAGCACGCGAGCGAAACTTCAACCTCACGCTCCTCGAACAGCCGGTTCACCGCGACGACGTTCGGGGACTCAGGCGGGTGACCGAGGCGGTTCGGATCCCCGTCGCAGCCGACGAGGCCGTCTTCACGCCCGCAGATGCTCACCGTATTGCCGCGACGGGTGCCGCGGACGTCATCAATATCAAAGCGGCAAAGTCGGGACTGACAGATGGCGCAGCGATCGCCGAAATTGCCCGCGGAGCGAACCTCGAGGTGATGATCGGGTGTATGCTCGAGAGCGCGATCGGGTTGCACGCGAGCGCCCACCTCGTGGCGGGTCTCGGGGGCTTTTCGTACGTCGATCTGGACGGGAACTTCTCGTTCGAGCGGAACGTCGCCGACGTCACGGTCGGGCCGACGCTCGAGACGCGTGGCCCCGGCCACGGGATTGTACCCGATCCCAGTATGGTTCCGGATACGGCGGAGTGAGCCGACCTGGGTGACGGTTTCTCGAGGAGTGATCGACGAGTGACTCAGAGGTGATCGACGAGAGTTCGACTCCCCGCTCCCAATAAAGCGTCCGATCGGACACGACCCTTGCGTGCGAGGGACGGGTTTTTACAATAGGCGTGAATCTCATAGAGGTATGTCAGCACACGACGTGGTATTTCGGGACGCTCGAGTCGTGGATGGAACCGGCGCACCGTGGTTCGACGCCGACGTGGCGATCCGTAATGGGCGGATCGCCGCCGTGGGAACCGTTTCTGGATCCGGCGAAACCGAACTCGACGCATCCGGACTCGTCGTCGCACCCGGATTCATCGACATCCACACGCACTCCGACTACACCCTCCCAGCGAACCGAGACGCGCACAGCAAGGTTCGACAGGGCGTGACGCTCGAGATCCTCGGTAACTGTGGAACCAGTGCCGCACCGAAACACGGGGCGGCAGCCGAGGACGTCGCCGACAGCTTCGACTACCGCGGAGTCGGGGAGGTCGTCGATACGAACGCCTGGACGACGATGGGTGAGTACCTCGATCACCTCGAACACGAAGGTGGGATTTCGGTGAACGTCGGCTCGTTGATCGGCCACGAAAACGCCCGCATCCCGGTGCTTGGGTACGAAGACCGGGCACCGACGGCGGACGAACTCGAGGAAATGAAGGCGATCGTCGACGAAGCGCTGTCCGACGGCGCCGTCGGACTGTCGACGGGCCTGATATACACGCCCGGCGCGTTCGCCGATACTGAAGAACTCGTCGAACTCGCATCGGTCGTCGCCGAACACGACAAGCTGTACACCACCCACATGCGAAGCGAGGGCGACGACATATTTGCGGCGCTCGAGGAGGCCATCGAGATCGGTGACCGTGCCGACGTTCCGGTACAGGTGTCCCACCACAAGGCCGTCGGCCGGAATAACTGGGGGAAGGTTCGATACACGCTGCGGCGGATGGAACTCGCCCGTAACCGCGACGGCATCGACATCCAGTGTGAGCAATATCCGTACACGGCCTCGTCGACAAGCCTGAGCGCACGGGTACCGACGTGGGCACGCGAGGGTGGAACGGAGGCGCTGCTCGAGCGTTTACAGGATGAGACCACCCGCGAACGCATTCGTCGGGAACTCGAATCGAACACCGACTCGTGGGACGACATCCTCCTGACGAACGTCCGAACACCGGCTCTCGACCACCTGCAGGGAAAGACCGTCGGCGAACTCGCCGATCGAGAAGACGAAACGCGAGCGGCTGTCGATATCGCGATCGACACGCTAATCGAGGATCGCTGTCGGACGAAACACATTCACTTCTGTCTGGACGAGGCGGACGTCGAGGAAGTCATGGTTCACGACCTCACCATGATCGGCAGCGATGGCAACGCGATGGTTCCAGAAGGCCCACTGGGTGACGGCGTTCCCCATCCTCGAAGCTACGGTACCTTTCCACGGGTGCTCGGTCACTACGTTCGTGAACGGAACCTGCTCTCGCTCGAGCAGGCGGTGTTCAAAATGACGGGCCAACCAGCATCCAGACTGGGGCTCGAGAACCGTGGGTTACTGAAACCGGGTGCGTGGGCGGACGTGACGGTGTTCGATCCCGAAACCGTTGGGCAGGGTGGCTCCTTCGTCGACCCGGCCGTCTATCCGGACGGAATCCCCCACGTGCTCGTCAATGGCCAGTTCGTCGTCAGAGACGGGGATCATACGGGCGAGCGACCGGGAACGACACTTCGATAGCGCAGTAAGGGAGGACTCCAGGATGTGGTTGCCGTCCGAACCAGGTCGGTTCGAATGCCGGGTTCGAATGCCCGCCTATTTTACCGGCGTTCGTGGTAGGCCAGGTATGGCAGACGACGAGCACGAATCCGACATCGAAACGGAATCGACAGCTGATGAGACGGAACGCGAAGGAGAGCGGGTGATGAGTCGAGCGGACGGCGCGGCGGTTTTGCGAGAAGTCGCTGCCGGAGTCGAAGACGGAACGATCGACATCGAGGGGGAGAACGGATTCACGGTGGCGATTCCGGAACGCTTCGAACTCGAGGTCGAGTACGAGGTCGAGGACGACGAGGCCGAGCTAGAAATCGAACTCGAGTGGCCGATGGAAGACGGCGAACCGGTATCAGCGAACGACGCACACGACTGACCGTCTCGTTTCCCTTCACGTCAGCCATGCCATTTATTGGCACTACTGACGGAAGTATGGACGATGAACGAGTCAGACGACCAGGATGCCGAACGGGCGACGGAGCTTCGGCACCTGGCACTGACGGATCCGATGGAAGTCGATCCTGACGAGATAAGGGAGATTCTCTCGAACCCACTCGCTTCGCCCGCTGCCCACGGTGCAGCCATCGTGGCGTTGCTCAACGTCGCGCGAGTCCGCGACGACGTCGGTTCGGCGTTCGTCGACGATCTCGGTCGATTACTCGGTCGTCCCTCACTCGAGACCGCGCTGGTGCTTCGATGTCTGCGCCAACTCGCCACGAACGATCCGGAAGCGGTGCTCGAGCTCGGAGACGAAATCGTCGATCACGTCTCGACGAAGCCGTCCGACGTGACGCAGGCTGCAACCGGGTGTTGCGTCGAACTCGTCGACACGGCTCCGGGCGAGTTCGTCGATCTGGTTCCGACGCTTTCGACGCTCCTCGAGTCCTCGAACGACCAGATACGGACAAATTCGGTTTTCGTCCTCTCCAGTGTCGCAGACGAGTATCCGGAAGAAGTGAAACCGGTAGTTCCCCAACTGATCGACGGTCTCGGAGATCGAGACCATGCGTACCAGGCGAACGCACTCTCGGCGCTCGGTGCGGTCGTGTCCGCGTATCCGGCCATTGGGACGTCGGAAACGGCGACCCTCGCCGAGATCGCTGGCCCGGATGCGCCACCGAAAGTCCGTGCAAACGCGGTCGGACTCCTCGGCGACATCGCCACGGAGCACCCGACTGACGTCCGCGAACACGTCCCTGTGCTGGTTGGCTGTCTCCACACCGACGACGAGTATCTCTCCGGGAACGCTGCCGCGGCACTGTTGCACGTCGCCGTGGACGATAGTGAGGCGACTGAGGAGGCGATTCCGGCACTCCTCGAGTTGCTGGATGATCCATCCCCGGTCGTGAGGCGAAACGCGTGCAAGGCGCTCGGCCACCTCGAGGCGACGGTGGCCCTGCCACAATTGCAGTCGATGGCAGACGATGATCCCGACGACGGCGTTCGCTCGATTGCCGCGTGGGCTTCGACTCGAGTGACGTGAGGCGATGTCTCTCTTGGCAGATGCCTTTTCACCTTCGTGAGTGGTCATTCAGGTAACAGCCTAGCCGTACTGAGCGCAACGAGTACGTGAGAGTCGAATTAACGGCCGCGTACGTCCGTCCGATGAGGAAACGAGGTCTCGAGCGCCGTCGACAGTACGTCGATCGTCTCCGCTACGTCGCTGCTATTGATCGTCTCGACGGGTGAGTGGGTGTATCGACACGGGACGGCAATGGCACCCGCGTGCCGGCCACCGCGAACGGATTGTAACTCGGTGGCGTCTGTCGTTCCACCGATCATCACGTCGTGCTGGAGGGAGACGTCGGCGTCTTCGCCGGCGCGTTTGAGCCACGTTAGCGTCTGGCGGTCGACGAGGACGCCGCCGAACAGGTATTCTGAAGTGCCATCTGCCAGTTCGACGACCGGGCCGTCACCGAGTGAGACCGAACTCGATCGCTCGCCGTCGACGGGGTAGTCGTCTGTCGGGTAGATCTCGAGGGCGATTGCAACGTCGGGGTCGACCACGTACGCTGCCGCGCGGGCCCCTCGAAGGCCGACTTCCTCCTGCACGGTCGCGACGTAGTGAACCGTTCGGTCGGTCGTGGTCTCGCGGGCGACTGCGAGGAGGATGGCCAGGGCGATTCGATCGTCCAGCGCGCGCCCCGCGATCCGTCCGTTTGCGAGATCCGTGAGTTCATGATCCCAGGTGGCGTGATCACCGGGTTCGACGTTCAGATCGGCCACTTCCGACCGATCGCGCGCGCCGAGATCGATGTGGAGGGTCTCCGGGAGGCCGTCCTTTTCCTCGCTGGACATGAAGTGTCGTGGCTTCGCCCCGATGACGCCGGGAACGCCGTCGGGACCGACGCGAACGTGCTGTCCGAGGAGATATCCGCGGTAGTGCCCGCCGAGCATCCGAAAGGAGCAGAGACCGTCGTCGGTGATCCCGTCGATCAACAGGGCGAGCTCGTCGGTGTGAGCGGCGAGCATCACCTCCTCATCGTCCTCGTCCTCGTCGTCCCCGTCACCGTACACCGTCGCGATCACGTTCCCCATCGCGTCCCAGCGAACGTCGTCGACGTGTGGTTCGATCAGTTCTTCGAAGACGCGGGCGACGTGATACTCTCCGCCGGGGCCACCCCGGGCGGCGACGAGTCGGTCGAGTTCGGCGCGGTCGAGTGCCATACGGTGGCGGTCGGACGACGGGACCGTAGGTCTTGCGGCGTGTCCACCATCCGCGCGTCGAAAGTACCAAGCGGGGCCTGTCCCTCTGATCCGTCAGTCGATGACTCGTGACGACAGACCCCGTCCGGCCCCTGGAGAGCCACTCGAGCGCGGGCCCAGGGACAGTGAAGGACGCCGAGTCGGCGTGATCGGGCCACGATTGCCCACCAGCATCTCCTGGCGTTTTCTCTCGTGTTCGCTCGAGGCGCCCGAGACGGTCACCGTCGGCGAACCGGCGCCGTTCTTCTTTCGCGTAAAGAATCGGGCACCGACGAGTCTCACCCTCCAGTGTGCCTCGAGTCGCACGTGGGGATGGTTCGTCGATGACGTTCCCGAGGCAGGTGTGGGACGCTTCGAACCGCCGGCGAAACCGGCGACGGTCGCGTTCGGCCCGCGTGAGCAACGAACGTTCGTCGGACGGTGGGACGGACAGTTCCGTGAGACGGACGGCGAGCGAGAGCGATGGGTGCCTGCGACGGGGACACGGACGCTGACGACGTACCTCGCGGTCGAGAACTGGGAGACCCGTGGGCTGACCGCGACCGCCGACCTCACCGTTCGGGGCTAGTATGCTAGGAGCCCAGTATTTCACCCGTCTGTGGGAGTACAACCCATACCAGAGGTGTACTTCCCATGAACGAGAATCACACGCAATCGTCCCTGAACCGACGCCGCTTCGTCAAGTCGATGGCGGCCGTCGGTGGTGCAGGACTGTTCGCAGGTTGTATCGGTAGTGATCCAAGTGATGGCGACGGCGGCACGTTCGTGATCGCGACCTCCGACGAGGTCGAGACGTTCGATCCACGCCAGAACCAGCTCGCCTGGTACAGCTCGGCCGCCCACTACATGTACGATTCGTTGTTGCTCCAGTCGCCCGACGGCAGCGAGTTCGAACCGCATCTCGCCGTCGACCATCCGGAGGAGATCGACGAGACGACGTACGTCGTCGAAATCCGCGACGACGTCGACTTCCACGGCGACTGGGGGCAACTCACCGCCGAGGACGTCGCCTACTCGATCAACTGGGTGCTCGATCCAGACAACGCGTCGCCGAACCAGTCGAACGTCGCCTACATCGACGAGGCGGAGGCGACGGACGAGTTCGAAGTGACGCTCCACCTCGAGTATCCCTCCGGGCTGATGGATCGGTCGCTCGCACACATGAACGCTGCCCCGGTCGTCTGCAAGGAGGCTGCAGAGGAGATGGGGCCCGAGGAGTTCGGCCAGAACCCCGTCGGAAGCGGTCCTTTCGAACTCGAGAACCACGACCCGTCGGCGTCGGTCGAACTCGTCGCCAACGAGGATTACTTCCTCGGCGAGCCCGCCCTCGACGGCCTCGAGTATCGGATTATTCCGGAGACAGAGGTCGGCTACGTCAATCTCGCCCAGGGAGACCTCCACCAGTCAGGGGTCACCGAGGAGCTCCTCGGCGAGGCGCAGGACGACGACGACATCGAGACCTACCAGCTGTCGAATATGGACTTCCAGGGGTTCGTCATCAACTGCCTGGACGGGCCGTTTACGGACGTCCGGGCCCGTGAAGCCGTCCACTACCTCATCGACTACGACGAGGTGCTCGACGCAGCCGCAGGGAGCCTCGCTGGCCGCAACTGGGGGCACATGCCACAGGAGACGGTAGACGCCTGGGACTTCCCTGCAGACGACTGGGAAGAAGCGTATTACCCGGAGCAAGATCACGACCGCGCCGTCGAACTGTTCGACGAGGCCGGTGTCGGTACCGACTTCGAGGTCGATCTGGTGATGACGGCCGGCGAAGCGAACGAAGGTCGATCGCTCGTCCTCCAGAACGAGTTCGAAGAGGTCGGGATCGACTGTGAAATTCGCGAAGTATCGACGGGTAACTGGCTCGAAGCGCTCAACGATGGCGACTACGACATCACCACCTACGGCTGGGGTGGCAACGACGACCCGGACGGCTACTACTACCACATGTTCCGGGATCTGCAAAACGACGACGGCGGGATGGACGACGACGTCGTCGGTCACTCCTCGATCGGCTACCTGTACGAGGGGAGCCGTGAACGCGGCGACGACGACGTTCTCGAGGACTTAGAACGTCTCGACGAACTCGTTCGAGCGGGACAGGCCACCGTGGCTCAGGAGGATCGGCGCGAATACTACGTCGAAGCCGCCGATATCGTCCTCTCGTTGTATCCGGTTATCGGCGTCTACTCGGCGGAGAGCGTAACGGGCGTCCACGCCACCGTGCAGGACTACGAGCCGAGCGAGTTCGGTGAACAGGAGGCGTTCAACCACTGGCAGGAAGCCAGCGTCGACGAGTAACTCCCCGCCGTCTGTTACACGCTCATCACTTTCACACGAATGGGACTCTTACGGTACACGTTACGACGATTCATTCAGCTCATCCCGGTGTTGTTCGGCATCGTGACGTTGACGTTCGTCATGATGCACGCACTGCCGGGCGACCCGGTTCGCCTCTGGCTCGGCACCGAACCGGGGCAGGAACTGGCGGACGAACTGATCGAAGCACACGGCTTCGACCGGCCATTACATGAACAGTACCTCGACTACCTCGTCCGCCTCGTGCAGGGCGACCTCGGCCAATCGTTCGTCTACAACCGACCGGTCGTCGACCTGATGTGGGAACGCATGGAGCCAACGCTGGTCGTCATGGGGCTCTCCTACGTCGTCGCATTGCCGCTTGCAGTCGGCCTCGGTATCTACGGGGCTGCACGACACAACCGCGCCGGCGATCACATCTCTCGATTCGCCGGTCTCGCCGGCATCTCGACACCGAACTTCTGGCTCGCCCTGATGCTGATTTACGTGCTGTCGTACAACTTCGACCTGTTGCCGGCGACGGGCTACACCTCGCCGTTTGTCGATCCGGTCGAGGCCGCACCGTTGTTGATCATGCCGGTCATCACGCTCGCAACCGCGCAGACGGCACTCTTGATGCGAATGACGCGCTCGAGCATGATCGAGGAGATGCGCGAAGACTACGTCGAAACCGCTCGTGCCTATGGAATCCCCGAACGGCGAATCCTCATTCGGCACTCGTTCCGGAACGCGTTGTTGCCGCTCGTGACGATCGTTGGACTCCAGGTGTCGACCTTACTCGGCGGGAGCGTCATCGTCGAAGAAATTTTCGCGATTCCGGGCCTGGGTCGACTCTTCTTCGACTCGGTCATCGAACAGGACTACTCCGTCGCAGTCGGTGTGACACTGTTTTTCTCGACGCTGTTCTTGATCGGCGTCGTGCTCACCGACCTCGCGTACGCGTACATCGACCCACGGATCAAATATGACTGAACCACAGCTACCTCGCGTGAAACCGCCACGACACGGTGATCACCGATGAGCGGCGAAGAGATTCACACCACCGATGCCGAGTTCGACGACACGGGAGGCCCCCTCAGAACGCTCGCGAAGCTCCGATACAGCCCGACGTCGCTCGTCGGTCTCGGCATCATCGCGGGACTGATCTTCATGGCCCTGTTCAGCGCGCTCGATAACTTCGTCTTCGATCGGGCGATCATCACGTGGCTGCACGCCGATCCACACGCGATGGATCAGGACATGCGCTACGAGGAGCCGTCTCGAGACCATCCGATGGGAACCGATCGATACGGACGGGACATTCTCGTGCGAGTGATCTATGGCAGCCGCACGGCGCTGACGATCGGTATCGTCGCCGTCGGAATCAGCTTCGTCGGGGGCGTCGTCATCGGGGCCGTCTCGGCGTACTTCGGTGGCTACGTTGACGACTTCCTGATGCGTAGCGTCGAGATCCTGTACGCGATTCCGGGGCTCGTGCTGGCGATCATCTTCATGGCTATCTTCGGCTCGAGCATCTACAATCTCTTCATCGCCTACGGAATCGTCGGCATCCCGGCGTACGCCCGCGTGATGCGTTCGGAGGCGCTCTCTTTGCGAGATCGCCAGTACGTCGAAGCCGCCAAACTCGCCGGCTTACCCCGGCGGACGATCCTCTTCAGGGAGATCGTCCCCAACGGAATCGCCCCCGTGATCGTCCAGGCGACGCTCTCGATGGGCGGCGTCATCATCGGTGCCGCCGCGCTGTCGTTCCTCGGCTTCGGCGTCCAGCCGCCGACGCCCGACTGGGGCCGGATGCTCAGCGATGGGCGAACCGCCCTGGTCGTCGCCTGGTGGGTCGCGGTGTTCCCCGGAATTATGATCTTCATCACCGTCATGGGGTTCAACATGCTCGGTGATGGTCTGCGTGACATTATGGATCCCAAGATGACCGTCGAACCGACGCCGTACGACGACTGGAACCTGGAGGATTGGAAGGAATCGCAACTGGCGAACGCAACCGACAACGACCTCGCGCCGGAAACGTCCGCCGCCCGAACCGACGGCGCCGGTTCACAGCGGGGTGATGGCCCGTGAGCCTGCTCGAGGTCGAGGATCTCCGAACGTACTTCTTCACGCCGGCCGGGATCGTCCAGGCCGTCGACGGCGTCAGTTTCGAGGTCGATGCCGGGGAATCGCTCGGTATCGTCGGCGAGAGCGGCGCGGGAAAGAGCGTCGCCGTCAAGAGCGTTATGGGACTCATCCGCGAGCCCGGACGTGTCGTCGACGGCAGTGTACGGTTCGACGGGCGGGAGCTGACCGATCTCAGCGAATCGGAGCTCAGACGGGAGATACGCGGCAACGAAATTTCGATCGTCTTCCAGGACGCGATGTCGGCGCTCAACCCCGTCTTCACCGTCGGCAACCAGCTCGTGGAGGTGATGGTCGAGAACACCGATCGGTCGAAGTCCGAAGCCCGCGACCGAGCAATCGAGTTGCTCGGCGACGTGGGGATTCCCGACCCCGAACAGCGCGTCGACGAGTACCCCCATCAGTACTCCGGCGGGATGCAACAGCGAGCCATGATCGCGATGGCGCTCGCCTGTGACCCGCGACTGATCATCGCCGACGAGCCGACGACCGCTCTCGACGTCACGATTCAGGCCGGGATCCTCGAGTTGTTCGAGGAGATCCAGGAGAAACACGATACGAGCATCGTCTACGTCACCCACGATCTGGGCGTCGTCCGTGAGGTCTGTGATCGCGTCTGTGTCATGTACCTCGGTCGCGTCGCCGAGACGGCGCCATACGAGGAACTGTACCGACAACCCAGACATCCATACACGCAGTCATTACTCAACTCGGTGGTGACACCCGACGAAACCCTGGACGAGATCAATCCGATCGGCGGGACGATGCCGTCGGCAATTTCGCCGCCATCCGGCTGCCGGTTCCGGACGCGCTGTCCTGCGGCAGTCGACGAGTGTACTCACGTCGCCCCACGCATGCACGACGTCGGGGAGTCACACACCGCTGCGTGCCTGCTCTACGACGAATCGAACCGCTTCGAGGAACCTGCCGTTCACGAGGTCGACCACTCACACCAATGAATCATCCAGGATCCACCAGCATTTCAGGATCGAACACCACGACAGCAACCGAGACGTTTCCGAACGGAGTGATGTCGCCGAGTGACGTGACGCCACGCCTCGGCCGGAGGTACACATGAGCACCGGGAGTACTGGGAACACCGAGGATACCGGACGCACTGATAGTTTCGGGAGCACCAGTAGCACTGGGAATACCGGTAGCCCCGCCTCAGAGGACGCCCACGATGAGCAGCCACGACCGCTCCTCGAGGTCTCCGGCCTCAAAAAACACTTTCCGGTCAATTCGGGCCTGTTCGCGTCGATCACGTTCGACCGCAGCGCCACTGGACTGCCGATCACCGTCGACGATACGAGCGTGAAAGCAGTCGATGGGGTCGACTTTTCGATCGAGTCGGGGACGACCCTCGGCATCGTCGGCGAATCTGGATGTGGTAAATCGACGCTCGCACGAACGATTCTGGGGCTCGAGGAACCGACCGCTGGCGAGATTCGGTTCGACGACCGTCCGAAGGACGACATTCCCGACTCCGAGTTCCGGAAACGGAGTCAGATGGTGTTTCAGGATCCCCAGTCGAGTTTGAACGGCCGACGACGCGTCGGCCACATTATCGAAGACCCGCTCGAGGGGGCCGGGTGGGAGAAATCACGACGCCGTGAGCGTGCACTCGAGTTGCTCGAGCAGGTCGGGCTCAAGCGGGAGTACTACAATCGATACCCCCACGAGTTCTCGGGTGGGCAGCGCCAGCGGATCAACCTGGCACGGGCGCTGTCGATCAACCCGGATCTCGTCGTTGCCGACGAACCGGTGAGCGGGCTCGACGTCAGCGTGCAGGCGCAGATCCTCAACCTGATGACCGACCTGCAAGCCGAGTACGGACTGACGTACCTCGTCATCTCTCACGACCTGAGCGTCGTTCGATACATCGCCGACCGCGTCGCCGTGATGTATCTCGGTGAATTCGTCGAGGTAGCGCCGACCGAGCGGCTGTTTGCCGACCAGTACCACCCCTACGCTCGGGCGCTGTTGAGCGCCGTCCCGAATCCCGATCCCGACATGCCGGGAGTCACGTCCCAGATCGGTGGTTCCGTCCCGAGTGCGTCGGATCCCCCGCGAGGCTGTCGGTTCCATACGCGCTGTCCGTCTTTCATCCTCCCCGACGGAGTCACCGTCGAGGGCTACGACGGATTCGATCGGCTTCTCACCGACGTCCGTGACCGAACGCTCGACACCGGGAGCGACGTCGACGAAACCCTCGAAGCGTATCTGTCCGACCGAACTGCGGTGCCATCCGAGCTCGCCACCACGCTCGAGGCGGCGGTGGGCGACGCCATCGGAGGGGAGTGGGATCAGGCAGAGCAACGACTCGATCCCTACGAATCGCCGTGTCAGGCCAAGACGCCGCACCTCGAGACGGTCGGCAGCCCGGGTCACGAGGCCGCCTGTCACCTATCGTTCGAGAAACCGGTGACAGCCGAGAGCGAACCGGACGGTGGTGAGCGGCGATGACGCCGGGCACGAACCGAGCGGACGAGTTTCCCCTCGGCGACCAGTTCACTGCGGGCGTCTACGCGATCGATCGGCGAACCGGCGAGACGCTGTTCGCCGTCAACCCTGACGTCCCGTTGCTTCCGGCATCGAACGCGAAGCTAATTACTGCGGCACGCGCATTCGCCGACCTCAGCCCGGCGTATCGGTTCGAGACGACCGTCCACGCGACCGGGGAATTCCACGGGAGCCAACTGGTCGGCGACCTCGTATTGACCGGGCGCGGCGCACCGGATCTCGCACAGGCCGATCTCCTGGCACTCGCCGAGGACGTCGCGGACACGGGGATCGAAACGGTCGCCGGCGAGCTCGTCATCGACGCGTCGGCGTTCGATGCCCAGTCGCTCGGGCCCGGGTGGACGTGGGACGACGGCCAGTTCGAATACGGGGCAAAGAGCACGCCACTAGCGGTCGAGCGCAACACCGTCGACATCACGATCGCCAACCGTGATGGCTCGATCCAGGTCGACGCCTCCCCGACCTCCGAGATCGTCCGGTTTGACGTCGACGTCGAGACGGGGCCAACAGCCGCCCTCGACGTCTACAAGAAGCGAGCCTCTGAGGTCATCCGCGTGGAGGGACAGGTTCCGCCCGACGAGACGACGATTGAAGCGAGCCCCGTCGACGACCCGATGATGCACGCCGCCAGTCTGTTTCGAGATGCGCTCGCCCAACACGGCGTCGAATTCGACGGCTGGACGCGAATCGAGAGCGAGCCCGTCGCAACGCCCACCACCCCGTGTGCGGTGGTCGAGTCCGACCCACTCCCCGAGATCGTCCGGGAGATGTGCTGGCATTCGGATAACTTTGCCGCCGAACAACTCGCCCGAACCATCGCCCTCGAACGCGACGGCCAGGGCTCGTGGACAACGTGGGAACGCCACGCGACGGAGTTCCTCGAGGCGCGTGGTGCTGCAGCGGTTCGGCTCCGGGACGGTTCCGGGCTCTCGCGATACAACCTCCTGTCGGCGACGAGCATCACCGCCGTTCTCGAGTGGTGTCTCGAGCAACCGTGGGCCGACGCGTACCGCCAGTCCCTTCCGAGAGCGGGTGAGGAGGGAACCGTCGCCAGCAGACTCGAGGAAGTTACGCCCACGATCAGGGCCAAGACGGGGACGCTCACCGGCGCGCGAGCACTGTCTGGGTACGTCGAGGACGACACGGGCGACCCCGCTGTCGTCTTCTCGTGTCTGTTCTCGAACCTCACCGACGACCTCGAGATGTCGGCGACCGACCGAATCGACGACGTGGTTCGTGAGATCGTCGCACGGTCGGGGCTCGAGGGTGACGCCGACAGGCGGAATCAGTAGCACCACCTGACCGGGATCGGTATCCGGATCGACGCTTCCACACGTCGGCAACGCCATCACCGGTTGCAACGATCTTATTTCTGAGTGACCACTGGCGTTCAGTGACCCAAAACGTCGACGTGTATCGTGACGCCTGCAGAAATACTCGATGGCGTCGGCAGTGAATCTCGGTGGTATCAGTGACGTTCGATGGCGTCTGGAAACGGCCGATGGCATCTACAGCGGCGCTCGAGGACATATTCGTGGTGCCTACAGCAATTCGACACGATCGATAGTCCGCGAATGTAAAATTGACACTACAATACTATAGAAACGTTATTTTCTAACTATTCAAAATATGGTTATAAGATGCATTTACTGTATTTTAGGGTCGGTCGCCCGCCGCTCTCGGTCACGAACCGTCCGAAGTAATCGACTGAGGACGACGGCCTCCCCTTTCCGAAGATGCTCGAGCGCCGTCGGCCCGGCGACGTCGTGATTCTCGGCGAGCTCTTTCGCCGAAATATCCCGGGGCCAGCCGTAGTAGCCCTCCTCGAGCGCCGACAGGAGGTAGGTCGTCTGCCTGGGCGAGAGATCCGCCCGGATCTCGTCGACGACGTCGTGGCTCACGGTGGTATCTTGTTCGTAGTCGACGACGCGTCGGACATCGACGTCGGCGACTGCCTCGAGGTCGGCGATAGACCGACTGATTGCCGATCCGTTCGCGAGTAACGTCCAGTGTTCGCGATCGTCGGCAATTCGGATCTCTCCAACGGGCGTGAGTGAGGAGCCGACGATCGTCGCGTAGATCGACGCTTCGGCATCGTACCGGATGTGAATCCGAAGGGCCCCGTTCCCGGACTCGAGGATGTCGAGCGCTCTGACCGTCGGATACCCCTTTGCACTGTCGACAGCGTCCCGGACGTCACGTTCGTCCGCACTGACGACGATCGTCGCGAGAATATCGGTGCCATCCGAACAGATGTCGGTCACGACGAGTTCGACGTCGGGCCGGTCACGCGTGAGCTCGAGCATCCAGCATCCATCGTGCCACAGGGTCAGGTCGATCCGCTTTTTCATGCCAGTCTCAGCCAATGATTGTCATTACCACACAATATATTTATAATTATGGAAACCGGTAGTGAGACGGATTTACGGTCGAGCGGGATGCCTGACTCAAACTGATCTGCTGAGGAGTCCTCTCACGGGTCTCGTCCACACGTCCCGGTGACGAAGCACGTTTTTTATCAGTGAGTGCTCACGATCTTGATTAGCATATCTGAGTACACACACCGTACACAACGGATAAATACAGCCAGTCTCCGTGAGCTGCAATAGCAAGGATTACCCCGGGTGCGGTCTGATTGAACGAACGAATGGCAGATTCGTTCTGGTATCCGTCAGTGGACGACGTTCTCGCCATCCACGACGACATCGTCTCAGAGTACTCTGACACACACGCTGGCGTCCAGAATCGTGGCGATATCGAGTTCGCCCTGAACTACATCGAGAGTGGGAGTTTTGGGACAGTGCCCGAAACGATTCACGAGAAAGCGTTTCACCTCCTTCGACTGTTGGTGGCAAATCATTCGTTCGTCGATGCAAACAAACGCACCGCGCTCAACACGACGGTCGTATTCTATAGGCGGTGCAGGACGAGAACCCCGACCCTTGAGGTCGGGGGTGAAGTCCGTCGTGGGATGACGCTATCCACGTGCTGCGACTCCATACCAACCGCAACTATTTAAATAATAACTACTCCACTAATAGAGTGTGACCGTCGTCAGGAACATCCAAGTCAAACTCGCCATCCCCGAGGAACATCACTCGGTAGTGGATGCCACGTTTGACGAGTTCCAACGAGTCACTGAACCCGTCATCGACTACGGCTGGAGCGACGACCCTGACGACATCATCACCAACAAAAACACACTCAACGAAGCCACCTACCACGACATCCGCAAGGGCAGCCCACTCACAGGCGGACACGTCCAATCCGCCCGAAACCTCGCAGCTAACGCTCTCTCGAACTGTAAGGACTTGTTCGAAGATGGGAAGAACACGAGCAAGCCAGAGTTCAAGGGAACGGTCGTCACGTACAATTCCAACACGATAACGTACAACGACGACCACTGCACACTCTCCACGGTAGACGGACGAGTCCGTGCAGAGTACGTCTTCCCACACGAAGCCGAGGGAACGCCGTTCGAGGAGTACTGGAACGACGATGAGTGGGAGAAACGAGAAGCCACGCTCCACAAGCGCGATGGTGAATACTACCTCCACGTTGCCATTGAGAAAGACGTCGAACCTGTTTCTAGCGATGAATCGACCGAGAACGGAGTGGTTCTCGGCGTTGACCTCAACGTGGACGGACACCTCGCCGTCACCAGTACAGGAGCGTTCCTTGGAAACGCGGACGAACTCAACCACAAACGCGACGAGTACGAACGCCGCCGTGGGAACCTGCAACAGACAGGCACTCGCTCCGCCCATCTCACCATCCAATCACTCGGGGGCAGGTTTGTCGAGTGGAGTCGCCATCGTCTGCACGACGTGTCGAACGGTATCGTTCGAGAGGCCGTTGAGAACGAGTGTGCGCACATCGCGTTCGAGCGGTTGACGTGGATTTGGACGCGCATCTCGAACGCTTCGAAGTTCCAGCAGTGGGCATTTCGGGAAATTCAGCGACAGGTCGAGTACAAGGCCGAAGCACACGGTATCGACGTCGATACCGTCGCTCCCCAGTATACGTCACAGCGATGCAGTCACGGCGAGTGTGGGTTTACCCACGAGGATAACCGTGATGGTGATGAGTTCGAGTGCTTGGACTGTGGAAAGGAGTTGCATGCGGATTACAACGCTGCGCGGAACGTGGCGTGGCGTCTTGTCCAGAACTGGCTCAAGTCTGGTGCTGGACGGGCTACCAGTCAACTGGCCCTGAAGTCAGGAACGGTGAACGCGAACGGCGATTTCAACGCCTCCGCTGTCTAGCGGCAGAGCGAGAGCTCACTGACAAGCCCCGACCCTTGTGGTCGGGGTTGTTGACTTCCTCAACGGGTATCGGTTCACGTACGACGACGAAATCAGGACGATTCTCAAGCAGTTCGGCACCGATCAGACGAGCGTCGACGAAGCGGAAACCATTGAATACCTTCGTACTCACACCGATGAGATCGACCTCGCAGGTGAGATTGAACAGTGGCGCGACGATCTTATCCGGTACGGACTGGACGAACTGAACGGTGATGCGTCTAACCCGAACGATTAACCGCAGTCGCGACGATACAACAATTATGGCGACCAAGGAAAGTTCAGAATCCGACACTCCACTCGATGAAGTGATGGAGGATATCCGAGGTGAGCTCGTTCGGCGGGTAGCAGCAGCTGACCGGGATGCAAATCGAGACATCTACGACGCGCTCGAAAACGAGTAACGCGCTACGACTTCTGCGTTATCAATTTGTACTCACGATCTTGATCACGTCCCCTTCCTCGAGTTCGTAACTGTCGCTGACCTCCCGCGAGGAACGGGCGTCGACGGCGTGGAGGTAGCCGTCGCCGATGTCGGAGTGAACGGCGTAGGCCAGATCGACCGGTGTCGATCCTTCCGACAGGAGAAACGCGTCGGGCAGGACGTTCCCGCTGCCGTCCGACCACTTCGAGGCGTCCTGGACGGGGTAGGCCGTGAGGTGATCGAGCAGGTCGTACACCGCGTAATTGAGCGCCGCCTGCACGCCGGTGCCGTCCCAGTTCGCCATCGTCTCCCCGAGTCCCTCGAGCGCCTCGCGTTGGGCGTCGCTCACGTCGCCGGTGATCTCGAGTGTCTCGTCGCCGGGATCGTAATCGATCAGGTCGCCCTCGGCTGCCTTCCGGAGCGCACGCTCGCCTTCGGCCGTCGTCGGGATCACGGGCTTGTCCAGCTCGAGCAGCCGATCGACGTTCTCCTCGGGGGCAATGTCGATCTTGTTCGCGGCGACGACGATCGGCTTCGTCCGCTGGCGGATTTCGGTCGCGAGCGCCTCTCGATCCGCGTCAGTCCACTGGATCGGATCCTCGGGATAGTCGAGGTCGCGGAGAATGGTGGCGATGTCGGTCGGCGACGCGCCGAATCCCGACATCATCTCCGCGAGTACCTCGTCGAGGTCGAAGTCGGGCGACCGGGACTTCCGTTCCACGCTCTCCCAATTGCGATCGACGATGCCGGCGAGCCACATGTCCATCTCCGCCTCGACGAAGTCGATGTCCTCGAGCGGGTCGTGGCTCCCGATGTCGACCGGTTCGCCCTTCTCGTTGGTGCCGCCGGAGGCGTCGATGACGTTGACGATGACGTCGGCGTTGGTCAGTTCGTCGAGGAACTGGTTGCCGAGGCCTTTCCCCTCGTGGGCCCCCGGAACCAGACCGGCCACGTCGAGCAGTTCGATCGGAACGTAGCGTTTGCCGTCGCGACAATCGTCGCTGGTGCAGCGCTCGTCGCGCTCGAGACAGGGACACTTGGTTCGAACGTAGCTGACGCCCCGGTTGGCGTCGATGGTGGTGAAGGGGTAGTTCGCGACGTCGACGTCGGCCATCGTCGCCGCGGTGTAGAACGTCGACTTGCCGGCGTTTGGCTTGCCGGCAAGTGCAATCGAGAGCATGCCTTCCGATTACGTGGATCGGGAAAACTGTCTTTCGGTTCTCGCGGTCGTCATCGGCGGTGGTCTCGAGAGCGAATTGAGAGGGGAACACGGCGTCGTATGGATGGCGAAAAGAGCGAAGGCGTTCGAGACGGTCGATCGAACCTCGAGTACCGGGCCGAGGACTACAGCTCGAGGGCCATCATCACTTCGTCGACGTACTCACCGTCGAGTTTGTAGTGATCCTCACGGATGGCCTCGACTTCCCAGCCATGGGTTTCGAGGAATTCGATGGCATCCTCGTTGGTCGAGGGAACGCTGTTGTACACCTTCTCGTACTCGTTCGAGCCGGCCCACTCGAGCCCGCGCGAGAGGAGGTGGGAACCGATTCCGTGCTTGCGGTACTCCTCGATAACGCCGACGGTCAACTCCGCGGTGTGGCTGAGTTTGTCCAGTTCGGGGGCGTGGAGGTGTACCCACCCGACGACCTCGTCGTTGACCGTCGCGACGAAGAACATCCGGGACTCGATCTCGTTGCTCCGGAGCAGCGCGTCCTGGTGGTCGACCTCGTCGGCGACGCTCTCGGCTACGATGTAGGTCTTCTCGCTGGCCACCTGTCGGATCGCGCCGACGATGCCAGCGAGATCTTCCTGTCTGGCGGGTCGAATGTGGAACTCGAGGTCGTCGCTGTGATACTCCTCTTCGGCACCCGCGTCGATTGTCACGCGGAGTAACCCGTCCCGATCGACGAGTCGACCGTCCCGCTTCAGGATCGCGACGTGATGGCGAAATCCACCGGGATCGATGGTGAGCCGTTCCTGGACGTCGTCCGGTTCGACCGCCCCGTGGCGTTCGACGTACTCGTAGATCCGTTTGCGGTCTTCGTGCCCGAAGTCGATCGTCTCGGTGAACGTCATGACATGCTATAACGCACCAGGGTACTTAATCGTTTTTCAGGAACGATACTCGAGAAGCGATCTCGGTGGCTGGTCGCGTTCACGCCACATGCCGCCCGCTCGACAGCCACCGAGACCGCTGTTTAATACCGAAAGCAGTACACCCCGAATCGTTTGTCTCGAGGAACCAACTCTCAAGTGCGCGAGTTAGCTGGATCGACGGATTGATAACGCATTCGTCGAAGCCACAGACGAGCGCGAACGCACGATGATAGGAACGGATCTGCTGATTGCCGGGCTTGCCCTCCTGATCACTGTCCCCGTTGGCCTGGTCGCACACGAGTGGACACACGCCCTCGCACTTCGACGTGCTGGCGTCGAGTACGAAGTCGTTTACTTCCCGGATCGACAAGACGGTGTTCTGGCCGCGCTGGCCAGTTGTCCGTGGGCCGCCGTCCACCCGCGACCGACCGGATACGAACCAGCCTGGCACCTCAGAGTCGCCGCACTCGTTCCCGTCGTGCTGGCACTGCCCGCCCTCGCCCTCTCGATCGGTGCGCCAATCGACCATCCGGTCGTGAGCGCCGTGGTGATCGGCCTGCTCGCGTGTGCCATCCCGTCGCCACAGGATTTCTCCGTGGCGTTTTACGCCCACCGGGTGCTCGAGCGAACCCGTACCGAGTCGACCCCTACATGATTCGCGATGGTGAGGCCGGCTGATCCGGTCTCATCCGCGAACTCCCGCGTCGATTGACGGTCGTCGTGGGGTCGTCTCGCGACCTCAATAACACGGATCTTCGCAGAAACTATCCGTGATTCACATGGGACGAGTTCTCGGAGTCGAACCGAATCGTTACGTAGGCAGATCGTCGGCCCACTCCGAAGGGAGGATACGTAGCAGACCGTCGGCCGCGAGACCCTCGGTAGTAACGAAAAGAATGTCATCGCCGCCGATGACGGCGGTACCGCCGCCGAATACCTCGTCCCAGTGGGTGAGGACAGCGTCGGGGATCGGTAGCTCGCGGACGTCCTTGCCGATTTCACTGCTGGCAACGTAGCGCATCCCGTCACGATCCTGGATAGCGTCGTAGTCAATGGAGACTAACACCGCGTCGTCCCGTGCACGGATTCCCCAGAACGCCTCGGTCGAGTGGGCCAGAAAGCCCTGGTTGAACGCCCGCTGTGGCACCGGAACCTCCCGGCTCTGCCTGTCGAAGGCCGCCTCTCCCAGACGATCAATATCCGCTGTTTCGGTGCCATCGCTGGAGTCAGTGCCTTCCTCTGCCGTCGTCTCGTCGCTTATCCCTTCCTCGCCATCAGCGTCGCCCGTTTCGCGTTCAATTGCCTCCGATAGATCCGCGCTCTCGACGCCAGTGTCGACAATCTCGTGCTGGCCGACTGATGCCGATTCGGCGTCGGATTCGGACTCGAGCCCCGAACTCACGTCCTCGATATCCGGGGTCGTGTCAGTGACGTCCACGGCCGTCTCGCCGACGGCGTGGTCTTCCTCCCCGACGCCGCCGGCCTCATCGGCGACTGCATCGACGTCAGGCCCCGTGTCTACCACGTCGGTTTGCTCGACATCAGGCATCTCGCCGCTGCTGCGGGATCGCCGCTGACCGAGCGCGGCCGCGATGAACCCTGTTCCCAGGATGAGCCTCGCGATCCCGCGCTTGCGCTCGCCGGCCAGGAACGCTCGGATGCCGCTGAGGAGGCTTGCCCCTCCGATAATTGCCGTTACCGTACCCGATTCGATGCCACGCCTGAGATACGGTGTCGCCTTCGAGATATACTCACGGCCGCTTCTCGCCCCGGCCCGCGCGGTATCGACTGCTGACTTCGAATCCGATCGTGCGCTCGTGTCGGTCTGGTTCACACCGAACCATTCGGTCGCGACACACAAATTCCCACCGTCACACCAATCATATCAGACTCGATGAGAAGTAAGTAAGTCAACTATCTCGAACAGTCGACCGTTCGAGTCGCTTCAATCGCCGTCCGACGCTGGCACGCCCGTCAATAGCTCGCCCACGTCGTGGATGTTCCGCGTCTCGAGCAGCAACTCGGCCACCTCCCGAATGGTGTACTCCGCCTCGAGGTCGACTCCGTGACACGCCGCGTAACACTCGAGCCAGCGATTCATCGCCCGTTCGAGGGCGTCGAACTCCGCCGGGGAGATGTACCGTCGTCGGCCACCCGTTCGGGCCTCGACGTAGATCCAGACGGCCGGGCCGACACCCTCCCGCAGATACGAGCGAGCACGTTCCGGATCGGCGTCACACGGGCCGTCCTCGAGTGCCTGGCGATCGCGTCCGGCCTGGCGCTCGAGGGCCGCGATCTGCGGGCCGTACTGCCCCATCTATCCCTGGCGGTACTCGACGCCCTTGCCGCCGCGGGGGTGTTCCCACTCTGTGTCAGCGACGATGGCACAGGTACCACACTCGACACACGGTTGCGTGTCGAGGCTGACGAGGGTCTCTTCGGATCCGTTCGTCGTGACCGTCTCCGCGCGGTAACAGCCGCCACCGAAGTCCTCCGCGCTGACGGGGCAGGCGTACACCGCCGCGCCGCTGGCCTCGTAGGACTCGTCACGGAGGCGGATGTGTGGGTTGCCGACGTCGGTGTCGTAGGTCAGGTCGCCGATCCGATCCTCGAGGCTCGGCGGTTCGACCTCGTTCTCCCAGTGGATCGTCCGGCCCTGTCGTTCCCCGATAATCGACGGGAGGGTCGTGTAGCCGGTCTTCGTGTCGGGCAACATCCCGACGAGGAAGGGGGAGTTGTACGCCTTCGGCAGCAGTCGCTTCGCGATCGGGTTGCCGACCGCGACGGAGCCGACGGGGGAGTTCAACACGCCCTCGACCGCCTTCGTCACGAGCCCGTGTTCCCCGACGGGGCTCGTTAGTTCGTACCGTCGTGGGCGGAGTTTCCCCATCGTACCCGACTGCTCGAGCATCGTGGTGTACCTGCGGCCCGCTGCCTCAGGATCCGCGTTCCCCCGCGTGAGCGCGTGAGCGTCAGCCGCGAGCGCACCCGCGGTCACCGCGTGGTTCATTCCTTTGATGATCGGCCCCTGGGCCTGCATCTGTCCGCCGGCGTCGCCGACGAGGACGAGCCGATCGCGGTAGGGCTCGCGGTGGGCGACCTTCTTCGAATCCGGAACGAGCTTTGCGCCGTACTCGAGTTCCGTGTAGTCGTCGCCGAGCCACTGGGCCATGAGCGGGTGGGTGAGCAGGGCGTCGAGCAGTTCGTGCGGTTCGGCCTGCTCGGCCACCAGGCTGTCGAGGTGGAACACCGTCCCGATGGAGAGCGTGTCCTCGTTGGTGTAGAGGAAGCCACCGCCACGGACGTCCTCGAAGAGGTCGCCGGAGAAGAGGTGGGCGACTCCCTCGCCTTCGTCGATGTCGAAGCGGTCGTTGATGACCTCGGGATCCATCTCGACGACGGCTTTGACGCCCTGGAACCACTCGTCCGGTTCCTCCCAGTCCATCAATCCGGCGTCGCGAGCGAGTTCGGAGTTGACGCCGTCGGCTGCGACGATGAGATCCGCCGTGATCGGATCCAGTTCGTCGCAGGTGACGCCGACGATTTCGCCGTTCTCGCGTAACAGGCCGTTGACTCGAACGTCGGTCAACACACCACCGCCCGCCTCGCTCGTCAGTTCGTGGACGCGCTTCTCGAGCCACGAGTCCATGTTCCGGCGCAACACGGCGTCACACCAGTCGGTGTCGTGCTCGTGAAGGTCGGTCAGATCGAACGACTTGACCTTGTTCCCGGCGATGTTGTGAATCTCGTAGTCGGTTACCGGCCGCTCTGCAGCCTCCTCGCGGAAATCCGGGAAGAGGTCATCGATCGTGTACGGTGCCGACTCCTCGGCGTAGATGAGCCCGCCCGAGACGTTCTTCGAACCGGCCTCGACGCCCCGCTCGAGCACGAGCGTTTCGACGCCGTGTTCGGCCAGGCGGGCCGCCGCGGCGGCGCCACCGGGGCCACAGCCGACGACGATCGCTTCGTAGTGTTCGTACGCCTCGTTATCGACGCCGCCGTCAGTGTGTGCTGTCATCTCAGTCGTCACCTCCATCGGCGACCACTTCGGCAAGCTCCCCGGATTTCACCGCCTCAGTGAGTGCCGGGAGTACGTCGAAGAGATCGCCTTCGATGTAGTAGTCGCTGAAGTCCTTGATCGTCGCGTCGGGATCCGTGTTGATCGCGACGATGGTGTCCGATTCGTCCACGCCAACTTTGTGTTGTACCGCACCCGAGACGCCTGCCGCAATGTAGAGGTCGGGGGCGACGACCTGTCCAGTCTCGCCGATCTGGCGTTCCTCCTTCGAGTACTGCTCGACGTGACCCTCGAACTGGTAGGACGAGGTCACGATGCCCCGGGTAATCCCCATCGCGGCGTCGTCGAACGCGTCCGTGAGTTCGAGCCCCAGTTCCATGCCGAGCGTTGGGTCGTCCCCGATGCCGCGACCGAGGCAGACGACCACCTCGTGACCGGTCAGGTCGACACCGGCCTCGAGCGTATCGTGTTCGGTGATCTGGACGTTGAACCAATCGTCCTCGAGTTCCATCTCGTGTTCGACGACGAGTCCCTCGCGGTCGTGATCCGGTTCGGGAATGTCGAACGTTCCGGGAATCACCGACGCACCCTGTGGGTGGAAGTCCCGATCCGGATTGTCCAGACAGAGAATCGTCGAGTACTCGAAGCCGGAGAAGTCAGGCCGTTTCATGTGCAGGACGCGCTCGAACGTCTTCTTGACCCCCGGCTCGCCGGTCTTGACTGGGTTCGAGATTTTCTCGGGTTGGATGAACAGATCCGAACAGTCCGAGGCTAGTCCAGAGTCGAGTTCGCCCTGCAAGAGCGCCGAGAGGTCGCGGCCGTTGTTCGTCGCCGGGTAGAGCACGTAGCGCGGTTCGTCGTAGTCACGCCAGTCCGTGCTCTCGGTGCTTCCCTGGCCGCGGGCCATGTGCGCCGAGACTTCGGTGAACGGCTTGTGCAGGAACCGTTCGAGGCGGTCGTCGTCGTGATAAACGGCAACGTCAGCGCCGTAGGCGATACACTCCTCGGCGAGTTCCTCGCAATCGTCGCCCATGAGGAAGGCGACGACGTCCTCTTCCTCGTAGTCCTCGGCGTACTGATCCATCAGCCCCCGGGCTTTCCCGAGCATCTCCTTGGAAACGTCGAGCAGCTCGCCCTGCTGGGTCTCACAGAAGACCCACATGTCGCGGTAGGTGCCGCCCTGGAGTGCGCGGATGTGCTTTTTGTCTCGAGTGGGATGCGAGAGGCCGTCGTCTTCTTCAGCGTCCGCTTCGTCCGCATCGTCCACCGCTTTCTCGGCTTCGCTGTCTTCGTCGTCTTCGTCTCCCGCCTCCTCGGCTTCGCTCACCTCCTCGCCTTCAGCATCCTCGCCGACGTCTTCGCGGGTCTCCTCGTACTCCCCTTCGGTTTCGTCGTCGGTCTCGACGCTCTCGAGATCGAGTTCTTCGACGCGAGCTTCGATCGCCTCGCGGGCAGTCTTTCGCCCCTTCCCGGCAATCTCGGCCTCGAGAACCGCCTGTGCCTCCTCGAGGTCGTCGACCGTCGCCAGTTCCTCGCGGAGTTCGTCTACGGTGTGTTCGTCCGGATCCAGTGGCATACTCAGTCACCTCCTGCGAACGGGTGCATCTCCTCGACGACCTGTTTCATTCCGTCGGCGTCGCCGGAATCGACCACCGTCGCCTCCCGCTCGGACGGGGCCTTCGGGATCGGATCGACCGACGAAACGATCGTCGGCGAGCCGTCGAGTCCGATGTAGTCCGGATCGAGGTTCATGTCCTCGTGATCCCACGTCGTCAGGTGCTCGTCGTGGTCGGCCGCCCGTTCCTGGGTTTCCGCTCGCAGCTGTTTGTGTTCGAGGCGGTGGGCGGCTTTCCGGTAGGTCGGCGCGAACTCCGGATCGGTGATGACGACACACGGGAGCGGCGCTTCGACGGTCTCGATTTCGTCGACGTCCCCCTCGACGAGACGTTTTGCGCGCAGCGTCCGCTCGTCGGGATCGATGTCGAGCGCCAGCACGTGCGTGACGATCGGCCAGTCGAGACACCAGGCCGTCTGCGGGCCGGTGTGGCCGGTTTCGCCGTCGGCCGTCTTGAATCCCGCAAAGACCAGATCGACATCGCCAATCTCCTCCTGGTACTTCTCGACGGCCGCCGAGAGCGTGATCGCGGTCGCCCAGGTGTCGGACGCGGCCAGCGCGCGGTCGGAGAGCAGATAGCTGTCGTCGCTGTAGACCGCTTCCATCGCCTCCTCGAGGACGCTCTTGTAGCTGGGCGGCCCCATGCTCATCCCGCTGACGTGGCCGCCGTGGCGAACCCGCGTCTGCAGGGCCGCTTGCAGCGCGAAGTAGTCGTTCGGGTTCATCACGGTCGGCGTCTTCCCGCGCTCGAGGTGACCGTCCTCGTCGAACGAAACGGCCCCTTCCGAGAAGTCAGGGACGCCTTTGGTCAGGACGATCGATCGCATCGTACCCTCCATAGCTGTGCTATGATTGTTCGTAACATGCTCATCTCGGCATATCGCAACAATAGTTATTAAGGATGTGGGTGGAAATCGGGTTCCGGACGCAATTTTTCCGATCGATACCGCTCTTCAAACACGCTCGAACGGCTCGTGCTCGAGAGCGCTCGAGCGGCGGTACCGTTACTCGATATCTCGCTCGGTCGTCACCATCGTAATCTCGCCACGGGCCCGGATCGAGCCGTCGACCTCGGCACCGGGTTCGATCTCGAGATCACGACACGAGACGTCACCGAGAATCCGCACGTCGGGCCCCAATCGTACCGAGCCATCCCGCGTGGTTACGTCACCATGAATGCGGGTTCGATCGCCGACCGAAATCTCGTCTCGGGCCCTGAGGCTGCCAAAAATGTTGCAGTCAGCGCCGACGACGATGGATTCGGCGCGAACGTTCCCGTGGAGACGACACTCGTCGCCAATTCGAGCGGGCGTCGACACCCGCCAGGCGTCGTCGCTGACCGTCCCGTTGGCGGGGATCACGAGCGGTTCGGTCTCGGGTTCGATGTCGTCGTCCACGACCTCCGAAATGAGCCGCTGGGCGGCGTCCTCCTCGCCGATCACGAGCAGGTGTTTGAGGTACATGAACAGGAAGATGATCGTCGGCATGGGGTTTCGGATGACGATCCAGCCGTTAGCCTCGAACCCTTCCTCGATGTCGACGTCGTCACCGATGTCGAGGTCGCCGGCCACTTTGAGTTGGCCGGCAATGTGAACGCGCTCGCCGAGGTAGGCGTCCTCGCCGACGAGGACGTTGTCAGCCACGTCACACCACATGTCGAGTCGACAGTCCCCTTCGGCTTCGATCGAGCCGCCGAAAACGGCCCCTTCCCCCGCGAGGACGTTCCGTCCGCGGACGCCGAACTCGACCGTTGATCGCCCGCCGACCAGCACGTCCCCGCCGGTCACGAGGTCGTGTTCCTGGGCTTCGGTGCCGGACGGGACGACGAGTTCATCGAGCGGATCGCTACTGAACGCCACACTCTGTGGCAAAGTCACCCCCGGGTAATAAACCCCGCGCGAACGTCTGACGCGTGGCGGACGCTCCCACGTGCAGATTTCTGGCGGACGAACCTGTGTGTGTACTGGCGGACGAACCTGTGTGTGCAGTCCGAATTAAACAATCGTACCCAGGCTCACGCCAGCGTCGAGGTCGTCGCCCTCGAGCCGTGATTCCGTCCGACCGATGACTCGTATCCTTTTTGACCGGCCATGCCGTCGGTGCCACTATGACTACTCTCGCGTTCGACGACGCTGGCGTCGACGTTGTCTACGAAGGAACCGAATTTCGCCTCGAGCGCGACCTGATCGAGGAAGCCGTCGGCAAATCATATCCGGACGTGACCGATCACGAGGTGTTACAGATGGTCGCCGAACAACCGGACTTGCAGGGTGAACCCCGCCGTATTGGAGACATTATTCGGTAGGATGTCGACTGCGACTGCTCGAGCAGTCCCTTCTTCGAACTGGTCGGTCGTCACTCGTCGTCCGCAGTCGGCTCGAGCGCGACGAACTCGAGGTCGTGTTCGGCGAGCAATCGTTCGGCCCGGTCGGTGACCGACGGAGCGACGAGTACGCCCCGGATCTCGGCGTCCGCGTGCAGATCACGAGAGAGGGCGTCGATGTAGCGACGAAGCTGTCCGACAGCGTCCGGGCCGACGCGTCGACGTTTGAGTTCGACGACGACGGTACGCCCCGCCCGATCCTCGCCGTAGATGTCGATCGCGCCGGCCGGCGTCTCCCGCTCGGTCGCCAGCGGCCGAAATCCCGGCTCGAGTAGCGCGGGTTCCTCGAGCAGGCGGTCGCGGAGGTCGGCTTCGGTGCCGACGACCGCGATCGTATCGGGCTCGGACATCGCGAACGTCGACACCTGGTGAACGACCTCGAACGTGACGACGAGTTCTTCAGCAGGCGTCGAGCGCGTGCTATGGACGACGAGGTTCCCGTCGTTGTCGTCGCCCTCCGAGGTGTCGCTGTTCGAGCCGTCGGTGCCTGAGTCGTCGCCACTCGAGCCGTCGGTGCCCGAGTTATCGTCATTCGAGCGATAGACGTCGTGCTCACTGCCAGGGGGCTGCCAGTTGACCGGTTGCTGGCCCGTGGCAGTGTGTACCAGCGCTGCGCCATCGGGTTTCAGCATGACGTGGCGCTCACCAGCTGCGAGCGAGCTGGCCGCCCGTCCCTCGTAGTCGACCCGGCAGCGCCCGAAGACCGTGATCAACGCCTCGGCTTCGAGGCCGTCCCGAACCAGGTCGACGGCATCGGACACGCTCGGGGATTCGAGCGTGACGACGCTCGGGCGCCCCGAGTGCGTATCGTCGGCCGAAGTGGGTGCGTCAGAGCCGGGGTTCGTCACAGCCAGAGCAAGGGGCTCGAGGCGATAAAAACCGCTCGAGATGGGCATCCGGACATCGTTCCCCCTGACCGTCGCGGACGACACACCGAATCGCGAAGGCTTATCCGTCGCGGTGCCTCGACGTTGAAACGACATGGACTCGCCGCTCTCCCGACGACAACTCGTTCAGACCGCCGGTGCCGCAGGGGTCGCTTCCCTCGCCGGCTGCACGCAGCTCCGTTCGTCTGACGATCCTGACGAGACGGATCCGGACGGCACCGACCAGAACGGAAACGAGACCGACACCGAGCCCGACCGAGAGCCGTCGATCGATCCGGCTGATGGTCTCACGGCGGTCGTCGAACCCGACGAAGAGGCCCAAGCCGAACTCGCCGCGCGCGAGCAAGAATTGATGCAGGAGATTCAGGACGAGGAGATCAGCCAGCAGGAGGCCCAGGCCGAACTGATGGAGATGCAGGCCGAATTCAACGGCGAAGCCATCGACGAACTCGACGACTACGCCGAGGACGTCGACGAACTCACCGTCGACGGGACGATCACACAGTTCGGCCTTGTGCTCCTCGACGGCAGCGACGAGGCGCTGGTCGCGACGCTCTCGGACGAGGCCGTGAGCGCGCTGCTTCCGGGTACGGAGTTCGAAGAGTTCCAGAATCCGCCACAACAGGAACAGCCCTGAGCACCATCTGAGTGAGCGCCTGAGGGGGAGCGTCACGGATACCTCGTCGGCGATTCCTGGACACTCGAGTCAATCACTCACAGCGTGCATTCGAGCCGATTCACTCACACCGTGCGACGGTCTGGAGATACTCGTTCTCGACGATTGCGGAGCCGTCTGTCGCACGATTGTAGCGGCTGAACACGTCCCCGAGATCGTTCAGCAGCCGTTCCTGTGCGTCCGAATCGATCCGTTCGAGTGCGGTGATCGTCGGGCCGAAGTAGCTGCTGAACACGTCCACGGCATGCTCTATCGATCGGTAGTACTGGAGTGCCGTCCGTCGGTTGCTCTCGAGCGATCGAACGCCGTTACCGAGCAACTCCTCGAGTCCATCGTCGGTTCCCCAGCGCAGGGGAGAAGGAGCATCCGGTGGCGGTGGGGCATACTGGGCGTGTGTCGCGAACCAATCGCCACTCCACCCCTCGGGAATTGGCCCCGCGAGGCCGATCGTGCCACCAGGTTTGCACACGCGAAGCAGTTCGCTCGCCGCCCGTTCCTGATCGGGAGCGAACTGCACCCCGTAGACCGAGAGAACGACGTCGAAGCTGTCGTCTGGGAACGGCATCTCCTGGGCATCGCCGACGCGGAAGTCGATGGCTTGTCCGTTGGCCGCCGCCCGGTGTTTCGCCCGGTCGATCAGTCCGGGCACGTAGTCGATGCCCGTGACCTCGCAGTATCGACGCTCCGCGACCAGCGCTGCGGTGCCACTGCCACAGGCGACATCGAGCACGTGCTGATCGGGGTGGGGGTCGACCGTCTCGCAGAGTGCCTCTGCCATGACCACGTTCTGTCGGGCGATCTGGTTGAAATCGCCAGTGCCCCACGTTTCACGTTGCGTCTTCGTTATGCCCGCATAGTCTGTTTCTTTCATGTTCTCTACCTCCCTCGTTGGCGATTTCGTTTGCCGACCGTGACGCACTCCCTCGTGTTCTGATCGGTTGGCACAGCCTGCAGCTGATTGTGGGGAAGCGCTGCGTTATACGTCACCAAATAGCATAGCTCTACCCGATAGCTGAGCCGTCTGTCCAGCGTTTCGGAAAGTACCAACCGACTCGAGATCACCGACCGACTCGTCTTCGACCAATTACCCGCTCTCGTCTCGAGCACAAATCACGTAACGGCCGTTCCGACCGTACATGCTTCGTGAGGACGCTCGATCCACTCCAGAAACGAGCTACTCGACGCTGAACGGACTCGGCCGCTCCGTCCAGTTCCAGCCGGGGATCCGTTCCTGAAAGCCGGCCGCGAGCGCGGCCTCGAGGTCGTCGACACCGGCGTTTTCGTCCGCAGGGCCGTGCGTGTGGACGTCCGCGTAGTGAAACGTCGCCTCGCCGAGCGTTCGAAGCGGTTGGGTGCCCGCGATCGTCGCCGCCAGTTCACGACCGACGAGTTCGTCGACGATGAATCCAGGATAGTCGCCTTCGACGTCGAGTTCGCGGAGAATCGCGACCATCGCGGCGACGTTCACCGCGAGGTCGCCGTCCCGAAAGATTGCATCGACTTCTGCGCGGTACTGCTTCTCGGTAACCGAATCGACGTCCGTGTCGAATATCTCTCCGAGATCGTCTCGCACGGTATTGATGATCGGAACGACGGTCTCGCCACGGTCGCGAACCCAGTCTCGCTCAGCTGCCACACGAGTCGGCGTCATCTCCAGTGATGTGTCCACGTCCATACCGAGCGTTTGTCCTGATACCTCCTGTGTTTTCCGACCGGATCTGTGCTCGATTCCCGTTTTTTGCGAAGGCTTTTATACCAGGCAGGGAATAGGCTCGGGTAAGCGGGTTCTCCCTGGAATCTTCCCGCACGAACCAGGATAACCGACCTGGGGGCGTGTTCGTCACAGCACGGCCACTCTAGACGATGATCCAATAACGTGACCCATCTATGCGAGACGAAGACGGGTGGCAACCCGATCATCGACACTGGCCCTGTACGTTCGTGGTGACGTCACACACCCCCGGCGACGAGTTCACGCAAGCCGCATTTGGCGACTATGAGTACTGTAGAGCAGCAACTCGACGATTTGAAAGCAACGATCACGAGCGAGTTACCGAGTGATATCTCGGTCTCCTCGGTGAAATACGAAGGGCCAGAACTGGTCGTCTACACGCGCGACCCCAAGAAGTTCGCCCAGAAGGGTGACCTCATCCGAAAGCTGGCGAGCAAACTTCGCAAGCGAATCACCATTCGCCCCGACCCCGACGTCCTCTCGCCACCGGAGACGGCTCGAGCGAAGATCGAGAACGTCATTCCGGAGGAAGCGGGCGTCACCGATCTCGACTTCCACGTAGACACGGGGGAGGTCGTCATCGAGGCCCAGAAACCCGGGATGGTCATCGGTCGTCACGGCTCGACGCTCCGTGAGATCACGAAGAGCGTCGGCTGGACGCCCGAAGTCGTTCGGACGCCGCCGATCGAATCCTCGACGGTGTCGAACGTCCGAAACTTCCTCAAGCAAGAACGAGATGACCGTCGAAACATTCTCGAGCGCGTCGGTCGCCAGATCCACCGCGAGGAGATGTCCGACGACAGCTGGGTGCGGATCACGACCCTGGGCTGTTGCCGTGAAGTCGGCCGAGCAGCGTTTATTCTCTCCACGCCGGAGACGCGCATTCTCATCGACTGTGGCGACAAACCCGGTGCCGACGGCGAAGTCCCCTACCTCCAGGTTCCGGAGGCGCTGGGGGCTGGTGCACAGACGATCGACGCGGTCGTCCTCACCCACGCCCACCTGGATCACTCGGCGTTCATCCCACTGCTGTTCAAGTACGGCTACGACGGGCCGATCTACTGCACCGAGCCCACCCGTGATCTGATGGGGCTGCTCACGCTGGATTATCTCGACGTTGCCGCCAAAGAAGGGCGCGCTCCGCCCTACGAGTCCGAGATGGTACGGGAGGCGATCAAACACTGCATCCCGCTCGAGTACGGCGACGTCACGGACATCGCTCCGGACGTCAAACTCACGTTCCACAACGCCGGCCACATTCTCGGCTCCGCCGTCTCGCACTTCCACATCGGTGACGGCCTGTACAACGTGGCGTTCTCCGGGGACATCCACTACAAGGACACCCGCCTGTTCAACGGCGCGACCAACGACTTCCCGCGCGTCGAGACGCTCGTGCTCGAGTCGACCTACGGCGGACGGAACGACTACCAGACCGACCAGGAGGACTCCGAGGAGAAACTCACGGAGGTCATCAAACAGACCGCAGAACGCGGTGGAAAAGTGCTGATTCCGGCGTTCGCGGTCGGCCGATCACAGGAGATCATGCTCGTGATCGAGAAGGCGATGCGCAACGGGGACATCCCCGAGATGCCCGTGCACCTCGACGGGATGATCTGGGAGGCGACGGCGATCCACACAACCTATCCCGAGTACCTTCGGGACGAACTGCGCGACCGGATCTTCCACGACGACGAGAACCCGTTCCTGGCCGACGAGTTCAACCACATCGACGGCGGCGAAGAGGAACGTCAGGACGTCGCCGACGGCGGCCCCTGCATCATCCTCTCGACGTCGGGGATGGTTACCGGGGGGCCGATCATGTCCTGGCTAAACCACATCGGCCCGGATCCGGATTCGACACTCGTCTTCGTCGGGTATCAGGCCCAGGGAACACTGGGTCGCCGAATCCAGAACGGCTGGGACGAGATCCCGACCAGCGAGGTCGGTTCGATGGGCGGAAACGGCAACGGCGGCCGTGGGACGCTCAAACTCAACATGGACGTCGAAACGGTCGATGGCTTCTCCGGTCACGCCGATCGCGCCGGGTTGATGAACTTCGTGAAGACGATGAACCCCCGCCCGGAGAAGGTACTCTGTGTCCACGGCGACGAACGATCGACACAGGATCTCTCCTCCGCGCTGTACCACGAGTTCAACATGCGGACGTTCGCGCCGAAGAACCTCGAGACCTTCCGATTCCTCTGACCGGTTTCATCGGTTGGTCGGCCGTTTTTCCCTGTCCGTCAATCACCAGTTTCTGTACCCAGTAGCAACGGCGGCGACGTGAGGCTTAACCAGCCTCGGCACGAACCACGCGATACGAATGCCTACCGTGACCCTCCTCGGCACGCGCCTCGCCAGCCCCGGCACCGAGTTCGTCTACGAGGGCGAGGCGGACGGCTGTGCCGGCTGTCCCTACCGAAGCCAGTGTCTCAACCTCGAGTCCGGCCGCACGTATCGGGTGACAGACGTTCGTGAAAACGCCCAGACGCTCGAGTGTGCGATGCACGACGATGGGGTACGCGCCGTCGAAGTCGAACCGACAACTGTTACGGCGAACGTTCCGTCCAAGGGCGCCTTCAGCGGCAGCAAGGCCAGCCTCAGCGGCCCCTGTCCGTACGTCGAGTGTCCGAGCCACGCCTACTGTGAACCCGACGGCATCGAGTTCGATCAGGAGTATCGCATCCAGTCGATCATCAGCGACCCGCCACACGAAACCTGTCACCTGAATCGGTCGCTCGAGCAGGTCGAACTCGACCCGAGCGACTGACTGACCGGCTGAACCGGATCTCCGTTTCCTCTTCGCGAACCGAGGGTGCAATCGTTCTTTTACCTAGCCACAAACACATATTACAGCCTACGCTACGGACACGTATGACCACGCCAACACGACGACGACTGCTCCGATACGGTGCGCTCGCCGGTAGCCTCTCGCTGGCGGGGTGTCTCGACGGGGAGATGGGGGATGACGGTGGCTCACCCGGTGGGAGCACCGACGATGACGACGATAGCGACGAGACGAACGACACCGCCGGTGGCGTCGAAGCCGTCGACACAGTTCAGTTCACGACACGAACCGACCGACCCGACTGGGACGAGGACGCGGTCGGTACCTGCGCTCTGGCCAACTCGGAAGACCGACTGGCCTACGTGACGCCGATCCACGCCGTCTCCGAGGAGCGCCTCGAGGAGACCGTCGGCCCGTTCGTCCGGGAAACCGACTTCGATAGACAGCTCCTGTTGTTCGTCGAATCCACTGGGCCGACAATCTGTCACGACCGACTGGAGATTGACGACGTGTCCCTCGAGGGGGACGTGCTGTCGGCGACGGCAACCGTCGTCGATACGAGCGGTGACGATGAAGGCTGTGGGCAAGCAGAGCTATCCCCGTCTGCGCTCGCGCGTGTCACATTCGCCGACGACGCCGAGTGGCCGACGAGAGCCGAGGTCACGATCACCGACGGCTGGGACGAGACGGAGACCATCGAGGCGTCGCTCGATATCTCCGTCGAGCCCGAGGAACTCGAGGGGTACGTGAAACCGGACGGCGAGCCCGAGGTCGTTCCGGCCGCACTCGAGTGCGCGGACGGGGGCGTCACGCGCATGTCGCCGGTCGAGGACGTCACCTGGGGAGACGGCGACCGATTTTCGATGCGCGTCGATCGGCTCATCGTCGACCGCGGCGAGTCGGTAACGATCAGGATGATCAATACCACGAACGAGGAGCAGGGAACCGGGAACGCACAGAAGTTCGGACTCGAGGTGTACACCGGTGCCGGCTGGCAGGACGTTCGCGTCTACGAGGACGAGGACGGCTACGGGCCAGGATACACTGACGAGGGCTACATGCACCCGCCCGGAACCGGGTTCGACTGGACGCTCGAGATGACGACGGACGATCTCGATACCGGCCACCCGCGCCTCGAGGTCTGTCCCAAACTCCCGGCTGGACGGTACCGATTTGTCTACTGGAACGGCGATCTGGCGGTGGCGTTCGAGCTACGGGAGTGAGGAGTCTCAATCTCCAGAAGAGTTATTCGTCGTCCGCGGGCTCTTCGAGCCAACTGCCCGCCCAGCACTCGATTTCGTCGAACACCGGCTCGAGCGATCGTCCCTTCGGCGTTAAGCTGTAGTAGGTGGCGATCGGCGCGTCCTCCTCGATGCGTCGGTCGACGAATCCGAGCTCACCAAGATCCTCGAGCACGCGCGAGAGCGTTCTGGCGTTCGCGTCGGTCGCCCGCTTGAGTTCGTTGAACCGGTGTTCGCCCGTCTGGAGTTCGTGGAGGACGGCCAGTCGCCACTGGGAGCCGATCTGTTCGATCGATCTGACGACCGGGCAGAGTCCCGATTCGCCGAGTGCTGCTCCATCAGCGTGCTGGTCGGTCTCGAGTGAGTGTTCCGATGACATCGTGGTTACCTGCTAACCCCTTCGTCGCGAAAACCTATAGCAGTTCGGTATCGTACCAGCTAACACGAGGTAACTACATTCGATGACCGACTCGCCGCCGCCAACGACGGGACTGCACCACGTGACGAATATCTGTACGGACATGGAGGAGACCCGATCCTTCTATGAGGACGTACTCGGTTTTCACACCGTCAAGCGAACCGAGAACTACGACGACCCGGGCACGCTCCACTACTACTTCTCGCCGACACCCGAGGGCGAACCCGGAACGACGATCACCTACTTCGAGTACCCGAACAGCCGCGGTAGCCCCGGGCCCGGTGCCAGCCACCACTTCGCGATGGGCGTCGAAGACGAGGAGACGCTGCTCGAGTGGCGCGAACACCTCAAACGCCACGGCGTTCGGGTCTCGCCGGTGCGCGATCGGACGTACTTCGAGAACATCTACTTCACCGATCCCGACGGGCTGGTGTTCGAACTGGCGACGATGGGCCCGGGGTTCACCGTCGACGAGGAGGTTCCCGGCTCGGAATTCATCGATCCTCGAGGCTCGAGCGATGGTGATAGTGGAGATGGAAGTAGCCGTAGCGGAGAAACGGGTACGAGCGGCGGAGAAACGAGTACCAGCACCGAACGTGGTGAGCATCAGTGAGCGAGGAATCGATCGACTCCGATAGATCCGAAACTGGGGTAGGCGAGCAAGCAATCGAGCACTCGAGCGTCGAAATCGACGTCGACCAGCACGTCGGCTCCCTCTATCGAGTCCTCTCGAGTGCCGTCGTCCCCCGCCCGATCGCCTGGGTGAGTACCCGCGGCGACGACGGGGTCGACAACCTCGCTCCGTACAGCTTCTTCACCGTCGCCTCGGTCGACCCGCCTGTCGTCCTCTTCGCTCCCGTCGACGGTGCCGACGGCCTCAAGGATACCACGCGGAACGTCAAGGACACGGGCGAGTTCGTCGTGAATCTGGTCACCGACGACCTCGCGGCCGCGATGAACGACACCAGCGCCACGCTCCCAGCGGGTGAGAGCGAGTTCGACCACGCCGGCCTCGAGCGCACCGACTCGACGGTCGTCACCCCGCCGCGAGTCGCCGACGCAAAGGTCGCCCTCGAGTGCACCCGTCGTGAACTGATCGACGTCGGCGGATCGACGCTCGTCCTCGGCGACGTACGGTACGTCCATCTCGACGAGGGCGTGACGACTGACGGTAAAATCGACGTCGAAAAGGTCGACGCAGTCGGTCGGCTGGCCGGAAGTTGGTACACGAAAACGAACGACCGGTTCTCGCTCGAGCGGCCGCCGTAATCCGGCGAACGCCTGCTGTATCGTCCAGCACCTGTTGAAGGAGGTATCAATTCCATCTCACGTCACCTGGTACCGGCGGTGTTCAGATCACACACAGACTATCCTGCAACCGATTCGAACACCGCGAAAGCCCCTGACACGCTCGGCCCTCCGGGGCTCGCTGTGCGCGCTTGCTTCGCTCACGTGCTTGCGTCGCCCGGGAGGTTAACCGTGCCAGCCCCTTTCATTCCCGCCCACAATGGCTGTTTGGCCGGCCGACACTGGTGGGGATGGATAGACGGGACTATCGTGGTGGTTGAACTCCGTTCCGATTGGTCGCGTTTGTCTATGCACACGTCATTCGGTACCTCCCGTCAGGAACACTCAAGTGCCCGATACTCGAGCCACGACTATGAGCGAAGAACGAGCGATCGAGGCGGTGGACGAACCGATCACCGTCACCTCCCTTGTCGACGACTTTCGAACGCTCGGGCTCGAGGCGGGCGACACGTTGCTCGTCCACTCCTCGCTGAGCACCCTCGGGTGGGTCTGCGTCGACGCCCAGGTAGTCGTGGACGCGCTCATGACCGTCCTCACCGAGGAGGGGACGCTCGTCATGCCGACACACTCCACGCAGTATAGCGATCCAGCGATGTGGTCGAACCCGCCGGTACCCGAGACATGGATAGAAACGATTCGAACGGAGCGGCCACCGTATCGACCAGAGACGACGCCGACCCGCGGGATGGGGGCCATCGTCGAGGCCTTCCGCACCTACCCGGACGTCAGCCGCAGTCGCCATCCGACCGTCTCCTTCGCGGCCTGGGGAGCGAACGCTGCGACGATCGTCGACGACCACGCCCTGGATAACGGTCTCGGCGAGGGGTCGCCACTCGCCCGAGTGTACGACCTCGACGGCTCCGTGCTCTTGCTCGGCGTTGGCCACGAGTCGAACACGTCACTCCACCTCGCGGAGTACCGAGCGGCGATCGACCCGCCGACCACCGAGAACGTCGCTCCAGTGCTCGAGGACGGCGAACGGGTCATGGCTCGCTTCACCGATATCGAAACGGACACCGAAGATTTCCCCACCCTCGGTGCAGCGTTCGAGGCCGAGCACGCCACCGACGTCCGGGCAGGAACCGTTGGCGCCGCCGAAGCGACCCTCCTCCGACAACGCCCACTCGTGGACTTCGCCGTCGACTGGCTCGAGGCACATCGGTAACAGCCAGGGTGCGAGAACTCCCTCAGAGAGATCGATACGAATCGGTCGTTCGGATCGGGGAATGACACAACCGTTCCCCAACCTGGGGAATCGTACTTTGGCTATATCTTTTCTGGGCACGTCATTGTACGCATGGCCACTTCAACACCACGCCGAAAGATCCCGACCAGCCAACTGCTCTTTGGTGCGCTCATCGTCCTGGTCGGTGCGCTGCTCCTGCTCGAGACGACCGGTATCGTCACGACGCGAGACGTGTTACTGCTCATCCCGTCACTGTTCGTCATCGTCGGCATCTGGGCGCTCGTCCAGAGCGGCTTCCGGAATATCGTCGGCCCGGTCGTCCTCATCGGCGTCGCCGGTGCGTGGCAACTGGTTGCGCTCGAGTACGTGACCGTCGACCAGGTCGTCGTCTTCTGGCCGGTGCTCGTCATCGCGTTCGGCCTCTCGATCATCCTGGGCCAGTACCGGTCGTCCGTGCTGTCGACCGACGACGCGTTCACGTCCGCCTTCGCCGCGTTCGGCGGCGTCGAGAAGCGAAACACGTCACGGACGTTCACCGGTGCCGACCTGACGGCCATGTTCGGCGGTACCGAACTCGACCTGCGAGACGCGGAGATTGCGGAGCGGCCAGCACAGATCAACGCCGTCGCCATGTTCGGGGGTGTCGACGTCATCGTCCCTCGAGAGTGGAACGTACGGATGGACGTCCTTCCCGTCCTCGGCGGTGCGTCCGACGACCGCCCACGTCGGGAGGAGTCCAACGAGGAACTCGACCTCGTCGTCACCGGGTTCGCCGCCTTCGGTGGCGTTTCCGTGACCGACTGATCGGAAATTGATCACCGTGTGATCCGGTTGTCAATTCGATACGTGAACGGGTTCTCGAGCACAATTTTTCGTCCGCTAAAGGAGTGGTATACACCTGATTATGGGTCATTCAACGGTTTCGGCGACTGACTCGCCGGGTGAACGTGGCTCGAGGCCACTCCTGGCACTCGAGTGGTGAACGATTGTTGATCGGATATACAGCAGGTCGGTTGCGTTCAACCGAGGAGTAGTCGAACCGCTCGAGGCTCGAGAAGCGGGACATTCGGCCCACACTACCGTCACCAAACGGCTCCGTCATGACGCGTCACTTCAATCGGTCGCGGAGCTTCTGCCCCAGCACGAGTACCGTCGCGAGTGGGCCACTGACCAGGAACCCAACCACCAGCACAACGAACGCGGTCGTTGCCGTTGACGAGACCGGCGGGGCAAGCATCGCGGCGATCGGGATGCTGATGACGCTGACAATAGGAGCGAGCGCACCATACAGCAGTAGCTTCCGCTGACGGGACGAAAACTGGATGCCGGTGGTATCAGATTGCGGGATCAACAGTCCTATGGCGAGGACGACGAACCCAACCAGTACGTACAGGCCGAATAGCATGATTGCAAGGCCTTCGGCGAACCCGCTTTCGCTCCGAGGCATCGATCCGAACAGGAGTACGAACACGACGAGACTGCCGACGATCACGAGCAGACCGAGTGAAGAAACGCCGAGTTGTACCCAGGCTCGAGGGGAACGCGACGGGATTGTTCGGCTCATACGACGCTATTCGATCGGCGATCTGGTAATACCGTGTGTCGGTTCTATCGCGTTGAGAACCGGACTCCAGACAGCACGCTAAGACTGCCACCGGTCGGAATCGTGCCATCAGTAGCCACGTGACGACATTCCAGACCACACCAATTTATTTTGGACTAACCGTTTAGCCGCATACGTTGCTATGCAGTGGTAATGAACGAAATCACCGTCTGTGCGGATTGCGGGGCACGTGTATTCAGCATGAAAATAGAGGGCGGTTCCGGCATCACTCACCGTTGCGTTCAGTGTGAACACAAGTGGACGGTCGGCTATTGAGGTGGACAGCGGCTATTGAACTGCAGTTCTCGAGACCGGCGTAGACGCGGTCGATCCATCGAGACAGTCCGTCCCGAAGTCGTGATCATCGCCAGTTCGTCACTCGAGGAGTGTCGAGCCGGGAACCGAGCATATATGTGACTCTTCGCTAATGCTCGAGCCATGCAGATCGATGATGGAGACGGCGTCGTTCGGATCACGTTCGATCGCCCCGAGGTGATGAACGCCTTCAGTACGGACACGGCCGAGGCGCTCGCCGACGCGATCGCGGACGTCTCGCTCGAGAAACACCACGCAGTCGTCCTCACGGGTGAGGGAGCGGCGTTCAGCGCCGGCGGCGACATTCAGGCGATGGCCGAGCGTCGCGAGACGCCACAGGTCGCTTTCGATCGAATCAGCGAAACCTTCGGCCGGGTCGTCGAGGAGATGCTCGAGTGTCCGGTACCAATCGTCGCCCAGGTCAACGGCGACGCCGTTGGCGCGGGGCTCGCAATCGCCGCCCTCTCGGATTTCGCGTACGCCGCCGAGGACGCGACCTTCTCCTGTGCGTTCGTTCGCGTGGGACTGATTCCCGACACGGGTGGCACGTTCCTCCTGCCAAAGCTCGTTGGGCTCCGAACGGCGAAAGACCTCGCGTTCACCGGGAGATTCTTCGACGCCGAGGAGGCCGCCGACCTCGATCTGATCAACGAGGCCCTGCCTGCGGACGAGCTCGAGGAACGGGTCGAGGAAACCGTCGACCGGCTGGGTCGACGGCCAACCGAAACGATCGCGTTGACGAAGCGAGCGATGCACGAGAACCTGGGTCGCCACTGGGGGGAAGCCCTCGAGTACGAGAATTTGTTGCAGGTGCAAGCGTACACCTCTGACGCCCACGAGGAGGGCGTATCGGCGTTTCTCGAGGGGAGAAAGCCCGAGTTTGAGTGATAATATAAAGCCACGCCTGCCGTTGCAGGCACCAAATCCTTTGCCAACTTCGTCGACGAATCGTGTGCAATGGCACACGAACTCACCGACGACGACATCGGGAAAACGGTCGTGAACGCGAACGGCGAATCGATCGGAATCGTATCGGCGATGCAACACGGTACCGCACACGTCGAACCCGATCCGGGCATGACCGACACGATCAAGGCGAAACTCGGCTGGGAGGACACGGCCGAGGACACCTATCCGCTCCAGGAGTCGGCCATCGCTCGAGTCGACGACGATGCGATCCACCTTCGAGACGATCTCGGTGGCGGGCATGGAACAGATCGAGACATGGGCCGGGACACCGGTCTCTAATCAGGATTACGTGCGAACTCGGCTTTTTTGACTCGGTTCCAGCCATCAATGGTTTGAGATCGACCTCGAACTCAGTCTCGACCTCGAGGATCGCCGAACCCGCCCCGACTAATCGGCACCAACCGGCTGGTTGCTGGTTCCAAAAATCTCGGTGTCCTCGAGATAACACTGCGGGTCGGGCGCGAACAGGTCGTCCTCGGTCGCCAGCGCCCGCAGTCGCGACCCGCCACGGCAGATCGATTGGTATTGACAGTCTCCACACCGTCCTGTGAGGTGTTCCTCCCGGTTGCGGAGCGACGCGAGCAGTGGGTTCGATTCGTCATCCCAGATCTCGCCGAAGGGACGATCCCGGACATTACCGAGGCTGTAGCCCTGCCAGAACTGGGTGAGGTGGACGTTCCCCTCGTAGTCGACGTCGGCGATCCGTTCGCCAGTCGGATCCCCGCCGTTTCGCTCGAGGTGGCGATAGACCGCCGCGGCTTTCTCAGGGCCGAACCGATCGGCGGCGTACTCGACCAGAAAGCCCGCGTCCGCGTAGTTGCCCACGAGCAGGGTCTCGATCTCTTCGCCCCGGTCGTGGTACTCGAGCGTGAGGTCACAGAGGCGCTCGACGGCCTCGCGTTTGGCTTGCGGGGACAGATCGATGTCAGTGATTTCGGCCCCACGGCCGCCGTAATCCAGGTGGTAGAAGCAGAATCGATCCACGCCGACGTCGGCGAGCAGGTCGACGACGCCCTCGAGGTCGGGCGCGTTCGCTTCGGTGATCGTGTACCGGAGGCCGGTCTTGAGCCCGACGTCCAGGCAGGCCTCGATGCCGCGGACGGCGGCGTCGAATGCCCCCTCCTGGCCCCGGAACTCGTCGTTGCGATCCGGAAGCCCGTCGACGGAGATTCCCGCGTACTGCAATCCGGCGTCCTTGAGTGCCTGGGCTCGCTCGCGGGTGAGCAACGTGCCGTTGGTCGAGAGCACGGGACGGAGGCCCAGGTCAGCGGCGTACGCCACGAGTTCGATCAGATCCTGTCGAACCAGCGGTTCCCCGCCGGAAAAGAGCACGACTGGGACGTCGTAGTCGGCGAGTTGCTCGAGGAACCGTCGCGCTTCCATCGTGGAGAACTCGCCTGCCGCGGGGCGGGTCTCGGCGGCCGCGTAACAGTGGGCGCAGTAGAGGTTACAGCGGCGGGTCGTGTTCCAGACGACCACCGGCCGACGCTGTTTCTCGGTCGTGATCTGTGGTTTGCTCGAGTCGGCAGCGGCGTCGTATCGAAGGCCGTCCCCCTCGGCGTCGAGATCGCAGAGGAGTTTGCTGATCGAGATCACGCGTCGTCATCCTCCGTAGATGCCGTCGATTCAGTGGTCTCTGAAGCCGTCGATTCAGTGGTTCCGGAGTCACCCTCACCCTCACCGTCACCGTCACCCTCGCTCGAGGTGCCGTCCGTCCGATCGGCGTCACTGAACTCTTCATCCGCAGCGGAGAGCGGCCGCGTCGAGTACCGTTCGACGGCGTCGGCCGGACAGAGCCAGAGATCCTCGGCGGTCGTCCCGAAGAGACTCGTCGCGTGATCGAGCGCTTCGTCGGCGTCGTAGGCCGTCACGCTGCCGACGTGGTGCAGCGGGGATGCTCGCTGTTCTCGCAAAAATACTTCCCACTGGGGCACCGGCGTTCCGCGACGGTCTCCCGCCACCTTCGACCAGCGTGTGCGTTCGTCCATTGGTCTCGTGGAGGGCTCTCTAAGGAGGTGGGATAGTCCTCATGGTGAATATATTCGGCCGTCTTATTGCGATTCGAGAACGAGGAGAACGGTTATCAATGCGGGGTTTCGATGGGGAGGCGAATACGTATGCCAGCACCACCCGGCGCTCGACAGCTCGACACGTCACAGCGACCGTTCGTCCTCATCTGGGAGCTGACACAGGCCTGCGGCCTCGCCTGCGATCACTGTCGGGCGGACGCCCAGCCCAACCGCCATCCGGAGGAGTTGACGACGGACGAAGGCAAGCGCCTGCTCGAGGACGCGAGCGCCTTCGGTGACGGCCAACTGGTCGTCCTCTCGGGTGGTGATCCGCTCGTTCGCGACGACGTCATCGAGTTGATCGAGTACGGCACCTCATTGGGACTGCGGATGACGATCACTCCGAGCGGCACACAGTCAGTGACCCGCGATCGGATCGAGGAGATGGCCGACGCCGGCCTCCGTCGGATGGCGCTCAGCCTCGACGGGGCGAGCGCACAGTCCCACGACGCGTTCCGCGGGGAATCAGGCAGTTTCGAGGAGACGATCCGGGCTATCGAAGACGCCAAGGCCGCCGGGGTTCCCGTCCAGATTAACACCACCGTCTGTCGGGAAACGGTCGACGACCTGCCCGACATCGCGTCACTGATCAGCGATCTCGGTGTGGTCATGTGGAGCGTCTTCTTCCTCGTTCCGGTCGGTCGGGGGCGGATTCTCGAGCCTCTGGCTCCGGACGAGGCCGACGACGTCATGTCGTGGTTGCGCAAGGTCAGCGAGTCCGAACCCTTCGGGGTGAAAACTACTGAAGCGCCCCAGTATCGACGGGTGTGCCTCGAGCACCAGCAACGTGATTCCGGGGGCGAGACTCGAGACGGCGATCACGCCGCCGGACTTCGGCGACGGAGCGGCATCGTCGCGGGCGACGGGTTTGCGTTCGTCAGTCACACGGGCGAGGTGTATCCGTCCGGCTTCCTGCCGAAATCGGCGGGGAACGTCCGAGGTCGCCCGATCACCGACATATACCGAAACACGCCGCTCTTTCAGTCGCTTCGTGATCGGGATCAACTCACCGGGAAGTGCGGAGCCTGCGAGTACCGAACCGTCTGTGGCGGGAGTCGCTCTCGAGCCTACGCGTATACCGGTGACCCGCTCTCGAGCGATCCGCTCTGTCCCCACGTCCCAGCGGGCTACGATGGCCCGCTTCCCTGGGACGATTCGAGCACCGCACCGAAACCGCCGTCGGAGGTGACGAATGCTGACTGACGACGGCGTCGAGACCGTTCTACAGACCGTACTCCGTCCAACTGCACCGTGTATCCCCCTCGAGGCAGACCAATGGCACTGACGATCAGAGCAGACATCGAGATTGGGACGCCAGGGTCGTGTCCGGTCGCCAGCGCGTCAGCCGAGACCGACTCGACGGTGGGCGACGTCACTCGGTCGTCCGGACGGGACGATGCGGGACGGGTCGTCGAGGAGTTCACCGTTCGAACGGAATCGGCCGGCGAGGAGTCGACGTCCCCACCCGATTCGATCGGCGAGAGTACACGAATTTTCGCGTACGACAACGGCTCCGTCTACCGTTTCGATCGGGATTCCGGTGTTGCGTGTGCCTGTGAGCGCATCGAAGCGTTCGGCTGGCCGGTCTCCGACGTTCGAGCGGTCGACGGTGCCCTCCACGTGACGTGTTACATCTCCGACACTGACTCTCTCAAAACGCTTCTCGACGATCTACGCGATGCGTTCGACGACGTCAACATCCGTGGATTACGACGCACCGGGGGCGACGGTTGTGTGGCTTACGAACGGATCGACGTCGCCCAGCTCACCGACCGACAGCGGGACGTCCTCGAGACGGCCTACGACATGGGGTACTTCGAGTATCCACGAACGGCCAACGCAGGAGCCGTGGCGGACGAACTTGGCATTACGCGCTCGACGTTCACCGAACACCTGGCCGCCGCACAGCGGAAACTGTTGACTTCGCTGCTCGAGTAAAATTCCCCGGTTCCCACCACCGCTGAAGGCGAGGTGAACATCTTCGCCAGTACGGCTACCCCAGAACCAGCCGAACCTCGAGACAAGAATGACCGCGTGTTCGCTCTGTGAGCTTCCAACGCCCGATCCGCCGGTAACCAGGAACGGCGTCGACGGAACCTTTTGCTGTCAAGGGTGTCTCGAGGTGGCGAGCGCGCTGGGTGATCTCGAGGACGTCGATCCGTCGGACGTCCGGCAACGGGGTGAACGCACATCGTCGCGGGAGGTTCCGGACGGTGCCGAAGAAGCCTTCCTGTCCATCGACGGGATGCACTGTTCGACCTGTGAGGGGTTCGTCTCGTTGTTGGGCGAGGGCAACGACGGGGTTCTCACCGTCGAGGCGAGCTACGCTACTGATACGGTTCGCGTGATCTACGACCCCGACCAGGTCGAGCGAACGGAACTGCCAGCACTCGTCTCCGGCTACGGATACGACGCCCGCGAACCCGACGCAGAGGGAACCGACCGGGCGCGAGACAGTGATCTGGTGGCGCGTCTGCTGGTCGGTGGCTTTCTCTCGATGCTCATCATGCCCTGGTACCTCTTCTTTCTCTATCCCAGCTACGTCGGCATCGAGACGGGGATTCTGACCGTCGACGCGACGACCCCTGTGGGCATCTACCTCCCGATGGGGTTCGTCGGCGTCCTCACGACCATCGTCCTGGTCTACACCGGCTACCCGGTGCTTCGGGGCGCCTACGTCAGCGTCCGCGTCGGTCGTCCGAACATGGATCTGCTGGTGTCGATCGCGGCCCTCTCGGCGTACGCCTACAGCACCGTCGCGCTCGCGATGGGGAGTACCCACCTCTACTACGACGTCACCGTCGCTGTGATCATGGTCGTGACCCTGGGCACCTACTACGAGCGCACGATCAAACGCCGCGCCACATCGTTGCTCTCGAGCGTCACTGCCGGCCAGAGTAGCGAGGCCACTCGCCGGATGGGCGATGGCACCGAGACAGTGTCGATCGACGACCTCAAGCCGGGCGATACGGTCGTCGTCCGGCCAGGCGAACGAATTCCGATCGATGGCACGATCCGAGAGGGGACGGCGGCCGTCGACGAGTCGATCCTCACCGGCGAATCCCTGCCGGTGACGAAAGGGCCAGGAGACGACGCGATCGGCGGCGCTATCGTTACCGACAGCGCCCTCGTCGTCGAGGTTGGTCCCGAAGCGACGAGCACGATCGATCGAATTGCCACCCTGCTGTGGGAGATCCAGAGCGCTTCCCCGGGCGTCCAGCGCTTCGCGGACAAACTGGCGACGATCTTCGTCCCGTTCGTGCTCACGCTCGCGACCGTCGTCACCGTCTGGCGGCTGGTGGCTGGCGTCCCGCCGGCGGAGGCGCTGCTCACCGGCCTCACCGTGCTCGTCGTCTCCTGTCCCTGTGCGATGGGGCTCGCGACCCCGCTGGCCATTGCTTCCGGGCTCCGGGATTCTCTGGAGCGCGGAATCGTCGTCACCAACGCATCGGTGTTCGAATCGGCACCTCGCATCGAGACGCTCGTCTTCGACAAGACCGGGACGCTGACCGCTGGCGAGATGACCGTCCTCGAGGTACACGGCGACGAGGGCGGAGTCGCTGCTGCGGCCGCGGTCGAGCGATACTCCGAACACCCCGTCGCGGAGGCGATCTGTGCGTACACGGACAGTGGCTCGAGCGCTCGAGCCGACGGTGGCGTTACAGTGAGCGACGAAGGAGGCGATGCCACTGCATCCGACCTGGAAAGGGCAGCGACACCAGCGGAACCGACACTAGAAACGGGTGGAGACTCGAGCGTGACCGCGTTCGAACGTTACCCTGGAGCAGGCGTTAGTGCCCAGATAGACGGCGAACCCGTGATCGTCGGCACGCCGGAACTGCTCGAGCGCCGCGTCGGCCCGATCCCGACTGCGCTCGAGAACGCCATCGACGATGCACGTTCGGCGGGACGTCTGCCCGTCGTCGTCGGCCGTGGCGACCGGGTCTGTACCGTCATCGTCGCCGGCGACCGCACTCGAGACGAGTGGGACGACGTTCTCGAGGCGGTCGCTGACCACGAAATCGTCGTCCTCACGGGCGACAACGCCGCGGCGACGACCCAGTTCACCGACCACCCCGCCGTCGATCGAGTGTTCGCCGGTGTTCCGCCGAACGGCAAAGTCGAGACGATTCGGCGGTTCTCGCGCGATCGACGAACCGCGATGGTCGGCGACGGAACCAACGACGCGCCGGCGCTCGCAGCCGCCGACCTCGGTATTGCTATGGGGAACGGCACCGCTCGAGCGACGGATGCAGCCGACGCGATCATCACTCGCTCAGATCTCCGGGACGTGGGCCGGGTGTTCGCACTTGCTTCCGGAACTCGTCGGCGAATCCGAGAGAACGTCGGCTGGGCGTTGCTGTACAACGCGATCGCGATCCCGCTCGCCGCGGTCGGGATGATCAATCCCCTCTTTGCAGCCGTTGCGATGGCCCTGAGCAGCATCATCGTCGTCACGAACTCGACGCGGTCGGTGCTCACGGACGACAGATGAGCACGGGAGGGGGCTGTGACCACAGGAACGCTGCCTCTGGGGTCACACAGGGATCGATTTGTGGGGCACATGGAATACCCGTCTTCTGCACTCGAGGGCCGCTTGGAATCGACGAATCGATATGGCTCGATTCCACTCGAGGATGGAGCCGCAGAGGCGAGGCGTGGACTCGTTAATCGGATATTGCACGCCCGTGGGCCAGGCACTCACGGGGAACTGTTCCAGCGAACATGTACGCAACAATCCCCATGGAGTGGTTATTCGAAAACCTCTCCAGGGAACACTGAATGACCACCCACACACCCGATGAGGTTCCGTTCATGCAACGATTGTACAACCGCGTATGGCTCCTGGCGGCGGCAGCGCTGGCGTTCTTTCTCATGGTTTACGTCGTCTGGGGAGTCGTCGACATCTTTAGCGTTCCACTGGGGTGAACCATGTCGTCACCAATCAAACCACCCGAAGGAAACTGGTGGGATCAAGCCGTCAACCGTCGCGAATCGATCTGGCTCGGACTGGGGGTCATCTGGTCGCTCGTCCTCTTCGGCTGGATGAGTATCTGGACGCGAACCGGCGACCAGAACCCGATCGGCGAGACGTACCGCGTCACCGAGTCGGAGTTCCAGGAGAAGATGAACGCCTACAAGGACGCCGCCGAGGAGACCGAGCAAGGGCTCGTTCCCGACGGGACGAACGTCTACATGGCTGGCGTCCGATTCGCCTGGGACGGCGCACCGGTCGTGCTCGAGGCCGGCACCCAGTACGACTTCCACCTCAGTTCGTACGACGTCCAGCACGGCTTCTCGCTCCGGCCGGAAGCAACCCTGAGCAAACAGATCAACCTGCAGATCCTTCCCGGATACGAGTGGGTCGTCCCGATGACGTTCGACGAACCGGGCACCTACCACATCATCTGTAACGAGTTCTGTGGCGAGGGCCACCGCTCCATGCACGACACGATCATCGTCACGGAGGCCGCCTGATGCTGGGGTTGTTCGACAACGACTACGGCCCCGACGGCTTCCGACAGTGTTCGGTGACCGGGCTCCAGATCCACGAATCGGTCGAGAAGTACGTCAAACTCTTCGCGCTGACGGCCATCGTCGCGCTCCTGTACGGGGGCATCTTCGCGTTCACCGTCGCAATGACCCGGTGGGAGGTCATCGGTCTGCTCGATGCTGGCGACTTCTACACCCACCTCAGTCTCCACGCCTGGAACCTGCTCATCTTCTGGATGATCTTCATGGAGATCGGCATCCTCTACGTGGGTGGCCCGATGGTACTGGGTCGGAAACTGCCGCTCGAGCGAGTCGCCCAGCTTGGGTGGCTCACGATGGTTGCCGGCGCGTTGCTGGTCAACTACGCCATCTGGACGACGAGCGCGCCCGATCAGGCACCGCTGCTGACCTCCTACGCGCCGCTGCCGTCCGATCCGCTCTTCTACACGGGCGCGATCGTCTTCCTGCTCGGGGCGACGATCGCGGCGCTCCCGTTCTTCGCCGCACTCTGGTTCGAAAAACGCGAGAATCCGGGCCAGACGCTGCCGCTCGTCACGTTCGGGGCGTTCATCACCGGTATCATCGCCGTGGAGGCGATCCTCGGCGGGCTGGCCGCGTTTAGCTACGCGCTGGCCTGGCGGATCGAACTCATCGGCTCGATCGATGCGGCGCTGTACCGACAGCTGTACTGGATCGTCGGCCACGGCTCCCAGCAGATTAACCTCGTGGCGATGATCGTCGTCTGGTACTTCCTGACCCACGTCGTAGGCGGGGCCGAAATCGTCAGCGAGAAAGTCTCCCGGACGGCGTTCATCCTCTATCTGTTCTTCATCAACCTCGGGGCAGCACACCACCTGCTGTCAGATCCTGCTGTCTCGACCGGCTGGCGGATCTTCAACACGTCGTACGCGTTCTACGGGGCCACGTTCGCGAGCCTGATCCACGCCTTCGCCATCCCGGCAGGCATCGAAGCCGGTCGGCGAAAGCGCGGCCTCGGCGGCGGGCTGTTCGGGTGGCTCACGGGCGCTCCGTGGAAGAACCCAATCTTCTCGTCGACGATCTTCTCGATCATCCTGTTCGGATTCCTCGGCGGGATCACGGGCGTGTTGATGGGACAGCTCCAGCTCAACATGACCTGGCACAACACGCTCGCAACCGTCGGTCACTTCCACGCGACGGTCGTCCTCGGGACGACGGTGGCGTTCATGGGGCTGAGCTACTTCGTCATCCGAACCATGTTCATGCGGGCGTTCATCTCGCCCAAACTGGCGTCGATCCAGCCGTACTTCTACGCCGGCGCGATGAGCATCGCGACGCTGATGCTGATGTACGTTGGCATCCTCTACGGAGTTCCCCGGCGAACGTCCGAAGTCGTCGAGAACATCCCCGGAACGGACTTCAGTCTCGCGGCCGCGGCACCGCTGTTCAACGTGTTCGGGCTGTTCGCCCTGCTCGCGATCGCCGGGGGCGTCCTCTTCCTGGTGATCGCCGTCGGCTCGGTGCTCTTCGGGAAGAAGCTCGAGCCGGGTGACAACGCCGACCTCACGCCGGATGGTCTCGTGTACCCCGACGGCGGCGACGTCGAGACTGCTGACGTAGAGCCGGATGCCGATCCCGTCCACAGCTACGAGATGCGGGGAACCTTCGTCCTCTGTCTGATCTTCCTCGGGGCATTCGTCATCACCTACCTCCTGAACTGGTATCTGTTGAGTCAGCTCTGGCAGATCGGCGCCTGAAAGCCAGGACTCTCTCGCTCTCGCTATCGCTATCGCTATCGTTGCCGCGATCACTACACGCCGTCTCGCTCGAGATCGAAACGCGAACTACCACACGACCTTCCACAGACCCCCACTATGTCCGACCGCCACACCTCGTCGTTCGTCCCATCGGTTCGCGCGACGTGCAGACGATACTGGAACGACACGCTGAGCATCTACTACGCCAACACGCCGATCTGGCGGGTGCTCAAAAGCTTCGGCCTGCTGTTTTTCGGCTTCTTCTGCTGGTCAGCCGCTGGCCTGTTGTACTCCTACCGACCCGACTGGACGTTCCTCTATTACGTGATGGCCTACGGCTTCGCTCTCATTCTCTGGGGGCCGCTGACCCACTTCGTCATCTTGCCGATCGCGATCCGGCTCCGGCGCACAGCGACCCACCCCGTTACCCGCACGTTCGCGAAGAAGGCCTCGAAGATCAACCTGACCGTCTTCATCGCAATCGTGCTGGTTCTCGGCACCGCACCCATCTCGCCGATGTTACTCGACTTCGGGACGCTGCTCGAGGACGACGACCGTCAGCCGGACGTCAACCCGGATCTCGACTGCGTCGTCGTCGACGACCTCGTCGAGTGTTCACTCTCCGACTCGACAGCGATCGACCACGTCGTGGTCACGTCCGGGGATCGAACGCTCGAGACGGTGACCGACCCACCTTTCGACTTCACGCTCCACGTCGACGACCTCGAGGAGGTGGTTGGGCAACAGCAGTTCGTCGTCGAGTTACGCGACGAAGACGGCGACACGATCCGGCGGTATACCCGCTCGCTGGCGATGATCGACGAGGCATAGACGACGCTCCTCGAACTGGTAAGTGGCTCTGCAAGGCGTCGGCTGGCGGCGATCAGGGCGCGAACGTCCCCGTCAACTGCGTCTGGGCGACGACGTGTTCTTCGAACGCGTCCCCAAATTCTCCGATCGTCGCCCCGGTCTCGAGTTCCAGGGTCGTCTCGAGGGCGTACAATTTGAATCGGTAGGTGTGCGGTCGGTCGGGTGGACTCGGACCGCCGTAACCGACGTCGCCGAAATCGTTCGTTCCTTCACGTGCCTGTCCGGGTTCCCACTGTTCAGGGATCTCGTTGGTTTCCGGTGGGATGTCCCACACCAGCCAGTGCACCCAGACGTGGCCCGCCGGCTCGAGCGCATCGGGATCGTCCACGACGAGAGCGAGGGAAGCCGCGTCCTCCGGAACGCCGTCGATCTCGAGGGACGGATTGACGTTCGCGTACTGGTAGCCGTACTCCTCGGGAATCTCTTCGCCGTCGTCGAAGTCGGGGCTGGTAAGTTCGATCTCGCCCTGTTGATTGGCCGGTTCCAAGGCGGGATTGTCCTCCTTGCCTCCGCCCGGGCCGCCACCAGTGAAACAGCCCACGAGCCCGACGAGGATGGCAATCGAAAGGGTTCGTCTGGTCGTTGTCGGCAGTGGTACGGGCATGCTTTCTGGATTCCGTTTGGGTTCTCGAGGATGGCCTATCGTTGCGTGGGGAATCCTCAGCGTGTCGATTGGGATTCTCGAGGATTACGGTTTATCGTGTCTGGTGGCAGCCCTCAAATCCCTTCCTGCAGGAACCGGCCCTCCTGTTCGTATATCGCGACCAGTTCCTCGATGAACTCCTCGAGCGTCTCGTCTTCCTCGAGATGGCCCTCCATGCGCGTGGCGAGTTCGTCATCGAGTTCGATGGTTCGGGACATCATCCGACGGTAAGCCAGCCACGTCAATAAATACCACGCAGGCACACCGCGATGGTCGTTGTGAGACGGGGCTGGTGAATACATCGATCGTTCGGCTCGTACTTGCACGCAGTACAACAGTCCTAGCAACGTGATACTCATCAGGGTGGGTCTGTACCGGCTTCGTATGGCCCGTCCAAGCCCAACCAGACGCGCACTGCTCGCAATCACCGGCGTGCTCGCTGGCGGCGGGGTACTCGCTTCGACCAGCTCGTCTGTCGCGGGTGACTCGAGGATCAAGGACGACACCGACTCCGATGGATGGCCCGCCTATCACGGTGGGCCGGGCAATACTGGATTTGCGCCCGGCGAAGATGGGGCCGATTCGCCGGTCGAACTCGCGTGGTGCTACGAGCACACCGGATCGACGGCTGTCCTCGACGACACCGTCTACCTCCAGGCAGGGAACGGCGTTCACGCGCTCGATGCTGCTGACGGCTCTGTGCGGTGGATAACGGACGACATTGGCGCAGCAGGCGGATTGTCCGTCGCTTCCGACACGGTGTACGTCGGTGGTGAGCAGTTGACGGCGCTCGAGGCGGAGACCGGCAACGTACGGTGGATCGTCGAGGAATCCGTTCCGGAACCAGCAGTTGCCCTGGGACTCGTCTTTACCGTCGTCGGTGGGGCACTGACCGCGTTCGACGGCGAAACTGGCGTCGAGCGATGGGCGTTCACCCCAGACGAGGAATCCCTCTTCGAGGACACCTCCGTTGCGGTCGCCGACGAGACCGTCTTCGTCGTTAGCCCGTCCTACATTTTCGCCCGTCATGCCAGCGACGGAAGCGAGCGCTGGACGTACGATTCCGGCGACCACGACGATGGAACGGGGCCGAGGTTTGAGGGTGCTTCGCCCCATCGACTCGCCGCGAACGACGAGTACGTGGCCGTTCCCGAGTTTTCAGACGGTGGGATCGACAGGATCGGTCTGTACGACAACGAGACGGGTGACCGCCTGTGGAGAACCACCGGCGGGGTCGAGGGAGTCAGGCGCGTGACGATCACCGACGATCGGCTCTACGTCCAGGGATGGTACGCCACCGGCGGTGTCGATCTGGAAACCGGCGAAACCGAGTGGTTCGCAGCGACGGATTCCGGCACGGACGTCGGATTGCCCGTCGCCACGGCCGATGCGGTTTACGTCGGCCGACGGGACGAAGAGACGGACGAGCACGTCCTCTACGCGTTCGACGAGGACGACGATTCGGCGCTGTGGACGCTCGAGTACGACGACATCGACTGGTTCCGCGACAGCAATGGCCCGATCCACTGGGAGGAGCTTGCCATTGCGGATGGAACGCTCTATGCCAGTGGGATACCGAGTGGGCCGGGTCGGGGGCTGGCTGCGTTTCGAACGGCAAATGGCGAGGAAGCAGACGACGATGGAACTAACGACGACGATCAAAATTACGACGATACCTCAGATGGCGACCCTGAAGAGGGAACCGATACTGACGAGACGACCACCGGTGACGGCAACCAGAACGAAAACGATGGCGACAGCGACGGATGTCCCGTCGACACCGGAACTGACGAGAATGTGGGTGTAGATCCAGCCGAAACAGGTGACGCTGATTCGGCTGCCAGCGAGACAGCCGGCTCGACCGTCCAGACCGCCAACGATGGCATGCCCGGATTCACGACTGGGGCGGGCGTCGTCAGCGGTATCCTCGGCCTCGAGTGGCTCCGTCGACAGACGGCTGAGGACGATTCGAGCGAGTAACGAACTCCCTGCGGCACGCCCAGACGAAATGGGCAGCAACTGCTCGGCGCGATGGATCTACAGCTCAGGATCGGCGTACAGCCAGGGTCAGTGATCTGTTGCTGGCGAACCACACCACTCACACCGACCCGCTCGAGGACGCCTCAACGCCAGGAACGACCGTCACCCGAAGCTGACGCGTCCGCGGCCCGTCACAGTCGACGAACAGGATCGACTGCCAGGTGCCGAGGGCGAGGCCGCCGTCGACGACCGGTATCGTCACGCTCTCGCCCAGCATAGCCGCACGGAGATGGGCGTCCGCGTTGTCGTCGATTGAATCGTGCTCGTACTCCTCACCTTCTGGGACGAGGCGCTCGAGTGCGGCCTCGAAATCGGACAGCAGTCGACGCTCGGCTTCGTTGACGATCACCCCGGCAGTCGTGTGAGGGACGTAGACGGTACACAGTCCGTCCTTGAGCCCCGCGGGAACGGCGTCGGCGACTCTATCGGTCACGTCGACCAGGTCGACTCGGTCGCTGGTCTGTACCTGAATGGACATCACGTAGTTGTACGTCATGCTCGAGCGTAAAGCCCAGCTACGTGGTCCATCGTCAACCCGTTCTGGGTTCAGGTGACAGCTGCTCGAGGTGTGGGTCTCTCGCCCATCTAGGTGGTGTCATTATCCACCTGCACGACGAGTGCCTCGCCATCCCGTTCGAACGACGTTCCGAAGGGGGCAGAGAGTTGTCGCATCCGCTCTCGACTCCACGCGGCAGCTTCCGGACTTGCTACGTCGACCGCCCGGTCATCGATTTCGGTCGGGATCAGTCTGAGTTCCGTCACCCGTCCCTCCGACGCCACCGTCAGTTCGAAGAGAAAACTGCGATCGTTGCGCAATCGTCCGTCGACCGCGTAGTCGTCGACGAAATCGCCCGTGTCGTAGAGGATCGGTGCACCCTCGTAGATCTCCACCCCGTGGAAAACGTGCGCGCTGTGGCCGTGGAGGACGTCCACGCCCTGGTCGACGAGCCACCGACCGAACGTCTGGAACGCCTCCGGTGGTTCTTCCACCATGTTCGGGCCCCAGTGGAGCGAGGCGACGAGTAGATCGGGATTCAGCCGTCGTGCCCGCTCGAGCGATTCCATGACCCGGTCACGCGTCCGCTCGTCGTCGACGTCGATCTCGACGTAGGCCGTTCCGGGCGAGTCCTCAGTGGCCCCGAACACCGGAACGTTATCGGTGAACGAACAGACCGCCACGTCGAGATCGGCGACTGATACGAACGCTGGCTCGAGCGCTTCGTCGATCGTCCGACCGGCACCCGCGTGGGCGATACCGGCGTCGTCGAGGGCTTCGAGCGTGTCGTATAGCGCCGGCTCTTCGAAGTCGAGGACGTGGTTGTTCGCGAGGGCACAGCAATCGACGCCAGCGCGCTCGAGCGCCGGTACTGCCCAGTCGGGGTCGGCACGGAAGTGAAACGGTCGATAGGTTCGCTGCCAGGGCGACCCCCGCGTCGACAGACAGCACTCGAGGTTGATAAACAGGCCGTCGAGGGAGCGAAGTCGCTCGAGCATCGCTCCCCACACGGCATCGACGGGGCGCTGACGTTGTGCCGTGTCGACGAGTCTTCCGAGCATGACGTCGCCGGTCACTCCGATCCGTCGCGGGGTGGTTCCCATATTACTCGACTCCGCCGCGGGTACGTGCGGACGGATCGGGGGTTGGGTGGGATGGTCGGGTCATAGCTCTCGCTCCCACTTCCGTCACCAAATAGCGTAGCCACTGCACGTCAATGCACACCTGATCGCCAGACGCATCGACGATTCGATAGTAATTCGTTGCAGTTGTTGCTAACCCTCGAGCAGGCCGTGGAGTTCGAGAGCGTCCGTGATGACGAGAGCGCGTGCTCTCTCGAACCACGTGACCCTCGAGGCGCCACACCACTCCCAATCACACAGTCAAAGATGTACAGAGAACGCTCAGTCCGCCGGATACACGTCCGTAACCGTCCCGACACCCTTGCTGTGACCCTCCCGGAAGACGAACTTCTGGCCCTCCTCGACGAGATACGAGCGAAACTTGAACCGAACCCGCGTCCGACCCCTGTCACCGGGCAGGAGGCGACCCTCCTCGGGATAAAAGGCCGCGGCTTCGCCGATCGTCTCGAGGTGGACGACGGGTTCGTAGCCGTCGCCGATTCGCGTGGGGTGGTTGAGCACCATGACTTCGGCCTCGAACTCCCGCACGGGAGTCGGGTTGGCGTCGCCGGGCAGTAACACCATCCCCCGCTCGATGTCCCGCTCGTGGACGCCCTTGAGGGCGATGCCGACGATGCGACCGGCCTGGGCCTGATCGACCCGGTGGTAGTGCATCTCGATCGAGCGGACGTCCACCTCCTGGAAGGTGCCATCAGGCATCGGCCCCAGGAGTAGTGTGTCACCGGCTTCGACCTCGCCACTCATCACGGTGCCCGAGGCGACGGCGCCCACGCCGGTCACGGAGTAACTGCGATCGATGTACATCCGGAAGTCACCGTCCTCGCGGGAGGTCTTCGGGAGTCTGTCGAACAGCTCGTCGAGCACGTCGAGCCCCTCCATGGTGATGGCACTGGTTTCAGCGATGGGGACGACGGTGTCGCCGATCTCCTCGACGGCGGCGTCGACCCCGTGGCGTTCGATCCGCAGCGGCGACTTGCCCACGTCCCGGAGCAAGCGTTCGACCTCGAGGGTTACCTCCTCGATGCGGTCGTCGTCGACGGTGTCGGTCTTCGTGAGCGCGACGACGGTCGGGAGTTCGGTTGCGAGAAGCACCCCAAGGTGTTCGCGGGTCGTTCGGGTGGGGCCGTCGTCGGCGGCGACGACGAGCAGACCGTAGTCGAGTTTCTGTCCGACGAGCCCTCGGATCGTCGTCCGGAGCCAGGGCTCGTGGCCGACGGTGTCGACGAACGAGACGAGGCGCTCGGCCTCCTCGACGACCTGTGCGCGATCTTGCTTGCGGTTCGGATTCGTGACGTGTACCGGCCCGTCGTCGTCGAAGCCGTAGACGGCGTAGGAGAGATCAGCAGACAACCCGCGTTCGACCTCGTGGGGCTGGACGTCGAGGAACGCTCGAGTCGCCCCGTCGCCGTCGTCCGAACGGCCGGTGACGAGCGAGCCGACGAGGGTGCTCTTGCCATGGTCGACGTGACCCGCGGTTCCCACGACCACGTGATCGTCGTCGGTCTCGAGGACGGCCCCCTCCTCGACGAGGGCGACGCCGACCAGACCACCGTCGATCCCCCACGTCTGCACGTCTTCGATGTGACACTCGGCTTCTTCGGCGAGTAACGAGAGAACGTCCATCGACTCGGAAAATGTCTCGGCGTCGATGCCGGCGAGGCCTCCGTCGTCGGTCACGCCAACGACGTAGGTCGCCTCGCCGTCACCCGAAAGTACGCGATGGCGAAGCTGTGCCGCCAGACTCTCCCGGCGGCCCCCCTCGAGGTGTACCGATTCCAGGAGTCGTTCCTTGAACTCGACGTTCCCACCGTCCTGTTCGCCACGTTCCAGGGCTCGCTCGAGGAGAGCCCGGTCACGGCTCATATGCGCTGATAGCGAGTCACACGGCAAAAGCCTTCCCGTCATCTGTCAGCGTGTGACACGCATGCGTCTCGTCGTCGGCCGTTGAACGGATACCTGAGCGCCAGTTAATCGCTCAATCGATCGTACGCAGCCGTCACCTGCTTGAATTCGGCTTCGTCGCCGCCCCGATCCGGGTGGACGTCCTTGACACGCTCGCGATAGGCTCGCTTGATCGCCGCCTGATCGGCCGTCGGATCGACGCCGAGCACTGACCGAGCTTCGGCCCGCGTCGGGCCGCTCGAGGTCGACGGCGCTCGATTCCGCGGGTCGCGCCGCGAGTTGGCGCCGGGATCCCAGTTCCGCCCACTGCCGCCGAATCGCGCCTCCCGTTCAGCCCGGGTTCGCGGATCACCGCGGGTACGGGGGCCAGCACCGAAGCCACCCCGATGTCGCTGGCGCTGCTGGCCGACGCGCCGTCGTCGAGCCTCCCGGCGGTACAGTCGCTCGAAGAGTTTGCCGCTCCCGTGGTAGTACATGAAGTAGGCCGTCGCTCCGAGCGGGAGCGCCACGAGAAACGCGACCGGCGATCCCGAGACGACCGAGCCGATGGCGAGCAGCGCCGTCATGCCCGCAAAGAGTGCGGCGATGACCAGGACGAGCGGAGACTGCTGCACACTTACACTAGGGGCTCGAGGCTCCTAAAGGATACGCCGACTGCAGACAGGCCACATCTCGAGACGTCAATTCTGTCGCTGTTTACCGGGCCATAACTACACTAATTGAAGCCTACGCTATACTAATCGAAGTTCTGGCACCGAAACGATCGACTCCCCGACAGCCACCCTCGACACCCATGTGACAGCCGTCGAGTTAAGCCGCTCGAGGTCGTACATCCGGTATGAGCGTCAGCGGCCTGTGTCAGATCTGCGAGGCCCGACAGGCGGACGAACAGTGTGACAACTGCGGCTCGCTCGTCTGTCAGACCCACTACGATCGGGGCTCGAGCCTCTGTGCGGACTGTGCGACCGAACTCAACCCGGCCGATCCGGAGGACGTGGACATCCACCGGTTCTGACTCCCAATGACATCCATTCGAGACCTCGTCAGCGGTTCGCTGAAAGTCGGCCACCGGTACTGCCTCGAGGTGACCGTCGACGAGAACGGACGGCTACTCGCCGATCATCCATCCGCGGCCAGCCCCATGGACGTCCTCGTCTGTGAAGGGGTCGAGGTGCTCGAGGACGTACCGCCGGAGGGCCCCATCGAGGTCGAAATCCTCGGTCAGGTCGTCGACGACCGACTCGCGGGGCGTGTCGTGTCGGCGTCGTGTGACGAGCCGGAAAATACAGAGTAACAGTCGGACGGGAGCAAGAACCACCAGCCGCGCCGGAAAACAGGGAGTGCCAACCAACGGTGATCGGAACGCTACTCCCTCTCGAGCACCTCTCGGAGCACCGTCCGGTGACAGCGCTTTTTGTTCGTATTCTCGAAACAGACCAGCGCGATGGATTCGCCACTCGCGAGCCGTTCTCGCAGTCTCGTGAGCGCATCCTGAGCGTCCGCGTCGATCTCGAGGTGGGTGCGATATCGGGCCTCGAAATCGACCTGCTCCCAGGCGGCGTTGTGGGCGCCCTCCGCACACAGCCCCTGCATTTTCAGCTCTTCGTCTGCCGTTTTGGCCTCCTCGAGCAACGCCGACGGTGGCCCAAGCGCCCGTACGTTCACGTCGACGGTTGTGTGAAACCACGGCGGCGGCTGTCTGACGACACCGAGGAGCGTCGTGTCCGGCTCGAGGTCGACCAGGTCGTGCTGGATGGCGGCGGCGTAGGTGTCCGTGAGCGTGCCCGTCCACGCAGTGCCCGGAGCGTCACCGCCCGAGTCTCGCTGGTCGCCGTCGCTCGAGTCCGAAGTGACTCGTCCCGGCTCGCTCGAGTCCCCTCCGGACTGATCCCTGCCCATACCTCCACTCACGGTCGTCCAGCATTTATATACGATGGCGGGACGAACTCTCCGGTCTCAATGACCGGCGACAGCGAAGATCCGAACGCCGACGTACAGTACCATCTCGAGGTCGGAGCCGGCGACGTGGCCGACACCGTCCTCCTCCCCGGGAACCCCGAGCGCGTCGAGAAAATCGTCGCTCACTGGGACGACCACGAGGAACGAGCACACCACCGCGAGTACCGGACGGCCACGGGAACCTACGATGGGACGCCGATTTCGGTCACCTCGACTGGCATCGGCGGCCCCTCGGCCGCCATCGCCGTCGAAGAACTCGCCAGGGTTGGCTGTGAGACGTTCATCCGGGTGGGCTCATGCGGGGCGATCCAGCCCGAAATGAGCGTCGGCGACCTCGTGATCACCACCGGCGGGGTTCGCCAGGAGGGCACCAGCGACGAGTACGTCCGGGAGGACTACCCGGCGACGGCAGACTACGAGGTCGTGAGCGCGCTCGTCGCTGCTGCCGAACGACTGGGGTATGACTACCACACGGGGATCACGATGAGCGCCGACTCCTTCTACGCGGGACAGGGGCGCCCCGGCTTTGACGGCTTCGAGGCCGCAGGTGCCGACGACCTGATCGACGAACTCACCGCGGCCAACGTCGCTAACATCGAGATGGAAGCCAGCGCCATCCTCACCATCGCGAACGTCTACGGCCTCCGGGCCGGCGCCGTCTGCTCGGTGTACGCCAACCGCGTCACCGGCGAGTTCCGCACCGAAGGGGAGTCTCGAGCGGCCGAAACCGCCTCGCTGGCGACCCACCTGCTGGCGAAGATGGACGAGGTCAAACGCGAGGCAGGCGTCGATCGCTGGCATGCGGGACTCAGTCTCGAGTGACGCCGCGGGCTCTGTGGCAACCCTCAGTATGTAATAGGAACGGCGTGCTGAATACACAACGCGAATACAGCACTCATTGGAAGCCGTTCGCCAAAGAGGGAGATCATTCAGTTCAGCTCATACACACACTGAGTTATTGAGAAAGGATTTAATAACCGACACTTTCATTGATTGTTCTCTATGATATTTTTGTGGCTATGAATTATGAGCTAGTCGAGTTTCAAACAGAGGATGCCACTGACGAGGAACGCTTCATCCGAGAATACGTTATTGATGCTATTGAGCGGCTTCCTGAGAACCACTTCTGCGAGTCGATGGGGTTCATCCGGCTCAGCACGAACCCACATGCCGACAGTGGTGCCGTCCACCTGTCGTTCGTGGGTGACCTCGATGCGATTATCGACCACGAACGAGAGATCTGGGCGAACTACGTGGAACAAGGTGTGATCCTTGAGTGGAAGCCCAGTGACCATCCATGGAACCAGATCGATGCCGGTGAACAGACGATGGAACTAAGCTGGCGGCTCACGGTCTTGGCGAGCAGGATGTCTGCGGAGGTCTTTGATGAGTTTGAGACCCAACCTGCCGCCGTAGATGAGTACCCCGAGGAAGAGAAACCTTCTCCATCAGGCTGGTGGACACTACTACACATTCTCACAAATCACCAGGGGTACACTCCCGAGGAAGAGATCGCTGCAAGTATCGAAAACGTCCGGAACCATCTTCATTACATGGCTGAGCGAGATGACCCGGCGGAAGCGGAGGAGAAGATCGACGGGTTGATCGATACGCTCGAAGGAATTCGTGAGGACGTCCAGACGCCACGATGGGAGCTTGATTGACCGATATGCAGGGCCACTGGAGGGTTGATTCGGCGCAGGCCGCTCGGAACATCCGAACTTGTTCCGCTGAACTCATGCATTGAAGGTTTCTACAGAGCCACAACACGCAGTCTCGAGTGACGGCTACCGACCTTCGGATCGAAACCCATAGGTTGGCTTCGACGAACTGGTAGCCGTGAGCAGGTACCGTAACTTCGTCCTCTTCCTGGCGCTCGCCGCCGTCTGGGGAACCGCGTTCGTGGCCATCGGCGCCGGTCTCGAGTACTTCCCCCCGGTGTTGTTCGCAGCGATCCGATACGACATCGCAGGCGTCATCATGCTCGCCTACGCCGCCTACGCCGTTGGCGACATCTGGCCCCGGGGACGCGATCAGTGGCTGCTGGTTACCATCGGTTCGGTATTTCTGATCGCCGCCTACCACGCGTTTCTGTTCGTCGGCCAGCAACACACGACCGCCGCCGCAGCGGCCATCGTCGTCAGTCTCTCACCCGTCCTGACCACCGGGTTCGCCCGCCAACTCGTCCCCTCCGATGCGCTCTCGGCGGTGGGAATCGTCGGCGTCGGCTTCGGACTGCTCGGGGTGATCGTCATCGCCCAGCCCGACCCGAACGACCTGCTGGCGACGAACGCCGTCGCCACGCTCCTGGTGTTTCTGGCCGCGGCCTCCTTCGCGTTTGGTAGTGTCCTCACCCGACGTATCGAGGGGACGATGCCCATCGAAACGATGGAAGCCTGGTCGATGCTCGGCGGCGCCTTCCTCATGCACCTCCTCAGCCTCGGCCTCCGGGAACCCATCGAGCCGTCCACCTGGCTCGAGGCCGAAGCCCTGTTTGCCCTCGGCTACCTCGCCCTCGTCGCCAGCGCGTTCGGCTTTCTGGTGTACTTCGACCTGCTCGAGCGGCTGGGCGCCGTCGAGATCAACATGGTTTCGTACGTCGCACCGGTGTTCGCCGCCATCTTCGGCTGGCTGTGGCTGGGTGAAGTGATCGACGCCGCAACGGTCTTCGGCTTCGCACTGATCGCGTTCGGGTTCGTGCTGGTCAAGCGACGGGCGCTCAGGGAGGAGTTCGGACACATCCGATCGCTGGCGGGGAGTTAATTCCCCAGCGCGGAAACAAGCAGGTAGCGCGGAAACAAGCAGGAGGTGGTTAGACCAGCAACCGCTCGTCGTTCTCCAGCGCGTAGTACGTCCACGCGGCGACGTTCACCGCGTGATCGCCGACCCGCTCGAGGTCGCGAACCAGCACCAGCGTCCGGAGAGTGTCCTCGAGGGTCTCGTCTGCCTGCCCCTCGCCACTGACGTCCGATAGCCGGGTCGCAAGAGCCGCTCGAAGCACCCGTTCGCTCACCGCCTCACACCGACGGTCGAGCTCTTCGTCCCTGGAGGCAACGCGGAGACACGCCGCTGCGTCATCCGATGCGAACGCATCGACGGCCGTCTCAACCTGCTCACGAGCCAACGAGGTGAGTCGCTCGAAATCGACGTCGGGGATCGCACACACGTTGGATTCGCGGGCATACTGAGCCAGATTGACCGCGAGGTCACCGAGGCGCTCGAGATCGGTGACGATCTTGAACGCAGCCACGACCAGTCGCAGGTCGCCTGCCAGCGGCTGCTGAAGGGCAATGAGTTCGAGGCACTCGTGCTCCAGCGAAAGGTACCGTCGGTTGATCTCGTGGTCGCCATCGATCACCGACTCTGCAAGGGTTCTGTCGCACGTGATCGACGCCGTCACGGCATCGTCGAGCCGTCCAGCGACGAGATCACCCACCGCGACGACGGCTTCACGAAGACGCTCGAGGCGCTGGCGATAGCGCTCGCGGGCCATCCGGGTTACCCGAACTTGCCGGTGATGTAGTCCTCGACGCGCTGGTCGTCGGGGTCTTCGAACACGCTCGCGGTGTCGTCGAACTCGACGAGTTCACCGCCGGTCAGGAAGACGGCCGTCTTATCCGAGATGCGTGCGGCCTGTTGCATGTTGTGGGTGACGATGACCACCGTGTACTCCTCCACGAGTTCGTCAATTAGATCCTCGATCTTCGAGGCCGCGACGGGGTCGAGCGCCGACGTCGGTTCGTCCATCAGTATCACTTCGGGATCGGGGGCGATGGCGCGGGCGATGCACAGTCGCTGTTGTTGCCCGCCCGAGAGGTCGAGACCTGACTCGTCGAGCTTGTCCTTCACTTCGACCCACAGCGCGGCCCCTCGGAGCGCCCGCTCGACGTCTTCGTCCGTGGCCGATTTGCCCTGCACCTGGAGGCCGTAGGTGACGTTGTCGCGGATGCTCTTGGGGAATGGGTTCGGCTTCTGGAACACCTGCCCAATCTTCCGCCGTAGTGCGACCGGGTCGACGTCGTCGTCGTAGACGTTCTTTCCGCGGAAGCGCAACTCGCCTTCCACGTGGCAGCTGTCGATCATGTCGTTCATTCGGTTAATACAGCGGAGGTACGTCGATTTCCCACAGCCCGAGGGGCCGATGATGGCCGTAACCTTGTTTTTCGGAATGGCTATCGTGACGTCGTTCAGGGCCTGCTCCTCGCCGTAGTAGACGTCGAGCGATCGAGCCTCGAGCACGGTTTCGTCGGGTTGTTCGATTCGAGACGTTGTCTCGTGCTGTACCTCGGTCATGATGAGCGAGTCGTCTGGTTGTTTCGTTGACATGGTTAGACCTCCGTCTCGTACTTGTACCGGATGAACATCGCGATCCCGTTCATGACGAACAGGAACGCCAACAGGACGACGATTCCGACGGCTGCCAGGTGGATAAAGTGCTGGCTGGGTTCGGCCGCCCACGCGTAGATCTGTGTCGGCATGCCGCTGAAGCGATCCATCGGCCCGCTCGGCGTCCGATTGACGAAAAGCGCGCCGACCATCAACAGCGGAGCGGTCTCGCCGATCGCTCGAGCGAGCGCGAGGATCGTTCCGGTCATGATCCCCGGTATCGCCGCCGGCAGGACGACCCGTCGAATCGTTTGCCACTTCGTTGCACCGGTCGCGTACGACCCGTGACGCATGCCGTCGGGAACCGCCCGCAGGGATTCCTGTGTGGAGACGATGATAATCGGCATAACGAGTAACGAGATGGCGATCGCCCCCGCGAGCAGGATGGGGCCGGTTCCGCTCCCGTTCACGATCGCCGCAAGTCCGAGCAGGCCGTAGACGATCGACGGAACCCCCGCGAGGTTGGCGAGGTTCGCTTCGATGAGTCGCGTAATCCGGTTGTCGGGCGCGTACTCCTCGAGGTAGATCGCCGAGCCAACGCCGATAAAGAAGGCGAATATGGCGGTCAGGATCATCAGCATGATCGAGGCAATGATCGCCCCTTTGAAGCCCGTCAGCTCCTCTCGTCGTGAACCGTCGCGGGTGAGAAAGTCGTAGAGATCGATGTTGAACTCCGTCAGTCCGACGTAAAAGTCGGTGGCCACGTCGAGTAACAAGAGCGCAAGCATCACGACACCGAACATAGAGGCCGAGATGATCAGACCCAGAAAGAGCCGGTTCTTCCGGTGTTCCCACCTGAGATCGATATCGCTGAACAGGTCGCGTTTCGCGTCGGTGCTCATTGGTACTCCTCCTGGAATCGGCGTTTCATCGAATCGTTGAGCAGGTTCATCACCAGCGTCATGCAGAACAACAGCAGTCCGACGGCGAACAGCGACTGGTACTCGACGGTTCCGACCGCGCTCGTCCCGCGGGCCAGCGACACCATGTACGCCGTCATCGTCATGATCTCGTCGAATGGGTTGGCGGTAATGTTCGCGTTGAAGCCGGCCGCGAGCGTGACCGCCATCGTCTCACCGATGGCCCGGGAGACCGCGAGAATGTAGGAGGCGAACACGCCCGAGATCGACGCCGGAAGGACGATCCGCGTGGAGACGTCGTATTTCGTCGCGCCGAGCGCATAGGCTCCGTTTCTGAGGTCGTCCGGCACCGCCGACATGGCGTCTTCACTGATCGAGGAGACCATCGGAATCGTCATGATGCCGACGACGAGCATCCCCGAGAGCATGCTGTACCGGCCGATATTGATCCCGAAGAGCGTCTCCGCGATCGGGGCGAGAAGCACCGGGTTGATGAACGCGATCGCGAAGTAGCCGTAGACGATAGTCGGGATCCCGGCTAAAATCTCGAGCGTCGGTTTGAGTTTCGAACGAACGCCGTCCGACGCGTACTCCGAGAGGTAGATCGCCGTCGCCGTCCCGACCGGAATCGAGACGAACGCCGACCCAACGGTGATAGCGAGCGTCCCGAAGACGATCGGCAACACGCCGTGAGCGGGGACGGCGTGTTCGGGAGCCCACCGCGTGCCAGTGAAGAACTCGGTGAACGTGACTGTCTGTTCGAAACTCGCACCGGCCGCCATCTCCGTGAATTTCGCGCCGAAGAAGTAACTCGCCGCGTTGTCGATCAGCACGAAAAAGATCGCCAGCGTCGTCACGACCGTGATTGCGGCGCAGCCGAACAGCGCACGCCGAACGCGCCGGTTCGTCGCGTTGTCGGCTGCGGTGGGGCCGCCACCCGTGATCTCCGGTTCCGGTCGTGAGTGTGTTTCGGTACTCATTGGTCGGGAAACGCGTCTTACTCGGCCTGCACGGTCAGGTCGTCGGGTGACCCACCGACCTCGTCGAGCCACTCGTCGATCTTCTCGTGGTTCTCGTCAGTGACGGCGTCGGGAGCCGCGTAGAAGCCCTCGTCGCGGGCGAACTGCTGTGCATCGTTCGTGTAGAACCGGGCGAACGAGCCGATGAGGTCGGTTCGCTCCTCGAGGCTCGCGAGGTTGAAGAAGGCGAACAGCGGGCGCGCCAGCGGGGAGTACAGCCCGTCTTCGATGTTTTGCTCCGATGGCAAGTAGAAGTCGCCGTCGACGTCGCTCTCGACCGGTACCGCTTCGATCGGCTGGTCGTCTTCGATCGATCGCAGATAACCGAGTCCACCCCAGCCGAAACCGTCGACGTTGTCCGCAACTGCACCCATGATCTCGTTGGTCTGGCTGGTCGCCGAGTAGTCGTCGCGGATGTACCCTCGCTCACCGATGACGTTCTCGGTGAAGTAATCGAACGTCCCCGAGGCGCTGTCACGGGCGTGGAGGGCAATCTCGCGGTCGGGCCACTCCGGACGAATGTCGCTCCAGGTCTGGACATCGGATTCGAACTCCCAGACGCGCTTGAGTTCCTCGAGCGTGATGTCGTCCACCCAGTCGTTTTCGGAATTCTTCACGACCGCGAGTCCGTCGAGGCCGACCTCGAGGAAGCCGTAATTGACGCTATTTTCGCTACAGAGGTCGACCTCCTCTTCGGTGATCATCCGACTCGCGCTCTGGACGTCGGAGTTCTGTCGGCAGAACTCCTGGAATCCAGCACCCGTTCCCTCGGGTGCCACGTCGACGAGGACGTCCGGGAACTCGTTTTCGAAGTTCTCGCCGGCCCACGAGGTGATCGGGGCGACGGTATTGCTGCCGGAGGCGTCGATGGTTCCGGAGAGACCGCCATTGCCACCGTTACCACCGTTGCCGTTTCCGCCGTTTCCGCCGTTTCCGTTCCCGTTGCCACCGTCGTCGTCCCCACCGAGGCAACCGGCGATTCCGGCGACTCCAGCTGCGCCTGCGCCGAGCAAGAAGCGCCGCCTGGTTTCCCAGCCAATACCTGCGTTTTCGGACGTGTTGTCCGTCATCATCTCAGGGTCGCCCGATGATGGATAAATAGGATGCTATGAACCCTCTATCGACGTTTTCAGCACGCTATACTGATATATAGCCGTCCATGTGGGTTCGGGTACCATACCAGTATCCTGCACTCGAGCAAGCCCGCAGAGAGCGAGACGCCGATCCGAAGAGGTGCATTCAAGTATGCGCCACGACTTCGTGCGGGTATGCAAGACCATGGACGCTCTACCCGTAAGCGCACCGGCGGCCGACTGAAGCCGTTCAACAACCGACGCAAACACGAAATCGGTCGACACCCAACCGAGACGCAGGTCGGCGAGCCTCGTTTCCGGACGGTCGACGTTCGCGGGAACGGCGAGAAAACCCGCGCGCTCGCGACCGACGTCGCCAGCGTGAGCACGGGCGAGGAGACCGTCACCGCCGAGATCACGGACGTCATCGAGAACGACGCCAACCCGAACTACGTCCGGCGAAACATCATCACGAAAGGCGCCCTCATCGACACCAGCGAAGGCACGGCCCGCGTCACCTCCCGCCCCGGCCAGACCGGACAGGTCAACGCCGTCCTGCTCGAGTAACGACCGTCCTGTCTGGATTCAGGCCGGTTCGCGGTTGTGTTTTACAAGCCCTGAGCGGTGTCGCTGGGTTTGTCGACGCTGGAGTCCTATCCGCTCAGAAACCGGTTTTGCGAGGGACTGCTCGTTTTAAGGAACTGCTTCGCTCGAGACCCCAAACTATGGCCGCGGTGCAGCCTTCTGTAACGCCGTCTCCGCGATGTTCCCGCCGTAGTCGGCACTTCGCGAGAGCGAGTCGACGATGAGCCCCAGCGACTGGGCCTGGACGGAGTCGAGGTCGCGAAGCATGTCGTCGATCGTCCGGGTGTGCTCGTCGATCTCGAGAACGGACTCGAGCGCGGCGTGACCCAGTTCGGTCGCCTCGGCGCTCTCGTCCGCGAACAGCGCGTCCATCGACTTCTCGAACACGTCGAACGTGTCGTCCAGGAGATCCTCGAGCGCCTCCGCGACGTCCTCGGGAATCGCCTCGAGTTTGAGCGCGAGTTTGCTGATCTTCGCAGCGTGGTCGGCGACCCGTTCGAGCTGGCGGGCGCTCGAGTGGTAGTCGAAACAGTCCTCACGGGAGACGCCCAGTTCCTCGGAGGCCCGTGGCGAGCGCAGCGTCGCCCGAAAAATACGCGAGACGACGAGCCAGAGTCGGTCGACGTCGTCGTCGCGTTCGATGACGTCGCGTGCGATGTCGTCGTCGTTCTCGATGAGCGCTTCGACGGCGTCCCTCAGCATCGAGGCCGCGATCAGGCGCATCCGCGTGACGGCATTGACGATCGACAGCTCCGCGGAATCGAGCAGATCCTGGATCACGACGCTGTCGGTCGTCTCCTCGAGCACTTCGACGCCGACCAGTCCCTGCGTAGCGCTTCGAATTGCTCGGCGCTGGTCGGTCGTGATCCGACTGGCCTCCAAGGCAATGATGTCGAAGCCGCTGACGTACATCGTCATCACCGCCCGCGTGAGGCGTTCACCCTCGAGGTTCGAGACATCGAGGGTTCCCTTCTGTCGATGCGTGTCGCTCTGGGGGGTGAGCAAGAGGGCATCGTCTTCAGGGTAGAACTCGACGGTGGTACCGGCGCTCACGTCGTTGTCGGTCGCCCACGTTTTCGGGAGTGAGACGGTGAACGTCGAGCCCCCGGTGACCTGCACCTTTCGGGTTTCCATAGCGGGTGATTTGACCACCACAATATAAATCCACTGCAATCTATAGAGCCACTTCTTGTAGTCCGTGAAACTTGGCAATGACGCTGATCTATCGCACATATACGCGTACACAGATCGAGGAACCAACACCGAGAGACTGGTTCACAACATAGACCTATATAGTCATCATAGTAGGGTATTTAGATAGTACTCCGCTCATATCACACCAATGGGAAACGAACCGGCTTCTGGGGGCGACGACACGACTCTTTCCCGTCGTCGCTTCACACTCGGTGTGGCCGGTACGGCGCTCTCCGGATTGGCTGGGTGTCTGGTTCGCGGTGAATCCAGCGACCTCTCCGGTGAGATCCGTATCGACGGCAGTAACACCGTCTTACCCCACAGTGCCATCGTCTCGGAGGAGTTCCAGTGGCGAAACAACCGCGTCATCGTTCCCGTACGCGGCTCCGGTACGGGTGCCGGCTTTCAACGATTCTGCCGAGGTGAAACGGTGGTTCAAAACGCGAGTCGGCAGATCATCGACGAGAGTGACCCAACAGACGAGGGGAGTCTCTGTTCGGCGAACGGAGTCGACTACGTCGAACTCGACGTCGCCCTCGACGGTATCGCCGTCTTCACCCACCCCGACAACACCTGGTGTGACGAACTCTCCCTCGAGGAACTCGAGCGAATCTGGGAGCCCGGATCGGACGTCCAGACCTGGAGCGACGTTCGTCCGGACGACCCGGACTGGCCCGACGAGAATCTCGAGCTGTACGGCCGCGATCCGGCCTCCGGGACGTTCGATTTCTTCACGAAGGCGATTACCGGTGAACTCGGCGCGATCCGCTCCGATTACTCCGCGAGCGCGGATACGAACGTCATCGTCCGTGGCGTGCGCGGGAGCCAGTACGGGCTCGGCTTCGGCGGTGCCGGCTACTATCAGGAGAATCAGGACGATCTCAAACTGATCGCCGTCGAAAGCGACGAGGATCCCGGCGAGTACTATCGCCCGTACCAGGAACACATCGAGAGCGAGGCCTACTCCCCCTTGACGCGCCCGCTGTACGCGTACTTCCGAACGGACGCGTTCGATCGCAAGGAGGTCAGACGGTTCGCCGAATTCTACTTCGAGGAGATCGATGGCGAGGCCACCGAGGCCGACATCGTCGGGGACGACGAGACGCTCACCTGGACGCAGTGGTCTGCTCGCCGGGCCGGATTCTACGCGCTCGGGGACGACCGCCTCGAGGAGAACCACGACCGACTACGGGAAGCGCTCGAGGCGGTGGTCGAATGAGTGTCGACGCAGCCGTCGACATCACGAGTCAGGGGAGCGATATCGACAACCGGAAAAACGGCTTCGTCCGCTACGTCTTCTTCTCGTGTGCGCTCGTCACGATTCTCACGACGCTCGGCATCATTCTGGTGCTCGTCCAGGGGTCGATCGAGTTCTTCAGCGAGGTGTCGATCGTCGAGTATCTGACGGGGACGAACTGGTCGCCCGTGATTCGACCGCACAGCTACGGCGTCCTGCCACTGATCTGGGGAACCTTGCTCATCACGGTCGGCTCCGCGATCATCGCGATCCCGATTGGCACGCTGACGGCGATCTACCTCTCGGAGTATGCCAGCCCACAGGTTCGCCGAACGATCAAACCGACGCTCGAGATCCTCGCGGGAGTGCCGACCATCGTCTACGGCTTCTTCGCCCTCTCGCTGATCACACCGCTGTTACAGGGCGTGTTTCCGCGAACGGGAACGTTCAACGCCGCCGCTGGCGCTATCGTCGTCGGTATCATGATCATCCCGATGGTCTCCTCGCTCTCTGAAGACGCCATGAGCGCCGTGCCTGACGACCTGCGTAACGCCGCCTACGGTCTCGGCGCGACGAAGTTCGAGGTGTCGACGACCGTCGTCGTTCCCGCCTCCCTTTCGGGTGTGATCGCCTCGTACATCCTCGCGCTCTCGCGAGCAATCGGCGAGACGATGGCCGTCACGCTCGCCGCCGGGATGCACCCCCAGATCACCTTCGATCCGCTCGAGCCGATTCAGACGATGACGGCGTACATGGTACAGATCGGCATCAGCGACGTCTCGGTGGACTCGATCGGCTACAAGAGCCTGTTCGCCGTCGGGCTGACGCTGTTCGTGATGACGCTCGCGATGAACCTGTTCAGTATGTGGATCAAATCGCGCTACCGCGAGGAGTACCAATGAGTACCGACACCGCCCCGTCCCCGTTCACGGACGAATCGGGTCAGATCGGTCGAAAGCGTCGAATGGGACGCATCTTCGTGGCGATCTGTTTCGCCTCGACGCTCGTCGGCATCGTCGCGCTCGTCGCCCTGATTGCCGACGTCATCTACGAGTCATGGGGCTGGGTTACCTGGGAGTTCCTCACCTATCCGCCGTCCCAGTCGATCGAGAACTACCTGCCGGGCGGTCGCGGCGCCGGGATCTACCCGGCGCTAATCGGGTCGATCTTCCTGATCGCGCTGACGGCCGTATTCACCATCTTCCTCGGCGTCGGCGCAGCCATCTATCTCGAGGAGTACGCGCCCGAGAGCCGCCTCAAATCGTTCATCGAGGCCAACATCGCCAACCTCGCAGGCGTCCCCTCGATCGTGTACGGCCTGCTCGGCCTCGCGATCTTCGTCCGGGCGATGCAACTCGGCTCGAGTCTCATCGCCGGGGCACTCACGCTCACCCTGCTTATCCTCCCGATCGTGATCGTCTCGACCCAGGAGGCCCTGCGCGCGGTGCCCGACACCCAGCGACAGGCGGCCTACGGCGTGGGAGCGACCCAGTGGCAAGTCACCCGCGACGTCGTTCTCCCACGCGCATTGCCGGGGATCATGACGGGGACGATCCTCTCGCTATCTCGAGCGATTGGCGAAACCGCACCAATCCTGATGATCGGGGCGGCGACCTCGATGTTCATCGCCCCGGATGGGTTGACCAGCCCGTTCAGCGCGATGCCGATGATGATATTCGAGTGGGCCACACTCCCACAGCCCGGCTTTCAGCACGTCGCTGCAGCGGGGATCGTCGTTCTGTTGACGATCCTGCTCCTGATGAACGCCGTCGCCATCTTCATCCGGAACAAGTACGATCCACGATCCTGAGCCTGCGCCAGATCCGAACTCAGCACGACACTCGCGGGCGGCGGTCGATCGTTCCCTCGTTCCTCTTACTCCATACGATTACTCCACTGACTCGAGGGAGGGAACGTCGCGTCCTGCTCGAGCGTGAACACAGTTCTGTTCGGTGGAACCACCTATCGATCGCGGTCGTAGCGTATCGCCCGAACCGCATGAAAATGAAAACGTGGAGTAACGCGTCGGTGCTCAGGACTCGGCTTCGGCTTCTTCACCGTCGTCCTGCTCGCCGTCGTCCTCGCCGGCTTCTTCCTCGTCCGTTTCCTCTTCCGTCTCTTCGTCCGCTTCAGTCTCTTCCTCGGTTTCGTCACCGTCTTCGTCTTCGTCCATCGTCACCGCATCGACGGCCGGCTCGAACTCTTCGATGGGTTCCCACTCGTCTTCCTCGGCCTGTCGTCGACGCCACAACAATACGGCGCCGACGGCAATTCCGAGGAGCACGACCAATCGACCAACCATTCCACCTGACTCCTCGTCCTCCTCAGTTGACTCGACTTCTTCCTCGGCTTCCGATTCTGCTGTCGACGTGAGATCCAGATCACCTCCATCGCCATCGTCGCCCTCGGACTCGAGCAGCTCCGACTGGCCGAGAAGGTAGCCGAGGGCGGCCCCGGTGCCGAACAGGCCTGCCGCCGGGAGGACACGCTTTGCCGGTGGGCTCGTTCCTTCGGCCTCCTTGACCGCCTCGAGAATGGGTTCTCGCATCGGCGAGTCCATCCCGACGCCGACGGCTTCTTTCACGACGCGCTCCGAGAGTGGCGCTTCCTCTGATTCTTGCGTGGGCATACTGCAGGCGACAACATCCCGGTAAATAGTTCTGTGCCACGTTTTCGAGGAGGACGTAACCGCGTGTGGTGGTAGGCGGTGCCTACTGGCGACGAGCGCGAGTAAAACCACATTACCGGACTCATACGGGGAGGCTACCAGCGACACTCTCGAGGGCTGTAAAGCCACCGAAGCCGTACCCGAAGAGGATCGCTGCTGGAACCACACCGGCGAGAACAGCTCGAACGACCGAGAGTTCGTGGACGGTTCGGAGGCCGACGATCAGCAACACCGCCCCGTACCAGCATGCGAGAAGACGAACGGCGGGGATCGGGATGCCGACGAACACACATGGGGCCGTCGCATAGGCGATAACCTGTACCGTCTGGCTGATCCCGGCGCGTTGGCGGGCAACGATCATCAGGAAGAGCGTCTGAACCGCCGCGAGGAGGTGGAGACCGAGCGGGGCAACGAGGAAGACGAGAAGACTGATCCAGAACAGACCCTCGAGCACGGGCGAGACTGGAATCGACGGGTAGACCTCCGGCGTAAGTACATATCGCGACGTCGCGGCGACCAGCACCACGGTCAGCAAAAACGTCAGGCCCGGAGCCTGATCACCCGGTGCGACCCCTGTTCGAAAGAATCGCCCCGGTCGAACGAGTACCTCGAGCCACGCTCGAGCGAGTGCTCGCGGGCCGCGAGCACGTCCGCCCTGGGGGTCGTCGATCCACTGAGTCATGTCGATTCGATTGGTGTCAGTTCGTATCGTTCGTGGATCCGCAGTCGGTGCGGAGCGTGTGGCAGTGTCGACACCGCGCCTCGTAGGACTCCTCGGCACCGACGAGGATCGTCGGATCGTCGACGTGTGCCGGGCGGCCGTTTACGAGGCGCTGGTTCCGCGTCGCCGGCTCGCCACAGCAGGCACAGATCGCCCGGAACTTCTCGACGTACTCGGCCACGGCGACCAGATCCGGAAGCGGGTGAAACGGCTCGCCGCGGAAGGTCTGGTCGGTGCCGCTGACGATGACCCTACGTCCATCGGCGGCCAACCGCTCACAGACATCGACCAGCGACCCCGAGAAGAAGTTCGCCTCGTCGAACGCGACCACCTGTTCCCCGTTGAGCGCGTCGAACGCCCGTTCGAGGTCGCCGTCGGGATCCAGTGCGGTCGCCTCCCAGCGCCGACCATCGTGTGAGCCGATGTGATCCTCGCCGTAGCGGTCATCGAGCGCCGGCGTGAAGACCGCTACGTCCTGGCCCGCGATCTCTGCGCGCCGGAGTCGCCGCAGGAGTTCTTCGGTCTTTCCGGAGAACATGCTGCCGGTGACGACTTCGATCCACCCACTGTTCGTGATCGCGTGCATCGAATAAAAGCGGGGAAAGCCGAGGTTAAATCGATTTCCAATTCGCTCGGTGTGGTCACCGCTCATTTCGGGATCTCTCGTGTACGGGGTGAGATACCATAACGCATCCCATAACGAAAGGTGTCAAACGCGTACCACGGGTATGAGCGTCATCCGGCAGCCCGGCCTGTTCGGCCGAAACACGCGCCGACGTGTCGTCGGCGTCACGGCAGCCGCGGGTGCGGCGACGCTCGAGGCCGTTGCCGTTGGCCTGTGGTTTACGCTCGTCGTCGTCGAAACGCGAACACCAGCAGCGGCCCTCGCTGGACTGGGAATTCTCTTCTGCGGGGCGCTGTTGCGACTCGGGATCTTCGGGGCGACGACGACGCCCTTGCGGGTCTTGCTGACGCCACGGCGAATAGCGACGACACTCTCGCTCGTCGCTGCCTGGCCACTGTGGATCCTTCTGGCCGAACAGATCGATGGCGTCGTCGGCCTCGTCGTTGCAGGTATTTTCCTCGGACTGGTACTGACCGTACAGTTCGTCCTCGAGCGCCGGGTCTTCCACCTTCCCGAGTCACGCCGGTGTTACCGCACTGCGGCGCTCGCTGGTGTGCTCGTCGCCCTCGGCGCGTCGATACTCCTCGCCTCGGCCTGGTTTACGAACTGGATGGTGCTGACAGAACCGTTCGTCGTCGGTGACACCGCCCTCGTCTTCAGGTTCGAGGCGTACCAGCTCGGTATCCTCGTCTTCGCCGCGTTCGCGTTTCTCGCCCATCAGCGACGGTTTCAGCAGACGCTCGAGCCCTGATCACTCCCCGGTATCGGTGGCGCTCAGCGTCGATCACGCACCGACGTTGTGATCCCCTTCGAACGAACTCGGGTCGGGCTCGATTCGAGCGTACTGTACTGCCCGACGACCGAGCGTCGCCACCCGCTCTTCGAGATCATCGTCGACGAATTCGCCCGAATCGATCGCGCTGTGTGCGCGCGGGACGGCGACCTGGTGAGGGAGTACCCAGGCGTTGAGTGCCCGGCACACGGATCGGAGGTGCTCGAGCGTCATCACCGGAAACGAGCCGCCGGCAACGCCGACCAGGCCGACGGTTTTGTCCTCGAATTCGTCGAACCCGCAGTAGTCGAGCGCCGTTTTCAGCGGCGAGGAGTAGGAGCCGTGGTACATCGGTGAGCCAAGGATGATAGCATCAGCGTCCCGGATCCGGACAGCGAGCCGCTCAGCATCGCCGGCGTCTTCCCGGTCGACGTCTGCGTCGTACAGCGGGAGATCGTACTCACGGAGGTCGAGGAGTTCCGTCTCCGCGCCCAGGTTGGCCGCGGCCTCGAGTGCCCTCTCGAGGGTCACGCGCGTGTAGCTCTCGTCACGAAGACTTCCACAGACCGCTAGCACCTGCACGTCAGTCATGCGAAATTCGACGGAGTCATGTCGTAAAAAGTTGCGGTCGGATCCGGGTGCCGGCGAATCATGGTCAGCTCGAACCGATTCGTTCGAACCGGATTAGCTCGAGGTCGCCACGTCGATCGCTTGCTCGAGATCAGCGATGATGTTGCCCGGATCCTCGATCCCGACCGACAGCCTGACGAGATCGTCGGTGACCCCCGACGCTGCCTTCTCCTCGGCGCTCAGTTGCTGGTGGGTAGTACTGGCCGGATGGATGATGAGCGTCTTCGCGTCACCGACATTCGCCAGCAAACTCGCGAGATCGGTCGATTCGACCGTCTTCCGGGCAGCCTCGTAACCGGCCTCGAGGCCGAACGTGATCATGCCGCCGTAGCCGCCGTCGAGGTACTCACTCGCGTTGTCGTGGGTGGGATGGGAGTCGAGTCCCGGGTAGGTCACCCAGGAGACGGCCTCGTGGGACTCGAGGAACTCGGCGACCGCCATCGCGTTCTCGCAGTGGCGCTCCATCCGGAGCGGGAGGGTCTCGAGCCCCTGGATCGTCTGCCAGGCGTCGAACGGTGACTGCTGGTTGCCCAGGTCGCGCAGGCCACGGGCGATGGCGGCGTAGGTGAACGCAGCGTCGCCGAAGGTCTCCGCGAAGTTGACGCCGTGGTAGGCGGGGTTGTCCGCGGCGATTTCCGGGTACTTCTCGGGGTAGTCAGCCCACGGGAACGAGCCACCGTCGACCACGACGCCGCCAACGGTCGTACCGGAGCCGTGGAGCCACTTCGTCGTCGAGTTCCAGACGAGGTCAGCGCCGTGCTCGAGGGGGCGGCACAGCGCCGGCGTCGCGAACGTGTTGTCGACGAGCAGCGGGACGCCGTTCTCGTGAGCGATGTCGGCGATCCGCCCGATGTCAGGCGTGTCGAGCGCCGGATTTCCGATCGTCTCGAGGTGGACGTAGGCGGTGTCCTCGTCGATCGCCTCGGCGTAGGCGTCGTACTCGAGGGTGTCGACGAACCGCGTCGTGATTCCGCGCCGTTCGACGGAGTGAGTCAGGTACGTGTACGTCCCCCCGTACAGCGAGGAGGCGCTCACGATGGTGTCGCCCGCCTCGGCGAGCAGGAACGTCGTCAGATCGAGGGCGGCCATCCCCGAACTGGTGACCGCCGCGCCGACGCCGCCTTCGAGGGCCGCGAGTCGCTCCTGCAGCGTCTCGAGGGTCGGGTTCATCAGCCGCGAGTAGATGTATCCAGGTTGCTCGAGGGCGAACTGGGACGCGGCGTCGTCGGCGTCGTCGAACACGTACGAGGTGGTCTGGTACAGCGGCGGTGCTCGCGCACCCGTCGCGGGATCTGGTTCCTGGCCGGCGTGGACGGCATCTGTCGACAGCGATTTCTCGGAGTCGTCGCTCATACGACACAGTATCGGGCCTCGAGCTATGAGACTACGCAGAGTGGTGAGTTTTGCCGTGGTCGGGGATGTCCCCGAACGAGTTCGTCTCGAGGTCGATTTGTGCCCGACTATCCGTTTGCTCGAGATGTGCCACCTCCCAATCAGTACGCAACTGTTCGAAAAAACGTGTCGAGCGGATCAGTCCTGCTGGGCGTCGACGACCGCCACACCCGCTAGGTTCACGATGTCCTTGACCTCGTCGCCACGCTGAAGGACGTGTACCGGTTTGTCCATCCCGACCAGCATCGGGCCGATGGCTTCCGCACCGCCCAGACGCTGGAGGAGTTTGTAGCCGATGTTGCCCGACTCGAGGTTCGGGAAGACGAGGACGTTCGCCGCCTCCTCGAGTTCGGAGAACTCGTAGGTACCCGTCAGGATGTCGTCGACGACGGCGGTATCTGCCTGCATCTCGCCGTCGACCGGGAAGTCGATCTCGGGATCTGCCTGCAACATCGCAGCGGCGCGCCGCGGTTTTCGGGTGCCTTCGTTGTTGACGCTGCCAAAGTTCGAGTACGAGAGCAGCGCCGCCCGCGGTTCGACGTTGAACCGTCTGGCGAGTTTCGCCGTCTGTTTCGTGACCTCCGCGAGCACCTCCTCGTCGGGATCCTGGTTCACCGTCGCGTCCGCACAGAAGACGATTCGGTTTTTGAACGTCAGGAGGTAGACACCGGCGGCGTACTCGACGTCCTCTGCGGTGCCGATGACCTGTAGCGGCGGGCGAAGCGCCGACGGATAGTGGTGGGTGAGGCCAGTCAGGAGGGCGTCCGCGTCCCCTTCTTCGACCATCACGCTGCCGAAGTAATTGGTGTCCCGACGAACGAGATCGGTCGCCTCCGAGCGGGTGATGCCCTTTCGCTGGCGAAGTTCGTACAACCGGTCGGCGTAGGAGTCGTACTCGCCCGTGGTCGGATCGGCTACCGTCGGCGTAAACTCGAGACCGAGGTTCGTCGCGGTTCGGGTGATCGTCCCCTCGTCGCCGATGAGAATCGGCTCGGCGATGCCCTGTTCTTGCATCTGGTAGGCCGCCCGGATCATCTTATCATCCTCGCCTTCGGCCAGGGCGACGCGCTTTGGCTCGCTCTTCGCCTTGTTGAGCACCACGCGCATCATCTCGCGGGACTTGCCGAGGCGGGCCTCGAGCTGGGCCTCGTACTCGGCAGTGTCGAGGCTGGTTCGGGCGGCCCCGGAGTCGATCGCCGCCTGGGCGACCGCTGGAGCGACCCGGAACAGCACTCGTGGGTCGACCGGCTTGGGGATGATGTAGTCGGGGCCGAACTGGATCGCCTGGTCGCCGTAGGCCTTGACGACGGCGTCGGGAACGTCCTGGCGGGCGAGGTCGGCGAGTGCGCGCGCCGCGGCAACTTTCATCGCCTCGTTGATCTCCGTGGCCCGGACGTCGAGCGCGCCACGGAAGATGAACGGGAACCCAAGGACGTTGTTGACCTGGTTGGGGTAATCCGAGCGCCCGGTCGCCATGATGACGTCGTCGTCACGAGCGTCTTTGGCGTCGTGGTAGCTGATCTCGGGATCGGGATTCGCCATCGCGAAGATGATGGGGTTGTCGCCCATCGAGCGCACCATCTCCTGGGAGACGATGCCGCCGATCGAGAGGCCAACGAACACGTCCGCGCCGTTCATCGCGTCCGCGAGATCGCCCTCGGGGACGTTGCGAGCGAACTCGCGTTTGTACTCGTTGACGTCGCCCGCTTCGGCTCGAGCCTCGGTGATGATCCCCGAGGAGTCACACATGAGGATGTTCTCCTTGCGCGCCCCCAGCGAAACGTAGAATCGGGCGGTAGCGAGGGCACTCGCACCCGCTCCAGAAAAGACGATTTCGAGATCCTCGAGTTCCTTGCCGGCGATCTCGGCAGCGTTGACGAGCGCGGCACCGGAGATGATCGCCGTTCCGTGCTGGTCGTCGTGGAAGACCGGGATGTCCATCTCCTCGCGAAGGCGTTCCTCCACGGTGAAACACTCGGGGGCTTTGATGTCCTCGAGGTTGATGCCGCCGAAGGTCGGCCCCATCATCTTGATGGCTTCGACGAGTTTGTGCGGGTCTTCCTCCTCGAGTTCGATGTCGAAGACGTCGATGTCGGCGAAGCGTTTGAACAGGACGCCCTTGCCTTCCATGACGGGTTTCGACGCCTGGGCACCGATGTCACCGAGGCCGAGCACCGCAGAGCCGTTCGAGACGACGCCGACGAGGTTCCCCTTCGCCGTGTAGGTGTAGGCATCGGTTTCGTCCTCGTGGATCTCCATACACGGCGCGGCGACCCCGGGCGAGTACGCGAGCGAGAGATCCCGCTGGGTATTCGTCGGTTTCGTCGTCGAAATTTCGACTTTCCCCGGTGGATCGGTTCGGTGGTAGTCCAGAGCGTCTTCGTCAAGTCCCATAGCGGGTGGAGGTACGTCCAGTACAAAAAACGATGCGAAGAGGGATTTCGACGATCGTCGAGAGTTTCGACAACGAACCGCGCAACCGACGATTCGACCCTTTTATACGCACCCCACCAGTGCCATCCTGTATGGACGTCGCGCTTGGTGGGACGTTCGACCCCGTTCACGACGGCCACCGACAGCTGTTCGATCGGGCGTTCGAACTCGGAGACGTGACTGTGGGGTTGACCAGCAACGAGCTCGCACCGAAGACCCGACACGTCGATCGCTACGTACGGCCGTACGAAGAACGAGAGCGCGACCTCGCGGCCGAACTCGAGGACTTCGCCGAGGAGTACGACCGGTCGTTCGACATCCGGACGCTCACCGAGCCGACCGGGATCGCGACCGAACCCCAGTTCGACTACCTCATCGTCTCACCGGAGACGGTCGAGGGCGGGAAACGAATTAACGAAATCCGCCGCGCGAACGGCCACGACCCCCTCGAGGTCGTCGTCGTTCCGCATCTCCGCGCGGAGGACGGCGACATCATCTCGAGCACCCGTATCGTCAACGGTGAAATCGACGAACACGGCAACTTGACTCCCGATCGGGAGGGGCGGAACGCGACGCGTTCCGAATAGCTGTTCGATCCATCGTTTTGCGGTTGAACCGTTCTGCTATAGTAGCCACTGCAGGTCTTCGAACACCTGATCGCCAGCCGTATCGGCGATCAGTGTGTGAACCGTTTCAGTTGTTACTATGGCAGTCACAGTTGAGTTGCGCGCGGAGCGGTAGTAGCGACGGTTTTCGATTGAGAACGTCTCGAGTACCGGGTAAATGTAACAACTATATGAAGATACTTCTAAGTGTGATGAATAATTACACCTTATTTGTGCGAATCCGTTCGGGGCGGTGACACGGAACACACCACCTGATCGCCACTTCGAACTCGATTCCAGAGCGACCCTCTACACACTCATGACCGATCACAGACGCGACGACGACCTGACGACACTCCGCAGACGAACGGTACTCGGCGGCATGGCGGGCCTGGGCGCACTCGGGCTGATGACGGGACTGAGCGACTCCGTTGCTGCCAGCGTGCCGGACGATCTGACCGCGAGCGGCATCGACTCCTACCACCCCGGCCATCCCCGGTTCGTTACGGTCGGTGACAAACTCTGGAACTCCGCGTTCGTCGGCCCCGAACTCATCGGCGGCCGGGACAACCTCGCCCCGCGCGTTCCCGAGGCGACGCCCGACCCGGACGGGTACGACGCCGACGACTTCTCCTGGTCGATCCTCGAGGCACCCGAAGGCAGCGAGGCAAAACTCACCTACCAGTCCTCACTCGATCCCGACCAGCCCCGGTACGACGAGGGCCGAAACAACGTCGCCGAGTTCGAAGCCGACGTCCCCGGCACGTACGTCCTCGAGCTCGAGGCACCCGACGGTACTCACGAACTCACGATTCACGCGTTTCCGGAACCCGAGGGGCCGTCAGGCGGCCCGCCGCGACTCGCCCTCGACGGTCACTACGAGGACGACACGTACGTCATCGAGACGAACGCCCAGCTCGCGCCCAACAGCCGGGCGAACCGCGACGACCTCGAGGTCGTCTTCCTGGCCGACGACCGGGACGCGCTCGCAACCGACGACATCGAGGTCGGCGGACTCACCGGTCGGGTTCCCGTCGATGCGCTCGAGGGGGAGTCCGCTCGCGTCCACGCCGTAGCGTACGACGGCGCCACACCCAGCGTGGTCGACACGATCGAACTCGAGCCGGACGGCGAGGTTTCGCTTCCGAACCGCGCCCCGGAGTGGATGGAAGACGGCGTGATGTACCAGATCTTCCCGCGATCGTGGGCGGGCCAGCGGGGTGAAACCACGTTCGAGGATCTGATCGACGGCGTCGCCTACCTCGACGACCTCGGCGTCGACGCGGTATGGCTGACGCCGGTGGTTCCCGCCGAGAGCGTCGACAAACTGTTCGGCGACGATAACCGCTCGGGCTTCCAGGAGGACGAACTGCCGGGCGGTGGCCCCCACGGCTACGACACGAACGACTACTTCGGCATTGCCGAGGATCTCGCACCAGACGGGATGGATCCGATCGAGGCGTACACGGCATTCGTCGACGCCTGCCACGACCGCGACATCCGGGTCGTCTTCGACCTGGTGATCAACCATGCGGGACGTGGCCACCCATACTTCCAGGACACCATCGCCGAGCAGGGTACCGAGCCACCAGCCCCAGACTGGGAGTACCCGCCCGTCCACGCCTGGGACGAGGACTCGAAGTACTTCGACTGGTGGGATCGCCTCGAGGCGCCCGTGATGCTCGATGACGAAGTGATCGATCCCGCCCCACAGACCACCGGCTTCTGGGGGCTGCGCGTCATGCCCAACTGGAACCTCGATAACGTCGCCGTCCGCGAACACATTCTCTCGATCGCCGAGTTCTGGTCGGGCGAGGTCGGCATCGACGGGTTCCGGTGTGACATCGCCTGGGGCGCCCCACACAGCATCTGGAAGGACGTCCGTGAGGTCGTGCGCTCGAACGACAGCGAGTTCCTGATGCTCGACGAGGCGATCCCGAAGGATCCGGCGTTCTCCGAGAACGAGTTCGACATGCACTTCGACACCGACGGGTTCACGACGACGACCCACGACGTCGCCGACGGACTCGCCTCACCGAGCAACCTCTACGACGACGTTCACGCCCGACAGGAAGAGGGATTCCCCGACTACTCGCTCATCCTCAACGCCGTCGAAAACCACGACGAGGTGCGCCTGCTCAACCAGACCGTCGTCGATATGCACGACCCCGACCACGACGCCGTCGCCGACGAGGACTGGGATCACGGCGCAGCGATCCAGCGGGCGTGCTGGGCCGCGGGTGTCACCCTCCCCGGCGTCCCCTTCGTCTACTACGGCCAGGAACGGCAGATCAGCCGCTTCGGCGAGGGTCGACACCTGGGCGAGGACGATCCCCGCGGCGTCAGTGCCGACGGCTCCATCGACACCGGGGCAGACGTCCGCCCAGGTGGCCGCCAGCGCGCATTCATGAACTGGGACGAGTACGACGAGGAACACCTCGATTTCTACAAGTCACTGATCGCGACCTACCACGACCTCGACGTCCTGAAGAACGACGCGGCGCTCGTCGGCGAGTGGTACGAGTCCGACGACCGCGTCCTCGTCTTCGGCCGGGACGCCAGCAACCTCGAGGACGTCTCCGGGCCGGAACGAGCCGTCGTTGTCATCAACTTCGAACCCGACGACCCGGCGACGGTCGACCTGCGCGGCGACGTTCACGCGACGGACGCCTTCACTGGCGAAGACGTCTCCGTGTCCGTCGACGAAGAGCGCCTGTCCGTCGAGGTCGATTCGGTCGCCATCCTCGAGACCCCGACGTTCTTCGCCGCCGGCGACCGCATCGCCAACCTCACGGTCGCGCCCGGGACGGACGACGGCAATGGGCGCTACCGCTATCCCACCGGCGACCGGTTCACCGACGGTATCTTCGACCTCACGAGTTTCAGCGTCCACGACGGCGGTGACACCTACCAGTTCCGTGTCGAGATCGGCGGTGACCTCGAGAATCACGCTGACTACGACGGTGGCTTCTCCGAACAGCACCTGCAGGTCTACCTGCACGACGGCACGAAGGGTGGCGAGACCACCGCTCGAAATGGCGTCAACGCGACGTTCGAGAAGGCCTACCAGTACCGGGTCGTCGTCGACGGCGAACACGGCACCCGCGTCGAAGCACCCGACGGGGCGCTCCTCGCAGAGGGCGACCTCGCGGCCAACCCCGCCGACGATTCTATCCTGATCGACGTGCCGAAAGAGGCGTTCGACACCGCCCTCGAGTCGATGGAACTGGCCGTCCTCATGATGGGCTACGATCCGGACAGGCCGGGGAACGTCAGGCCGGTTACCGACGATCCGACGGAGACGACCTTCGGCGGCGCACAGAACGACTCCGCACCGAACGTCATCGACGTGACGACGCCGGGAGACGTCCCGCAGTTCCAGGCGCTCGCCTACAGCGACGGGACGCTCGCGACGATTCCGTACGTGCCGCTCGCGACGGCGCTCGAGGAGGTGGCCCGGTTCGACGAGCCGACGGGCGAACCGTACGGGCCGGGCACCTACGAGTACCCGACCAGCGACGACTTCTACGAGGGGGCCTGGGACATCGACGAACTGACGGTCTCGGCCTCGCGCGATCACGTCGAGTTCGCGTTCACGATGGCCACCGAAGTCGAGAACCCGTGGGGGCTCCCGCGGCCGTTCTCGCACCAGTTCTACCAGATTTACGTCTACGATCCGGACGCCGATGGCCCCGAAGCGGTCGAGGGCCGGCCTGGCCTGTACGCGAATATGGCCTCACCGTACCACTACCGGATCGTCGTCAACGGCGAATCGAACGAGAGCGTCGAGGACGCCGACGGCGACACGGTCACGTCTGCCGTCGAGACGAACGTCGAGGGACGAACCGTCTCAATTCGCGTCCCCGCGGACTCGATCGGCTGGGATGGCGACGCCGACGGCGCCATCGGCATTGCCGCACTCGTGGCTCCGTTCGACGGCTTCGGCGAAGGGAACATCCGTGGGATCGCCCCCGATGCCGACGAGTACGTCATTGGCGGTGGCACCGGTGGGAACGACCCCCGAGTCATGGACATGGTGACCCCCGAAGGGGTCGACCGCGTCGAAGTGCTGGCGGAGTACGACGAGGACTCCCCGCCACAACTCCCGTTCGTCGCTCTCGGCGACGTCGATCTCCCGGACGCCGACGACGTGGACGCGCCGGGCGATGACGACTCGGGTGACGAGGACGACGGATCAGATGCGGACGACCCCGGCGACGGTGACGGTGACAGTGGTGACGATTCCGACGACAGCGTCGACACCGACGACGATTCCGACGACACCGGAGCTGATGACGGTTCCGGAGCCGCAGACGACACCGACGACGGCATGCCCGGATTTGGGGCGGCGGTCGGTGCAGCAGGAATCGCCGGCGGTGCCGCACTCGCAGCGAAGCGACTCCGCCAGGGCGAGGAATCTGACGAGGAGTAGCGGTCTCGAGCTATAGTAGCCACTGCACGTCAATGCACACCTGATCGCAAGACGTGTCGGCGATCAGTATGTAAATCGTTGCAGTTGTTACTATATCGACATCCTGGTCGGAAGCGTCGTTTTCCGCAATCGGCGCTCCGTCACCAGCGATCCCCGCTCATCGCCGTTCGTTCGGGATCCGTTCCGTCCAGTAATCTCCGCTTCTTCTGGTTTCAGTGGCGTAGTGACCGCTTACAGCCAGAGGATCCGCTGAAACAGTCCTCAACACAAATACGTCTCTGAACGACCTCGACTGCGACCGACCCCATCATGTTACCAACTCGGTGGTTCGAGCCCAGCTCCCTCGAGCAGGTCTTTCCACCGCTGCTGGATCGAGAGCCGGGAGACGTCGGCGGCCTCGGCGACGGCACACTGGGTACGACCGTCACTGGCGACGAGCGAGCCAGCGTAAACGCTCGCGGCTAACACTGCTTGCTTCGACCGATCCGCGTCAGGGACGTTCGCGAGAAACAGATCGGTGGCCGTCGATCGCGCCTCACTCGAGAGCTCGAGCCGATCGGCGATTCGCTCGAGTTCCTCGAGCCAGGACTCGTGTTCGATGCGAGCGCTGGCGTTGTACATACCCGTTATACCGTGATGATCGCCCATAAGTACACGGTTGATGAACCCTATTGCGCTGGTGTGATTGTCGTATCGTCACAACGGAGTGTGGGAACCCCGAGACACTCACAGCAATATCGTGCTACGCGAGACAACGCACAGCTACGAACGCGTCGAAAAATTGGCCGTTCGCGTCCGATTTCACTAGGTCACACTTACTAAAGCACATCCCTTCCCAACCACCAGTGACGCGATTAGCGGGGGGCGTCCACTCATGAACGAACCAACCTGTAAACTCGTCTGTACTGGCTGCGGGCTCGAGATGCCGTATCGAGACCGGGCGCTGGCGGAACAAGCGGCCGAGCTCCACCAGCTACGGGACGCAGAACACATCACGTTCATCGTGCCCCCGGACTGGTCTCCCGAAGAGCCGGTGACCCAGTAGTATCGTGGCGTCCAGACCGATACCTTCTTTGCCGTGTCAGGGTCTACTCGAGAACGAGCGCGGGTAGCCAAGTGGTAACGGCGCAGCGCTTAGGACGCTGTCGCGTAGGCGTCCGCAGGTTCGAATCCTGTCCCGCGCATTCCTGTCGCGAGCAACTCCGCGAGCGACAGGAATCGGACGAGAGGATTCGAATGAGAGAAGACGCGCGCAGCGAAGCGAGCACGTCTTCGCGTAGTTCGAATCCTGTCTCGCGCACTCCGATCCCGCTCGAGCCCCGTGGTTTTGCGTGGCAAGCAAACATACAGGCAAAGCTATTCGACAGTTTCGACACCGCCTCGAGGATTATAGTAACAACTGAAACGGTTCACACACTGATCGCCGATACGGCTGGCGATCAGGTGTGCACTGACTTGCAGTGGCTACTGTAGTTCTGGAGTGTCTTCGAGCCAACACTCAGAACGCAGTAATCACCGAAATTCCGAACGTCTCGAACTCGGTCATTGCTGCGAGCGTCGCTGACGTATCCTCGAGCGCGACCGACTCTGTGATGACTGCCCCTGGATCGAGTGTGCCGGCTGCCACCATTCGAAAGATCTCGTCGTATCGTGCTGGAGGCATCCCCTTCGATCCCACGATGGTGAACTCGTTGTGAACCATCGAGTCCGTGGGCAATGCGATCTCGCCCTTCTCAACCTCGGTTGTGAGTCCGATCTGGACGTGTGTCCCGCGCCGACGGAGACTGGACACCGAGTTCCGGCAGGTAGGTGCGATTCCGAGCGCGTCGAGCGACACGTGTGCACCCCCACCGGTGAGCGCCGTGACTGCGTTCGGCACGTCGTCGGTATCGGTTGCGTTGACGACTTCGCTGGCTCCAAGATCCGTGGCGATGGCGAGCTTCTCGTCGTCGAGATCGACCGCGACGACGTTTGCACCGAGCGCATCGGCGATATGGACTGCGGACAATCCAACACCGCCACAGCCATGTATCGCTACCCAGTCGCCCGCCGAGACACCGGCCTGGTGGACGAGCGCGTGAAACGCCGTCGTAAACCGGCACCCCAGGCTAGCCATGTCAACCGACGAAACACCGTTGGGCAACCGCACGACGTTGACGTCGGCAAACGGGATGTAGAACCGCTCGGCGAACGCCCCGGGCAACGCATCGTGGAAGCCCAACCCCATCCCGTGGTCACAGACGTTCGAGTGTCCCGATCGACACTGTGGGCAGGCTCCCTCTGCGATGTAGAACGGCACAGTCACGTGATCACCGACTGTGATCCCGTGAACCTGGTCGCCAACCTCGACGACTCTCCCAGCCGGCTCGTGGCCGAGGATCTGGCCGGGATAGAGCTCCATACCGGCCCAGACCCAATCGCCCATCCAGGCGTGCCAGTCGCTCCGACAGATGCCACAGGCCTCCGTCTCGATGATCACACCGGTTGGATTGAGTTGTGGCTCGTCGACCTCTGTAACTTCGAGTGGTTCTCCGTACTCCGTAAATGTGGCTGCGCGCATACTACGACTCCTCCGTATTCGTCTCCTGTTTCCTCTCGGTATCAGCAGCGGTGCTCTGGGTATCCCTCAACGCTCGGGTTCTGCTCGTGTCGTCGATCTCGAGAGTTGCCTGCGTGAACGCTCCGTATCGCCTGTCTGCCCCCGTAACTGGGTCGTTGGTTCCATTCGTTTTGTCCATATAGCTCACGTATCTCCACCGAAAGCGAAGGCGAACTGCTCGATTGCGGTGCCTTCCAGCCCAGGATCAGGGCCGTGGGAAGTGGTCGGCTCAGTCGGCACCTGCTTGTGCCGCCTGCTGTTCGTTGATGTACTCGACGATCTCCGTCGTTTCCTCGACGAAGTCGTCGAGGTCGACTTCCGCTCCGTGGAGAATCGTCGAGAAGTACCGAATATCAGCGGCGACGTTCACCGCCTCGGCCACCCCCGCTGTTGTGACTCCTTCCAGTTTTGCCTCCTTCCGATGGAAGTGGATGCAGTACGGACATCCCATCGCGGCTGCGGCCCCGAGTGCGACGAGCGCTTTCTCCCGGTTCGGCAGCTCCGTCTCGTCGAACTGGAGGTCACGCACGAGTTCCCAACTGTGATCGACGGCAGGATCCGAGAGTGCCCCGATCCAGCTTGGTACCTGTCCGAGGTACGCTTCGATCTCGTTCTGTGTTTGTTCTGATATCATGGTGATAGTGTTCTCTTGATCTGTGATGAGGCTAGTACCCTCCCAAACGTCGACTGATGGGTGAAATCGAACAGCAACAACTGATTTCACCCATCAGTTCAGGTTAGGGAAGCCACTAGTCGTTAGACGTCCTGCATCAGCCCTCTCACGTCGGTTCCTGTAACGGACTGATCGTGTGTCTCTTCGGCGTGTCGCTGGACGAACCGGATCAGTTCGTCCACGTTCTCCGACCGGATGAGGAATTCGCAGTCCTCATAGCCGGCACCTTTGCAGGTGACTTCGTGTACCATTGGTCGTCTCCACCGCCAGTTGTCTGGCGGCAAGCGTACGTAGCCCACCGCGAGTCGTATACGTAATCGCTGAGAAATCTCGCCGGCTGAGCAGTCTCATACCGTGAGATAACATGTGTTTACAGCGCGTGACCCGACCAGAATAGGTGCATTTCTTCCAGCAGTCTCCTGTACAGATTCTTTGACCGAACAGTTGGTTTGGTGTCGCTCACGTCAAATAAATGAGGTCAGCGTACGATGAAAATCTCAGTCATGGGGTGGCTCGTCTCCTGAGACAGAACTATTGCTAATAGGATCGAATCATGTGTATGACTACCACACCCCGAGGAGATGACCTTGACGTCTTGATCGACCTGCTCCGACGATCACCGCTCCTGGAGGAGCTCCGGGGGGAGAAGTACGATCGACGGGAGTTACAAGATCGATTAGCGATATCGAGAGCGACCAGCCACCGGCATACGAAGCTGCTCACCGAGTTGGGCGTAATCGAAAAGGTGAACGGGAAGTTTCGGCTCACGGAGTCGGGTACACTGCTCGCCGACGCGTGCTTCAGATTCAAACAGGAGGCAGACTCAGCGCTTCAGTTAGCCCCGGTACTTGAGGCAGTGAAAGACGCGCCGGTACCGATCGCCAACGAAGCGTTCACCGGCGCGACGGTGACGAGCGCGGAATACGGTGATCCGCATACTCCGCTGGTTCGATTCATCACGCTGGTTCGAGGGACGGAAACGCTCCACGCGCTCGATCTTGACCTCATCGTCCCGGCCCGTCTGGACGAGATCAAAGAGCGCATCGTCAACGGAATGGAAGCAGAACTCATCGGAATCCTGGAGGTCGCCAAAGACATCATCGAGAATCACCCGGAGAACTGCATCGAGGCGTGGACGAGCGGATACCTCACGATCAAGTTGGTCGACGAGCTCCCGTTCGCGCTCACCATCTTCGACGACCGAGTCGGCATCGGCGTCAGTGAGCCCGGCACTCGAATCCTCCGTGTGTTCGTCGACACCGACGCGGTCGAGGTTCGTGAGTGGGCATGGAAGGTCTACGAGGCATACGAGGCGGAGGCGATCGAGGTGGAGGGAATGGGGCCCGAAGACCTCCGGCGGGTCATGGAAATGCCGGCATTCTCGAGTTGATCGTCCGCGTCCTGCACTGTCGGCCGACGGATCGAACCACCAGTCTCGGCTCATTCTAGACCAAGATCCACTCCACACCGAACGGAGAGACCGATCTCCGGTCAATTACGTTGGTTCACGAACGAGAGCACCTCCTCGACGAACTGCTCGGGTTCGTTGTTCATCGCCACGTGCTTTTCACCGTCGAAGGTAACGATCCGACTGTTCGGCAGTGCATCGTTGATCACTTTGGTTGCATCTTTGTACTTCTGAGGACTCTCTGAACCGGATAACAAGAGGGTCGGGGTTTGCATTGTGGTGAGTCGGTCTGGCCGTAACTCGTGTTCCCTGCATGCTTGTTCCTCTCGGGGGAGCGTATGAGCACCTGTGACGCGATCGTCCCAACTTGGATCGGAGCGAAATACGTCGATCTCTTCGGGGGAGAGCCCACCGATCTCACGAAGGAACACAGTAAGTCCTTCTTCGTTTTTCCCTTCCGACAACAGTCCGTTCATCCGAGAAATCACCTCGGGATCACTCATTTCGTGGTCGCCCACTGGAATCCCTGGTTCGTACAGGATAAGTCCCTTGAGTGAGTCGAGGAGGAGTGATGCTTCTAAGGCGATGTTGGCACCGAATGAATGCCCGAGTAGTGTGGCTGGCTCGCTGATCGAATTAACGACGGCGACAGCGTCCTGAACTTCCCTCTCCAACGAGTATGTCTCGGCGTCCCCACTCTCGCCGCGACCGCGACGGTCGAGGGCGTAGACCGTCATGTGTTCTGCCAGAGCAGGGCGAACTTCAGCGATCTCCCATCGCCGGTGATCGCTTACTCCGCTGCCATGGATGAGCACGAGCGGTGACCCACTCCCCGTCCGTTCGACGGCAATCTCAGTCCCATCTGCCGACGTAACCAGTTCCATTTCTTTGTCCGTGTCCGGTGGTGTGGTGTTCGCCATAGCTGGATCATCCTCCTGACGAGAATTCATCAACACCGAATCGAGTGTCGATCGGACGATATCGAAGAACGCTCGCACCTGATACGAGATGAGTGTAGTTATCATTTACCACGACCGGGTGAAGAATCTGCACCCAGGAGAACTAACGGAGGACAGTAGGAAGTTAAATCCCGTGAACGGAACGACTCACTTCGGAACCCAGTTTTCACGGACGAACTGCGGCTCGAACCCCGCCCACTCGATGTTGTGATACGAGTGCTGTGGATCGCCGGGGACGGGTTCGCCGGTGCAGGTCAGCAATCGCGTACACCCGGCGTCCACGGCGTCTTCGATGCGCCGCGCCAGCAACGCCCGCTGGCTCCCGCGCTGTCGGAACGCCGGATCCGTCGCCGCCAACTCGAACCACGCGCACGCTCCGTCGATGAGCACCGCTCCGGTACCGACGGGCGTGTCGCCCTCGAATGTCATGTAGAGGTGGAACCCCGGACGGTCAACGAGTCCCCGAACTAACAGCTCGGCATCTGGAGTCAAACCGTACGCATTCGTCGCGATCCGGCCGAAATTCCCGACGTTTTCTCCGCCGATCTCCCGTACCTCGAGCCGCGATTCGGCTTCCGGTGCCGGATCCAGCCCCCGCTCGAATTTCATCCAGCCCCGGTCAGGCTTCAGGCCCCCCGTTTCCAGCAACTGCTCGATACCGTCGGGACGCGCTGCGGGATGAACCCCCAGGTAGAATCGCTCGACGTCGTGTTCCCGGTAGGCCTCGCAGATGCGTGCGATGGTGTCCTCGGTCGCCGGCTCGCTCAGCCCGAGTCCTACTGCGCGAGTCAACTACCCCACCCTAAGCGCCTTCGGCGCTTTGAGGGTGGGGCTTGTCTGTGAACTCGGCCTCGAACCCGTCGGGGTAGCCGGTAAATCCGGCGTTTGGCGTCACCGTCCCAGACTTCAGGGCGAGTTGACTGTTGCCCGTCCGCCGAGACGACTGTTGGCCCCGGCGGACGTACCGCATACCGATGTTCTTCGCCGCATTGTAGTCCGCGTTCGCTTTCGACCCGCACTTCACGCATCGGAAGTCGTTACGCGATGGTCGATTCTCGTTTGCCGTGAATCCACACTCGGAACATCGCTTCGACGTGTACGCCGATCCGACTTGCTTCACCGAGATACCGACGGCTTCGGCTTTGTATTCGACGTATTCGTAGAGCGTTCGGAACGCCCACTTGTGACCCCACGACGCACTGGTTCGGTCGCGGATATGGGTTAGGTTCTCGAACGCGATAACGTCGCAGTCGTACCGGAGTGCTTCATCAATCAACGCGTTCGACGCCCGGTGGAGAACGTCTCGAACGTATCGAAGTTCTCGACCGCTCGATTGTACGAGCGTCCGGTGGGCGCTTCGCGTTCCGGTCTGTTGCAACCCGGCGCGTACCTTCTCGAACTCGCGGAGCCGGTGGGTTAGCTCTCGCCCGCTGAAGAAGTAGGCGGTGCTGGTGACAGCGAGGTTTTCGATACCGAGGTCAACCCCGAGAACCGTTCCGTCCTCGGCGGTGTTGCGTTCGGTATCGTTCTTGTATCGGCGGAAGCCGATATGCAAGAAGAACTCGCCGTCGCGAGCGGTGAGCGTACTTTCCGTAACACTCCATGTGTCCGAGTCGAGATACTGTAGCTGATAGCCATCGTCGGCGTCGGGAAGGTCGAGCGGACACCGGACTCGACTCTCCGTTGTAGAGAGGGAGACGGTATCGTCATCGAACACCGTCATCGTCCGTGTATCGTATTTCAGCGTGGGTGCGGTGAACGTTGGCTTGCTGACCTTCTTGCCTTTCGACTGGCGTTCGATACAGCCGGTGATGGCTTGTGCGGCCTGGTGGGTGGCGAGAATCGCGTGCTGACTGCCGAGGTCGGTGTATTCGCGCACAGAATCGTAGGCGAGGGGTTGCACGTCGCTCCTGGTGTTGCAACGTCCCCACGCGAGGTCTGTGGCGATTTGGCAACCCCGCTTCCACTCGGAAAGAGTCTCTTCGAGCAAATCGCGTTGCTCGCCGTCTATCGAGAGGCGGGTGATCGCCGTCCGACGCACGTAGTCGTCTGCCACGTATTCAATGTAGCTCCGTGGCTATTTATAGACCGTCTTTTTGCCCACCTATACGAACGCGCTCCTCCCCCTCCCTACCGCTCGCTCCGCTCACGCTTGAGGAAGGGGACTCCGCGCTACCGTTTAGTTGAACAGGGGAGACGGGTCGGTGGCGACGATCGAGACCGTCGTCCCGTCGATCGTATCGAGGTGCAAACCCAGCCTGTCCCGAATCTCGTCGCTGGCGCCGGCGTGTAGCGCTTCCAGAGCGGCGGCCTCCATCCGCTCGCTCTCGTGCCGAAGGTGTGTGCTCATCGGGCCCCCTCCTCGATGGTCGGCTGGACGTACTGCGTCGACCGGAACACGTTCTCCGGGTCGTACCTCGTCTTCAGCTCGGAGAGCCGTGCGAACCCGTCGCCGAAGGATCGCTCTAACAGCTGGCCGCCGTCCTCGTAGAACCCGGGGAAGTTGAGGTACATCGACCTGTCGGAGTACTGTTGCATCTCCTCGAGGAACCCGCGCGCCCAGGTGACGTTCGCCTCGTCGTCCCCGGGATCCTCCCAGCACGCCTCGACCGCGAGGAGGAACGGGGCGTCCCTCCCGATGAAGGCGCTCTCGTCGAGACCGACGTCGGCGATCGCACCGCCAAGCGCCCAGACGTCGATGGTCGAGAGCGGTGACGGCGCTTGATCCCCCCACTCGAAGATGCCGTCGACGACGTCGTCGGAGAGTGCGTCGAGGTACAACGAGTTCCAGTAGTATCGCCCACCGTCGGGGTAGTCCTCGTCGAACGCGCACTGGAGGTCGGTGTATGGCATCGTCCCGCTGAAGTCGGCCACCGGCTCCGCCAGCTCCCGGAGCGGTTCGATCACCGTCTCCCCCTCGGCCGGTGAGCCGGCGTACATGCCCCCGAGCACGATCTTGAAATCGTCGACGACGTCCGTCGGGAAGAGCTCCTCGTCCGGGAGCCTGCCCCGCGAGGTGATGACGCTGAGTTCGTCCGGCGCGGACTGGGTGTACTCTCTAAAGCCACGCATCACGGCGTCGCCGTCGTCGGCGTGGTAGACGACCACCAGGGCCGCGACCTCGGGCCCGACGGGATGGAGGTCGAACTCGAATCCCGTGACCACGCCGAACCCGCCACCAGCGCCGCGAAGCCCCCAGAAGAGATCCGAGTTCTCGTCCGCGCTCGCAGTGCGGTACTCGCCGTCGGCCGTGACGACGTCGACGGAGGTGAGGTTGTCGGCGCTCAGTCCGTACTTATTCCGGAGGTGCCCAAGACCACCACCGAGGGTAAGCCCGGCCACACCGGTCGCGGAGACGACGCCGAGTGGTGTCGCGAGACCGAACGCCTGCGTTTCACGGTCGACGTCACCCAGCGTGGCTCCCGCCTGAACCCGGGCTGTCCGCTGGTCAGTGTCGACCCACACGCCGGCCATCGTCGAGAGGTCGATGACGATTCCCCCATCACAGACCGCGGATCCGGCGACATTATGGCCGCCCCCGCGGACTGCCACGAGGAGGTCGTGTTCGCGGACGAAATTCACGGCTTCGATGACGTCCGCGACACCCGTACACCGGAGAATGATGCTCGGATACTTGTCAATCATACCGTTCCAGACTGCTCTCGCTTCGTCGTAGTCGGCATCGTCAGGGCATATCACGTCCCCGGCGAACCCAGCAACGAACTCTTCCAGCGTTCGCTCCGGAAGCACTGTCCCGAACCACTCCGCGATGTAACCATCCTCGACGTGGATGACTTCGAACCCCGAGATGGTTGTTTCCTCCTCACCGTCGGAATCTCGACCCTGGACATCTCCGTCTATGGTTCCGGACGTCTGGATTGTTACCGTCCCGTCAGCGACAGTGACGTCATCGATCGTCAATTCGAGGCCGGTGACGCCGTCCGTGATCCGAGACACGAACTGTTTGTAGGCATCCAGTCCGGTTCCAGCCGTCGGGTTCGAGGGGTCGTGTACGAGCAGATCCGGGGCACACAGGCCATCGATCTGATCGAGGTCTCTATCGTTCCAGGCCGCATCGACGAACGTGCGGCCGAGCGTTTCGTGGTTGGTTGACCTTTCAGACTGGGTTGTCATTACTGGTCACTCTATTGATGGCGCATTCTCGCTCCCAACGGTTCGGTCGATCCGGCCCATCTGAAGCGTATATCCGACGACGACTGAGAGATGAATGTAATTACCGAGTGATACTGTCGCGGGCGATGAGACCCTCTTATACGGGCGTCTCACACCGTGAGATAACACACAAGATACGACTATATCGGAGTACCCCGTGTGTAGGATCATGAAGAACTCCTTCGAAGCGGAAACTGACGAACTCATCCAGGTTCTCAGACACCGACACGTCTTCGCGGAGTTACAGAAGGAGGCCCTCGAGCGCCGACAGCTGGAAGACCGATTAGGCGTCTCTCGGGCCACCAGCCATCGGTACGTACGGGCACTCGAAGATCTGGGGCTTCTCGAGAAGACCGGCGGGCGGTACGTTCTCACTGATCTGGGTGCGGACATTGCTGCAACGGTGGCCACGTTCGAAACGGAGGTCAGTGCACGCCTCCGTCTCGCTCCTATGGTGGATGTGATGGGTGACGTCACTCCGCAGGTTGACATCGCTGCCTTCGAGGATGCGACGGTAACGAGCATTGAGTACGGCGATCCGTTCGCACCATTGACGCGGTTCATTTCGCTCGTCCAGGAGACAGAGACACTTCGTGGCATCAATACGTGTCGTATCGCGCCGACCTATATGGACGAATTCCAGGAGCGCATCCTCGACGGCATGCAGACGGAACTCATCGACCTCCCTCGGATTCTCGAAGATATCATGGAACGCTACCCGGAGAAGTGCGTGCAGGTCTGCGTTTCGGAGAATCTCGGGCTCTGGATCCACGAGAACCGAGGGTCGTTGCCCTTCGGGCTGGTACTCTTCGATGATCGGATAGGAATTGGGCTCTTCGACACGGCGAAGGGAACCGTAGAGGCATTTATTGATACGGACGAACCAGCGGCTATAGAGTGGGGAACTGCAGTGTACGCTCAGTATCAGTTGGAGTCAAGTCAGCTGGAGAACTTCACAAAGAAAGGGTTACAGAACGCGATAGCACAGTGTTGAGCAGTCGATTCGTTCTCTCCGATGCCATCCGGATTTCGCAGAGACGAGAAGCTAAGACGTGTTAGCACGTAGTATGCTACATGGTAAAAGAGCTCAGCTGCATCAACGCCGGGTTCGAGGACTGTGAGTTCCTCATTCGCTCGGAGAACGAAGAAGAGGTCATCACATTCGCTCAGCAGCACGCGAAAGACGTCCACAAAACGGATGCCTCGCGAGAACACCTCGAAAAAATACTGAAAGAGCACTAATATCGGAGTTGTAGTGCGACTAAAATTCCAGAGAGCTAATCGTTACTGACGATGATTTGAATCCCCAACGGCCTTCGGGGGTCGTTCTCGAGCGATGATGCCAACGCACCATCAAACACGATCTCACTGAAAACACTCGAGAGCGAGAGCGACCCACTGCCACCGAGATCCGTCACCGAACTTTGTTCAGATGGTCGCTCCGCAAACGATCCCTGCTCAGACAATCGCGAACAGGAACGCACCGATACCGACGAGGAGTGCCGGTGGGAGCGTCTTGTCGGTCGATACGTTGTGAGTCGCTGCGGTTCCCTTTGTGAGGATGTACACGCTCCAGGCGACGACGATGCCGGCGACGAGGATGCTGATCGGATGATGAGCGGCGCTTTCGAGGGCCTCGGCTTCAGCTGCGAACTGCTGTGGATCCGAGCCGTCGAGCGAGAGCCCTCGAATCGAGTTCCAGGCAACCGCAACAACCAGCGGTGCTGTCACGATCTCCGGTGCGTATGCCCAGCCGGCGACGTCCATCGCGTTACCGAACGTCCCATCAGTGCCGGAGCCGCCGCTCAATACGTGCATGATGGCGCTGACGAGGAGCCAGGCAATGACGTACACGATCACACCGAAAACGGCAAGACCGGCGAGCTGACTGAAGAGTTCGTTCTGGAGCCCAGCAGGTGGGTTGTCGATTTGAGTAAACAGAAGCCACACGGTCGAAAGCACCATGACGAAGTCGACGACGATGTGTGCGACGAACACGGCGGTTCCGGACACGCGGGATTGGGAGCTTTGCTCGAAGTACGCTGCTGGACGGCGGAGGGGTGTTGAGGGCGGCATGCGACAGTAGTTGTAGTTCTGACATAAGTGTCTTCTGTTCGGTTCTCGCCTCGGGTGACGAGATGGGGAAGGTACTCACTGGATACCGAGAGGGGGATGAGAACGTGCTCGAGACTCACGCGAAAGCGGCATCGCTCGGATCGGTGATGAGACATCGCTCGAGTCGATGGCGAGGCATCTCTCGGGTCGCTTACTACCGTCTCTCAGGTCGGTCTCGGAACGACCCTCGAGTCGTCACGCTCAGTTGTACTCCCGCCAGCGATACCCACACTCGGTGCACTTGAAAAATCGCGTCGGTGGCTCGTCGGCCGACGCCGTCTGCTTGATCGTATACCAGGCTTCCTCGTTGCCACAGTCGTCACACCGAACGTCCGAGGCGATCGGCTTCCCCTCGAAATTCGCGCTCTCGTCGGTTTCGATCACGTCGTCGAACGTCTGGGATTCCGTCGTGACGAACGACGCCTCCTGCTCTTTATCGCGAGCCGTCGTGGCCCCGCAGTCGTCGTTCGCACACACCATGTGCTCCCCATCGGCTTTCATCATCGAGCCACAGTCGGCACAGAACTGCATACGCCCGACTACTCGCTCGAGTGGCAAAAACGATCCGTCCGGGGCGAGACCATCTTAATGGGTCTTCTCGAGTGCCTCGTCCTCGAGCACCATCGGACAATCGACGACCCGGAACGAGTCCATCGACGTCACCTCGAGAATCTCGGTTCCCTCGTTCGTACAGCCAACCTCGGGCGGGGCGGCGAAGTGTTCACACTGGTGGCAGTACTTCCGTTTCGAGATCGTTCGGTACTCGCGGTCGTCTCGATCAGGCTCGATGCCCGCGTCGCCGTCGCCCTCGAGTTCCGCCCAGAGGAGGTCGCTATCGAGTTCGGTCACGTCTTCGCGGTCGAACAACTCCTCGGCGACGGGATCGCTCGTTTCGGCGCGGCGCTCGGCAACCCGGTCGGCGAGGGTGCCGAGGGGGTCGGTGGCCGCCCCGTCCTCGGGAGCGGCTTCGAGCGCGCGTGGTGCCGTCGGTTCACCGTCCTCGGGGTCGCTCGTCGCGTCTTCGGTGGCGGCCTCGAGCGTGCGTTCGTCGAAGGCGACGGACGTCGGCTCGTCGTCGCCGGCCTCACTCGATTCTGAACGGTGGGAACGGTCGTCGTCGGACTCGGGCGAGCCCCCGTCGTCCCGCGTGTCATCTTCAGGCATCTTTCTCACCCGCAGTTCCGTCGTCGGCCGTCGCCGAGCCCTCGGCATCGTCCTCGACCGTCTCGAACAGGGATTCGTCCTCCGCTGTCTCGACCGCGGCTTCAGTGCTGGCCGGTAACGCCGGTGGTTCACCCGTCTCGAGTCGGTTCGAACCGAAAAAGGACGTCTTCGCGGTGACGTCAGCAACTGTGCTCCCACAGTGGGGGCATCGCGGTTCGGTCAACAGCGCAATGTCGACGGCGGCCGCACACGACTCGCAGGTCGCCGTCCGGATGCCGTCGCGGTTCGCCGCCAGTTTGAGCTGGTCGACCGCCGATCGCCTCCGTTCGCGAGCCGCGAGTGCATCGCGTTGTCCGCGGAGGTCGAGCACGGCCTTCGCGAGCGTCGTGAACCGACGCTCGAGTTCGTCAGTCGTCTCGAAGACGTGCTCGAGGATCGACTCGAAGTTCTCGAACCCCGAATCGACCGATTCACCGAGTTGTTCGAGTTCATCCGCCTGTGCCTCGAGGGCGGTGAGTCGAGCTTCGAGTGACTCGACTACTTCCTGGTTTGCGTAGCCATCGTGGTCGTGTTCGACCGGAGCCTTCGCGTCGGCTTCTCCTTTGACCTGGATCACGCGGTTACGGACGTCCTCGACGTGGTCGATGAACCCCCGACGCTGTGCCTCGAGATCCGCACGGAGGGACTCGAGGGCATCGACATCTGCGGGTTCGAACTCGGTGCCGTCCTCAGCCTTCCGCATCGCGGCGAGGAGCTGCTGGCAGAACCGATCCCGGGAGACGCCGCGCTGGGAGGCTTCCGCCTCGAGCCAGTCCCCGAGGTCGGCAGGGAGGGCAACCGAAACCGCTCCGTCCTCGTGATCCTCGCTGGCCATCTACCACCGATTGGGACGATGGACTCTTAGGGGTTGTGGCAGTTTCAGAGCGTGAGTCGCGTCGTGACGACCGTCGATACCGGATGGGTGGACGGCGGTACGATGGGACTCCGTTCCCGCTCACCGGATCTTGCGAACGTTGCTGATATCGAACCCGCTGTCGCGAATCTCCGTCTCGAATCGAACGATGTTCTCGTTCTCGAGCCGCGAGAGGACGCCCCTGAACTCCTCGACGACGAGCGTGCGGTCGCGTTCGGAGCCGCCGCTTTCCCACTCGAATCGGAGCGTCCCGTCGGTGGCCTCCTTGAGGCGGCCGAACTCCCGGTCGGTCAACGTTTCGACGTTCACGAGCAACAGGACGATACCACCCCAGTGATAGGAAGCGCGTTTCAGCCCCTTCAGAAGTACCGTGAGATCTGTTCGGGCCAGTCGGTCACTCCCATCGGCCGCGGCGAGCAGATCCGTCGCTGAGTCGATCACGACCAGATTCCCCGTAGCGTGTGTCGTCAGATAGTCCCCCAGTGCTTCGAGGACGTCCCGTCGGTTCGTACTCTCCCCCAGGTTCCTGATGTCGGTGCGCGTCTCGCTGTACCAATCAGTTGGCACTGGTGTGAGCTGAAAGTACTCCGTCGAGAGGTCACGAAAGGCGACAGGTGCGGTACCCCGCTCGACGAGGTCGTCCTCGAGGACGAAGCGCATCTCGTCGACGAGGGCCGACCGCTCACCGGTAAAGGAGATGTAGTGAACGGCCTCGGGGAGGGCGACGCCGGGCTCGAGGTCGCCGTAGTAGAACTCGAACAGGTCGGTGTCGGCGTGGGCGAGCCCGTTCATCGCCGTCGCCGTGTAGGCGAACTCCCGCCCACCCGCCCCGGATTCGCTGGCGAGGAGGACGACGCTTCCGGCCGGGGCTCCGCCACCGATCATCGCATCGAACCGCGAGATTCCGAGTGGCATTCGCTCCATACCGCGAGCGTCGCAGGCGATTCGCTTACGTGTTGTGGCAGGGGGGGTTGGGTAATCGTGTTCAGATACTACCGCGAATACTCGGAACACTATACTACCACCACGAAAGCCCCTGGCACGCTCGACCCTCCGGGCTCGCTGTCGTTCGAGAGACCAAATGTCTCTCGTGATGACGAAAGATGCGAGAGTGATCAGTTTTTGATTTGAATACTCGAGCGGTGGCCCTCTCTGGATCGCACGGTACGGCGTAGAGTTGCTTGGCAACCAATATTCAGAAGTGCCGCAGACCACTCACGCATCTTTCGAACCACGCGCGCTCGCGTCGCTCGCGTGCTTACGTCGCCCGGGAGGGATCGACCGTGCCAGCCCCTTTCATTCCCACCCACATTGCCTGCTCAGCCAGCCGACACACGTGGGAAAGAAAGTGGCTGGCGAGGCGACGTCCGCGCGAGCGGAGTAATCGAGAGGGAAACGAGACTGAGTCAGCGAAGGAGCGGAATCCTCGAGCAGTCGTCCCAGTTAGAGCCATAAAAAGTGTAGTATTGTGACTCGAGCGTCCACGTCACCAGCGAGCATCACGAAAAAATGTCGACCAGCAGAATTGAGAAGAACGGCCGGAGAACCTAGAGGAAGCTCTCGATGTGATCGGCGACTTCCTCGGGCGTGTCGCCGACGGGAACGCCCGCGTCGTTGAGCGCGTTGATTTTGCTCTCTGCGGTGCCCGTTCCTGAACCGGAAACGATCGCACCGGCGTGACCCATCCGCTTTCCTGGTGGGGCCGTCCGACCGGCGATGAAGCCAGCGACGGGCGTGTCGACGTGCTCGTCGATGTACGCTGCGGCCTCCTCTTCGTCCTCGCCACCGATCTCACCGCACATCGCGATGGCCTTCGTGTTCGGGTCGTTCTCGAACAGCTCGAGTGCGTCGATGAAGCTCGTGCCGATGATCGGGTCGCCGCCGATGCCGATGGCGGTGGTCTGGCCGATGCCGCGCTGGGTGAGGTTATCGACGACCTGGTAGGTCAAGGTACCCGAACGGGAGACGAGGCCAACCTCGCCCGAGGCGAAGATGTTGCCCGGGAGGATGCCGAGTTTCGCCTCGCCGGGGGTGATCAGGCCGGGACAGTTCGGGCCGATCAGGTAGGTGTCTGTCTCGTCCAGGCGACGCTTCACGCGCGCCATGTCCTGGGTCGGGACGCCTTCGGTGATCGCCACGACGAGGTCGAGATCCGTATCGAGAGCCTCGAACATCGCGTCGCCCGCAAACGCGGGTGGGACGAAGACGACGGAGGCGTCTGCGTTCTCCGCTTCGACGGCCTCGTCGACCGTGTCGTAGACGGGCACGCCGTGAACTTCCTGGCCGCCCTTACCCGGAACCGCTCCGGCCACGACGTTCGTGCCGTATTCGATCATCTGGCCGGCGTGGAACTTGCCCTCGCCGCCGGTGATTCCCTGTACCACGACGCGCGTATCGTCGTCGACGAGTACACTCATTGATCCACCTCCTCAGCGTAGGAAACAGCACGCTGGACTGCGTCCTCGAGGGTCTGTTCGACCGTCACGAGGTCTTCGTTCAGAATCTCCATACCTTCCTCCCAGTTCGTGCCCGCCAGGCGGACGACGACCGGCTTTGGAATCTCGTCGAACTGGCCGAGAGCCTCGTTGATCCCCTTGGCGACCTCGTCGCCGCGGGTGATGCCCCCGAAGATGTTGAAGACGACGCTGTCGACGTTGTCGTCCGAGAACACCATGTCCAGCGCGTTCGCGATTCGCGCGGCCTTTGCACCGCCACCAACGTCGAGGAAGTTGGCTGGTTCGCCACCGTAGTGGTCGACGAGGTCGAGCGTCGTCATCACGAGTCCGGCACCGTTGCCGATGATGCCCACGTTCCCCTCGAGGCGGACGTAGTCGAAGTCGTACTCGTCGGCCTTCTGCTCGAGGGCGTCGCCGCTCGCGGCCTCTTCTTGCATCTCTGCCAACTCGGGCTGGCGGAACAGGGCGTCCTCGTCGATGTTCATCACGGCGTCGGCCGCGATGACCTCGTCGTCGCTCGTGACCATGAGCGGGTTGATTTCAGCGTCCGCACCGTCTTTGTCGTCCCAGAGCTGATAGAGCGTGGTCAGGACGCTCGAGACGTCACGCGCGAGGTCACGGTCGACACCGGCGTCGTAGACGGCCTTGCGGGCCTGGTAGGGATGCATGCCGAACGCCGGGTCGATGTGCTCGGAGGCGATTGCCTCGGGCGTTTCCTCGGCGACTGCCTCGATGTCGACGCCGCCTTTCGTCGAGACCATCGCGACGGGTTTGCCCGCGCCGCGATCCATCGTGACGCCGACGTAGAGTTCGTCGGTGAAGTCGACGGCTTGCTCGACCAGTACCTGCTCGACGTGGTAGCCTTTGAGATCCATGCCGAGAATCGCCTCGGCTGCCTCGCGGGCTTCGCCCTCGTCGTCGGCGAGTTTGATCCCCCCGGCTTTTCCCCGACCGCCGACCTGTACCTGTGCTTTGATCGCGACAGGATAGCCGATTTCCTCGGCCGCCGCCACCACGCCGTCGACGTCTGACGCGAGCGTCGAATCGGGCGTGGGAATCCCGGCGTCGGCGAACACCTGCTTCGCCTGATACTCGTGAAGTTTCATTTGCCAGTCACACGGATATTTCCGTCTATCATAGTTGATTCATTGTCGGGGTTTGCCACACTATGGCTTCCCCCTTTGTAAGCAATAGTAGCAAACCCCACTGTAAAAAGAACGCCGTTATCCTTCGGACGTGTAGGTGCGGTATAGGCGAGATTTTGGCATTACCGTTCGTAGTGAATATAGTAACAACTGCTACGATTTACACACTGATCGCCGACACGTCTGGCGATCAGGTGTGCATTGACTTGCAGTGGCTACTATAGCCATACTGCAGTTGATTTACTGTTTGATGGCACGCTTGATGTTGTAGACGATACACATCAGGACGATTTCACGAAACTCTCGACATCATTTCACGGAACTCTCGATATCCAGAACCGCGCACGCACGGCGTCGCCGAGCGTGCGCTTTATCACCGAGAAGACGGTCTCAAACAGCGCTCTCTGCCCGTAGAGAGCCTCATCAATCCGCGCGTTATGCGCGTGATCGATCGGACGGTACGATTGACACCGATGACCGCGAGCATGATGCCGAACCCTGGGATCATCGATACCCAGGGGCGAGTGCGGAGAACGTCCTGGCCGCGCTCGATCTCGTACCCCCACGAAAGAGTCGTCCCGGAAAATCCAAGATATGCGAGCGAGGTCTCGAGCAGGATGATAACTGCGACCTGGATCGTCGCGAGAACGATGATCGGCGTGAGACTGTTCGGCAAAATATGCTGGACGAGGATCTGTCTGTCGGCCATACCGAAGCTCTTGCTCGCTTTGACGTACTCCTCGTTGCGAAGCGACAGCGCTTCCCCCCGGGCTACGCGCGCGAACCAGACCCAGATAACGAGAGCGGACACGATCGTAACGGAGCCCGGTATCGGTATCGTTTCCGGCATTCCATCCGCAAATCCGGCCATGACGATCGGGTCTGGGACGTGAATCGGCGACTGGCCGAAAACGCCGATCAGGGCTAACGCGAGTACGAGTGCAGGGAATGCCAGCATCGTGTCCGCGATTCGCATCAACCCATCGTCGACGTGGCCGCCGTAGTATCCCGCGGTGAGTCCAATGGGGACGCCGATAAGCATCGCCAGGAACGTCGCCCCAATACCGACCAGCAGCGAGACTCGAGCACCGTAGACGAACCGCGAGTAGACATCCTGGCCAACGTTGTTCGTCCCGAGAACGTGCTCGCGGCTGGGTTGGACGGTCACATCGACGATTTCACCCTCCTGTGCGACCTGCGTGGTGAGTTCGTATCCGATGGGCGGATACTCCGTTCCCTGCTCTGTGAAGTGGCCTGTACGCGTTGGATCGTGGGTCGCCAGCACCGGCGCGAACACCGCCATGAAGAGGATGGTCACCAGCAAGACCAGTCCGATCTTCGGGAGGAGGCTCGCAACGAACGTCTGCTTCAAATTCGATCTGACCCGCTCTGAAATCATTCGTGTCTCACCTTCGGGTCGAGGTAGGCGTACAGCGCGTCGACGACGATGTTGATGGCCACGAACGCGACGGCGATGAAGAGGATTATTCCCTGCATGAGCGGCCAGTCGCGCATATGGAGCGCGTCGATGAGTCGAAGGCCGAGCCCCGGCCAGTTGAACACCGTTTCCGTGATGACCGCGCCGCCCATCAACGTACCCATCTGCAAACCGAGTACGGTGATGATAGGAATCATCGTGTTTCGCAGGACGTGTTTGTACAGGATCAGGACGTCCGGCAACCCCTTCGCTTGCGTCGCCATGACGTAGGGCTTACCGAGTTCGTCGATCATGCCGCTGCGTGTAAGGCGAGTAATGAGTGCCGTGAAGTACGTTCCGAGCGTGATGGCGGGGAGCGCGATAAATCGTAACCAGGTTCGCATCTCGCTGAACGACCGCTCCTGGACGATTGCCGCGACGGCATCCGCAAATCCGACACCACGACGGCCGGTCGGAAAACTGCGATAGTCGTACCCGAGGGAACTCGGATACGGAACGTTGACTCCGACCACTGCTGCGGAACTCGTCGTCACCGTCGGATACGGAATACCGAACCAGACGGCGAACAGCAGGATCAACATCAGGCCGAGCCAGAAGTTCGAGGTGCTGATCCCCAATAGCGAGAAGAGGGTTGCCCCGTAGTCCGCTGACTGGTTCCGGTGTGTCGCCGAAATTACCCCCAGTGAATCGCAATGACGACCGCGACGACCGTCGCGGCGACCGCTAACTCCACCGTCGCCGGAATGCGCTCGATAACCATCACCGTCATGTGTTTGTTCGGCTACCAGGAGTAGCTGAGATCATCGACGACCAGTCCCTGGCGGGACTCGAGGTATTGCACGTTGATTGGTTCGTTCAATCCCTCCTCATCTCTCATGTGTTCAATGGTTCAATGAGTTCACGGCTCACTCCCTCGCCGAGCAACAGTGCCACGGGATCCCCCGTCGAGACCGTTTGGAGGTCGAATAGGATCGTGACGACACTACAGAGGATCAGGATCACCTGGAATATTCGTCGTGTGATAAATGTTCTACCGACATGGAAACCAGAATCCGCTTCCTACACCAGCCCGTCACACCTCCATGTCCCAGAGGTAGATGGTCTCGTCTTCGCGCGGCTCCCACTGGATTGCCTCGTTCACGCCGTAGATACTTTCTTGCGTGTGGAGGAACACGAACGGCGCCTTTTCGTGGGCCAGTGCGTTGACCTCCTGAAGCTGCTGTTCTCGCTCTTCGGGGTCTTCGATCTGTTGGCTCTCGAGGATGGCGTCGCTGAGTTCTTCGTCGTCGAACGTTCGATCCGGGTTGTCCGGGATCGTGAAAAAGCCCTGGACGCCGTAGTCGGTGTCACCAGTGATGGTTCCCCAGCCGATCATGTAGAAGAAAATGTCGATCTCGTCTGGGTCGACGCCCGCCGAGTTGGCGTCCGAAACGACACCGAAGTCGACGATGTTGGCCTCACAGCTGACGTTGTCGAGTTGGTTGATCTGATCGGCGACCGTCTCGCCGATGGCGGCGTCGGCGAGGTACCGCCCCTGTGGCGCGTACAGTTCGATCTCGACACCGCCGTACCCGCTCTCCTCGACGAGGCTTTCGGCCATACCGATATCCTGTTCGTACGGTTCGATGTCAGGGTTGAAGCCGTTGATTCCAGGCGCAACCGGCTGACCCCGAGGTTCGCCGAAGCCGGAGAGGATAGTATCAACGATCCCTTCGTTGTCGACGGCGTAGTTCATCGCCTGCCGGAATTCCTGACTGTCGAACGGTTCGACGGTGTTCTTCATCGGACAGAAGATGTTCCGGAAGCTCGTCACGTTCCGAATTTCGATGTCGGGGGCTGCCTGCACTGTAGCGACGTCCTCCGGGAGGATGTTGATGGTTATATCGGCCTCCCCCGTCTCGAGTGCTGCCACGCGGCTGCTGGATTCACCGGCCGCGTTGAACGTCACCCGTTCGAACGGCGGTTCCTCGCCCCAGTAGTCGTCGAACCGCTCGACGACGATTTCCTCGCCCGAGGTGAAATCGACCACTTCGTACGGTCCCGTCCCGTTGAAGTCGTCGGGATCGGCCCCCGATATCGGGTCGTTCTCGGCGTCGTGATTGTCGATCGCCCAGTCGCGATTGATCGCGCGAGCGTAGTTCCCGAACTCGAATTCCGCCAGCCCCGGTGCGGCACCGTAGCTGATCTCGAGCGTATGGTCGTCGGTGGCCTCCGCCCCCTCGATCGAACCGAGCCCGAACGTCCCGATTGGACTCGGCACACCAATCTCTGGATCGACGGTTCGGTTGATCGTCCACGCGACGTCCTCGGCGGTGAGATCCTCACCGTTGTGGAACACCACATCGTCCCTGAGTTCGACAGTGGTCGTACCGTCGTCCTGGGCTTCCCACTCCTCTGCAACGCGGGGAAAAATCCCTTCGCCTGGCTCGAAGTCGAACAACGGCTCGTAGATGTGGTCGTACACGTCGAAGAAATCGCCCGTGATGTGATCGAGCGGGTCTATTGTGTCGGGGAACTGCGACAGTGTGACCGTGATCTCGTCGAACTCCTGGGCTCGAGCGCCGACAACTCCCGGAATCGACGTGAGCCCAGCTACCGCCGTCACCCCTGCGGTATACCGGAGCACCGATCGCCGGCTTACCGGAATTCGAGTGCTGTTCGATGCCCCAACTGTGGTCTTTTTACTACCTGCCATACTGTGCTAGTGATTCACAATCAATAATATGGATAGTGATAGTTGTAGGTTAATTCGAGCCACAATCAGCTATTTTAGAAGTCATAGTAATATTACTAATTTGCCGTCCACGACCGATCCCGTCCACGATCGATAAGTAGGCTGTTACCGGGGAGGGAAACGTCGTTCAACGTGAGTACTACTATCGGTCGTTCCACTCGTGCAGAATCGATACTACCAACACACCGTACAACGCTGCTTTCCCGTTTTTTCGTTGTTCGTTGAGTGGCAATGATGATTGAACCCCCTGAAATCTGTGGTTGCTCGCGTGTTCGACGGCGACGTGTTCCCTCACCAGAATTATTTCAAAATAACCATCTGACAGGCAGTATCAGGGACAGCCGGCCGCGGTAGATGTGCCGAACATTCAAACGCGGCGTCGTTTCGAAGCACCGACGTGTGACCTGGTTCACATCCGTTTCACCGCCGGCGACTGGGCCAAAGAGTTATGCGGGCGCTGTGAGAATTCACCACAATTGCATGGTTGGTCGGCTGGAAACAGGAATCGACGTGCTGGATCGGAAGTTAGACGGTGGATTGCCGCCAGGCTGTATGGTGGCCTACACCGCCAGTCCCGCCAGTCAGTCAGAACTCCTGCTGTACGAGTTGACCGCTGCGCGGGGAACGCTCTACCTGACGACCGAACGCACCGACGACGTCGTTCGCCACGCCATCGAATCATCTCGGAGCCGCGTCGGCAGCCCCACCGTTCGCCACGTCAACGAAGCCGACCCGCTCGAGGAGGCAGACCGACTCATCAGCGCTCTGCCGGACGGGGCGAACCTCATCATCGACACGATGGACGTCCTCGAGCAGGCTGACGCCGACAGCTATCTCGAGTTCCTCAACGGCCTCAAATCCCACATGCTCGAGACTGGAAGCATCGCCGTTCTCCACTGTTTGAAGCGACCGAACCCGCCCGAGAACCGGCCGACGACCGAACACGCCGCGGATGCGGTGTTCGACCTTCGAACGACTCTCGATGGTACCGAGATCGAGAACCACCTCGCCATTCCGAAGTTCCGCGGCGGCGGCTCGCCGAAGGAGATCATCAAGCTCCAGTTGACCGAGCAGGTCGAGATCGACACGAGTCGAGATATCGCTTGAGAACCTCCCTGTGCTGAAGCGCGAGATTTTGGCGCCTGTTCATCCAATAAAATGGACGGGACGCGGTCTGGCACCGTCTACAGTCCGCTCGAGCGACGGGATCGGTGTCAGGTCGTGTCGCCGACGCAGTCGACCTCGGTGAACTCGAATCGCGTTCCGCCGTCCGTGCTCTCGGTGATCGTCCACTCCCAGTCGTACAGGTCGGCGAGTTGCGTGACGAGCATCAATCCGAGCCCCGTCCCGCGCGAGCTCGTCGTCACGCCCGGTTCGACGACCTCATCGTGTCGCTCCTCGGGGATGCCGGGGCCATCGTCTTCGACGTAAAACCCGTCCTCGAGATCACCGATGCGCACGGTGACGTCCGCCTGGGCGTGTTCGATGCTGTTCTGGAAGAGATTCTCCAGCAGGTGGTGAAGATGGACGACGTCACCCTGGATCGCACTGTCAGTGGCAATCACGAGTGTTTCCGCCCCAGTTCCGTCGTCGATTCCGTCCCACACCCGGTCTGCCAGATCCACGAGGTTGACCGGTTCGTCGTCGACATTCGGGCCGGATCCGCGGACGATGACGAGAAGAATATCGATCATCTCCTCGATTCGGTCGTGAGCGAGTGCAACCGCCCGTGCAGCCCCCTCGTTCCGGGGATCTGACTGCTCGTGGTAGCCCCTGGCGATTGCGAGCGGATTCCGGAGTTCGTGTGCGAGCACGCCAGCGAACCCCTCCAGCCGATTGTTCTGGTAGGCGAGTTCGCGGCTTCGCCGTTCGGCCTCGCGTGCTCGCGTTCGCGCCTGGGCGTCGTATACACCCATCCCGAAGCCGGCAAGGGCACCGAGGGAGGTGAGAATCAACAGGTTCGGGACGAGTCCAGCGACTTCGCTCACCAGTCCTGCAAGGAGTAGAATGAGTGTCATGAGGCCGATAGCGCCGAGCGTCCAGCCGGCGATGCGATCGTAAAGCGCGACGTGGATGTCGGCTCGATCCAGCCGATAGCCGCCGTACCCGAGCAACGAACCGGGGGCGGCGGTCAACACCACGACGACCACGATAGCTGCCGTCGAGACCGCGTCCTCCGTTGGGAAGATAGCAAAAAAGAGAGCCAATCCGACGTAACCGGCACCAAGTGCCATCACAACGGTTCGGCCGTCAAAGACCGAACCTGTTCGGAGAGTCTGTCGCATTTGTTGGATCATACATATGAGAGACCATTACGCTATTGGCCGAGAGAATGGGGTTTGAGCGCACGTCGCAACCGAATGGGACATCTAATCCCATACCTATCGGGCGGTCGAGTGGGCGTGTGATATGGTGTACAGGCAGTGACTGGCAACCGCCCCGACTAGTACTCCGCCAAGCGTCGACCGATGAGTGAAACCGGTGAGCGCAATCGGTTTCACTCATCAGTTCAGGCTTGGCAAAGCACTATAGTAGCCACTGCAAGTCAATGCACACCTGATCGCCAGACGTATCGGCGATCAGCGTGTAAATCGTTGCAGTTGTTACTATAGTCTCGAGGACACGCGTCTCGAGTCAGTGCGACCGCTCCACGGACGGCTAAACGTAAAAATGGAGGCTCTTACTCGTCGTCCGCTTCGGCCTCGAGCTCCTCGACGATCTCGTCGGCATCGACGTCGGCGTCCTCGAGTGCGGCCTCGAGGTCGGCTTCCTCGCCGCCGCCCATACCGCCCATGCCGCCCATCATACCGGGCATGCCCATACCGCCCATGCCGTCGATGACCTCCTGGACGATGACGCGGTCGACGCCGACCTTGTCGATGACGTCCTGGGCGATCTGCTGTTTGGAGAACATCCACTGCTGATTCATCGTCAGCTGTGGCGTCGACTCGACGTAGAGCGTCTCCTTCTCGACGATTTCGGTTTCGAACTCGGGTTCGGCGTCCTCGTCCTCTTCGTCATCGTCGTCATCCGACTCGACGGGAACCTCCTCTTCGACCTCGTCGGTCTCGATGTGGAGTTCGGGCTCGACGTCGAGGTACATCTCGAACAGGCCAGCAGCCTGCTGTGCGCGGTCGTCGACGACCTCGAGCACTTCGTAGGCGTACTCGACGTCCTCCCCGGCGAGCGGGTGGTTGAAGTCGACGCGTGCGCGGCCGCCGATGATGGTGCTCACGTAGCCGTGCTGGCCGTCGACGTGGACGTGCGCGCCAGGGTAGCGGTCGTCCTCGTCGATCTTCTCGGCGCTAATCGTCTCGACGTCGTCGGGATCGTACTCGCCGAAGGCGTCGACGGCTGGAATGGTGACGTCGCCTTCCGTGCCGACTTCCTCGCCGAGGATCGCGTCTTCGACGGCACCGAAGATGTGACCCTCGCCCAGGACGATCGTTCGCGGGGCGAACTCGCGATCCTGCTGGTCGACACCCTCCTCTTCGGCGACCTCGGGGTCGGTCGTGTCGACCAACTGGTCGCCCTCGACGGTGCGTGCGGTGTAAGCGATCTTCACGAAATCGCCATCCTGCAGTCCGTTTGCTGCTTCGTCGGTGTCTTCGACGTCCGCTTCAACGTCATCGGCCGGTGCTTCGGACTCGGCCTCTTGATCCTCAGTCATACGTGATACGACCCGCCGTCCGCATTTAAGACCGACGTTTTCGTTCGAGGGGCAAGTTGTCACCCGAGGCAGTCACGAATCGACCACGATTCGCCCACGATTCGCCGTCTGGAGCGACACGTTCGTATGCCACGCGTTCGTCCACCGAGATATGTACGAAGTCGAACTCAAGGTTCCTGCCGACCTCGATGACGTCCGGCACCGACTCGAGGCCGCGGGCGCCGTCCACGAGTCGACAATCCTGCAGGCGGACACCTACTACGACGCGCCACACCGCTCTTTTCCCGAAACCGACGAGGCGCTTCGAATTCGTCGCGTATCGACCGCCGAGGACTCGAGTGCCACGTCGTCGCCTGACCAAGAATCGGACACATCAGCCCCGAACGTCTCCGCCGCAGACATAATCGACGCGGGCGAAGAAGCCGCGGTCGAAAGTACCGACAGTGAAAGCCGACTCACGTACAAAGGCCCGCTGCTCGAGGCCGAGTCGAAGACCCGCGTCGAACACGAGACCGCCGTCGAGGACGACGAAGCGATGGCTGCCATCCTGACGAAACTCGGGTTCGAGCCGGCAGCGACGGTGCACAAACGTCGTGAGCAATTCGCACTCGAGGGGTACACGATCACCCTGGATAGCGTCGACGGCGCCGGCGAGTTCCTCGAGGTCGAAGCCGACGCCGAGACCGAAGCTGACGTCGAAGCGGTTCGGGAGGGTGCACAACGACTCCTCGAGCAACTCGACCTCGATCCGGACGACCAGATCAGGACGTCGTACCTCGAGCTGGTACTCGAGGCTCGGGACTGACGGTTGCCAAAAGCCAACGCCTCATCATAGGAGCGGGGGCGATCGGTCGTCGTCTCCTCTCGGTTGCAGGTCGCCTCACGGAGGCGAGTGACAGCCTCGAGACCCGCAATTCGTGTGTCCCCTAGGGACGAGATATTACCGTCAGGCATCTTTCTGCTCATCAACGTTTTCGCAAGTTATAGAACCACCCCTGTGAAAGGTCGGGGTAATGAGCGAACGGAACATCAGGGTCGAGCCGATTGACCGCCGAGCTGTCGAAGATCAGGAGGTCGAAATCGTCGAACGAAAGGGGATCGGCCACCCCGATTCGATCTGTGACGGCATCGCCGAGAGCGTCGCCGGAGCGCTCGCCCGTGCGTATCTCGACCGCGTCGGCAAGGTGCTTCACTTCAACACCGACGAGACCCAGCTCGTCGCCGGCGAAGCCGCACCCGCCTTCGGCGGTGGCGAAATCGTCGATCCAATCTACGTCCTGATCGTCGGCCGGGCGACCAAACACTACGAGGGACAGACCATCCCCACCGAACGCATCGCGCTGACGGCCGCCCGCGAGTACCTCGAGGCGGAGATTCCACAACTCACCTTCGGTGAGGACGTCATCGTCGACGTCAAACTGGGCGAGGGGAGCGGCGACCTGCAGGACGTTTTCGGCGAGGACGAAGTGCAGGTGCCGATGGCGAACGACACCAGTTTCGGCGTCGGTCACGCCCCGCTCTCGGAGACCGAACAGATCGTCTACAACGCCGAGCGCCGGCTGAACACCGAGTTCGCCGTTGAGAACCCGTATCTCGGCTCGGACGTGAAGATCATGGGCAAACGCGAGGGCGATCAGATCGACGTCACCGTCGCCGCAGCGATGGTCGACGAGCACGTCCCGGACATGGACGCCTACGTCGACGCCGTCGATTCCGTTCGAGAGTACGTCACAGACGTCGCCGCGGAGTACACCGACCGCGACGTCTCAGTCTACGTCAATACCGCCGACGACATCGAATCGGGGTCGATCTACCTCACCGTCACCGGCACCTCCGCCGAGCAGGGTGACGACGGCTCCGTCGGCCGCGGTAACCGCGCGAACGGACTGATCACCCCCAACCGGTCGATGTCGATGGAGGCCACCAGCGGGAAGAACCCCGTCAACCACATCGGCAAAATCTACAACCTGCTCTCGACCGACATCGCCGAGTCCGTCGTGAACGAAGTCGACGGCATCCGCGACCTGCGCGTGCGCCTCCTGAGTCAGATCGGTCGCCCGATCGACGAACCCCACGTTGCCGACGTCCACGTCGTCACCGAGGAAGGTGTGGTGCTCGAAGATGTGCGCGCAGACGTCGAAGCCATCGTCGACGACGGCCTGGCGAACGTCACCGACATCACCCAGCGAGTGATCGACGGCGAACTCGACACGTTCTAAGTTCTCTTTCGCTGGTTAGAACGCCCGGGCAGACCGTCGATGGCGTCTGGCTTTCGAACCGATTCCTGACGGGTGGCAAACGACGATTCCTCGAGCGAGCGAACCCGTTGTACTGCCGGCAATCGAGTCTCTCTTCACAAGAACCAAAGTCTTCGGCGAGAAATCGAGTGCATCGAAACGAAGTAACGAGCCGATCGACGTGTCCGATTCGAACACAATCACCAACCACTCCCCTCGCCGTATCGTCCTCGCCGTCGTCGTGAGCACCTTCTTCGTCGGCTTCGGCGGCGGCGTGATCTTCCCGATCCTGCCGAACCTCGGCGAGGTGCTCGGTATCTCCGCTGCGATGGTCGGACTGATTCTCGCCGCCAACCGGTGGACGCGACTGGTGGCGAACGCCCCGGCAGGCGTGCTGGTCGATCGAATCGGCACCCGAACGCCGTTCGTCGTCGGGCTCGCCATCGAGGGGGTCGCCACCTTCGGCTACGTGCTGGCAATCTACGCCTCGCGACCCGACACCGCCCTCGGTGCCGCCGTCGGGTTCGTCTCTCCCAATCCAGAGGTCTGGTTCCTGCTCGCTCGAATTCTCTGGGGGCTCGGGAGCGCGCTCGTCTTCGCGACCGCCTACACGATCACGGCCGACGTGAGCGAAGCCGACTCTCGCGGGACGAGCATGGGTATCGTCCGGGCGGGAATCACCTTTGGGTTCCCGGCCGGCCTCGTGCTCGGGGGCGTCGTCAGCGAAGTGTACGGCAACTCCGCGGCGTTCATTCTCGCTGCGGGCTTTGCCGGTCTGGCGAGCGTCATCGCCTTCGTCGTCGTCCCCGAGACCCACGTCGAAGAGACCGATACCTCGGTCAAACCCTGGGATCTCGAGTTGACAGTTCCCGCACTCACCGTCGGCTTCGTCAACTTCGGCCTCTACTTCGCGTACGTCGGCGTGCTATTTTCGACGCTGGTGATCTACCTCCGGGTCGAATCGCTCACCATCTCGACGGAGATCCTCGGCTACGCGGTCGTCTTCGGCGAACAGGGTACCTCGGGCATGCTGATGGCCATCACCGTCCTGATGGGGGCGATCTTCACCATCTCGGGGGGCGTCATCAGTGACTCGGTCGGCGCTCGAGTCCCCGTGCTCGTCTTCTTCCTCGTACTGAACTGCGTCGGATTCGTCGTCCTCACACTCGCCGGGTCGTTTTTCGCCGTCGTCGTGGGCTGTATTCTCATCGGCGCCGGACAGGGCGGGGTCGGCGGCCCGCTCACGGCGCTCCTGGCAGACCTCACCGCCGAAGAGCGCATGGGACGGGCGATGGGAACGAACAACATCCTCGGCGACGTCGGCGGCGGCCTCGGCCCGCTCATTTCGCTGCCACTCGCCGAGACCATCGGCTTCTCGATCATGTACGCCATCAGCGCCGGGATCGCCCTGCTCGCGGGCCTCATCCTCGTCGTCGGCGTCTACGCCCACACCGGGAGCGTGAGTCCGACCGTCGAGGAGTCCGTGCTGTGACTGTCGTTGCGGCTACGGAAACCCCTCACAGCAGCGACCACAGCGCCTCGAACGGTTCGAACCAGACGACGGCGACGAGTACGGCGAGGAACACGTACGACCCTCGAATGAGGAGCATGGTCGCTAGCTTCGGCGGCGCGCCTCGCGCCAATAGGGCGACGATACCAAAAGCGACGACCGCGAGGAGCGCCCCCAGCGGAAAGATGCCAATCAGTGCGAGGAGACCGACGACGGACAGGGCAGCAGCCATCAGTCCGTAGGCGACGGACGCGGCGCGAGCGGGGCCGAGAACCACGGCAACGGTTCGCTTGTCGATGGAGCGATCGTAGTCGTAGTCTTTGGCGTCGTCGATCACCTTGATCCCCGACAGCAAGGTCAGAAAGACGAGCGCGAATCCAACCGGCAACGCGTCGAGCGTCGACGCCTGTACGTAGTACCCCCCAAGAAGACTGAGTGCGATTCCCGCCGGGTAACCCGCCGTCGCCGTCAGGGGATTCATATCGAGCTGTGGAGCGTGGAGGTACGCGATGGCCCACGTCGGCACCGTCAACGCGACGGCACCCCAGCCGACGAGCGCGAACAGGGCCAGACAACACGCCGCAAAGAGGGTGCTCGAGAGTACCAACCCGACCCGGCACCCGGCGACGGTGAGGGGATGATCGTCGTCCTCGTCGCGCACGTGAAAATCGACGTATCCGTCCTTGACGTGCGCGGTGTAGACGGCGGCGAACATCGCGAGGACGTGAACCGTGGCGAACGTGGCCTCGAGGGAGCCGACCAGAATCCCGCCGAACAGCGAGGCGGCGAGCGGGGGCAGCATGAAGACGGGGTGTACCTGCGAGAGATACGCTCGGCCAGTTGCCTCGAGTCCGGAGCCGTGTCTCGCCAGTGTCATGGGCGGCTAGTCAACGACGCGATACATAATACCGCAGTCACGGTTGCCGAAATCGAGGGTCGTATTCGAACAGGAAGAGAGTAGTTGAGACACGTCCCGCGAGTACGCACTACACGGCTCGGTGGTACACACGGGATGCGCGCTCGGTGGCACATAGTAACTCAGCCCCTATCCACGTGTGAGAACACTCCGCTCGAATCCGCGGGCATCCGAATGGTGAAAGAGGCCGCTTCCATTACGTGTCGCTCCATTCGTTCTTTTCCATGTCGACGTCTATCATTTTGTGCACGGAAACGAAAATTATATGTTGATACTCACCTCGGTTGAACTATCCCGTGAATGGGACTATCACACATGAGATACACGAACAGACGATCCGTCTTGCAGGGACTTGGTGTGCTGGGTGCAACGATGACGTTCGCTGGACTGGCGAGCGCGGCCGACGGCCGGGCACGCTATCTGGCCAGAACGAACGGCGATGCAGCGGACGGCGTCTCCGCTGCCGGGTTCGACGTCCGACGAGAGCTCGCCGACGGGCGAGTGCTCCTCGTCGATGGCCCGACTGACGCTGCGGCCGACCTCGAGGCCGTCCAGGGCGTTTCCCTCGCCTTGCCGGATCTCGCATTCGAACTCGAGAGGCCAGCGCTCGAGATGTCGAGCGACGCCGGCCCATCGAGCGTCGACCAGGTGTACGATGAATTCCTCTGGGACAAGCAGGTACAGCAGGTTCGTGAGGCCCACGACTACGCCACTGGTGCCGGCCGAACGGTCGCTATCATCGACACCGGTGTCGACGAAACGCATCCGGATCTCACGGTCGATACCGACAGGAGCGCCTCGATTATCGGCGGCGAGGTTGATGATCACACCGGCGATATCGGCGACCACGGCACACACGTCGCCGGAACGGCTGCTGCCAACGGCAGCGTCGGCATGCTCGGAACCGCCCCCGACGCGACCATCGTCTCCATTCGCGTCTTTGGGGACGAGGGTGGAGCCGCATTCGGCGATATCCTGATCGGGATGGAGTACGCCGCACTGATCGGTGCCGACGCCGCCAATATGAGCATCGGCACGGCACCGATTCCGCCGGCGGCGAACGCGCTCCAGTACCGTCGGATAATGGAGCCGGTCGCCCAGTCGGTTACGGCCGCGGGAACGTTGCTCGTCGGCTCCGCCGGCAACTCCGATGCGAACCTCCAGCAGGAGGGCTTTTTCACCCTGCCGAACAGCCTCTCGGGCGTCCTCTCGGTGAGTGCGACCGCGCCGAACGACGAACGGGCGTTCTACTCGAACTACGGAGCGAACGAGATCGACGTCGGCGCGCCCGGCGGCGGCTACGAGTCCGAAGAAAAGACGGTCGATCCGGACGCAGACGTGGACTGGCCCTACCCACTCAACCTCGTCTACTCGACGATTCCCGACGGCTATAGCTGGAAGGCCGGCACCTCGATGGCCGCCCCACAGGTAACTGGCCTCGCCGCACTGGTTCGCGAACTCGAGCCTGCGAGCAACGCCCGACGAGTAGAGGGAGCCATCGTGAGAGGCGCCGAAGGAACGGACGGTCGCAGCGATCCCGAGTTCGGCGCCGGTCGGACGAACGCGCTCGAGACGGTCGAACGGGTGCTGTAGCCGGGCGAGACGACCACACCGAGCTTTTTTGTCGAACCCCTCGAGCGCAGCGACGCCACCCGAACAGCCACGGGACTGGCGTCCGTAGGAACGGATATGGCACCACCGTCGAACGGCGACGAGACGGACGCGCTCGCTGCACACGCCGACGAGATCCTCCGACACCTCGAGGCGACGGCCGAACTCCCGATCGATCACCGCACCAACCGCTGGCTCGGCGAGGCGGAAGCGGTCGCTCGCGACGCCGCCGAAAACGACCTCGACGAGGCGACGATCCGCAAACGTCTTCGCCAGGTCGACCATCTGCTCGCGGAAGCCGACGAAACTGGCCACGGCGAGACCGACGAGCACCTCGCGACCGCCCGCGAGCGCTGTCGGGACGCACTCGACGGCACGAGGTGAGCTACCAGCAGTGGGCGATCCCAGCACCGTTCGAGTTCGTCATCGACAAACTCGAGCGCTTCTACCCAAACTTCGGATGTTGTAGTAATATAGTATAGAAGGTGGACTCAAATGGTTCAGTATTTGTAGTATGCTCTACCGAACCGCTTCCGTCGCCTCCTGCATAATCTCGAGCGCCTCCTCGAGGTCGTCCATCCCAGTCGCGTACGAGAGCCGGGCATAGCCCTCGCCGTTCGCACCGAACGCTTCGCCGGGGACGACGACGACCCCGCGGGAGAGCACTTCGTCACACCAACCCTCGGGCACCTTCGGCATCGCGTAAAACGCACCCTGTGGCGTCGGCACCTCGAGCCCGGCCGCTTCGAGACCCTCGAGGACGACGTCCCGACGGCGTTCGAATGATTCCCGCATCTCGGTGACGCAGTCCTGTGGGCCGGAGAGGGCGGCTTCGGCCGCGTACTGGGCCGGTGCGGACGCACAGGCCTGGCAGTACTGGTGGACGCGGAGCATGCGCTCGATCCGTGCGTTAGCGCCGATCACCCAGCCGAGTCGCCAGCCGGTCATCGAGTACGTCTTCGAGCAGGCGCTGATGACGACGACGTTGTCCGAGTTGGCGTACGCAAGCGGCGAGTGGTGCTCGCCGTCGAAAACGATGTGTTCGTACACTTCGTCGGAGAGACAGAGCACGTCGTGTTCGTCGGCGATGCGGGCGAACTCGCGGATGTCGGCTTCGCTCTGAACGGCACCAGTCGGGTTCCCGGGGCTGTTGACGATGAAAGCCGCCGTCTCCTCGGTGATCGCGTCCTCGACGGCCGCCGGGTCGAGTGTGAGGTCCTCGCGGAGGTCGACCGGTTTCGGCGTTCCACCGGCAAGTTTCGTCAGGGCATCGTAGGCGACGAACCCCGGATCGGGGAAGATGACCTCCTGACCGGGATCGACGTGGGCCTCGAGCGCCAGGTGGAGGGCTTCGCTCCCACCAGCGGTGACGATGGCGTCGCCGGGGTCGACGTCGATGCCGTAGTCGCGCTCGTACTTCGCCGAAATTGCCTCACGGAGCGGGAGAATCCCCTTGTTCGAGGTGTAGGCGTCCGTTTTTCCCGACTCGATGGCGTCGATCGCCGCCTGCCGGGCGTGGTCGGGCGTCGGAAAGTCCGGTTGGCCGATACCGAGGTTGATAGCGTCCTCGCCGGCCGCCTCGAAGACTTCGCGGATGCCGCTGATCGATACCGCCTCGACGCGAGTGGAAAACTCCGCCATACCTGTACGCCCGTGGGCCATCCCGATAACTGTTGATACGTGTTCCCGCCACCCGCAGTCGGGTGGTGGTCAGCGGACACGCTGGCTAGCCTGTACCCGATGCAAACGCCGCGTTCCGATCACTCGCAGGTGTCTCTGAACATTGCCGATCCTGTCGCTATCGCCTAATTCCTACCCACCTCGACGGCGATTTCGTCGGATCACTGAATCAGTCCCGTCCGGGAGCAGTCTCGCTCGAGCAGTGCCTCGAACACGTGAGCAGTGCCTCGAACACGTGAGCAGTGCCTCGAACACCGACTGTTACTCGAGTTGACTCTGGTGCTGATGGCAAGAAGCGAGCACAGGGGCCACCACCATCGTCGACGCCTGTCGGTCAGTAGGTGAATCGGTCAGTCCCGATGGGTGGAGATGCGGGTCGTTCCAGTCCGGGGGTCGATGTGAACGTGGTGACGGCCCTCGTCGGTCGTCGCCGGGACGATCCAGGTGGCGCGGGTCTGATGCGGGAGTTCGGTTTCGATCGACGTGCAGCCAGTCGCACGGAGCGCGTCGTAAGCGGCGACTGCTGCCTGTTCGATCGAGGTGACGCGGGTCGTTCCTGGTCGGGATGTGAGCGTGTCGGTCATGGTCGGAGCCCTCGGTCGTGTGTATGTCCCACACACGCATGTATACGGTCGATCGTTCCCAGTGGTCGGGAACGGGAACGATAACAGGAGCGGAAGCGAGAACGAAAACTCAATTTCTGTTTCGTGCGAATGTCCGAAGACACGTCTCGAGTAGTTCGGTCTGAAACGGAATACGGGAGTGCGTGATACGGTAACGAGAGTGCGGAGTATGCAATACGAGATGCGGGATACTGGAGACGGAATACGAAATCCGTCACCCGTGTTTGTACGTCACGCCCGACCCAGTCTTGGGGTACTCCCAGCTGACGTTGTCGTACGGACAGGCGAATCGGCAACTCGAGCACTCGAGGCAGTTCTCGTAGGCGATGGTCGGCACCTCGCCGTCCTCGCGTCGCCAGACGTCCGCGGGACAGATGGAGACGCAGTCGCTGGTCTCACACGAGTCCGAACAGATGCTCTGGACTTTGACGTCGAGGTGGGACTCACCCGGGTCGTCGTACTTGACCGTGTAGAGGCGGTCTTCCATCGATGCGTTCTCGATCTCGGGAACCTGTGGGGTTACACTCATTTTATTTCACCAGTTTTCGGTATCGCAGCGCCAGTTTCATTGCGCCCGTCCAGCCGCCGAGGGTGTCGAACACCCGCTGTTTAGCGGCGCTCGCGTGGGTTGCTTTGGGCGAGCGATCCATCGCGAAGTACTCCGTGCTCGCGTCCGCAATTGCACTGGGCAACTGCTCGAACAGGAGTTCGCGATCCTCCTCGACGCGCTCCTGCAACCAGGCGTAGCGCTCGAGGTTCTGAACCACGAAGGAGTTCTCGAGGCGGTCGGGATACGACTGCAGCGCCGACGCGCCGGTCTGTCCCTGCTGGGCCGCTTCGGCGATGGCCGAGCCGGCGTAGTAGCCGCTCTCGACGGCCATGTTCGTCCCCTCGAGGTGAACGCCGTTGTTGAGCACCAGCCCCGCGGCGTCGCCCACGATGACGGCCCCGTCGTGGACGAGGTCGGGCATCGATTCGGCGCCGCCTTCCGGAATCGTCTTGGCGCTGTACTCGACGGTTCGGGCGCCCCTGAGCAGCGGTGCCACGGCCGGGTGGCTCTTGAACAGGTTCAGTGTCGACTCGGGCGACTGTCGCTTGGTCGCGGCGTCGTCGAGGCTGTAGGCCACGCCGACGCTCACCGTGTCGCCGTTGGTGTAGATGAACCCGCCGCCGTAGGCCTCGCCGACGGCGCCCTCGCCGAAGTAGTGGTAGGAGACGCCGGCGTCGCCGACCAGTCGGAACCGGTCTTCGATGGCCGTGTCGTTCTGCGGGAACTCGAGGACTTCCTTGGCTGCTACGGCGATGTTCTTGCGGGATTCAGTTTCCTTGAGATTAGCCCCTTCGCTCACTAGCGAGTTCGCACCCTCCGCGAGGACGACGTAGGGGGCCCGAATCTCCCCGTCGGGTCGGTCGGTCTGGACGCCGACGATGCCGCCGCCCTCGCGGACGACGCTGGTGACGGTCGTTTCGGTCACGAGCGTCGCGCCGGCCTCGACGGCCTGCTCGGCGAACCACTGATCGAAGTCCCCCCGCAAGACCGTGTAGGAGTCGTTGTGGGGCTCGCGGTTCCACGCGCCCGGTTTGAGCGAGATGGCCGTCTCGTCGTCGTGGCTCAACATGCTGAAGCGCTTCTCGGCGATGTAGCGCTCGAGCGGTGCCGAGTCCAGATCGGTCAGTTCGCGAATCGTTGGCGTGTAGAGCACGCCGCCGAAGACGTTCTTCGCCCCGGGGTACGTTCCGCGTTCGATGAGCAGGGGCTCGAGCCCCCGGTTCGCCAGCGTCAGGGCAGCGGCGGTTCCGGCGAGGCCTGCCCCGACGATGATCACGTCGAAGTCGTTGTCGTAGTTCGGTGCCTCGAGCGCGGCGTCGCCCGCCCGGTCGTCGAGGAGCTGTGCGCCGTCTTCGAGTTGTTGATCGGTCATTGTACCACCTCCGTCAGGTCGCGGTCAGCAAGCGTCGCCGCGAGTTCGGGACAGACGTCGGCGAAGTCGCCGACGATGCCGTAGTCCGCGTGCTCGAAGATCGGCGCGTTCGGGTCGGTGTTGACCGCGATCACCGTCCCCGATTTGTTCATGCCTTCGATGTGCTGAATCGCCCCGCTGATACCGAGGGCGACGTACAGTTCCGGCCGAACGGTTTTCCCCGTCTGGCCGACCTGTCTCGAGCCGTCGACCCAGCCTTCGTCCACGGCCGCGCGACTCGCGGCGAGTTCGGCGTCGAGCGCCTCGGCCAGTTCGATCGCGGGCCCGAGGTCGCCCTCGACGCCAGCGCCGACGGCGACGACGCGCTCGGCTTCGGTGATGTCGGCCGTGTCGCCGACTTCGCGCTCGAGCACCTCGCTGATTGTGTCGGCTTCGTCGACGACGACGTCGACCGCGATGACTGCCTCGTCGACGACCGTTCGATCGTCGTCGGCCGCGTTGGTGGCGTCCGTCTCACCCGGCTCGAAGACGCCTGGACGGATCGTCGCCATCTGTGGGCGGTGTTCCTCACAGAGAATCGTCGCGAGGATGTCGCCACCGAAAGCGGGTCGACGGGCCTGCAAGAGGCCATCGTCATCGACGTCAATTTCGGTCACGTCCGCCGTGAGACCGGCGTGTGTCGGGACGGCGACCCGTCCGGCGAAGTCGCGGCCGGTGTGGGTGCCGCCGATGAGGACGATCGAGGGCTTGCGCTCCTCGACCATCGCCCGGAACTGGGCTCCGTACGGGTCGGCCCGGTACGGTTCGAACACCGGGTCATCGGCGACGAGCACGCGGTCTGCGCCGCGCTCGAGCGCCTCCTCGGCGACGGCCTCGAGATCCTCGCCGATGACGAGGGCGACGAGGTTTTCGCCAGTCTTCTCGGTGAGCTTCTTGCCTTCCGCGAGGAGTTCCCAGGAGACGGGCATGACCTCGCCAGCGTGCTCTTCGACGAAGACCCATACGTCTTCGTACTCCTCGACGTCGATTCCGACATCGTTCTGATCGCTCATGAGAGCACCTCCGTGATTGGGTCGGCCAGGTCGTCTATTTCGTCGACGACCTCGCCCTGACGTTCGACCGGCTGGACGGTTTCCATGCCGCCGACGGAGGTCGGTGAAACGTCAAGTCCGACCTCGTCCTCGATGCCCAGATCCTCGGCCGTCCACTCGATCGGCTCGAAGTCGTTTTCGGCGTAGATCTTGCGGTGGAGGCCGGCGGGTCGCGGTTCGAACTCGCCGTAGGCGACGGCGACGACCACTGGAAGGTCGGCGGCGACGCGTTCGTACCCACCTTCGACGTCACGTTTCGCCACTAGTCGGTTCTCCTCGGGTCGCGGTTCGACGTCCTCGACGTAGGTGAGCTGTGCCCAGCCGTTGTGGGCGGCGATGCCCGGGGGCACCTGCCCCGTCGAGGAGTCGGTCGTTTCCTCACCGGCGAGGACGATGTCCGCGCCGAGTTTCTCGGCCGCTTTCGCGAGCGTCAGGCTCGTCGGCCACGTGTCACTGCCCGCGAAGGCGCGATCGGTGATCAACACTGCGTCGTCACACCCCATCGCGATGGCCTCCTCGAGGACGGGCGTGGCCATCGGTGGCCCCATCGTCATCGCGACGATACGCGCGTCTACTTCGTCTTTGATCGAGAGGGCAGCCTCGAGGGCGTCTCTGTCCGGCGGGTTCATGACGGCGGGAGCGTTCGCCCGATCCAGTCGCCCGGTATCGGGATCGATCCCGACCTCGGCCGCATCGGGAACTTGCTTCACGCCGACGACGATAGTCCATGTCATCCGATCACCGGCTAAACGTAGGGACTCCGTATCGATCATAAACCCAGGTGATTCCCATGGCCTGGGAACACCTCGAGGCCGGCAACGGGTCTGCAGAGCGTGCAACTCGCTACCGAGTCGCTTGAATCGTCGCCTCGACGAGGGCCGATAACGGCTGCTCGGCCGCGTTCGCATCGAACGTCGCGACGATGCCTCGTTTCGGTGCGTCGGCTTCCACAGTCGCCGCGTCTTCCTGATACGGATAGTGGACGACGAGGACGTGCACGAACTGATGCACCGTCGCTCGATGGTTCCCGAACGGGTCGTCGGGCAACCGCTGACCCGTCACCCGTCGAAACACCTCGAGCGCCACGGGTGCGTCGTCTTCGTCGACTCGATCGCTCATCCCGTGGACGGTCACGCCGTCCGGGCCGTACTCGACGGTCGCCCGTGGGGTCGGCTTCGCGGTCGATCGTGACTGCGCCCCCTCACATTCGCGCTCACTCATACCTCGCAGTAGCGCCGGGAACCGCATGTCGGTAGTGGCGACTCCCGTCCGCTGGTAGGCGGCGAAGCAGTTACGTAATTGGACTCGATAGCGCCGACACGTGAGCTCGTGGCAAACACCGGCCCTGGAGGCTCAATATACGTCGATCTCTCGAACTGGCTCTCCACCACCCGTCGCTGAGTCGATCGGCGACAAGAGCAGTGAGCGCGGATGGGAGGGTGCCCGTACATTTCCCTTCGCGAGATCGCCGCCACCCGTTTCTGTTACGGGACGGTGACTGGACTACCACATCGTTCCCACGTTGTAGGAACGTCCCTGCAGATATATCCACAGGTTACGAAGAATGTTCTCTATGGGTCAGTCTGCTCCCGGTTCCTCACACATTACAGAGGCGAACCCCCTTCGAGCCACGTTACTTGTCGAACCGTCTGCCGGCTGTTCCTGTCCGCTCCTCCGTGAAGCAGACCAGTCGTCGATCGTGTCACAAAACATCTCGAACGGCGAATCCGGGTTTCACAAGTGTCACACGGAAGTGCGGTCAGGAGACCGTTCGACCGAACACACGTCGTTCATCTCCGCGGAGACCGAACCGTCGTGCATCTGTATGGCGGCTACCGAGTACGAGTGCGTCCTCTCGATCGAGTCGATTCGGAACGGTTCCTTCGTCGTCTCGGTTATCGTCGAGGAACGGGAGGTGCTTAGCGACGTCGTCGCCTCACTCAGGGAGATCGGTGCATCCGTTCGTCTCGAGCGACTCACGAGAACCTGTACTGAAGAAAATAGTCGATTCGAGATCAACGCATCCAAAATAACGAACAAACAACGCGAGGCGGTCGAACTCGCCGTTGCACTCGGCTATTACGACCGTCCGCGACGGGCCGACCTCGAGGTGCTTGCAGACCGTCTCGACATATCACGATCTGCGGTATCACAGCGACTCAACGCCGCTGAGGTCACGCTCGTTCGGTCACTCGTGAGCGAGTAAGTCCGACCCGGCCGACGACGGGGTGACACTCACCGATCGATCCGATCACTGTAGCGGTGACGATCGACGCCGCCGGAACCGCGCGCAATCGTTCGTAGGCGCTTGCCCACGTTCGGTGCTCGCTCGAAGCAAGTTAGGGCACTACAAAAACGGGTGTAGTATAGAGGGGTACACTCACTGCTTGATGTCACCTACAAATAATCATGAGTATACCGCGAGACAGTGTCCCCTCGGATGAGCGGCCCACACTGATAAGGGGAGCACCTTTGCGATGAATTCCCACGGAGGTAACCGGTACGAACTGGTCTACAGATGCCAGAAACCGGTATGCGACCACGAAGCCTGGCTAATCCAGTGGGCGCTCGAGTGGTTCGAATGCGGTTGGACGAGACAGTTTCAGATCCGTCGATACGAGGACGTCGATGCGATTCAGTTCGCGATTCGTATCGACGTCACGAACGATCCGGAAACCGACGAGGTGCCCGAAATCCACGACGATCTATTCGAGCGGCTCGCGAGGAAAACCTCAGACCTCATCGTTACCCGTAACGGTACCGACGTCACCGAATAATCGTCTTCGAGGATTAAGTCGGCGGGGTCGCCTTTACCGATCCGTTCACCGCCTCGCACTCGCCGCTACCGGAGACGGCCGACGTTCCGCGGAAGGGGGTGTGCCGAATCGTGGCGTCTTCGTCAGGGGCGGCCGTTATCTGAGACGGACTCAGAACGGTTCGGGTCGGGTGTGACAGGGGTCGGCGAAACACCGATCCAGAAGCCGAGGGCTCCGGCAACGAGAAGGATTCCCGTCCCGAGGTACGGAATCTCGATCAGCGGTGCGGCCGTCAAGAAAAACCAGACATCGACGACCGGGCCAAGAAGCGCCCCGGATCGATACTCGAGAACGACGAGCACCCAGTCGAAGACGACGAATGCGGCCAGTAGGAGGGGAATGACAATACCCACCATCGCCGCTCGCCATCGCCGACTCGAGAAGCTGAAGCCGACGAGGAACGACCCCACGACGAGACCGCCAACGAACGCTCGTTTAGCGCCATATCCCTCCATGATCGGGCCAGTAGTGCCGTACGTCTGGAGGAGAACAGCGCCGTACAGCGGAACGGCCACGGCCGTAACTGTGGCGACAACGAGTAGTTCCCGCGTCGGCGGAACGTGGCGCCCGTGACGGACGAGGAGCCACCCGACCGAGACCGCGAGCAACCCGAGCGCGGTGAACGCGGCGTGAAACAGCGGGAGGAAGCTCCAGTCCGTCCCCGGATAGACCGACACGGAACTCACGTACACCGGGTGGGCGAGCAGAACGATCCCGACGGCGGCGAGGATCGACCCTTGCCCCCAACGAGGGGAAACTGTCGACCCGGTCACGACTCCCCCTCTATCCGGTTGCTCGTGTGATCTTTCGTGAACTCGCGGTCACGGTCGCCATCGCTCACCTCGGATTCGAACAGTTCGCAGATCGCCGCAAGTGACCCGCTCCCCTGTGTTCTCGGCTCGCCCGTCGTCCCCGAGTGTTCGTCGGCCTTCCCTGCGGATCCCCCATCGAGATACCACGCAAGCCGCTCGGTGAGGAGGCGATCGACCAGCACCGAGGCGAGCCCCTCGAGAACGCGTTCTTGTTCGGGGGTCAGGTCGTCCGCCGCCGTAAGCATCCGCCGTGCGCGTTCGACCTCCCGCCGTTTGGCTTCCTCTGCGTGCTCGTGAACGTCCTCGAGGACGGCCATCTGTACGGTTGGTTCACACTCGCCGACAAGACGACCTCGTTCCCGGTGAACGATGCGTTCCGGATCGGCTCCCGCCCGAACACGTCGGTATACGCGACATGCGCACCTGACGAGGCGTGCCAGCGGCCCGGTGAGCGTCCCCGATCGCCGCGCCCGAACGTATGCCTCGGGGATGCTTACGCCCGACTGGTCGCCGGTCGCGTCGAGAGTGCCGGTACGTGCTGCTCGAGCGAACAGACGGTCGACGGCTTCGATTCCAACGAACAGGTCGACGTCGCCGACGGGTTGGACAGCATCGTAACGCGTTCCCAGGAATGTGTCGTTCCGGATATCGAGTTCCGCTCGAAGCTCGTCGATCCGCTCCGGCCCGGAACCGCGGACGTAGGCGTCGAGTACGGTTGCGTTTCCACCGACGAAGACCTCCTCGAGCCCACCGCGATCGATCAGTCCATCTCGGAGCGCATCGACGCGCCGCTGAATCGTTACCGAGTCCGTCGTTCGAGTGACGGACACGCGAACACAGGCGATCGATTCGAACGCGAATGGCATCATCTCACCGTCGCGGGTCTTCTCCGATTTCCTTGCCGAGCACCATCGCCGCCATCCGTCGCGGATTCTCGTGGACGTCCCAGATCGACATCTCGTCGTTCCGAGTCGGGATGTAGCCGCGGTGTTCCTTGCTAACGAGCCACGTCCAGTCGACCTGTCCGGGGTAGATCAGCGGGATCGTATAGGTCGGGACGTCGTCCCAATCGGGGGCATCGCCGTCGAACTGTACAGCGTGGAAATCGGCTTCCGTTCCCGTCCCGAGCCCTAACTTGTACGGATATGCAACCCAGTGCCACCGGGCATTGTAGCCATGGTGGATGGCTGGTGCCCAGTCGTAGACGCTGCCGGATTCGAGTTGTTTGGTGTCCTGGGGGTTCTCGGTTTCGAGATCTCGCCACATATCCACTGTCCATTCACCATCGTCCCAGACGCCTCGGCAGCGCCAGTCACCGGCGCTTCCTTCGGGTTTCTGGAGCGGACGACGGGGGATGGCGGCCCCATCTTGTTCGGCGACGTCCGGATCGAACTCGACCATCCACTCGTCGGCCAGGTAGTAGGGTTCCTCCTCCCCGAGCCACTCGTCACGTTCGTCGTAGAACAGATCCTGTCGGTAGTCACCCTCGAGCATCCGTTCGTGGTCGAGCGCACCGTTTTCGACCACGTCGGGATCGAACATGTACTCCGGCCCGCTCTCCGGATCCCAGTCCTGTGACCCGAATGTGTTGCTCCCCTCGTCGCCGTGCCGGTAGTCGAGGACGTGGTGATCCGTACCGTATCCCATCGGATTGCTCCGGTGGGCGCGAAACATCGGTAAATCGACGAAGACGCCGTCTTCTTTCAGCTGATCCAGTTCCTCCTGAGAACGGATATCGTCCCACGGGGATTCCCACCACTCGCCCTCGCGCGATTGGGGGAGGAACTTTCGGACGTCGTTCCGTCCGAGTCCGTCGTCACCGAGGTGCGGATGGTTCTCGACCTCCTCCGACGTGGCCGCGCCGGGAAGACTCCGAGTTCCCATGTGTACGGTGAGCCAGCCGCCGAAGTTCTCGAACCCCTTCACGGAGCCGTCGTCTAAGAGGAACGTGACGCGATCCTCGTAAAAGCCGATGTGATCCGGATGATCCCGATCGGCCACCCACGGATCCGGGCTGGCGTGGCGCACCCACTCCCCTTCGTCTTCGTGGTAGATGAGATAATCGTGGAACCAGCCGCCGGCGTTCGGTTGTTCCCAGTTAAACCGGAAGAAGAACTGCTCGTTGTTGAACGCCATCTTGACGTTCAGGTTCTTGAGAATCTGTTTGGGAACCCAATCGAGTTTGAACTTCTCTATCTCCGAGTAGTCGATGTCGTCGTCTTCGCCACCTGCCGCCTCAGGATCCTCGCTAAATAAACCGAGACATCCCGCGCTTGCGCCGATCGTTGCTGTTGCGCCCATAGCCATTAGAAACCGACGTCGAAGGGTTCCGGACGCCTGCTTTGGAATCGCCGGTTCGCCTCTCAGAGCGTCCCTGGCTTCGTCGATACTCAGGTTCGCGACATCGTCGTCCGATCGACCTCGAGGTTCCTCAGTCATATGCAATACTCGGTGCTTGGGTGGGATTCGAATTGGTCTGGAGTATACAGCGGTTTTTATACTCTCGATCCAATCGCTTGCGTATGGCCGCCACGGCCGTTCGGAGAGCCCCACCCGACGTCAGATTCCGTGTCACCCAGCTCGAGATGTGAATCCCGTGTAACCTGCCGTGACGTTCCGCCCCATCGGCTAGAAAAGCGAGCCAGCACCGGTTCGTCCCGTCGAGCATATAAACTCCTGTAATTTCCACACGCAACCCTACCCGCAATCCGGTCGGACCCATATACATGATGAGGGTATCGGTATGAGTTCCGACGCAGATCCGTCCCGGTGTACCTGTGGTTCGGGGACATGTTCCGGGTCAAACGAGATCGACGAATCGTCTGAAACAGCGCCTGAAATGCCTGACCTCGGTCAGGGATGGAGTCCTGATGACCTCGATGGCGATTGGGAAGCTCGCGCCGAGGCCAAACTCGAGACCGTGGAGTTCGACACGGATCTGGGAATCGAAATCAGTAGAGACGCGCTGGCCCTTGCACGGGGAGAAATAACCGAGGCCGAGTTCCACGAAAAACACCACGAAGCGGTCTTCGAGGAGTTCGGGATCGATCAACGACCGACCTACGAAGCGACGGTCAAAGCGACAACTGACGACGACGGGGATGCGCTTCCAGGTGTTCCCGACGTCGGGGGAGACGCGGTACCTTCCCGGCGAGGATTGCTGAAGACGATGGGTGGACTGGCCGCAGCGGGAGCGGCGACGAGCGTGGCCGGTTGTCTCGACCGAGCAGCTGGTACACCGGCGAGCACCGCAGATTCTGACGGGGGTGACGTCCAGCTGGGAATGGTGATTGACACGGATCAATGTATCGCCTGTCTGAAGTGTGCGGAGGCGTGTAAACGGGAGAACGATACCGACCGCGGCAGCCAGTGGATGCACGTCTTCCGATACGAGGAAACGGAATACGACGACGTGAGCGAGGGACAGATGCCCCGTCCGTGCCAACACTGCTCCGAGCCGTCGTGTACGTACGTCTGCCCGACGCAATCGCGGTTCAAACGTCAGGAAGACGGGATCGTCCTCACGGACTACGATAGATGTATCGGCTGTAAGTACTGCGAGGTCGCCTGTCCGTACGGTGTAAACTTCCTCGGGAAGGACGAGCCGACCGACAAGTCTCCCGGCTTTTTCGGGTCGGACACCGATAGGAACGACCGACGAGTCGGCGGCCCGCCACCCGCGGGCGTCATGGGTAAGTGTACCTTCTGCGTTCACCGACAGGACGACAGCGCCCAACGGGGGACGACCGCCTGTGAGGACGACTGCCCCGTCGATGCGATCCATTTCGGTGATATGAACGATCCGGACAGCCAACCGCGTCAGTATCTCCGAGAGAATCGAGACCAATCCCGGTTCAAGCTACTCGAGGAACAAGGAAACGAGCCGAACGTCGTCTATGTGGGTAACGAGCCTTCGAAGGACGCCACACCGACGGATGGGCCCTTCACCTACGAAGATCTCGGGATGGAAACGCTCGCGGACGATGGAGGTGAGGATCGATGAGCACTGACGTCTTCGAGGACAGGATCCTGTACCCGTTAGAGCACACGTCGAAACGGTACTACGCCCTTCTCGCAGCCTTTTTACTCGGGACGGTGTTGTTCCTGATCGCTTGGGCGTACCAGCTCAACGCCGGTGTCTGGGCGGTGACTGGCATCGGCGATTGGGGGATTTCCGGCGGCGTTCCCTGGGGCCTGTACATCGGCGGGTTCGTCTGGTGGGTCGGTCTCGCACACGGGGGTATCGCTATCTCGGCCGCCGTACGCGTAATCGATATCGACCGGTTCGCTCCAATCGCCCGGGTATCGGAGGTTTTGACGGTGCTTGCGCTCAGCATGGCCGCGTTCAATATCGTGTTGAGCATGGGTCGCCCCGACAGGATCTTCAACACGATCCTCTGGTGGCCGGCCACCGTACATCACTCGCCGCTGGCCTGGGACATCGCTGTGATTACGCTGTACCTCGTGCTGAGTCTGACGTATTTGTGCCTCTCACTTAGAGCGGAGATAGCTGCCTTCCGAGACCGACTCCCTACCGTATTTTCGCCGCTGTACTCGGCGCTTACGATCGGGTACTCGAGGTCGGAAGACGAGAAGATCGAACAGATCCTCTGGTGGCTCGCGGTAGCAATCCTTGCGCTCGTACCGCTGCTTTCGGGCGGCGTCGTTCCGTGGCTGTTCAGCCTCATTGCCGCCCAGCCAGCGTGGTACGGGGCCGCGGCCGGTGCAGCGATGCTCACGGAGTCGCTCACGAGTGCGCTCGCCGGTGTCATCATCATCACGGCGATTTTCAGGTTCGCGTACGACTGGGGAGATGTCATCGAAGACCGAATCTTCCGTGATCTCGCGGTCGTCCTCGCGTTCCTGGCACTGGCGACGATCTGGTTCACGATGCACGACATTTTGACCGGGGTATACACGGCCCCGGCAAACATCGGTGCGCTCACTGGAGCGATGCTCGAGTTGCCGTTCTTCTGGCTGGCCGTTGCCGGGCTCGTCGTCTCAGTCGTTGCGTTGTTCCTCATGATCGGCTGGCCCGACCGGTTCTTCAGCATTCCATTACTGGTCGCCATCTCGGCGATCCTCTCGGTGACGATCCTGAACAAGAAGGTGATGTTCATCGTGGAAGGGCTCATGTTCCCGACTGCCCCACCGCTGACGAACCTGTATCCCAGTGGATCGTATTCCCCCACGCTCCTCGAGTGGTGGCTCTTCATCGGTACGATCGTTCTGGTCGGCCTCGGATTCCTGGTCGCGACGAAAGTGATCCCAATGGTTGAACTCGACCCGGAGGAGGTGAACTGAGATGGCGCATGAAACGATCCACCTCGGACTGTACGTCATCTTCGGAATTATCATGCTCCCGGTGTACGTGATGATTCTGGGCTGGTTGATCGGGAAGCCGCGAAACTACCGGGCTGTCGCTATGGCGTTCGGATACATCGTCGGGTTTATCGCTCTCATCATCGCGGGACTGTTGGTCGTGGGACTCGTTACTTCGGTGTTCACACCGTACTGACCACGCCCGTTGCTTCTGATCGATATCGCCTGTCGTTTTCGACCATGCTGGCGACCGTTTCAGGGTTACGTTCGGAACAATCGGCATTTCCTCGGTAGGTGGCTTCTCGAGAGACCGCCAGTGAAGACAGCTTGCAGTTGTTCGATACACCTGGTCATATATCGATCACCACTCGAGTGCCGGGAGTGGCCTCGAGACGCGTTCACCCGGCGAGTCAGTCGACGAGACCGTTGACTGGATCATGACCAGGTGTAGAGCACCCCTGTTCACGGCAGTCGTCGGTATTCTCACGCCATTTCGAACTGGGCGCCATCGTCGACACTCTCTTTGATTCTGGGGAATTCAAGCGGCAAAACCCATCGAGCGGTATGGATCGTTTTCATCGGGTGGACGGCCTTGATCCAGTCTCCGCCCACGCTCACGCGTGAAGGAAGCTCAACGAGTAAAACAGCGCCCGCTCGAATTCGTCGGGCTGGATCGCAAACTGGAGGTGTGACCCGATGTATGCGTTGTTGAAGTGGGCGTACCGCGGCCCCTTCAGGATGCGATTCGTCAACCGCGGATCCATCTCGAGGATCACGCGCCGCTGTCCGTTCTGTGGCGGGACGCCATCGACGTAGTCGTAGCCCTGCCCGTTCGCGCCGAATCTGGCGTAGACGCCGTCGGTGAGCGAGAGAAACACCTCGGTTTCGGACTCGTACCCGATTCCGCGCCGCTTCTCGTCGAAGTGTTCGTACGCCGCCGGGAACCGGTCGGTCAGCTCCTCGAGCGACGGCATCGGATCCGACTCGTAGGGGAACGAGACGTCGCTGAGGTGTTCTCGAGCGTAGGCCAACGCGTCGTTCGGATCGATCGGCTCGTACGGCGCCGATTGCGTTTCCGTTTCGAGATCGAACGACTCGCCGCGGTTGAGCAACACACACTCTGAGGTATCGTTGTCGATGCGATCGTCGGCCTCGAAGTACTCCCGTGCCTGGGCACGCGTCGACCGGGCGACGTACTGATTCAACTCGACGAGGTCGCCGGCGAGAATGTATGTTCCAGCGAACGGCATGTAGTAGTCGGGCTCGAGGAGGTCGAGAAAGCCGACCGCGTTCTCGAGAGACTCGATTCGGCGATCCTCACGAGCCTCGACGAGTTGATCGTGATCGTAATCCATGCGGCTCTGCGGGTAGCCCCCGGCGAACGTGTACTGGTGAAGAACCATGTCCGGGCGGCCGTACCGACTCTTGACCTCGTACGCCGCAGAACGGGTCATCGGCCACCGACAGTCGTTGAGGTTGACGAGCGTCCGCTCACCGTCGTCGAAGACGGCCATCGAGTCGATCTGGGTCGATCCGTCCACGGCTCCGTCGCTCATCGACTCGGCGAACCACGGACAGGCGAAATGGTTGCCACAGACGGACGGGTCGCAGTTATCCGAGGCGAGTACGTTCACGTGTAGATCGCCGCCCAGGTGGATCCGTTCGTCGTGTGGGAGTTCGTGGACGCTTTCGAAACCGGCCGCTTCGATATTTCGTTTGAGGAAATCCCAGGCGTAATCGTGGATCAACACCGGTATGTCGTCGGCTAGCTCCTCGAGCGTCTCCCGGTGGCAGTGGTCGGGATGAATGTGGGAGACGTATATGTAATCGACGTCGTCGAAATCGCTCGGTTCGACCTCGAGTGGCGGATAGTGGGCCCAGGCACCGTCGAACGCACCGTCGATCAACCACGGATCACAGAGGACACTGACGTCGCCGGACTCGACCACGATGGTGGAAGAGCCAATGTGATTGACTCGCATACTCGAGACTCATCACGAACGACGAAATATAAGCACTTGAGACCTTCAGTAATTGAAACAGGCCGGGGTAACGTGAAATCGAGAGACGACCGAGTCGGTCAGTAGAACTCGCGCACGAGATCCATGGCGTTCTCGGGTGCGCCGTCGGGGATCTCGGCCATGTTCTCGGTGACGCCGTGTTGTTCGTGGTACGGCACCGAGTTCTCGTTCTGGTACATCACACCCTGGTACTCCTTGTCGGCGTCGAGGATGACCTCCTTGGCTGCCTCGAGGTCGTGACGGTCGTGACCCTCCTCATCGAGGTCGACCAGCGTGTCGCGGAAGTAGTCGTAGGTGTCGACGTCGTTGAAGGTCACACACGGGCTGAAGACGTTGACGAAGCCGAAGCCGTCGTGTTCGATGGCCTCCTCGATGATCTCGGCGTGGCGCAGCGCGTCGGAGGCGAACGACTGGGCGATGAACGTCGCCCCGGCAGCGAGCGCGAGCGCGAGCGGGTTGACGGGTGGCTGCTGTGGCCCCTCGGGCGTCGTCGACGTCTCGAAATCGGATCGCGACGTTGGCGAGGCCTGCCCCTTGGTCAGCCCGTAGATGCGGTTGTCCATGACGACGTAGGTCATGTCGACGTTCCGGCGGACGGCGTGGACGAAGTGGCCGGCACCGATCGAGTAGCCGTCGCCGTCGCCGCCGGCGGCCATGACCTCGATGTCCGGGCGAGCCATCTTGACACCCGTCGCGACGGGCAGCGCACGGCCGTGCACCCCGTGGAGGGCGTAGCTGTGCATGTACGTCCCGATCTTGCCGGAACAGCCGATCCCGGCGACGAGGAACGTGTTGTCCGGATCGTTCCCCGTATTCGCGAGCGCTTTCATCATGCCGTTCATCGTCCCGAAGTCCCCACAGCCGGGACACCAGGTCGGTTGCTTGTCGGATTTGAAGTCCGTGAATCGTACGTCTGAGCTCATTATGCTGGCACCTCCTCGGAAAGCTTCGTGGAAATCGCGTCGGCGAGTTCGTCCGCTTTGAACCGGACGCCGGTGTACTTGTTGACCCGTTTGACCCGCGTCAGCGTGTCGTGTTCGATTACGTCGGCGAACTGGCCGGTCGCGTTACACTCGACGACGATCACGTCCTCGGCCGCCTCGACGTCCTCGGTGAGATCCGGCCGCGGGAAGATGTACGGCACCGAGAGGATGCGGACGTCGATCCCGTCGTTCTCGAGGTACTCGAGGGCTTCGACCAGCGCGCCCTCGTTCGATCCCCAGGAGATGACGAGATTCTCGGCGTCGGCGTCACCGAACTCGCGGTAATCCCAGTCCTCCTCGCTCTTGGCGGTCTCGACCTTGCGGTTGCGTTTGTCGACCTGTTCGACGCGCACCTCGGTATCCTCGGTTCGGCGCCCGAGTTCGTCGTGCTCGAGGCCGGTGGACATGTGCGCGCCGTCGGTCGTTCCGGGGATGGCGCGGGGGCTGATCCCGTCCTCGGTGGCGGCGTGGGCGCGGAAGCGACCCTGCTCGTCGAGCCACTCGCCGATCGAGTCGTCGTCGACGAGGGTACCGCGGTCGATTTCGACGGCGTCCATGTCGAACGTCTCGGGCGAGAACGTCTGTTCGGTAACCGCGAGTGCGAGGTCGGCGACGACGTAGACGGGCGTCTGGTACTTCTCGGCGTAGTTAAAAGCCTCGACGGTCTTCCAGAAACACTCGTCGATGGTCGTCGGCGCGACGACGAAACGTGGAATCTCGCCGTGACCGCCGTACAGCGTCATGTTGAGGTCGCCCTGTTCCTGCTTGGTTGGCATCCCGGTCGACGGGCCCGAACGCATCACGTCGACGATGACGAGCGGCGTCTCGCTCGTTGCGACGAGGCCGAACGTTTCGGCCATCAGGTCGATGCCCGGCCCCGAGGTGGCCGTCATCGAGCGAGCGCCGGCGCGAGCGGCACCGAGTGCCATGTTGATCGCCGAGAGTTCGTCCTCGGCCTGCACGACGTGGCCGCCGTACTGTTCGATCCGGCCGGTCAGGTACTCCATCACGTTCGTCGCGGGCGTGATCGGATAGCCGGCGTAGAATCGGCAGCCAGCGGCGAGTGCGCCCATCCCGATGGCTTCGTCGCCGTTGAGCAGGACGTAGTCGTTATCCGTGGTCTCGAGGTCGTAGCCCAGATCGAGATCGTAATTCTCGCGAACGTAATCTCGACCTTTGCGGGCTGCCTCGCGGTTGTTCTCGACGATCTTCGATCCTTTGCCGCCGAAACGCTTCTCGAGTGATTCGTCGAGATATTCGACGTCGAAGCCGGTGATTTCACAGGCGGCTCCGAGCGCGACGACGTTGAGCATGATGGCGCCGCCAGCCTCTTCGGCAAGCGATTTCAACGGTACGTCGACGGCGGTGATCTCGTCCGGAATCTCGGCGTCCCACGAGCGCTCGCCGTCGTAGATGACGGCGCTGCCCTCGTGAAGTTCGTCGAGATTTTCGTCGATGGTTCGTTGCGTGAGCGCGACGAGAATGTCGAGCCGATCGACGACACTCTGTACGCGGTCTGTCGACGTCCGAATCTTGTAGGCGGTGTAGCCGCCACGGATCCGTGACGCGAAATCCTTCGACGTAAAGACGTGTCGTCCGGCCCTGGAGAGTGCCTGGGCAAAAATCTTCCCAGTGGAGTCGATACCGTCTCCGGCCTCGCCTCCAATCGCCCAGTTTAAGTCCTCGGTCATGTCGTAGCGGAGGTTACCCCTATGTCGTCAAAAGACTTCTGAAACCCCACCCAACGCACGATACCGTGGAAATTTACCCTGGTGGTAGTAACTCTCGAGCGACCGAACGAGAACGCATCGACGATCGAATTGGGTGCCGAAACACGAGCTGTATCGCCCCTGAGTCAGTAACTGGCTCGAGGAGTGACCGTTCGAGCCACCGGTTGAGACGATACCGAACCAACAGGATCGGTCAATCGGTCACGCTTCTCTATAGGCGGTGCAGGGCGAGAACCCCGACCCTTGAGGTCGGGGGTGAAGCCCGTCGAAGGACTACACATGCTCACTACGGTTGATGTACTGTTCAATCGTTTCTCGACTCACCTCACCTGCCGTTCCTACGTAGAACGAACGCTCCCAACACCCACCGCCCCAATACAACGACCGCATCACTTCGGGATATTCTGCCCATAATTTCCGGGCCGTAACGCTCTTCAACCGCGACACGATTTCGCTCGGTGAGTGCTTCGGATGCGCTCCTAAGAACACGTGAACGTGGTCAGGGGAGATATGCAACGACCGCAACTCGTAGTCGTTCCGCTCGATAATTGCATGAAACTCCGATTCCAATGTATCTTCAACGTGGTCGAGAAACGAGTGCCGATACCGAGGACACCACACAAAGTGGTAGTTGATATTGTACACTGTGTGGTTCGAGCGAGTCGCCTCCATATACACTGCACGACGTAACAACATTTAAGTCAATGTGCTACTAATCATCTACTGCAAACAATATGGCACGGCGATTCACCGTCGATTTCGAGGAGGACTTCTACAAGGACTTCTCGAAGAAATGCATCGACGAAGACCGAACGAAAGCCGATGTCGTACGTGAACTCCTCCGCGAGTGGACGTACGACGACGAAGACACCGAGTGAGTACTACGCATGGACATCGAAGACCAAAATCTCACGAAAACCCTCCCACTCCAACTCCAGTTTTACGAAGAGGGAAGCAAGACAAAGGTCTTTGAGTCAACGCAAGAATCGCGCTCGGTGTACAACGACACCATCCGCCTCGCTAAACAGGGCGAAGACTGGGATGACATCCGTCGCCAGATGGAGAAAGATGCCAACCTCGTGAAAAACAACACACAGTTGGTCGTCAAGAAAGCCCTCGAAGCGATGGAGAACTACTACGAATACGACGACTACAACATGCCCAGTCACACCAAAATTGGGCCATACCCCTTGCGGATGAACCACACCGAAGGATACACGCTCTCACTCACCGACGACGGTGACGTTGCAATTCGTATCTCTCCGAAACCATATCATCCTGTTCGGGGGACGGTCGTTGGCGACCCGGTGCATCTCGACGTGCTGAAAACCGCGCTGTCGAGTGACGAGTGGAAGATAGGGACGGCTGAAGCCCTCTTTACGGATGGTCGTGCTGAACTCCACGTTAACGTCACCCACCAGACGCAGACCGTCCGAGACAAAACCAACTCGAAGACGGTGATTGGTGTGGACGTGAACGAGGACAACATAGCATTGACCGCGATGGACGAAACGGGAGTTCTCGACACGCTCGTCATCGACTTCCCCGAAATCAAGTCCGAGCGCCACCGCTATTTCACGATGAAAAAGCGGATGCAGAACGCGGGGAAGCCGTCGCACAAGAACGTGGTTCGTGACAGAGAGTATCGGTTCGTCCACGACAGGCTCCACAAACTGTCTCGGGCCGTAGTCGAGTTTACGAAGCGTTTTCCTGACCCGTGTATTGCTCTTGAAGACCTCAAGGATATGCGCGAGTCAATCGACTACGGCACTCGGATGAATCGTCGGCTCCACGCGATGCCGTTCCGTGCAACGCAAGTGTTCATCGCGTACAAAGCAGCGTTTGAAGGCATTCCGATTGCCTCGGTTGACGCGGAGTACACAAGTCAGGGCTGTGCGTTGACGGCGTGTGAACACGCCGAGCGAGCGAATCGACGGCGGAAACGGTTCAAGTGCAAGTCGTGTGGTCATCAAGACCATGCGGATAGGAATGCGTCGGTGAACGTTGCGAAGCGTGGATTGGAGAAGTGTATGTTAGATGTGCCTACTCTCAAGAGCCTTCCTCAAGTTCGGAAGGTGCGACGGTGGGCATCGGGGCGTGTGAACCGCCCGACCTCATCCCTCGTAACCGCTTGAGACGGCCTTGCTCTGGAACGGGTAGGCGTCGAGGTTGCAGGGAGTGTTAGCGATAATCTGAGGGAACCACCAAGAAGCCCCGACCCTTGTGGTCGGGGTTGTTCACTCGTTGGGTTCCGTCTCCTCGTCGTCCGTGTCTTCCGCATCGGCCTCGGCGGATCCGTCCTCGTCGATTTGGCTGTTGTCACCGTCTTTATCGCCATCGCCATCGTCATCGTCATCGTCGCTGGCTTCCGCCTCGTCAGTCTCCGTCGTATCGACATCGTCACCGACATTCTCGCTGCCCTCGTCGTCCGTCGACGCAACTTCACCACCGAGTTCGATCGCTTCTTCCCCGTCGCCGTCGTCGGCTTCGTCGTCCGCGTCCGAGTGCGAGTCATCTTCGTCGTCGGAAGATTCGTCCTCGTAACCGCCATTGTCCGCTTTCGTGTTAGCGTCATCACCATCTCTCGCGCCAGCGTCATCGTCGTGATCGTCGCCACCGGTGCCATCGTCCGATCCGTCGGCTGATGACTCGTCCTCGTCTCCACCATCGTCTTCGGCTTCGACTTCGGTTTCGTCATCACTCTCACCCTCGAGCGCCCCGTTACTCACCGTCACCTGGGCGTTCTGGATCACCTTTTCGCTCATCTCGTACCCGGGCGTGAAGACGTCCGCGATGGTGCCCTCCGGCTGAGCGCTATCGATCCGCATCATCACCTCGTGGCGTTGCGGGTCGACGTCGGTGCCCGGTTCGGGATCGATCTCCTCGACGTTCTCGTCGGACAGGATTCGATCGAATTCCCGCAGGGTCATATCGAGTCCGTCGCGAAGGCTCTCGACATCGTCGCTCTCTTCTGCGAGCGCACGCTTCAGGTTGTCGCGAACACCGACCAGCCGCTGGACGAGATCCTCGGTCGCCCGGTCTTTGATCTGCTGTTGGCGCTTTTTCGCCCGCTTCTTGTAGTTCTGGAAGTCCGCCTGCGTCCGCTTGACGTGACCTTTGAGATCTTCGATCTGATCTTCGTACTCCTCGATGATCTCCTCGCGTGCCTCGAGTTCATCCTCTCGCTCCTCGAGTTGGCGCTGCAGGTCGTCGATCGTCTCTGCCTGGGCGTCGACACGCTCGGTCAGGTCGTCGAGCTCGTCGCGCTGGTGCTGGACGGTACCGTTGAGGTCGCGAGCGGTCTCGACGATCGAGTTGACGTCGCGAGCGATCTCGTCGTCGTACTCCCGGAGCGTATTGAGGAGGTCTCGAATGTCGTCGCTCGTCTGTGGTGTCTCGTCCGTCACACTCGTTTCCGCGACGTCGCCTTCGGCAGCGGTCGGTTCAGCGTCCGCGCTCGAGTCGGTCGCTGGCTCGTCCTCTGGTGGCTGCTCGTCGGCGGTTTCCACGCCGTCGGCCGACTCCGACTCCTCGGCTGCATCCTGGCTCGAGGCGTCGGAGCCACCGTCCGCATCGTCGTCGGCGTCTCCCGCAGCCGAGACGCCCTGGGCTGTGGGGTTTGGGCCCTCGTCTTCGCTCATATCGCAGACAAGGCACAGCGGTAATAAAAGGGTTGAGGTATGCGCGTTGATCGCCGGGGCGAGAATGCGACGATCGATCCGCCAGGTATAGTACCAACTGAAACGATTTGCAGCCTGATCGGCGACAGGTCTGGCGATCAGGTGTGCATTGTCTTGCAGTGGCTACTATGGAGATCGCCCCTCTCGAGGAGCGTCCATTGCAACGGACGCCTCGTCGGGCGATGGAACCGTCCGTCAGAGGGTATTTGTGCCAGCCGCGTCCACACACGAACGGAAACCGAAACCGAAGCCATGTCTCCGGCCCCCACCGCACCCGATCGCTCCGTCAGTTTGCGTTACGAGGAGGGAACGATTAGTCTCGAGGGCGACGAGGGCTCACTCGAGGGGGTGCTCGAGGACGGATTCCTGGGCGATGGAACGCTGAAAAGGGATGTCCGATCCGGCGCGTTTCGCGCGGAAGGCTATCGGTATCTATCACTCCGGTCTGCACTCGACGAACACGGGATCGGAGTAGACGATTCGGTGCTCACCCTCGACCCGGAACGGCTTCACGAGATTCGCTCCGCCTACGACCTTCGTTCGTACCAGCGCGAGGCACTCGAACGGTGGCTCGAGACCGATCGATGGGGACACGTCGATCCGACTACCGACACCGGTGACAGTGACAGTGACTGTGCCAGTGCCAGCGGATCGCCGACACCAGCCCCAGCCGGCGTGCTCGAGTTGCCGACCGGTAGCGGGAAGACCGTCATCGCGATCAAGGCCATCGAACGCCTCGCCGTGCCGACCCTGATCGTCGTCCCGACGATCGACCTGCTCGAGCAGTGGGCAACCGAACTCGAGGCGGAGTTCGACGTCCCGGTCGGGCGCTTCGGTGGTGGCGAGCAGCGACTCGAGGCACTCACCGTCTCGACGTACGATTCGGCGTACCTGAAGGCCGACTCGGTCGGCGATCGGTTCGGGTTCGTCGTCTTCGACGAGGTGCACCACCTCGGTGGTGAGGGCTATCGTGACATCGCGCGCCTGCTCGCCGCTCCTGCTCGACTGGGGTTGACGGCGACGTTCGAACGACCCGATGGCGCGCACGAGGTTATCGAGTCGCTCGTGGGGCCAGTCGTCTATCGCCTCTCGGCCGACGACCTCGCCGGCGAGCACCTGGCTCCGTACGACGTCAAGCGACTGGCCGTCTCGCTCACGACCGACGAGCGGGCTGCCTACGAACGCTATCAGGAAACGTTCGTGGACTACCTCGCCGGTTCGAACATCCGGATGCAGTCGGGTGCGGACTATCAGGAGCTCGTCAAGCGATCCGGCTCCGACCCGGCCGCACGGGAAGCACTCCTGGCACGCCAGCGCGCCCGAGAGATCATGCTGGGTGCCGAGGGGAAACTCGAGACGCTGGCCGACGTGCTCGGCGATCATCGAGGGGAACGAACGATTATCTTCACCGCCTACAACGACCTCGCTTACGAGGTCGGTGAACGGTTCCTGATACCCGTACTCACCCATCAAACGGGGACGGCCGAACGCCGGGACATCCTCGAGAAGTTCCGCGACGGGGCGTACTCCCGCGTGGTGACGTCGAACGTCCTCGACGAGGGGGTCGACGTCCCAGACGCATCGGTCGCAGTCGTCCTCTCCGGAAGCGGGAGCGAACGCGAGTTCACCCAGCGCCTCGGCAGGATCCTTCGACCGAAAACCGACGGTGCTCGAGCAATCCTGTACGAAATCGTCACGACAGAGACTGGCGAGGAATCCATCGCGAACCGTCGTCGTTGCAGGGAGCGGTGAGCGTATGCGCCCTTGATTCGACCGCTGGTGAGCGTGTCCGTCGACAAAGCCGTTCGGCTCGAGGCGCCTCGTGTGTGAACTACAGTTCGACCGCTATCGGTTCTATGTGGCTACGTCGTGCGATTTATAGGAGAAAGATTCATATACTAGTGCAGCTTACCTGGGGTTAGTTACAATGAATTACTCACAGTTCGCTCGCGACGGTGATCGGCTGGTGCGACAGTACCAGTACGACGACGAATCCGTTCTGGCGGTCGACTTCGGTGACATCGGCGACGATGCCACGGTCGACGTCGTCGACGGAACCGTCATCGTCGTTCTGAGTGACGATCAATTCGAATTCGATCTCCCAGCACAGGCACGTGACGCGCAAGCGTTTATCAAAAACGGCGTCCTCACTGTCGAACTGGAGGAGTCTCTATGAAACTCACCGTCAGACCGCTCAAACAGAAAGACGCAGGGCGTGGACTCGCTGCGATAGATCGCACCTCGATGAGCGAGATCGGCCTCGAGAACGGTGACTACATCGTCATCGAAGGCACCGACGACGCGCGAGCGGTTGCACGCGTGTGGCCCGGCTATCCCGAAGACGAGGGTCGCGGCGTCATTCGTGTCGATGGCCGTCTTCGCCAGGAGGCTGGCGTCGGCATCGACGACCGTGTCACAATCGAGAAAGCGGACGTCAAACAGGCGACGCGCGTCACGGTCGCGCTCCCACAGAACCTCCGTATCCGGGGGAACATCGGCCCGCTCGTTCGTGATAAGCTCAGCGGACAGGCCGTCACCGAAGGGCAGACCGTCCCCTTCTCGCTGTCGTTCGGCCCTATGGCCAGCTCCGGCCAGTCGGTACCGCTGAAGATCGCCTCGACAGCACCGAGTGGAACGGTGGTCATCACCGACTCGACGGAGATCCAGATCTCCGAAACCCCCGCCGAACAGATCAGCGCTGGTGCGGGTGGCGGTCGAGAGGGCGTCCCGAACGTCGCCTACGAGGACATCGGCGGCCTCGACAACGAACTCGACCAGGTTCGGGAGATGATCGAGCTCCCGATGCGTCATCCCGAACTGTTCCAGCAACTCGGCATCGAACCGCCCAAAGGCGTCCTGCTCCACGGCCCGCCAGGCACCGGGAAAACGCTGATGGCGAAAGCCGTCGCCAACGAGATCGACGCCCACTTCACGACGATCTCCGGCCCGGAGATCATGTCGAAGTACTACGGTGAGAGCGAAGAACAGCTCCGAGAAGTGTTCGAGGAGGCCGAGGAGAACGCCCCGGCAATCGTCTTCATCGACGAGATCGACTCCATCGCCGCCAAACGCGAGGACGCAGGTGGCGACGTCGAACGCCGCGTCGTCGCCCAGTTGCTCTCCCTGATGGACGGCCTCGAGGAACGCGGCCGCGTCACCGTCATCGCGGCGACTAACCGCCTCGATGCCATCGACCCTGCGCTCCGTCGTGGCGGTCGATTCGACCGGGAAATCGAAATCGGCGTCCCGGATAAGGATGGCCGAACGGAGATCCTGCAGGTGCACACCCGCGGGATGCCCCTCTCCGACAACGTCGACCTCGATCGCTACGCCGAGAATACTCACGGCTTCGTCGGGGCCGACCTCGAGAGCCTGACCAAAGAGGCGGCGATGAACGCGCTCCGTCGCATCCGGCCCGAGCTCGATCTCGAACAGGAGGAGATCGACGCCGAGGTGCTCGAGCGCCTGCGCGTCACGGAGAAGGACTTCAAGGAAGCGCTCAAGGGGATCACTCCCTCCGCGCTTCGGGAAGTGTTCGTCGAAGTTCCCGACGTCACCTGGAACGATGTGGGCGGCCTCGCGGACACCAAAGACCGCCTCCAGGAGACAATCCAGTGGCCCCTCGACTACCCCGAGGTGTTCCGGGCGATGGACATGGAGGCCGCCAAGGGCGTCCTCATGTACGGCCCGCCAGGGACGGGGAAGACCCTGCTCGCGAAAGCCGTCGCCAACGAAGCCCAGTCGAACTTCATCTCGATCAAAGGTCCTGAACTGCTGAACAAGTACGTCGGCGAGTCCGAGAAGGGCGTCCGCGAGGTCTTCGAGAAGGCCCGGTCGAACGCCCCGACCGTGATCTTCTTCGACGAGATCGATTCGATCGCGACCGAACGCGGCGGCGGCCAGATGGACTCCGGCGTCGGCGAACGTGTCGTCTCCCAGCTCCTCACCGAACTCGACGGCCTCGAGGAACTCGAGGACGTGGTCGTCATCGCGACGACCAACCGTCCGGATCTCATCGACACGGCGCTGCTCCGTCCGGGTCGCCTCGACCGTCACGTCCACGTCCCCGTCCCCGACGAGGGCGGCCGGAAGAAGATCTTCGAGGTGCACACGCGAAACAAGCCCCTCGCTGACTCGATCGACCTCGAGTGGCTCGCGAGCGAGACGAAGGGGTACGTCGGTGCCGACATCGAAGCGGTCTGCCGTGAGGCGTCGATGGCTGCCTCGCGGGAGTTCATCAACACCGTCTCCCCCGAGGACATGGCCGACACGGTCGGCAACGTCCGGATCAGCAAGGAGCACTTCGAGCAGGCGCTCGAGGAAGTGCCACCGAGCGTGACCCCCGACACCCGGGAGCGCTACGAAGAGATCGAAGAGCAGTTCCAGACGCGAGAGCCTGAGACGGCCGACGAGCAGTTGGGCCGTACCTTCCAATAGTACCTTTTTCCGCTTCGGGATTCCGCGCTTCGCGCGGAACCGCTCAGCGCAAAAATCTACGCTAAAAAGGCCGAGCGCTTCGCGTTCGGTGAAACGCGGCGCGGAGCGCCGCGTACATGCTGATAAAGTGAGCGGTTTTCGAATCTATTCCTGTGCCGGATACGGCCTCGTACGTACCTCCTCGTACAAGACGCTCGAGGGCGGGTTCCGGAACCAGTCAACGTCGGCGATTTCTCCCTCTCGAGGCTGCGGTTCCCCTGAAACGTATTCGCCGTCGAAGATAACGATGGCCTCGAGAACGTCGGGGAGCGCGTTGGTCTCACATCGATTTGTGATCGTGTGAACCTCACAGACACCCGTTAGCCGACAGTCGACACCGGCTTCCTCACGAACTTCCCGCTTCGCCGCTCGTTCGACCGATTCGCCGGGGTCGACTTTCCCGCCGGGATCCGCCCATCCGTCGTCGCCCTCGTTTCGAACCAGCAGGATTTCGCCGGCCGTGTTTCGCAGCCAGACACCCGCTCCGCCGAGTTTGTCACGTTCGTAGCGCTCGAGAATCCGTTTCTGTTCGTCGGGCAAATGCGTCCACGTCTTCTCGATCCGGTCAAAAGAGCCGTAGTCTGCCTCGAGTCGCGAGACGAGGGCATCGACCTCGCGTTCGCTGTCGTCGGTGATCGACATCGACATTCGTCACCTTACTCGAGCGATTCTAGCACTTCCTCGGCGTGACCCTCGGGCGAGACGCCCTCGAAGACCGCCTCGATCGTGCCGTCGGGGCCGACGATGTAGGTGTTCCGGAAGACCCCGTCGAAGGTGTTACCGAACATCTGCTTTTCACCATAAGAGTCGTAGGCCGCGGAGACCTCGCCGTCCTCGTCCGAGAGCAGGTCGAACTCGAGGTCGTAGTCGTCGGCGAACGAGGCCAGGTCGTCGACGGGGTCGTCGCTAATGCCGACGACAGCCGCGTTCTCGCTCTCGAAGGTGGGGCGCGCGTCGCGGAACTCACACGCTTCGACCGTACAGCCTTCGGTGTTCGCCCGCGGGTAGAAGTAGACGACCAGGTGCTGGCCGTCGAAATCCGAGCGGCGAACCGTCTCGCCGTGTTGATTGTCCAGTGCGAAATCGGGTGCGTCGTCGCCAACCTCGAGCATATCCGACCCTTCGTCTCGACGGTAGTAGTGGTGTCGGTCGCGCTCGCGTCAGCCTGTGGTCGGCTGGTTCGGTTATCCGGTTGTTGCGGGAGTCACTCGAGCGGTTCGGCCGCCTCACGCTCGACCAGCGGCGTCGCGTTCTGCTCGGGGAGCGTGACGACGTCGTCGGCCGCGAGGGTGTACTCCCGGTCGTCGATTCCGAGAATCGAGCCGACGTCGCGGGTGATCTTGACGGTGACGCGGTCGACGTCCGCGGTGGATTCGTTGGTTCCCGTGTCGCCGATTTCCGTGTCGTCCGCTGGAGCGTCAGTCGGCGGTTCGACTGGGTGTTCATCTCCCCGACCGGTCGGCGTTGGATCCGTATCGACGTGCTCGAGTGGCGGTTCGTCCGGTGGCGGCGGTGGTGGCGTCTCGTCGTCCGATTCGGTTTCCTGTGACGTCGCCGTATCGTCCGCCGGCAACTCCCCACCCATCGCGTCGGCGACGCTCACCGAATCGGACGAATCGGACGGCGATGATGCTGACTCCGTCGCGTCAACAGGACGATCCGGTGCCGTCGTGTTCGCGTTCACATTCGAGCCGCTGCCGTCGCGATCGGTCTCGCCTTCCGCCACCGACTCCTTGCCCTCGAGGACGTCCAACACGCGCGATTTGTTACCCTGAATCCGATCGACGAGGTCGTCGAACAGATCCGATTCCTCGGCCGTGAGTCCTTCGTCGTCGGCTGGCATGCCGGCGGCCGAGAGGCTGGCCTGTTTGACGAGTTTGCCCATGCGACGCTCGTAGATCGCGTCGACGACGTCCTTCGCCGTCTCGATTTCGTCCGTGAGGCGACCGACCTCGGGCGAGGAGAAGGGATCGTCGGCCGCGTCGGCGATCCGCTCGCGCTCGGCCTCGAGATTCGCGATATAGTCGCCAACCTCCTGGTAAAACGACGGGCGCAGGTGCTGGAGACTGTCCTTTTGGCGCTCCTTACTTTGCACCGTACGTAATTCGTCGAGATTCATGTTTCAGTCTCCTTCTCCGCCCGACCACGCGCCATCAGGAACATGGCAACGTACTCTGGTAATGACTGGTCACCCTCCTGGACTGTAAAGATATCGCCCCCGAGTTCCACGTCGCCCCCGCGGCTCACGTCGACGGCGATCTCGTGACCGACGAACGTTTCGGGGACTGCGTCGACCAGCGGGTCGAACGCGTCGAGTTCGTCACGTGCGATGCGTCTCGTCTCGAGCGCGCTGCCGCCGTGGAGGCTGCCTGGGAGACGAATTAGTCGATTCGTGTCGGTCGTCACCGGTTCGTCGATCGGCGCGTTGTCCCGCTCGACGGCCCGTTTGGCGAATCGCTCGGCGAGCTGGGAGACGGCGGTGTGTACCGTGACGTTGCCCGCCTCGAGTTCGCGTCGGTTGTTTCGAGCGGCGTTGAGCGTCGCCGTCGCCTTCCCCTCGCCGATGCCGTCGAACGTCTGGAGTCGCTCGAGGGCGGCCTCCTCATCGAGGTCGAGAAGCTCGTCGACGAAGGTCATGAAGTGGCGATGCGTTCGACGCCCCCAGCCGCCCTCGACCGAGAGGTGTCGCCGCTGCGTTGGCGTCTTTCTGCCCAGCCCGGCGACCGTCTCGGCGTCGATAAGCTGCTCGTACTCGAGGCCGATGCCGCGCACGTAGTCGACGATCTCACGACGGTGTTCGCGCTCGAGGTGGAGCACGGTTTCGTCGCGCACGTGCACGTGATACCCCCTGCCGCCCGAGAAGACGACCTCGAGTTCCTCGAAACCGAAGTCGTCCTCGAGGAAATCGAGCAATCGGAGGAGGGCGTCCTTACACTTCGCGAGCATCTCGGCGTAGGAGTCCTCGCCGAGAGTCACGCTGGGCAGGTGGTCGGCGTCGAGGTCGAAGACGAGATCCGACGCGCGCCAGTCCTTCGCGCTCATCGAGTTCGCGCCGGGGTCGCGATAGCGTCCCACCGAGAAGTAGACGTGCTGGGGCCGCTTGCGCTCGAGAAAGTCCTCTATCGAGCCCAGTTCGAGGAGCGAACGGTGGCGAACCATCGTTGTCTTGGGGCCTTCGGTCCAGGGGATGAATCCCCACTCGCGTTCGTTGGCCCCCGGGGGTGGGGTGATCTCCGTGCGTCGATAGTGATCCCGAAACCGCCCCCGAAGATAGGCTCGCGTTCGCTCCTCCATTCGTCTCTGGTAGTCAGCAATACGAGCATATAGGCGTTTCCGAATGTCCGTCCGACTCGAGTAACGGTACCAGGAATCTGTTACCCCTGGCTGGCCTTGAACGAGCCACAACGAGCTACCGGCGAATCAGATCCGAGATACGATCGGTCAGACCCGCACTCGAGCCGAGTTTGAGGTAGTAGGCGTCGCCACCGTCCTCGTAGTAGTTGTCGATGCGGCGTTTGATCTCGAAGCCGAGGTGTTCGTAGAACTGGAGGGCGTTTTCGTTGGTCGTGCGGGCGTGGCAGGTGATCGTCCTGTGGTCTTCGGCGACGCGGGCGACAAGGCGTTTGCCGATGCCCTCGCCGCGGCAGTCGGGAGAGACGGCGAGAAAGAGGATGTAACCGTCGCGTCGGACGGCCGTGAAGCCGACGAGTTCGGTGCCGTCGCGGACGTAACAGTGAACCGTCGAGCGACGATAGGCGTCCGTGAAGAAGTTTCGCCGCTGTTTGAGCACCCCCTCGGCGTGGCTAATCTGCTCTTTGAGCTCCCAGGCCGCCTCGACGAACTCGTCGCTCCCGGGCCCGACGACGCGACTGTCGATGTTGACGCTCACTACCATACCGTATCACGGTCGGGAATATAATTCCACCGGCAGCCAGATCGCCGTTCCGGGGGAATCGTGGCTCGTTAGCGTCCGAACACCGAGTTTTTCGGTTCCGGTATTGCTCGGCATCCGCAGGTCGGCGCTGTTACCGGGCGGACGTTGACAGACCGACGAACATAGGGTACTGCGTGGGGTACGCTTCGTCACCAATGAGTTACGAACTCCGCGCCCACACCGCGGACATCGCCGTCGCCGCGAGGGGCGAGTCCCTCGAGTCGACGTTCGCGGCCGTTGGCGACGGATTGGCCGGGGCCTCGTGTGACGCGATCCCTGCCGCCGACGCTGACACCGGCGCGTCGACGAACCGATTCTCGCTCGCGGTCACCGCCGAGAGCCGCGAGGCGCTTCTGTTCGAGTACCTCGACGAACTCATCTACCTTCGCGACGTTCGCCTCGAGCTGCCGGTCGACAATCGGGTCGAACTACTCGAGGATGCCTCGGTACCGGACGGACACGACGATGATGATGACTGGCGACTCGAGGCGACCGCCCGCGGCGTTCCGCTCTCGGAGATCGACGCCCGCGAGATCAAGGCCGTCACCTACTCCGAGATGCGCCTCGAGCGCGTTGATTCGGGGTGGGAGGCGTACGTCGTTTTCGACGTATAGTGGGGTCGATTGCCGTCCGGATCGGTTCCCGTCTCGTGCCCGTTTCGGTATCCGTAACCGTGTCCGTTTCCGTGAATCTGCTTCCACCACCACGTCCGTAGCTAACCGCCGAGTACCCCAAAGCCTGCAAAATTCCGCGAAGCCTGTCACTGTGACCAACTGTGCACTTTTATCCGTGGCCAGGGTACGGGGGCTATGGCGCGACGTCATCACGTCACGAGCGGAGTCGCCGCAGTCCTCCTGTCGATGTTGTTCCTCTGGCTCACCGCAGTCCCCGTCAGCGCCCACGAGGAGTACGTCGTCGACGAGAAACACGACGTCAGTGCGGCCGAGTTCCTCGCTGACGCGTTCACCGATCCGGCCATCGTCGGGATACTCGCGGCTGGTGGACTCGCCGTGGTGATTGCACTGGCGGCGTACCTGTGGGTGAAACCGGTTCCCAGGGATATCGCCGCCTTTCGAACAGCCATGCGCGAGTACACGGAGTTCGTGCCATGGCTCCTCCGCATCTCTTTCGGCATTCCCCTCATCGGCGCGGGATTCAGCGGCTACTTCATCAGCCCCGCTCTGGAGATCGAACTTCGGCTCCTGCAGGTAACGCTTGGCTTTCTCCTCCTGTTCGGCCTGGCGACGCGACTCGTGGCGCTCGTCACCCTCGCCGTCTATCTGATTGGGCTGATTGTTTGGCCCATCCTGCTGTTACAACTCGAGTTCGTCGGCGGCCTGTTGGCCATCGCACTCGTCGGCAGCGGTCGACCGAGTGCCGATCACGTCCTCCAGCGAGTAGCCGGCGGGCCGGGAACGCTGTACGGCCGAATCGATCGGGTGTACGACGTCGCCACGCGATTTCAGGCATGGATCACGTCCTACGAGCAACTCGTTCCGACCGTAACCAGGGTCGGGCTGGGACTCACCTTCGTCTACCTCGGCACCGGCCAGAAGCTGCTCCGTCCGGGCATTGCCCTCGCCGTAGTCGACCGCTACGACCTCACGAACGTCGTCCCGGTGAGCCCGGAACTGTGGGTGCTCGGCGCGGGACTCACCGAAACCGCGCTCGGGATCGCCCTGATTCTCGGCCTCTTTACCCGAGCCAGTGCGGCGACGGCGATCACGATGTTCACGCTGACTCTCTTCGCACTTCCCGATGACCCCGTCCTCGCTCACGTCGCGCTCTTCGGGATGGCGTCGGTGCTGTTGATCACCGGCGCTGGCCCGTACTCTGTCGACAACCGACTCGAGACCGTCGAGGCCGAACTCGAGGACGCCGTCGCCTCAGCAGCGGCAAACTAACCCTTCGCCGGTGACGACCTGACAACACCTTTCAGCCTGCGCGTCCTATATTCGAGTATGACCAAAACGTTCGACGCCGACGGCATCGTGCTCGAGGAGGTTCGAGAGCACGTCTGGGAGCTGCCACAGGACGGCGCCATGCGCGTCCCGGCCCGCGTGCTCGCCAGCGAAGCCCTGCTCGAGGAGATCAGCGAGGATCGCACGCTCGAGCAGTTGCGCAACGCGACCCACTTGCCGGGGATCACGAAGTACGCCATCTGTATGCCCGACGGCCACCAGGGGTACGGGTTCCCCGTCGGCGGCGTTGGCGCGATGGACGCCGAGAACGGCTGTATTTCGCCCGGATCGGTCGGCTACGACATCAACTGCGGGGTCAGGATGATGCGAACGAACCTGACCTACGACGACCTCCAGGGCCGCGAGGAAGCGCTCGTCGAGGCCCTTTTCGAGGCCATCCCCTCGGGACTTGGGGGTGGCGGTGTCGTCGAAACCGACGTCGACACGGTCGAGCAGATCCTCGAGCGCGGCGTCGACTGGGCGCTGGAGGCAGGCTACGCCGTCGAGGACGACCTGGCTCACTGTGAGGACGAGGGCATTCGGGCCGGCGCCGACGCGTCGAAGATCAGCCAGAAGGCCAAGGATCGGGGCAAAAACCAGGTCGGCTCGCTGGGCTCGGGCAACCACTTCCTCGAGGTACAGCGCGTGACCGACGTGTTCGACGACGAGGTCGGCGAGGCGTTCGGGCTCGCGGAAGATCAGATCGTGGTGTTGATCCACTGTGGCTCTCGCGGGCTGGGTCACCAGACGTGTAACGACTACCTGCGAAAGATCGAGCGTCAGCACGGCGGCCTGTTGAACCAGTTGCCCGACAAGGAGCTGGCGGCAGCCCCCGCCGGTTCACAGCTCGTGCAGGACTATTACGCGGCGATGAACGCGGCGATCAACTTCGCCTGGGTCAATCGCCAGCTGATCATGCACCGCACGCGGGAGGTCTTCGCGGACGTCTTCGAGCGCTCCTGGGAGTCGATGGAGATGGAGCTGTTGTACGACGTCGCCCACAACATCGCCAAGAAGGAAACGCACACGGTCGAGGGCGAGGAACGGGAGCTGTTCGTCCACCGGAAAGGGGCCACGCGGGCGTTCCCCGCCGGCCATCCCGACGTCCCGAAAGCGTACCGCGACGTCGGCCAGCCGGTAATCATCCCCGGCAGCATGGGTGCCGGCAGTTACGTCCTCCGTGGTGGGGAGAACTCCCTCGATCTCACGTTCGGATCCACGGCCCACGGCGCTGGCCGGTTGATGAGCCGCACCCAGGCCAAGAAGGACTACTGGGGCGAGGACGTCCGGGACGAACTCGAGTCCCAGCAACAGATCTTCGTCAAAGCCCAGTCGGGGGCGACGATCGCGGAGGAGGCACCCGGCGTGTACAAGGACGTCGACGAGGTCGTACGCGTCTCCGACGAACTCGGCATCGGTGACAAGGTGGCTCGGACGTTCCCGGTCTGTAACATCAAGGGCTAAGCCAGTACGGGTTGCCGGCGTCTGATCCCCTCGAGGGGTAGGATGTCGACGGCCACATCGGGACGTCAGTCGGACACTCGAGCGATGACAGATACGAGAACTGCTTTGGCAAACGCGGAGCGATTTCTGCGCCACACGCAATGGCGATGGCCGATCAGCTGATTCGGAACGGGCTCTCGTCGCTGTCGTCCTCGTCTTCGCCCGTTCCATCGGTGTATGGTTTTCTGGCCGTGATCGTCACTTCCGCCTCCGGCGCGTCCTCGTCCACCCACGGACTGTCGTAGGCGGACAACTCGAGGCCGGTCACCTCCCAGCCGGCGTCCTCGATCAGGGCGACGAGTTCACGCTGGTCGTCGAGCATGTCGCGATCCATACCCCTCCCTCCGACCTCGAGCGGGGTAGCTGTTGGGCTTCTCAGGATGGTGGAAGGACGCCTACATAACATATTAGTTACGTATGTCGATTCGAGAACGAACCGAATCCGTGCCTGCCTCACCGTGGGCCGTAACCACAAACAGTTACGTGAGGGCCGTTGAAGCCCACGTGTTTAAGCGGATCCGACCGCAATTACCTCGCATGCTCACCGACGACTTCGGGCGCGAGGTAACCGGGGTTCGGGTCTCGCTCACCGATCGGTGTAATTTCGACTGCGTCTACTGCCACAACGAGGGACTGGGCGACACTCGCGGGCCGATGGCCCCCCAGGACGACGAGATGGATACCGACGACGTCGTCCGCTTTCTCGAAGTCGCTGCCGAGTTCGACGTGACGGCCGTCAAGTTCACCGGTGGCGAACCGATGCTCAGGCAGGATCTCGAGGAGATCATCGACCGAACGCCCGACTCGATGGAAGTTTCGCTCACGACCAACGGCACCTTCCTCCCCGGTCGGTCGGAAGCGCTCGTCGAGGCCGGCCTCGAGCGGGTTAACGTCTCTCAGGACGCACTCGATCCCGAGGCGTTCGCCGCCGTAACCAAAAGTGGCGCGTACGACAAGGTAATCGAGGGCGTCCACGCAGCGCTGGATGCAGGGCTCGACCCGGTCAAACTCAACATGGTCGTCTTCGAACACACGGCGGGCTACGTCCCCGAGATGGTCGACCACGTCGCGGAAAACGACGGCCTCCAGCTCCAGTTGATCGAGTATATGCCCGAGTTGACGGGCAAACCGGAGTGGAACGTCGACATCCAGCGCGTTCACGACTGGCTCGCCGAGCAGGCCGACGAGGTCGAACATCGGGAGATGCACGGTCGCAAGCGCTACTGGATCGGCGAGGAGAACGGTGCAGGCCGAGGCATGGTCGAAATCGTCGACCCTGTGGAGAACCCCTCCTTCTGTGCGAACTGTCACCGCGTCCGGGTCACCCACCAGGGCTACCTGAAGGGGTGTCTCAACCGGAACGACGACCTCCGTCCGATGGGCGAAATGACGAAACCCGAGATCCGTGAGGCGTTTCGAGCGGTCGTCGCCAACCGGGTACCCTACTACGGCGAGTATATGGTACGAAACGAGGCCGGCGAGTGGGAGTTGAACGAGGAGTACATCGGGGTCTGATCGGGCTCGAGATCCATTGGTTCGACTCGGCTCGCATCATCTCACACGACGACTACGTAACCGACCTCGACTATCCTACCGAATTCGACTACCTACCGGCCTTTCAACCCGACGACGACGAACAACACTGACAGTAACAGGAGCACCACCGCGCCCGCGGGCTGTCCGCCGGCACCGAACACGTACGCTCCGTAGCCGACCGTCGCGGTCAACAGGCCGACGGAGAGAGTCGAGAGCAGGTGGACGCCCTCGAGACGACGGGTGTCGGCTTCCCGGCCGAGCTGGGAGCCGAGTTCGACCGCACTGGTGCCGAGATCCCAGCCGACTACCGCGGCGACGGCACCGAGTACCGTCGCCTCGACGGGAGCGCCCTGTAGCCCGCCGAAGAGAACCCCCAGAAAGACCAGGCCAGCGCCGATGTCCACGGCCCCGTAGATCCCGCGGTGGAGCCCGAGCCCGAGGACGAGGAGGCCGACGAACCCAATGGACGTCCCGGCTGGCCCGCCGAGGCTTCCGGCGACGACCGCGGCGACGCTCGCGAGGACGGCTGCGAAACTCGAGAGGCGCGTTGGTCGTCTGGTAACCTCTATCATCGGTTCTCACCCGCGTTAGCGCGTGCAATGACCTCGTCGATCGTCTCGTCGGCCGGCCAGTCGATGACTGGGACGCCTGCCCGCTGAAGGTCGAACCGGCGGATGCGCCGGGAGACACGGGCGAGTTGCTGGCTGGTCGTCCGCTCGGCGGTTGGATCGGGGCTGAGCACGGTCAACGCGTGGCCCCTCGCGTCTAGGCGCCGCACGATTCGGGTGGCGGGTGCGTCACAGAGGGGGGTGATGAATACGATCTGGGTCTCTGCAGAGAGGCGACGTCGGATCATCCGGAGCTGGGGGTGCCACTGGGTCTTTCCACGGGGTGGCTCCGTCGCGAACTGCGGATGGGTTGCCAGCAGTTCGCTAAACTGCACACGGTGGTGATGGCCTGAAGAGGGAGCGAGCCAACACGTTTCACGAAGGTTGATGCGACGGGTGTCCTCGCGGTTGACCGGCCCAAGCGCGGCGAGCCCGACCGTGTTCCCCGCGTCGAGCAACGACGCTGCGATCCGACCGGCGGCTTCGACGGCACGGTCGACGGCGTGGGGCGCATCCGGCTCCGGGGCGAGATAGGAGGCCTTTCGAGCGTCGATAAGGACGACCACGCGAGCGGCCCGCTCTTCGTGGAACTCGAGGGTCGCCAACTCCCCGGTACGGGCGTGTCGGTTCCAGTCGATACGATTGAGGGGGTCGTTGCGTCGATATTCACGGACGGAGTGGAACTGCATCCCTTCGCCAGCTTCGGCGGTGGTCAACTGCCCCGAAAAGGCGGCCGCGGCCGGGCGCAGTGGAACTGTCGAGGCGAGCGGTCGAAGGGGCGGCTCGGAGACGAGCGTCGTGTCCACTCCGAACAGAAACTCCCGTTCGCTCGCCCGCGAGAGGTCGCGAGTAATCACGAGCGCTGGATCGAACGTGTGAGTACCTCGTCGGGCCGTGACAGTGTACTCGAGGGTGACCGACTCCTCGGGTCTGAGGCTGGTTCCGAGTCGTGCCGATCCGTCGGTAAGTGCCAGTCCTGCCGGGACGCCGTCGACGAGTCTGAGATCCGGGACGAAGCTGGTCGATTCGTTCGTGATGGTGACGGTTACGGCGACCTCCTCGCCAGGTTCAGGGGACTCGTTACTGAGCGTCCGCTCGAGGGAGATTTCTGGACGCGGCGCGGCTCGCAGGTGGGCGAACCCGGCGTAGCCGACGCCGACGACCCCGGCGAGTACCACCCCGGGCGATTCGGCCAACGCGCCCATGCCGATAGCGAGCAACGCCAGGGCGCCGACGCCCGTCCAGTAGCCCGTCTCGCGGTTCACCCGTTCGGTGAGGCCGGAAGCGTTCTGGGCGGTGGTTCGTGGGGAAACGTCCTCGAGCTCCTCCGGATCGTACTGGGGAATGTCCGTCGGTACCGAGCGGTCGCCGAGACCGCCGTAGCCGATAGCGGCGATTGCTGCGGCTGTTCGACGGACGTCCTGTCTGAACGTCGTCCGACTGTCGAGGATGCCCGCGAGCCTGTTCCGAACGGATCGCTCTGGTGGCTCGAGGGCAGGTGAGAGGAAGGCGGCGGCACGCTCGTCTTCCGTCCAGGTGCCGGATTCGATCCGATCGCGTGCCTCGTCCTCCGACAGGCCGTCGAAGCGGGTGAGGACAGCCAGCGCCGCGCCGTGGAGCCCTTCGACGATTCGTTTGGAGTCAGCGGCGAATCCATAGCTCTCGGTTCGGAACTGATTGATCGTATGCGACAGGTCGTTCCCCGGTACGGGGACGGTGGAACGGTGTTCGGGATCGGTCGTGTCCCCAACGTTCCGTTCCTCACGACGGCGGCTGAGGCCGCTGAAAGCGGCCAGCAGAACGACGACGGCGATCAGGACGATGCCGTTCCTCGTGAGCGAGAGTTGCGTGGCGCCGAGGACGACGAGCACACCGGCGAGAAACAGGAGGAAGCCGACGGCCAGGGCGAGTCGTCGGCCGTTCATTCGTCATCACCGTTGCCGTAACTGGATTCGATCGCTCGCAAAATCGTCACCGCCCGTTCTTCTCGTTCGGCAGTCGTCGCCTCGTGACCGTACCGGACGTCCTCGAACAATTGCGTGAGTTCGTCGACGTGTCCCCGGTCGAGGCCAGCTTCGGTTGCGGCGGTCGCGAACTCCCCGGGCGTCGTCGTTTCGGGTCGATCGACCTCGAGCAGCTGTGTCATCTCCCGCCAGGCCCGGTACACCTCGTTGTCGACGTCTTCCGAGTCGTCGGCTGCGATCCGGTTCGCCGCTCTCCCGGCCGCGGCGGCGACGGCAGCCTGCTCGTCCGCTCGAGTGTCCGTCGACTCGGCTGGCAGTTCCTCCTCGGTGGAGGGCGAACGGGTACTCAACAGGAGTCCACCGACGAAAATCGTCGCGAGCACGACGAGGAAGCCGAGAAACGGCCCCAGTTCGCGGGTTACGATATCTTCCTCACCGTCGCCACCGTCGCCACCACCTGGTTCGCCGTCTTCGGGTGGCTCTGTCGTCTGGTTCTGTGGCTCTTCCATCAGAGGATCAGAGCCCAATTCGAGTATGAGGTAGACCACACCGACGAGAATCATCACAGCCACGATGACGATTGCGAGGGCTTTGACCGCCTCCCGTCGATAGTAGAGCAAATACCAGACGATACCGACGGCGATGAGCAGCCCCATCGCGTAAATCAGATAGATGAAAAAGGACGGGACGGACGTGCTCTCACCGTGTTCGACGGGTTGGGGGCCGAGTTCGCCATCACCATCGCCTTCGTCTGGCCCGACTCCTTCACTCCCGGGGCTGATCGGGGAGCTAATCGTCGCGGCGACCAGACCGATAGCGAGGATGGCAACGAGAACGATTGCCACTCGAGTGAGGGTCTCTGTGGAAGGCACCAGTTGATTGCCAGTTTTGCCTAGCTCCTAATAAGTCGTCGCATTCCGGTATGGTACCACACGACCCAACGGCGACGAACAAGGGCCTTTCGTTGCCCTTAAGTACTGTCCACGGGAAGAGTCGGGTGCAATACGATGTAGGGGATCCGTCCCCGAGTCCGAGAGGGCGACGATACCCACGGTGTCGTGGTAGCCAAGCGGCCCAAGGCGCATGGTTGCTAACCATGTGGCGTCAAGCCTCCGGGGTTCAAATCCCCGCCACGACGTCGATCAGACGACTGCTGCCGGTGACGAGCGACCACTGCTGGTCGTCATCGTCGGCAACAGTCGACTCGAACCGCACACGACCACCATAGACAACCACACATGAGTGAGGAAGAACCTCAAGAACACGAGGAGGAAGACGAGCTTCAGTACTTCGTCCGAATCGGGCAGACAGACCTGGACGGGACGAAGTCCGTCGAGCGCTCGCTCTCTGAGATGAACGGGATCGGCCGACGAACCGCCCGAATCATCGCAGACGAAGCAGGCGTCGACCGAACGGCGACGTTCGGTGCACTCGACCAGGAGACGATTGACGACGTCGTCGAGGCCGTCGAAAACTACGCCGACACGGTTCCCGAGTGGCTCACGAACCGCCAGCGGGACTTTTACACCGGCGAAACCTCCCACGAAATCGGTAACGACCTCCAGTTGACCCGTCAGCACGACATCAACCGGATGAAAATGATCGACTCCTACAAAGGCGTTCGACACAAGCGCGGCCAGAAGGTTCGCGGCCAGCGGACGAAGTCCACCGGCCGTACCGAAGGCACGATCGGTGTCAACGTCGAGGAGATCCGTGAAGAAGCCGCTGAAGAAGCGGCAGGGGATGACGAATAATGCCACTCGGCTCCAACACCAAACAGTACGAGACGCCGAATCACCCCTACCAGGGCGAACGGATCGCGAGCGAGCACTCGTTGCTCGACCGTTACGGTCTGAAGAACAAAGAAGAACTCTGGCGAGCCCAGTCCGAACTTCGTTCCTACCGGCGCGAGGCTCGAGACCTGCTCGCTCAGGAGCAAGATGACGACATCGTCATCAACCGAACCGAGGAGTTCCTCGGACGGCTCAAACGCGTCGGCATCCTCGACGAGGCCGACGAACTCGGTGCCGTCCTGAGCCTCGAGGTCGAAGACGTCCTCGAGCGCCGTCTCCAGACGGTCGCCTATCGCAAGGGACTGGCCCAGACGCCACAGCAGGCGCGTCAGTTCATCACACACGGTCACATCGTGCTCGACGGCCAGCGCCAGCGAGTTCCGTCGTACGTCGTCGACGTCGACGAGGAGGATCTGGTCGGCTTCGACGAGAACAGTCCGGTCGCGGACGAACTCCACCCAGCACGCGCGGAGGGTCAATAACATGGCAGACGACGACAAATGGGGCATTGCCCACGTTCACGCATCGTTCAACAACACCGTCATGACCGTGACCGACCTCACGGGCGCCGAGACGATCGCGAAGTCCTCCGGCGGGACGGCAGTCAAACAGAACCGCGACGAAGCGTCGCCGTACGCGGCCATGCAGATGGCCGAATCCATCGCCGACGAGATCAAAGCAGCCGGTATCACCGGTCTGCACATCCGCGTCCGTGGCCCCGGCGGGAACTTACAGAAGTCCCCCGGCCCAGGCGCACAGGCGACCATCCGTGCACTCGCCCGTGCAGGACTCGAAATCGGTCGTATCGAGGACGTAACCCCGATCCCACACGACGGATCGCGCGCACCGAAAGGCAAGGGCGGCTACTAGACCATGACCGAAGAGTACGACGTCGAGTTCGTCGAACGCGAGGAACGGAGCGCCCGTTTTCTCGTCCGTGGCGTGACGCCCGCGTTCGCCAACGGCATTCGCCGGGCGATGGTCGCGGACGTTCCCACGCTGGCGATCGACGAGGTTCGATTCATCGAGAACTCGTCGGTCATGTTCGACGAGCAACTCGCGCTCCGACTCGGGCTCGTCCCGCTGACGACGCCACCCGAAGACGAGTTCGTCGACGGCGACGTCGTCACGCTCTCGATCGACGTCGAAGGGCCTGGAACCGCCTACTCCGGCGACCTGATCTCGAGTGACGAACTCGTCAAACCGGCCGAGCAGAACGTTCCGATCATTCAGCTGAAGGACAACCAGCGTCTCGAGGCCGAAGCCGACGCCGTGTACGATCGCGGCAAAGACCACGCCAAACACCAGGGCGGCGTGGCCGTCGGCTACCGACACCTCCAGCGTGTCGAGGTCGGCGACGATTTACCCGAGTTCGAAGACCAGGAGAGCCAGATCATTCGTGGCGTCATCGAGGACGACGGCGAACTCGTCCCGACGACCGAATTCGGTCACGACCTCGCCGAGCGTTACCCCGGCAAGGAGGTACACGTCGAGGACGTGCCGAACGCGTTCGTCTTCCACGTCGAGACCGACGGCTCGTTCAGCGTCGAAGAGCTCGTGACCCGCGCGGTCGACTCGCTCGACCGGCGTGCGGCCGAACTCGAGGAAGCTGTCCAGCTGTAGCATCGATCACGACCACACCACAGACCACTACCAACCAATGACCCGACGTTCCACACCCGGTTCGATCCCGACGGACGCCGACGCCGTGAGCGACGAGATCGGCGGCCGATCGGGGGTTCAAATCGAAAGGGGTTTTACGGGGCGACGGGTACGGGGAAGTGCGAGCAGGGATAGCCAAGTCAGGCCAACGGCGCAGCGTTCAGGGCGCTGTCTCGTAGGAGTCCGCAGGTTCAAATCCTGCTCCCTGCATCACTTCTCCGATCTGACAAACTCGCCTCGAGGAGCGACTGTCCTCGAGGCCGAGTATGTCACCGATAGTCGATTTACGAAGTCCCATCCATCGGTGGATGGGCACGCTCTAGTTGACACTGGAGGAAACCAATGAGTACAAAGACCAATCCGAGACTCACCGATCTCATCGCCGAGTTGAAGTCTACGTCCCGCGAGCGGGACGCAGCCGTCTGGCGAGATATTGCGGATCGTCTCGAGAAACCCCGGCGCAACCACGCAGAGGTCAACCTGGGGCGGATCGAACGATACGCACGTGAGGAAGAGACCGTCGTCGTTCCCGGCAAGGTGCTGGGATCCGGCGCACTGCAAAAGAACGTCACCGTCGCTGCCGTCGACTTCTCGTCGTCGGCCGAGACCAAGATCGAAGCTGTCGGCGAATCGGTTCGCCTCGAGGAACTGCTCGAGACGAACCCCGACGGCTCCAACGTCCGGGTGATCGCCTGATGAGCGTCGCCGAATACGACGCCGACGTCGTCGTCGACGCCCGAGACTGCATCCTCGGCCGCGTCGCCAGCGAGGTCGCCCAGCGCGCCCTCGACGGCGAGCGCATCGCCATCATCAACGCCGAAGACGCCGTCATCACCGGCGACAAGAACGACGTGTTCGACACCTACCGAACCCGCATCGGACTCGGTTCCGATAAGGGTCCGATGTATCCACGTCGTCCGGACGCCATCCTCAAGCGAGCGGTTCGTGGGATGCTTCCGTACAAGAAGCCACGCGGACGCGAGGCACTCGAGAACGTTCGCGTCTACGTCGGCAACCCATACGAGGGCGACGACGACCACGAGGCCGAAATCCTCGAGGGCACGTCGCTTGACCGACTCTCGAACATCCGCTTCGTCCACCTGCACGAAGTGTCTGAACAGCTAGGTGCTAACGTCACATGGTAACGAACACGAGTGGAAAGAAGAAGACGGCCGTCGCCCGCGCAACCGTACGCGAGGGCGAGGGTCGCGTGCGAATCAACACACAGCCGGTCGAACTGGTCGAACCGGAGATGTCCCGACTGAAGATGCTCGAGCCGTTCCGCATTGCAGGGGACGACCTCCGTGATGGCATCGACGTCGAGGTGCACGTCGAGGGTGGCGGGGTTAGCGGTCAGGCAAACGCCGTCCGCACCGCCATCGCTCGCGGCATCGTCCAGCACACGAACGACGCCGAACTCCGCGACGCCTACATGGAGTTCGACCGTTCGCTGCTGGTCAACGACGTTCGCCAGTCCGAACCCAAGAAGTGGGGCGGCCCAGGCGCACGGGCCCGCTACCAGAAATCCTACCGCTGAGGTGATCAGGATATGATGGTACCGGTCCGGTGTTTCACGTGCGGCAACGTCGTCGGCGAACACTGGGAGGCGTTCGACGAACGAGCAAACCAGGGCGACGAGAACCCACAGGAGGTTCTCGACGACCTCGGCGTCGATCGGTTCTGCTGCCGGCGAATGCTGGTCAGCCACACCGACCTCGTCGACGTCGTCTCACCATACCAGTAATGCAGGGACAACGCCACAACCGATACGAGAAAGCACGCATCCTTGGCGCGCGAGCGCTGCAAGTGTCCTACGGGGCACCCGTGTTGATCGACACCGATCAGGCCGAACCGATCTTGATCGCTGCCGAAGAGTACGACGCAGGAGTGCTTCCGTTCACCGTCCACCGAGGATCGAAATGACGCGTATCACCGACATTCGGCTTCGTGAAGTACTCGACTCGCGGGGCAATCCCACGGTCGAAGCGGACGTGCTGACCGAAAGCGGCGGCTTCGGCCGCGCCGCTGCGCCATCGGGCGCCAGCACTGGCGAGTACGAAGCGATCGAACGTCCACCGAACGAGGCGATTGCCGCCGCCCGGGAACACGCCGTCCCGCGTCTGGTTGGAGAGGCGTTCGCCGGCAACCAGCGAGAGGTCGACGCACTCCTTCGGGCGGCCGACGGCACCGACGACTTCTCGGAAATCGGTGCGAACAGCGCGGTCGCCATCTCGATGGCCGCCGCGAAAGCCGGCGCCGACGTACTCGGTGCCCCACTGTTCCAGCACCTCGGCGGTGCGTTCCGCGGCGAGAACTTCCCGATCCCGCTCGGGAACGTGATCGGCGGCGGCGAACACGCCGCTGACGCGACGGACATCCAGGAGTTCCTCTCGGCCCCCGTCGGCGCGCCGAGCGTCGCGGATGCGGTGTTCGCGAACGCGGCCGTCCACGCCGAAGTGTCCGAGTTGCTCCACGAGCGGGACGTTCCCGCCGGCAAGGGCGACGAAGGTGCCTGGGCGCCGTCGATCGACGACGCCGAGGCCTTCGAGATTGTCGACGAGGCCGTCTCGACGATCGAAGATGAGGTCGGCTTCGAGATCCGGTTCGGACTCGACGTCGCTGCGGCCGAGATGTACGACGCTGACGCCGGCATCTACGAGTATAGCGACACGACTCGAGACACGGGCGAGCAAATCGCCTACATCGCCGACCTGGTCGAGGAGTACGACCTCGTCTACGTCGAGGATCCCCTCGACGAGAACGATTACGAGGCGTTCGCGGAACTCACCGAGGAAGTCGGTGATCGGACGCTCGTTTGCGGTGACGATCTGTTCGTCACCAACACCGAGCGTCTCGCCGACGGGATCGAACAGGGCGCCGCAAACAGCATCCTGATCAAACCCAACCAGATTGGGACGCTCACCGACGCCTTCGACGCGATCGAACTCGCCCGCGAGAACGGCTACGAGTCGATCGTCTCCCACCGCTCCGGTGAGACCGAGGACACGACGATCGCACACCTCGCCGTCGCGACCGACGTGCCGTTCATCAAGACCGGCGCCGTCGGCGGCGAGCGAACTGCCAAGCTCAACGAGCTCATCCGAATTGCAGACGATGCGACATGACTGAGGACAACGCACAACAGGACGGACTCGACGCCGCCGAGGCGGAGATCGACGAGGAGCCAGCCGAAGGGGCTGGCCCCGCCGCCGACCCCGCCGAGGACGTCGAGCCAGTAGACGAACAGCCCGCCGCGGCCGACGAGGCCTCGGACGAACAGGAACAAGAAGCAGCCGGCCCGACCCTCGACGACGACGTAATGTCCGACGAGGAGGCCGATCTGCTCATCCCCGTCGAGGACTACCTCGGCGCCGGTGTCCACATCGGTACCCAGCAAAAGACCAAGGACATGGAGCGGTTCATCCACCGCGTCCGTACCGACGGTCTGTACGTGCTCGACGTCTCGAAGACCGACGGCCGCATCCGCACGGCCGCAGACTTCCTGGCGAACTACGCCCCCGAGCAGATTCTGGTCACCTCGAGCCGCCAGTACGGTCGTTTCCCCGCCGAGAAGTTCGCGGAAGCGGTCGGCGCTCGCGCTCGAACGGGCCGGTTCATCCCCGGCACACTGACCAACCCCAAGTACGCGGGTTACATCGAACCGGACGTCGTGGTCGTCACCGACCCGATCGGTGACGCCCAGGCTGTCAAGGAGGCGATTACGGTCGGCATTCCAGTAATCGCGATGTGTGACTCGAACAACCAGACCAGCAACGTCGACCTCGTGGTGCCGACGAACAACAAGGGTCGCAAGGCGCTCTCTGTCGTCTACTGGCTGCTGGCCAACGAAGTCCTCGACCGCCGTGGCGCAGAGCCCAATTACGCGCTCGACGACTTCGAGAGCCTCGTATAGACGCTTTCGTTCGGTGAACGTTCTTTTGACTGTCGCTCCTCGAGCGACGCGTGCGTCCACGTTTCAGCGCGCGTCGACGGGCACAGCGCACTACTGGCATCGCGTACCAACTGGTATGTCGTCATTAGTAAAGGTCATCCGTACTGGTAGGTAGGACATGTACTGTCAACAGTGCGGGGAGAAGCTCACCGGTCAAAACTGCAACGACTGTGGATCGACCGTCGGGGAGGCGGTGGACGCAGACCTGACGGGAACCGAAACCGAAATCGTGGGTGGACTCGAGGAACACGTCGCCGGAGCGTTGTGTTATCTCTTCGGGTTCGTCACGGGGATAGTGTTTCTCCTGCTGGAGGAACGAAACGAGTTCGTTCGATTTCACGCGGCGCAGAGTACGATCGTGTTCGGCGGCCTCCTCGCGGTCGGGATTGCGCTCAACGTCGTGATCGTCTTCTTCGAACTCATCCCGGGAATTGGGTGGCTGTTCGCGGCCGGGGTCGGGGTGCTGATGGCGGTGGCTGGGCTCCTCCTCATGCCAATCGTGTTCATCCTCTGGCTCGTACTCATGCTCAAGGCGTACCGGGGCGACCGGTTTGCCCTCCCGATCGTCGGAGGGATCGCCGAGCGATACGTCTGAACGGGTGGCGAGGGAGATGCCTCGAGTGACGGAAACGATGAGGGACGACCGCTACCCCGGCGTCCATCCTGACGGTGGAGACGAGTGTCAGATATCCAACACGAGTTCGACTCGAGAAGATAGGTATTAACCGTCGTCGTCCGAACCCTGGAATATGACAGTCTCGAGCGCTCCCGGGAAGGTGTATCTCTTTGGGGAGCACGCAGTCGTTTACGGCGAACCCGCCGTCCCATGTGCGATCGAACGTCGGGCACGGGTGACCGTCGAACAGCGAACCGACGATAAACTGCGTGTACAGGCGGACAACCTCAGCCTGGACGGATTTACCGTCGAGTACGGCGGACGAACGGACGACCATCCGGACATCGACGTTCCGGAACACCTGATTACAGCGGCGATGGGCTACGTCGACGAGGCGATCGGTCAGGTTCGAGACGTGACCGACGAACCGGACGTCGGCTTCGACGTCACCATCGAGAGCGACATCCCACTCGGCGCCGGACTGGGGTCGTCCGCGGCGGTCGTCGTCGCCGCTATCGACGCCGCTGCGCGGGAGTTGGGCGTCACACTCGAGCCAACCGAACTGGCCGAGCGGGCGTTCCAGACCGAGTACGCGGTACAGGACGGACAGGCCTCCAGAGCGGACACCTTCTGTTCGGCGACCGGCGGCGCCGTCCGCGTCGAGGGAGAGGACTGCCGGCGTATCGACGCCCCCGACTTGCCGTTCGTCATCGGGTTCGACGGCGGTGCTGGTGAGACTGGCGAACTGGTGTCGGGTGTCCGAGCGCTCCGGGAGGAGTACGCGTTCGCCGCCGATACCGTCGAAACGATCGGGAACGTGGTCAGACGTGGCGAGGAAGCGCTCGAGGACGGCGACCTCGAGGAAGTCGGCCGACTCATGGACTTCAACCACGGCCTGTTGTCGGCGCTCGGCGTCTCCTCGCGGTCGCTCGATACCATGGTCTGGGCGGCGCGAGATGCCGACGCCCTGGGGGCGAAACTGACGGGTGCCGGTGGCGGCGGCTGTATCGTCGCGCTCGACCACACCGAGGCTAGCGAGACGGCGCTGCGGTTTACGCCCGGCTGTGAGGACGCCTTCAGCGCCGAGCTGGCCGAAACCGGGGTGAAGCAGCTCGAATGACGACCGTTCTCAAACTCGGCGGAAGTGTCATTACCGACAAGGATCGCGCCGAGACCCTCGACGGAAATGCACTCGAGGCGGCTGCAGCGGCTATCGCCGAGGCCCGCGAGGCCGGCACCGTTCGGGAACTGGTCGTCGTCCACGGCGGTGGGAGCTTCGGGCACGTTCACGCGAGCGAACACGGCGTAAGCACGACCGCGGGGACGCACGACGTGGACGCCGTTCACGACATCCACGGGGCGATGAAGACGCTGAACGGGTTCGTCCTTCAGCGACTACTCGAGGCGGACGTTCCGGCGGTGCCCGTCCATCCGTTCTCGGCCGGGGCTCGTGATCAGGACGGAACGCTCACGTTCGCAGCGGAACCCGTGTCCACACTGCTCGATGAGGGGTTCGTTCCCGTCCTCCACGGCGACGTCATCGCCCAGCGCGAGAAGGGCGTGACCATCATCAGCGGGGACGAACTCGTCACGACGGTGGCGACCGACCTCGAGGCCGAGCGAATTGGGCTGTGTTCGACGGTTCCGGGCGTCCTCGACGGCGACGAAGATGTTATCCCTGAAATAGAACGCTACGCCGACGTCGAGCCCGTACTCGGGGCGAGCGAGTCGACGGACGTTACCGGTGGCATGGCCGCGAAGGTGCAGGCGCTGCTCGGGCTGTCGGGCCAAGCGTCGATTTTCGGGCCAGACGCACTGTCGGCGTTTCTGGCGGGTGAGCAGCCGGGAACGACGATACGGTAGGTCGCTGAGACACCGTGCTGGTAGATCGCTGAGACATCGATTCGGTTGCTCAGTCGTTCGAGTGGTCGTCCGCGCCATCGAACGCACCGAGTGTCCCCCGCTCGAGCACCTCCGAAGTTTCCGCATAACGTTTCGCGAGGTCGACGTAGTGATCGGCAGCGGCCGTCCACGGCGAATCCTCGACGGATTTCACGACCTCGGCCGGTGCGCCGATGGCCAGAACAGAATCGGGAATCGTCGTGTCTTCGGTGACGACGCTGTTCGCGCCAACCAGGCTCTCGGCACCGATCGTCGATCGGTCGAGGACGATCGCGCCCATACCAACCAGCGCTCGCTCGCCGACGGTCGCGCTGTGGACGATCGCGTTGTGACCGACCGTGGCGTACGCGCCGATCGTTGCCCCCTCGTGCACGGTGGCGTTGTCCTGGACGTTCGCACCCTCCTGGAGGACGATCTCCCCGTGGTCGCCCCGGAGGACGGCTCCCGGCCAGACGCTCGCATCAGCCTCGATCGTGACGTTGCCGATGACGACCGCGCTCTCGTCGACGTACGCCGAGTCGGCGATCGTCGGCGCGTAGCCGTCGAAGGTTCTGATCATACCCGACACTCGAGGGGGCTCGGGTAAGCCTTTCTGGAACCGGTGGATGGGTCGACTCCAGTGTGCTGGATCCTGGGTGATCGAGCATGGTGGGTTCTCGAGAACTGCAATCACAGATCGACGCGTAATGTCATTTGGACAGGATAGATATGATTTTGATATATACTGCTAACTGCATTGTTGATGGGTTTGGGGAAAGTGCCCTCATTACCACGGATGGGGGTTGTAAAGGCCGTTTACCAATATTTATGTGTGAGGTTTTTCTTTCCTCGACTAAATACGTAGTACCCCCAACAAATATTTCAAATAGACGTAATATACTCAACAAGTGGTTTAATGTGGGTTTAATGGGACAATTATACTTGGAACCCCCCAATTTCTGTACTTAAATAACTATGGTTATACATCTCGACTTTTACCAAATATATGGTAGGAATTCAATTGAAATGCCAGCGGACGATGGCGGTCACACTGAACCCTCTACGCAAACGTTGGTAAGTTCATGGGTTCCAGTACACCATTCCCCGACCAGCATGCGTTCGTCAAATACGAACACGTTGGCTGGATCGCCATGGTGTCGAGTCGCCATTACAATATTAAGCATGTAATAGTATGGCGCTCGATGCAGGTCATCCGTGCTCCGCTTGGATTGAGTTAGCCACTGATCGTCAGGTCGTACCGCAGTCGGCGTACACTGCCGGGTCAATGATTCCTGGTGCTGTCGCGATCGAGGACGAGTGTGTGAAAACGATTGCTCCCCTGGACACTCACCGATCGACGCGTGATGGACTACTGGAGAGCGTCTGGCTCGCGGTGGACATGTTGATACTGGCCTCGGTGACGTTCGCTGCCTCTTTGACCATGTGTGGCACCTCCTCGTGGTAATACTCGCCGTTGAATCGACTCGTCGGGCCGGAGACGCTAATCGCACCGAGGACGGTGCCGTTCGCATTTCGAACCGGGGCCCCGACCGCCCGAATGCCTTTGACTTCCTCCTCGTCGTTGACCGCGTACCCTCGCTCGCGAATCCCCTCGAGTTCCTCGATGAGCGTTTCGAGGTCGGTGATCGTGTTCTCGGTCTTCTGGACGAGTCCGTGGGCGTCGGCGATCTCTCGAACACGGGACTCGGGCAGGTAGGCGAGAACGGCTTTTCCCGTCGAAGTGAAGTGGAGGAAGTCGGTCGTCCGCTCCTTCGCTGTGTGGTAGGTATCGCCGACGGCGTTCTCACCCGCTACTTTGTAGATATTCCGCTCGAGGCCGTGTTGTTCGGCCATCAGGTGGACGTACTCGCCGCTATCCTCGGCGAGTTCCTCGACGATCGATTTGCCGTGTTCGAAGAGCACGTGTCGGTGTCGAACCGACTTGCCGAGGTAGAGGAACTCGAGACTGAGGTGATACTGGTTGCCGCGTTGAACGACCAGTCGTTTCTCCCGAAGCGTGTTGAGATACGCGTGTGCGGAGCTCTTTGCCATGCCGAGTTCCCTCGCCAGTTCCGTTACACCTGCGCCGTCGAGTGCGTCGAGTGCGTCGATCACGTCACAGGCTCGAGCGACCGTTTCGAGGGTGCGGGCGGATCGGTGCTGGTCGCGGGCCATACCGTGGGTCTCGCGTGCATGGGCCATAGGTGTTCGCATTTGGGGAACGATAACCCACCCGTTGGATATGTCCAGTCACGAGGAACGCTCCGAGGAACCGTGAGACAGGCGTCGATGACGGCAATCAGTGTTCGAGAAGGTGATCGTGACGCGCTCAGAACCGATACCGCGTGCCAGTCGTTCTCACTTCACGAACACGAACGCAGAGGGTTTCCGACGCGACGACCTTGTTCCTGATGGGGAACGCAAACACTTAACACAGAGTACTCCACAACGGGGAACAGAGCAATGCAGGTTGCCGCGAACCGGCTTCGAAGTGATCTCGAAGCGAACGCCCAATTCGGCGTCCTCCCCGACGTCGACGGACACGGTCGGACGGTACTCACGGGTACCGACGAGAACAAACGAGCGCGTGACCGGTTCGTCAGGCGACTCGAGGATGCCGGCCTCGAGGTACGCGTCGACGCCGTCGGAAACATCGTCGGTCGATGGGTGTCGCCGGACGCTGATCCGTCGCTGGCCCCCGTAGCGACCGGGAGCCACCTCGACTCCGTCCCCTCCGGTGGCATCTTCGACGGCCCACTCGGCACGTACGGAGCCCTCGAGGCCGTCAGAACGATCCAGGAATCGTCGATTGCGGTCGAGCGGCCGATACACGTCGTCTGTTTCACAGAAGAGGAAGGGCAACGATTCGGGAACGGGATGCTCGGATCGCTGGTCGCCACCGGACGGATGACCGTCGAAGAGGCACTTTCGCTCGAAGACGAATCGGGAACCTCCCTCGAGACGGCGCTCGAGCAAATCGGCTACCGTGGCGAGGGACGAACTCACGCCGCCGAGTGGGACGCCTGGCTTGAACTCCACGTCGAACAGGGGAAACGACTCGAGGAGGCTGGTGCGACGGCCGGCGTCGTCACGTCAATCAGCGGGATCACCCACTGCTACGTGGACGTAACGGGCGAAGCAGACCACGCCGGATCGACGCCGATGGGCGACCGATCCGATGCGCTGGCGGCGGCGAGCGAACTCGTCCTCGACCTCGAGTCCGCAGCCGATCGAATCGTCTCCACGGAATCCGAGTCGGCGGTCGGAACGGTCGGGAAGGCGGTCGTCTCGCCCAACGCGACGAACGTGATTCCGGAGACGGTTCGACTCGGCGTCGACATTCGCGACGTCGACGCCGAGTCGATGGACGCGCTCGTCGCGGCGCTCGAGGAGAGCGTGCGACGGGTCGAATCCGACCGGGGGGTCGACGTTTCCATCACACAACCGTATGACATCGCGCCGGAACCGATGGCCGAACGCTGCCGTGAGGCCCTCCTCGGGGCCGGTGCCGAGACGGGGGCGGAGATCATGTCGCTGCACTCCGGTGCGGCCCACGACACCATGAACGTCGCCCGAGTAACCGACGCTGGCCTCCTGTTTTCCCCATCGCGCAACGGCATCTCGCACAACCCGAAGGAGTGGACGGACTGGGATGACTGTGCCAGCGCCGCCTCCGTACTCGCGGCGGCGGTTGCCAGACTGGCTGCATCCGAATCGTAGCAACTGTTTGCAGTTTCGAACACTCGAGAAGCACCGTCCGCACACGAATATCTGGACAGTCCCTCGAGGGACTGGTGTCCAGAAACGGCCCGACAGTCACCGAGAAGGACTGTTACGACGAGCAGTAGTGGCCGCCTTAGCGACGGCGATTCGGTGACGAACGATCCGAATCACCCCCACGATCCATAGATTTATATATTGTAATTCGAATATCGGTAGGTAGGTATGCCAAGCCATCACAGTAGCCGAGAGACTACCGATTCAGCTGCGGTGCCCAGTCGTCGCCTCTTCATGAAGGCGGCAGCCGCGGGCGTCCCGATTGCGTTTGCGGGGTGTCTCGGTGGGGACGACGACGATTCTGGTAACGGAAATGGAAATGGGAACGGTGTGGGTGACGAAACTGAAGTCGACACCGACGACAGCGACGCGACCCACGGTGGGGAGGTGCTCTGGGGTGGCAGCGTGCCGGTTCAGAGCCTCGACCCTCACTTCGAGAGCGCCGCTGCCAGTGCCCGCGTCCTCGAAAACATCACGCAGGGGCTCGTCAGGGTCAACTGGGAGTATGAACTCGAACCGCTACTGGCGGAGTCCTGGGACGCCTCCGAGGACAACACGGAACTGACGTTTCAGATCAGGGAAGGGGTACAGTTCCACGACGGAAGTGAGTTGACGGCCGAGGATGTCCACGCCTCGTTCAACCGTATCCAGGAACACGAGGGGCTCGCCGCCGACTACATGGCGCTCGTCGACGGAATGGACACCGACGGCGACTACACGTTCGAGATGACGCTTTCGGAACCGTTCGCACCGATGCTCTCCCGGATGGCGACTTCGCACATGCACATCATTCCGGCTCACCAGGCCGACCAAAATTCGGTCGACGAACCGATCGGCACCGGGCCGTTCGAATTCGACAGCATGGAACTCGACTCCGAGTTCGTGATGACGCGGTTCGAGGACTACTGGGACGACGACCTCCCGTACCTCGACAAAGTGACGAAACTCGAGATTTCCGACGACGACAACCGGCTCAACACGTTCAACGCCGGCGAACTCGACTTCATCAACGGCGTCCCTCCCCGCCACGCCGACGATCTCGAGGACGACCCCGACGTCGATTTCATTCGTCGCTTCCCGCAGTCGCTCACGTACCTCGGATTGAACTGCAACGAGGAACCGTTCGACGACATCGACGCCCGCCTGGCGCTCGATTACGCGATCGACAAACAGGAGGTCATGGAGGCCGCCCTCTACGGACAGGGACAGGTCGCTCCGAGCCCCGCCGCACCCGACAGCGAGTGGGAGCACCCCGACCTCGAGCCCCGTCCACAGGATTACGATCTCGCTCAGGAGCACCTCGACGCGGCCGGCTATCCGGACGGGTTCGAGGTCACGTTCCAGATTCCCGAACAGTACAACGATCAGGTGACCGCAGCACAGGTCATTGAGTCCCAGGCTGCTCAGGTCGGCATCGACCTCGACATTCAACTGATCACCTGGAGCAACTGGCTCAGCGACGTCTACACCGACCGTAATTTCGAAGCGACCACGAGTTCGTACCTTGCACTCTGGTTCCCGGACGCCGGTTTCCACCGGCCGTTCCACACCGACGGTGCGTTCTTCTTCACCGGTTGGGAGGACGAGGAGTACAACGACCTCGTCGACGAAGCCCGTCGCTATTACGAGATGGAAGACCGCGCACCGCTGTACCACGATGCCGCCGAGATTCTACAGGAACGGCGGTCGGGACACATCCTGCTCTACTGGATGCCGACCCTGATGGCTCGGACGCACGACTTCCAGGGTGAAGTCATGTCGCCCGACGGCTCGACGTTCCGTTTCGAAAACACCTGGATGGACTGATCGGGACTCTACAAGGGATATGATACGGACTTCACCACCCGCTCATCGATAGATGGCATTCGTAAGCTACATCTTCAAACGACTGGGGTTCATGGCGTTCACGCTGTTCCTGGTAACGCTCATCACGTTCGGGCTCACGAACGTCCTTCCAGGAAACGTAGCCCTATTGATCCTCGGCCCAAACGCGACGGAGGAGTCGATCGCCGCTCTCGAGGCTCAGCTCGGGCTCGATCAACCGCTCTACATCCAGTACGTCGAGTGGATCGTCGGTATGGTACAGGGGGACATGGGCACGTCCCTCCGGTACGGGACACCCGTTGCCGACCTGATCGCGATTCGACTGCCGCGGTCGCTGCTGCTCGCAGTCACGGCAACGATCATCTCGGTGAGCCTCTCGATTCCGCTGGGGGTCATCGCCGCCGTGAAGAAGAATTCACCAACCGACCTGACCGCGTCGATGGTCGCATTCGTCGGCCTCTCGCTCCCCATCTTCCTGTGGGGTCTCGTGTTCATTTACGTGTTCGCGCTCACCCTCGGTGGGTTCCCGACGCGCGGGTACGTCTCACCGATGGAAGACCCCGTCTCGGCTGCACACCACCTCGTGTTGCCGGCCAGCGCGATGGGCGTTGCGCTGACCGCTTACATCATGCGTATGACGCGCTCGAGCATGATCGACGAACTGAGTGAAGACTACGTCGAGTTCGCCCGGTCGAAGGGGCTGAGCGAACGAGCTGTCGTGCTTCGCCACGCGCTGAAAAACGCCGCGATACCGGTCATCACGGTCATCGCGTTCCAGTTCAGCTACGCCTTCGGCGGCGTCGTCGTGCTCGAGGAAGTGTTCTCCTGGCCGGGCATTGGTCGGCTGACGCTGACAGCTATCGAGAACCGCGACGTCCCGCTATTGCAGGGCTGTATCATCGTAATCGCGCTGATCTACATGCTCTCGAATTTCCTCGCGGACACGTTCTACGCCTACGTCGATCCGCGAATCCGCTACGGAGGTGGCGAGTAGTGTCGACCGAACGCTTCCGGTTGACCGACGAGAAGAAGGCTCACTACGGCCGATTCGTCAGGCAATTCCGCCGGAATCAGAAAGCGATGCTCGGCCTGTTGATCGTCATCGGTCTGTTCACGACGGCGATCTTCGCCCCGTTTATCGTTCCACACGATCCCGAAGCGACCAACGTCCAGGATCGAGAACTCTCGCCGTCGCTCGAGCACCCGATGGGCACCGACGACCTCGGGCGTGACATCTTCAGCCGTGTCATGATGGGCGCACGGATCTCGCTGTACGTTGGGTTCACCTCGATCAGCGCGGCGATGGTGATGGGGACGACCATCGGGGTCGTGGCCGGCTACTATCAGGGGCTGATCGACGAGGGGTTGATGCGCGGGATGGACGCGATGATGTCGTTCCCGCCAATCCTGCTCGCCCTGACGATCGTCGCCGTCCTCGAGCCGAGCCTGAACAACGTGATCCTGGCGCTGGCGCTCGTGTACACACCGTTTATCGCGAGGGTTGCCCGCAGCGCCGCGCTGTCGGTGCGCAACGAATCGTTCGTCGAAGCAGCCGTCGCTCGCGGGGAGAGTGACACCTACATCATCTTCCGGGAAGTGTTGCCCAACTGCGTCGGTCCGCTGCTCGTCCAGGGTTCGATCAACATCGCGTTCACGATGTTGCTCGAGGCGAGTCTCTCGTTCCTCGGGCTGGGCGTCCAGCCGCCGACCCCGTCGTGGGGCCTGATGATCAATCAGGGCTGGGCGTTCATGGGCGACGCGCCGTGGCTCGTCTTCTTCCCGGCGCTGGCTATCGCCATCGCGGTGATCGGCTTCAACCTGCTGGGCGACGGCCTCCGTGACGTCCTCGATCCGAAGGGGGAGATCATCGAATGACAGCTACCGACTCACTACTCGCAGTCGACGACCTGCGAACGCAGTTTCGCACCGAAGATGGAACCGTTACCGCCGTCAACGACGTCTCGTTTACCCTCGAGCGCGGGGAAGTGATGGGCATCGTCGGCGAGTCCGGCGCGGGAAAGAGCGTAACCGCCAAATCGATCATGCGGCTCATCCGCTATCCGGGCGAGATCGTCTCGGGCTCGATCACGTTCGACGGGGAGGATCTCCTCTCGCTCTCCGAAACGGAGATGCGCAACGTCCGCGGCAACAAGATCACGCTGATCCCGCAGGATCCGATGACCTCGCTCAACCCCGTCCTCACGGTGGGCCAGCAGATCATCGAGACGATCCGGCTCCACCAGGACGTCGACGAGGAAGCGGCACGAGAGATCGCCATCGAGGCGATGAAAGACGTCGAGATTCCGGATCCAGCCTCGCGGATCGACGAGTATCCACACGAGTTCTCCGGCGGAATGCGCCAGCGAGTGTTGATCGCCATCGGACTCGCCTGCGAACCGGATCTCATCATCGCCGACGAGCCGACGACGGCGCTCGACGTGACGACCCAGGCGAAGATCCTGGAGCTGTTGAACGACCTTCGTGAGGAACGCGGCGTGTCGATCCTGATGATTACCCACAACCTCGGCGTGGTCGCACAGACCTGCGACCGCGTCGGGGTCATGTACGCCGGCAATCTCGTCGAGACGGGACGGGTCGACGATATCTTCGACCAACCGAGGCACCCCTACACCCGCACCCTCATCGACGCGATTCCGGAGGTCGAGTCCGATCGCAACCGACTGTACGCGCTCGGCGGCTCGATGCCCGACCTCAAGGCGCTTCCCGACGGCTGTAACTTCGCCGATCGCTGTCCACACGCCATCGAGGACTGTCGATCCGGCGGTGATCCGGCGCTCGGGCCGGTCGGCGGCGGGCCAGCGGGCGCTCACGCAGCGTGCATCCGGACGGACGAACTCGACCTCTCGGAGCCGGCCGTCGGAGGTGAGGTCGAACGACGTCGGCGGGAGGAACACACCGAGCCCCTCCTCGAAGTGCGAGACCTCGAGAAGCACTTCCCAGCAGGCGATGGGCTCTTCGGGAACCTCTCGCTTGCTCGCACCGACGGCGGCGGACTCACCCTCGAACGACGGTACGTCAAGGCCGTCGACGGCGTGAGCTTTACGATCAACCGCGGTGAGACGGTCGGTCTCGTCGGCGAGAGCGGCTGTGGAAAGTCGACGGTTGCCCGCACGGTGATGCAGCTGCTCGAGCCGACCGGCGGCGAAGTGTACTTCGACGGGCACCCGTTACACGAACTCGGTAAACGGGAAATTCGAAGCCTCCGCCGCGAGATGCAGATCATCTTCCAGGATCCGAAGAGTTCGCTCAACCCGCGCAAGACCGTGGGCCAGATAATCGGGCGCGGGATGGAGAAACACGACATCGCGACGGGCGAGGAAAAGCGAGAACGGATCAAAGAACTGCTCGAGCGAGTTGGCCTCCAGGCGAGCGACCTCGACAAGTATCCCCACCAGTTCTCCGGCGGGCAACAACAGCGGGTCGCCATCGCGAACGCGCTGGCGGTCGAGCCGGAACTGATCGTCTGTGACGAACCCGTCTCGGCGCTGGACGTGAGCGTACAGGCCCAGATTTTGAACCTGCTCGACGACATCCAGGACGAGTTCGGGCTCTCGTTCCTGTTCATCTCCCACAATATCAGCGTCGTCAGGCACCTCTGTGATCGGGTTGCCGTGATGTATCTCGGTAAAATCGCCGAGTTCGGCGCCGTCGACGAGGTTTTCGACCCGCCGTATCACCCCTACACCGAAAGCTTGCTGTCGGCGGTTCCCCACGCGAACCCCAATCAGACCAGCGATCGGATCCTCCTTGAGGGTACGGTGCCGAGCCCGCTCGACCCGCCGAACGGCTGTCCGTTCCACACCCGCTGTCCGAAAAAGATCGGCGACGTGTGCGAGACGGACGAACCGCTCCCCGAGAGAGTCGACGAGAGCAATCACCGGATTGCCTGTCACCTCTCGCTCGAGGAGATGAGTCAGCCGGTGAGCCAGATGCAGGCAAAGTCGGGTCAACCGACCCAAAGCGCGGAGAGCGAACAGCCGTGACGTTCTCAATCTGCGCGACAGTCGACGGCCGTCACGGGGTCGCCGTTGCGACGAAAGCCATCGCGGTGGGATCGACGGCACCGTTCGTTTGCCGAGCGGGCGCGGTCTGCACTCAGGCGATGACGAGTACGCCACTCGGCGTCCGGACGATTCGCGCGCTTGAGGCCGGCGACGCCATCGACGCGACCGTCGAAGAACTGCTCGCGGACGACCCACATGCCGCAGTGCGACAAATCCACGGTGTGGGCGCCGACGGAACCACGGTCGCCGTTACGGGTGCTGAGTGCGTTTCGACGGCCGGCGAGCGAGTTGGCAGGGAGTACACGGTCGCCGGCAACATGCTCGTCGGCGAGGACGTCCTCGGCGCGATGGCCGATCGGTTCGAGACGACCGTCGGACGTCCGCTCGAAGAACGCTTACTCGTGGCGCTCGAGGCGGGTGCGAACGCCGGTGGCGACAAACGCGGTGACCACCCACAGAGTGCCGCCCTATGCGTGTTCGATCCCGAAGAACCACACCTGTGTCACGACCTCCGCGTCGACGAACACGAGAGCGCCGTGACGGAGCTCGCTCGTGTTCACGAACTCGCGAGAACCGTCGGATCTGAGTGGGCCGAGGAGTACCCTCGGGCGGATCTCCAGCGCCACCCAGAGTAGAAATATATCGGATTTCTTTGTATCCTGTAGAATATATTATTTCATATTGAGATTGTCTTCGGGTGAAATCGTAAATACATCCTGTGAAGGAGCCTGTAAAGGGTTTATGGGCATTATTTTGAAATAGGCATGTATCGATACTTGGGTTCCTTCTTTCAGCCAAAGGTGCTTCAAACAGGTTTTAAACAGGTTGAGTCGTGTATTTCCCTCACCTTCGCTTCTGTCGAGAAATCTAATCAAAAATCGTATGTTTAGAAATATAACTAAGGATTCGGACATGTGTTTCTGCGGACGGTTCTCGGCGTATCGGCGATCGAAGATGCGATCCTCAGTCGAACAACACGCGCTCGAGGATCGGCCTGAGGAACGATCCTCGCCTGGTTTTCTTCGAGTGGACGAGCAACACCGGCTGGTCGATCGCGGCCGCGAGTCGATCCGATCGTTGCTCGATGAGCAGATCCGGGAGCCGACGGTGGGTAACCGTACTTAGCATGACGAGGTCGGAACCCTCGAGTTCGGCCGATAAGCCGCCGACGGCGTCGTTCGCCCGGACGATGGAACTCTCGACGGGCACCGTACAGAGCGCATCCAGTTCCGCGTGGTAATCCTCGACGGTTTCGACGAGTTCGTCGGACGCGCTCTCGGAAACGGCGAAGAGGAATCGCAATCGGGCATCGAGTTGGGTTGCGAGCGTGTTCGCGAGTTCGACCTTCAGCGGGTCGTTGAACGGGCTCCGGTCGGTCACGATCGCGATCTCGTCGACCGGCGCGTGCCGTTCGTGCTGGACGAAGACGACGTCACACGGGGCGTGCTCGAGGATCCAGTCCGTATCCCGACCGAACAGCGTGCCGAGGCGGCTCGTCGCCTCCTGGCGGGCGAGGATCAGATCCGCACCGGTTCGGTCGGCGAAGTTGACGACGGCGTGGCGGGTATCGTGGCTGACAATTTCGCCGACTTCGACCGGGACGTCCAGTTCGCTCACCAGTGCGTCGGTGCGTTCTTCGAAGGCGACATCTTGTTCCGTGAGTTCGCTTGCCGCCGTGTCGAGGGGTACCTGATCTGGCACTTCGTCGAATCGAATCACGCGAATCCGCCCGCCCTGGCTCCGGACGATCGGCGCAGCGAGTTGTAAGAGAGCGTTTTCCTGCTCTCGCGTGACGTCTCGACGCAGCGGGATGAGTACCTCGTACCGATCCTCGCGCGCGAGTTCGGCCTCGGTGTCGCGAACGAACTGTTTGCCGGCCTCACGTCTCGCGAGGCCGACGGCGACACCCTCTCGTTCGACCCGGTCGCGGGCGTAGTAGTGGTACCAGATGAATCCAAACACCGTGATGAGGATCGTCCCGACGATTGGGAGCCAGTCCATCTGTGCGATAATGAACACGCCCGACACGATGCCGAAGAGCTGCACCCACGGGTAGGCCGGGGCGTGGAAATCCGGCTGGTACCACTCGAGGTCGCGTTCGCGGAAAGCGATCAGTGCGCCACAGACCAGAATGTAGACGAGAATCTGGAACGCGCCGGCCATCTTCGCGATGTCGTCGACCGGCATAGTGGCTACGATGAGGACGATCACCGCCCCGGTCGTGAGGATGGCGACGAACGGCGTCTTGAACCGGGGGTGAATGTACTCGAACGTTGGGACGAAGAGTTTGTCACGGCTCAGCGCAAGCGGGTATCTCGAGGCAGTCAAAATGCCGGCGTTGGCCGTGCTGACGAGTGCGAGCAACGCGGCGATGACGATCGCAGCGACGGCAGCGAATCCAACGGCGAGTTCCATCCCGGCCACCGACACCGTCACGTCCCCGAACAGTAACTCGGTCGCGAGCGCCATCGGCTCCTCTGAGCCGGCCAGTTCGTCACCCTCGATGATGCCGACGAGGACGAACACGAGCAACGCGTACAGAAAGCTGGTCGCGATCAGCGAGATGAGCAACCCAAGCGGAAGGTTTCGCCCGGGGTTCTCGATCTCCTCAGCCACGGCTGCAACCTTCGTCACACCGGCGTAGGAGACCAGCACCAGTGCAGTTGCGTTCAGAATACCGCCAATCCCCTCGCCGAAGAAGTCGGCGTAGTTTGTTGCCTCGACCTGGACGATGGTGGCGGCGACGAACCCGGTGAGGATCACGAGCATGACGATCACCATGATCAACTGGAGGCCGCCGGTCTGTTTGACCCCGAGAAGATTGACGCCGATAAGGACGAGCGCCAGCGTGACACCGAGAGCCCTGACCCCAGGAACCGTGAGGGCGAACTCGAGCCCCGGGATCACCAGCTCCCAGGTCGGGAGCGCGTAGACGAAGTGTATGTAGAACATGCCGCCGTAGAGCGCGAGCGAGCCTTTGAGCATCAACATGAGCCAGGTACCCAACCCGGCGATCGTGCCGGCCGCCGGCCCCATTCCGCGTTCGATGAACACGTAATCGCCACCGGCTTCGGGCATGGCCGTGCCGAGTTCGGCGATGCTGAGTGCCGCAGGCACGACCAGAATCGCAGCGACGACGAACGCGACAATCACCGCTGGCCCGGCGATGGCCATCGCCAGGCCGGGGAGGATGAAGATGCCGCTGCCGATCATCGCCCCCATACTGATCGCGATGACCGCGAACAGACCCAGGTCTCGCTCGAGATCCTTCGACATGTCTCACTGGTTTCTTTTGTACGAGTGTTTAGAAATGTTTGTATTTCGGAGAACCTCGTCTCATTGACTGACGGAAAGCATCGTTGGTGGCAATATTCAGTGGGAAAAGAGATCGTATGACCGATTTTATTCGATGTCTGTCAGTACTGGCCGCCAGCTGTGCGTGTCTGTCGCTCGGTATCGTCGATCGAGCACAGCACTAGGAACGTTACCCGATCGACCGAAATCCGTCGAGAATCGGTTCAGAACGTCGTGATGACCTCGTGGAGGCAGCCGTCGGGCTTGTAGTGGCTGAAGTGATCCGGAACGTAGTCGACGTTGTGATCCGCGTAGTTCGCCGGCGGCGTGCCGTCGATCGTACTCGCCCCGATCGCGGTTCCCCACTCCGCCGTGGTGTACGCCCAGTCGAGCACGGCGTCGTCGTTCATCCAGAAGTTGTCCAGACGACCGACTGTGGATTCGATCGCCGACCCGTAGGTTCCCTCGAGGGAGGGGCTATCGTTGTCCGCCGCGCCGCCGAGCAGCGTTGCACTTTCGACGACGTCGTGGTGGCCCCACTGTGCGAGCGTGTCGATGGCACTGAGGACGACGCGCGCGCCGAGCGAGTGACAGCACAACCGTAGCGTCACGCCCGGGTTCTGTGCGCGATACGCGATCAGGAAGTGGGCGAGTTTCGCCCCGTTCTGTTCGGCAATGCTGGTCGCGTTGTACCAGCCGTAGTCGGCGTCCCAGGTGTAGCCGATCACGGGGTGCTCGTAACCCTCGAGGTCGAAGGTAAATCCGGCTTCGCTCACCGAGCAGACCCCACCCTCGAGGTCGTTGTTCCAGCCGTGGGCGTGAATCAGGAGTTCGTCCGGTGTCGATCCGTCCAGTCCTGGAATCGGATCGCCGGCGAGGTCGTAGTTAGTCGCGTCGTTGCCGTCCGTGATGTAGACGCTCCCCCACCAGGTCGTATCGAAGTGACCGCGCGTCGTGACCCGCGGATACCACATCGGCGGATCATCACAGGAATCCTTCTTTCCGGCCTGTGCGGGCGAAGATGCGAGTACGAGTCCACCAAGGCCGACGGCTGAAGCACCGACCCCTCGCAGGACGGTTCGTCTCGAGACCGATCGATCACGTCCGGACACCGACGGGGTGTGTCGTGGTGACATGCAACGTCCTTCATCAAACAGGGATATTACTGTTATCATGAATGATTGTGTGAAATAATATTTCGTGAAACGGGTAAAACGTTGTACAGGTTGATTATTTATACACGCAGGGGTGGCTGTAACGGTGATCACGGTGAGGTGCACCCGACGAAGTGTGTGCGTCAGTAGCGATTCTGGGAGCACGCCCGAGTTCGAGCATGCCCGGGAGTTTGGCTCGAGTTCGAGCGTCTGGCGGTTCCTCAACCGGAGGTGGAACGGACGAATCAGGTGGCTCAGCGAACCCACGGACTTTATACTCCCTGGGTGTGTAGTCGGGAGTAGCGAAACCCGCGGGCAAGTGCGATCGTGTGGTGCGGTCACGGCGGTGCCGTGACCTCGCCCGGAACCGTTCCCGATCGCATAGCGGGACTGTGGCCGACGCGACACCGTGCCGGTCTGCCGTACCTGGGAGTCCGCGGACCGTTTCGATGAGCGCGACAACCGCGCTCAGTGTATACAACCATGGAAATCGAAATTGCAACCATTGGCGGTTACGAGGAAGTTGGACGGCAGATGACTGCCGTTCGCGCAGGAAACGACGTCGTCATCTTCGACATGGGTCTGAACCTCTCGCAGGTGCTGATCCACGACAACGTCGAAACCGAACGAATGCACAGTCTCGACCTGATCGACATGGGCGCGATCCCGGACGACCGCGTCATGAGCGACCTCGAGGGGGACGTGCAAGCGATCGTCCCGACGCACGGCCACCTCGACCACATCGGCGCGATCTCCAAACTCGCACACCGATACAACGCGCCCGTCGTCGCGACCCCATTCACGATCGAACTGGTCAAACAGCAGATCGAGGGCGAACAGAAGTTCGGCGTCGAGAACGACCTGGTCAAGATGGATCCCGGCGAGTCGATGACCATCGGCGACCACGGCGTCGAACTCGAGTTCGTCAACGTTACTCACTCGATCATCGACGCGATCAACCCCGTCCTGCACACCCCTGAAGGCGCAATCGTCTACGGGCTGGACAAGCGCATGGATCACACGCCGGTGCTCGGCGATCCGATCGACATGAAGCGTTTCCGCGAAATCGGCCGGGAGGACAACGGTGTGCTGTGTTACATCGAAGATTGTACGAACGCGAACAAGAAGGGGCGAACCCCTTCCGAGAACGTCGCTCGCGAGCACCTCCGTGACGTCCTCTATAGCATGCAGGACTACGACGGCGGCATTGTCGCCACGACGTTCTCGAGTCACATCGCCCGCGTGAAGTCCCTCGTCGAGTTCGCCGACGACATCGGTCGTCAGCCCGTCCTGCTCGGGCGTTCGATGGAGAAATATTCGGGCACCGCCGAGCGACTCGACTTCGTCGACTTCCCCTCGGATCTCGGTATGTTCGGCCACCGCAAGTCCGTCGACCGAACGTTCAAACGCATCATGAACGAGGGCAAGGAGAACTTCCTGCCCGTCGTGACGGGCCACCAGGGCGAGCCACGCGCGATGCTCACCCGGATGGCCCGCGGTGAGACGCCGTACGAACTGGACGACGGCGACAAGGTCGTCTTCTCCGCCCGCGTGATCCCGGAGCCGACCAACGAGGGACAGCGCTACCAGGCCGAGAAACTGCTCGGCATGCAGGGCGCTCGCGTCTACGACGACATCCACGTCTCCGGGCACCTGAACCAGGAAGGCCACTACACGATGCTCGACGCACTCCAGCCACAGCACATCATTCCGGCCCACCAGAACCTGAAGGGGCTCTCGGGCTACGTCGGCCTGTGTGAAAGCGAAGGCTACCAGATGGGGCGCGATGTCCACGTCTCCCGCAACGGGAACATCATCCAGCTCGTCGACTAACATGACATCCCCCGAGGCACGTGAAAAAGCGGTGCTCGAGGCCGTCGGCGAGCGACGCGAACTGGTCAACGAGGCCATCCCCGAGGAACTACCGATCCAGCGTCCCGAACGGCTCTACGAGGCGTCGCGCTACCTGCTCGATGCGGGCGGCAAACGACTTCGCCCAACGGTGTTGCTGGCAGCAGCGGAAGCCCTCGCGGACGTCGAGACGCTCTCGACGCCGTACCGGGAGTTCCCCACGCTAACCGACTCGACGGTCGACATCATGGCCGCCGCCGTCAGCGTCGAGGTCATCCAGTCGTTCACGCTGATCCACGACGACATCATGGACGACGACGACCTCCGCCGCGGTGTTCCTGCGGTTCACAGAGCCTACGACCTCGAGACGGCCATTCTCGCCGGAGATACGCTCTACTCGAAGGCGTTCGAGATCATGCTCCAGACGGGCGCGGATGCCGACCGTACCGTACAGGCCCTGGACATTCTCGCGAAGACGTGTACGAAGATCTGTGAGGGCCAATCGCTCGACGTCAGTTTCGAGGCCCGCGACGACGTCACGACCGATGAGTACCTCGAGATGGTCGAGCAGAAGACGGCCGTCCTGTATGCGGCGGCAGCCTCCCTGCCAGCGGTGTTGCTCGGTGCCGGCCAGGAGACCGTCGACGCCCTCTATGGCTACGGACTCGACGTCGGTCGAGCCTTCCAGATTCAGGACGACGTGCTCGATCTGACCGTCCCAAGCGAGAAACTCGGCAAACAGCGCGGCAGCGACCTCGTCGAGAACAAACAGACGTTGATAACCGTCCACGCCCGCGAACAGGGCGTCGATATCGAGTCACTCGTGGACACGACGGACGTCGACGCCGTGACGGAAGCCGAAATCGACGACGCCGTCGCCATCCTCGAGGACGCCGGATCCATCGAGTACGCCAACGAGAAGGCACGCGACCTCGTCGCCCGTGGGAAGGCGCGCCTCGAGATGTTGCCCGACAACGAGGCACACGACCTGTTGTTGCAGGTGGCCGATTACCTGATCGAACGCGGCTACTGACGGTTTTTCGTTCGTTTTGACGATTCTCGAGCCACACATTACCCGCCATCAGCAGCGAGTCCACGCTAACAACTAAATGCGTATTGGTAGCACATACACTCATGAGCTCAGACGACGAGGGCGTCCACACGATCTGTCCGTACTGCGGGGTCGGCTGTGGACTCAAACTGCTCGAGGAGGACGAACCCGGCTCGGTTCGCCTCCAGCCGTGGTTCGACGCACCGGTGAACGAGGGGGCACTGTGCATCAAAGGCGGGGCGTCGACCCAGGTCGTCGACCACGAGGATCGATTGACCGAACCGCTCATCCGGGAGGGCGATTCGTTCCGGGAAGCGACCTGGGACGAAGCGCTCGAGTACATCGTCGACGAACTCGAGCGGTTGGACGACGAGTACGGCCCGGACGCGACGGGCTTTTTCGCCTCCTCGAAGGTGATGAACGAGGAGAACTACCTGCTCCAGAAACTCGCCCGCCGCTACGGGACGAACAACGTCGACAACTGCACGCGGATGTGTCACGCCTCCACGGTGTACACGCTCCGTCAGAGCCTGGGCGCGGGGGCGATGACCAACAGCATGGCCGACCTCGAGGAACACGGTGAGGTCTACTGGGTACAGGGGGCGAACCCCGCGGAACAACACGTCATCGCCCACAGCAACTACTTCCGGCAGGCCACGCGGGAGGGGGCGACGCTCATCCAGGTCGACCCCCACGCGAACAAGACCAGCCGGGATGCCGACATCCACCTCCAGCTCAAGCCCGGCACCGACATCCCGCTGCTCAATATCGTCCTCAAGACCATCATCGACGAGGGGCTGTACGACGAGGACTTCATCGAGGAACGAACGACGGGGTTCGACCACCTCGAGGCCACCCTGGCCGATTTCGATATGGAGAACGCGGCGGACATCTGTGGCGTTCCGCTCGAGGACATCCAGGAGGTAGCCCGCATCTACGCCGAGGCCGACAACGCCGCCATCTTCACTGGCATGGGAATGAGCCAGCACGCCTGCGGCGTCGACAACGTCCAGAACGAGGTCAACCTCGCGCTCGTCACGGGCAACCTCGGACGACCGGGAACCGGTGTCAACCCGCTCCGCGGCCAGAACAACGTCCAGGGAACCTGTGACGTCGGTGCGATGCCGAACGTCCTCCCCGGCTACCTGGAAGTCGACGACGACGAGGCGCGTGAGGCGGTCGAGGCGGTATGGGGCTTCGAGGTGCCGCCCGAACCGGGGCTGACGAACGTCGAGGTGTCGAGCGCCATCGGCGACTCGATCCACGGCCTGTTCGTCATGGGCGAGAACCCGGTCATGAGCGAACCCGACTCCCTCGAGGTCGAAAAGCGGATGGCCGACCTCGAGTTCCTCGCCGTTCAGGACATCTTCATGACCGAAACCGCCGAGTTCGCCGATGTCGTCCTCCCAGCGACCACCTGGGCCGAACGCGGGGGCACCGTCACGAACACCGACCGGCGGGTGCAGTTGATGCGTCCGGCGACGATGGTTCCCGGGAACACCCGCCACGACCTCGACATCCTCTGTGAGCTTGGAACCCGGCTGTTCGGCGAGGGGTTCGACTTCGACGGCCCCGAGGCCGTCTTCGAGGAACTGCGCCAGGTGTGTCCGATCTACCACGGGATGACCTACGACAGCATCGGCCTCGAAGGCATCCAGTGGCCCTGCTACGAGGAGGGTGACGAGGGCGACCAGTACCTCTACGCCGAGTCGTTCGACACCGAGGACGGCCTGGGGGTAATCCGGGGCGTCCGCCACCAGCCACCTGCCGAAGTCGAGGACGAGGAGTACCCCCTCGTGCTGACGACGGCGCGACTCGAGGAACACTACAATACGGGGACGATGAGCACCCGGTCGCCAACCCTCCGACGAAAGACGCCCGAGAACTTCGTCGACATCCACCCGGCCGACGCCGCCGACCGCGGGATCGAGGACGGCGACTACGTGACGCTGCGCTCACGGCGGGGCGAAATCGTCCTCGAGGCCCACGTCACCGAGGACATCAAGGAGGGCGTCGTCTGGACGACGCCGCACTTCTCGGACGCGCGGGCGAACACGCTCACGAACGACGTGCTCGATCCGCTGGCGAAGATTCCAGAGTACAAAGCCGCGGCCGCGGAGGTCGAACCAGTTGGCTCGAGCGACCCAGAAGCCGCGGACGACTGAACCAGCGCCGCTACCTGGGTAGCGACCACCCACATCCACGAATTCCTGCCTCAGTCTTCGAGTGATTCGAGCGACTGCCGCCGCTCGCTATCGTCCTCGACCGGGTCGGCCACCAGTTCCGCCTCGATTTTCTCGGTCAGGAGGTCGATCGCCATCCGGTTGACCCCCTCGGGGATGATGATGTCGGCGTGTTTTTTCGTCGGCGCGACGAAGCGCTCGTGCATCGGTTTGACCGTCTCGAGGTACTGGTCGATGACGCCCTCGAGGTCGCGCCCGCGGTCGATGACGTCGCGCTGGATGCGTCGAAGAATCCGCACGTCGGCGTCGGTCATCACGTACACCCGCAGGTCGAGCATCTCGAGGAGCATCTCGTCGTAGAGTGCGAGGATGCCCTCGACGACGATGACGTCCGTCGGCTCGACGCGGACGGTCTCGTCCTTCCGATTGTGGATTTCGAAGTCGTACTGGGGCATCTCGATCGGTTGCCCCATCGAGAGCACGTCCAGGTGTTCTCTGATCAGTTCCCACTCGAACGCGTCGGGGTGGTCGTAGTTGACCTCCGTGCGTTCCTCGTACTCGAGATGAGAGAGATCCTCGTAGTAATTGTCGAGCGGGATCCGGGTGACGCCTTCGCCGACCGTATCTGCGACTTCTCGAGTGACGGTCGTTTTTCCGGCGCCGGTTCCCCCGGCGATGGCGATGACGAACGAGGGAATGCTCATGGGTCGTCAGTCGAAGTAGACGGTTAAGAAGACAGTGATCCGTGCCTGAGCGTGTGGCGGTGACCCAGCCGCAGGACGAGCGCTCGAGCGGGGGATACTTCTCACCGGCAGTCCACATCGGTGTATGCACCTGCCACCGGTCGGCCTCGGAACGATGGGGGTCGACGACCCCGACGTTATCGAAACGGCGCTCGAGATCGGCTACCGTCACCTCGATACGGCGCAGATTTACGGAAACGAGGCCGTCGTCGGCGAGGGGATCGCCCGGAGCGACGTCCCCCGATCTGAGCTAACGGTCGCGACGAAGGTCTGGGCCGACAGCCTCGAACCCGAGGCCGTCCGCCGCACCACCGAGGAGAGCCTCGAGCGCCTCGGCCTCGAGACGATCGACCTGCTGTACGTCCACCGACCGATCGAGAGCTACGATCCCGAGCGGACGCTGCCGGCGTTCGACGCCCTGCGGGCGGACGGGCTCATCGAGCACGTCGGCCTGAGCAACTTTTCGAGCGCGGAGCTCGAGACTGCGCGATCGATCCTCGAGGCACCGATCGCGGCCCACCAGTTCGAGTTCCACCCCCTGTTCCAGTCCCCGGAACTGCTCGCTCACGCCCACCGGCACGGCTATCCCGTCGTCGCGTACTCCCCGCTTGCCGGTGGTCGGGTTCGCGACCTCGAGCCAGTCCGTGCGGTCGCCGACCGCCACGACACGACTCCAGAGGCGATTTCGCTGGCCTGGGTGCTCGCTCACGACGGCGTGCGGGTGATTCCGAAAGCCAGCAGCCGCGAGCACCTCGAGGCGAACCTGTCCGCACTCGATCTCGAGCTCGAGGACGCGGACGTCGCCGCCATCGACGGCATCGAACGTACCGAGGAGTTGTTTCCCAAGTGAACGGCCGTCTCGACGGTGGCCCTGTCGAGCCAGGGGACGGCCACGCTATCGAATCAGACAAATAGCAACGTTTTCACCGGTCGCCCGCCGACTCGAGCGCATGAACTTCTTCGACCGGTTGCACGATCGCATCGTGACCGTCGACAGCGTCGTCAGCGTCGGCCTCGATCCCGACCCGAAACGCATTCCCGAGCATCTCCAGGAGTACGACCTGCCCCGATGGGCGTTCAACCGCCGGATCATCGACGCCACCCACGAACACGCTGCGGTGTACAAACCCAACGCCGCCTTCTACGAGGATCCCGACGGCTGGGCCGCCCTCGAGGAGACGGTCGCCTACGCCCATGGCAAGGGCGTCCCCGTGTTGCTCGACGCCAAGCGGGCCGACATCGGGAACACGACCCGCCAGTACGCCCAGATCCTCGAGCGCGTGGATGCGATCACGGTCAACCCATACATGGGTCGGGACTCGCTCCAGCCGTTCCTCGCAAACGAGGAAGCCGGCGTGTTCGTCCTCTGTCGTACCTCCAACCCCGGTGGGGCAGACTTACAGGATCTCGAACTCGAGACTGGCGAACCACTCTACGAGCGCGTTGCCGCGCTGGCCGACCTCTGGAACGAGAACGACAACGTCGGCCTCGTCGTCGGCGCGACGAAACCCGAGGAACTCGAGGAACTGCGCGAGCAGGTGCCCGACCTCCCGTTCCTCGTCCCCGGCGTCGGTGCGCAGGGTGGCGATGCGGAGGCCGCCGTCGAGTACGGCCTGGCGAACGGCGTCGGTCTCGTGAACTCCTCGCGCGGCATCATCTTCGCGGGCGAGAACGCCGGCGAGGAGTTCGCTACAGTGGCTGGGGAGGCTGCAAAGCGGCTCAAAGCGCGACTGAATCAGTATCGCGAGTAGGAGGGCGGAGACTCGAGTTTGCGTCGCGAACCGTGTACCTACGCACCGGTCGAAACCGTAGAGAGAACAGGACACTCAGCGCTCAGTATAATGGACTGGGCAACGCTCCCGAAAATCGCCTTTCCTGCGGGGGATCGTTTTCGCCCAGCAACGACGATGTATCGAGCTTCATTGTCGCTGGCGTACGTACTGACTTGCGAAGCCGGATCACCTACTAATCCAACACTCTCGGTCGGAACCGCCACGTCAGGTGTATGGCTAGCTGCGATATCGGCAGCAACCTTACGCACCTCATCCATATTGATCGAATCGCCTGCTTCAGCCTTCGTTCGCCCGAGGTCGACAAATTCAGATCTCGTCAGAACATGTACGACATGAACCGTGTCATCGAAAGCAGTTGCTAGCGCTTCGGCTTCGTTGACGACATCGGTAGCTCGATCAGATCTGTCGATTGCTGCCACGATTACCATACCAACCCACACAATCTAATTACTTGTAACCATTTCCCAAATTACCCACGTCGACGGTGTGAATCCATCCTCTGCGTTCGGTACGCTATTTCTGGCTCGTTCACGTATCCAGCAAAAGACTATATTATCTGTAGTCATAAACTATGGTTTATATACTATAACCAATAATGTTCAATAATTATTATATCGTCCCTCTTGTTGTAATGGGTGGACAGAGAGGGCGACATACTCTCGAGTCCCTGACGCGTCACTGACGAGAACCGTCCAACTCAAAGCCCTCCCCCGCGAATCGGTGGCCATGGATCTCGCCACGATCGTCGACAGACTGGACGACGAATTGCGGACGGACGACTACGCCGACATCGACGCTAGCGCCAACGGCCTTCAGGTCGGCCCTGATTCGAGATCGAGATCGAAATCCGTCGAGCACGTCGCGTTCGCCGTCGACGCCGCCCTCGAGACCATCGAGGCTGCGGGCGAAGCCGGGGCGGATCTGCTCGTCACCCACCACGGCCTCTCGTGGGGCGGCATCGAACGCGTGACCGGCCGCACTTACGACCGACTCGAGGCCGTGCTCGAGCACGAGATGGCCCTGTACGTCTCCCACCTCCCCCTCGATGGCCACCAGGAACTGGGGAACGCAGCCGGGGTAGCAGACGTCCTCGGGCTCGAGGAGCGCGAGCCGTTCGGCGAATACGGCCCCGAGTACATCGGGCAGCGAGGAGAGACACAGAACCCGTACTCGCCCACCGAACTCCAGGCGACCCTCGAGTCCGAGCTCGCGACCGGCGGCCAGCCGGTGCAGGTGCTCGAGTTCGGCCCTGACGAGATCGAGAACGTCGCGATCGTCACCGGCAGCGGCGTCGACTGGCTCGACGAAGCCCTCGCGGTCGATGCCGACGCGCTCGTGACGGGCGAAGGCAAACAGCAGGTGTACCACGACGCGAAGGAAGCCGGGGTGCACGTCGTGCTGGCCGGCCACTACGCGACCGAGACTTTCGGCGTGACGGCGCTGGCGGAACTGGCCCAGGAGTGGGGGCTCGAGACGACGCTGCTCGAGGCTCCGACCGGACTCTGAGGCGGTTCAGCGCAGGCTCCGCTTTGTACCTATGTGAGTTTCGTGGCACCCACTGGAAAACACGAGTAGGTCGTGTCTTCTCCTGGCGGGTGTCGATCAGCCGTCCGGTAGACCGTCGATACCAGGTATAGGCGACTCGACTTCACGGACAGAACGTCCACCGGGGCTCACTCGAGGCCAAATAAGTCGAATAGAGACCGGCGGAGACGGTTTGCCGGTAGTTTACTCGAGGTATGCCTGGCTTACGACTGATCACTGCTGATGGTAGTTCAGCGCTCGAGACGATTCAGCGAGAAGGAGGCTCGTGAAATCGAGTAGTTCATCGATTACAAACTGTCCGTGTCTCGGACGTGTATCTACTCTGGGGCAGACCCAGGAGAATACGATGACAGACGAACGATCCATCACGAGACGAGACAGCCTCAAACGAATCGCTGCCTCCGGTGCACTGCTCGGTGGCACCGGATTCGCCGCTGGGACGGCGACAGCGAGCGAACACAAGCGCGACAACATCAGACTCGTTCCGATCTGTTACGAGCCGGAACGATCGCGGTTCCGCGTCGACAACGAGAACAAACGATCGGTCGAGGTGACCTGGGACGTCTACAATACCGAACAAACGGGCTCGCTCACCGTTCCCGGAAAAGAGTCGAAGTACTTCTGGGTCGACGCCGAGGATGGCCAGGCCACGGTGCGCCTCTTTTACGAGGGCGAACAGATCGACGTCAAACACGCCAACGATCAGAAGAAGTGCGAACCCGAGAGTCCGAAAGAAGCCCTCGAGCTCGAGGCGAAGTGTTACATTGACGAGCGCGCCTACCGCGGCGATGCCGCCCTCACCGTCGATCCCGACAAACCAGGGGAGACGGCAACGTACTGCTTCAGCCTCACCGTGGGCGACGACGCCGGTGGCAACTCGCTGGACGAAATCGTCGCCGACTTCTGTGGAACCGGCGTCGACGTCTCGAACGTCGAGGACGACGACGTCTCGGCCGAACTCAACGAGACCGACGTAACCGACGACCTGGACGAGGTCAGTGACAGCAACGATGGCCAGACGCTCACACTCACTTTCGGTGGGGATTACGACCTCGAAGAAGGCGATACCATCGACGTCTGCCTCGACAACGTCCAGAATCCCGAACTGCCTGGACTGTACCCCGCGCGGTTCACGCTGAACGACGAGGAGACCTCGGCGACGGTCTTCACGATCGGTGACGTCGACGGGATGTACGACGATGGCAAGAAGAAGCGCAAGAAGGGTGACGACTTCCCCGGTGAGGCCAAGTTCTGCGTCCACAACCACTACGACCACTCCGTGAAAGTAGTCTGGCGGAGCGAGTACACGAACCAGTCAGGGGTTATGAAGGTGCATCCGGGCAAAAAGCGATGCTTCTGGGTGAAACTCGATCGGAAGGGGAAGGCTCGCGCGAGTCTCTACTACAACAAGAAGCGGATCGACGAGAAGGACGCTAACACCGACGACCTGTGTCGGCCGAAGGCGGACGAGATCAAGCTCAAACCGCTCTGTTACCGCGACGGCGAGGCGAAGTTCCGCGTCCGGAACTACAACCGACAGGCCGTTCCGGTGTCCTGGACGGTCGACCACGACGACAACGGAAACGACGATTGCCCGGACTACGAAGGAACGTTCTACGTCGGCGGGAACGACTCCCGGGAGTTCTGGGTCGATCTGGACGACAACGACGATAACGGAAACAACGACTTCGACGATCGTACCGTCTCCCTCTGGTTCATGGGCGAACGGATCCAAACGAAGGATCTTCCCGATAAGGAGTGCCCACCCGAAGATCCAAAGAAAGCCCTCGAGCTCGAGGCGGTCTGCTACCGTAGCGACGACGGGAAGAAGAAAGACCACGGCGAGGCGAAGTACTGCGTCACCAACCACTACAAGAAAGAGGTCAAAGTCGTCTGGCGCAACGCCTACAAGAACCAGGCTGGCGTCCTCGAAATAGATGGGAAAGAGAAGCGGTGCTTCTGGGCCGACCTCGACAAGAAGGGCAAGGGCCGCGTGACGCTCCATCACAACGAGAAGAAGGTCGGGGAAGCCGACGCCAACACCGACGTGGTCTGTGACGACGACAACGACCACAACTGCTAAGCCGACGGCGCCGGCACTCGAGCCAGACAAATCGCCGTCGGCAGCGCTGACGATTGTCAGTGCGCCACCCTGTCGCGAACCTTTTTTCGGTGGTGTCCACTCGAGGGTGAGTCGACGTGGTTTTCGACGCCAATGGTTTCTCCGCCAGAAGTCGACATGGTTTTCGAGCCAATTGCGTCTCCACCAGTCGTCGACGGCTCCCTCGAGGCGACCAACGTGTGAGGCGAAGATACACGAATTCGACCGGCGAAATGGCGAGTCAGTCCATGTAGTTTCACCCCGCCGTCACCCACCCGATCGCCAGACAGTGACTGGAAAACAGGTCTGCGATCACGCTGAAAATTCACCAGGGGTCTCAGCGCCAGTAGTTGGTATCGGCCGAAAAATCAGCACTCGAGGAACGTCTCCGATCGTCGGCGGGTGAATCCCCCGACGAGGTCACCGAGACCCGGCGACCCCCGTTCGACGTCGGTGCAGGCCGACGACGAGAAGCGCGGCGAGTACGAGAACGACTCCGAAACCGGGGATGGAATCGTCACCCGTCTCCGCGTCGTGATCGTCGTCATCCAGCGGCTGCTCGTCGCTGTCGCCCCCATCGGAGTCTCCGTCGGAGTCTCCGTCACCAGGGGCGTCTGGCTCGCCCGAACCGTCGTCGGGCTCGTCAGGCGTCGCGACTTTGAACGACGTCGTGTACGTTTCCTCGTTCCCGCCCTCGTCGGCCACAGTGAGGGCGACCGTGTGTGACGCACCGTCCTCGAGCACCACCTCGAGGGTAGTCTCCGAGGACGTGATCCGCGTTCGATCGTCATCGGTCACGTCGACGCCGTCGAGTTCGATGGTGATCGAACTCACGTCCACGCCAGAGAGGTCGTCTTCGTAGGCGAACGCAACGGTGGTTTCGTCGGTACCCGCCGGCAGCTCACTCTTGGGCGCGGGTGACACGCTCGTCAGTGTCGGCGGTTCCTCGTCAACGATCATGGCTCCGTACGTCGAGAAGCCGTCGACGGTGGCGGTGAGGAACGGATCGTCGTCGACGTACTCGAGACTCGAGTCCACGGGATCCCACGTCTCGCTATCCTCGTCGTAGTAGTGGAAGCCGACGTCGGTGGCGGTGGTGCCAGCCGGGAGGGCCGTCTCGTCGACCGGCATCGTGATCGTCGCCCCTTCGATGGCGCCCGATCCGAGTTGGTGATCGATGAAGCTGTCGAGATCGGCCGTCAGGAAATTGACGCCGAGTGACCCGTCCTCGAGGTTGGCGTCCACGGCGTTCTCAGAGAGCGCGATGAACAGTTCCTCCGCCTTCATCGCCTCTTCGGCGTCGTCGACGAGATCGAAATCGATCGTCGTTCCGCTGTTGGCGAATTCGATGGTGCCGTCCTCGAGCGTGAATCCGGTGTGAACGACGACCGAGGCGGTGTCGGTGGCGTCGTTACCGGCCCGGTCGACGCCGGTCACTTCGACGGTGTACTCACCCGACTCGTCGAACTCGAGGGTGCCCGTGAAGGTGGTGCCCGACGGATCGGCCTGCAGTCCAGTGACCGTTGGGTCGGTTCCGACGGAAGCGCCCTCCGACTCGAGTTCGTCGACGGTTACGTCGACGGTCGGTAGCCCCTCCAGCGGTTCGGTGCTCTCGATGACGATCGTCGCGTCCTCGTGGGTGACGTCCTCGATGCTCACCGACATCGATGGCGACTGTCGGTTGATAACCAGCGTTTCGTCCGCCTGATCCATCCCTCCGTTGTCGCGTTCGTCGGCGGCGAACGCCGAGAGTGCGTACCGGCCGTCGTCGGGAAGGCTCTCGAACGGAATCGACGCGATCCAGGTGTCGCCCTGCCGACTTGCCGTCGTCGAGACGCTGTAGGTCGTATCGAGCGAACTGACGAGCACCGTCACCTCGTCGACCGGGTGATCGGCATCGACAGCTACCTCGACGGTCGCGTCGTCGCTCGCGTACACGTACGAGCCGTCGGTGTCGAGGACATCGCCGTCGGCTGTAACGAAGTCGCTCGCACTGGAGTGGCCCTCGACGGCGACGATGGTCGGTTCGACGGTCGCCTGGGTGACCACCAGTTGCCCGGCGGATCGGTCACCCAGCTCGAGGTCGTAGGTGCCCGGTTGATCGAGCGTCGCGCTGACGTTGAGCGCCCCGAGATGGTACCAGCCCGGTGTGAGCGTCACGTCCTGGCTCCCGAGTTCGATGGGGTTCCCGCCATCGGTCGGGGTGGCGGTCAACGTGATCTCCTCTGGCCCCTCGATGGTGCCAGCCTGGTAGGTGCTCCCGATAACGTAGAATTCCTGGCCTTCGGCGACCTCGAGCTCCGAGGTCGAGGCGGCGATAACCTGAATGTCCGACTCGGCGGAGGCAACCTCGATCGTCCCGGCGTTTCGGTCGCCGAGCTCGAGTTCGTACGTGCCGGCTTCCTCGGGGACGTATGTGACGTTGATCGCGCCGAGGTGGTAGAAGCCCGGCCTGAGCGTCACCTCCTGACTCCCTACGATCTCCGTTTCGCCGGTGTCGACGTTCGTCGCGGTGAGCTCGATCTCCTCGGTTCCCTCGATGGTGCCGTTCTGGTAGATGCTGCCAATCACGTACAGTTCCTCGCCTTCGACCAATTCGATCTCCGAGGTCGAGGCAGCGATTACCTGGATATCCGATTCGGCAGGCTCGACTTCGATCGTTCCCGCAGACCGGTCACCGAGCTCGAGGTCGTACGTGCCCGCTTTATCGGGTACGTGTGTGATGTTGATCGCGCCGAGGTGGTAGAAGCCGGGCGAGAGCGTCACCTCCTGGCTTCCCACCACCGTCGTTTCACCGGTGTCGGTGTTCGTGGCAGTGAGTTCGATTTCCTCAGTTCCCTCGATGGTGCCGTTCTGGTAGATGCTGCCAATCACGTACAGTTCCTCGCCTTCGACCAGTTCGACCTCCGAGGTCGAGGCGGCAATTACGTTGATGTCCGATTCGGCCGGCTCGACCTCGATCGTTCCCGCAGACCGGTCACCGAGCTCGAGGTCGTACGTTCCGGCCTCATCGGGCGCGTACGTGACGTTGAGCGCCCCGAGGTGGTAGAAGCCGGGCGCTAGCGTCACCTCCTGGCTGCCCACTACCGTGGACTCGCCGGTGTCTACGTTCGTGGCGGTGAGTTCGATCTCCTCGGTTCCCTCGATATTGCCGGCCTGGTGGATGCTGCCGATGACGTACAGCTCTTCGCCTTCGACCAGTTCGATCTCCGAGGTCGAGGCGGCGATGACGTTGATGTCCGATTCGGCCGGCTCGACGTCCACCCAGCCGGCGTTCCGACCACCTAACTCGAGGTCGTACGTCCCCGGCTCGTCCGGTGCGAAGGTGATGTTGAGCGCGCCGAGGTGGTAGTATCCCGGCGCGAGCGTCACCTCCTGGCTGCCGACGACGTGCGTCTCGTTCGTCTCCTGATTGGTCGCGGTCAGTTCGATCTCCTCGGTCGCGGTGTCGCTTCCGTTCTGGTAGACGCTGCCGACCACGTAGGTCTCCTCTCCCTCGATGAGTTCAACGTCGGCGGTAGATGCCGCGATCACCTGTATGTCGGTTACGATCTCCTCGACGTACACCGTTCCCGCGTACGTGCCACCGAGTTCGAGGGTGTAGTTGCCGCTCTGTTCGGGTTCGAATGTCACGTTCAATGCTCCCAGGTGATAGAATCCCGGTGCGAGTGTCACGTCCTGGGTTCCCACGACTGTCTCTGTTCCGTCCTCGTGGGTTGCCGTCAACTCGATCTCTTCGGTTCCTTCGATATTGCCCGCCTGGTAGATCGACCCGATCACGTGGGTCTCTTCGTTCTCGGCAATCTCGACGTCCGATGTGGACGCCGCGATCACCTGAATGTCGCTGACGGCTTCCTCGACCTCGATCGTTCCCGCAACCCGGTCGCCGAGTTCGAGGTCGTACGTGCCTGCTTCGTCGGGTGTGTGTGTGATGTTGAGTGCCCCGAGGTGATAGAAGCCGGGCGAGAGCGTCACCTCCTGAGTGCCCACTACCGTGGACTCGCCGGTGTCGACGTTCGTGGCGGTGAGTTCGATCTCCTCCGTACCCTCGATATTGCCGGCCTGGTAGATGCTGCCGACTACGTAGAGTTCCTCGCCCTCGATCAGTTCGATCTCCGAAGCGGAAGCGGCGATTACCTGGATGTCCGATTCGGCGGGCTCGACCTCGATCGTTCCCGCAGCCCGGTCGCCCAGCTCGAGGTCGTACGTGCCCGCTTTATCGGGTACGTGTGTGATGTTGATCGCGCCGAGGTGATAGAAGCCGGGCGAGAGCGTCACCTCCTGCGTGCCCACCACAGTGGACTCACCGGTGTCGACGTTCGTGGCGGTGAGTTCGATCTCCTCAGTTCCCTCGATGTTACCGGCCTGGTAGATGCTCCCGACGACGTACATCTCCTCACCCTCGATCAGTTCGATCTCCGAAGCGGAGGCAGCGATTACCTGGATATCCGATTCGGCAGGCTCGACTTCGATCGTTCCCGCAGCCCGGTCGCCCAGCTTGATGTCGTACGTGCCCGGTTCTGGAACGACGGTAACGTTGATTGCGCCGAGGTGGTAGAAGCCGGGTTCGAGCGAGACCTCCTGACTGCCGAGAACGGTCGTCTCGTTCGTCTCCTGATTGGTGGCAGTGACCTCGATCTCTTCGGGCCCATCGATGGTGCCGGCCTGGTAGATGCTGCCGACGACGTGAATTTCATCTCCTTCAACGAGTTCTATCTCTGAAATGGAGGCGGCGATTACCTGGATGTCCGATTCGGCGGACGCGACCTCGATCGTTCCCGCAGCCCGGTCGCCCAGCTCGAGATCGTACGTTCCCGCTTCATCGGGCACGTGTGTGACGTTGATCGCGCCGAGGTGGTAGAAGCCGGGCGCGAGCGTGGCTTCCTGGCTTCCCACCACCGTCGTCTCACCGGTGTCGGTGTTCGTGGCAGTGAGTTCGATTTCCTCGGTTCCCTCGATATTGCCGGCCTGGTAGATGCTGCCGATAACGTACAGCTCCTCGCCTTCGACGAGGTCGATCTCTGAAACGGAAGCGGCGATGACGTTGATGTCCGATTCGGCCGGCTCAACCTCGATCGTCCCGGCGTTTCGGTCGCCAAGCTCGAGGTCGTACGTGCCTGCGTCATCCGGTTCGAACGATGCGGTGATGTTGAGGGCGCCAAGGTGGTAGAAACCGGGCTGGAGTGACGCTTCCTGAACACCGAGTTCGATCGGATCGCCGCCGTCGGTCGGGGTGGCTGTCAACGTGATCTCTTCAGTCCCATCGATGGTGCCGGCCTGGTAGATGCTGCCGATTACGTGGAACTCGTTGCCGCCGACGACCTCGGTTTCAGACGTGGACGCGGCGATCACCTGAATGTCCGAGTACTGGTGCTCGAACGAGACGGTGTCGACGACCAGGCTGTTGAGCGTGATCGTGACCTCGTCGCTGTCGACGCCGTCCGGGAGACTGTCTTCGGTCGGCGTCCAATCGAATTCGACGCCGTCTCGCTCGAGGCCAGGGTCAATCGTGACCGTCTGGCTCATCGTCTCGTCGACGTGTTCGCCGCTGATCGTCAACTCGACGGTGATGTCGCCGGCGACGTCGCCGCTGTTGTAGAGGTCGCCAGTGATTGTGACGGTGTCGTCGATGCCAACGTCGGATTGGGTCACGGAGCCACCGTAGACGATGACGTTTGCTTCGGGTTCGTCGTCATCGCTGTCATCCCTATCGTCGCTGTCGTCTTCGTCTACAGTTACCGTCCCCGCGGGAGTTTTGCTCACGCTCACGTCGAACGTACCCGAATCCTCGAACGTGTGCGTGAAGGTAACTTGGCCAGTCTCACCTGTCTCGAGTTCGATGGCTGTGGTATCTACCACGGCATCGTCAATCTCGAGTGCAACGATGACGTCACCGTCGACGTCGCCGACGTTTTCGACGGTCGCCGTAACTGTAACGGACTCACCTTCATCGATTGCTGTTGGATCTACCGTGGCGTCGGTGATCGATGGAATCGTACCTGGTTCCCCAAACACGCCGAAGGTGCCGAACTCGTCGATATCAGTCGCGTAAACGTACTGTTCATCCGTGTTCACACCCGAGTCATAGGACTCCTCCGACGGCGGTGACCAGATGTCGGCCAGCCGCCAGACCTCGAGTGAGGATTCATCGATACCAGTCAAATCGGATTCGACGTAGTGGACGTACAGGGAGTCGACGTACGGATCGTCACCGCTCGAGGTGACAGTGACGTAAGCGTCGAGTGGATTGACGTTATCTGGCAGCTCGTTCGGCTCGTCGATACCGTTAATCGTGACGTCTTGTGCCTCAAACGAGAGGGTGACACCGTCCAGCTCGAGGTTCGAGACAGTGTTGTCCGTCGCTCCCATGAACGACTGGAACACAGAGCTACTCTCGGTGACCATCGCCGTATTGACGGTGTTGCCCGAGGCACCCTCGGAGAAGACGATGCCCGCGGCCTCACTGTTTGTTACCGAGAGACCGGTTATCGTGTTGTCGTGACTGTCCGATCCGGCGTAGAATCCGTGCCAGCCGCTGTCTGATATTGTTACGTCGGTGAACGTGTTCTCGCTCGAGCGGCTGGCGAGATTGAGCGAACTGCCGTCGTTGTTGTGTAACTCGAGATCGTGGAATTCGCTATTGTCGGCGACGCTCAATTGAATCCCGCTGCCGTCGTTGTCGGTTGCATTCACCGAGTGGAAGACGTTCCCGGTCACAGGCGTGTTCCACCGTGTGTCACCTATGAGGAGAACACCAGCCCCGTCGTTCTCGACAGCCGTGACGTTCGACAACTGGTTACCGTTACTGTCATCGATTATAATTCCGTTCCACCCATTTCTGGCGACGCTGACGTTCTCGAACTCGTTACCAAAGTTACTCTCGAGATTCAACCCGTACATCGAGTTGTCGTCGGCGACGACATCGGCGAACGTATTAGACCAGCCGGCAGTTCGCAGACCGGCCCTGTTCGAGGAGGCGTTCAGTCCGGTGAACACGTTGTTGGCCGATCCAGAGGCCACCTGAATTGCACCTGGATAAAGGGAGCTTCCGCTGATTTCGTTCTCGTATGCGTGGATGTCCGTGAACGTATTGCCGTGACTCGATACACCACCAGAGCCGACGTGGAGGCCTCGATAATCGTTGTATCGAGTCGTAATGTTCGAGACATCGTTGTCGTTAGATGCACGGAGGTTGAACCCTGCTCCGTTGTGCTCGGTGACGACGTTAGTGACGGCCCCGTTGCTGGCCTCGTTGAAGTACAGGCCGACGTCCCAGCCGGAGATGACGACATTGCGGACTGTGACGCCGTCTGCATCGTCAACCACAATCCCGTTGTCGTTAGGGTCTTCGCCCTGAACAGTGTGTCCCATTCCATCGAGAACCACGTCGTCCGCGGTAATCTCGAGGCAGGTTGCGTCGCCCTCGATGTCACCGGTCAGCACGTAGTATCCTGGGGAATCGATCACGGTACAGGTGTCTACTTCGATTGCCTCGCTTGAGAGAACGATCACTCGGTCGGTGTCGGAATCATCCTCGCTCTGAACGGTGATGTCACCGGTTCCGACGACGTCGGTGGGCGTTTCCCATGTCAGAGTAAGCGATTCGGATTCGCCTCCCTCGAGCGTCAGCCCCTCGACGGCGTCCACGACGCTGCCGTCGAAATCGACCAGTTCGATCGTCTGAGTGTCCGTCTCGCCGGCGCGGTTTTCGACGGTTACGTCTACCGTCAGCGTCTCGCCGGCGGCGATGGGTGCGTTCGTGTCGTCGATACCAATCTCGAACGTCGACCCCGACGGCACTTCGTCCCACGGATCGAACAGCACGTGTTCGTCGACGCTATCGCCATCGCCGTCCGCGACCGTTCCGGTTTCGGGATCGGCGACGCCGCCACTTGGCCCGCTCGCCGCACCCCACCAGTTGTTCACCGCGTTCAGTGCGTGTTCGGGACTATGATCGCTGTAGACTATCCCGTCGCCGTTGTTCTGGATAGCGTTCCCATGCACCTGCACGTCCTCGGCCTCGTCAGTGAACTCGAGGCCAGCCGCCGAATTGTGCTCGACTACGTTATCGAGGACAGTCACGGTGACGATTGATGCACTCCCCTGTGCTCCAACCACTATCCCTCGATTGTTGTTCGAAACCGTGTTGTTCGCAACGTCCGCACCCAGGCCGTTGATGACGGTCGTGTAGATGCCGTCCCCACCGGCGCCTGTCACAGTGTTCCAGGTGATTTTCGGAGCGTCGACGTTTTCGACGGCAATACCGTTCCGGCCGACGTCTGTGATCGTATTGTTATCGACCTCGGCGGACTCTCCATTTATGATCTCGATTCCGATTGTTTGATCGCCCATCTCGACGATAGTGTTTCGTTGAATCGTCGACTGGGTCGATTCCCAGATGGTAATCGCTCCTCGTTCCGTGGTCGTATCAGTCCCACTCGTGATCGAATTGTCGGTAACGTCCACACTGTGGCTGTAGGCGACCTGGACTGGTGCCGGGACTCCATCGAACTCGAGACCCGAAACGTCCACGTCCGTCGAGTTGACGACGATCACCTGCCCAACGTCGTCCGGAACCTCGACGCCGGTTTCATTGCGGACGTAATGTAGCGGCCGATCCCCGACCGTGTTGTTGACGAACGAGTGCGTAGTCAATTCCTCGGAGTCAGCGTAGTAGCTCCGTAAGAGGACACCGGATTCGAACGAATTGTGCCGAACGGTGACGTCGGTAGTCTCGTGAATCCACAGGTCGATGGCGTGACCACTGACTTCGTTACTCTCCACGAGCTGGCCGTCGAAGTATCGGAAGTAGATCCCCGCGTTGCCGTTGTCTACGATCGTATTGTCACGCACCGTCGAGTCAGCGTTTGCCTCGACGCCGTTGCCGCTATTGTCCTGGACGACGTTATCCGCCACGAGCGAGTCGTGTGAGACGTCGATGCCGACCGAGTTGCCGCTAACGACGTTGTTGGTGACGTTCGCCCGCATCGGTCCGTTGATACCAGTTCGGCCGTTGTCAGTAACGGTGTTGTTGTGGATCGTCGCGTCGTGGCTCCTCGACCAGTAGATTCCCTCGTTTCCGTTGTTCGCGATGTGGTTGTCCTCGATCGTGACGTACTGTGAGTTAGACCCGCGGTTGTCGTGGATGCCGTTCACGTGGTTGTCTGTGAGCTCGTTTCCGCGTATGTCGACGAACTCGCTACTGATCACGAGGATCGCAGATCGGAAGTTGCTGGTCGTTTCCCCGTGGTGCGTCCCGGTGATCGTATTGTTTGTGACCGCCGTTCGATCGGAGCCAGTTAGGTGAAACCCGTTGTGATTGTCGATCAACGAATTATCCCGGACGATCGCGTCGGGTGAGCCACCGACCTCGAGCGCCCGGCTGCTACTATCGGTGATCGTGTTCTCCGCGACGACTGCGCCGGCCGAACCGTGGATGCCGATACCAGAAACGTGTGAGGTCTCGTCGTTACCCACCAGGTCGTTCCCCGACACGACCGTGTCATCAGAAGCCCACACTCGAATCCCGTGACTCCCGGTGTTCGAGACGGCATTCTCCGCGACGATGGCATCGGGGCTGTAGGCGATCTGGATCCCCGAGGCAACGCCGTCGAACTCGAGTCCGGAAACCTCGACGTTCGTCGAGTCGACGATGATGACCTGCGCCGCGTCATCGGGGATCTTCGGGTCGTCCTCACCGCTGACGAAGACGAGCGGATCGTCTCCGATGGTGTTTCCGGAGGCGGTGTGGTCAAAGTGTTCTAACGTATCGGTCGACCCGTCGAGGGCGATCCCGGTCTCGAGGTCGTTGTCGACGATTGTGGCCGTCTGTACGCGGTCGAGTTCGATGTCGACCGTCGCGTCGGTGATCGTGTTATCTCGGATTTCGGGGCTGTCCACCGTAGCGGCCCTGATGCCGACGTCGCTGCCAGTGATCGTGTTCTCCTCGACCAGCGCGTGATCGCCGTCATGAGAGATTCTTATCGCGACGTTGCCATTGTCGCTCAGGGTGTTGTTTTGGACGACAGCGTACTCGTCCCAGATGGAGATCCCGTTTCCGCTGTTGCCCTCAATGACGTTGTCGACGACGACAACGTGCGGCGCGTACCTGGCATTGATGCCGGCACCACCGTTACCCGCGATGTGATTTCCGCGAACCTCCACGTACTCGTTGTTCTCACCGATGTGAATCGCTCTGACACCGTTGTTCACAATCTCGTTGTTCTCGATAACGGCGCTCGAGCCGACGTTATTCTCGAGCCAGATTCCTCGTCCGCTGTCTTCGATGCGCGTGTCACGTACGGTGAGATTGTGACCGTCACCGGTAACGCGGACTCCGTTGTTGCTGTATCCCTGGATGGTCAGTCCCTCGATCGTCACGTTGTGGGCACCGTCGACCTCGATACCCGTCTCCGACGATCCCTGCAACACTGGGTCAGCTCCCGGTGCTGCCGCAATGGTGATTCCTTCGGTGGTTACCTGCAGACTCTCATCGTAGGCCCCTGTCTCCACGCAGATCGTCTCCCCCGAATCTGCCGCATCGACCGCCGCCTGTATACTCTCACCTTCTGAGACCACAACACACCCCTCGAGATCAGACTCGATAGCAGAAAGCGACTCAGTGTGCGAATCGGTTGTCGGCATCGCTGCACCGAACGGAACCAGCACCGAACACACCATCAAAATCGAACACAAAACCGCAAACAGTCGAGTACGTACACGTTTTCCTGAGACTCTTCGATTCATGAGCAAGACACACGCCCACAATCTATATACTCGCGCTAACATCGGGGTGAGTGAGTAAGATACCTCGAGGTAATCGCACGCCAGCGGCCAGTGTTCGTGATACTCGAGTGGTACCAGTGTCCACTATTCAAGAAGCGAGCGTCACGCCTCGTTTCGCATCGGGTCACCAGTCAGCAAATTCGAACGCCGTCGAAACGTGCTCAAGTCGCGCACAAAGCGCTGTTCTCATACCTACCACAATGTTAATTCTCGAACGTCGAGTTCCCGTTCCATCCGTCCCAGCGTGTCGCTCGGGAGGCGAGCTGGGTCAGCGTTTGTACCATGAAAGGGAACCTGCTCGCTTCGCACCCAGAACCTCGATCAATTTCAAATTCTCAGTAGAACATTTCAGCGACGAATTCCTCTCCGCTCGTCACATTGTGTTGCTGAGGAAGAGGTTGGGGCAGATTTGCACTGCTGTGAGACATGCTCGCTTCGCTCGTCGGAGTTGTTCCGTCAGAAGTGCGTTGGGCAGATTTGAACCTCGCCAAGACGTTCCGGGTCGCTCACTCCGTTCGCTTCCCGGGCTGCGACTTGTCTGGTTCAAATTACCGTATCAATTTTCCCGACGCGAACTCGTCGCTCCGCTCCTCGTTGTTGCGTCGGGAAAATGGGTTGGGGCAGATTTGAACTGCACCGAAAAGGCGTGAAATAAACCGCATTTCACGCCTTTTCTGACGTTCGCGGTTCGCTCGCTACGCTCGCTGCACCCCTCACTGCCGGCCTCCCACGGTACTCGGCGCTTGCGCGCCTGCGCTTCCGTGTCTGGAGGTGTATCCACCATCGCAGGCAGACCAACCATCCGGCCATCCCAGACCCGTGGCGATCACGCCACCGCGCGCTTGCACTCAATCCAGGCCGATCCCCGTGGGTAATTGATCGACGTCATCGCGGGGTGGGCGACTCCACGTCTCGTGGGTCACCGACCACTATGACACGGAAGATGACCCCGAAAGAAGCGGCGCAACGCTATCTCAAAGAACGCGAACCCGACGTTTCCGACGCCACCCTCTACAACCATCGGTCGCTCCTCCGCCAGTGGTGGCAGTGGTGTGACGACGAAGACATCGAGTACATCAACAACATCGATGGATTCGATCTCGCTGACTTCAGGCTGGACCGCCAGCTGGAGGTCGGTGAAGTGACCCTCTACAACCAGATGACTGTCCTTCGAGTGTTCGTCCGCTGGCTACAGAGCCGCGGACTCGTCGAAAACGGTCTAGCCGACGGAATGACGGTCGCACAGCCTGACGACGCTAGCCGCAACAGGAAAGTCACCCCGGAGACAGCACAGCAGATCCTGTCGTTCCTCGAGAAATACGAGTATGCCTCTCTTCGACATACTGTCTTCGCCGTTCTCTGGCACACTGGAATGCGACTTGGAGTACTTCGAGCGCTTGATCTGGATGACTACCATCCCGAGGAACACTACGTAGAGCTCCATCATCGGCCCGACACGGATACTCCGCTCAAGAACCAGGAACACAGCGAACGAGAAGTCAATCTCGCACTCTGGTGTTGCTCGCTTCTGGACGATTATATCGAAGGGAAACGCTGCGATGTTACAGACGACTATGGCCGATCACCGTTATTCACCACCGAACAAGGCCGGGTCAGCCATTCCAATGTCCGGGATCACGTAAACCAGATCACGCGTCCGTGCGATTTTGCGAATGAGTGTCCACATGACCGTGAAATTACCGAATGTGAAGCAACAACGCGCCTACACGCTGCTCGGTGTCCATCAAGTATCGCACCACACGATCTCAGGCGATCGAGCGTAACGCACCTCCTGGATGAGGGTCACCGGAAGGAATTGGTTGCAGACCGGGTGGACCTCTCGGTGAAGACGATGGAGGAACACTACGATAAGCGATCTGAATCTGAAAAACGTCAACTTCGGCGTGACGAGTTTGGAATGGACAGCTAACTATTTGATAGAGACGTGACATCCTCCTCGCCGTAAACGGGCGAGGCTTCCCGTACCGCAGGTGGGATATTTTCTGGTCTACGATACAACCCGTTCTCGCGGTGCAAAGCATCCGCTCTCTGAATCGAACAGGTGTACCGATGGCTGTGCCACACACCCGTTACTCCTATCCTCACCGTGAGGACTCGGAGTTATCTTCTGGCGCATATTCTCCGCCCCGTTGCAATCCGCGTTCCCGACCAACTCACACGCTGAGCAAACGTACAATCCACGATGCTTCCGATTCGACTTCGTGTCGTCGCCACACGCCGAACACGTCTTCGACGTATCCCACTCATTCTCCTTCACCACCTCGACACCACGTATCTCGCCTTTGTAGTTGAGGTACTGGTAAATACGGTCGAACGCCCACGTGTGGAGTTTCTTGTTGCCGGTCTTTCCCCAGTCCGACTCTCGCACATCTTCAGGCCAACTCACCGCGAGCGTGCCAACACCACGTTCGACACACTCAGTGATGATGGTGTCAGTAAGCGTGTGGTAGAAGTGCGTCTCACGGTCAGCGAGTTGCCTGCGTGCCCAGATCGACTTCTCCGACGGGCCGTTCTCACCTTCGGTGTCGTACTCAGCACGCGTGAAGTAGTGCTTGTCCTGTTTGAGCGAGTTGCCGGGGTAGAGAACGTATTCGTCGGGGAAGGCGACCGTGGCGATGTTCTTGATACCGAGATCGATTCCAGCAACACCGTCTCCTGCGGAGTCGGTTGTTTCGAGTTCGACTTTGCAGACGAAGTGCAGTTCCCACTTGTCACCGTTCCAGACGGCTCGAACATTTTGTACGCTGTTGACCTCTGAAAGGTCAACGTCGGGGCGCGTCTGGTACTCACAGAGGAGGAAGTCCGACCAAGACTCCTTGAGGTTCGAGCCTTTGGATAGTCTGACGCGGTTGTTTTTGGGGTCGTGTTTGAAGCCGTCTTCTTTGAACGTGACTGTACTCTTGGGTCGAGTGTCACCGTGTTTGCGGTAGCCGGGCGGATTCGCCTCGTCAAACTTGTGTCGCAGGTCGAACCACGACTGGAAAGCGTCGGAAAGTTCTTCAATGACTTTCTGACTGGATTGTGCGTTCAAGTCTTTCCAGCACGCTTGGTTCTTCATATACGATTTCAGCACGCCCGCGTCTGGGATTTCACCAGTCGCGTTCCATATTCGGTCGGCTGTCCAGCGTGCGACGTTCCAGATTTTCGAGGCGGAATCACCGAGCGAGTCGAGGCCATCGCGTACTTGTCGCTGGTTCTGAATGGAACCAATGTAAGTCCGAGTGGCCTCAATCGCCATGCATAGGCCATGTAAACAGGCCTACTTAATGATTCGGATTAACATTGATTATCCTGTCTGCCATCGACAGTGGGTCGCATAATCGAGTGACGCAATTCACGCCCGTCGTAAACGACGGGATTCTCTCGCTGTTCAAAGATAGCTGGCACTTTCTATAAACTGGGATTACTATCCGGATACCAGTTATCACGTGGCGAACCTAGAATCCACTGGAGTTTGACCCGAGTACGATGCCCTACGACCTTAGTCCACTGCCAGTTGTCGCCCAAGCGTCACAGAATGCATGGATCTCGCGTCTGCGAGTTCGCAACTCTGGGTCGTCCAGGTACATCTGCACGGCCTCTACTGATGGGAGTGGTTCGAGGTCGTCTGTCATGGCCTCTCACTGAAGGCGAATACCAGCGATTTCTAAACGCCACTCTGGACGCTTCTCTTGCGTGCTAACAGATGGCTAAGAGCCCCAAAGATTCTGGATGTCCTCCGTCAGGACCCATGGTTCCAAGTTCTGCCGTCTTTAGGTGCCTGATTGGCGAAAACGACATTTTCCGAATCCGGGAAATATAGTCTAACGGGCCATCCAAAATTTGCAGGCCTCTGAGCCATCCGAATTGGGGACTATAGTAGTCCGTATCTGCGAGAGCACAAACGATGGTCGGACTTGCACTAACTTCGAAAATGAAGCAGCAGGACTGATTTGCGTCGAATGATGAATGGATCTCTTCGAGAATCGTGATCTCAACTACTCGTAGACCTCGTCTGGATCAAAAATTTGCTCTCCAACCGTCTCTCCATCGATAGTACGATAAAAGCACGAGCGATAGCCGGTATGACAAGCACCGCCTTCCTGTGTTACCCGATACAAGAGAGTATCACCGTCATTGTCAATTCGGATTTCTTGGACTCGTTGGACGTGTCCGCTTGAACCTCCTTTCTGCCACAGCTCGTCTCGACTACGGGAGTAGTAGTGAGCAAGTCCCGTGTTTTGTGTCTTTGCGAGGGCTTCCGGTGAGACATATGCAAGCATGAGAATTTCGTCCGTTTCAGCGTCTTGTGCGATTGCAGGAATGAGATCGTTTTCACCGAACTCTAACTCAATATCTCCATAATCTTCCTTCATATCCAGCGAGTGGAAAGGAGTACGGATACCAGTTTTTATCTCCCATCTCTTCACGTACTCCGCTGCATACACGAGTAAAACACGGCTTTGATACGTTTGTACATCCTATCTGCTCTTGGCGGCGATGACGAATGGTTACCCCTCTGAGCCCCGTGTGATGACGGCACTGGCCGAGCCGCTAATCTTTCGAAACCAGTATCCACCGATCGCTATTACAATAGCCATAGCTTCAGCGATCCTCCTGTACACGTTCGAACGTGAACGACAACCGCGCCTACGCACTGGTCAGTGCTGAAGTGAAATCACTGAGGATCTACCTCGGTACTTTGTTCGTAATCGCTACCGTCCGCTATATCTCTTTGATCCGATCACTTCGTCGCAGAGGCGAAACAGCAGGCAGAGCCCACGGAAGTTACCTCACGACCTCCAGATCATGAGGTTAACATGGCCAAGGTCGTTCTGGACGTTGGAACAGGGCTCTGCCAGCTTGCCCTCAGCCATCCGGCCTCATCGGGCTTGGAAAATCTACCTCAACAAAGATGCTCGCCAGATTTAACGGTTACTATTGTGTATCGTGCTAGTCCGAAACACACTATGCTGTGCGAAGGCTTTTATCCTTCCTGACAAAGTCATTCCTACCAGTTCATTAGCCCTCTTCGCATCTTCGAATGGCCGATCTTCCCTAAGCAATTCTGGTAAGTCGGTCTATTGGCGAGAGGCAAGCAATCATCCGCGAGACAGCGAGCCTATCTATGAGCGACGATACGAACCATTCCGACCTGCACAAACGCGTTAGAAACAAAGTCCCCTCTCAACTGGATGTGAGCGACGTCCAGTACGAAGGACCAGATCTCGTTATCTATACTGAGACACCGCGTGAATTTGCAAAGGACGGTGATCTCCTTGGCCAACTTGCGCGCTCCCTCCGGAAGCGAATCAGTATTCGACCCGTTCCCGGAACTCAATCGAGTATCTCGGAAGCCGAGCAGATCATTCACGATGTCGTTCCTGACGAGGCGAACGTGCACGATCTTGAATTTCATTCGACAACGGGAGAGGTCCTCATCGAAGCCGAGAAACCGGGATTAGTGATCGGTCGGCGAGGGAGTACGATTCGTGAGATTACGGAGAAAGTAGGATGGCAGCCGGAGGTCGTTCGCACACCGCCAATGGAGTCATCAACGGTCGAGAACGTTCGGGGGTATCTCACCCAGGAACGAGCAGAACGACGTGACTTCCTCGCAGAGATCGGAGAACAAATTCACGGCAGTCCACAGAAAGACGTTGACTGGATTCGAGTAACAACGCTCGGTTGCTGTCGAGAAGTCGGTCGTGCGAGTTTCGTCCTCCACACACCGAATACCAAAGTTCTCGTCGATTGTGGGGACAAACCTGGTGCTGAAGGAGAAGTTCCATATCTTCACGTCCCGGAAGCGATGCCGCTGACGGAGATTGATGCGGTCGTTCTAACGCACGCTCACCTCGACCACAGCGCATTGCTCCCCCTGCTATTCAAATACGGCTACGACGGGCCGATCTATACGACGGAACCCACGCGAGACCTGATGGGATTGCTGCAACTCGACTATCTGGACGTTGCGTCAAAAGAAGGTCGTACGCCTCCGTATTCGAGCGAGCAGGTGCGTCAGGCGATCAAACACACGATCCCAATTGAATACGGTGACGTCACCGATATCGCACCGGACGTCAAACTGACGATGCACAATGCGGGGCATATCTTGGGCAGTGCAACTGCTCACTTCCACGTCGGAAACGGGTTTTACAACATCGTCTTCTCGGGTGACGTTCACTACGAACCAACGCGGTTGTTCAACGGTGCCGTAAATAACTTCCCACGTGCCGAAGCGATGATTATGGAATCGACGTATGGGCGACAAAATGACTTCCAGACGGACACCGAAAAGAGCGAAGCACGTGTTCGGCAGATCATCCGGGAAACGTACGAACAAGGCGGAACAGTAGTCATTCCCGCTTTCGCTGTTGGTCGATCACAGGAATTGATGTTAGTCCTCGAAGAGGCAATGCGCGAGGACGAGATACCGACGATGCCGGTCTACCTCGACGGGATGATTCGGGAAGCGACCGCGATTCACACGGCGTATCCAGAGTATCTCCGCGACGGACTACGTCAGCGAATCCTCCATGAGGACGAAAACCCGTTCATAGCTGACCAGTTCCAGCAGGTTGACGGCGGACAGCCAATGCGGGAAGAGATTGCGAGCGGCGAGCCTTCGATTATCCTTTCAACTTCGGGGATGGTGACTGGAGGGCCAATTATGTCCTGGATAGAGTTACTCGGACCAGATCCGAAGAACACACTCTTGTTCGTCGGATACCAGGCTGAAGGAACGCTCGGTCGGAGAATCGAAAGCGGTCGTACAGAGATCACGCTCGAAGGGACGCGTATCACGCTTCACTGCCGGATCGAATCGGTGAGTGGATTCTCGGGCCACGCGGATCGAGAAGGACTCGAACAATACGTTGGGGACATGAATCCGCGACCGGAAAAGATTCTCTGCGTCCACGGCGATGAGCAAGCAACGGATCAGCTCTCATCCGCATTGTACCAAAAATACAATATCAGGACTCATCAACCGAAGAATCTGGAGACGTTTCGTTTTCCATAGAACCGCTATATAAGGGCTGATGGAGTGAACAGATACGAACAATAACGTTCAAGTTCGTTGATTTTTGAACTCGTAGTATGACTGATTTGGACAAGGCGTTAGTTATAACGGGTGTTGGTACAATGGCTGTTGGGATACTGATGGCCGGTTCTACCGTTTATACTGAGACTGTGTGGTCTTGGATCGACTCGATCGTCGTTCTGCTTCTCGTTGGGCTTATTTTAACCACTGGAAGCCGACTTTTCGGTAATCCCGGTGCAGTTTCTGGCCCAAAATAAGCAGCGATCCCGGTATCTGAATTGGAAGAGGGTGATAGCTATCGAGTTATCTCGATCGGACATCACTAGCGATCGATTCGAGTACCTCGTATTCTCGCTGAGAATACGCGATCACCCGGGCGTCAGTAATTGACGAGGATTCATAGTTCCAGACCGCCCGACAGACGAGTTCCGCTCCTTTTCGGAAGTCGAATCCAGCGGCACCAGTTCCCAGAATCGGAGTCACAATCGACTCACAGCCGAGTTCGTCCGCTTTCTGGAGCGACTTTCGAGTCGCGGTTCGAATACTCTCCTCGGTCGCACGACCATCACCGTAATGAGGCATCGCAGCCGCGTGAATGACGTATTCGGCTTCGAGATCGTACGCGTCAGTCACGGCGACGTCGCCGAGATCGACCGGCCCCTTCTCCATCGCCTCCTGGTTTATCGGTCCGTTTGCATTTCGCCGCAACGATCCAGCGACACCGCTTCCCATACGGAGACTGGTTCCCGCCGCGTTCACGAGGGCATCGGCTTCCTGATTCGCAATATCGCCCTGAATGGTGGTAAACTCCATACGTGTCGTTCCGTCGCCTCTTTTCTAAAATCCATTCGAACGTCAAGTTACTGATTAACACGCACACATCGTACTGGCTTCTAGTTTCGAAACTGCTTTTTCTCCACCTTCGAAACGTGGGCCGTGAACCGCGATCGAGTACAGTTCTGGACTCTCTATCTCACTCGATTCGCAGAGGGATTCGGATTTATCACGCTGATTACGCTGCTGCCGTACTATATCAACACGCTCGATCCGACGGATACGACGGTTCTCGGATTGACAATCAGCGCTGGGCTAATCGTCGGACTCTATACAACCGGATTTACGCTCGCTCAGACGGTCGCCGTCGTTCCACTAGCCTGGGCGGGCGACCGCTTCGATAAGCGACTTGTCTTGCTCGGCATTCTCGGCGTCGGAATTGGCGTGTATGGGTTGTTTCCGATCGTCGATTCGAGCGCCTCTTTCATAGCGATTCGAGCGTTGCAAGGGATCGCTGTTACTGGGGCCGGGCTAATGACGCTGTCCCTGGTCGGACAGATCGCCGATGGTGGAACACGAGCCAACTATATCGGCAAGGCGAACGCGGCGAGTTTCGCTGCGTCGATCATCGGGAGTCTCAGTGCGGGGACGCTCTACGAAGCGTTCGGGTTCGGACCGATCTTTGCGATCATCGTCTGTATCATGTTCGTCGCGTGGCTCGGTACCTTCCGATATCTCGACCCTGACGAGACGCGCATCAGCGGGTTTCCCTTCACCGATCTCGCACTCAACCGCCGTATCCTCACGCTTTCGACGTTTCGATTCCAGTACGCGTTTTCCGTGACGCTGGTGCGAACTTGGATTCCGATCTTCGCCGGCGTCTCCGCTGCTGAAGGCGGCTTGGCCTACGGTGGACTCGCAGTCGCGCTGACGGTCGTTGCAGAGAAGTTCACCAATATGTGCTGTCAGCCATTTACTGGCCGACTCTCGGACGGCTACGGACGAGCGTTATTCGTGTTCGCCGGTGGAGCAGCATACGGTCTGATCGCATTACTCGTTCCTTTTTCGCCGGCGATCGGTGCTGGACTCGGACTACCGACCGAACTAGTCGTGGGGATGCCGGCGATTCTCGCGGGTATGACGCTTCCCGGGTTGATTCCGCTCGATACGATCCCTGCTCAGGTCACATTGTTCGGAGACGTCTCGCCGGCATTTCTTCCCTTGATCGCTCTCTCCGGGTTACTGGGCATCGCGGACAGTTTCCGTGAACCGGCGAGCATGGCGTTGTTTGCAGATGAAGGAACTGACGAAGGGGGTGTCGCGTCGAGTTTCGGTATTCGAGAACTCATTTGGCGGCCAGGAAGCGTTATCGCACCCTTATTGGGTGGCTGGCTGATGTATGAGGTCGGAATGGCCTCAGTGTTCTACGTCGGCGGTCTGTTCGCGCTAACTGGCGTTGGATCGTTCTTAGTGATTCTGATCTGGCTTCACGGTACTAGCGCACTTACCGAGTGGTGAGATCCAGAACTGCAATTTGGGTCGGGAAAACGTGATTAGTAGTGAATCTCTTGGAAATCTCAATCCTTGTCTTTGGGAGTTGAGTACTGTAATCAGGGAAGTGAATAAGAAAACTGCTGAGATTGTCGAGAGAGGTTCTTCGACTCGGTACCACGTACTGCAATACGAGGATGATTTGGACGCTCTTAGTGAATGACCGTTACTGCTCGCGGATTTCCGAACGTAGTTGAATTACAAACCTATATCTGCCGCGTGCGTAGATTCATTCACAATGCAATTCTGCGACGAGTGTGGTTCGATGATGCACACGGAGGGCGACACGTGGGTGTGTCGCTCTTGCGAGAACGAGGAGCCACGGGAATCGCAAGCGGAAGCGGCGATGGCGACCCGGGTGGGGCAGCGGGACGGCGGGGCACCTGCCGTGGCTGATGCAACCCAAGACGCCACTGAGACGATGCAGGAGCCCTGTCCAGCGGACGACTGCGACAGCGACCGGGCCTACTCCGAGATGATGCCGAAGCCGGGCGGTTCCTACGAGGTTCGGCTGTTGACCTGCGTCGAGTGTGGCCACAAGTGGCGCGAGACCTGACGGCGCATCTCGCGAACCCTCACTCGTTAAATACGTACAGACTCCCCTCCTCATTCCTTTCAGAAATGAACGCCGATACACAACTGCTGGCTGCTGGTTCTGCGCTAAACTGAAGACGAATACCCCTCGGTCGTATTTGTGTTGATCAATCTTTACTATAGATACGTATCTCGCGGTCGGCAAGCGAATAAGAACTCTTAATCGTAACCGACAAAAACAGATTCGTAGCGGGATGGGATAGCCAGGAGATTCCGGCGGGCTCATAACCCGCAGACCGGTAGTTCAAATCTACCTCCCGCTATCGTTGACGAATTTTGTTCCGCGAATCTCTCTACGCGACACTACGCGATCTGTGTCACAGTTCGAACACTGGATTACAAATGAATAATAGCCGCTATAGATTTCGCGCCCGTCGATAACTGAGTCGAAGGTCATCAGTTGTCGTTTGCTCGATCCACACGATTCCATCGACGAGTTTCTTCAACGCTGTCATCGTGGCTTCGCCGTGCCCAGTATACTCGACGCTGAATACGGTGAGAGACGAATTGGATCGCTGGTGTTCGATTATACGTTTGAGGACACTTCTGACACCGTCAAGGCTCGATTCGGCGAGTATCGGAGTGAGTGATCGAAGAACCACGTGCGTCTTCGAACACGAGGAAGAAAGCGATTCTTCGAGTTCCTCTACACCGATGGAGATCTGTGCGAGGTCTCCCGGACGGGGGAGAAAAATGGTGGGATTCTCCTGATAGAGTGCATCGAGGCGTTCCTCGGCTGTCGTATCGACGACTCCAAGTCGGGGCTCCCCTGACTGGACGATCAATTCCTGTTGTCGAATCGTTTCTTCGGCACTAACCGACGACGTTACGATAATCCGACAATCCGCACTGTTTGCGTATCGGTTCGTAACGCGTAATGGAAGTGCTAGCTCCGTGAGTGGCGCTGGTTTTGCGATACATAGCGTCGCTCCATCCGGAACTGTTTCGGGAAGCACATCACAGTCAATGGATACATCATCTGTCGTCCAGTCATCTACTTTAGAGTGATTCATATTTGGTTACGTATGTATTCTCGTGCGGTGCCGGCTCGTTCACGACTCCCGAGACGTATGCCCTCGAAGGATAGCAAGTGTACCTTCGGGATAGTGGCGCTCACCGCAGGTTCGGCATTCGGCGACGAGAAAGGTTGCCTCATTTTCGACCTGCATCCTCAGCTCGTGGGATTCGATCGTTGCTTCTCGAAGATCACCGCCACATGCCGAACAGGGGAGGTCGAATTCCGATGTCATAATTTCACCTCTCCGGTCTCACACCCTCGGGACCAGTGACCGACCGAAGCGCGTTCACTGTCCAAAACGCGGTGCAATCGGATCGATCACCGCCGGCGAATAGCGCCGTGGATGGCGCAACGAAGGAAATGAGACCGCAGCCGAAGTTATCTACACCTTTCGCGCTCATTCGTAAATACGTTTCCCTGCTCGGAGGTCCGGATGACTGGTACCGAAAGGGCTGTGAAATCGCCGAACGGCACTACTGAATCGTTTCCGATAGCGTTTGCCGTACGTCATCGACAGCCTTCTTGGGATCGAATTCTCCGCGAGTTACGGATACTAAGCTGATTTCCTCTTCAGAAATGGGTATCCAGATTTGAACGAACCCCTGTGCTCCTGAAAGGAACTCAACTCGTGATACCGGCTTCTGCCAGAGTTCGGCTTCAGCTCCGGTGTATCCCGGATGGATTCCGTCGGGAATCTCACGTATCGTTTCCAGTCGAAAGTGGTCGTCCTGTTCGAGAACCGCACTTACGTCTCCTTCTATCAGGTGTCGCTCTGCCTCTTCGCGTAGTTCCGTTCGAAGCGTACGTGTCGCATTTAGGACGAACGTTTCGAGGTCCCTCGCTGGAACGAGTTTGGCGACATCTTCCAGAATCCGATCCTGTTGATCGATAGGGGTGGTGATGATTCCGGAGTTGATTTCGTCTGTGAGCGGGTTGTGATAGAATCCGATGTTAGCTTTCGGACCACTGCCGGGAAGATACGAATCAGGGATTTCGATGAGAACGCCGAGGTCGCCTTCTGCATACTCGTCGTACAGCTGCCGAAGGACGCGCTTGAGTCGAGGCATGTCCGATTCCTGTGGTGTGATCGAGATGAGCCAGCGGAGCGTCTCTCTATCGGGATCGTCGTCTTTGTAAAAGAAACAGTGTTCCTGGTACCCTTCGAGGACAACCCACCCGAGGTAGTCAACAGGACCGCCGTTAGCGACGAGTACCTCTTCAACGTGCCGGATTCTCGCTGACGGGTATTCCTCACGGACGATCTCGGGGAACCGTTCGACCTGTATTTCGGGGTCAACGTCGAAATCGAGTTGCAGTTCGCTAGTCATGGATGTACGATCCGGCGGCTAACGGTTGCGAACAGCTAGAAGCCGGGTGGATCTCTCGGTTAACACCGACGGGTCTATCGTAAAATAGCCATCGATCTCAAACAGATGTGTGATGGTCCGCTTGACAGCATTCATTCGCTCTTGTTTTCGGGCACATCGGCAACGGTCCGTTCGTGACTGAATCCTATTGATGGGTGATCATACGGGTCGAAGAACTCGACTGCTCGGGCCTCTTCACGCGGCTGTGGGTCTGCATCAGCTACTGGTGTGCAGCGAAACGCTGCGCTGACGTTTCCTCTCGGATCACGATCGGGATCGTCGTACAGGCCGACGAACTGTTCGGCACGAACGTTCATCCCGACTTCTTCGGCGAGTTCACGTTCACAGGCGGCCCGAGCGGTTTCACTCCGTTCGACGAAGCCGCCGGGCAACACCCATTGACCCTCGTATGGATCGTGGTCGCGTTGCACGAGTACTACTTGCCCGTCTACGAGAACGACACCATCGGTAGCCAGTGCTCGTAACTGTTCGAGATCCATGTTCGATTGAACGGGTGTCTGCGACATCAAAGCGCGAGTCCAAACGTTGAATCGTCGGCCTAAGTGGTTCAGTCCTGGTCCCGATTCACACAGGATCGAACTCACAGAGTTCCCGAGCCAGCTGCTCCAGTTCGGTCCGGTGTTCGAGCGACGAAAGCCATCGTTCTGGCAACTCGCTCGCTCCGAAACGTGCACCAGCGACCGCCCCCGTAACGGCACCGATCGTATCTGCGTCACCGCCTTCATTGACGGCACGGACGATCGCCTCCTCGAGGTAGTCAGCCTCGAGCGCTTGATAGAACGCCGCTCGAAGCGTCTTGACGGCGTCGTTCACAGGCCGAAGCTCATCGGAATCGACCCTATCGGGAATCGGACCAAGTCCATTGAGTAGCTCTACTGGTGCTTCCTCGGAAAGATCGACAAGTGCGCTCTCCAGCGGGTCCACGTTCTCGGTGAGGAAACCTGCGATCGTCAGGTTCAGCGCGGCACAGCCGTGGACACACCGAGGATCGGCATGAGTGACCTTCGACGACGCACGGCTCACCTTTTGAAGTTCCTCGCGGGAATCTCCATATGCAACTGCGAGTGGTGCACAGCGCATTACGCTGCCGTTCGTTGCTTTCTCACCCGCTGGTTTCGTTGTTCTCGCTCGTTCCGCCGCCTTAGTCGGTGGAACGCCCGCAGAAATCCGCCGCAACGCCTCAGTCGTCGTGCCTCCGATTCCAAACGGCTGGCTTTCGTACCAGTCGAGGAGCCGTTCGACGAAGTCATCCCGATTGAACGTGCCACGGTAGCGGAGACTACGAGCGAGTACCATCGCGAGCTGCGTGTCGTCAGTGACGGTGCCGGGGGGCTTATCGTGAACCCCTCCGCCGACGAACGTTTCGAGCGTGCCGTACTCCCGTTCGATTCGGGTTGCTGACCACCCCTCAACGGGACGACCGAGGGCGTCACCGCAAGCCAAGCCGAGGAGCACGCCCGCAGCGCGGTCTTGCTGGACCATACTGCTACTAACGGTCTGCGGTACTATTTACTCCCAGTCAGCTGAGAACAGGTGACCGCTGGCTCGAAACGTGTTCTGTGGCGTCGGCTACGTGGCACTCCACCTTTTTCGGCACTAGTGACGTCTGTTTGCGTATGGAGTTCTCCGTGATTCAGGGGGATATTGCGAACCAGGAGGCCGACGCCCTCGTGAACGCTGCCGGCACGTCATTACGAATGGGAAGCGGCGTTGCGGGGTCGCTAGTACGCGAGGCGAATGGACCGATCGAACGCGACGCGCGAGCGCAGGGGCCGGTCGATCTCGGTGATGTCGTCGTGACCTGACGCGTACGACCTCGACGCCGAGTACGTCATCCACGCTGTAGTGGTTCCACACGGCGGCGTACGACAGCAGGCGACGACGGAACGTATCCGTCATGCAACTTGGAACTCGCTCTCAAAGGCCGAGGAATTAGGATGCCGATCAGTGGTCTTCCCTGCTCTGGGGTGTGGAAATGGAGGTGTTTACATTCGAGAGGGTGGGGAACACATCTGTCGTACTATCCGGGAGAACGATTTTGATACCCTCGAAACGGTGAAAATCATCGCATATACCGATCACGCGCGGAATGTGATCGAAGACGCTGCAAGTGAAGTTACAACGTAATGGATGGTGTGATTCCCTCAGCATGCATCAAACGGGACCTGAGTATTAGAGGGGGATACGAGTGAGCGCTAATTGAACCGGTGGAGATATACACTTGGCCTGTAAAACGTGATTCATGGGTTTTGGTAGCTACGACGAATCTGAGCAGCAGCAACAAAACGTCGGTGACGAAGACGACGAGGATGCCGCTGTGAACGTCCACGAAAACGACTACGAAGGGGAGATGACCGTCGAAACGGGGGACTCGACCGATAACCTGATCGGGCAATTGCAGGAGATCAAAGAGAACAAAGAATCTGAAGCGGAGTAATCCGTACCCGTTGACTCCGGCTACCTACCCGATGGTGCCTCGCGGCTGAGGGATCAGCGGTGCTCCTTCGTGCATCGGAACGTTCACGAAATCGGATTCCGATTCATTTTCGACTGAACGCTCGGTCTCCCGGTTCCTGTGAGAGATACATAGGAAGGACGGGCTCTGTTGAAATCCTTAACCAGTGATAGGATTTAGCTACTGTGCTGAATAGAACGCGCGAATGTTGCACGAGATTCAGGCTGATTTGCGAAGGCGAGGGTCGCTCAGTACAACTGAAGAACATAAAACCGTTTTTGTGTATTAATACTTTTATTAAGTTAATTAGTAATGGGAAATCCCAGTAACCATATCCTCCGAATTTTCTTTGTGAACTCAATTATCCTGGCGGTTATCAATAATGAAGTGGCTAGTTTGTCTCCGACACATTAATAATTAGCCCTGGCTAAAATATTCTTATGCCCAGCACCAGCATGGAGGATTATCTCAAAGCAATCTACTACTTGCAGAGCAGAAGCAATGGTGCTCGCGTTCGTACGTCAGAAATCGCAGACCACCTCGATGTGACCTCTCCTACCGTTACCAGTATGTTCACCAAGCTCGCGAGCGAGGGGTACATTGATCACGAAAAGTACAATGGGGCGTCGTTAACAGAGGACGGTGAGCGGGTTGCGCTGCGTATCCTTCGCAATCACAGACTGCTTGAGGTCTATCTCACCACCGAACTCGGCTATCAATTGAGTGAGGTTCACGAAGAGGCGGATCAACTCGAACACCATATCAGCGACAGACTTGGCGACCGGCTTGCAGACAAGTTGAATGATCCAGAGACAGACCCACATGGCGCTCCAATCCCAACCCCGTCCCTCCAACTAACCGATACGCATACTGGAGAGATGTTGACGACATTTGATGAAGGAGAGACAGTAACGATTCAGGAAGTGAGCGATCGTGATGAAACGTTGCTCGAATACCTCTTTGAGTATGATATTGTCCCCGAGACCTCGATAACTATCGAAGAGGTGGCTCCATTCGGTATGCGTACGATCCGCACTCACGACAGTGAAGAAACGGTTTCTCTCCCTGATGCCGCTGCTCGTTTGATCTGGGCCACACCGACAACAGAATCTATGAAGGGAGAGGATTAGATAAGTCTAAAGTGATATTTTGAAACGCCACATATATTAGTCACCTCGTGAAAGCTACGGGTGATGATAGACGATTCGAAGGCTGAGAGTTCGATGCGTCACAATATCACGCGGCGAAAAGCGCTTGCCGGTGCTGGAGGGCTGATTGCCGGGTTGGCCGGCTGTATCGGAGAGGATCCTCAGAACGGCAATACTGGTGACGGCGAGTTTACCGTCTTTGCGACGATGCCTGCCGTGTGGGACTTCGTGCGACAGGTTGCGGGTGACCACATGGACGTGATCGATCTCGTCCCAGTTGGCGAACACGGCCACGACTGGAATCCCGAACCAGGAACAGTTGAAGAGTTGGATCAAGCCGACGGCTTCGTATATCTTCGTGACTTTTCGAGTTGGCAAGACGATGCGGCGAGTCAACTCGAAGAGGAAGAGGGAGTCGTCGTGATCGAGGCTTCGGAGGGGATCGAGTTCTTCGATAGTCCGGCGGAGGACGACGACGAACACTGGTGGATGGATCCCATTGAATGCCAAAACGGCGTCACCAACATCGCTGAAGGGATCGGTGAAATTGACCCTGACCACGCCGACGACTACGAGGCCAATGCTGCCAGTTTCAACGAAGAACTCGAAGCGATTCACGGGGAGTTCGAAGACATCGTCGATCGTGCAGAATTAAACGAAATCGTCGTCGGGACGCACGACTCGTTCCAGTGGTGGAACCGGCGATACGGCATCGACATCTATTCGCCTGTCGGAACCTCACCCGACGATGCAGCGTCGCCACAGGACGTCCAGGAGATCGAAGAACTGATCGAGGAATTCGGCGTCGGACATGTCCTCTACGACGTTGGCGAACCGGCGACACTCGCTGAAGACCTCGCTAACGAGGTCGAAGCTGACATTCTCCCGTTATCGCCCGTCGAAACGCAAATCGACGGAAGTCCTGAGCTCGACACTGGTATTCAGATGGAGCCGGACTGGGGTTACGTCGATCATTTCCGCGAGTTGAACCTGCCGTCGCTTGAGACGGCATTGCAGGCGGAATAGAATTAGCCTTAGCGAAAGATTTGGGTAGTTAGGACGAATAGAAGATACAAGGACTACCAAACTATACTACTATGAGTCATGCAATCACTGTTGAGAACGTTACGTTCGCGTATGACGATCAACCCGTTCTGAAAGACGTCTCGCTATCGATCGACGAGGGGGAGTTTCTCGGGTTGATCGGCCCGAACGGGTCAGGAAAGACCACGCTGCTAAAGATCATGCTGGGATTGCAGTCTCCGGACTCCGGGACTGTCGAACTATTCGGAAGCCCAGCGACGGAGTTCAAGGACGGAACTCGCCTGGGATATGTCTCCCAGCACTCCACGGATGCCGACGCGATGATGCCGGTTACCGTCCGAGAGGTTGTCCGGATGGGGCGATACGCCCACGCCGGATTGTGGCCACTGGATTCCGAGGATCACGACATCATCGACGAGGCCCTCGAAAGAGTCGGCATCACCGATCTCGCTGATCGGCAAATTAATCAGTTGTCTGGTGGCCAAAGACAGCGAGCGTACATCGCACGAGCATTAGCTTCGGAAGCTGACTTGCTGGCACTTGACGAACCGACCGTCGGGATCGATGCGGATTCGGTCGAGCGGTTCTACGATCTCCTTGGTGAACTCAATGATGATGGAATCACCATCATTCTCATCGAACACGACATCGGGGTCGTCACTGAGCATGCCAACATGATGGCCTGTTTGGACTGTGAACTGTACGAACACTGCGAGACCCGTCAGTTCCTCGAAACGGACGCGCTGGAGCGAGCGTTTAGCTCTGCACGGGTTGTCGGGGCGAACGCCCTCGCCGGAGGGGATTGACGATGGCCACTGGGGTGGCCAATTCGCGTCGGGAACTCACGGCAATTGTCGCTGGTATTCCCCTCATGCTGCTCGCGTTCGCGGGGTTCATTTTCTGGGTTTTCCCGTTCCTCTACGGCGTGTTCTGGGGAGCAGCCTGCACCACTGCCGATACGTGGCTGGTGTGCAGTGGTTTCCTCCAACGAGGATTTACGGCGGGCATCCTTATCGGGATTACCGCGCCAATTGTCGGCGCATATCTCGTCAACCGACAGATGGCACTCATCGGTGAAGCACTCGCACACACCGCCTTCGGAGGAGTTGCCATTGGCCTCTTCGTCGGTGCTGCGGTTCCGAGTATAGATTATCCATTAGTGTTTGCGCTGGTTGCTGCCGCGATCGCTGCACTTGGGATGCAGTATATTGCTGTGAAAACCGAGGGGTATGCCGATATTCCGATCGCAATTATGCTCACGGGCGGATTCGCGGTCGGGATTGCAGTCATCTCCTACGGCGTTGTGTTCAGCGCGACTGTCGAGAGCTACCTGTTCGGAGACATCCTATTTGTCCCGTTCGAAAACGTCCAGCTCATGGTTGGGCTTACGCTGATAGTCGCGGCAACGGTCGCACTGACCCACAAGCAGTTGCTGTTTATCACGTTCGACCGGGAAGCTGCACGACTTGCACGGATCAACGTCTGGGTCTACGATACGTTGCTGATCGTCCTCACGGCGCTGGTCGTCGTCGCGGCAATGCAGATTCTCGGCGCGATTCTCGTCGCCGGAATGCTTGTGATTCCCGTCGCTGCGGCGATGCAACTTACGAGCAGTTTCAACCGAGGAATCCTCCTTTCAGTGCTGCTTGGTCAGGTTGCGATCTTCGGCGGAATCTTCCTTTCGTACTACTGGAACATTGCGACGGGTGCGATGATCATCATCGTTGCAATAGTCGTGTATCTTGGAGCCGTCGTCAGTCGGATACTGCGATAAACGAGTGAAAGCAGCACTACGCACGTGTAGTGAGACGATGGTTCACCGGTTTCAGGATGAACAAACGAACTCGTTGTGCTGCACTCATCCTCTATATTCAGCAGCCGACTTTTGACATGCTTCGGACAAATCAATAGCTGCCCCGGCAACTGCTTTCCCTGAACTGGTCGTTAGATTGCTTGGTCAAGATTGTGGACGAGACACGCAAGAGCGAGTTCACGGAACTGCTTCCACCAGCGTCGTGAACGGACGAACGCGCCGTACTTCCGCTTGAGCGTTGAGTTGACTGTCTCTGATTGACTCCGTTGGCCGTAGAGGTCGGCGTCTAGGCGTGCGTTCCATGCCTTGTGAAGCGGTGTGAACTCACGATGCTTGATTAGTGGACGAATCTCGTGTTGACGGGCAAGCCGTCTGATTTTCTGGTCGTCGTAGCCTTTGTCCCCGAGCAGGATGTCGATAGTCTCGGGGTTGCGTTTGATCAACGACGGAGCGATCTGGCTATCGTGTTTTCGCGTCGTCGTCACGTGTAAATCAAGGATAGCATTCACTTTGGAATCGACTAGCAGTGTTACTTTGAGTTGCTGAATCGTGAGTTTGGCTCGTTTCGTGTAGTGTTTTGAGGCGTGACTGCGGTCGAATCCCGAAGCATCAATCCCCGCAACGCCGTTGGTCGGGAGCAGTGAAACAGAGAGATTGAGCAGCACTCGCCAGACAGCCATATCGAGTCTATCGAACGCTTTGCACAGTGTTGATGGGGCAGGCAGTTCAGTGAGATTGATCGCGTTCCGAATACGGGGCATTTCGATGAGTTCGTCGAGGAGTGTTCGAGACGTTGTGTCCTTTCGAACTTTGAGACACAGGAGAACGATGTGCTGATGGAGCGTATAGCGTTGCTTCGAGAACTTCGAGGAGTATCGAGTTACGGCACGTTGCGCTAATTGAAATGCTTCCTCGACAAATCGGAGCAACCGAGACTTCGGGAGGGACTGCATTTACTCAAACTACCGACTGAACCTGTAACTCACTAAGGATTTCAACAGAGCCGAAGGACGCTATATCACTCTTGAAACCTTCAACAGCCGAGAGTCCTTTGAACTCTTAATCTACCGCCAAGACAGTGCTTCCTTCATCACACCGTTAAAGCGGTATGCGATCCGATTCAGTTCACTTGAATGATGTTCCCGTTCGACGTGACGTGTAGATCTCGCCCGAGTTTGTATCCCTGATCCGACGCGAGATCCACGTATCCCGAAAATCCGCTGAGGTCCTGGTGTGCAGGGATGATGTTCTCCGGTTGAAGCGCATCGAGCATCGTGTAGTGTCCTTCCTGGCAGAGGTGGCCCGAGACGTGAATGTCGGAGTAGACGCGCGCTCCTTGCATACCGAGCAATTTCTCCGCTTGATAGCGTTGTCCCTCGTTGGTCGGTTCGGGAATGACGCGCGCAGAGTAAATCACTTTGTCACCAGGTTCGAGTTCGAACTCGGTTTCGCCACGAGCCATTCGTGTGAGGAGTGCCCGCGGCTCGCCCTGATGACCTGTGACAATCGGCAGGAAGTTTTCTTTGCCCTCGTTCATGATCCGCTCGAGGGCCTGTTCGATGGAGCGGCGGTAGCCGACCATTTCGACGTCCGATGGGAAATCGACGCCGACTCGTTTCGCGGTTCCCGAGTACGTTTCCATCGATCGACCGAGCAGGATCGGGGTTCGATCGATATCTCGTGCAAATTCGATGAGCGATTTGACCCGGGCGATATGGCTCGAGAACGTTGACGCGAGAATTGCACCATCGTAGTCCTCCATGCTGTAGAGGACGTCACGGAGGTGTTCTCGCGCGACGTTCTCGCTGGGAGTCCTACCTTTCTTGTTCGCGTTCGTACAGTCCTCGATGTAACAGAGAACGCCCTCACGACCGATCTCACGGAAGCGATCCATATCGATCGGATCGCCGATGACCGGGGTATGGTCGATGCGTTTGTCCAGCCCGTAGACGATCGCACCCTCGGGCGTGTGCAGGACCGGATTGATCGCCTGGATGATCGAGTGGGTGACGTTGACGAACTCGAGTTCACAGCCGTGGTCGCCGATCGTCATCGTTTCACCGGCCTCCATTTTGATGAGCTCGTTGTCGGCGTTGAACTTCTGTTCTTCCTGGAGTTCGTCGCTCACGAGTTCGATCGTGAACGGAGTCCCGACAACGGGTGCGTCGTACCGGTGGGCGAGTTTGCTGATCGCCCCGATGTGATCGAGGTGCCCGTGCGTCGGAACGATCGCCCGCACGTCTCCTTCCAGGTCGCTCATTATCCGATCGTCGGGGATCGCACCCATGTCGATCAGATCGAGGCTATGCATGCCTTCGGTCTGGATATTATCGTGAATGAGGACCTTCGACAGGTTCAGTCCCATGTCGAAGATCACGATATCGTCACCGGCACGGACGGCAGTCATCTGCCGACCGACTTCTTCGTAGCCGCCAATCGTAGCGATTTCAATTTCCATTGGTAAACCCGATCATAGCAATCCGTAGGACACGGCTCGCAGCCGGAATGGCTGCTCTCGTAGGAATCCGAACGTTCGGTAACGTGGCCGAGCGAGTCGAACACGTCCTTGGCTATCCCAAAATCGAACGTTCAGTCCCAACCGTGCCAAGGATAGCGCCTCTTTCGGTTAGGTTGATAACGACGCTCCGTACGTAAGTACTCCCGGATTGGAGGTGAGACAAACCCATCCGGTAGAGACGCTCCATCTTCGAGAGAGATGGAGTCAGCACGCGACGATCAACGAAACGGCGACCATTCCTGAAGGAACAATCTCGACCGGTACCATCGTCTTCGACGTTGATGCCACGAGACGGGACGACGATCCCACACGAACGACGGGCGTCCACCCGAAGTGGCTCCCGAATGTGAGACGATCGCCTATAAGGAACCCGACGGCGTCTGCTGGTTAGGATAACAGCGTGGAAGAAATGGGTTGGGGCAGATTTGAACTGCCGGCCTCCTCCATGTCAAGGAGGTGTCATAACCAGACTAGACCACCAACCCGGTTTGCGTCTGCACGTTCTCGCTTCGCACTCAATCGTTGCCCGCCACCCTAATTGAAGGTTTCGAATCAACGGCCGTACGGCAGCGTTCACCACGGGCACCCCTCCGACACGCTTAAGTTGATGTACTCATTTGGACATTGTAAGACAAATCCGTACACTGGTGTCTCCCTATGCAAACCTACGTCGAACACGTGACTGACGGCCGAAACCTCGCACAACCGGACGCTCGAGCCGCCTCGAGCGAGATATTCCAGAATGCGACGGAAGCACAGATCGGCGCATTGCTCGCGGCGCTGCGCTCGAAAGGCGAAACGGAAGCCGAAATCGCGGGCTTCGCCGAAGGCATGCGCGACGCCGCCCGGACGATCGATCCCGATCGTGAGCCGCTGGTCGACACCTGCGGCACCGGTGGCGACGACTACGATACGATCAACGTCTCGACGACGAGCGCGATCGTCGCCGCGGGCGCCGGTGTTCCCGTCGCCAAACACGGCAACTACTCGGTGTCCTCCTCGTCTGGCAGCGCTGACGTCCTCGAGGAGGTGGGCGTCACCGTCGACGCCGAACCACCCGCCGTCGAACGCGCCATCGAAACCGACGGCATCGGGTTCATGCTCGCCCCGGTGTTCCACCCAGCGATGAAGGCCGTCATCGGGCCGCGCAAGGAACTCGGGATGCGGACGATCTTCAACGTCCTCGGCCCCCTCACGAATCCCGCAGGAGCCGACGCCCAGGTCGTCGGCGTCTACGACCCCGAACTTGTTCCCGTGCTCGCGCGTGCCCTCGCACGCATGGACGTCCAACAGGCGCTCGTCGTCCACGGCGCCGGCACCGACGAAATCGCGATTCACGGCGAGACGCGCGTCGCCGAAGTCCACGGCGAGACAGTCGAGGAGTACACGCTCGAGCCAGCCGACCTCGGACTCGAAACCCACGCTATCGACGCCATCGCCGGTGGAGCGCCCGAAGCGAACGCCGCCGACCTCCGTGGGATCGTCGACGGTCGAATCGACGGCGCGAAACGGGACGTCATCTTGGCGAACGCCGGCGCAGCTATCTACATATCCGGGGAAGTCGACACGCTCGAGGCAGGTGCCGATCGGGCGCTCGAAGCGATACAGTCGGGTAACGCGGCCGCAACCCTTGAACGGCTATGCGGATCGACGCGAGCGGGAGCGAAAGCCAACGCGGAAACGGACACAGACACGGACTCGGAAGCAGAAGCGGAGGCCCAATGACTCGCGTGAAGATCTGCGGGATCACCCGCGAAAGCGACCTCCAAGCGGCCGTGGATGCCGGGGCTGATGCCGTCGGGATCGTCTGTGACGTCCCGATCGAAACGCCGCGTGAGGTGTCCGTTGATCGCGCCACCGCCCTGGTCGACGCCGCCCCACCGTTCGTCACGACCGTCCTCGTGACGATGCCGACCGGGCCCGAGCGGGCGATCGAACTTGCCGAAGCCGTCGACCCCGACGTGATCCAGCTCCACGGTGGAATGCGACCGGGCGATCTGGCCTACCTGCGAGCCAAAATCGACGCCTCCGTGTTCCTCGCTATCGACGCCGAAGACGTCTCGGAAGCTGGCCTGTACGACGACATCGCGGACGCACTGGTCGTCGACTCCGCGGACGAACACGGCGCCGGCGGTACCGGTGAAACCCACGACTGGGAGCGAACACGGGCAGCGATCGACCCCCTCGAGTCACCGGTCATTCTCGCTGGCGGACTCACACCGTCGAACGTCACCGAAGCGATCGAGACGGTTTCGCCGTTCGCCGTCGACGCCTCGAGCGGAATCGAAGCCGAACACCAGCCAGGGACGAAAGACCACGAATCCGTTCGTGCGTTCGTCGACGCTGCTCGCCGACCTGACGGCGTGACGTCCGAATCCCGTCCTCGTGAGCAACCGACTGTCGAACGCTGATTGCCGAATACTGATATCGACTCCACAATGACGAATCCATCATCGACATCGAAGGCAACAACCACCCCACCGGGGTCGTCAGCGGCGACGCTCGAGACCGACGAAGACCGATTCGTCGCGCTCGCCGAGCAAACCGATCGGCGTGAGCGCCCCGCCGTCGTCCGTCTCGAGGCGACGCTCGAGGTCGAGACGACGCCGTTGAACGCGTATGCGGCACTCACAGGACGAACCGATGGTGAGTCCACGGGAACCGATCCTTCCCCGTACGCATTTCTACTCGAGAGCGCAGAGAAGACGCCCTCGAGCGATCCAGATGGCGCGTTCAGACCGAACGCAGCCAGCGCGGATCGTCACGCCCGCTATTCCTACGTCGGATACGACCCCGAGGCGGTCGTCACCGTCGACCCCGACGGGACGACCGTGGAACCGCTCACGGACGACGCGCCGATCGAAGCCATCGATCGCGACGACAGCGGTGACACCGTCGATGCGCTCCGGGCCGCGCTCCCGGACGTCCGCATCGAGAACGTGCCCGACCGCGAGCGCCAGCACCTCGAGGGGGGACTGGTCGGTTTTCTGGCGTACGACGCGGTCTACGACCTCTGGCTCGAGGAGGTGGGCTGTGAGCGACCCGAATCGCGGTTTCCGGACGCCCAGTTCGTTCTGACGACGAAAACGCTCGTGTTCGACGACCACGACGGTACCGTCTCGCTCGTCTTCACCCCAGTGATCGGTTCCGACGACGATCCGCGGGCCGTGTACGACGACCTGCGAGCCGAAGCCGAACGCGTCCAGACCCTCCTCTCGTCGGCGACAACGCTCGAGACCGGCGGTTTCGTCAAGCGATCGGAGACGGCAGGATCGCGCCAGGCGTACGAATCGGCGGTCGAGCAGGCGAAAGAGCGCGTGCTCGACGGCGAAATCTACCAGGGCGTGATCTCCCGGCGTCGGGAGATTCGTGGTGAGATCGATCCCCTGGGGTTCTACGAGTCGATGCGCGAGATCAACCCCTCGCCGTACATGTACTTGCTCGAGCACGACGATCTCACGGTCGTCGGTGCCAGCCCCGAGACCCTGATCTCCGTGCGCGGCGGCGAGATCATGTCGAATCCGATCGCGGGCACCTGCGAACGGGGCTCGAGTCCCGTCGAGGATCGGCGACTGGCCGGCGAGATGCTCGCCGACGCGAAAGAACGCGCCGAGCACACGATGCTGGTCGACCTGGCGAGAAACGACGTCCGTCGGGTTGCCGAACCCGGTTCCGTTCGCGTGGACGAGTTCATGAACGTCCTCAAGTACAGCCACGTCCAGCACATCGAGTCGACGGTCACCGGTCAGTTGGCCGCGGACGCAGACGCGTTCGACACGACGCGCGCGGCGTTCCCCGCGGGAACGCTCTCGGGTGCGCCCAAGATTCGAGCAATGGAGATCATCGACGCCCTCGAGGACGATCCTCGTGGCCTGTACGGCGGCGGCGTTGGCTACTACTCCTGGACAGGGGATGCTGACTTCGCGATCGTCATCCGAACGGCGACGATCGAAGACCACGATGGCGATCAGCGCATCACCGTGCAGGCGGGTGCCGGTCTCGTTGCCGACAGCGATCCGGCAGCCGAGTACGAAGAGACCGAGAAGAAGATGGGCGGCGTGTTGGCGGCGCTCGAGCGAATCGAACGCGAAGAGTCGACCGATCCGACAGACTGTGACGCAGTCGTGGAGGCCGAACAATGAGCACAACGCCCGGCACCGACGACGAGTATGGCGCTGATCACACCAGCGGCGTCACCGGAGACGAGGGGCGCCCACACGTTCTCGTCGTCGACAACTATGACTCATTTACGTACAATCTGGTCGAGTACGTCAGCGAACACGCCGATACGACGGTGGTGAAGAACACCGCTACGCTCGAGGACGTCCGCACGGTCGACGCCGACGCGATCATCATCAGTCCTGGCCCCGGCCATCCGGAAAACGAACGCGACGTCGGTGTCTCGATGGACGTGATCAGGGAGCTGAGTCCGACGATTCCGACCCTCGGCGTCTGTCTCGGTCTCGAGGCCGCCGTGTATGCCTTCGGCGGAACGATCGAACGTGCACCGTCGCCGATCCACGGGAAAGCCTCACCGGTCGATCACGACGAAAAGGGCGTCTTCGAGGGACTCGATCAGGGCTTTCAGGCCGGTCGGTACCACTCGCTGGTCGCGGTCGACGTTCCCGACTGCCTCGAGGTGACGGCAACGACCGATCACGACGGAGCCGAACTCGTCATGGGCGTCCGCCACATGGACGAAGAGGTTCCCCTCGAGTGCGTGCAGTTCCACCCGGAGAGCGTGCTCACCGCTGTCGGTCACGAGATCATCGAGAACTTTCTTCGTGAAGTTCGCGCTCAGAACGGAAGCACGCCGAGATAACCCATCGTATACAGTCCAGCGAGCACCACTGCAGCGACGAGCCCCACTCTGATGGCGATCTTGATTGCGAATCTGATCGCGGTTATCGCGACGGCAATGATCGCGATGATTGCGAGCGCCATCAGGATCGGTGAACCGGTTATCGGATCGAGCATAGGTATCCTCGCGCACTCAATCCACCTAATAGTTCCGGATGGATTGATAATCTCATTCTTGGGACACATCAACGACCGTGGAAACCGCTGATATGCCTCCAGCCCGTTGTAATTACCAGGGATGCATACACTGACGCTCGACGCCGGTAAAACTCGAGGGATTCGGATCCGAGTTTCACTTTCAGTGTCCTCTGAAAATGATTAAGACTGATGCGTTCATAGCGTACGGCAGGGCCCGAGACGTCCGTCTCGGCGACCGGGGACGAACTTCGACCACTGAGAGGTATCTTTACAATTAAACTTTCACTATTGCAAGTCAGACAGATTTATAGGGGTGGGAGAATATCCACCCTTCGTCACTAACCATGCAAAGGGAAACACTGTCAGATGAGAAATTCGCCAGCAGTGGGCGATGTTCGTACGAGGTGTCGCGCGCATGAGCGAATCCGAGCTCACCGCGGACGATCTCACGCTACCGATCAAACGCACCGAGGGCGACACCCTCGAGGATCGGATGACTGCAAACGCCTATCACAACATCCTCCCCGCTCGTTATCTTCGGAAGGATGCCGACGGCGAGCTCACCGAGACACAGGAGGAACTGTTCGAGCGCATCGGGAAGAACATCGCCCTCGCCGAGGCTGTGTACGAGGCCGACAACCATGGGCTCGAGGTCACCGTCACGCCCGACCAGCTCAAGCCGGGCCATCCACGCCGTGACGAACTCGCCGCGGAGGTCTTCGGAGAGGGGACGACCGTCGACGACGATGTCAACACCGTCCTGACCGAGGAGAACGTCAACAAGTTCGCCTACGACACCGTCGTGCCCGGGCTCCCCACCTCGGTTCGCGAGCACGTCGAGGACGTCGCCGACACGTTCATTGAGGGTATGGAAACCCTCTCGTTCATGCCGAACTCGCCGACGCTGATGAACGCTGGGGACGAACTCCAGCAGCTCTCGGCGTGTTTCGTCATGAGCCCCGACGACGACCTCGCGAACATCCACGAGACGGCCAAGAAGGCCGCCGAAGTCTTCCAGAGTGGTGGCGGCGTCGGCTACGGCTTCTGGCAACTGCGCCCGTTCGGGGACTCCGTCGGCTCCACCGGCGGCATCGCCTCCGGCCCGATCACCTTCATGCGCACGTACGACCAGCTGTGTGAAACCATCGCCCAGGGTGGGACGCGACGGGGCGCACAGATGGGGATCATGCGTGTCTCACATCCGGACGTCATCGAGTTCATTCACGCGAAGAACAAGGACGTCTCGCTGGCACACACGCTGCGGCTCAACGACCCCGACGACTACACATACACGACCTTCGCCGAGGCGCTCGAGGAAGCCCGCGAACTGATCGACGACGACGGCAAGGTTCCGAAACACCTCCGGAACGCCGTCGAAGGCCACCTCTCGAACTTCAACATTTCCGTCGGAGTGACGGACTCCTTCATGGAAGCCGTCCAGAACGGCGAGGAGTACACCTTCACCAACCCACGCACGGAAGAGCCACACATCGCCACCGAGGAAACCAAGGAAATGTACGGCCGCTACGACCTCGGCGAGTACGTCGAGGTCGGCGAACCGCTCTCGGTGCCCGCCGAACTCGTCTGGGAGCGCATCGTCGAAGGTGCTCACGAGAACGGCGAGCCAGGCGTGATCTATCTCGAGCGCGTCAACAAGGAACACTCCTTCGACGTCGAGAAACACCCAGATCACCGGATTCTGGCAACAAACCCGTGTGTAACGGGTGACACGCTCATCAGCACCGATCGCGGAATGATCCCGGCTGAAGAGCTATACGAGCAAGGTGTTGCGACCGATGTCGTCGTCGACGGTCGTCTCAGCGAAGCGTCGATCAAAGAGGCCAGCAGTGTGTACAAAACTGGCGAAAAAGACGTTTACAAGCTCACAACCCAGGAGGGGTACGAGCTTCGCCTCACTGCAGACCACCGCGTGATGACTGACGACGGCTGGGTCGAGGCAGGGAACCTCGAGTCCGGTGACACAGTTCACATCCAGAACCGGAAAGGTGGGTTCGGTCAGCATGGCACCGACGCAGAAGGCCGTGTGCTTGGGTGGCTCGTCGGAGACGGCCATCTCAAGCACGGTGAAGAGCGGGCCGTGTTGAACTTCTACGACGAAGATGCCGAGATTTCGGAGGCCTTTGCTGCCGACGTAAACGATGTCGTTCGTGAGCCACTCGGCAACGGGAACTACGAAGTCGGGGTCAACTCGATTAGCCGCAGTGAGAACTACCGCGGTGCACAGGCAATCGAACAGCGAATCCGTTCGACTCGGTTGTACGAACACGCCGAGGAAGTCGGGCTCACAGAAAACAAACACCAGATTCCCGAGCCGGTAATGCGGGGTAGCGAAGAGATGGCCCGCGGCTTCCTGCAGGCGCTGTTCACCGCCGACGGCGGGGTGCAAGGGAACGTCGAGAAGGGTGTCTCGGTTCGTCTCTCGAGTTCCGATCGAGCGTTGCTCGTCGACGTTCAGCGATTGTTGCTCAACTTTGGCATCGCGAGCAAACTCTACGACGAACGTCGCGAGGCGGGAACGAAACTCCTTCCCGACGGCAACGGTGGAGAGAAGGAATATGACGTGCGCGCACAGCACGACCTCGTCATTGCGAAGGACAACCTGGTTCGCTTCCGTGACGAGATTGGATTCCTCCTCGAGTCAAAGAACGACGCACTTCGTCAGCACCTCGAAGCATACGATCGTGGCCCGTACAGCGACCGCTTCGAAGCGACTGTTGAATCGGTTGAACACGACGGCCACGAGGCAGTCTACGATCTGACTGAGCCGGACACGCATTCGTTCGTTGCTAACGGCCTCGTCGTTCACAATTGCGGCGAACAACCGCTCGAGGAGTTCGAGGCCTGCAACCTCGGGCACATCAACCTCTCAACGCTGGCGGGCTTCGACGCCCCCGACTGGCGCGTCTGGTCGGCCGAACACGCCGACGAATACGAGAGCCACGAGGCGGCCGTCGCGGCGTTCCTCGAGGCGGCCATCGACTGGGAAGAGTTCGACGAGCGCATCGCCTACGGCACGCGCTTCCTGGAGAACGTCGTTACGATGTCGGACTTCCCGGTCGAGGAGATCGAGGAGACCGTCCGGAACATGCGCAAGATCGGACTGGGCATCATGGGGCTGGCACAGCTGTACATCCAGCTCGGCATCAAGTACGGTAGCGACGAGGGTAACGAGGTCGCCCGCCAGCTGATGACCCACATCAACCACGAGGCCAAGTGGACGAGCCACGAACTGGCCGAGGAACGCGGCTCCTTCAACGACTGGGACGACTCGAAGTACGCGAACCCCACGGAGTACCGCGAGTGGTTCGAACACCAGACAGGCCTCAACGCCGACCGGTTCCCGGACGGGTTCCCCATCCGGAACCACAACGTCACGACCATCGCGCCGACCGGTACGACGAGCATGGTCGGCAACACCACCGGCGGCTGTGAGCCCATTTACAACGTCGCCTACTACAAGAACGTCACCGACGACGTCCAGGGCGACGAGATGCTCGTCGAGTTCGACGACTACTTCCTGCGCACGCTCGAGGCCAACGACATCGACGTCGAGGCCGCGAAACGCGAGGCCCAGGAGCAGATGGCCACCAACCAGTTCGACGGCGTCGACGGCCTCGAGACCGTCCCGGACGCCATTGGCGAACTGTTCGTCATCACCGCCGACCTCTCGGCGAAAGACCACGCCGCCGTGCAGTGTGCCTGCCAGGAGGGTGTCGACTCGGCCATCTCGAAGACAGTCAACGCGCCCAACGACTCCACGCTCGAGGACGCCAAGGAGGTCTTCGAGTGGGTGTACGAACACGGCGGCAAGGGCGTCACCTACTACCGCGACGGCACCCGCACCAAGCAGGTGCTGACGACGCGCGCGGACAACACGGAGTTCGCCGACGAGACCGAAGCCGCCGAGGCGCTGGTCGAACAGATCGACGAGATCTTCGGTGGCTTCGAGCAGTTCCTCGAGCACGAGGATGTTCGCGAGGTACTCGAAGCCGACGTCGAGTTCGAGAGCGATGGCGAGCGACCGACCGTCGAGTTCGCCGAGAAGCGCGAACGCCCCGACGCGTTACAGGGCGTGAGCCAGCGCATCGACACTGGCTACGGCAAGGTGTACGTCACGATCAACGAGGATCCAGAGACCGGCCAGCCGTTCGAGCTGTTCGCCAACATCGGCCACTCCGGCGGGTTCACGAACTCCTTCACCGAGGCGCTCGCGAAGGTCATCTCGACCTCGCTGCGATCGGGCGTCGACCCCGAAGAGGTCGTCGACGAACTCTGTGGAACTCGGAGTCCGAAAGTGGCCTGGGACAAGGGCGAACAGATCCAGTCCATCCCGGACGCCATCGGCACTGCGATGCGCCGGTATCTCGACAACGAAATCGACAAGCCCTACCCGAAACAGCAGACGCTTGAGGAATCGGCGGATGCTGAGGAGGCTGCCGTCGACTACGAGGATCACGAGACCGACGGCGGGGCCGCAACCGAAAAACAGGACGCCACCCAGGATCTGATCGACGCCGGCGAGTCGCCGGAGTGTCCCTCCTGTGGGTCGCTCTCGCTGTACTTCTCGGAAGGCTGCAAGACGTGTGAGTCCTGTGGCTGGAGCGAGTGTTGAACAGATAGACACCAACATTTAATAACGCCATACACGATTTCTGTGTATGGATCGGGATACCGCGGAGCCGTCGGTGCGTACCGTCCCGGGCGAGGCGGCTCAGTCGTGGATCGAGTACCACCACCGGAGCGCCGCGCCGAGCGAATACTCCCACGAATTCGTCTGGGATCGAACCGCACCGGCGGCGGGGCCGTTCTGTACCGACGTCGACGGCAACGTGCTCCTCGACTTTACGTGTCACATCGGTGCCGCGCCGCTCGGCTACGACAACCCAAAAATTCTCGAGCCGATGGCCGAATTCGACCTCGGCGACCCGATGAAGATCGCCGGTCAAGACTTCTACGTCGGTGCCGGCACGTCGCCGACGGATCCGGCTCACCCCGGGCCGAGTCAGCTCATGGATCGGCTGGTCGAGATCACCGCTCACTACGACATGGACACGGTGTTTCTCTGTAACAGCGGCGCCGAGGCGGTCGAAAACGCGATGAAAATCGCCAACGCGAACACCCAATCACCGAAGTACGGGATCACGTTCGTCGGCGCGTTTCACGGACGGACGGTTGGGACGCTCTCGATGACGAGAGCCAAGTCCGTCTACACCCGTTCGTATCCCGAGATCGCGGGAACGAGAACGGTGCCGTTCTGCGAGGATCGAACCTGTAGCCAGGAGACGTGTTCCTGTGGCTTCTTCGCCGGCGGGGACTCACAGCTTGGACGGCTCCTCGAGCCCGAAGGCGGTTACATCGATCCGTCGGAAATTTCGTTCCTGATACTCGAGCCGATCCAGGGCGTGGGCGGCTACAACTTCCCGAGCGAGGCGTTCATGGACGAGGTGGCGCGGGTCTGTGACACCTACGACATCCACCTGATCGCCGACGAGATCCAGTCCGGACTCGGACGGACGGGGAAGCTGTGGGCGTCGGATCACTACGCGATCGAACCGGACGTCATCGCCGGCGGGAAGGCGCTTCGAACCGGCGCGACCATCTCTCGATCGGAGGTCTTCCCCACCGAGAAGAACCGCATCGGGTCGACGTGGGGCGGGGGCGATATCCTCTCGGCGCTACAGGGAGCCCTGACCATCGATGCGATTCGAGACTACGACCTCTGTGAGAACGCGGTCGTCCGGGGTGCCCACATGAAAGAGCGATTGCGCGACGCGGAACCCGAAGGAGTGGTCGACGTGCGTGGACGTGGACTCATGCTCGCCGTGGAGTTCGACACCCCGGAGCGTCGAAGCGCCGTCGTCGAGGAGGCCGTCACTCGAGGGCTGCTGACGCTCGGCTGTGGGAAAAAAGCGATCAGGCTGTTACCCCCGCTCGACGTGACCGAACGCGAGATCGATCTCGGTGCCGACCTGTTGCTCGAGTCGATCGACGCCACCGCTTAATTCCCCGGCTAAATACACACATTCCGTATACGCCGAACACGAAAAAGATTAAGCGAGAGCGCATCGTTCGCCCAATTGACAGAGAATGACAACCACGCCATTCGAGCGGACGGAGTACGAACGGCGAATCGATCGAACCAAAGATCGGATGCGCGAGGCGGGTCTCGAGACGCTGTTCGTCACCGACCCGGCCAACATGAACTACCTCACCGGCTACGACGGCTGGTCGTTCTACGTCCACCAGGGCGTCGTCGTCTCGCTCGATCACGACCAGCCGGTGTGGATCGGTCGCGAAATGGACGCTAACGGCGCGAAAGCGACGGTCTGGATCGACCACGAGCACATCAGATCCTACAGCGACGACCACGTCCAGTCGCCGGTCGGGAAACACCCGATGGACTACGTGGCGACCGTCCTCGAGGAGATGGGACGCGAGCGAACGACTATCGGCGTCGAAATGGACGCCTACTACTACACCGCCCACTCCCACGAGCGATTACAACAGAATCTCCCTGGGGCGTCGTTCGACGACGCGACGCTCCTGGTGAACGAGGTTCGCATCGTGAAGTCAGACCAGGAACTCGAGTACATCGAGCAGGCGGTCGAACTGTCTGACGCAGCGATGCAAGCGGGGCTCGACGCACTTGGGGAGGGTGTGCCCGAGTCGACCGTCGCGGCCGAAATATACCACACGCTGATCGACGGCGTGGACGGGATGGGCGGGGACTATCCCGCCATCGTCCCGTTGATGCCCTCCGGAGACCACACGGGCACGCCCCACCTCACGTGGTCGGACGACCCGTTCCAGGACGGCGATCCCGTCATCATCGAACTCTCGGGCTGTCGTCACCGCTATCACTCGCCGCTGGCTCGGACAGCCGTCGTCGGCGACGTCCCCGACGAGATGCAGCGCGTGGCCGACGTCGTCGTCGAGGGCTTGAACGCCGCCCTCGATACCGCCGAACCGGGCGTCACCTGCGAGGCGGTCGAACGGGCCTGGCGGGAGACCATCGCCGAACACGGCATCGAGAAGGAGTCGCGCATCGGCTACTCGATGGGCTGTGGCTACCCGCCGGACTGGGGCGAGCACACGGCCAGCCTCCGCCCCGGCGACGAGACGGTGCTCGAGGAGAACATGACCTTCCACATGATCCCGGGCATCTGGTTCGACGAGTTCGGCGTCGAGATCAGCGAGTCGTTCCGCGTGACGAGTACGGGAGCGGAGCGGTTCTCCTCGTTCCCGCAGGAACTGTTCTCGGTCTGATCGCTGAGAACCTGGTGGCGGTGTGCAGCGTCACCTCGACATCACGTTATCCCGAAACCGACACCAGAATCGCCCCGACCACGACGACGAGCGCAGCGACCACCGTGAAGGACGTGACCCGCTCGAGACGCTGCGGGAGAAACAGGGCAGAAAGGACGACCACGAGCAACGGCGTCGTCTGCAACAGGGGGACGACGATCACGACGGGCGCGACCTCGAGCGCCGCAAAGTACGTGACGAGACCGATCGCGCTCGAGACACCCGCGGCGACGTACCAGGCGGTCGACGGGCTCCGCACCGATAGTCGAACGGGCTGTCGTCGCCACAGGAGGTACCCAAGGAACCCGATTCCACCGGCGGCAGTCATGGCTAGCACGCCTGGGATGGCGGGCGTTCCTTCCTCGAGGCCGACGGAGACGAAGATCGGTTCGACGCCGATAGCCGCGGCGGCCACCACGGGGAGCAACAGCGAGAGGCCGAGTTCCCGGAGGGACTGATCGGGTTCCGACGACGCGGTATCCCAGGAGATGACGGCGACCCCGCCGACGATGAGAACGATGCCAGCGACGTGCACGACGGTGAGGGATTCTCCGAGGAAGACGACGGCCAGGATCGTCGCGAAGAAGACGTTCGCGGCGATCACTGGCGACGTTCGACTCGCCCCGATCGTTTCGATGCTCTTGTACATGAGGAGCCGGGCGAGGAGCGTTCCCGCGAGTCCTGCCGCGGCGAACGCGACGATCGACAGCGGGGTGAACAGTCCGGAATATGGCCGCGGGTAGACGACGAGGACGGCCGGAGCGAGCAACGCGAGGTTGACCAGGATGGTGACGATGACGGCCGAGAGCACGTCGCCGTCGTCCGTTCCGACGCGAACGCACAGGTACTGAATCGCCCACATGATCGCCGCGACGCTCGCGAGGAAGATACCGAGGATCGGCTGGGGGAGTTCGGGAATCATGGGTCACTCGAGTGGCTGGGTCGCATTCGCGACGGCTCATCAGCCGGGGTCGGTAGAACCGCCGTCGACGAAGTCGACCGGTTCAGGGGGCGAACACCACGTTCTCGAGATCGTTCGCGGTTCCCGTCTCCTCGAGTGCCTCGACGTTTCTCGCGACGATGTCGGCGAGTCGATCCCAGTGTTTCGGGGTATGGCCGCCGGTGTGTGGCGTGATGAGGACGTTCTCGAAGTCCCACAGCGGGTGGCTGGGTGGAAGCGGTTCGGGATCGGTGACGTCGAGAGCCGCCCCGCGAATGCCGTTGGTCTGAACCGCCGATACCAGCGCGTCGGTGTCGACGATCGGGCCTCGAGCGGTGTTGACGAGGACCGCGTGTGGGGGGAGCGTCGCGAACGCCTCGGAGCCGATGAGGCCGCGTGTCGTCTCCGTCAATGGACAGGCGATCACGAGGTAGTCGGTTCGCGCGAGCGCGTCGTGGATCGCGTCCTCGTCGAATCCAATGACCTCGTCCGTCGGCCCACCCTTCTCCGGGCTGTACCTGACGCCGATCGTCTCGACGGAAAAGCCCTCGAGCCGGGTCACGAGTTCGGTGCCGATCGAACCGAGGCCGACGACCGTAACCGTCGAACCCGTCAGCTCGAACGACTGGAAGTGGCGCCACTCGCGGTTTTGCTTCCGTCGCCACCCCTCGTGGAGCCGCCGGGCGAAGACCAGCATGTTTCCGAGCGCCTGCTCGGCGATTCCGGGCGCGTGGATGCCCCCCGCGTTGGTCACGATCACGCCGCGGTCTTCGAGCGCGTCCATCGGAAGGTGTTCGGTGCCGGCGAACGCACAGGCGAAGAGCTCGAGGTTTTCGGCTCGCTCGAGGAGTTCCTCGTCGAGGCGAACCCCTGTGACGATTCGTGCTCGTTCGACGAGCGTGCGTTCGGCCTGGGGCGTCGGCGCGTGTCTGACGTCGTAATTGGGGAGTCGATCGCGCAGGAGATCGAGGTACGGTTCCGTCGCGAGCCCCTCGGTTCCTTCGCGGAGGACGACGACGTCCGGACGAGCATCGGTCATAGGTGCCGTCACGCGGGTACGAAAAATAAAATGTGTGTATCCACCTTCAACGAATATTGTGTATCATTAAGTGCGGGCGCGGGGTAGATAGTGACCGAAATGACTCGAACGGTTCGCGACAGATTGGGCGACGTCAGGCGAACGTTCCACCGATACCCGGAGCCAGGGTGGCGGGAGTTTTACACCACCAGCCTACTCGTCGACGAACTCGAGGCCATTGACTCCCGCAGCGAGGAGGCCGGGACGGGCGGGATCGACGAGATTGCCGTCGGACGAGCGGCGATAGACCCAGATGCACGGATGGCGATTCCAGACGAGGACTCCCTCGAGACGTGGTTCGGCCGCGCTCGCGAACGCGGCGCCCGTCAGGACGTCCTCGAGGCGACCGAGGGCGGCTACACCGGCGTGGTCGCCAGGGTGAACCGTGGCGACGGCCCGTCGATCGGACTCCGGGTCGACATCGACGGTCTGTTCGTCGAGGAGGCGAGCGACGACGCCCACAGGCCAGCGGCAGAGGGATTCCGGTCGGAACACGAGGGGCTGATGCACGCGTGCGGACACGACGCCCACATGACGATCGGGCTGGCCACCCTCGAGGCGGTGCTCGAGAGCGACTTTTCGGGAACCTTCACCGTCTTCTTCCAGCCGGCTGAGGAGGAAGCCGGCGGGGGGAAACCGATGGCCGACGGCCCCTACGCCGACGGGCTCGAGTACCTCCTCGCCGTTCACGTCGGCCTCGATCATCCCACTGGGCAGGTCGTCGCGGGCATCGTCAAGCCGCTGGCAATGAGTCACATCGATGCGACGATACGTGGCCGCTCGGCTCACGCCGGCAAAGCGCCGAACGAGGGACACAACGCGATCCAGGCGATGGCCACGGCAGTACAGAACGCCTACGGCATCCCACGACACAGCGACGGTATGACGCGGGTCAACGTCGGTCGCGTCGAGGCAGGCACCGCGAGCAACGTCATCGCCGAACGGGCAGACGTCGTAGCCGAGGTTCGAGGCGAAACCACCGCCCTGATGGAGTACGTGAAAAGCGAACTTCGGCGCACATTTGACTCCGCCGCGGACATGCACGGGTGTGATCTCGAGTTCGACGTGGTCAGCGAGTCGCCGCGGGCGGACAGCGACGACGAACTGATCGATCTGGTGTACGACGTGGCGGTCGAAACCGAGGGTGTTGACGACCCGGTTCGTTCCGCAGATTTCGGGGCGAGCGAGGACGCGACGTTCCTCATGCGACGCGTCCAGGACGAGGGCGGGTTGGCGTCCTATCTGATCGTCGGCACCGACCACCCGGACAGCCACCACACACCCCACTTCGACGTCGACGAACGGAGCCTCGAGATCGCGGTGGACGTTCTCCTCGGGTCGGTTCGTCGACTCGAGATGGAACAGCCGTGACCGATCGGTGCGTCCGCCTCACCGTGAGCGTCGATTCGACGGTCGCCGCGACGGATCCTCTCGGTTGGGTGCGTTCGGACGAAAACAGTTGACGTCGCTCGAGCGTCTGGCGATTCCACCGGTCAATCCGTGAGATCTTCGATGCGCTGTTCGCGCTGGAGGGCGGCCTGCGTGGCCCGCTCGGCGAATTCGTCCATCTGATCTTTGATCTCCTCGCGCATCGGATCAGGCGAGAAGTCGTCCGACTCGGCGAGCAACCGCACGAACGCCCGCAACTCCTCGTCGGTGAGTTCGTCGAAGCGCCCGCGCTCGAGTTTGTCGATGACCTCGTCGACGTCGATCTGTCCGACGGGATCGACGTTGAAGTAGACGTTCACCATCCGGTAGTCGGAGCCCGCGAGTTCCTGTTCGGCCTTGTAGACGCCCTGTGAGAGCATGTCCTTGAACGGCGTCGAGTACCCCATCGTCCCGAGGTGGAGGAGCGCGAGCATGTCGACGATGCCCTGGGTGTAGGCGTCTCGCTCTTCGTCTTCAGGGTCGAAAACCGTCTCACGGTCTCGATCGTCGAGGTGGTCGAAAATGATGGAGAAATCGAGGATGGCGTTTCGAATTCGCCGCCGGATGCGGTTTCGTTTTTGCTTCTTCGAGTGATCGGTGTAGTCCGTTTTTCGCTCAAGTAAGAACTCCCGATCGCTCGGCGTCAGGATTCCTCGCTCGCGGTCGGGATCGTACGCGACCCCGTCAAAATCAGCCGTCGCGTCGTCGTCTGAACCCATACACAAAAACTGTATACAGCGATCAATAACGGTTGCGAAACCCGTCGTCACCGTCGGCCGACGGTGACTGTGGGGTGTCAGTCGTCGTCTCCCGTCTGTGCTGCGCCACCGACCGTCGGCGTCTCTTCCGAGGAACCGATCAGCACGGTGTCCTCCTGAAGCAGAACCCGGCCGTACTTCGTGCTGAAGTGTTTGATCAGCCCGAGCATGGCGAGGAAGCAGACGAACGCGAACGGCCCGCCGGTGACGATCGCGGCGGACTGGAGTGCGTCGACGCCACCCTGAATCATCAGGATGGCTGCCGTCATCCCGAGGACGACACCCCAGAAGATCCGGTTGATGTTCGACGGTCTCGCCTTCCCACCGGTCGTCATCATCGACACCGCGAGCGTCGAGGAGTCTGCGGACGTGATGAAGAACGTCGTGACGAGGATCAGGAACGCGATCATGAACACCGTCCCGAGTGGGAACGCCTCGAACAGGATGAAGCCGGTGACCTCCGCACCCTGCTCGAACGCCATGACGCTACTGAAGTCGGCAATTTCGTTGTGCTGTGCGTACAGCGCGGTACCGCCGAGGGAGACGAACCACGGAATCGTCGCCGCCGAGGTCGCGACGATTCCCGTGAACGCGACTTCCCGAACCGTCCGACCGCGGGAGATGCGGGCGATGAACAGTCCCGCGAACGGTGACCACGAGAGGGCCCACGCCCAGTAGAAGACGGTCCAGTCGTTCACCCACTGGGTTCCGCCTTCCGCTCCTGCACCGGTGTAGAGGCTCATGGAGATGAAGTTCGTAATCATCCCGCTCAGCGCCTGTGTGCCGACCAGGACGAGGAAGATCGTCGGCCCCACGATGAAGGTGGCCAGTAAGAGGAGGACGAACAACACCATGTTGAAGTTCGAGAGTCGCCTGATCCCGCGGTTGACTCCCAGAACCATCGAAATCGTAAACAGGAGCGTCATCGCCGTGACCACGAGCAGAATGCCGGTGTCGCCCAGGTCGACGTTCCACTGGTAGTCGAGGCCGGTGACGAACTGGCTGCCGATGAAGCCGAGCGATGTCGCAACCCCGCCGATGGTCGCGAAGACCGCGAGGATGTCGATGACCTTCGCAGCCGGGCCGTCGAGATTGTCACGACCGAGAATCGGTGTGAGCGCCGACGACACGCGAAGTGGCACGTTCTCGTAGTTGTACGCGAAGTAGCCGATCGCGATTCCCATGATCGTGAAGACGGCTAGCTGGGGTAACGCCCAGTGGAAGAGCGTCTGCTGGACGGCGATCGACATCGCCTCCCCCGACTGACTCGAGACGTCGAACAACGGTGAAGGGTTGTCGTAGTAGAACAGCGCTTCGGTCGGCCCCCAGAACACGACGCCTGCGGCGAAGCCCGCGGAGTACAACATCGCGAAAAACGAGAGGAAGCTGTACTCCGGCGGATCGTCCCCGAATTTGAGCTTCCCCCACGGCCCCAGTATCAGGAACAGGAGGAAGACGACGACCAGGAACACGATCACCAGCAGTGCCCAGTTGAGGTACTCGAGGAAGAACGTGTTGAGCACCCCATCTTGGCCGGTTTCGGGATCGCCGATGGCCCAGGCCAGGGTGCTCCGACTGAAGAAGAACATCGCGATGACACCGACCGTCAGGAGCGTTCCGAACAGGAACACGACCGGGTCGAGCTCCTCGCGGAACCGTCCAACCGCTCCGAGGTCGCTGTCACTGGCCATCGTCCCCACCCCGTCGTACCGAAATCGATCGATCGGAATACGTCCACTTTCGGTGTCGATTACCTAACGTACTGTGGCCCCACCACAGCTTTTCCTTGCGATCTGTTTCCCCGCAACCGCCCTGATCCGATGTATCAAACATCATGGTATGTGGTACCACCAAGCATCACATCGACGGAGTTGTTATTAAGACTTTCTGTAATCGTAGTCGTGATATACAGAATTTGTATACAATTACTGTGAGAACGTACTTACGGACTCGGGCATTGCGTAGGAAATCGGACGACGGCTGCCGGGCGGTATCCTCGAGTAACCCAAAACGCGCGACGACTCGAGTCAGCACCCGCGTGTCACTGGTCGAAGACATTGCCGCCCGCTGGCGGTTTATCGGCACCTACCGAGACCGTACGGTTCCCGTACGAGTGGAACCGTATTTCAATTATCGTATATGGTGGCTACAAAGTCTAATGTTCAGCTTTTTCACTCGAGGTCTAGATCGGCACATCGATCGGCAATTCGAATCGCGTGATCGCTCCATCGAGTGCGACCAAAACCATTACCGAAATCGCTCACTCGAGTGCGGCCAAAACCGTTAGCGCGACGGCGACGCCTCGGCTGCTGCGTGCTCGATGCCGTCGGCGATCACCTCGAGGGCGACGTCGGCCAGTTCGCGGGTCAGCACGAGCGGCGGCAACAGACGGAGGACGCTCCCGTACCGGCCCGCTTTCCACACCAGCACACCGTGTTCGTAACAGTACTGCTGAATCGCGTCCACGACGTCGCCGGCGGGGGAGCCGTCCTCGTGGACGAACTCGGCTCCGATGAACAGCCCCGTGCCCCGCACCTCGCCGAGCACCGGGGTCGTCTCGGCGACTTCCTCGAGACGGCCGCGAATGTGCACGCCGAGGTCGCGGGCGTGGGCGAGCAGGTCGTGGGCCTGGATGTACTCGATCGCCCGCGTACCGCCGACCATCGCCGTGACGTGGCCTCGGTAGGTGCCCGCGTGATCGCCCGGCCCCCAGGTGTCGAGTTCCTCGCGGTACATCGTCGCCGAGAGTGGGAGCCCGTTTCCGCCAAGGGCTTTCGCCATCGTCATCGCATCTGGCGTCACGTCGAAGTGATCCGCGGCGAACCACTCGCCCGTTCGCCCAATGCCGCTCTGGATCTCGTCGAAGATCAGTGGGAGCGAGTTGTCGTCGGCGATCTCTCTGAGCCCCTCGAGAAAACCCGTCGGCGGGACGACGACGCCACCTTCGCCCTGGATCGGTTCGACGAAGATCCCGGCTGGATTCGCGAGCCCACTGTAAGGGTCTTCGACGATCGCTCGAACTTCCTCGAGCGCGTCCTTCGTGGCGTCAGCAGGCGATTTACCCTGGGCGAACGGATAGGGGTACGGTGCGTGAACGACGTCGGGAAGCAGCGGCGTGTAGTGACCCTTGAACTTCGTGTTCGAGGTGAGACTCATCGCCCCGCTCGTCGGGCCGTGGTATCCCCCGCGGAATGCGATCAGTCCGTCGCCGCCGGTGTTGAACTTCGCGAGTTTTATGGAGGCTTCGATGGCGTCACTCCCCGTGGGGCCACCGAAGACGACGCGATTGTTCCCGGCGAGCGATCCCGGAGCGATCTCGTCGAGTTTCTCGATGAGGTCGAGTCGTGCTTCGGTCGGGAAGTCGACCGTGTGCACGAGTTTGTCCATCTGGTCGTGAATCGCATCGACGACGTACGGATTTGCATGGCCGACGTTGAGGACACCGATGCCGGCGAACATGTCGATGAACGTGTTCCCGTCGACGTCCCTGACGGTCGCTCCCTTTCCGGCCTCGAAGGCGATCGGAATGTCGTCTGGGTATGCGACGGCACTGCTGTCGATCTCGCGCTGTTTCTCGAGCAACGTGCGCGATTTCGGGCCAGGAACGGCGTCGACTGACGGTGCATCTGCGAAATGGAGTTCCTCGATCGGTGGTCCAGCGTCCATGCGCCACACGATGTGAACCAGTCACAAATAATTTGGTAACGGTAATCGTGTGCTCGATTACAATTTCTGTATACGCTTGCTGTTGTCGAGTGCGTGAAGCCGTCACACTCATGGGGTCGGATCGCGGATTTCGGTTCGATAGCCCGAGCACGAGGACGACGATCGGGGAAGCCCGTTCACTGTACCACCGAAGGAACCCTTCAATGTACGACCCAGGCGACGGAGACGGCCCGCCCTGCCCACGCTGTGAGGCCCCCCTCTACAAACGTCACTGCAAGTACGTCTGTCCGCAACACGGCGTCATCTACGATTGTTCCGACCCGTTCCGTTGACGGGTGGCCACGCTCGCGGGTGAGACGTTGGATACGATAGCTGCTGCCCAGAGACTATCGGGCGTCCCTCGACGATCAACAATTCCACCCGAACGTGTCGTAGTGACTCAGGATCCGTATATCCACCGTCGACTCACATACTGAGTTGACCGAAACGACTACCCACGAAACGGCCCCTCTCAGAGACAAGACTGGCGCATGTCTACACAACCGACGATCCTCGTCGTCGACGACGAGACCGAACTCACGGATCTGTATGCGACCTGGGTCGGAGATAGCTACGACGTTCTCACCGCCTACGACGGTCGATCCGCCCTCGAGCAACTGACCGACGAGGTCGACATCGTGCTTCTGGATCGCCACATGCCGGATCTCACCGGCGACGAAGTACTCCACGAGATACGTCGTCGCGGCCACGATTGCTGGGTCATCATGGTGACAGCAGTCGACCCAGGCCTCGACATCGTTGCACTCGATATCGACGACTACGTCACGAAACCCGTCACGCGAAGTCAGCTCACCCGAATCATCGATACGCTCCGGGTTCAGTCGCGATATTCACAGGACGGACGTCGCGAACTCCAGGCGCTCTCGAACAAAAAAGACACCCTCGAGGACGAACTCTCGGTCGAAGAACTCGAGGGAACGGAGACCTACCAGCAACTCGAGGACGAGCTGGGCAAGTTAGGCGAGTCGCTGGGCGATGGGTTCGAAAGCGCCTAACGAGGACACGTTTTCAGGCGGTTGGCGTCCCATCCTGCGTCCGAGCGAGGTGATACACCGCTGGGGCGACGAGCACGGCCGCTGCAGCCGTACAGACGACCGCGAGGGCGACACCGTACTCGCCCAGCCCACCGGTATCACGAACGCTGGCTGCGAGCGTCGCCGTCGACGCGCCGAGGACGACGGCCGCGATCGTCCACGGTACCTCCCCGATGACGGTGCCGAGGACGAGGTGACGAAGTCGAACGCCGCTCACCGCGGCTGCCCCCGTCGCGACGTCGGAAGGGATCGGCGCCAGTCGGGAGGCGACGACGCCTCGGAGAGGGCCCGCGGTTTCGTAGTACCGGGTGACCACGCGGTGGCTCCACTCGAGGGTGGTGCCAAAGGGGAGCGACGCCACTTCCTGTGAGTGCCCAGCCGACGACTCGGTGAGCCAGTGAACGACCAGGAACACCGGAATCACTGTCAGCGCGACCCCAAGGAGGGCGATCGGAACGCCCAGCGTGATCCCGAACCCGTAGCCAACGACGACCGCGAGGGGTGTCGTCGGCCAGGCGAAGACGGGGCGAATTGCGTACAGGGCGGCGACGACGAGGCCAAACCGATAGGGGTCACCGGCCACCGACTCGAGGAGGCTGAGGCTCGCCGACGGAGACACCAGTACGCTCCCGACGATGACGACGCCGAGGAGGACGGTTCCGAAGAGGGCTCGAGCGGCGAGCGGTAACGACATCGACTATCCCCGGATTCGAACCCATGGGTTGAAACCTTTGTGTCTGGCCTACCGCCAACGCTTCGTGTACCCCCTCATCACCCCGACAGCTCGGGTATCTGGCTCACCACCCCTGTCAGAACGTTTATCACGATCCACCGGACATCCTCACATCGATGGACGAGCGCGTCGAACTCGGGCTCGCGTTGCTCGAGCGACTCGAACACGACTCACTCCCGCTTCCGGATCTCCTCGATCGGATCGAGACGATCACGACGAATCCGACGCTGACCCGGACGATCCTCGACGAGGCCGAGCTTCGGGGGATCATCGAGCGCGAGGACGGCATCGTCCGTGTGAAGAGCCGACAGTACGTCCGTTTTCAGGAACAGGTTATCACGAAGGAGGGTGACTTTCACTGCCAGCGGTGTGGCTCCAGCCTGTCGACCGGCCACTTCATCACACTCGAGGCCGGCGAGATCGGTCCGTTCGGGTCGTCGTGTATCCGCAAAGTCACTGGTCGGGAGTAAGCTCCCATCTTGGCGTCCGGCGGGTTCGATGAGTTCGTGCAACTCGATAGTCGCATTCCTACAGCCTGCTCACAGACAGTACTCAATTAACGGCGATCAATCTCCCCGATTTACGGCGATCAACCGACAGGCTGTTCCACTCCTGGAGCCGTGGGCATCGCTCTGGCCCTGCTCGAGTGCTCGAAAACCACATCTCGCTGCTGGAATCGACGGGCCGCTACCGACCCTGCTTGAGTTCCTGAATCAGTTGCTCGATCGTTCGTTGCTGGGACTCGAGCAACTCCGTCTGAGCCTCGACAGCTGCCTCGAGCGATTCGATCCGGGCGACTACTTCCGGATCGGCGCTGTGCGTAGCGTTACCGGCCGCGCCCGCTGTTGCCTGTGTCGCCCCCACCGATCGATCACCGCTCGGCCCTGTGGTCGACTCGTCGTACTCCGTCGTGGTCGTTTCATCACTCCGTCCGCTCGCCGTCCCGTAGGGATCGTTTTCGGCTACCGAATCAGCCGATTCCGCTGCCGATTCGTCTTCCTCCGGTTCGGGCGGGTTCGCATCGAGTGGATCGACACCGGCTCCGAAGTCGATTCCCGACGGCGACCGAGACGCGGATTCGTCGTCCTCGGGGGCGATAGCCGCGTTGAGTTCCTCGAGCGTGCTCACGTCGTAATATGCAAAGAGCGCCCGTTTGAGTCGTTCACAGACTTCGTCAGCCCGGTCGTTCGGTGCCTTGACGCGCTGTTGACGACCGTCGGTCTCGAGGACGATCTGGGTGGCGACGCTTCCGTCTTCGAACGAGAGGTTCGTCACGTCGTCGTAGTGGTACCCCTCGTAGTCGCTGTCCCAGACGGCCTCGCCGATGTGTTTGACGACGCGGTCGCTGGTGATGATGAGCGTCAGTTCGCTAAAGCGGAACGTCTGATGGACGGTCTCTCCAGGGTCGGTAATCTCGTTTCCGGTGAGGACACCGGCGAGTACCGGGTGGAGGACGTCGTCAGTACGGCTGGCCGGAACCGAAAACGACTGCTCACCGTCGATGGAGTACTCGAGGGTGAACGTGGTCTTTCGACGGCCTTCCGAGAGCGTGAGTCGATCGGCGTCGTGGGGGAACTCGTCGACAGATTCGTCGCTCAACAGACCTTCAGCGCGGTAGATGATGGTTCTCGAGGGCGTGATAAACAGTTCGTCGTCGCCACCGAGTGACACCCGAGTGGCGATCTCCTCGCCCTCGAGCGTCGACTGGACGATTCCGGGAACAGTCATAACCCGAATTTCGCAAGGGCTGGTCATAAATCCGTGGGTACGGATTACACGCCGGCCCCGAATGGGAAGGTTAAAGAAAGCCAGCGCCAAAGCCGAGAGTGCACGCAAGCCCGGGTGGCTTAGCTGGACATAGCGCCGCACTCATAGGGTTCAGAGATTCGGTGCGGTTTCGCCTTGGAAGCCTCCGTGTCCCTCGAGGACTCTGCCGAGCCTCGAACCTGGGACATGCGGAGATCGAGGGTTCGGAGCCCTCCCCGGGCACTTATCAAATTTTATCATGTGCTAACGACTACCCAGTGTAGCGTTCACACTGGATACTATCGCTTTTCGGTCGTAGGTCACCTCGCGATCGATTCGTCTCCTCCGATAGCGGTGGCACCTGGCGGAGGTGGAAACGGCCACCGCTCGAGCGCGTCACGACCGGTCTGCTCGTCGACTGGTCGATCCCGTGAAGACGAAAACCGAGTGCCCGAACCGGTTCTGTAGGCGCTCGATCCGGATCGTCTTCGTTCCCGGTGCTCGGTTGTACTTCTGCCGTACTGCGATGTCCGCCTTCGCAGTGATCCCGTCGACGGTGGCGGGCCGTGAGCCGCGTGGCGACGGCTCCGCACGAGTGGGAGGGCAACCTCATCTTTACCGAGAACGGACCGAGCCCGTACTGGATCGTCGGGAAGCTTCTCACGTCCGGTTTCGGCGGCTACTCCGGTGAAATCGAGATCACGAGCGAGGACGGCGTCTCCGAAACCGACGTCGAGTTCGCGAGCGGAGACGACCTCGAGGAGGACGACGGCACGCTGGTCGGCGAACTCACGGACGAACCGATCGAGTTCCCGCCGAACCTCGATTTCGACCTCACTCGGGAACTGGCGTTCAACGAAACCGGATCCTTTGATCTCGTGGTCACCGTCGTGGACGACGAATCTGACGAGGCGGTCGTCGCGCTCCCGTTCGGGATCAAGAGCGTCGATACCGGTGGGGATCTGCAAATCTGCGAGGGGTAACCCACGAACCCGCTCCGCCCGGCGTGGGTCGGCCTGACCGGAGGTGGCTACCGGGGCGCGGGTTCAGTTCCAGCGTCCGGAACCGGGTACGTGCCGTTGTGGGAGTCGATTCGGTTCCGTCTAGAACTCACAGTGATCGTTCTCGACACACTGGGCTACCCACGCGGGTGTCTCGATGTCGTCGACACTGGGGTCAGGGTCGTACTCGTATTGTACGTTTACCGTCGTCGTATTGCCTGGCCGGAACAGATACTCCCCGTACGATGAAGCCTCAGTCAACTGATACCGTAGCGACGCTTCCCGTAAGACGCCGGTTTCCCGGTCGATGCTGAGTTTACCCGACTTGGGACTGACGTGCCTCGTCTCCGTATTAAATGTGGTCCACGTTGACGACGGCTCGTAGACCGTCCGGTTGCCCTGCTTTTCGACGTGCTCGTACTCGAGATTCATAAGGTGGCCATTGGTCTGTACGCGTACGAACCGAATTTCCGAGGGGTCGACGGTTCCGTTCCCTTCGGTGATCCGGACGAACCTGTCCTCGTGCTCTCCGAAGTATACCTCCTCGGCGTCGGTGGGCTCAGTCGACGCCATCCATTCCTCGTCGTCGATGTGACCCTCGTATTTCGTATAGACTGTTCCGTCGTCGTAGAATTGTTCGACGGTCCTGTTCTCGTATTCGAATGTGAAGTGTGCCTCGTCATCAAGAACCGTGGCTTCGTGCGCGACCAGTAGCCTCTCGTTCTCTGCCGATATCTCCCCCGAGGAGACGTACGACTCGGACTGGCCGAATTCGAACGGTCCGCCCGTCGAATCAATGCTCAGGGGAACCACGAACATGGTCGCGATCCCAACAAACACCAGCAGGATTGCAACGACCACGATCAAAACCCAGCGGTTCATACTTACGCATCTATTAGATTAGAACATTAACATTCCCGTTTCGTGTACTGGCGAGAAAATACCCCGAACCTTCGGGGTCGTCATTCCAGTTAAAGCTCTCGAAACGAGGGTTCGGCTGCATCGAGAGTTTCTGGTCAGGTTGCTCAGGAGAGGAGTATGAAAGCGGGGAGGTTGAAAAACGCCCGGGAACGACTACGGGCGGTTTGGGAGGCACACGCCGTGGTGGTCTCCTGCTTGGTGATTGGGGGTTGTGTGGGTGTTGTGGGGTGGTTGGCTCGGTGGCAGGGCTGAATGCACACGGGAGGGGTATCGTGTGTTCCGTTGGGGTGCTCCCTGCAACTGGTATTTGGGGGTGATACCAGATACGTGTTGGTCCAATATATTTTGGAATCTCGTGAATCCCGTCGCCGAGGTCTGCCAAACGATCAGCGTCCGTATCGAGATTTCCTCGAGCGAGTCGGCTATCTGGAAAGCGCCTCACAGCGAGTCTTTGCCAGAAGGCCCAGTGACCGATCGAGTACATTCACGAGGAACGTTGATATGGAAAGTGCGCGTTCACCACTAGTTCCCAATTTAATCAAACATAGTTCCAATGACCCCACATTCAATAGTCACATTTGCTACTACAGTTGTATTTACCATCCAGTATGTCCAATACTCGTCTGTCGACGGGATCACCCCCGGCGACACGACGTATTGCCCGCACACCAATCCTGTGAGTGCACGTGGCCTGTGAACCAGTCGGTTTGACCGCCACAGATCCAGAGACGCGATATGGTGGATCACTCATGCTCAACACTCGAGTCACCCCGCGGCTGTTCGTGGCTGTGTAGCCGCGACGGTGACCAACTCCTATCCAGGCGGACGTCGACACAGGTGATCGACGAGTCCCGCGACCGATCGATGTCGAACTCGACACTGCGGTATCGAACTCGATTACTGACCGAACCACGAATCAACCTCCCGTTCTTCGTGCCAGTACACCGCCAGTAACGGGTCACTCTAACACAACGATTTTCATTGCCTACGGTAAAGAAGCGGCAATGGCCGGGCGGGGCTCCGAAAGCGAAGAGGGGGGCGACGCTACCACCGAGAGCGACGCCGATGCTACTGCAAACGCAGACGCCACTGCAGACGCCGACGCCACTGAAAATGCCGACGTCAACGCTACGGCCGAAGAGAACGACCTGCAACCAATGCTCGAGGGGACGGTCGCCGGATCCGCTGGCTGGGTCGTCGGCTACATTCTCACCTACCTCCTCGCTGGCTCGACGATTCGGAGCGACCTGCGGACGGAGATTCTCGAGTCTTCGACCGGCGAGACGCTCACCGCCGAACTCGTCGCCTGGACGTACGTCAACGCCCACGGGGTCGCGACACAGATCCCACAGCACGGGCTGTTCAGTCTCCTGCCTGCCGAGCAAAACGCCGTAACCCACGGTGGGGGAAGCGAGTGGGTGCTCCTGCTGCTCCCGCCGATCGTCCTCGCGCTAGCGGGCGCGACCATCAGTACGCGTCGCCTGGATACCCTCGAGACACATACCGACGCGGCGATCGTCGGCGCGATGGTCGCTGTCGGCTACCTGCTCGCGACGATCGTGGCCGTTCTCGTGTCCACGGTTCCGGTCGAGGGCGGGGTCATCCGTCCCGCACCGCTCGAGTCAGTTTTCGTCGTCGGTATCGTCTATCCGCTAGTGTTCGGGGCCGTCGGTGGGATACTCACACGGCGTTTTTTCGTCGATAAGATCACGGACTGAAAGCTGACTGTCGCCTTGTGCGAGATCCACTGGAACGACAGAGCAAACCACGTACACACCTCACTCGAGCGAGCGGGCGACCATCTCGCCCCAGTGGTCGAACCCATAGCGATCGTAGAACGCCTGTGCACGGTCGTTTTCCCGGTCGACGTCGAGAACCAGTCGCTCGAGCGGGAGCGATTGCTCGCGTGCGGTTTCGATCGCCCGTTCCATGAGACCGTCCGCGACGCCGGTACCGCGGAACGCTGGTCGAACGTAGAGTTCGTTGAGGACGGCGGCGTCCCAGATGTAGGCGTGCTCGTCGGGAAGAACGAACACGTAGCCGACGAGTGACGGTGGTGCCGTCGATGGCCCTGCATTCGTGCCGGTGTCAACGTCTGTGGCCACATCCGCGTCCGAATCCACGGTCACATCCAGTTCCGTATCCACGTTCACGTCTGGCCCCGGATTCACCGCCACCGTAACAGCATTCGGCTCCGTCGCCTGACAGCGTTCGACCCACTCGAGATAGCCGTCACGATAGTCGTCGTCGAGTTTCGCCTCGTACTGCTGGGTTTTCTCGTCGTCGCCAGTTCCTTCGCCGAGGCCGAGTTCGAATCCCCGTTTGAGTTCCCACAGCGCCTGACGATCCGTGGTCGGGTTGTACGCTCTGTAGGTCACCGAAGTGTCCATGGACTCCGTAGAGCCGACGGCTACAAAGTGTTGAAGATTCAGGTCACTCGCTCCGTCGCCGCGATTCGAAGATTCGGTAGCCGACGGTGAGATACCCGATCACCGTCACGATAAACAGTTCCCCGGAGCTCGCGATCGGGAAAATCCGTTCGACGTCTTCGGGTGGTTCCTCCCGCGTGGGATCGAATCCCGTCGAGTAGTGCGTGTCGGCTGTGGTGCCTCGTGCCGTCGACTCCGAGAGCGACCTGCCCGACGAATCGGACTCGAGTTCGACGAAGGTCTGGACGACTCCTCGCTCGTTGGTCACGATGAGCTTCCCCGAGAGGTCGAAGAATCGGTCGTACACCGGCCAAAACAGATTCACGCCGTTGTAGAACGCATCGAGCAGTATGTGGGCGAACAGGACGGCCACGAGCGTGACCCAGCCGACCCGATAGCCGTAGGCACCCCATCTCGAGCGGACGAACGATCGGTCGCGAACGTTCGCGTCCCAGTACAGCAGAATGCCGGGAATCACGACGACCCAGACGTTGTGCAACGCAGCACGATGCGTGCCCGGGAAATAAATCCCGATCAACGTATCGAGATCGATGATGGCGGTGGCAGCCATGACGAACAGGATCGCTCGGGTATCGAACCGATCGCCGAGAAGTGCGGCGCCGACCAGTCCAGCCAGCCCGACGTGGACGACAGTGGAAGGCATGAGAGACAATCACGGACGCTGATCGCTTGAGTGTTTGCCGTGAACTGCCTCGGGGTCAAGCCCCGAGGCTTCCCGTGGATTAGTCGGACACTCCTACGCGACCATCAGCCTGATAGCTTCGAACGGTCGAGTGGGTCACGGTCGGCTGATTCACACAGCCCGATACCTGCCGTCGCAGTTTCCGAACAGTCGGTAACGTCTTGAGAGCAGGCA
>JBKKHJ010000005.1:0-318262 GCA_046614605.1 Natrialbaceae archaeon A-CW3 | reverse complement strand
GCGGCACGGCAGACCTGCCGTGCCTCGGCGGGAGCGACCATACTCATCGTACGGTTCCACCGGAGATACCCGTCTCTTAGACACTTCGGCAACTACTGTAAAGACGCGGGTATGCGCTCTCACTATGTATCAATCCCTCGAGTGTGATGCTCGAGTCGACCTGGAACGCACCCGTTTTCGTTATCGTAGCCACTGCAACGGTTTACACACTGATCGCCGACACGTCTGGCGATCAGGTGTACATTGACGTGCAGTGGCTACTGTAACTCAGTTCGAGGTCGAGAGTCGCCGTTTGCAGCGCCCAGATCACTGCAAATGTGGCGACACAACTCGTCACTCGGTGTCTTCGTCGCGGAGTTGTTTGCTCGCTTCACGCACCTCGCGCATCACGCTCGAGATCCGTTCTTCGGCCTCGAGTTCGTCCTCGACGGCGAGGTCGACGCCTTCCACCTCGAGCAGGAACTTCGCGACCTCGGTGGCCTCGTACATGACGTCGTCGAGCTCCTCAGCGGTGAAGAAGTCACACATTGCCCCGTAGAGGAACGTGGCCCCGGCTGTTCGAACCTTGTCCTCGAAGGAGGAGCGAGCCTGATTGACCGCCTGGGGCGTGTAGGTGTCGGTCATGAAGGGGACGAGTTCGGGCAGGTTCTCGCCGATTTTCGTCATCTCGACGCCGGTCTCGGTTCGGAAGTCAGAACAGAGGCGGGCGATTGCCCACTCGCGGGCGGTGATGTAGGTTCGATCGCGCAGGAATTCGTTGACGCGGTCGTACTGGGCCCCGTCCATTTTGCTGAAGCGGGCGTACTTCTGGACGTCTTCCGGGATGTCGTTGTCGTCGGTCTCGAGCGAATCCTCGTCGGGGACGCCAGGCATCGACGACTCGGTATCGGCGGGTTCGGCGTCCGTTCGGGCGGTGTCGGCTGCGTCGCTACCGTCTGTCGTTTGGTCTGAGTCCGTCGTGGTTGTCGTCGCCGTTTCGGTCTCCGCCGGTCGAGAGTGGTCATCGTCCTCCTCGGTCGTAGCGTCGCCTTCGGTCGCAGTATCGGTATCGTCCTCCTCGGTCGTTGCGTCACCTTCCGTCGCAGAATCGGTATCGTCTTCCTCGGTCGTAGCGTCGCCTTCGGTCGCAGTACCGTTGCCTTCGACCCCAGCACCTGTTCCGTCTCCTTCGGCATTATCCCCCTCGGTCGCAGTATCGTGATCCTCGACCACAGTATCGTGATCCTCGACCACAGTATCGCTACCGGCTCCTCCGCCATCTTCACCGGTTGGCTCGGAACCCTCATCCTCGACCGCAACATCGTCCGCCCGTGGCTGTGCATCCAGTTCCGTCGATTCCGACGACGAACCCGCCGTCTGCTCCGATTCCGATCCCGAACCCGATTCAGAATCGGCATCCTCGTTCATGCACGCTCATTCCGAGACGGCCGAAATAAGGGTTGTCCTCGCTGGATTGGCGTTCGACTCGAGGCCGCCACCCGATCCGACCCCAGGCTGTCACCGGGAGAATAAAATAGTCCTGACGTTTACTGCACGCCATGTCTTTCGACCGCGAACTCAGCCGACGGCTGGCCGTTGGTTCGATCGTGGCCATCCTGTTGCTGTTGGTCGCGTACATCGCCGTCTCTTTTCTCGCGGTCATCGTCTTCGCGATTTTCCTGTACTACGCCGTCAGACCGATCTACCGTACGCTCGAGCGGTTCAACCTCCCGAGGCAGTTGCGGGCAATGCTGGCGCTCGTCCTGTTTGGCATCCCGTTCATCGTCCTCCTCACCTACACCATTGCGATTATCGCCATCGAGACGCAGGTGTTGCTCGAGTCCTACGACGTCCAGGATGAGTTCCTCGACGAGCTATTCACGGAGATCGACCTGACCGGTGTTGATCTCGATGAGATTCAGGCTGTACTCGCAGAAGCGGCAACCCAGGCGTCACTCGGGGTCGTCTTCGTCAGTCTCGTCGGAACGATCAGCCTCGTCAGTGGCGCAATCGTCCAGCTGCTCATCCTTGTCGCCCTGACCTATTACATGTTGATCGACGGCCCACGACTGGTGTCGTGGCTACTCACGAACTACGACGAGTCGGACGTCCTCCGGGCGTACAAGGAGAGGGTCGATCCGGAGCTGTCGATGACGCTCTTCGGGAACATCGTCAATGTGTTCGTGACGGCAATCGTCGGCGTCGTGACGTTCTACCTGTACAACTTCTTTGCCCCGCCAGCCGTCCACGTTCCGTTTCCGGCACTCGTCGGCGCGCTCGCCGGCATCGGGAGCCTGATCCCCGTCATCGGCATCAAGCTCGTCTACGTTCCGGTCGCGATTATGCTCGCGGCCAACGCCTGGATGACGGGCGACCTGTCCTTGCTGATTCCGGTCGGAATCTTCGTCGCGGTCAGCGGAGTCGTCGTCGACTTCATCCCAGATTTCTTTATCCGCGCTCACATTAGCGGCAAGCAGACCCACACGGGGATGTTGCTGGTCTCGTACATCATCGGCCCAGTCGTCTTTGGGTTTTACGGGCTCTTCCTCGCCCCCATCCTGTTGATCCTCGTCATCAACGCCGTCACTATTCTCCTTCCGTACGTGCTCTCGGGCGAACAACCGGATCACAGGCAAACACGGCTCGCAGACTTCAATGATCACAGCGATAGCGAGTCGGTACCGTCGAACCGCTCTGTTCCCGACAGGGAAGAGGAGGGCGTCGCCTCGAGACGATAGCATTTCGATACCGTTCTGCAGAAAACAGTGAGCGTTCCACGGGTCACCCGATCGGTGATCGTTTACGCCGGTCTCCTAAAGGAACTCAATCCCGAATGCGAACGAACCCGTTCTCGAAGACGACCCGATTCGGGATGATGTACTCCTTCGAGTCGGACTCGACTTTCGTCACGAACAGCGTAACTTCCTGGACGATACCCGCTTTGTCACCGATTTCGATCCGGTCACCGATGCCGTAGGGTTGGTTCAACAGGAGGTACATCCCGACGGCACTCGAGACGAGAAAGTCCTTGAACGCGAACGCACCGACCAACACCAGACCAACGGCGTAGACGGTCAGCAACACGACGAGCGGGAACACGTGGACGCCGATCTGTGCCAGGGCGATGAGGAACGCGACGTACAGGACGGAGTACTTGACGATCTTCGGAAGAATCGAGACTTCGGGGAGTTTGACGCCACGGAGGTACTCGCTGACGGCGAGTTCGGCCTTGTCGGCGACGACGAACCCAATGAGCAACACCAGCACCGCCACGAACAACTGCGGCACGAACATGACGATGGTCTGCCAGTACGCCTCCGCCGGGAACAGCTGGGCGATGTGAATCGCCGTCAACAGCGTGATCCCGTAGATGAACCACGAACTCAGGCGAGCGACGATCTTGACCGTCGACGTGCCGAGTGACTGAGCCGTCCGTTCGAACGGCGTCCCCTCGACGGCCTCCTGAACCCCCGCCGCCCGAAGGAGTTCTTCGTTCAGCCGACCGACGACGTAGCCGATAGTAAGCCCGAGCACCAGGACAGCCATCGCTATCACGACCGGTTCGTCGATGAACGTCTGTAGTGGCATATCAGTACTCCTCCGGGTCGACCTCCAGAATAATCTCGCCGGCTTTGAACGCTCGCACCATCCCGTCGCTCTCCGAGAGGACGATCGCGATGGCGTTCGTATCGCGGGTTATCGCCCCGCCGGCCATGTGTCGCGCCCCGAGCCCTTTCGGAATGTCGACGCCCTCCGCGGAGGGCTCGAGATACCGGTAGGCCGAGACGAGCTTCCCCGAATCCGAGATGACGAACGCACCGTCGAGCCGAGAGAACTCCTTGAGCATGACGTTCACGATCGGGTCGCCGACGTGCACGTGGGACTTCTCGAACGGGTTGTAACTCAGCGGGCGGGACTTGTTCATCACTTTGCCGGCGTCACCGACGACGAACAGCGCACCCACGGGTTTTCCTTTCTGTCCTTTCTTGCCGAGTTCGATCGCGAGTTCGAGGACGGCTTTGATGACTTCGGGATCCGCTCGTGATTTTGCGAAGAGATTGTAGATCCCGGACTGATCGTCGACGGAGGCGCGAACACGCGAAACGGTATCGATGCCGTCGCCGAAGACGCTCGTCGCACACGCCAGTTTGTCGCCGTCCTCGATGATTCCCTGCTCGAGACCGCCCTCGAGGCCGAACCGGATCCGTTCGGCGACGTCCTGGAACTCGATCGGAAGCTCGACGAACGTCTCAGCGCCAACGTTGTTTTCCGTCCCGACGACGATGAGTTCGAGGTCTTCGATACCCGCAAGGCGTTCGTAGTAGGAGCCGCTTGGAGAAAAGAGAGCGACTGCCTCGACATCCGAAAAGAGATCGCCGAACACGTCGTCTACTTCGACCATTGTCTATTACAACCTGTTTCCGGTCGAATAAGCGTTTTGGGAACGTCTGACATATGTCTGCCGCCGATTAGCGGCATCGAGACCGCTCGAGAGATCGAGTGCAGTAATCGCGGACAGGAGAGCCGTGTTCACAGGCAGTCGAGACGGATGCCCCGACCCTTGTGGTCGGGATCATTGACGAAAGATCCCTACGAGCCGGGGACGTCCCTCCGGGTGTTGATACACAGTGTGAGCGCATACCCGCGTCTTCGGGCACCGGTCGAGCGTTGGGTCACGATATCATCACGACCGTTCGACCTGAGCGACAGTCACGGCCGCTACCCTTTTCTGCGGGGTCTGCCTCTATCGGCACAATTGGATGATCGAAGTTACGAACCTTCACAAGGAGTACGGAGGGTTCGTCGCCGTCGAGGGAAGTTCGTTCTCGATCGACCGTGGCGAGGTGTTCGGTGTCGTCGGCCACAACGGTGCCGGCAAAACCACGACCCTGAAGATGCTCGCTGGACTGATCGAGCCAACTGACGGGAGCGCAATCGTTGCGGGTCACGCCGCCGGCGAGTCCGCGATGCAGCGCCGCCTCGGCTTTCTCCCCGAACAATCACCGCTGTACGAGGAGATGACGCCGATTACATACCTCGAGTTCTTCGCAGACCTCTACGACGTTCCCCGAGACGTCGCCGAAGAGCGCATCGACGATTTACTCGATCGACTGGATCTCGAGCATCGTGACCGCGAACTCGGCAACATGTCGAAGGGGATGAAACGAAAGGTAGCTATCGCGAGAGCGCTGGTCAACGATCCCGACGTGCTCATCTTCGACGAACCGGCTTCCGGACTCGATCCGGTGACGACGAACTACATCCTCGAGTTCACGCGTGAACTCGCCGACGAGGGAAAAACGGTCGTCTTCAGTGCACACAACCTCTTTCACGTCGAGAGCATCTGTGATCGGCTCGTGATCATGTCCGAGGGTGAGATCGTTGCACGCGGAACGATCGCTGACATTCGCTCGACCTATGGCGGAACGAGTTACCACGTGTCCGCTTCGCTCGCGGACGGCGACGGAGCGGTCGATCGGGAGGCCATCGACGCCCCAGTCACGTCGATCGCGCGCGAAAACGGCGACATTCGCTACGTCGTGCGCGACATGGAGGGCGTCGACGCGGTTCGAGAGGCCGTCGAACGGGCGGGCGGTCGAGTGACGGACATCCAGACGGAGACGCCGAGTCTCGAGCAGATTTTCCTCGAGGTGGCGGGGGAGGCCACAGCGTGACGGCGGATGCGGGGGGCGACGACGCCGACGCTGGGAGCAGCGGCAACGATCGAACGACGCTCTCGGGCGGTCGATTCGCGGGATGGCGTGGCGTTCTGAACCGAACCGCTCGCATTACCCGCTGGGAAGTCTCCCGAAGTGCCGGCACGGTCGACCGAACGACGGTCGTCGTCGTCATCGCCCTCCTGTTGACCGTCGGCGCCGTCGGTTTCGCGACGGTCGACGACGGCGTCGGACTCGAGGACGGGCTCTACACCGTCGCCGTCGATGACGACAGCCCATACTACGACATAGCGGCCGAGAACCCGACGTTCACCGTGGTCGGCCCCGACGCACGGAGCGACGTGGTCGTCTATCGAAACGGCCAGATCGATCACGCAGACACACCGAAAGGGGACGCTGCGTACGCAACTTTCGCCGACGCGATCGCCGCAGCGAACGAAGCACGAATGCTCGAGGAGCCTGATCAGACGGCAGCGTTTCCCGTTCAGGTAACGCTGAACTACGAGCAACGGTCGACGGCCACGGAACTCGAGGGCGGGTCGCAGTCGCCGGCTTCCACTGATGAAAACGACTACCACGGTGGTGACGCGACGGATTCGGGTTCGTCCGCTGACGATGGGTCAGCTACCGACGGCCAAAGTGGCGGCTCCGACGACTCGAGTGGCGACTCAGACGGCGGAATCAGTGTCCCGGAGTTCGGCGGGGGCACCATCGAGGAAAGTGCCCACCCCCAGACCCCTGGATCGATCACGCCACCGTTCCCGTTCCAGTCGCTCGTGCTCGCCTTCCTTTTCGTCATCCCGATGAACTTCGTGATTCAGGCGTACGGGAGCACGATTATGGACGAACGGATCAACCGTCGGGGAGAACTGCTACTCGTCTCGCCGGCCTCGCGATACGAAATCGTCGCCGGGAAGACGCTTCCCTATCTCCTGGGAGTGACGGCCATCGTGGTCGCCATCGCTGTCGCGATTTCGGGCGGGCCGGTCTCGGTTGCCGCCGTGATCCCAATCGCGTTACTGTTTCTCGCTGCGTCGTTCGTCGGTGCGATGTTCGCTCGATCGTTCAAGGAACTCACGTTCGTCACGGTCGCGATTTCGGTGTTCCTGACGACGTATACGTTCGTTCCGGCGATCTTCACCGACGTGACACCGATCGCCCTGATCTCGCCGCTCACGCTCGTCGTCCTCGACCTCCAGGGTGAGAGCGTTCGCCTCGGCGAGTACCTCTTCTCGACGGCACCGCTTTACCTCGGATCGATCGTCCTCTTTGGACTCGGCATCGGGAGCTACCGTGAGGAAGACATGTTCACACAGAAGCCGATCCCCGCGAAGGCTATCGACGCCGTGGCAACCCACGTCCGGGGATATGGGAGCGTTTTCGCGATGCCCATCGTGTTCATTCCATTCGTCTTCGCCGCCCAGCTGCTGACGGTCGCCCTGGTGTTCGCCCTGCCGGAGACGCTGTCGCTTCCGATCATCTTCGTCGTCGCCGCCGCCGTCGAGGAACTCGCCAAGAGCATCCACGTCTACGCCGGCTACGCCCACTCGAGATTCGAGTCCTCGATCCGGGTCGCGGTTGTGCTGGGAGCCCTCTCCGGTCTCGGATTCTTCCTCGGAGAGAAGCTTACCCACGTCGTCCAGTTCGTCGGCCTCCCGGAACTGCTCGAGGGGCAGGCCGCGTTCGGCCCGACGCTCTCGAGCGCCTCGCTCACCGTCGTCGTAGCGGTGGCCCTCGCACCGCTCGCACTCCACGTCGTTACCGCCGTGATCGGGGCACTCGGAGCTCGAATCGGACGCACGACCTACGCACTGGCGTTTTGCTGTGCCACGCTCGTACACGCTGCGTACAACGTCGGGGTGATCCTCCTTGTCGCGTGATCCGGGGTCGACCGAGACCGTCCCAGCGAAGGAGGGCACTAATGCGAACACGACGTTGAAGGCCAGACTGGCGATCGTCGTTCGCGAGTGGCGTTCCCTTCGCTCGGAGAAGACCATCGTGCTCGCACTGGCGATTCAACTCGTCATCGCCGGGTTCTCCGGCTTTCTCGTCGTCGGGCTCGTCTCCATGTACGATCCGAGCGCCGTCGACGGACAGGAGATGACCGTCGCCCTCACCGGCGACGACCGGGAAGCACTGCTCGAGGCCGTTGCCGAACGCGACACCATCGAACCCCGGCTGTACGACGACTCGGCCGACGCGCGGACGGACTTCGATCAGCGACACGTTGCCGCCGTCCTGGAAGCGACCCGTCTCGAGGACGGGACGCTCGCGGTAATCGTGACAGCACCCGACGAGGGGATCGGCACCACGTTGTTGATCGCGGAGCTACAGGAGACGTTCCAGACCGTCGAGTTCCAGGAGCGACAGGCCAACGCTGACCGACTCGAGTCGCCGCCGCTCCCCGTTCCGTCCACGAGCGGGAGTCCATACATCGGGTTCACCTACACCATCCTGATTCCGCTGTTGCTGTTCTTGCCGGTGTTCATCAGCGGCTCGATTGCGGTCGATTCGCTGATCGAGGAGCGCCAGCGTGGTACGCTCGAGTTGCTTCGGGTGGCGCCCCTCTCGTTCGTCGACGTGATCGACGCGAAACTGATAGCGACGGCGACGCTCGCCCCGCTACAGGCGCTCGCGTGGTTGTTGTTGCTGGCGATAAACGGAACGGCGATCGTTCACGCGGCCCCGTTGGTCGTCCTGGTGTCCGCCCTCGCCCTTCTGATCGTCGCTCTCGGCATCGGCGTCGCCCTCTACGCGCCGGATCGACGCCAGGCACAGTTGCTCTACTCTGCCGGCATCGTCGGCCTGCTCGTGGTCACGACCCTCCTGCCCGAACACCCTGCGAACACCATCGCGAAACTGGCCATCGGCAGTGCAACGACGACGACGTGGTTGTTGCTCGCCGGGTACGCGGTCGTCGCCCTCGGCGCGTATTTCTCCCTTCGGCTCGGACTCGAGCGGCTCAATCCGGCGGCGTTGTGACCGGGATTCGTTCCGCTTTCGTGCTCGGGCCGGAAACCATAGCAACCCGAGTAGTTATACCTCGTGACACGAAAGACACCGCCCATGAATCAGGAGACCACCCGGCGAGGCGTCCTCGCGGCCGCGCTGGTCGCGAGCGTGGCCGGCCTCTCGCTGTCGTCAGCCAGCGACCTCCTCGAGCAGTTCGCTCCGCTATCGGGCGACGCCTGGAACGCAGCCGGTCGCGAGCATTCCGACCGCGTCGACAACCCCTACGGTGAGGCAACCGTTCGAATCGACGAGGAGGGCGTTCCCCACGTCGAGGCCGACGACGAGCGGGCGGCGTACTTCGCCGTCGGCTACCTCCACGGCTTCGACCGAACGTTCCAGCTCGACCTCCAGCGACGGCAGATGCGCGGGGAACTGTCGGCCGTCGTCGGCGCGGTCACCCTCGAGAGCGACGAATTCCACGCGCGAATGGACTTCGTCGGCGCGGCTGAAGCGACCTGGAACGAGGTACGAGAGACCCACGCCGGCTCGCTCATCGAACCCTATAGCGAGGGGGTCAACGCGGCGATCGAGAATCACCGGCTACCACTCGAGTTCGAGTTGCTCGGCTACGAGCCCGACCCATGGACGCCGGTGGATACGCTATTGATGGAGAAACAGATCTCGTGGGGGCTCACCGGCAACTTCCGGGCGCTTCGCCGGGAGCTAATCGAGACACAGCTCGAGGCCGATCTCGTCGACGAATTGTACCCGGATCGAATGGATCACGACGTCCCGATCTTGCGCACCGATCCGGAACACGTCGACGACCTCGGGGAGCTTCGGGGTGTTCGGGGCCGTGATGAGACGGAGAACGACGATCAGACAGCGAATACCGATCGACGAGAGCGAGGTTACTCGAGTGGGTCTACCGCTACCGCTGACTTGAACAACGACGACAGGCCAGACACCGCGCTCCTCGAGTGGCTCTCACAGTTCGAATCGCCACAGGGTGTGGGCTCGAACAGCTGGGTTGTCTCGGGCGAGTACACCGAGAACGGGTTCCCGATACTCGCGAACGACCCCCACCTCGAGCTGATGACGCCGCCGCTGTGGTACGAACAACACATCGACACGCCCGAAACCGACGTTCGCGGGGTGACGTTCCCCGGCGTACCGTTCGTCATCATCGGGGCCAACGAGGTCGGCGCCTGGGGCGTCACGAACGTCGGGGCCGACGTGCTGGACTGTTACACCTACGATATCGACGACGACGCGGAACGCTATCGGTACGACGGAGAGTGGCGCGAGTTCGACCTCGAGGAGCGTGAACTCGTCGTCTCGGGTGAGGAGAACCGGACGATCACGGTCAGGAAGACCGTCCACGGGCCGCTGCTCGAGCGCGAAGGCCAGCGTGTCGGAATCGCGTGGACCGGACTGACCGCAACCAGAACGACCCAGTCGGTGTACGAACTCGGGATCAGCGAGGGGGTCGACGACGCCCTCGAAGCCGCTCGAAAATTCGACCTGCCAACCCAGAACCTGCTGTACGCCGACGCGAACGGGCGGACGCTGTACGTAGCGACGGGACAGCTCCCGATCCGGCAGATCGACGGGGAGGTCGTCGACGGCAACCGGGTCTTTGACGGCTCTGTCGGCGACGGCGAGTGGGAGGGGTTCACCCCGTACGGCCGATCCACCTGGGACGGGTTCGTCCCCTTCGAGGAACGGCCCACGGCGATCGATCCGGCGGTGGTCGGCACCGCGAACCAGCGCGTCGTCGACGATCCCGAACACTACGTTGGCGTTGCTTTCGCGGCCCCGTACCGTGGCCGACGAATCTACGACGTCCTCGATGCGGCAACGGACGCCGGCGACGCAACCGACGCCGAGTTCCACAAACGGTTGCAGACCGACACCCGCGACGAGCGGGCGGCCGACCTCGTCCCCGAGCTGCTCGAGGTCGGCTATTCGGCGATCGACGCCGGCTTCGCCACGGAGCCGGAGACGCTCGAGGACGCTCTGGAAACCCTCGAGGAGTGGGACTACCGAATGGATCGGGGTTCCCGCGGGGCACTCCTGTTCGCACGGTGGATCGAGCACTACCGGGAGGCGGTGCTCGCCCCGCTGTTCGAGGAGACCGACCTCGACGAGGGGTACTATCCGAACGACTGGGTGATCACGACGCTCCCCGCTGAGAGCCCGGTCTTCGCGGATCGATCACGATCCGAACTGCTGGTAACGGCACTCGAGGAGACGATCACCGAGCTCGAGGACGAGGGATGGGAGACCTACGGCGACTGGAACACGACGGCCCCAATTAGCCATCCGCTCGGCACCGAGGCCGCGTTTCTCAACTACGACGAACGCGAGCGCGACGGGTCACGAGCGACCGTCGACAACTACCGAGTCGAGCGTTCCGTGGGGGCAAGCTGGCGGATGGTCGTCGAACCCGGCGGCGAAGGGTGGGGGATCCTCCCCGGCGGAAACTCGGGTGACTACTTTTCGAGCCACTACGACGACCAGTTCGCCCGCTGGGCGGACGGTACGTACAAACCGATGGCGCTCGAGGCTGACGGCGACACGGTTATCCAATTCGAGGCGGCGGAACGGGAGTTCTACGAGGACGGTGATGGGAACGAAGCGACTAGCGCGATCGGACGACCGATTAGGTCGGGAGGTGCCGAATGAACCAGCAATCACCGACGGACTCTGATGCGATGACTCGAGCGGATTCGGCCGAAGAATCATCCGGATCCACCGCAGTAGACGCCAAAAGCGACCCTCGAGGAGTTCTCACGCAAGTCCGGACTGAGCGCCGTCCACACGTTATCGCACTCGCACTGGCCATCGCTATCGGACTCGCTCTCACGTGGCTTCACTGGCTCGGACTCGTCGTCGGTGGCGCGTTCGTTGGTCTCTGTGCGCGTCGCCTCTCATTCGCCGTCGCCTACGGCGTAGCCTTCGGTGTCCTCGTCCTCATCGTGTTCTCGATAACGCTCGGCGGCGGAGCGTTGCGGGCTCTCGAGATGAGTCCAGCGATTTACCTCACGCTGGCGGCTGGGATCGGACTTCCAGCGGTCGGTGCGCTGGCTCGCGGCGTCGTTTGACTGATCACTCGTTCACTACTCCTCACAATCCAAGTTCGAACCGATCGGCGAGAATCGATTACGGACTGTCGGGTCGCGGTGGCATCGAGTCCCGCTCGGCCGTTTCGAGTACGTCGAATTCGGTTTCGCCACAGCGACATCCCTCGCGACGACCGATCGGTCGGACTTTGCCGTCGGGCCACGCCTCCGCGGCGTACACCGCCTGACAGGACGTGCAGGTCGCTGCCACTTTCCGCGTTCCCGCTGCGTTGCGTTCGGTATCCACCGTTCGCTTCGTTCGATCCCCCACCGAACTGTCGCTCATGACCGCAATGAGGCTACCGACGGACTAACGGGTTGTGTGGTGAGTTCAAAGGCCTTTATAACACAATGTAACTGAGCCGATCACTCCATGCCCGTGCCGGTTTCAGGAGGCGAGATGTCGAGCACGTTGCTGGTGAGATTGCTGGTCGCCCGGCGCAATCGTTGGGACACCGCGTTCGTCGAAACCCCAAGCTCCGCGGCTAACTCACCGATCTGAGCGTTTCGTGGGACATCGAAGTACCCCATCTCGAGCGCCGTCACCAGCGTCTCGTGCTGTACTGGCGTCAGACCGAATTTGCGTTTTTTCGTCTCGCTGCCGTCGTACAGGCGGTTGAGTTCGAACGAGTATCCCCGCTCGTCAAAGTACGCCTGGAACTCCTCGAGGAAGCCTCGGTCGACGAATCGGATCCGAAGATGCCACGTGCCGTCTCTCGCACCGGCTTCTTCCATGATTCCGTGGCGATCGACGATTTGGTCGATCAGCTCCTGAACGGATTCGTCCCAGTGAACGTTGACGTACGCGAACTCGTCCGTTCTATCGAGAACCGTCACGTCGGAGACGGTCGGGTCGGTTTGAATTGCCGACTCGACGGCATCGAGGTTGTCGCTGTAGACCCACAGAAACGGCATCACCCACTCACGACTGTGCGTCGCGAGTCGTTCGACCTCGATCGTCGTCTCCGACACGGCGTCGAACGTGTGTTCCAGCGCGAACGCTTCCGCTGGAACCGTAAACTCAGTGATGATGCTCATACGGTGCGTACGATCCGTGAGGGGATAACGGACAGGGGGTGTAGCCACTCGAATTGGGGCCGATCGGAACCTACGCTCCCCCCATCTGGCCTCTCCGCCCACCCGAGGTGCCAGTTGCTGTCGGAACACCAGTCGCTGGCCCACCAGTACGTATTAAGGAGCGACCCACGATTATCGCCCATGGAATACACTACCCTCGGAAACACCGGCATGACCGTCAGCCGGATCTGTCTGGGCTGTATGAGCTTCGGATCGAGCGACTGGCGACCCTGGGTACTCGACGAGGAGGAAAGCCACGAGATCATCGACCGCGCTCTCGATCTCGGGATCAATTTCTTCGACACGGCAAACATGTACTCGAAAGGGGAGTCAGAACGCATTCTCGGTACGGCACTCGAGGGCGACCGAGACAGAGCCGTCGTCGCCACGAAGGGCTACTTCCAGATGCGTGAGGACGACCCCAACTCCGGTGGTCTCTCCCGGAAGGCCATCGAGCAGGAACTCGACGCCAGCCTCGATCGACTGGGGATGGGTACGGTCGACTTGTACCAGATCCACCGCTGGGACGACGACACCCCGATCGAGGAGACGCTTCGTGCGCTCGACGACGCCGTCCACCGCAACCAGGCGCGCTACGTTGGCGCTTCCTCGATGTGGGCACATCAATTCTCGGAGGCGCTTCACGCGAGCGATCGTCTGGGTCTCGAGCGCTTCGTCTCGATGCAAAACCACTACAACCTCGTCTATCGGGAGGAAGAACGGGAGATGTTGCCCCTGTGTCAGAAGGAAGGAGTCGGCGTCATGCCTTGGTCGCCGCTCGCACGCGGGTACCTGACCCGACCCGACGAACGGATCGATGCGACGAAACGTGGGGATACGGAGGAACACCTCTACTCCCACCCGTACCGTGAGGGTGGCGGCCCGGCAATCAACGCACGTGTAGCGGAACTCGCCGACGAGAAGGGGGTAACGATGGCTCAGATCGCCCTCTCCTGGGTGCTCCATCAGGACTGGGTAGACGCCCCCATCGTCGGGACGACGAGTGTCGAACACCTGGAGCAGGCCGTCGAAGCCCTCGACATCTCGCTCTCGTCATCCGATCTCGAGTACCTCGAGGAACCGTACGAACCGGTTCGAGTCTCGGGACACGAGTGAGTGCGGGGTGCCAGTTCAGGTCTCGGGACACGAGTGAGGGCAAAAGCGACGACTCAGCCACGAATCGAAGGAGAGTAGCCAGCGGACGACACACCCCAGGTCTCCTGGCGATAGGCCATCTCCCAGAACCGATACTCGAGTTTGGCGCTCGTCAGGAACGCTCGTTCCATCGCCTCCCGTTCGCTCGGATACCGCTGTGCACAGCGATCGACGAACTCGCGCATCCAGGCGACCGACTCCCGGAACGAATCACTGGTGTACTTTTCGATAAACGGCGTGTATCGGTGTTCGTCGGTCGCAATCGCGGCCATGTGATCGGCAATATCGAGGTAGCCCTGGCCACAGGGGTAGATCGCGGCTGCGATCTCGGCGATCGACCCTTCGTATGCGGTTCGCAACAGAAAATTCGTATAGGCGACACACGTCGGAGCTTTCTCGACCGTCTCGAGGGACGCTCGAGGGATCCCGTGCTCGTCCGCGAACGACCGGTGGAGTTCCAGTTCGTCGGCGAGAATTCGATGGCCGACGCCCATCAAGCGTGTCATCGTCTCCTCGTCTCGGGCTTTTACACCAGCTATCGCGAACACGCTGGCGTAGTCGATGAGGTAGCGGTAGTCCTGACGAATCCACGTGCAGAACGCCTCGTCCGCGAGCGTTCCAGCCGCGAGTTCGCTCACGAACGGGTGTTCCATCTGTGCTGTCCAGACGTCCGCCCCGGTGTCGAGGAGGTGGTCACTGAAATGCATCACACTCGAGTTCGGGGTCATCCGTGATATAACTTAGTGGTATAACTGAATAATACCTCAGTGGTCGTCACCGGTTTCCTCGGCTGAACGGTACGTACAGTACTCGGCTACGATTGCTATCGCTCGCCCGAGAAGTGCGTCCGCTCAGATAGCGCCGCCGTAGACCGACGGCACGAGTCGAAACACGTCCCCATCCTCGAGTTCAGTCTCGAGGCCGTCGAGGTGTCTGACATCCGTCTTGTTCTTCGTGACGACCGTCTTCCCGGCGAGGTTCGGCCCGGTATCGTCGACGAGGCGACCCTCGAGAATTGGGTAGGTGGCCTCGAGTTCGCGAAGGAGGTCGCCGACGGTGTCACCGTCCGGGGTCAGGGACACCGTTTGCTCGCCGACGTCGTCACGAAAGGGGCCGAAGAAGCGACACTCGAGTTGCACGCCGATTAATATGTTCTGCCCAGTCTTGTAGCCCGCGGTTTGTACGTATGCACCCTCGTTCGGATACGGCAAGTCGACCCGGGGTCGTTTCGCCGGCGCGCTTTTGGTGGTGTACGAACAAACAAGCCTATGACGTACACGGCGGAGCTGGGGGCGCCGTCGATTCTGACCGTCGGCTCTGCCCCATGGCTCGAGACGGTCGAGAAAACTGTGTCTGTCGGTACCGACACTGCGGCTGACGAGACGGATCAGTCGATATCCGCAGCGGTGTCCATCTATGGCCCGGTTTCTTCACTCGAGACTGGACGAACGGCCCTTGACGGATTCGACGAGGTCGACTGTATCCTGACGGACGACACCGAGGTCGTCACGTCCGTCACGGACATTCCCGTGATCGTGGGGCCACCACCCGACGCGACCGACGGACGAGATCCCAGTGCCGACGAAACGGCAATAGACATACCGGTTGGTTCAACTGGTATCTCGGAGGACGGGAGCAAAAACGAGTACCTCGACGAGACGGGATCCGACGAACCAGCCTATGTGGCGTATCTCGAGTCGGCGCTCGAAGCCGGTGCTGCCGCAGTCGTGACGCCGATGACAGCCGAGCATCCCACGTTGCTTCGCCAACGAATCGATACCATCATCGACCGACAATCATCGAGGAGAGCGCTCGAAAAGCGTGAAACGTGGTATCAGACGCTGATCGAAAAGTCACCGGCACTGTTTCTGGTGCTCGACGACGATCGACGGCTCACGTTCGCTGGTCCGTCGATCGAACACGTCGCTGGCTACGATCCGGAGTCGGTTCTCGAGACTCGGATCGACAAGCGAATCCACGAGGAGGATCGCGAACGATTCCGACAGGCGTTCGAGAGTGTCGTCGAGGCTGGCCCCGGGAAGTCAACGTCCTGTGAGTACAAGTACCGCCACGCCGACGGGAGCTGGCACGTCCACGAAGCCGTTGTTACGAACCGACTGGAGGACGATGTCGTCGGTGGAATCGTCCTCTCTGTCCGCGATATTACGGCCTACCGCCGCGTCGAACAGGAGTTGACTAAATCGTTTAATCGAGTGACTGATGCCTTCATGTCGCTGGATTCGGAGTTTCGATTCACGTACATTAACGATCAGGCGGAGAACGTACTCGGGAAAACGAAAGCCGAACTCCTCGGTCGATCGCTCGTCGACGTGTTCCCCGAAATCGAAGGGACGCCTTTCGAACGAGAGTCATTCGCCGCGATGAGTACACAGGAGCCACGAACGATCGAGAGCTACTACGAGCCACTGGACGGTTGGTTCGAAGCACGGATGTACCCGTCACCATCCGGACTGTCGATTTACTTCCGCGACGTCTCGGCGCGGGTCGAACAGGAACAGGCGCTGGCGGATCGCTCTGAACGACTGCAGGTGCTGGTCGACAACGTCCCGGTGATCCTGTTTTCCCTCGATGATGAGGGGACGTTCACCCTCTCCGAGGGACGCGCACTGCAAGGCCTGGGTCTCGAAGCAGGTGACGTCGTCGGCGAGACGATTTACGACGTGTATTCAGAACAACCCGGAATACTTGCGGACGTGAATCGAGCCCTCGAGGGCAAACCCGTTCACTCGTTTCGGTCAGTCGGCGGGCGCACGTTCGAGACGTGGTACCGACCCGTTATGTCCGGCGATTCCGTCGAACGGGTGATCGGCATCGCGGTCGACGTAACGGAACGCCGGCAGTACGACGAAACCCTCAACACGCTCTATGAGGCGACACAACACCTGTTGACGGTGGAGTCCAAACAGGCTGCCTCCGAGTACATCGTCGACGTGGCGACGGACGTCCTCGACCTCGAGAACGTCGCAGTCTATCGGTTCGACGAACGCGAAAACGAACTGGTTCCGGCGGCCTACACCACGAACCTGTTGGTCCAGTTCGGGACACCACCCCGATTCGGGCCGAACAGCAGTATCGCCTGGCACGTGTTCGTGACGGGTGAGACGGAAGTCTACGATGACTTTCGGGAGTCTGAACACGTCTACAATCCGGATGCAACCGTGCGAAGTGGCCTCTTCGTTCCGCTCGGAGAACACGGTGTGCTCGTCGCGTTGACACCGGACGTCGGCTCCTACGAAACCGATGTCGTCGATCTCGCACAGTTGTTCGGAGCGACCGCCGAAGCCGCTCTCGACCGAATCAGTCGCACCGAGCGGCTCCACGAACGTGAACAGGAATTGAAACGGCAAAACGAACACCTGGCCCAGCTCAACGATGCCAGTTCCCTCAGAGAGGACATCGAATCGTTACTGTTGCGGTCGGAATCGCGTGCGGAAATAGAAGCAGGAATTTGTGACCGATTGATCGAGATCGAAGGCTGTTCGTACGCGTGGATTGGTGAACCCGACCCAGGCGGGAACGAGATCGTTGCCAACGCCGAAGCCGGATACGGTCGTGGCTATCTCGAGTCCGTGACGGTAACGGCCGTCGACGACGTCGGCGCCGAACCTACCGGTCGAACCGCACGGACGCTACAGCCGACCACCATCGACAACGTCGGTGCGGATCTTCGACACGGGAACTGGCGTACTGAGGCACTCTCACGTGATTTTCAGAGCGTCTACGCCGTCCCGATGGTATACGACGATTTCCTGTATGGAGTGATCTCCGTCTACAGCACAGACCGCACCGCGTTCGACGAGCCGACCCAGTCGACGCTGGCTGAACTCGGAGAAACGATCGCGTACGCAATCGATGCCGTTCAACGCAAGCGTGCCCTCCTGGGGGACGAGACGACCGAAATTGAACTCGAGATTCCGGCCGATACACCGCTATCGTCGCTCTCAACGATTGTCGATGGACGCGTCGATCTCGAGGGTGTCCTCCCACAGGAAGACGGAACGACGATCGTCTTCGCGAGCGCTGAAGGATCGGTCGAACCCGAGGAACTCGAATCGATAAACACGGTCGTCAGGGGGAGCGTCATCACGAGTAATGACGATCGAACGGTTGTGCAACTGACGCTCACCGAGACGTTCCTTTCGTCGATCGTGGACAGTCACGGTGGGACACTTCAGGAGTTCACGACGCACCCCGAAGAGGGGACGCGAACGACGCTCGAAGTGCCACACTCCGTCGACGTCCGCAACGTCCTCTCCGACATCAACCGTCGAGGTCTGTCTGCGTCACTGATCGCTCGGCGAGAACACGCTGTGGACGATGGAACGAGTATGGATTCTACTCGACTGGGACAGTACGACCAGCTGCTTGGGGGTTTGACCGATCGTCAGCGGGAGGTCGTACAGACTGCCTATCACGGGGGGTTTTTCGATTGGCCGCGAGCGACGACCGGAGAGGATCTGGCGACGTCACTCGACATTTCCCCGCCCGCGTTTCACAACCACGTTCGAACGGCAGAACGGAAGGTATTTGCAGCGTTGTTCGATGGCGAACGACCGGGAGGTTAATCCTTTAACCCCGGTCTACGGTCGAGCTTATACAGTTAATAGTCACGCTCTTTAGAACTACCCCCGTACGACCTATTGTCTTCCCAGCACGCTTATTGGGGGGTCGGATACAGCATGACCGAAACGTCTACACTATCACAGGGCACGGTTGCTGAGACATACACTGTACAGTACGATCGACTCGATGACACACCACTCAGCGTGGCGGTAGCCGAAGCCGTCGGAACCGCCACTGGAATTGATATTACTGAACTTGATCCGCTACACTATGCAATAGACGCCGATGCACTCGAGCGTCTCTTCGAACCGCGAGCTGACGGACTTCGAACCGGTGGCCGGGTAACGTTCGAATTCAACGACTGTCTTGTCACGGTCTCATCTGACGGTGAAATCACCGTCGAAACGATTGGGGAGCACTAATCGACTCCGTTCGTTCGACGTTGATAGTTACCATCGGGTGGGGTCGACTTCGGTAGGACAGGATGTGATATTAACACACTATATTGTATTTACCCATCATAGGAAACAGATATATACTCGCTAGTCGCTACAATTTGCCATGACATCGAAGACAACGATGAAGGACGTCAGTCACACCCCACCAACCGGCAACTCCATCACGAACGTCTGGCATCGAGGACGAACGGACGACGAAACCGACGCCTAACGATCCGGTTCCAGACTGTTTGTGGTATGGCTTCTCCCTCGTTCGATTGAAAACGAATACAGGCAGTTACAACCCTATTTCTCGATGACGGAGTCAACGCTTGGTCGGTTCTACTCAGTAGGGATCGCATACAACCCCATTCTCTCGAGTAGGCTCCAAGCGAGTACCGACAGAGATTTCCGCCGTCCCAAGGGTTTATACGCTGGTAATTATATCTCATTACAGCGTATGACCACAGATTTTCCACACTACGTTAGCGTCGATTACGAAGACGGCATCGACGAAGACCCCGATGACTATCCACACATCCACGACAAGATCGAGAAAGCCATCGAGGTCACCCGCCAGGGCCTCGAGCAGTACGAGAACCCAGCCGTCATGTGGACCGGTGGGAAGGACTCGACACTCGTGCTGTACTTCGTCAAGGAGGTCGCCGACCGATACGATCTCGAGGTACCGCCTGCAATCTTCATCGATCACTACCAGCACTTCCAGGCGATTCACGACTTCGTCGACCACTGGGCAGAGGAGTGGGAGCTCGACGTCATCTACGCGCGCAACGATAATATCGGCGACTACGTCGACGACCACGATCTCGAGCCTGGCGACGACATTCCCGTCGCCGACCTCGACGAGCACAATCGTCACCACATCGAAAACATCCTCGAATACGAGGAGGACTCATTCCCGTTCCTGCTCGACACGTACGCTGGGAACCACCTGCTCAAGACCGTCGCGCTCAACGACGCGCTCGAGGAGTACGACGTCGACGGCGTGATCTCCGGGGTTCGGTGGGACGAACAGGAAGCGCGCGCGGACGAGACGTTCTTCTCCCCACGTCACGACCCCGAGATCTATCCGCCTCACGACCGCATTCAACCGATCCTCCACTTCGAAGAACGCGCAGTGTGGGAAGCGTTCTGGAACTTCGTCGTCCCCGATACGGTGCCGGGGTATCCCGACGACGGCTACGTGCCACAGAACGCGGACGACCTTCCGGAGGGGATCGAGCAGGATGACATCCCGGTCTCGCCGAAGTACTGGGAAGGATTCCGGTCGCTCGGCAGCGAGATCAGCACGAAGAAATCGGAGGACGAGCCGGCCTGGCTCCAGGATCTCGAGGGAACGACCGAACGTGCCGGCCGTGCCCAGGACAAAGAGGATTTGATGGAGCGGTTGCGAGACCTCGGGTATATGTAATCGGAGACGTCAACTCACCAGTTTGGCGTCGGCCTCCTCCTCCTCGAGTTGGACGCGTTTTCTGAACCGAATATCCGCTAGATAGAATTGGACTCACCGAGTTCACGGGCACCATAGTAATCAGCACAAGAATCTGAACAACTGCTCCGATACCAGAACGACACTGTCGTACTCCAGTTGAATCGCCCGTCATTCAACAAGTGAGAAGATACCACCCACAGCGATTCGTAGAAGTCCTGCCCCACTCGAGCGTGACCGAACCCATTCGAGTGTCTCTGGGGTTCCTACCGAGTGTCCCTGAAGTTCTACGAATCACTATCAGTATCTGACCACCCGATTACTCGACCGTGACACTCTTCGCGAGATTCCGGGGGCGGTCGATCGATCGACCCAGTTCGTTGGCCACCCAGTACGCGACCAGTTGTAACTGCACGTTGGCCAGCACCGACCCGGCGATCTGATCGCCTTCGGGTACCTCGAGCACCGCATCTGCGTAGCGTTCGACGTCGCTCTTGCCGTCGGTCACCGCGACCACTGGTGCCCCTCGAGCCTCGACTTCTTTGACGTTTCCGATGGTCTTCCGGGCGCCTTCCCCGTTGCCGATCACCGGTGCGAAGACGGGCGTCTCTTCGGTTACGAGCGCCAGCGGGCCGTGTTTGAGTTCTCCGGCGGCGAACCCCTCGGCGTGTTTGTAGGTAATCTCCTTCATTTTGAGTGCGCCCTCGAGCGCGGTCGGATACAGTAACCCGCGACCGATGAAGAAGTACGCCTCCGCGTCGCGGAATACATCGGCGACAAGTCGAGCCTGCGAGGTGTCGAGCACCGTTTGTACCTGCCCTGGGAGGTCGCGGAGCGCCTGTATCGTCCCCCGATCGGGCGAGTGCTCGAGGTGTAGGGCTACCAAGGCGAGTGCGACCTGCTGGCTCGCGAAGGTTTTGGTTGCGGCGACGCCGATTTCGGGGCCAGCCCGGATATAGAGCGCGTGATCGCACTCTCGAGCGGCGGTGCTGCCGACCGTGTTGGTCACGGCGAGCGTCCGGGCACCGATCCGGTTCGCACAGCGAAGTGCTCTGAGCGTGTCGGCAGTCTCACCGCTCTGGGTCACCCCGACGACGAGCGTATCGTCGTCGATGACGGCCGACTCGCGGGTATACTCGCTGGCCAGGATCGCGGTTGCCCGGATTCCACGCTCTCGCAACAACTGCGCCCCAAAGAGGGCGGCATGATAGGACGTTCCACAGGCGACGAACTGGACGAAGTCCCCACATGAGACGCCATCGAGATCATCGAGCGTGACGGTGGCATCCAGTTCGTCGACGCGGCCGCGAAGGCATTGCCGTAGCGAGGTCGGCTGCTCGTTTATTTCCTTGAGCATGTAGTGGTCGTACCCGCTCTTGCCCGCCTCCTCGGGATCCCAGTCGATCGTCTTCACGTCCATCTGGAGGACGTTCCCATCGACATCGGTGATGGACACCGATTCCGCGTCGACCCGGGCGAACGTCCCATCCTCGAGGTAGATGACCTGGTCGGTGTGTTCGATGAACGCCGGGACGTCGCTGGCGAGGTAGTTCGCCTCCTCCCCGAGGCCCACCACGAGCGGGGAGTCCTGGCGGGTCGCATAGATCGTGTCTCCCTCCTCGAACACCGCGGCGATAGCGTAACTACCCTCGAGTCGGTCGACGGCCGTTCGAAACGCCCGTTCCTCGTCGAATCCGGCCTCGAGAAACTGTCCGATCAGGTGGGGAACGACTTCGGTGTCGGTGTCGCTCGAGAAGACGACGCCCGAATCCGTCAGTTCGTCACGGAGCGACTGGTAGTTCTCGATGATGCCGTTATGGACGACGGCGACCCGTCCATCGCTGTCGGTGTGTGGATGGGCGTTCTCGTCCGACGGTGGGCCGTGGGTGCTCCAGCGAGTATGGCCGATTCCACTCTTCGTCTCGAGGGGGGATTCCTCGGCGAGCGCGCTCTCGAGCGCCTCGACCTCGCCCTCTCGCTTGCACACCTGGACGGTCGAGCCGGGAACGGCGATGCCGGCTGAATCGTAGCCACGGTACTCGAGACTGTACAAGCCCTCGAGCAACATGACCTGGGCACTGTCCTCGGAACCAGCGTAGCCGACGATGCCACACATCAGTGCCACACCTCGACACCGCTCTCGAGCGTTCCGTTCACGGTGGCTCCGGAGTGGATCACGGCGTCCGGGCCCACCATCGTCCCGGGGGCGTAGGTTACGCCGCCTTCGTCGGTCACCCGATCGGCGAGCAGCGCACCGAGCGATTCGCGCTGATGGATGTGATCACCGACCACGACGTCGCCTGGCCCACCGACGACCGTCGAACCCACGCCGATCTGTACGCCTCGCCCGGTGACGCCCTCTATCACCGTCGCGCCCGATCCGATTCTGGTATCGGCATCGACGACGCTGTGTTCGACGACGGTTCCGGAACCGATGGTCACGTTGGCTCCCAGCGAGACGTACGGCCCGACGACCGCACCAGCCCCGACGACGCAGTCGGCGGAGATCGAAACCGGCTCTCGGATCACGGCGGAGTCGTGGACGCGTGCGTCCTCGTCGACCCAGCTCTCGACGTGTCCGTGATCGAACAGCGCCCGCGCCACCTCGAGTAAGTCCCACGGGTAGGTCGCATCGATCCACAGCCCTTCGGAGGCGATGCCGCGAACGGTTTCACCCCGATCGATGACTTCTGACAGACAATCGACGAGCGACAGTTCCCCCGCCTTCCGATCCATCGACTCGAGAACGTCGATCACGACGGGCTCGATCGCGTAGACGCCGGCATTGAGGCGATAGTTCCGGGCATCCTCCGGCCGTTCGACGAGTTCGACGACGCAGTCGTCCTCGATGATGACGCCACCGTACAGCGAAACGTCGTCGCGTCGAGTCGTCGCGATCGTCGCTGCAGCTGCTGCGTCGTGGTTCGTGCTGACGTCGTCGACGATTCGCTCGTCGACGAGTTGGTCACCGTTGACCACGAGCGCGGAGCCAGGGATTTCGGACGCTGCTGTGAGTAACGCGTGCCCGCTCCCGAGTTGTTTGTCCTGGACGACGTAGGTGAGGGGAACGTCACGATAGGTCGACCCGAAGTGCGATTGTACTCGATCGCGGCCGTGGCCGACAACGACGACGATTTCGGAGATGCCGGTATCGACGAGAACGTCGAATACGTGCTGGAGAATCGGTTTCGTGACGGCCGGTAACATCGGTTTCGGCCGATGGCGGGTGAGCGGGCGGAGCCGTCTCCCCTCCCCTGCAGCGAGAACGATAGCGACCCGAGGGTTCATACTACTGATAATAGATACGGACACCGTTATTCTTGTGGCTTCCAATCGACAGTCGTCGACGTCGTCACCGTGATGTCGTCTGGGAGTCGCACATCTCGAGACAGGAGAGTCTCGATGATTCAATTCAATGGTCGGTTGCATTGCTACTCCACACCGTCAGTAGCTGCTCGATGATCCGGTTCACGTCTGGGCGGGGTCGCTCACGTGGTGACCATCGGTTCCGCATACGGTGCCAATCGGATCCACGCACCAATCCCGCCAGCGAAGGGAATCACCCGATCACTCGCGTGGTACTCTCCCGGATCGTCCCAACCCAACATCCATTCAAAACGAGATGTGTGACGTCGACGTCGGGCCACTATCGTCGTCGCCATCGTCGCTATCGTCGTCGTCCGCGTCATCGATACCGCCCTCGTGAGCGAACTCGTGGTTCGAGTCCGTCAGGGAGATCGTCCCGTCCTGGACGGTCACGTCGATGGAGATGAGCCTGGTTCCCTCTGCTTCGCCGTTGTCACAGGTGCCCGAACAGGCGTCGAACATGGAACCGTGGCGGGGACAGACGATCTCTCCGTCGCGAATCACGGCACCGAAGCCCCGGTCGAGACGCTGGGGCTCGTGCATACAGCGATTGACCCAGGCTTCGACCCCCGATCCGGTCTCGCAGGGGACGAGGATGACCTCCTCGAAGGTACCGAACCGATCGCGAACGGTGAACAGCCAGGAGCCGTCCTCGAGGACGGTGTCGACGGTCGTAAGTTCCGTGTTCACAGTTACGTGCCCTTCTCTGGTGTGGACGATAAAAACGATTGATGATCGGTCTCGAGGCCGGCGATACCTGATTGGCTCTCGTTCTCGACGACGAAACGTCAGCGTTAGGGTACCCGAGCGGCGAGAACGCGTATGGACGTGCCGTGTGTCCGCGTCGCTCCCGAACACGGGGAGACGATTCGAAGTCGCCTCGCCGACGCGGACGTCGTCGCCGACGAGTTCGATATTACCGTCGAAGAGGGGTGGCTCTACATCCCGATTCAGGATACAGAGACAGCCACCGCTGCCCTCGAGGAATCCACTGGCGATACCGACGAAATCGCCTACGAAATCGTCGACTACGAGGTACCCCCACGGGAGACACAGACCATGCCCGCGGACATCCTCGGCTGGGAACCCTCCTACGAACGCCTGGGCGAGACGGCCCTCCTCGAGGAAGACGACGACGAGCGGGCTCGCGAAATCGCACGGGCGATTGCCGACGCCGACCTGCCGCTCGAGACGGTGTTGAACAAGGCCTCGAAGATCAAAGGCGAGACGCGCGTCCGCGACTGGGACGTCCTCGCCGGCGAGGGAACCACCGTCGTCCACCGTGAGTACGGCTGTACGTTCGAACTCGACCTCGCCGAAGTGTACTTCTCCCCGCGTCTCGCGACGGAGCGACATCGCGTCGCCCAGCAGGTGACGGCTGGCGAGCGAGCGTTCGACATGTTCGCGGGCGTCGGCCCGTTCGTGATCCCATTTGCCAAACGCGGCGCCGAGTGCGTGGGCGTCGACGTGAACGAACCGGCGATCGAGTACCTCCGATCCAACGCCGAACGAAACGGCGTCGACGACCGCGTGACGGCCATCTGTGCTGACGTCAGGTCGGTGGCTCTCGAGTACGCCGACTGGGCCGATCGGATCGTGATGAACCTCCCGCACAGCGCCGACGAGTTCCTCGAGGCCGCGATCACGATCGCTGGCGACGACTGCGTCCTTCACTACTACGACATTCAGCAGGAGGACGATCCCTTCGGCCCAGGCGAGCGGGCGATTCGGGAGGCCGCCGAACCAACCTACGGCGTGACCGTCGAAACACGCCGCGTCGTTCGGTCGTACGCTCCGCACGAGCTCAACGTCTGTCTGGACGTCCGGCTCGAGCGTTGAGTGCCCTCGACTAAACGCCTGCGTCGATCGCTGTGCCGCGTTCACACGGCTCGAGATGGCGGATGCGATTCGCAATCCTTATGCCGGCTTTCGATCCTACGTAGAAGTGGACGTGGAGATCCGCGCCAGTGTAGCTCAGCCGGCAGAGCGAATCCTTCGTAAGGATTAGGTCGAGGGTTCAAATCCCTCCACTGGCTTCCATCGTTCGGTTCAAATCCATTTTCCGGTTCTCCGATTTGAAACACCGCTGTGTGTCCCAGGCGACGGATCCGCGAGTACTGACGCAACGTCGAGGTACGGTATCTGGAGGCAATCTTCGAACGGTGCATCTTAAAACGATTCCCGACGTGGGAATCCAAGCGCATCCGAGATCACTTCCGGCGAATGGTACTCATACGTTACTGCGGTTTCCCTGTGATCGTTCGACTGTAAGCGGTGGTCGTCGGCGACGCGCCAGTTTCCACGATCGGCTTCACGTACCATTAGAATCGCTTCGTCTATCGATCGCAACAGATAGTCGAAGAACGTTTTCGATTCGACCAGGACGTCCAGCGCATCATCCGCGTCGATACGATCCGCGAGAGTCACAGCCTCACTGAGAAGCGTCTGGCATCTCTCCAGTTCGCCCTTTGCGTGCAGAAATTCACGCTCAGCGGTTGACAACCGCTGATTCTCCCACGCATCAGTTCCATTGCTGTAATGCATCGCGTACGCACTGAACGGATCATAGGTGTCGGCAAAGCGGTCGAGGATCGTCAGTCGCTGTTCGTAATTTGGGATGCGGTCAGCCGGATCGTTACTCATTATGTGCGCTGGTTCGTCGTCGTGTTCGAGTCCAAGCGTGTGCCCCAATTCGTGTTTGAGCGTCGTTTCGAGGAACTCCCTCCGGTACCCGCCGACAATTCGAATGTCTGCAGTTTCTGGGGGCACTCCTTTGATCAACGGCGCACAGCCCATGATGTGTTCGCCACCGTGTCCACCACAATCGACAATCATCTCGACGACCGTAATCTGGATATCCGGATCCGTGGCGTTCGCCTGATACTCGTAATTGATCTCGTGGTCAGTGTACCTCGGGGCGTTCGCTTCCCAGTAAGCCAGGGCCGTTTCGACGATGTCGTGAATCTCGTGGATTGCATCGACATCCTGCTGTAATCCAACTTTGACGGTTTTTGTGCCCCACGGGTTCGGATACGGAACCACCAACGGGTGGGTTGCATGATCGTCGTCCGTCCGAACGTCCAGTTCGTGATCACCGGGGGAAACGTCACTCATGTCGAGTGACACCGACATCCGTTCGACGCGTCCAGACGAGATCGCTGTACGAATCGACTCAACCGATTCACCGGCAATTCCAACGTCCACCTCGGCCTCGCCGGAGACATCCCCTGTATTGGCGACGTCAATGTGAGCGGTTACCGACTCGGTTGCCGACACCGGATCTCGAACGGACACCTCCTCGATCTCGAAAGTTGCCGGCGTCGCCGCTTCGATCGTAATCGAAGCCGTGTGCTCGTCGTCGGCTACCTCGAGTTGTAACGAAATGTCTCCACCGTCGAACTCGGCTGCATCAACGACGAAGTCGACCGTCTCACTCGTCCCTGAAGCGAGAGAGACGGTCTCAGATCCCATGGAATACTCGCCCAGGTATAGCGTGGCAGTCGTAGATCCAGCTGCCTCTCCCTGGTTTTCAATGACTGCGGTGACCGTCGTCGTTTTATCGTGTGCAATCTCGTTCGGGTGAGTAACCTCTTTGATGGAGAACGTCGCCGATTGCGTCTCGAGATCGTCACCGGAGTTTCCGTCTGTAGCTGTCCCGTCAGTACTGGTGAATTCCGTACACCCGGCGATCGTTGAACAGCCTACCCCCGCCCCCATTACCAAAAACCGGCGTCTGTCCATTATCGCTGTCAATCCAATCACATAATATAAATCACACGGCCGATATTTTCTACCAACTGCCGGCGTTCACTGTGATGGCTGGAGCCAAAAACTGAGTATATCTACAGAAAATGCAGGCCGGGTGCCCCGGACTCGACCCCGAGGCGGTTCACGAAACGCACGTCACGTAGCCCGATGTCTGCTTAAGCTATCGATATTCTGTGTTATCAAACACGAATTGTTTCGATCCACTGGACGGTGGGGGGCAGTTCGTCAGTAACCCACGACTGAAGTCGTAAGTTGCCTCCTTACATTTCTGTGAAATATATTGAACTGGGCACCACTCCTTTCCGTACATGGTGGTCGTGTCCTTCCAGTCCAGACACCTAATCCTGAGTCGGGATACCGAACAAATGGTGAGAGTGGTGCATGATGAGAGTCGAGTCGGCAAAGCGAACGACAAATCGACGTTCAGACAGACGCCCGCAGCGTCGTCAGATAGCTCGCAAGATCCGTCGTCGTCACGATGCCAACGACGCTCCCGTCGTCGTCGGTGACCGGCATATGGTGGATGCCACGCTCGAGCATCGCGTCGGCCACGTCGACGATCGGTTGCTGGGGCGAAGCGGTAACGACGTCGGTCGTCATGTACCGGGAGACGGTCGTCTCGGCCTTCGGAAAGCTTTCGGCGACGATGGTAACGAAGTCAGTCGTCGTCAAGATCCCCTCGAGGTGGCCGTCCTCGTCGACGACGACGAGCGAGCTAATCCCGTGCTCGAGCAGTGTTTGTCCAGCGTCTTCGACGAGGGTGTCGGGCGTAACGGTCACGAGGTCTGAGGTCATCAGGCGTGCGACGAAAATGTCGTCCATACGTGAGGGTGATGGACGCATCGTATAAATGTTGTCGTGGCAAGTGGTGGCGTTACACGTGCCTGGTCTGTGTATGGCCTCGTTTCCAGACCGTCGATAGCAAGCCCGCTGAATATGCCCTCCAGAACTAACCGTCTGGCCATCCTACGAGGGGTGATGGCCGAACGCGATAGCGATACCGCAGCGGCGGGCGATTCGGATCCCCAGCAGTCACAATCTCCAGTCGACGCGACGACGGGCTACGGCGTCGCGATGACGTTCGTCGCCGGTATTTTGCTGGCTCTCGCTTACTACGGCTGGATCGCGATCCAGGGGCCTCGAGCCATCGGTCAGGGACTCCCCGAACCGTTCTACGTGCTCGCGATCGCGCTGTTGTTCGTCATCGAACTGCTCAACAGCCGACGGGCAGGACTCGTCGTCGCCGTCGCTCGCGGCATGGCCGTCGCCGCAGTCTACGGGGCGCTGTTCGTCCTCGCCGTCGAGGGTGGCGTCTACATCCTGAACAAGCCCGAGGTCTTCCTCGACAACTTCGTCGGCGTCACGGTCGTGGCCGTCTCGCTCGTGGTAGCCGCTCTCCTGTACGTCTCGTACCTGACCGTCCTCGACACGATGGATCGTCCTCGAGAGCCGAACCAGTAGTTGTGACAGTACCCCGATCCGGTAGTAACAACAGCACCCCGGTCGGGCAACCGTTCCGATCGAACACAGGTTTAAGTACCATACAGTCACTACTCCGTGACAGACCACAATGCCGCCTGACGGGCCGCCGGCCCTCGAGGGAACGCTCGTCGCCTGTTCCCACCCCCGAAGCGACCTCCACGCGTGTATCGCCGACGAGTACGCCGACCTGATCGACCGCGTCGGCGCCCAGAACGTCCTCGTCCTGAAGCGTCATCCAGCGGGGCTCGAGCGCCTGGAACGGACGCTCGGCGATGTTTGCCCGACCGCAGCCGACGCCCTCCACACCCCCCGACTCGAGGCCATCCCCGAACACGCCTCGAAGGTGCTCGAGGAGTACGATCCGACGCTCGATCGTCTCGAGTACGAAGAGCGGATCGAACTCATCTCACTGGTCATCGCCGGGACGAGTCGTGACGTTCCGCCGTACCTCGAGGGCGCCAGCGAGCACGACGGGTTCGCCCGAGACGTGGGGCGTCTCCTGCTTGAAGCGACCCGACAGCGGATCGATTCGACCACCATCGATCGCGACACCCACCCCTGTCTGACCTACCTATACGCGATGAACGATCGGTTCCACGACGAACTCGAGGCCAGAGGGTTCATCGAGCGAGCGAGCGTGATTCCCCGGGTCGTCGACCTGCTCGAGGCGAACGCCGACGGGCTACGCGATCGCGCCACTGCATCATTTGACGCCGTCCTCGCAGTGCAGTTCGAGGAGTACCGTCGGTTAGATCGGCACTATCTGGCCTCGTTGACGGCGGACGCCGAACTCGTCTGCATCGGCCAAGAGCACGCGAGCGTCGAACGAACCCGCGTCGAACCAGGCTCGCTCGAGTCCATCGCGACGGGGGTCGATCGACGGCCGCCAGCACGCGAGAGGGAACCGGACACGCCCCACCGAGCGATCACGCACCTCCTCGCCACTGGCTCACCCCCAGTGGACGAGCAGGAGCCGTCCGGCACCGCCTTTCGAATCCGAGCCGAAACCGCCCGCGACCAGGCCACACAGGTCGCCCGCGAGATCGAATCCCTGTGTTCTCGGGAGGACTGGTCGTACGACGAAATTGTGGTCGCGGTGCCGCGAGCGGAGCGGATCCCGTCGACTCGACAGTTGCTTCGCGATTCGGGGATCCCGACAGCGACTGTCGGCACGCCGTCGCTGGCTGACGATCCGGCCGTTAGCGAACTGTACGCGGTCATCGAGGCCCAGTGTACCCTCGAGAAGGGGCTCTCGACGACCGACGTCGATGCCGCCGTTCTCGAGCGACTTTCCGCTCGCGTTCCTGACTTCTCGCCGACCGACCTCGAAACCAGTCGTGATCGGTCGGTGGCGACGACCCTCGAACGCTGGCTCGAGGTGACGAATCTCAAAGCCCGCATCGCACGCGACGAGCCGTGGGTCGACGCCCGTGAACAGTTCGAGAGCGTCCGCCGCGTCCTCGAGATTGCCCGATTCGTCGAGGAGACAGACCTCGTCGCTCCTGACTGGCAGGGGCTCCGACGGATGCTCCAGCGAACCATCGAGTACGACGCCCCACACGTCCACGCTATCGAAACTGCCACGACAGCCACCGGCGGCGTGACCGTCTGTCCGATCGACGACCTCGCGACCGACACACGGGCGGCCGTGTTCGTCCTCGATCTCACCGACGACAACTATCCGGGATCGCAGTTTTTGACTCCACTGTTTCCACATGCGTGGCTGCGATCGATGCCGACATTTCCGGCCGTCACGGATCCCACGGCGACGGAACTCGAGGAGACCTTCGCCACCGTCGCCACGGGTGAAGCGGTCGCCAACCCGTTCGAACGCTACCACGCCGAACGATCGCGTCGGAAACTCGCCCTGGCTGCACGGGCCGCACGCAGCCACCTCTATCTCTGCTCGTACGAGCGCGAAACCGACGGGCTGCGCCGAACTCGCGAGGAATCCCGGTTCGTTCGCGAACTTGCGGCCTCACCGGTCGTCGACCTCGAGGACGTCGACCCGGCCGACGACCGCGGGCGGATACACGGACGCCAGCGCACGCTCGAGGCGATTCTGGGAACGCCCTGGAACGACCTCGAAACACTCCGGCGGCAGACGTCGATCGGAGAGACGGCGTCGCTATCAGACACCGAGGAGTGGATCCAAGAGATCGCGCTCGCTCTCGAACTCGAGGCGGCTGACGATGACGGGAATGCTGCGGGTGGAGTCGATAAGGAATTTCGGGAGGCGATCGAGACGCAGTTCGAGTTCGCTGGCGGGGCGGTTCGACGATGACCGCTGGCGACTCCGATTCGAATTCGGATTCGGATGCGGCCACGAGCGACTCGAGTGATGTCCACAGCATCTCGATCGAGGGCGTCCAGACACACCTCTCTTGCCCGCGTCAGTACGAGTACGAACACGTTCACCGGCTCAAATCCGACGACGAGAGCCCCCAGAACGACCGATTGAGCCTCCTTCGACGGGCGATCTGTGAGGCACTTCGAGCCGGCGACGTCGAGACCCTCGAAACGCGTTCGCTCGAGCAGTTCGAAACCCGCTGGGCAGACTACGGCGAGGATGTCCACTCGGTCACCCAGCGACGACACGAACGGCGCGTTCTCGAGGCCGCAATTCGGGCCTACGTCGACGCGGTCGGCCGTGACCACGCCAAGGGGCTGTATGCGACCAGGGCAACCGGCTTCACCGGGGAGCTGGTCGGCCCCGATCTACCGGTGACGGCGACGGTTTCCGTTCCTCGAGAGGACGAACGCGAGGTCAACATAGACATCGAGATCGACGCCACGGTCGACTACGCTTTCCTCGAGGGATCCACGTTCATCGGCGTGCGGTTCGTCCCGACGCCAGCCCATCTCGGTCTGGCTCGCTATCGTTCCTCGTGGGACGGCGATATCGAAGACGCGTTCGCCGATCACGTCGACCCCGAATCCGATCGGTTCGAACCGCGTCTCGTCGGCTCACTGTTCGAAACGGCCACGGTACTCGAGGGCCTTCGAAATCTTCGGGACCGACTGGAGATCGAAGCCGCCAGAACCTGCCGATACATCCAGGTTCCCCTCCTCGACCGTGATGGCCTCTCGGTCAACTGGCATCGCGACCGCGTCGAAACGACGATCGAGCCGATCGACCTCACGGATCGATACCTCGACCACGAAACCTTCGGGATGACACTCGAGCATCGCAACCGGACAGTCGACGATCGACTGAAACGAGTCGCAGTCGCCGCGGCGACGGGGCCCTACGAGCCCACGGATCGATGGAAACAGATCGAACGACACGCCTGTCCGGCCTGCCCGTACACCGTCTGTTGTCCGGAGTATCTCTCGAGCGAGGTGGCGTTCGATGGGTGACGGGCGAGGTCGTCCACAGCCACGGATTCCACAGGGCAACCAGCGAGCGGTCATCGACAGCGACGCAACGTGCATCTCGGTCGACGCTGGCGCTGGCACCGGCAAGACGACGACCATGCTCATGCGCATCGAACGGGCGCTCGAGCGGGGCAACGTGGATCCCGAGGAGATCCTCGTCGTCACCTTTGCGAACGAGGCCGCCGCGAACATACGGGAGTCGATCGCAAACCGCCTCGAGCCCGCGGTCGCGGCACGGATCGACGTCTACACCTACCACTCGCTGTGCTATCGGCTGGTGCGAGAGTATGCTTACTACCTTGGGCTTTCCCCATCGTTCGAGGTCGTCACCGAACGGGGCCGGCGACGGCTCCTGAATCGGCTGCTCGCCGAGCGCGACTACGGGTTCGCGGCGGTCGACGTCGGCCCCAGTGAGCGGGCCACGCCGGCGACGCTCGCGGGAACCGTCGACGAATTCGTCTCCGTCATGAGCCGCGAGAACATCGATCCCGACGACCTCGAGGCGGCGCTCCCCGACGAACGAACGCTAAACTTCCTCGACGAACTCCTCTCGGTCGCTCGTCGGGAAGCCACCGCGTCGCTCTCGTTCGACAACGAGGCGCTCCGATTCTTCAATCGGGACGAGCACCTCGAGGTCGCCCGCGAGGCGCTCGTCAGCTACGGCACGCGGTTGACGTTCTGTCGGGAGAAGATCGCCGAATCCCCGACGGCGTTTCGCGAGGAACCGCTCGTCCAAGAGATCGACGCCTACCTCCGTGCCGTCCAGGCCTGTGTGACGAACGTTCACGACATGATGGATCTCGACGATCCTACCACGAAACAGCTGCCACGCGTCCTCTTCGCCAACCAGATCTGGGGGGAGCGAACGAAGACGATCGAGCAGACGCCGGTCGGTCGTCTCGAGCACTACGTGGCCTTCCTCAGGCAGGCGATCCACTATACGGCGATCTATGCGGACTATCGCGAGACCCTGACGACCGACGGCGCCGTCGACTTCGACGAACTCGTTCGGACGGCGACGCGACTGGTGGCCGATCCGGCCGTCGCCGACGAAATCGTCGGCCGGTGGACACACGTCTATTGCGACGAGTTCCAGGACACTGACGCGACCCAGTGGTCGCTGGTGACTGAACTTACCCGTGGCGACGACCGGCCGGAACTGCTCGCGATCGGCGACACTGACCAGGCAATCTACGGCTGGCGTGGCACCGACCCAAGCGGCCTCGAGCGTGTCGGCGAGGATCACCCGGATCACGAGTCGATCGAACTCGAGGTGAACTTCCGCTCGAAACAGGAGATCCTGGATCTCACGAACCACTGTTCGTACGGGCCACAGACCTCGAAGACGCTGCGCGAGTTCGGCCGGACGCCTGGCGAGTACGAGGAGGCGGATCCATCACACCGCGTGCTGAAAGTCGAGAGCGACGACCTCGAGTGGTCGGTTCCCGAGCAAGTGGGGATGACGATCTCCCGATTGCTCACCGCCGAGTGTGCACGCGTTCCGAAGCGAACCGTCGGCGACGTCGCCGTGATCGTCCGAACGAACGCCCAGGCTCGGGCGATCACCGACGAACTCGAGGCTCGTCAAATTCCCTACGAACGAGCCGGGTCGGCAGCGGGTTCGACCTCCCCAGGCGTCCAGACGATCCTTTCGTACCTCCGGGTACTCGCCGACCCGGACGCCGACGTTCACCTCCGGCGCGTGCTCCTCATGCGATACCGGCTGTCCGAGGCCGACATGCGGACGCTCCAGACGACCGATGGCGGGCTGTACGAAGCCCTCCGTTCTGTCGACAGCGACACGTTCGAGGATCCCACCCGGGTCGAACGAGCGCGGGCGGATCTCGAGGCGCTCACGGCCGAAAAAGACGCCTACCCGCTCTCGCAATTTCTGCGTCGGTTCCGCAAGCGAACGCGACTCGAGTGGTTCGTCGAGCCGTCGGCTCGAGGCGCACTCGATCGGATCGAACGCTTCGCCGACGCGTACGACGGCAACGACGTACTGGGCTCGCTCTCGACGCGGTTCGTCGATGCGCTCGAGCGTGCGGTAACCGGTGGGTCGGGCGACCGTCAGCAGGGGACGACCTCCGCGGATGCGGTCGACGTCATGACAGTTCACCAGGCCAAAGGCCTCCAGTACGATACCGTCCTCGTGCCGTTCTGTTCCGACGAGGAGTGGTGTGTCCGGTCGGACTACGCCTACAGTTCGCGGTATCGGCTGCTCGCCGCGATGCTCGACGAGAACATCGAATCGCCGTTGTGTGCGGATCTCGCGACCGAGCCAGTCGCCGAGTCCTGGCGTGTCCTCCACGTCGCGCTGACCAGGGCGGAAAACCACCTCTTCGTGTTCGGCTCCGAGTACGACTACGAGGGTGGGTCGAATGTGCTGGCGGCGTCCACTGCGGAGTCGTGTCTCCCACCGGGGCTCGAGTGGTCGGTAACCGGCGAGCGGATGGATCTCTGGACGACGCTCACCGAAGCGTTCGAACGCGTCGAAGCGACGTATCCGGAAACCGTTGCCGACGTGACTGATACCCTCTCGGCGACCACACAGACGCTGATGGGGCAGGTCGCGTACACAGATGGTGACCACGAGCGGACGCTCGAGACGGGCGAGGCGGCCGAGTCGATCCACCGGATGGGACGGCTGCTCCGCGACCGCTCGCTACTTCCGGCGGCTGACGCGGCCCCCGTCATCGCCGAGAACCCGATCCCCACGAGCCGTCGAATCGGGGCGCTCGATCGGTCGGCCATTCGATTCTCGCCCGATGCCCTCGTCGATCCCGTCCGAACCGATGCGCCAGGCGCGCTCACACACAGCTACAGCGCGTTACGAACCCACGACGAGTGTCCGAGAAAGCACTACCTCGAGTACGTCGTCGGGGCGACGGCCGATCCGATGTGGGTCGGTACGAGTACCGACGACGCGCCCGACGAGGTGAGCGATCCGAGCGCACCCAAATCGAACGCTCGTCTCGTCGGAACCGTCTTTCACGCCGTCGCCGAAGAAGCGTTCTACCGGGATTACACTGGTCAACTCGAGTGGGAGACCGCCGCAAGGCGACAACTGACGGCTCGCGGCCAGCGCCAGCACGAGGCAGACGTTCTGGCGTGCGTCGACCGATATTTCGAGGCCGCCACACCTGACATCGACGCACCCGTTCACGAGTGGCCGGAACTCGCCGCCGAGGTGTCGTTCACTGTCGACGACGTTCCCGGCGTCGACGGCGCCGTCGTCGGGGCCATCGACACCGTTCGTCGGGCACCCGACGGAACCCTGGCCGTCCTCGATTACAAGGCCACCGGCGAACGGATCAACCCCGAGTCGGCCGTCCAGCTCGCGCTGTACGCTCGCGCCTACGAGCGCCAGTTTGACGAGGCCGTCGATTCCGTGGGCTACGTATACGTCGGGCCGATCGACGATTCGCATCCACGGGTCGACCTCCGTACGCCGACAGCCGTCCCCACCTGGACGTCGGTTCGCGGGGCGCTCGAGGCCATCGATCAGCCAACGTACGCGGAGACGACGCCGGGTTCACACTGTCAGTACTGTCCCCACCGCTCGCTGGGATGTGGGCCAGATCACCTCGAGGAGTGACTGGTGGTGTCGGTATTCGGTCGTGTCCTCGCCTTCCGTTGAGAGCACGGTAGCAAACGAGTTCGACCCGAGAATGATCGTCGGGCGGTCAGTCGTCGCTCGTGGCATAGCCCGCAGACTCCAATTCTGAGTCGATTCCAGCCGCGGCCGTGCCCGGCAATTCCGCGCGGACGTCGTCTCGCCCGTCTTCGGTGATCGCCTGGTGGTAGGCGTCGGGCATGACCTTCACAAATGCCTCGAGGCTCGCCTCCCATTCGCCGAGCAGTTCCCGGCCGCGCTCGGAGCCGGTGTAGGCGACGTGGTTCTCGAGCAAGCGTTCGAGCATGGCTTCGTCGGACTCGTCGAGTTCTTCGTACAGCGAGACCATCTCGGTGTTGGCCGCTCGCTCGAGCGTCGAATCTGGGTCGTAGACGTAGGCGACACCGCCGGACATCCCCGCGGCGAAGTTGGTGCCCGTGTCCCCGAGGACGGCGACGACGCCGCCAGTCATGTACTCACAGCCGTGGTCGCCGACGCCTTCGACGACCGCTTTCGCGCCGGAGTTGCGGACGGCGAAGCGTTCGCCGGCGACGCCGTTGACGTACAGTTCGCCGTCGGTTGCTCCGTAGAGGGCGACGTTGCCGATGGCGACGTTCTCGGTCGGGTCGTAGACGGCCGACTCGGGCGTCCGGACGGTGATTTTCCCGCCGGAGAGCCCCTTGCCGACGTAGTCGTTCGCGCTGCCCTCGAGGTGGAGGGAGACGCCGCTGGCGAGGAACGCGCCGAAGCTCTGCCCCGCGGTTCCTTCGAAGTCGACGGTCACGGTGTCCTCGGGCAGCCCTGGCTCGCCGTACTGGCTGGTGATCCGGTTCGAGAGCATCGTGCCGATCGCACGGTCGACGTTCGAGATGGGATTCGAGAGGCTACACGGCGTCTGGGATTCGATCGCGTCGGACGCCTCGTCGATGAGCGTGCGGTCGAGGTGCGCCTCGAGTTCGTGATCCTGCTCGCGGATCTTCGTCCGAATCTCACCTGCGGGGTCGGCGAGGACGGCCGAGAGATCGACCGTTCGGGCTTTCGGGTGGTCGACGTCCGTCCGCTGAGTGAGGACGTCGACGTGGCCGATCATCTCGTCCAGGGATCGGAAGCCGAGTTCGGCCATGATCTCGCGCAGTTCCTGGCCGATGAACATCATGAAGTTGATGACGTGCTCGGGTTCGCCGGGGAAGCGCTTGCGGAGATCCTCGCGCTGGGTGGCGACGCCGACCGGACAGGTGTTCTTGTGGCACTGGCGGGCCATCACGCAGCCTTCGGCGACGAGGGAGGCGGTGCCGAAGACGTACTCTTCGGCCCCGAGCAGGGCGGCGACGGCGACGTCGCGCCCGGTTTTCATCCCGCCGTCGGCTGAGACGCGAATGCGGTCGCGGAGGCCGGTCGCACAGAGCATCTGGTTCGCTTCGGCCAGGCCGAGTTCCCAGGGGAGGCCTGCGTGTTTGATCGAGGTTCTCGGCGAGGCACCGGTTCCCCCGGAGTGCCCCGATATGTGGACCACGTCGGCGTTCGCCTTCGCGACGCCCGCGGCGATGGTTCCGATGCCAGCCTCGGAGACGAGTTTGACGTTGATGTCCGCATCTTCGTTCGCCGACTTGAGATCGAAGATCAGCTGTTTGAGATCCTCTATGGAGTAGATGTCGTGGAGCGGCGGGGGCGAGATCAGGCCAACCCCAGGCGTCGACTTGCGTACGTGAGCGATCATCTCGTTGACCTTCTGCCCTGGCAGGTGACCACCTTCGCCGGGCTTGCTCCCCTGGGCCATCTTGATCTGGAGTTCGTCCGCGCTCGAGAGGTACGTACTCGTGACGCCGAATCGGCCGCTGGCGACCTGTTTGACGTTGCACTCGCGTTCGGTACCGAAGCGTTCGGGCGGTTCGCCGCCCTCGCCGGAGTTCGACTTGCCGCCGATGCGGTTCATCGCAACGGAGTTGTTCTCGTGGGCTTCCGGAGAGAGGCTCCCCAGGCTCATCGCTGCCGTCGAGAACCGCTGCACGATGTCTCGAACGGGTTCGACCTCGTCGATCGGGATCGAGTCGCGGTCGCTGTCGAATTCGAGGAGCCCCCGGAGCGTCCGGAGATCGGTCGACTGGTCGTTAATCTGGTCGGCGTACTCCTGATAGCGCTCGTAATCGCCCGAACGGACGGCCTGTTGAAGGGTGCCGACTGTCTGGGGGTTCCACTGGTGGTGGATGCCGTCCGAGCGGTGTTCGAACTCGCCCTGGCGATCGAGCGTCGTCTCGTCGCCGTCGAAGGCGGCCTCGTGTCGCTCGAGCACGTCGGCCTCGAGTTCGGCGAGCCCGATCCCTTCGGTGCGGTTCTCGGTGCCCTCGAAGTACTCGGCGACGAGCGAGGAGTCCAGGCCAACGGCCTCGAAGATCTGGGCTCCCTGGTAGCTCTCGATCGTCGAGATTCCCATCTTCGCCATCGTCTTTAGAATCCCGTCCTCGAGCGCACCTACGTAGGCGTCGATGGCGACCTCGACGTCGGCCCCGTCGGGGCCTGCGGTGACGTCTTCGATGGTCTGGTAGGCCAAGTAGGGGTTGATCGCGTCCGCGCCGTAGCCGATCAGCGTCGCGAACTGGTGGACGGTTCGCGGGTCGCCGGTCTCGAGGACGATTCCGGCGTGGTTGCGCAGTCCCTCGCGGACGAGGTGGTGATGGACAGCCCCCATCGCGAGCAAACTCGGGATGGGAACGGTGTCTGCGTCGACACCACGGTCGGAGAGGACGACGACGTCGTGGCCCGATTCGATGGCGGCCACCGCGTCGTCGCGGACGCGATCGATGGCCGCCTCGAGTGCGGCCCCCGGTTCAGCGTCGTCGTCAGCCCCTCGATCGTAGGTGATATCGACCGTTGCCGCCGTAATGCCGTTCGCTTCACACCCGCGGATCGCCTCGAGCTGCGCGTCGGTGAGGATCGGCGAGTCGGCGACGAGCTGGCGGGCGTGCTCGGGCGACTCATCGAGCAGGTTGCGCTGGAAGCCAAGCCGGGACTCGAGGGAGGTGACCCGCTCCTCGCGGATGTAATCCAGCGGCGGGTTCGTCACCTGCGCGAAGAGCTGTTTGAAGTACGAGAACAGCGGCCGGTTGAACTCGGTGAGCACCGACAGCGGCGTGTCGTCGCCCATCGAGCCGATCGGGTCTTTTCCCTTCTGAGTCATCGGCTCGATCATGTTCTCGAGTTCGTCGTGTGTGTAGCCGAACGCCGCCTGGGCGGCCCGAAGCGACGGGACGGCGTGCTGAGGGGCGAGTTCGCTTGGCGTTTCGATCGACTCGAGTGGAACCTGCTCGCGGGCGACCCACTCGCCGTAACGGTCGTCAATGAGCGAGTCGAAGATCTCCTCGTCGGGAATGACGCGACCCTCGTCCGGATCGGCGAGGAAGAGTTCGCCCGGCTGAAGGCGGCCGCGCTCGGCGAGATTCCCGGGCTCGGTTTCGAGCGCGCCGGCCTCGCTGGCCATGATCAGGCGATTGTCGGTCGTCACGTCGTACCGGCAGGGACGGAGCCCGTTGCGATCGAGAACCGCGCCGACGCGCTCGCCGTCGGTTGCGGCGACGAGTGCGGGCCCGTCCCAGGGTTCGACGAGGGATGCGTGAAAGTCGTACCAGTCCCGACGAGCCTGATCCAAGGTGTCGTCATTGCGCCAGGCTTCGGGGACGAGCATCCGGAGGACGTGTGCGAGGTCGCGACCGTCCTGGAGGAGGAGTTCGACGGCGTTGTCGACACTCGCCGTGTCCGACTGGGCCGGATCGTTGATGACGGGTTTGACCGCCTCGAGGTCGGGGATAACGTCGCTCTCGAGATCCGTCTCGCGAGCGCGCATCCAGTTGACGTTCCCCTGGATCGTGTTGAACTCGCCGTTGTGGACGACGTTCCGGTAGGGGTGAGCGAGGTGCCAGGCACCGAGGGTGTTCGTCGAGAAGCGCTCGTGTACCATCACGAACGTCGAGGTGAGGCGCTCGTCGGTCAGATCCGGGTAGTAGCTGGCGAGCTGTTCGCCCTTCAGCAAGCCCTTGTAGACGACGGTTTTCGAGTCGAGTGAGCAGACGTAGAAGCGGTCGGCTCCGTCGATATCTGTCGCTTCGACCCGATTCTCGAGTGCACGGCGGGCGACGTACAGCCGTCGGTCAAATGCGTCGGAATCGAGGGCGGCCGTCGGCGCGACGAACACCTGCCAGACATCCGGTTCGGATGCCAGCGCGGTTTCGCCGAGCCCGCTGGCGTCGGTGGGGACGTCGCGCCAGGCCAGTACCTCGAGGTCGTACGTCTCGAGGACGTCGGAGACGAGGGTGGTAAGTCGATCGCGAGCGGTCGCGTCCTGTGGGAGAAAGAGCGATCCGGCGGCGTACCGGTGTGGAAGGTCGACGTCGAGGACGGCGTCGAAGAAGGCATCGGGCGTCTGTACCATGATTCCTGCGCCGTCGCCGGTGTTCTCCTCGGCACCGGTGGTGCCACGGTGCTCGAGGTTGACCAGCAACTCGATGCCGTCGGCGACGACGTCGTGACTCGAACCTCCCTCGAGATCCATGACGACGCCGACGCCGCAGTTCGACCGCTCGTCGTCGGGGCTGGCGAGCCCCCGGTGACTGTGGAGCGACGAGGCTCCGTGTGGCTGTGACATACGTTCACGAGTGCATACCTCACATAAGAGGTTACTCCATAATGGCTAAGGGTATTATAATCACATATTAGGAGTCCTTACCAATACGAGTGTACTCGAGGTCGTAAGTCAGTCACACTATGGACGCACCGCTGGTAAGTCGTCAGCGTCACCACTCGCGTGTGAGGGTCACAAAAGGTGTCAGAGGCACGTAGTGCCCACCCCAACGGATGAACACCACACGTGGTACTCTCTGCTCGAGTCTTATCCGCTAACAGGCTAAACGATTAGGGTTGGTAGATTCTTACACACATACTCCACGGCAAGATGGACGCTGCACGGAGTATTCTACTGGATGTAGCGCCAGATTCTACTGGTCACAGCCGGACAGATTCTACTGGACACACCGGAGAAACACGAGCGAGTGCGAGACGGGATAGAAAACGGAAAAGCGACGAAAACGATCGGCTCGCCACGCCGGACGAGGGAACCTCAGTACGTCCGAGCGAAGTATGCCAGCTGATCCGCGTGCTCGCCACAGATCGTACACGTCGCGTTCTCGTCCTCGGGGGCTACCGGTTCACCGTCGGTCTCGGGCCCTTCCTCGGCGAGCGGCTGGAAGACGATTTCGGCGGCGACTTTCTCCTTGATAACCTCCTCGCAGGCCTGGTCGCCACACCACGGCACCTTCACGTAGCCGCCGTGGCGACCGATCGTTCCCATGATCTCCTCGGGGCTGTCGGCCGTTCGAACGTTCGACTCGAGCGTCTCTTCGGCCGCGTCGTAGAGCTTCTCGTAGATCGTGTCGAGGTGGTCGTCGACGGTGTCGACGATGCCCTCGCGGTCGGCGACCAGCTTTTCGTTGTCCGGCCGGTGAACCAGCGTGACCTCGCCGTCCTGGGCCTCGTTCGGCCCGATCTCGAGGCGCAGGGGGACGCCCTCGAGTTCGTGCTCGTTGAACTTGAAGCCGGGATTGCGCTCGTCCCGATCGTCGAGTTCGACGCGGAAGCCGGCAGCCTCGAGTTCGTCGGCGATGTCGCCGGCGTAGCCGAGCACCTCCTCCTGGGTGTCGGCCTGCCAGATGGGGACGATGACGACCTGCGTGGGTGCGACCGTGGGTGGGAGCACCAGCCCCTGGTCGTCCGAGTGGGTCATGATGAGCGCCCCCAGTGCGCGCCAGGACAGCCCCCAGGAGGTCGTGTACGCCGTCTGTTCGTTCTCGTCCTCGTCGGCGAAGGTGATGTCGAATGCCTCGGCGAAGCTCTGACCGAGGTGGTGGCTCGTCCCGCCCTGGACGGACTTGCCGTCGGGCATCAGACACTCGACGGTCGTCGTCGTATCCGCGCCGGGGAACTTGTCGTGTTCGGGCTTCTTCCCTTTCAGCACGGGAATCGCGAGGACGTCCTCGTACACTCGTGCGTACTGCTCGAGGCGCGTCCAAACTTCCTCCCAGGCCTCCTGGTCGGTTTCGTGGGCTGTGTGTCCTTCCTGCCAGAGGAACTCCTTCGTGCGGAAGAACGGTTTGGTGTCCGTCGCCTCCCACCGAACCACGGAACACCACTGGTTGAGCCGCATGGGCAGGTCGCGGTGGCTCCGCGTCCACTCCGCCATGAACGGGGCGATGATCGACTCACTGGTCGGCCGCACCGCGAGGCGCTCCTCGAGTTCGGTGTGCCCGCCCTGGGTCACCCACGCCACCTCGGGGTCGAACCCTTCGACGATGTCCTTCTCGCGCTCGAGGTAGCTCTCGGGGATGAACATCGGGAAGTAGGCGTTCGTGACGCCGGTCTCCTTGAACCAGCCGTCGAGGGCGTCCTGAATCGACTCCCACAGCGCGTAGCCGCGGGGTTTCGTGACGATGAAGCCGCCCATGGGTGCGTAGTCTGCCAGTCCGGCCTTCTGAACGACCTCGGCGTACCACTCGCCGGGTCGATGCGATTTGGACTCGGTGATGCCGAGTTCCTGTGATTCCTCGCTCATACGTCGATAGTCTGCCAGCGCACTCTTAAACGATGCGAAGGTGTGTGGAACCACGACGATGGGGGTATTCAGAGTTTGTCAGCGATCGCTTCCACGGCAACCACTAACCGGAAAAAGAGATAGAGGACAAATGCCGAAAACGTGATACTGACAATGCTGAACAGCCAGAGGAAGAGCTGTGCTGCGACGACCGCCAACGCGAAGGATCCAACGACGATGATCACCGCGCCGGTCACGACCACACCTGGAACGTCGTGCCGGACAATATCCGAACTCATATCTCCCTCCAATTGGTTGGAAGTATATTAATTTCGTGTCTCCTGATCGATTACAGTATTCACATCCCCTCCAGTGATCGCTGCCGGGGGTGTACTTTGCACCACTCGAGCGCCCCCTTCTCGATAGCAGCCTCGAACAACCATTCGTGCACCCCTGGTATGGTTATTTCAGCAGCAGATTCTGTTACACACATCTGTTAAAATCATTACAATTTATTACTTCATGAATAATAACCGCCTATGCATGCGTGAGATACCCACACACAGGGCAGTTTCCACAGTGATCGACGATGACCCCACCAGGCGAGACCTGCTCAAAGCACTCGGAATCGCCGGCGCAGCCGCAGTCGGCTCGAGTCTCGCGAGTACGTCGGCGACGGCTATCGGCGGCGACCACGGCGGTGGTGGCGAACCAGTCGCCTACCAGTACTTCCACACGCCGTGGGCCGACATCGAGGTCGATCTCGGACGCGTCGCCGACGCCGGCATCGACGCCATCTGGGTGCCCCAGCCGTCGCTGGCGAAACTCCGCTGGGAGGATCAACACACCGACGACCAGGAAGGCTATTACGCCGAGCCCCATCCGTACTACGGCACGCTCGAGCCACACCCGCCGCTCGGCTACCAGCCGGTCGACCTCGCGGACTTCGACTCCGAACACGGGACGGAAGCCCAACTCGAGTCGATGATCGACAGCGCCCACGCCCACGACATCGACGTCATCCTCGACACCGTACTCAACCACATGTCGACGGAGGACGGCCCGGAGGGGGACATCGAGCTCCCGCAGTTCGACCGGGACGAACACTTCCACGACTACGGCACCCTCGGCGACGACTGCGAGTTAGACGGTGATCGGGCCACCTACGAGTGTGATCTGCTCGGGCTGCCGTCGGCCGACATCGAACACGGTCACGTTCAGTCCGTCCACCGGGATTACCTCGAGAAACTGGCCGCGACGGGGGCTGACGGCCTCCGATACGACGCGGCTGGCCACGTCTGGTCGTGGTACTTCCAGTACGAGATCAACCCACTGGCCGACGACCTCGGCCTCTGGCGGGTCGGAGAAATCTGGGACGGTGATCTCGACACCGTCCTCGAGTTCGCCGACACCGGGATGACCGTCTTCGACTTCCCGCTCTACTACGCCATCATGGACGCCTTCGAGGACGGAGACATGACGGCGCTGGCTCGCGACGAGGGTCGCGGGGTCGTCCACCACCGGCCCGAGGCAGCGGTGACGTTCGTACAGAACCACGACATCAGTGGCCCGGGCGTCGGCCCGGACGATCCCGAAGGAATCGAAGTGGATCTCGCCCACGCGTACGTGCTCTCCTACGAGGGGATGCCGATGCTCTTCCGGGCGGATCTCGACGATCCCGGCCTGCAGGAACTCATCTGGGTCAAACGAAACCTCGCGTCCGGCCCCGCGATCGACCGCTACGTCGACCACGATCTCTACGTCTTCGAACGCGAGGGGAACCTGCTCGCGGCGATCAACAACAGCACCGAGTGGCGCGGGGACTGGGTCGAAACGAGCTGGACAGATCAGACCCTGACCGACTACACGAACACCGTGGACGACCTCACGACGAACGAACACGGCTGGGTCGAACTCTGGGTGCCGCCCCAGGGCTGGGCCATGCTCGCGCCGCCTGGTGCTGGAAACGGCGACGACGGTGACGATGACGATGACGACGATTCGGACACTGGCACGGTTCCAGACGGCACCTACCGCCTCACCGCCTCCCACAGCGGGAAAGCACTCGACGTCGCCGACGTCTCGATGGCCGACGGGGTGAACGTCCACCAGTGGGAGTACGTCGGCGGCGACAACCAGCACTGGCACCTCGAGCACCTCGGTGACGGCGAATACCGGCTCACGGCGAGCCACAGCGGCCACGTCCTCGCCGTCGCTGGCGGTGGAACGGCGAACGGTGATACCGTCGTTCAGGAGACGTGGAGCGGCACGGAAAGCCAGCGCTGGACGCTCGAGGACGTCGGCGGCAGCTACCGGGTCACTAACGTCAACAGCGGGAACGTTCTCGACGTCGACGGGATCTCGAGCGACGACGGTGCCGACGTCCAGCAGTGGGGTTACGCTGGTGGGGACAACCAGCACTGGCATCTAGAGTCGGTCTAATCCGGTCATACGAGTTCGACGATTTTGATCCGACATTCGTTGTTACAATCGTTACGAAATTGTACCTCGAACATCTACACCGAAGTATGCCCACTGACGGCTCCCGCGAGACGACCACCTCGAGCGCCCCGACACGTCGCGAATTCCTCGGCTATACGGGTGCGGGACTGGCTGGTCTGGCCGCCATCGGCGGGACGCTCCACGCGCTGGGCGTCACCGATACTGCCGACCACCTCTCGACCGTCGACGAACACGCCGCCTACCAGTACTTCCACACGCCGTGGACGGAGATCGAGGACGACCTCGAGCGAGTGGCCGAGGCGGGTATCCAGACGATCTGGGTGCCCCAGCCCGCGGAATCGAAGCTACGCTGGGAGGATCAGGCGACCGCCGATCAGGAGGGGTTCTACGAGGACGAACACCCTCACTACGGCCACCTCGAGCCCCACCCACCGCTGGGGTATCAACCGATCGACCTCCGGAACTTCGACTCCGAGTACGGGACCCGCGCGGAACTCGAGTCGATGATCGAAACGGCTCACGACCACGACATCGCGGTCGTCCTCGACACCGTGCTCAATCACATGGCTAACTCGCCGGGCCCTGAAGGCCCGGTCGACTGGCCGCAGTTCGACGAGGGAGAACACTTCCACGACTACGGCACACTCGGCGGGGACTGTCAGTTGGAAGGCGAACGAGCCGAGTACGAGTGCGAGCTCCTCGGCCTGCCGACGCTCGACCTCGAGCATCCCGACGTCCAGCGCGCCCACCGCGCATACCTCGAGACGATGGCCGACGTCGGTGCTGATGGCCTCCGATACGATGCCGCTGGCCACGTCTGGCCGTGGTACTTCCGGGACGAGATCAACCCGCTGGCCGACGATCTCGGTCTCTGGCGCGTCGGCGAGGTCTGGGACGAACACGACGTCGATCGGCTGCTCGAGTTCGCCGACACCGGGATGACCGTCTTCGACTTCCCGCTGTACGACGCCATTGTCGCGGCGTTCGAGGGTGGCCGCCTGGATCGACTGGCCCAGACGAACGCGCCTGGCGTCGTCCACCACCGCCCCGAAGTCGCCGTGACCTTCGCCCAGAATCACGACACCACCGGCCCGGGCGTCGGCCCGGACGACCCGGAAGGAATCGAGATCGACCTCGCTCACGCCTACCTGTTATCCTACGAGGGGATGCCGATGCTCTTCCGGGCGGATCTCGACGATCCAGCCCTCCAGGATCTGATCCGCGTCAAAAACGAACTCGCCGAGGGTGAACCGATCGATCGACACGTCGACAGCGACCTCTACGTGTTCGAACGTGAGAGCAACCTCCTCGCCGGGATCAACAACGGCAACGAACCGCTCGAGACGACGGTCGACACCACCTGGTCGGACGTCACGCTTACCGACCACACCGACCATGGCGACGACATCGGGGTTGCGGACGACGGGACGGTGACTCTCGAAGTACCAGCTGAGGGGTGGGTGATGTACGCCCCGGCGTAGTCGAGGTGGAGGCCAACACTTCAAAAAGTATAGTCATGGTTGCGGCCATCGATGCGGTGGTTGGTCGGAATTGCCGTTCGGTGTCTCGAGCGACTTTCGAGACTGATTTCGGTGGCCACTCGTGGCAACCACGAGTCTGTGACGGTCATCACGATCACGCCGACGAAAACGTGAACGTGAACGCGACTCCCGTTGGTTCCGGTTCTCGGACGTTTATGCAAGTTGCGAACGAACCACGCATCAACGCACATGACCACCATGCACGCGATCGAAGTCGGTGCCTACGGCGACGGCGACGAACTCGAGTCTGTCGACCGACCGATTCCCGAGCCGGAGGCGGGCGAGGTTCGAATCGCCGTCGAGGCGGCGGGGATCAACTTCGCGGACATCATGCAGCGGCGGGGGCTGTACCCCGGTGGGCCGGAGCCACCGTACGTACCGGGGATGGAGGTCGCGGGAACGATCGATGCCACCGGCGAGGGCGTCAGTCTGAGCGAGGGCGACCGCGTCGTCGCCATGTGCGGTGGCGGCGGGTACGCGGAATACGTGACCGTCGACGCCCAAACGCTGCTCCCCGTTCCGGACGGGATGAGCGCCATCGAGGCCGCCGGGTTCCCCGTCCAGTTTCTCACCGCCCACTCCTGTCTGTTCGCCTGGGGTGGCCTCGAGGCAGGGGAGTCGGTACTCATCCAGGCCGCCGCGGGCGGCGTCGGCACGGCCGCCGTCCAGCTGGCCTCTCGGGCCGGCGCGACGGTGTTCGGTACCGCCAGCAGCGACGACAAACTCGAGTTGACCGCTGCACTCGGCTGCGAGCATCCGATCAACTACACCGAGACCGATTTCCGCGAGGTCGTTCGTGAGGAGACCAACGGCGGCGTCGACCTCGTCCTCGAGAGCGTCGGCGACGACGTGTTCGACCGGAGCCTCGACGCCCTGGCCCACTTCGGTCGGCTGGTCACCTACGGCGTCGCGAGCGGGGTTCCCGCGACGGCCCAGAACCAGCGGCTGCTGTTCGAGAACAAGTCAGTAATCGGCTTTCATCTGGGGCAGGCCTCCAGACGTGATCCTGAGCGGATCATGCAGGCGATTCCGGAGCTAACCGAGGGGCTCGAGTCGGGCGATCTCGAGGTGATCATCGGCGAGACGTTCCCGCTCGAGGACGCCGCCGAGGCCCACCGGTTCATCGAGGATCGAGAGAGTACGGGGAAGGTCGTACTCGTTCCCTGAGTGACTTCAGGCGTCCGTCTTCTCTGGTATCCTTCGAAAACACTCTGTGGGCCTGTATCATCGAGTCCACGTCGACCCGTCGAACGAAACGCCACGCTCGAGGTCGTGATCGACGAAGTCCGCTTCGTCGAGCGGGCGCCCGCCTTCGAACCTGAACGTTCCGGCGACGGTGTCACCCTCGAGGACGGCCGGGAGCCACAGGCGGTCGTCCTCCCACATCCGATCGTAGGGAACGGCGGCGACCGAAACCCACTCCGGTCTGGCCTCGGGTGTCGCCGTCGCCTCACCCACGTAGGTTCCCGTCCGAAAGACGTGGCAGACGATGTGGACGTCGCCGTCCAGCACGAAGGTGAGTTCGCCCGCTTTTTCCGTTTCGGTGGGATCGATCGAGAGGCCCACCTCCTCGCGAACTTCCCGAACCGCACACTCGAGTGGCGTCTCTCGGTCCTCGAGTTTCCCGCCCGGGCCGTTGTACCATCCTTCGCCGAGACCGCGTCGCTTCTCGATCAGCAGTACCTCGTTCCCATCCAGGATAAAACAGAGCGTCGCCTCGATCATGTGCGGTGATTCGCCTGTGACGGGAAAGTCCCTGCGGGTTCCGGTCGATCCGGTGGTGTTACCGATCGGCCGCGACTGCACGGACGGCGAGGACGAGCACGACGAGGCTACAGAGAATCATCGCTCCCTGGGTGCCGACGGCGACGGGGGCGTCGACGGTTCCGCCGGTCAACAGCTCGAGCAAGTCGGGAATGGCGCGGGTGCTCCCGGCGATGCCGAGTACCGACAGGCCGGCCAGCCCGTAAATAGCGAGGGCGGCGTGCTCCGTTCTGGTGCCGACGAGACCCAGCACCACGAAGAGAACGCCGAAGATTGCGGGGATCAGCGCGGTGACGCTCGCGAAGTCCGTTACCACGTACGCCGTGATGCCGATGACGACCAGGAGTACACCGACGGCCGTTCCGACCGTAAGCGCCTGGCTCGTTGCTGTTGCCATACAGATCGTTCCTCGAGAGTTACCAAAAAGGTGCCTGGTACGCGTCTCGAACGCCGGTTCGAGTCCACCGAATCACGCCTCGGTGTCGGCACGTATCGTCGTGTCATCACGGTCGAACAGCCGATCGAGACCGAGTACGAGCGCTACCGAGAGGGCAGCGCCAACGAACGCGAAGCTGGCGACGACCACGAAGAACATCGAGAGGGCTGCTTCCTCGAGGACGAAGCCGGCGATGGCGATACTCGCCGCCCCAAACCCGAACTCGCCAAGGTAGGTGTAGCCGTAGGAGAGACCGCGACTATCGGCGGCGGTGTAGACGGCCACCGCGTTCTGGTAGAACGGCTGGATCGCAAAGAGGAAGAAGCCGAGGACGCCACAGAGGACGATCAGTGCGCCCAGCCCCAGGTTCACGACGGGGATGAACGCCAGTGCGAGCACGGCCAGGATCGCGAACAGGACGGCCAGCCCTCGAGCGGCCGGAATCCTGTCCGTGAGCTTCCCGCCAGCGTACTGGCCGGCCATCCCGACGACCAGCAGGCCGACGTAGATGTAGAACTCAGGCTCGATGTCGTACTGCTCGAGCGCCGGGATCATTTCGAGCCCCTCGAGTGCCGGCAGTCCGTGCATAATTTCGGGAAGGTAGGTGAGCATCCCGCGGTAGTACAGGCCTTCGAACGTGACGATGACGAAGACGATGGCGAACGCGCTGGCGAAGAGGGCCCTGGAGTTCGTGATGAGGTCGTCGAGGGAAAGCGCCTCGTCCGGGCCAGCGTCGGCGTCGTCCGCGACGGCCGCCGTCGAATCGAAGTCGGCACTGAGGCCGTAGACGACCGCCAGAAAGCCTGGAATTGCGAGGATAGCGGCGACGAGCGCCCACTCGAGGAAGATGAGTAAGGTGGCGGCGACGAACGGGCCGAGGGCGATGCCGAAGTTACCGGCGATGCCGTGCCAGGCGAACACCGTTCCGCGTTCCTCGACGCCGGTGCTGATGAGTGCGAGCCCGGCGGGGTGGTAGATGCTGGCGGCGATCCCCCACAGCAAGAGCCCGACGGCGATGGCGTAAATCGACTCGAAGACGGAGGCGGCCGCGAGGACGGAGAACGCGAGGCTCATGCCGAGGAGACAGAGCAGGATCAGTCGTTTGGGTCCGTACCGATCGGCGAGGATGCCACCCGGGAGGGCGCCGATGCCGAACGGTGCGTATCCAAGGGCGACGATGAAGCCAATGAGGGTAACGGTTACGTCGAACTCGGCGAGCCAGACGACCAGGAAAATGGGGATCGCGGTCTCGAACCAGTGGACGAGGGCGTGGCCCGCCATGGTGAAGCCGGCGATCGACCGATCGTTCGAGTTGAGAGACATACGAGTGGGTTGGTACTCGAGTGGCTGGCGGCCGACTACTTAGCGCCTTGGAATTCAGTACTCGAGGGAGCGGTGGCGAGACCGTCCGGAAAGCGTCTCGCCGACTTCATTCGAGACCATCGCTGGAATCATCGTTGACCCACGAGTCGGTGCCTGAATCGAGACGTGACTACTCGTCCTCGAGATCGCGGTCATGCACGCCGACCGCTTTCGACACGTCGACGTCCTCGGGTTCCTCCTGGCCGCCCACGACGAGGTCGCCGTCGGGGCCCTCGACGTATACGTCGTCCGCGAAACCGCCTTCGGCGTGAGGGTGTTCTGGATCCTCGAGTCGCTCGGGGGTCGATGGGGCCTCTGGAAGGCCGCTCGCCGGTTTGAACTCGCCGAGTGGCTCGGCGATGGTGATCCCCCAGGTGTCGAAGAAGTCTTGGTAGCGCTCGTAGTGATCCTCGAGTTCGTCTGCGGGGAACTCCATCATCTCCGTCCAGCCGTGGTTGTAGAAGTCGAAGTTCGCCTGGATGTGGGTAATCTCGCGGGCTTCGGCCTCGGAGTACCCGTCGCGCAGTGCCTCGAGATAGCTGTCCATCGTCGCTTCGAACAGGGCGTCGAGGTGGGCTTTCCGCTCCTCAGCATGGGCGGGGTCGGCCTTTTTAGTGAACACTTTCGTGTGCAGGCGAACGAGTCCGGAGACGGCTACCGAGCGGACGACCGGGGTCTCGAGAGCCTTCCGGGAGGCGAAGTGGCGAGCGTTCTGTCGGAGCTTCATGGATGATCGTAGGGGGCCGATCGTAAAGAGCCATGTGGAGTCATCTCCCTCGGGGGAAGTCGATCGCGTGATCGTTGCCCGTGTGCGAAGACGTGCAGTTTCACGACCGCATGAACACCTCGACGAACGCGTTCAGAATATAAAACGTACACATGGACACCACCGTCCCCTTGGAACCGAAACGCAGTGCGAACGAACATGTGCGACACCTCGAGGATAGGCGAGATAGCAACCCACTTTAACCCCCGTTGCCAACATTTCGGACATGACTGAGTACGTCATCATCGGCGACGGGATCTCAGGCAGTTCCGCTGCCGAGACACTCCGGGAAGAGGATCCGGAGTCGTCTATCACCGTCATCACCGATGAGGGTGAGCCACTGTACAATCGGATTCTGATCAAAGAACACGCCAAAGGAAAACTCCCCGAGGCGCCGATCTCGATTCACGACGAGGAGTGGTACGAGGAGCGCGACATCACGCTCTCCCTCAACACCCACGTGACGACCGTCGACACCGACGAGAAGATGGTTCGCACGCACGAGAAAGCGGACATCCCCTACGACAAACTGCTGATCGCGACCGGTGGGACGCCGACGCAGTTGCCCGTCGAGAACAGTGACGCCGACGGCATTCATCACTTCTGGACGTTCCAGGACGCCAGGAACATCCGAGCGAGCGCCGAAGCAGCTGACGACGCCGTCATCGTCGGCGCTGGCTTACTCGGAATCGACTTTGCCGCCGTCTGTGGCTCCCAGGATGTCGCCGGCAAGTATCTGATGCGCGGGGATCGCTGGTGGCGCTACGCGCTGTCGGCAGAGGGTGCCGAGATTATGCACAACGGGATGCGCGACGTCGGCGTCGAACCGATCTTCGACAGCGGCGTCAGCGAGTTCGAAGTCGACGACGACGGTCACGTCGTTGCGGCAATCGACGCCAACGACGACCGATATCCGTGTGACTTCGCGGGCGTCGCCATCGGACTCACGTTCAACACGGAGTTCCTCCGTGAGACCGACATCGAACAGGACAACGGCATCGTCGTCGACCAGTACATGCAGACCAACGTCGACGACGTGTACGCGGCCGGTGACCTGACACAGTTTTACGACGTACTACTGGGTGAACAGGCCCAGAACGGTTCCTGGGGCTCGGCCAAAGAACAGGGTCGCGTCGCGGGTGTCAACATGGCCGCCGACGACGCGGCCGAGGAGTTCGAGTGGGTCTCCTCGTACTCGATCACCCACTTCGACTTCCCTTTCCTCTCCTTCGGTCACCCGACGCTTGGCGACGAACACGCCGAACGACGCTACTCCGACACCGAGTGGCGACGGATCGCGTTCAAAGATGGCAAAGTCATCGGCGGCGTTCTCATCGGCGACCTCTCCGCACAGAGCAAGCTGAAACAGCTCATGCGCGAACAGCGCGTCGTCTCCGATCAGGCCGAGATCCTGCTCGAGAAGCGGGTCGATCTCGACAACCTCGCGGCGACGCAAGAACAGTAGTCCCCGATCCGATACCGATCGTTGGTCGATTTTTGCGGTATTCCTCTCGGACGGAGTGCGGAACTCGATCTTCGAGATCACAGTGCTGGTACAACAGCGATCATCGACATGTTGCTCGAGTGAGCAGGTCTCTCGAGTGTACTGGTTCGTTTGGTTCTGTTGAAACCCTCTAGATGTAATAGAAATGGTGTGATGCATACAGAGTATTAGTGCAGCACGACGACTCCGTTTGTTTCATGCTGAAACCAGTGAACCATCTGCTCACTACACGTGCATACTGAACGTTGACTTAGAAGTTGCAGGTGGCCTCTTGCTGCTCTTTGACATCCTTCGCTGTCACAATACTATCCTCACCCCCCTCTACAATCCATATGTCTGCAAAGAGACAGTCACCCTCAGTATCTTCTTCGTGGAGTTCGGTTAAATTCGCGACTTGTAACTCATCTATTCCACTGATAACATAATACAAATCGTACTCTGCTGGCTCAGATGACCAAGTTGGCTCAATCCACACCTCGTTATCTGCATTGATTTCACTGCCGTCGTGGTACACAAACTCGTTGTTTCTCTCAATCAACAAATCAACATTGTGTGTTTCATCTGTTGTATTGGCTATCCGAATACTTCCAAGTCGGATACCAGTCTCAGAGTCAGCAGATAGACGTTCCATACAGCCTGCAGTCACCGATATCCCGAGAATAGCAAGGAGGTGTCGTCGTTTCATATCCAAAATGCCCATCCAAGTGACAAATACTTTCTGTTAACTAATAATCCAACATTGGAAGAGCCTGACTTGAAATGGGTACAAATGACGTGCTATGTGTTTCACCGGTACTGATCGATCACCGACCTTCGCAGATCGCATCTCAGTCTGTGCCTCATTCGCGCTCTGTATTCATCACGATCCCTGAAATCTATCATCGAGTTCGGGTTTTACCAGAACCGTTTGTTACTGCTTCCTCGACGCTGCTATGAGTCTGAACCCTCGAGTGAACAGTAATTGCGAACCGAAAACGATCCTCTCGACTACGTCGACCGCACGCCGATGCCGTGGAAGTCGCTGTCTTCGTTGCCCTCGTCGGGTTCGACCACGGTCACGATCTCGCGATCCTCGACGCTGAGGACGGAGAATCCAGGCGTCTCACCTTCGGCAGCGTGTGGGTCACCCGAGAGCGGATCGGGGCCGCGAAGACTGACGAACATGTACTCGTCGTCCGGGGAGCCCCAGATGATGTCCGGTGCTGGACCGTAATCGTCGACCTCGTCGACGACCTCGTTCGTCTCTGGATCGACGACCAGACCGTTGTCGGTCTCTCGGTTGAGAATCCAGAGTTCGTCGCCATCGGCGGTGAACCAGAACCCGTGTGCATCGTAGCCGTCGGTGTCTCGAGCGACGTCCTCGGCGCTGTACTCGTCGGTTGGCTCGTTGGACTCGGGGTCGACCGGCTGGGTGGTTTCGGTGTCGACGGCGTACCACTCGCCGACCCCGCCGGTTGCCTCGTGGTTGCTCGGTGCACCCGCGGTCAGGTAGACGGTCTCCTCGTCGGGGCTGGCCATCGTCCCACAGTTGGCGCGGAGTTCGGCCGGGCTAAACACGTGATCGATCTCGAACGCATCGTAGTCGAGGACGACGACACCGGCGAAGTCGATTGACGGCCCGAGGGTGTGGTAAGAGTGGCCGTTCGCGTGATCGTGACAGATCGGTCGCCCACGGACGCCGTCGTCGTCTTCCGGGAACTCGTCCTCGCGCTCGGCGAACGCCGATGCCTCGTCGATGACGATCTCGTCGACGATCTCGAACGCCTCGTCCTCGAGATCCGCGTCGACGCGAACGATCGCCCCCTCGCCGATGGCGTCGACGTGGATATATTCGTCGTCAGGGGTGAACCCCGCGAAGTGTGAGCCGGCGCCAGTCTCGAGGTTCGCGACGAGTTCACGGTCTTCGGTACGGTAGACGAGCGTGCGCGCGCCCGCGGTGCAGGCGACGGCGGCGTACTCGCCGTCGGAGCTGAAGTCGATCATGTGTGGTACTTGCCCGAACTCGTCGACGTCCTCGTTGACGTCGATGGAAGCGAGTTGTTCGAACTCGTCGTCCCCCGCCGGTTCGTAGACGTAGATCTGGTCGGTTCCCTGATCGAGCGCCCACACCTCGTAACTGTCGCCGGTACCACCGTCGTCGTCGCTCCCGAGACAGCCGGCGACGCCGGCAAGCGTCACTCCTGCTGCCCCACCAAGAAACGCACGTCGAGTTGATTGCTCACTCATACACTGTCCTGGGAACTCGAGATGTATATATTCGCGGGTTTCAAGCCATCTCTGCGGCAAATCTCGGATTTAGACAGAGGCCACGGCAAAACTTGACGGGAGTTTGTCGGCCCCGTTTGTGGCCGCTCCGCGTGCCGACCTCGAGACACCGTTTCGATGGGTATCCCCGTACTGTCACGGGGGCGGAACCGGTAAAATTCCCCTATTCCTGTGACAATGCTATCGATGTTGATCGGCAATCCACGGTTGGGTGCGGTATCGTCTGGACACGGCGCTGTGGCTGGGCGCCCGGGTCGGAGCCGTACCATCAACGCTGGCCGGGAACGCCGACCAGATCCCGGAACGTATCACCGGACAGCGCGCATCGATAGGCCGGTTTGTACATCATGTTCGATCCACCAGCGTCGACACACCACTCTTCGGCAATCGACTCCCGGAGGTAGTACTGCGGCCGGACGTTCCCCGGTTGTACCACGTACTCGCTCAGCTGGATCGGTTCGCGGTCGAACAGGCCACCGGGCTCACGGCCGTCGATGAGGACGACCGATTTGTCCTCGAGATACAGCCGACCATCTCGAGCGCGCTTGGTGTGTGCGTTGTCGTGGTGCGCCTCGAAAATCCGTTCGCGCTCGGTCGGTGACGTATCAGGTGTGACGACGTCGACTCGGTCGACGGTCAGGTAGCCGATCAGGTACCGGTGGGCTCGCTCGTCAGGATCGTCCTCGCGTCGGAGGCCGGCGTAGAAGCCGACGACGTCGCCTGGCTCGAGGTTCCGGAGGCGGGAGACGTAGCCGCTGGTGCGATGTTCGCCGTAGGTGAGTGCCTCGAGGTTTGGATCGTGGTGCAGGGGCCAGTCGACGAGGTCGTCACCGGTAACGACGGCGTCTCCGTCGTGAATCGGCTGGGGACGGATACGGTTGGTGAGATCGGCCGCACAGCCGTCGCTGTATCGCAGGTTCCACGAGCCGAGGGTTTCGGATTCGGTGGTCTCGAGGGTCTTCTCCGGAATCGGCACGTATTCGAACCGGCCGTCGGCGTACAGCGGTGCGAGCGCACCGATGTTCGTCGTGTCGGCACCAATACCGGCGAGCACCACGGTCATAGTCGATGCTCGAGCGGCGTGCACAAAACCCCCGTGATGTCCGTGCTGGCGGTCGTTGGTGAGGAGTGCTTCCTGGTGACTCGTAGCCCTCTACCGACCCTCACCCTGGTAACCAGAAACTACCGAGAACGGCTCGAGATGTTGCCATTGGGTACTCGAACGACTGGTTGAAGTGAGGTAGATAGAAATCATTATGTTATATTGCTTATTAGTGGCAACTGATGGTTGCACATCGTGGTGACGGGGAACGAATTCTGGCACAATGTGCCAGTTGTGGATCCGTATACGCCGCTCGAAAGTGGCCTGACGGTAACGTCCAGCCGATCGGTTCCATCGAATGCAGTTGCGGCACAGCGGAGTTCCTCGTCGTCACAGACGGTGAGGATGACGACCCCTCGAGACCCACCGGCGCGGAGTGAGACTGACGGTGGTTTCGAGGCGCAGTGCTGGTGATTTTCTCGAGCGACCGGTGATCGGTGTCTGTTGAGTGTCGCTGATCGATACTGGAGGGGGCGATTCCAGTGTATTTTGGAGGGACTGTTATTCGCCCCTCGCTTCTGTGTCCAATATGGCAACACAATCCCCAATCGTGTGCCCGCTCTGCCACAGCGAAATGCGCCCGGGCGAGCTGCTGCGGGATCATCTGTTCCACGAGCATTCGAAACAGGAGCTTTCGGATCTCGTCGTCGCTGAAGAGGAGGCGAAGCAGATGGAACTCGATTCGTAGTGGGTGATTAGGAATCGGGTGTTGGGAGCAGTCGCTCGGGATGCAGGGCCAGTGTTCCATCGAGATTGAATTGAGCGGTGGGCGAGGCTCGAGGTAAATGGAAGCGGCATCCATTGGCGCATTGTGGCAGTGAATCACTCTAATCGGGCAGTTCAATTTGGGACGGGTCGCGAGCAACGGATAGTTCAATACCAACGGTTCGAACTCGAGTCCGGTACCGTGCTCGGCCAACTACTATTGAAACGGTGAACAATCCCCGATATGATCGACCAGGCTACACTCGAGATTGCGCAAACTCGTAGAGTTTGCGATGTACGGCGGTCTCACGAATGGACAAGCGTAGCGAGTGAAAGAAGTGGGACCGCCGAGAGTCGAACTCGAGTCCTACGGACCCCATCCGCAGAGGATACCACTACCCCACGGTCCCGCATCCTGACCGATGGGCGTCCGGCGTTTAAGGGTATCGCTTCACGACCGGACGGTAACGAGGTCGCCCTCGTCACGAATCGCCAGACTCGAGACCGGATCGTTCTCGTAGGTCACTGGCGAGCGCCACCCCAGAACGTACCCATCGTGGGGTACCTCGAGCGTCTCGAGTCGATCCCCGTGGGGCGAGACCACGTCAGCAATCGCTTCGTCTACTTCGAACGCCGTCCCGGCCTCGAAACGCGGCCGACAGATCCCCGCGGACTCGGCACGCGGCCCGACGAACCGCCTGACTGGGAACGATACTGGCGACTCGAACCCCGGATCAGCCGCCTCGATCGATTCGGGAACCGACGGCAGCATCTCGAGGTGTCCCATCGCCCGATACACGGCGGCGACGCCGGCCGCACGACATCCGTCCTCGATCGCATCGTGACCACCGAGCTCGAGCGTCAGCGCGGGAATCCCGGCCTCGTTGAGCACTGCACCGGCGGTCGAGCGGTGGAGGTTCCGATCGACGTACTCCTCGGCGGGGTACTCGTTCACCAGCGGGAGTTCCGTGGCTCGAGCGAAGCCGTCGAGTCGACCGGCCAGGTCGCGAGCCTCGTCCTCATCGCGGTGGGTGCCGTACAGCACCCGGTCGCGGATGACGAACGGGACGGAGCCCACCTGGGCGGTGTGCAAATCCAGGAGGGCGTCCGCCGAGTCGACGATTTCCTCGTACAGCCGCTCGTCGATCAGTTCCTGCACTCGCTTTCCGGTCGTATCCTCAGCATCGGCCGCCGGGAAAAACCGGTTGGGATCGTCGTCGTGATACGCGGAGGTTCGCTCGAGGCGTCTGATCCCGGAGGGGTTACACATAGGAACGCAGACGACGGTTCCCCGTAACCCGTCGGGAACCCCATCGGCGAGGACGTCCTGCACCGCTGCCACGCCGGTCATCTCGTTCCCGTGGATGCCGCCGGTGACCCACAGCGTCGGCCCATCGTGCTCGCCGCGAGCGACGACGACGGGCAGGCGTTCGGTTCCACCGGTCGGGAGCGTCGTGACCTCGAGATAGCCGGTAGTTCGTGACTCCGGTTCGACGTGTGCCGTGCCGATTTCCATACCCGAGTCCACGGATGGGGGTATCGAAATGGTACCGACTCGAGCCGACACTGATTACTTTGGATACTACGGACTCGAGCCGACACTGATTACTTTGGTTGCTACGGACTCGTGGCGTTCCTGGTTCCTCCGGAAGGTACGAACTCGAGAACTCTGTAGTCACTCCGAATCGACTTGGCGGGTGTGACGGGCGTCGTCCACGGCTCTCCCCTGGTCGCTCGGTTCGCCAGCGACGGCGGGTCGGATCTCAACATCGAAGCGGGCACCACCCTGCTCGCTCTCGGTGATCGTCACGTCCCAGCCGTGGGCCTCCGCGACTTCGGTGACGATCGCCAGTCCAAACCCTGTGCCTTCTGGATGGGTGGTGTAGCCGGACTCGAGCACTGATGCCCGTTCCTCCGGCGGAATCCCGGGTCCATCGTCGGCGACGTAGAAGCCGGTGTCCGTCCCGCCGACGGTCACCGAGACGTCCTCACTAGCATGTTCGATCGCGTTCCGGAACAGGTTCTCGAAGAGGACGAGCACCCGGTTCTCGTCGGCCATCATCGTCGGCAACGTGCCGTCGACGGCGAGTTCGAGTTCCGGGTCGACGGTGCGTCCGGCCTGGCGGACGACGGCCTCGAGTTCGATCCGCTCGGGATCGGTGAGATTTCGACCGCTCCGGGCGAGGACGAGCACGTCGTCGATGAGGTCGTCCATCCGTTCGAGTGCCCACTCGATCTCCTCGAGGGAGTCATCCATCTCGTCGGGTGCCTGTTCAGCGATCAGGTCGAGGTGACCCGTTGCAAGCGTCAGTGGGTTTCTGAGGTCGTGTGAGACCGTCCCTGCGAACTCCTCGAGGCGTTCGTTCTGCCGCTCGAGCTCCTGGCGACGGGCGTCCAGTTCGCTCTCGCGTTCGGCTCGTTCGATTGCCGCCTCCACGTTCGCCGCGAGAATGTTCGCGAGCGCGAGCGATTCCTCGTCGAAATCGTTGCGATCGATTGACGCGACCAACAGGAGGCCGTACTCGCCGAGGGGCAGGTGCGCCTCGCTGCGGATCGGCGTCTCCGGGTTCTTCACTCCGTTCTGGTACCGGACGTCGCCGTGGGCAATCGGCTGGCCAGCCTCGTAGGCGTCCCAGGCGAGCCCACCATTGCGCTCGATAACCGGTGGCTCGCCGAACAGCTCGCGTACGCCCTCTGAGACCGCAACCGGAACCAATCCGTCGACCTCTGGGTCGTAGCGGTGGATCGCGTTGAGCTGGTAATCGAGGATGTCGTCGGCGATGTCACACCCAACGCTGGCGACTTCGTCGGCGTTCGCCGCGGCCATGAGTCGGCGGGTACCGTCGTGCAGCGACCGGATTCGCTGTTCCCGTTCCTTGCGGTCGCCGATGTCGCGAATCACGCCGACGCTCCTGATGAGTTCGCCGTCCTCGTCGGCGATCGGTGCGACGTTCGCCTCGGCGACGTGTTCCGTCCCGTCGGTGCTGGTAAAGGTGAGTTCGAACGTCCCCCACGTTCGATCGTCGTCGTCGATGATTTCGTACAGCATCTGTTGGCCGCGTGCGATCGCCTCCCGTGGCATGAATTCGAGCGGGTGTGCACCGATCACCGCCTCCCGGGTGGTTCCGACGGCGTCGATCATCGCGTCGTTCGCCACTTCGATCGTCCCATCGGCATCGAGAATGTACATCGGATCGCCGACCGTCTCGACGAGCGTCCGGTACTGCTCGAGTTCGCTCTCCCACCGTTTTTGCTCGGTGATGTCGGTGTAGATGGCGTATTCGTACACCGTGTCGTCGAGTTCGACCGCGAAGCCCCGAGCGAAAAACTCTCGCGGGCCGTCGGCCGTCTGCCGGGTGACCTCGGCGGTGACGACCTCGCCGACGCCGACGGTGTCGTAGACGTCGATCGCGTCGATTCCGTCCGGCAACACGTGTTCGTCGAGTGTGTCGCCGATCACCTCGGAGCGATCGTAGCCGAAGAGTCGTTCGAAGGCAGGGTTGACGTCGACGATGGTGTCCGATCCCGCCGTCCCCAGGAAGGCGACGGCGTCCGGCACGTTCTCGAACAACGCGGCGAACCGATCGCGTTCTCGGCGGACAGCCTTCTCAGAACGGATGCGGGAGATCGCCGCCGAAACGTGTGCGGCGAGTAACTCGGCCAGCGTTCGGTCGCGTTCGGTGAACGTCGTCGGTTCCGTCGACGCTGCCTGTAACACACCAAAGGATCCGACCGGCACGCTGACCCCGGAACGAATCCGGTCGTCGACCGGCTTCGCCTCTTCGCCGGCGTCGATATGGTGGTCGAGCGATGAGTCTCCGGTGCGATAGGTTCGGCCGACCACGCCCTCGTCCACGTCGAACGGCTCCAATAACTGGGTGACGAGCTCATCGGCGGAGGCGGCGGTCGGGTGGAGCTGCCCGTCGGATTCGATGTAGAGGGCGCTGCCGTCGCTTTCGAGGACGTGTACCATCGCGTCGACGGCCAACTGATAGACTTCATCGGGGTCGTGACAGGATTCGAACTGGATAGCGACGTCGTGCATCGCGTCCACGTGACCGAATCGATCCTGGGCGTCTTCTGTCTGCACGTCGTAGACGTACGCACAGAGTTGGTCGAGGGCGTCGGTGTCTGCATCGGTTCCTGCTCCAGTTTCTGTATCCGAGCGCCCCGTTGTGGACACGTACGCGGAGACGCCTGCATCGATTGCTCCAGCGGCGAGCGCTTCGGAGCCGTCGCTTGCGTACAGTATCACGGGGGTCTCTGGGTATGTTCGTCGAACCGTTCGAACGAACGAAAGGCTGTCCGATTTGGAGAGCGGAGACGTGATCACCACACAGTCGACCCGTCGGTCGCCAAGAGTCGAGATTGCATCTGCGGCAGTGGCGACGGCCGTAACCTCGAGCCCTGGACACGACGACTCGAGGGCCTCGACGGTGCGAGGTGAGCGGTCGGTGGGGTCGACATATACGAGTATCCCATCGGCCGTCGGCCGCCGCGCTCCGGATTCGGGCATGTCGTCTATCCGTACCTCCGTCGCTACCGGTATAAGCGGTTCGGCCATCCGTCTCGCCGACGGTTCGAGGCGGCCAGATTCGATCATCACTCGACGCGACCGTACGAAATTCGAAATTCTATTTCGAGATTCGCATCATTTCGTGGCGTTTATTACGATGTACACACTCCGGACGCACAACGAATGAGCACCGACGACGACACCGGGGACGACGGGCGCACTATTTTGTTGATCGGGAGCGGGCCGATACAGATCGGTCAGGCCGCCGAATTCGACTACTCGGGCGCACAGGCCTGTCGTGCCCTGCAAGAGGAAGGCGCGCGCGTCGTACTGGTCAACTCGAACCCGGCGACGATCATGACCGATCCGGAGATGGCAGACCGGGTATACATCGAACCGATCACGACCGAGGCAATCGCCGAGATTATCCAGAAAGAGCGCCCCGACGGAGTCATCGCCGGTCTCGGCGGCCAGACCGGGCTCAACGTCAGCGCCGAACTGGCCGAAGAGGGTGTTCTCGAGGAGTACGACGTCGACATCATGGGTACGCCCCTCGACACGATCTACGCGACGGAGGATCGCGACCTCTTCCGCCAGCGTATGGAGGCGATCGGCCAACCCGTCCCCCGCTCGACGACCATCTCCCTCGACGAGGGTGAATCGGTGACCGAACTGAGCGAGGCCGATCTCGAGGAACGCGTCTACGACGCCGTCGATACCGTCGGCGGCCTGCCAGTTATCGCTCGTACGACCTACACCCTCGGCGGCTCCGGATCGGGCGTGGTCGAGGAGATGGACGAACTGCTCGCTCGCGTGCGCAAAGGACTTCGACTCTCGCGGAACAACGAGGTGCTCATCACCGAATCGATCGCCGGCTGGGTCGAACTCGAGTACGAAGTCATGCGAGACGCCGACGACTCCTGTATCATCATCTGTAACATGGAGAACATCGACCCGATGGGGATCCACACTGGGGAATCGACGGTCGTCACCCCCTCCCAGGTGATCCCTGACGACGGTCACCAGGAGATGCGCACCGCCGCACTGGACGTCATCCGCGAGTTGGGAATTCAGGGCGGGTGTAACATCCAGTTCGCCTGGCGCGACGACGGCACGCCCGGCGGCGAGTACCGGGTCGTGGAGGTGAACCCCCGCGTCTCTCGATCCTCGGCGCTCGCCTCGAAGGCGACCGGCTACCCCATCGCCCGCGTCACCGCGAAGGTCGCCCTCGGCAAGCGCCTCCACGAGATCGAAAACGAGATCACTGGCCAGACGACCGCGGCGTTCGAACCCGCGATCGATTACGTCGTGACGAAGGTACCCCGGTGGCCCAAGGACAAGTTCGACGACGTCGACTTCACGCTCGGCACGGCCATGAAGTCGACCGGCGAGGCGATGGCCATCGGCCGCACGTTCGAGGAGAGCCTGTTGAAAGCGCTGCGCTCGAGCGAGTACGATCCGGCCGTCGACTGGGCCGACGTCTCCGACGACGAACTCGAGACCGACTACCTGGAGGCGCCGACGCCAGACCGTCCCTACGCCATCTTCGAGGCGTTCGAGCGCGGCTACACGGTCGAGGACATCTGCGAGCTGACGGGCATCCACGAGTGGTACGTCGAGCGCTTCGAGAAAGTCGCCGACGCGGCAGTTGCCGCCGCTGAAGGCACCTTCACCGAAGCGGCCGAACTCGGTTACACGAACCAGCAGGTCGCTGCACAGGCCGGTGCCGACGTCGGCACGGTGGAATCTGCCGCTCCCGAGCGCACGTTCAAACAGGTCGACACCTGCGCCGGCGAGTTCGCCGCCTCCACGCCGTACTACTACTCCGCCCGCGACGCCCTCGAGTCGGGGCCCTCGCCGATCGCCCACGACGAGGTACAGGTCGACACCGACGTCGAGAGCGTCGTAGTCGTCGGCGGCGGTCCGATCCGAATCGGGCAAGGCGTCGAGTTCGACTACTGTGCCGTCCACGCCGTTCGCGCGCTACGGGAGATGGGCATTGACGCCCACGTCGTCAACAACAACCCCGAGACCGTCTCGACGGACTACGACACCTCCGACGGCCTCTTCTTCGAGCCGATCACCGCCGAGGAGGTCGCCGACGTGATCGAAGCGACCAACGCCGACGGCGTCATGGTGCAGTTCGGCGGTCAGACGTCGGTGGACATCGGCGAACCGCTCGAGGCCGAACTGGAGCGCCGCGGCCTCGACTGTCGGGTCATGGGGACGACCGTCGAGGCGATGGATCTCGCGGAGGATCGCGACCGGTTCAACCAACTGATGGACGACCTCGGCATCGCCCAGCCAGAAGGCGGGGCTGCCTACAGCCGCGAGGAGGCGTTCGACCTCGCACACGACCTCGGCTATCCCGTGCTCGTGCGCCCATCCTACGTGCTGGGCGGCCGTGCGATGCAGGTCGTCTACGACGACGACGAACTCGAGACCTACATCGAGGAGGCGGTTCGAGTGAGCCCCGACAAGCCGATCCTGATCGATCAGTTCCTCGAGGGAGCGGTCGAACTGGACGTCGACGCGGTCTCTGACGGCGAGGAGATCCTCATCGGCGGCATCATGGAACACGTCGAGAGTGCGGGCGTCCACTCCGGCGACTCGGCGTGTATGATCCCACCGCGGTCGCTGAGCGAGGCGGCACTGACCCGCGTGCGCGAGGTAACCGAGGACATTGCAGCTGCCCTGGAGACGAAGGGACTGCTCAACGTTCAGTTGGCTGTGACGGGGCTTGATGGGGGCCAGGACGGCGTCGACGCTGACGACGCTTTCGAGGTGTACGTCCTCGAGGCGAACCCCCGTTCCTCCCGGACGGTACCGTTCGTCTCGAAGGCCACTGGCGTCCCGATTGCGAAACTCGCAGCGAACGTGATGGCCGGCGAGCGCCTCGCCGACCTCGAGGCGGTCGAGCGGATTCCCGAACACACGTCGATCAAGGAGGTCGTCCTCCCGTTCGATCGGTTGCCAGGCAGCGACCCCCGTCTCGGCCCGGAGATGAAGTCGACCGGCGAGGTGATGGGCACCGCGAGCACGTTCGGGACGGCCTACTGGAAGGCCCAGCAGGCGGCGTCCAACGCGGTCAGCGAGGGAACCGCTATCGTCGACCTCGCTGTCGACGGCTTCGAGCAATTCTTCGACGTTCGCGAATTCGAGGACGCCCCCGACGCGATCCGCCGCGGCGAAGTCGACTTCGTCGTCAGCGACGACCGGGATACTCTCGAGATGGCTGTCGAGGAGGACATCCCCTACCTGTCGACGGAAGCGAGCGCCCGCGCCTACCTGGACGCACTCGAGACGTTCGATGGCGATCTCGAGGTGGCGGCCGTCAGCGATCGCCCGCAGCGGGTGGCCAAGTGGGGAAAAGCGCCGCAGTAACCGTTCACGACGGAGGACTCGAGACCAGCTATCGACGACACCACTGACCACCGCCGCGATTTGTGTGGCCGTTCACCACCCGTGAGCGGAGCATACTGCCCGCTGGCCGAGGGGGATTTCGCCCTCGGAACCGCGTTGGACAGGCGGTGCACGTCGACTCACAGAGATGCAAGGAGAAAGCCCACGGCTTTACAGTAGTTGCCGATTTAGATTGCAGAGCGCTCGCTGAAACAGGACGCGGTCACTCAAACCCGCGTTGAGTCGGTTGTTCAAGCGGTGATTTGAGTCGGCAGCGACGGACGAGACACGTGATTCACGCTGACAGAGAGTCTCGCCAGTACGAAGAGGCGTGCTGACCCGGCGTCAGCCCGGGTCTGGCGCCCCGACAGCGGTTAACCGTACGTCACTGGGCCGAGGAAGAACCGAAATGTCGCCGTTGACACGGCTGGCCGGGTTCTCACTCGCCGTTGCTCAGAGAGCAACAGACACACGATGATCCAGAGATTGTACACTGCCACAGCGAACAGAAAGTAGAACAACCGCACCGCAAACACTGGCGACGTGGTTCGGGGCAGAAACTCACCGATTTTCCGGTAGGACGTTTCTATTCCCCACCGGCGCCGATACGCCTGAGCGAGTGCCACCGCTTCGTCGATCATTCTCGTCCGGTTCGTGATGAGACAGAGTGAGTCGTCGTCACGCGAGTGGTGCGGGACGACGACGAGCGTCACCGGCACTCGCATCGTCGGTGAGGCTTTCCTGACTAACTCGTAGTTGGTGACCAACCTCTCGGCGTCGTGCTCAGAAAGGACGCGCTTGATTCCCGGTGTGTTGGGTGCGCGCATCACAAACTCCACACAGGTCTTCTTGAATCTCGTCGACAACGCACTCGAGTACAGCGGCGACGAGCAACCACAGGTGGACGTTCGGGCAGACCGCCGTGGCGACGACTGGGTCATCTCGGTCAGCGACAACGGGATCGGGATCGACCCGGAGGCCACCGACCAGGTGTTCGAGGTGTTCGAACGCCTCCACACACGCGATGAGTACGAGGGCACTGGAATCGGGCTTGCGCTCTGTATGCGTATCGTCGAACGCCACGGCGGCCGCATCTGGGTCGAGTCCGAGCCCGGCGGCGGGTCGACGTTCTCGTGTACCCTCCCGGCGACCACGTCGTGACTCCCGCCGACAACTTCGTGAAGACGGGAACGACAGGGACGTCCGAGATCCCCCGAAACGGGCGTACACACGGGTATTGGCGATGACGTCGAATGGTGTCCGCCTGTCGAGCAGTCAGCGTGGGTGGCCACGAACGGCACTGGTTCGAAGCGGCGTGACCGGTTTCCGGACGGATAGTCGTACCCGCCTCCCGTAACGATACGAATTTTGAATCAATACACTTCAAAATTCGAATCCTCTTACTTTGATTGGTATAGTCTGTACGAGGTCGGTCTCCCTAGCTGCATCACACGTGACGACTCGAGTCAGGTTCGACACCCTAAAGCGGCCCGACTCTGAGTCACGACTATGGAGTATCACGAGGCGGCGGACTTCCTCTTCTCACTTCGTCGATTCCGCCCCAAACCCGGCACCGAATCAACCCGGGCGTTCCTCGAGCACCTCGAGAACCCCCACGAGGGCGTCCCGTTCGTCCAGATCGCCGGCTCGAACGGCAAAGGGAGCACCGCACGGATGCTCGAGTCGACCCTTCGCGAGGCCGGACTTACGGTGGGGCTGTTCACCTCGCCACACCTCGACGACCTCCGTGAGCGGGTGCGTGTCGACGGTCGTAAGATCCCGAAAGCAGCGGTTCGAGAGTTCGTCGATACCACACACGAGTACGTCACCACGCAGGCAGCAGCGGGGGAGTCACCGACTTTCTTCGAGGCCGTCACGACTCTGGCGCTCTGGCACTTCGGCCGCGAAGACGTCGACGTGGCCGTCCTCGAGGTCGGGATCGGCGGTCGCTACGACGCGACGAGCGTCGTCGATCCGATCGCGAGCGCAGTCACGAGCATCAGTTTGGAGCACACGAGCGTCATCGGTGACACCGTCGAGGAGATCGCCGCGGACAAAGCGCAGGTTGCTCCCACGGACGCCCCGCTCGTCACCGCCACGACGGGCGCGGCTCTCGAGACCATCCGGGACGAGGCCGGCGACGTCAAGACGGTCGCGCCGGCGGACTCGAGCGCGGCCGACGACGCCGACGTCGTCGTCAGCTACGAGGGTCGGACGAACCACGCCGAGGCGGGTATTTCGATCAAAAGCGACGGCTGGATTGTCGATACCCGAATTCCCGTCCTCGGCCGTCACCAGGCCGAAAACGCCGGCATCGCCGCGACGCTCGCGAGGCAGATCCTCGACGTCTCTGGAGTCGACATCTCGAGGCCCGACCTCGAGCGCGGCCTGCGAAACGCCCACTGGCCCGGTCGCTTCGAGGTGATGGACACCGCACCGCTGACGATCCTCGACGGCGCCCACAACCCGGGTGCCTGCGAACGATTGGCCGAGACCCTCTCGTCGTTCGACTACGACGAGTTCCACCTCGTGTTCGGCGCGATGCACGACAAGGATCACCGGGAGATGGCCGCAGCGCTCCCAACGCCCGATCGGGTCGTTACCTGCGAACCCACGATCGACCGTGCCGAAGATGGCGACGTCCTCGCCCGCGTCTTCGCTGCCGCCGGCGTGGATCACGTCGAACGGGGTGGAGCGGTCTCCGACGCCGTCGAGAGAGCCCTCGAGACGGCCGAACCGAACGACTGCGTGCTCGTCACCGGGTCGTTGTTCGCCGTCGCCGAGGCCCGCCGCCGATGGACGCGCCGCATCACCCCGAAACGAATCCGCGACCGCGAGGACGCCCGAACCGTCCTCGAACGCGCCGACGTCGAGGAGGGAACCATTACCCGCGTCGCCGGCAGCGGCGTCCACCGGGTCGTCACGCTCACCCTCGAGCGTCAGCAGGCCGCGGCGGTCGACCGAGAACTCGTTCGGGTCGGCGGGGAGTGTTCGATTTCGGCCGTTCGGAGCGAGGACGACCCCGTCGACGTCGTGCTGATGGGAACCGTCACGGAGTTCGCACGACTGGCGACGACCCTCGACGATCGACCCGACGGGCTTTCAACGGTCGCTCGAGCGTTGCGTGAAGCCCTGCGCCTCGATCCTGATCTCGAGCGTGCGAGTGGACAGGAGGGATCCACCGGTTCGAGGGTGAAATCTGGATCCGACCGAAGAGCGTACCCCTGGCACGACGAACCAGCCGTGATGGGCATCCTGAACGTCACCCCGGATAGCTTCCACGACGGCGGGCAGTACGACGCCATCGAGGCCGCCGTCGATCAGGCCGAATCGATGGTCGCCGACGGCGCAACCATCATCGACGTCGGCGGCGAATCGACCAGACCCGGTGCCGATCCCGTCTCCGTCGAGGAAGAGATCGACCGCGTCGTCCCCGTCATCGAGCGGATTTCGGATCTCGAGGCGCTCGTTTCCGTCGACACCCGTCGGGCCGTCGTCGCCGAAGCCGCCCTCGAGGCCGGCGCGGACATCATCAACGACGTCTCCGGGCTCGGAGATCCCGAGATGCGTTTCGTCGCCGCAGCGCACGACGTCCCGCTCGTCCTGATGCACAGCATCGACGCCCCCGTCGTCCCCGGGAAGGACGTGCAGTACGACGACGTGGTCGAGGACGTCATCGACCAGCTCACCGAACGCGTCCTGCTGGCCGAAAAGGCTGGCCTCGGGCGCGACCGGATCGTCGTCGATCCCGGCCTCGGTTTCGGAAAATCGCCTGCCGAGAGCTTCGAGTTACTGGATCGTCTCGAGGAGTTCCGGGCACTCGGCTGCCCCCTCCTCGTCGGCCACTCTCACAAATCGATGTTTGGCCAGGTCGGATACGACCACGGGGAGCGACTCGACCCGACCGTCGCTGCGACGGCGCTGGCGGTCGACCGCGGCGCGGATATCGTCCGGGTGCACGACGTGGCCGAGAACGTCGCCGCAGTACGGACGGCACGAGCGACCGGTCGAGGCGGCGACTCGAGCGGCTGGAAGTAAGTGGCTCTGCTCTGTCGACTCAACGCATGAACCAGACGAACACGCCCATACAGTACTTATAGCAATCCGTATTCGTCCTGCAGGTCTCGGTACATCTCGAGGTACGCCTCGAGCACCTGCTCGCGATCCAGATCGGCGAACGAATCGTCGTACGTACGGTGCTCGAGGCTCCCCGCTTCCAGGATGGCGTCGGCGAGTTCCTGTTCGCTCGTGGTTCGAAACCCCCGATCCCAGCCTTCGACGAGTTCGTGGGCCGACGAGTTGGCGTGATACTCCACAATCCCGATACAGCCGGCTCCGAGCGCCCAGGCGAGCTCCGTCGGGAAGACACACTCCGTGGCCGTCTGGACGAACACGTGGGCGCTTCGGTAGGCAGCGATTCGCTCCTCGCGGCTGGCTTCGCCGTTGAACGTGACTCGGTCGTCGATTCGGAGGTCACGCGTAAGTTGCTCGTACAGCTCCCGTTCGGGACCGTCACCGAGGATCATCGCCTGCCAGTTCCGATCCCGGAGTTCCGCGAGCCCGAGCAGCAGGCTCTCGAGGTTCGCCCCTTCGTCGAGCCGACGAGCGTACACCACGTCGACTCGGTCGTCAGGTGGCGTCGACTCGATCCGCTCGAGGTCGATCGGGTTCGGGACGACATCGACCCGATCCTCTGGAACGCCACGTTCGCGAACCCAGGTGCTGACGAGGCGTGAAGGCGTGACGATTCGATCCGGTTTCCGTGCCGCGTAGCGGTGACCCCGGTCGTCGGGCACACCCGAGAGACTCCCCTCGACGTCGCTTTCGGGATACCACTCGAGGGCCAGTGGCGCTCGGGCCAGCATCGACCCCCACTTCGCCGCCCGCACCTGTCCGGTGGGGTCGACGCCGGCGTGGATCACGTCCGGGGCGATCGATCGGAGGGTGAAGGGGACGCGCAGGTAGAAGGACTGGCGGGCGTCGATATCGGGGACGACCCCGTGATAGACGACGTCGTCACGCTCGAGTCGTGGCTGCTCGTCGGGCCAGAACTTTGCACAGCAAATGTGCACCTCGTGACCACGGTCTGTGAGGAGGTCGACGATCCGTTCGAACCGCTGGTTCGTCTCCGTGGTTCGGTGGTGGATGGTTTCGAAGGAGACGAACGCGACTCGCATCTACTCACGGCAAGACAGTGAGGGGGTAAAAATATAGGGCATTTTGGCTGCGGTTGGAACTCGAGGTCGGCGTACCGCCGTTTTAGGATCAGTTGTCGGTGTCCTCGTCGGTTTCGTCGTCTTCGTCCCCGTTGCCTTCGTCCTCATCTTCCGTTTCACCGTCATCGCTCTCATCCTCGTCGCTATCGTCATCATCGCTCTCATCCTCGTCGCTGTCGTCATCATCGCTCTCATCCTCGTCGCTGTCGTCATCATCGCTCTCATCCTCGTCGCTGTCGTCATCATCGCCCTCATCATCGTCGCTATCGTCATCATCGCCCTCATCATCGTCACTCTCACCGTCGTCGCTGTCGTCCTCGTCACCGTCATCGTCATCGTCATCGCTCTCGTCCTCGTCACTATCGTCGTCACTGTCACCGTCGTCATCGTCACTTTCTCCGTCACCCGCTCCTTCCTCCTCGTCGCCTTCAGTCCCGTCGTCTTCCGACCCATCACTGTCACTATCCTCGTCAGCTTCATCCGAATCGTCATCATCACCGGCGTTCTCGCTCTCGCCATCTCCGCCATCGTCATCGCTCTCTCTATCTACAGCCCCGTCCTCGGAGTCACCAGTATCAGCCTCGTCCCCAGTACCGCCCGCATCGCCGTCATCCGCCCCTCCACTGTCGGATTGGTCGTCTTCGCTACTGGCTTCGTCCTCGTCGCTCGAGCCATCGTTCCCGTCGGTATCGGTATCGTCCGTCTCCGTCCCATCGTCAGACGATGACGTGTCGTCAGCGAGGCCCTCGAGTCGGTCACCGTCACCGTCGCCGGAGTCGACCACATCCGTCGCCGGCCCAACGTCGAACACGGCCGCCGACCCAGCTAGCCCAATCGTCAGGCCAATCCCGAGGAGTGCCGCACATATTGTGAAGAGCACCGCGGTGGTCGACTCGGTCTGTTGCTGTGTTCGTGCCGACTCGCGGTCGATCCCCGTTGCCATCGATGGAGGACACCACCATCCCGACGGGCTTTGTTAGGCAGGTGCTTCCAGCCCCAGAAACTTCCCGGACGCAAAAGTGCGACGACGACGTGGGTGGATTCGCCTCCTTTCGCTGTCGATCGCTCTCGCTCGTCGAACGAAGCAATCAGTACGAAATGTTGTATCCAAAACGTCGCATCCGAAACGGCGTTCCGGAACCCATTACTATTTCGAATCGATACTACCGACACATGCCAACGTACGACATCGAACGATACCTGAACGTCAGGAGCGCCTACGGCGCGTCAGTCGGCCCTGACGGCGACCGACTCGCATTCCTGATGAACACGACCGGAACACCCCAGGTATGGACACTCGAGGACGCCCAGTCCTGGCCCGAACAGCGAACGTTCTACGACGAACGGGTGACGTTCGTCTCCTGGTCGCCCGAACGGCCGGAACTCGCCTTCGGGATGGACGAAGGCGGGAACGAGCGCGCCCAGCTGTACCGCCTCGACTCGACGTCCGGCGAGATTACGAACCTGACGGCGATGCCCGACGCCAAACATCGCTGGGGAGGGTGGAGCCACGACGGCGACCGATTCGCGTTCACATCCAACCGTCGCGACGAGGCAGTCTTCGACGTCTACGTCCAGAACCGGGACGAGACCGGCGACGAGGCGACCCTCGTCTACGAGGGCGACGGCTGGCTCACCGTCGGCGGCTGGAGCCCCGACGACTCCCGACTGCTCGTCTCTCAGGCCTACTCGAACTTCGATCAGGATCTCTACAGCCTCGACCTCGAGACCGGCGCCGCGACTCACCTCACTCCGCACGACGGAGACGTCCGTTATCAGAGCGCCTCCTGGGCACCCGACGGCGAGGGCCTCTACCTCGTCACCGACGAGGGTGCAGACACGCTCTACCTGGCGTATCTGAAGCTCGAGACACTCGACCTCGAAACGGTCATCGACGGCGGCGAGTGGAACGTCGACGGGATTGCCCTCGACGACGAGACTGGCCGGTTCGTCACCTCCCGAAACGTGGACGGCTACACCGAACTGACGGTGGGCGAACTCGCTCACGACGACCCGACGGCATTCGAGACGTTCCCCGAACCCGACCTCCCCGGCGGCATTTCTGGCGGCGTGAGCTTCGGCCCCGACGCCGACGTGTTCGCGTGTTCGACGACCGGCGACACGGTCAACACGAACGTCTTCGTCGTCGACGTCGCATCCGGCGAGACCGAACAGTGGACGCTCGCCCCGACCGCTGGCATCTCACCAGAGACGTTTCGAGCGTCGGAACTCGTCCACGTCGAGAGCTTCGACGGACTCGAGGTGCCGGGCTTTTTGACGCTTCCCGACGGAGCCACCGCGAGCACTGACGGATCGAACGCGGTCGGCAGCGACGACGGCCACCCCGTCATCGTCGACATCCACGGCGGCCCCGAGAGCCAGCGACGCCCTTCCTTCTCGAGCGTCAAGCAGTACTTCCTGAATCGCGGCTACGCCTACTTCGAACCGAACGTCCGGGGCTCTTCGGGCTACGGAAGCGAGTACGCGAGCCTGGACGACGTCGAAAAGCGCATGGACTCCGTCGCCGACATCGCCGCCTGCGTCGACTGGCTGGGCGACCACGAGGCCATCGACCCCGACCGCGTGGTCGCGATGGGCGGCTCTTACGGCGGCTTCATGGTACTGGCGTCGCTCACCGAGTACCCCGACCTGTGGGCGGCGGGCATCGACATCGTCGGCATCGCCAACTTCGTGACGTTCCTCGAGAACACAGGCGACTGGCGGCGCGAACTCCGCGAGGCCGAGTACGGCAGCCTCGAGGACGACCGCGAGTTCCTCGAGTCGATCTCGCCGATCAACACCATCGATTCGATCGAAGCGCCGCTGTTCGTCCTCCACGGCGAGAACGACCCCCGCGTGCCCGTCGGTGAAGCGGAACAGGTCGTCGAGGAAGCCCGCGAGCAGGGCGTCCCCGTCGAGAAACTGCTCTTCGACGACGAAGGCCACGGCTTCACCAAACTCGAGAATCGCATCGAAGCCTACGGTTCGATCGCGGACTTCCTCGAGGAACACGTCTGATCGTGTTCGCCGCACCGATTCGGGCTCAAAACGACGTTATTACAACGCGTTGACACCAGGCGGGACAATACGGTTACTTCACATCTGTGGAGGCCGTCCGTGCTGCTATGCACTATCGACGCGCGATCGCGGGTCTCTCGATCGCGCTCGTACTCGTCGGATTTCTGGTCTACGGCGTCGGCTGGGAGGACGTTCTCGAGGCACTTCGTGCCGCCTCACCCGCCTACGTCGGCGCAGCGTTTCTCTCGGGTGTCGCGGTGTTAGCGCTCCGTGGCGCCGTGGTCAACCGCCTGCTCGAACCGGTCGCTGGGAGCGCGACCGGGTTCGCGTTCGTCGCCGCGTTCTTGTCGGGGTATTTCGCCCGAAGCGCCCTTCCCTGGGGCCGTTCGACAGGGACGCCCATCATGGCCTACCTCCTCGCGAAGAACTCCGATTCGGAGTTCGAGGACAACCTCGCGGTCGTCGCTCTCGCGGAACTGTTCGTCTTTTTCGGAAGCCTCCTCGTCGCAATCATCGGTGCGGTGGCCGTCGTCGGCCACGCCGATTACCAACTCCTCCAGATAGCAGGTGACGGTTCAGCCCTCCCAGCCATCGACGACACGATGACCAGTGTCGCCCTCGTCGTCGTGACGGTGTTGTTCGTCGGCACAGTGTTCATCTACGTTCGAACTGATTTCGACCTCGAGGCCGGTGCCTACGCGTTCACCAAACGAGTAGACGGTTTGTTCCAATCGGTTCCGCGCGTCTCGAGGCCCGATCCGATCAGCAGCCGTTTCGACGGATTCCTCCGCACGTTAGAGACGGTGAGCGCGGCCCGGCGGACGCTGGTACTCGCGCTGGGTATCGGGTTCGTCAGCTGGCTCGTCAACGTCCTCCCGCTGTACTTTGCGTTACTGGCGCTCGGCGTCGACGGAGCGCTCCCGCTAGCGTTGCTCTGTGCACCCCTGGCGGCATTCGGTGGCGTGATCCCCCTCCCTGGCGGTACCGGCGGGATCGAAGCCACACTCGTCGTGTTGCTCGTCACAATTGGTGGGCTCCAGGCGGATCTCGCAACCGCTGTCACCCTGCTCTACCGGCTGACGACCTACTGGTTGCACCTGTCACTCGGAGGCTCGGGGGCGCTCGTGCTCTCCGTTCGAGGCGATCGGACGCTTACCGTGTGAGTCCGGTAAGCCCAGCCGGGACGCTACCCCCCCCCCCAGCTTCGCCCCACGTGTCGACTCGAGGGGGCTGCTCGAGACGATCCACCGATTCCAGTATTGCACCGGCTCGTGAGCAAATTCATACGGCCCGACGATCAGACACGAACGGCCGAATGACCAGACACGAACAGCCTGACGATCAGTCGATAACGCCGGTTTTCGTCGCCACCTCTCGAGCGGCCCGTTCGTCCATTCCGTCTCCCAGGATCGTGTACCGGTCGCGGATCGCGTGGCAGGTCGTCAACGCCTCGATCACCGTCTCGTCGTCGATCCCCAGTTCCGCTGCGGTCGTCGGGGCGTCGATGCTCGCGAGGGCGTCCCGGATGTCCACCCAGATCCCGCGCTCGCCCCCGTGGAGATAGGCGACCATGATCGCGCCCACGCCGACCTGGTGGCCGTGCAAAGCGGCTCCCGGCGCGAGTCGATCGAGTTGATGTGAAAAGAGGTGTTCCGCACCGCTCGCCGGTCGCGAGGAGCCGGCGATCGACATCGCCACACCGGAGGAGACGAGCGCCTTCGTGACGATCCAGGCCGAATCCTCGAGGCCAGGCCGAATCATCTCCGCGTTGCCGACGAGGATTTCGGCGGTCATCTCCGCGAGCGCGGCAGCGTACTCGGAGTACTCGACGTTCTTCAGTCGGTGAGCCAGCCGCCAGTCCATCACGGCCGTGTAATTCGAGATGATGTCCGCACAGCCGGCCGTCGTGAGTTCCCAGGGCGCGTTTGCCAGAATGCCGGTGTCGGCAACGACAGCCAGCGGCGGTTCCGCGGCGACGCTGTGCCGAGAGTTGCCGTCTGGCACCGATCCACGGTTGCTGACGATTCCGTCGTGACTCGCAGCCGTCGGCACCGAGATGAAACCGGCGTTCAGGTGGTCGGTCGCCATCTTCGCGATGTCGATTGCCTTCCCGCCGCCGACCCCCATCAGGTACGAGACCTCCTCGGCCTCGGCCGTCTCGAGGACGGTCTCGACTGCGTCGAAACTCGCCTCCTCGACCGTAACGATCACTGGGTCGATTCCCCGCTCCCGGAAGTCATCCGCGATCGGTTCGGCGGCGAGTTCCCGAGGAGTGGGGCTCGTCACGAGCAGGGGACGTCCCTCGAGGTGCAGGTCGTCGACGACGGCGACGGTCTGTGAGAGGACGTCGTGTCCGACGACGACGTTCCGTGGGAGTCGAATCCACGTCGACTTCTCGAACATGGTTCTGACCTGGTTCGCCACGGTATAAAGGCGTTCCCTCCCGTCACGTCTCGAGCGGCCGCCGACGGACGGTTTTTAGCCCCCGCGCCGCAACGGGAGGGGTATGACCACACCCACCGGCTGGCGCGTGGGCGTCGACGTCGGCGGCACCTTCACGGACGTCGTGACCGTCCGCGAGGGGTCGATCCACGTCACCAAGACCCCGTCGACACCCGACGCACCCGACGAGGGCGTCGTCGACGGCCTCGAGGAACGGTACCGACACGGCGAATCGAACCGTGATTCCAGCACGAACTCCCAGAACGAACCGGGGCTCGAGTACGACGACGTCGACTTCTTCGCACACGGGACGACCGTCGCGACAAACGCCGTCCTCGAGGGGGAGTGGGCCGACACCGCCCTGCTCACCACCGAAGGCTTTCGGGACGTCCTCGAGATCGGTCGCCAGGCACGCCCCGACATCTACGATTTCGACGTGACGAAACCGGAACCGATCGTCCCACGTGACCGCCGTTTCGAGGTCACCGAACGACTCGACGAACGTGGGCGCGTCGAGACACCGCTCGACCCGGAGAGTGTCGACGAAGTCGCCACCACCCTCCTGGAACTCGAACCCGACGTCGATAGCATCGCCATCTCGCTGCTGTTCTCGTTCGAAAACCCCGACCACGAGCGCCGGGTTCGCGACCGCCTCGAGGAGGACGGAATCGACGCCTCGTTCTCGCTCTCCAGCGACGTCCTCCCCGAGATTCGAGAGTACGAGCGCACCCTCGCCACCGCCCTGAACGCGGCACTCAAACCCGTTATGGAGGCGTACATCGGCCGCCTCGACTCGAGTATCGACGACCTCGGCGTTCCCGCACCCCTCCGGATTATGCAGTCGAACGGGGGACTCATCGACGCCGATCAGGCTCGAACCCGACCGATAAACACCCTCCTCTCGGGGCCTGCAGCGGGCGTTCAGGGAGCTGCCCACGCCGCCAGCCTCCAGGGTCTCGAGAACGTACTGACGCTTGACATGGGCGGCACTTCCTGCGACGTGTCGATGATCCGTGACGGCGAGCCCATCGTCTCGACGGACGTCACCGTGGGCGACTATCCCGTCGGCGTCCCTATGGTCGACGTCCACACGATCGGCGCCGGCGGCGGTTCCATCGCCTGGATCGACGCTGGCGGTTCCCTCCGCGTCGGCCCGAAATCGGCGGGTGCGGTACCCGGCCCGATCTGCTACGGTCGGGGCGGCGAGGAGCCGACCGTGACCGACGCCCACCTGCTCCTCGGGCGACTCGAGCCGGAGGCGTTCCTGTCGGACGCCCTCGAAGCGGACGTCAACCGCGTCGAATCGATCGTCGCCGAACGGATCGCCGATCCGCTCGAGATGAGTGTCGAGGAGGCTGCCCAGGGCATCCTCGACGTCGCTAACGCGAATATGGAACGCGCCCTCCGGGTCGTGAGCGTCGAACGCGGACACGACCCCCGCGAGTTCGGCCTCGTCGCCTTCGGCGGTGCCGGTCCGCTTCACGCGAGCGCACTCGCGGACGCCCTCGACATCCCACGTGTAGTGATCCCCAGAACAGCCGGTGTCCTCTCCGCACTGGGTCTGGTGCTCACCGACCGCATCCACGACGCCAGCACCTCGATGGTTAGACGGTTCGCGGACGTTTCTCCGGATACCCTCGAAGCAGCCTTCGAACCGCTCGAGCGCGAGGGTCGCGATCGGCTGGCTGTCGAGGGGAACGAGAGGGATGGTACCGACGAAGCCGATCCAATCGTCCTCGAGCGCGCCATCGATCTGCGATACGTTGGCCAGTCGTTCGACCTGACGATATCGCTCCCCGACGAACCCGTGACACGGTCGGTACTCGAGGATGCTTCCAGACGCTTCCACGAGCAACACGAGCGACGGTACGGCCACGCCTCGCCCGACGAACCGATCGAACTCGTCACCGTACGACTGCGAGCACGTGGGCTCGTCGACACGCCCACCCTTGCGGCCCCCGATCGTGACGGTGATCCGGATTCGGCTATCAAAGCGGAGCGCCCGGTCGGTTTCGACGGACGAACCCGGGACACGCGTATCTACGACCGCGGTCGACTGCCTGCTGACGCAACACTCGAGGGGCCAGCGATCGTCGAAGGGACGGAGAGTACCGTCGTGATACGCCCAGGTCAACACGCGACCATCGACGAGTATGGCAGCCTTCTCGTGGAGGATGAGCGATGAGCAACGATCGCACGGGTTCGAAATCCGATCGCCCCATCGACGCCGTCACCCTCGAGGTGATCCGCAACGCCTGTAGCGCCATCGCCGAGGAGATGAACGCGAACCTGATCCGAACGGGCTACTCCCCGAACATCAAAGAGCGACGTGACTGTTCGTGCGCCGTCTTCGACGCCGACGGGAGATTGCTCAGTCAGGCCGAAAACATGCCCGTCCACCTCGGGGCGATGCCGTTCTCGGTCGAGGCCGCTCTCGAGCGCTACCCCCCGAAAACGCTCTCTCCGGGCGATGCAATCCTGGTGAACGACCCGTTTCGGGGCGGGGCGCACCTCCCGGATCTGACGCTGGTGACGCCGGTGTTTGCCGAGGACACTATCACAGCAGACGCCGGTGAGTACGACGATCGACCGCCCCTCATCGGCTTCGCGGCCAACCGCGCCCACCACGCCGACGTCGGTGGCTCGACGGCCGGCAGCGTCGCTGCGGACTCCACGGAAATCTACCAGGAAGGCCTCCGCATTCCGCCGGTGAAACTGTACGACGAGGGCGACCTCGTCGAGGACGTCATGGAACTCATCCTCGCGAACGTCAGGACGCCCGAGGAGCGGAGTGGTGACGTCCGAGCCCAGCAAGCCGCGAACGAGACGGGCCGCGAGCGGTTTCAGGCCCTCGCGGGGAGATACGGACTCGAGACGCTTTCAACCGCTATCGCAGGGATTCACGAGTACTCGGAGCGACGGATGCGCGCCGAAATCGAGGAGTTGCCGGACGGCACATACGCATTCTCGGACGTCCTGGACGACGACGGCCAGGGCGCGACCGACATCCCGATCGAGGCAACGGTCACCGTCGACGGCGACTCGATTGCGGTCGATTTCGAGGGATCGGCCCCACAGACCACGGGAGCGGTGAATGCGGTGTTTGCGGTTACCGCCTCGGCGACGTACTACGCCGTTCGGTGTGTGACCGATCCCGACATTCCGCCGAACGACGGCGCGTATCGCCCGGTCGAGATCACCGCTCCCGAGGGGACGGTCGTCAACGCGAGTCCGCCGGCGGCGGTCGTGGGGGGCAATCTCGAGGTCTCCCAGCGAGTGACGGACGTGATTCTCGGGGCGCTGGCGGCCGTCGCGCCCGAACGGGCGGTCGCTGCCGGACAGGGAACGATGAACAACGTCACCTTCGGCGGTACCGATCCCCGGGACGGCACCCCATACGCATTCTACGAGACCCAGGGTGGCGGCTTCGGTGGGCGGGCGAGCGGCGACGGGATGGACGGCGTGCACGTCCACATGAGCAACACCATGAACACCCCGGCGGAGGTGCTTCAGACGGCGTACCCGCTCGCCGTCGAACGCTACGAGTTGCGCCAGGACTCGGGTGGTGCCGGGACGTATCGTGGCGGCCTGGGACTACGCCGTGATATTCGTGTCCGCGACCACGAAGCGACGTTCAGCCTCCTCGCCGACCGACGTCGCCACGCTCCGTACGGAATCGACGGGGGTTCCAGGGGTGGCCGGGGCGACGACAAACTGAGTCGAGACGGCGAGGAGTACGACCTCGACCCAAAGACCAAACGGGTTCTCGAGCCCGGCGATATCGTGAGCATTCGAACCCCCGGTGGCGGTGGGTACGGCGATCCGAACGCCCGCGACCCCGACGCGATCGAGCGGGATCTCGACCTCGAGAAGTGTTCGATCGAAGCGGCTCGAGACGAGTACGGATACGATCCCTCGAACGAATAGGTTCGCCGTAGTGATTCCGCAGGAGATCACTAATTAGCGGACAGGTGACCGATAGTCGCGCCGGGTCAGTTGGTCACGCGCTCGCTGCACCGAACCCGGGCACCGGGTTAGATCATGGGCGGTTTGGCCCCGTTATCGCATATAAAAAACCGGGTTGGATGGAACGCGACGTGCTCAGAGCGTATCGAGAATATCGAGCACGCGGTCTTCGGCCTCCCTCCCTGGATCGTGTTCGGCTCCGTCGCGGTCGCTTTCTTCGTGTTCCTCGAGCGTCCGGCCCATCGCCTCCTCGAGCGGAGTCGACTCCCAGCCGAGGGCAGCGAGTTTGGCCGTCGAGAGGACGTGGGGGTAGTCCCGGTAGAGGACGTAGTCGTCCGTCGAGAGGCCGCCGGCCTCGAGTTCGCGGGGCCCGGCATGGACGAGTTCGATCTCCTCGTCGGCGACGTCGGCGATGAGTTCGACCATCTCCTGGAGGGTGACGAGACGTCGGTCGCCGACGTTGTAGAACTCGCCGGGATCGCCGCGTTCGGCGACGATCCGGAGCGCGCTGGCGACGTCCTCGACGTAGGCGCGGTGCCAGATGTTCGTCCCGTCGCCGGGAACGATCAGTCGGTCGTACGTGAGGACGCGATCGAGCCAGAAGTCGAGCCGTTCGGTGTAGTCGTACGGGCCGTAGACGATACAAGGGCGAACGGACATGGCGTTGACTCCCCGTTCGGCGGCCGCGACGACTGCCCGGTCGCCCTCGGCCTTGCGGTTGCCGTAGGTGTCCCCCGATTCGTCGGTCTCCTGTTCAGTCGTGCACGGACGCATCGGCGTCTCCTCCTCGCGTTTCGGAATCTCCTCGCGTCCGTAGGCGTCGCCGCTCGAGATGTAGACGTAGGCGTCGGAGTCGGCGAAAATTTCGGTCGCTGCCCGGACGTCTCGCGGGTAGTAGGCCACACAGTCGAAGACGGCATCCGGGTTCACCTCGGTAGCGGCAGCCTCGAGCGCCGAGTCGTTCGTCCGATCGCCCTGAACGTGGGCGACGCGATCGTCGTCGGCGAACGGATTGTCGTGATTCCCCCGATTGAAGATGGTGACGTCGTAGTCGTGGGCGAGCAACTCCTCGACGAGGTGGCGGCCGATGAACCGGGTGCCGCCGATGACGAGTGCGGTGTCCATAGGTGACCTCCGTCCGTCCCCCGCAAAACGGTGACGGAGTCGGCCAACCGCTCGAGTACAGGTGGCGAAATTGCACAGGCTGGTACACGGAATCGCGAACGTTCATTACGGAGGGTTCCGTCACCCCGGATATGGGATTTGACGAGATGGACGTCGATACGATCTGGATGGACGGCGAGTTCGTCGACTGGGACGACGCCCAGGTGCACGTGCTCACCCACGCCCTCCACTACGGCAGCGGCGTGTTCGAAGGCGCACGCTGTTACGAGACCGAGAACGGGCCGGCGCTGTTCCGGTGGGAGGAGCACCTCGACCGACTCTTTGCCTCCTGTAAGCCCTACGAGATGGAGATCCAGCACTCCCACGAGGAACTGACGACGGCGACAAAGGAACTCATCCAGCGACAGGATCTCGCCTCCTGTTACGTCCGTCCGCTCGCCTTCTACGGCTACGAGAGTCTCGGTGTCAGCCCCGGGGACTGTCCGACCCGGACGATGATCGCTGCCTGGCCCTGGGGCGCTTACCTCGGTGAGGAGGCCCTCGAGAACGGCATCGACGTGATGGTGTCGTCCTGGCGGAAACACGCCTCGAGCCAGATTCCGACGAACGCGAAGACGACGGGGCTGTACGTCAACAGCATGCTCGCCGGCGAGGAAGCGCGGCGCAACGGCTACGCCGAAGCGATCGTCCTCAACAAGGAGGGGAACGTCGCCGAAGGGCCGGGCGAGAACCTCTTCCTCGTTCGCGACGGTGAGATTTTCACACCCGGGCTCTCCGAATCGATCCTCGACGGCATCACTCGCGACGCGGTCATTCGAATCGCCCGCGATCTGGGGTATACGGTGCACGACACCGTCTCGATTTCGCGCGGCGAACTCAACACCGCCGACGAACTGTTCTTCACCGGGTCTGCCGCCGAGGTGACCCCGATCAAGCGCGTCGATAACGTGACGATCGGCGAGGGGACTCGAGGCCCGATTACGGAAGAGATCCAGACGCGGTTCTTCGACATCGTCGAGGGGCGCACTGACGAGTACGAGGAGTGGTTCGAGTACGTCTAGACGCCCTACCTGAGGTATCTCCAGCGAATCGGTTCGACTTTCGCTCAATTCGGGAACACTGTGACTGCCGTCTTCAGCTTCATAATACCGAGGTGCTCACTGGCGAATCGTCCATCGAGTACTCGAGTCCTCGTGGCAATCATCGTATGAAACGCTCGGTACGGGCCGATTGCTCGAGTGTTGAGCCACAGTTCCAATTACCGTCGAAGGATCGGGGACTCTATTGAAATCTTAGTCGGTGACATCTCTCAGGAGGCATGCTGAATCCAGAGGATGAGTTCAGCACGACGAATTTGTTTATTTCATGATGTGGACGCCGAACCATCCACTCATTGCACGTGCGTATCGGACACTCGTGTGCGGGTACGGAACGATCAGAATTACGTTCAACTTCCTCGGTCGTGTGTTCCAGTCATCTCGTCGATGGGTATAGACTATTGTGCCGATTACCGCGATCGATGCTTCAATTCCGTAGTTGGCACTGGTAAGTCCGTTGCATTCCAGAAGGAATGATTGTCGCCAGGAGTTTGTTACTCAGGGACTCACTCTCACGGTCGGCCGTTCCGTCACGCGCAACCCCTCTTCACACCGTTCGATTTCGAACCGGTCAGGAACTGCCATAGGTGGTACCGGCGTCAAACAGAGCAAGTCGCCGGTGGCCGTGTAGACCCACTCTTGGCCCGACTCGGCGTTCCAGCAACACGGCGTCCACGTACCGGATTCGAATCGCTCCCAGAGCTGGGTGCAGCCGTAGTACCGTCCGTCGGTGCAGGCGTAAACCGTACCCCACATAGCCCGATATTCAATCACGCTCGAAATATAGTTCACGGCCGTCGCCGGGAGACATCTCCAGTATTGGAGATTTGCGTACTGAATCAAGTGGTCTGATGCAGCACAGTGATTGTATCTATTTCACCCGCCAAAGTGGAACTATTCGAAACGTGCGGATTTTGACACTGAACTTCGATTAGAAAGGTTCCGCTGTATCGGTAGCCACAGCTTCTAGTTCCTCTGCACTATCGAGTAGCGACGTTCTCGTCTCAGAGGCGGTGAGTACTACATCTCCACTTCTGTTATCGTACTCGATTATCCCATGACCTTCTAGCCGTGGGAGGTGGTTATGCACTAATCTGATCTTTGCATTTTTGAGTGCCTTTTCGGTTTCTACGCGGGAGTCCGAGTGAGCGGTGAGCAGTGTAGCAAGGTCAGAAATAGTGGTAAATCCGTCGTTTTCGGAAAGTTCGGTGAGGATGTGCCGTCGATCAGCGTTAGCCAGAATCTCGTGGGCATCCTGCGCGTTCATGTCGTTCATTGAATGTGATCCGTCATAAAAGGAACCACCCTAATCTATGAGGAATCATTACAATAGCAGCCCATATGATTGAAGGTTCAATATTTGCCACACTACCTCGCCAGGACTCAGCAACCAGCACCTCTGACTGTGAATCCGAAATCTATGCCACATTCGCGCTCTCTATTCAGCACACGATTCGTATTAACCTCTGAAGAGTACAGTGAACAACCCCGACCACAAGGGTCGGGGCTTCTTCATGGTTCCCTCAGATTATCGCTAACACTCCCTGCAACCTCGACGCCTACCCGTTCCAGAGCAAGGCCGTCTCAAGCGGTTACGAGGGATGAGGTCGGGCGGTTCACGCGCCCCGATGCCCACCGTCGCACCTTCCGAACTTGAGGAAGGCTCTTGAGAGTAGGCACATCTAACAAACACTTCTTCAATCCACGCTTTGCAACGTTCACCGACGCATTCCTATCCGCATGGTCTTGATGACCACACGACTTGCACTTGAACCGTTTCCGCCGTCGATTCGCTCGCTCGGTGTGTTCACACGCCGTCAACGCACAGCCCTGACTCGTGTATTCCGCTTCAACCGAGGCAATCGGAATGCCTTCAAACGCTGCTTTATACGCGATGAACACTTGCGTTGCACGGAACGGCATCGCGTGGAGCCGACGATTCATCCGAGTGCCGTAGTCGATTGACTCGCGCATATCCTTGAGGTCTTCAAGTGCAATGCACGGGTCAGGAAACCGCTTTGCAAACGCGACTACGGCCCGAGACAGTTTGTGGAGCCTGTCGTGGACGAACCGATACTCTCTGTCACGAACCACGTTCTTGTGCGACGGCTTCCCCGCGTTCTGCATCCGCTTTTTCATCGTGAAATAGCGGTGGCGCTCGGACTTGATTTCGGGAAAGTCGATGACAAGCGTGTCGAGAACTCCCGTTTCATCCATCGCGGTCAACGCAATGTTGTCCTCGTTCACATCCACACCAATCACCGTCTGCGAGTCGGTTTGGTCTCGAACGGTCTGTGTCTGGTGGGTGACGTTGACGTGGAGTTCAGCACGGCCATCCGTGAACAGGGCTTCAGCCGTCCCTATCTTCCACTCGTCACTCGACAGCGCGGTTTTCAGCACGTCGAGATGTACTGGGTCGCCAATAACCGTGCCACGAACTGGATGGTACGGTTTCGGAGAGATACGGAACGCAACCTCACCGTCGTCGGTGAGTGAGAGTGTGTATCCCTCTTTGTGGTTCATCCGCAGGGGGTATGGCCCAGTTTTGGTGTGACTGGGCATGTTGTAGTCGTCGTATTCGTAGTAGTTCTCCATCGCTTTGAGGGCTTTCTTGACGACCAACTGCGTGTTGTTTTTCACGAGGTTGGCGTCTTGCTCCATCTGGCGACGGATGTCATCCCAGTCGTCGCCCTGTTTGGCGAGGCGGATGGTGTCGTTATATACTGTGCGTGATTCTTGTGTGGAATCGAAGACTTTCGTCTTGCTTCCCTCTTCGTAAAACTGGAGTTGGAGTAGGAGGGTTTTCGTGAGATTTTGGTCTTCGATGTCCATGCGTAGTACTCACTCGGTGTCTTCGTCGTACGTCCACTCTCGGAGGAGTTCGCGCACGACATCGGCTTTCGTTCGATCTTCGTCAATGCATTTCTTCGAGAAGTCCTTGTAGAAGTCCTCCTCGAAATCGACGGTGAATCGTCGCGCCATCTTGTTTACAGTAGATACTTAATAACACATTGACTTAAATGTTGTCACATCGTACAGTGTGTATGGAGGAGACTCGTTCGAACCACACAGTGTACAATATCAACTACCACTTCGTGTGGTGCCCTCGGTATCGACACTCGTTTCTCGACCACGTTTCGGATACGCTGAAGTCAGAGTTCCATGCAATTATCGAGCGGAACGACTACGAGTTGCGGTCGTTGCATATCTCACCTGACCACGTTCACGTATTCTTGGGAGCGCATCCGAAGCACTCACCGAGCGAAATCGTGTCGCGGTTGAAGAGCGTGACGGCGCGGAGATTGTGGACTGACCATCCTGAAGTGATGCGGTCGTTGTACTGGGGTGGTGGGTGTTGGGAACGTTCATTCTACGTAGGAACGGCTGGTGAGGTGAGCCGAGATACGATTGAACAGTACATCAACCGAAGTGAGCATGTGTAGTCCTTCGACGGGCTTCACCCCCGATCTCAAGGGTCGGGGTTCTCGCCCTGCTCCGCCTATAGAATTACTCGAGGGTGTCCCGATCAGATCAAAGCTCCCCGAGCCACTCTGCGAAGTCGGTCTGGAGGAACTCGACGTAATCGAGCACGCCGAGGAGCAGGGAGACGAAGAGAACGATCAAGACCGGAATCCGGACGGCCCAGATCCAGTACGTGCCGAGGTTTCCAAGCGAGCCGATACCGCGGCCGAGTTCCGCGACCGCGTCGTCGGCCCAGTACCAGGCGACGTACGCCGAGATGAGCAGGCCACCGAGCAACAGCAGGATGCCGTCGGCGAACCCGTCCAGGAGGTCGAGGAGGACGAGATCCCAGGCGGGGAGCAACCCGAGGACGAACAGACCACCACAGACCGCGAGGGTGGCCGTGAGCCGGTCCATCCCGCGCTCGTCGATGGCGTAAGAGACGACGACCTCGGTCAGGCTGATTGCACTCGAGAGTGCGGCGATGGCGACGGTGCCGAAGAAGATGGCGCCGATGAGCCCGCCGAGTGGGAGTTCGCCGAACGCTGCGGAGAGGCTGATGAAGATCGCACCCGCCCCTGGGTCGCCCGGTTCCACCCCAGCGGTGAACAGAATCGGGAAGACGACCAGGCCGACGATGACGGCGATGGCGGTGTCGAAGCCGATGATCACCACGCCGTCCTCGGCCAGGTTTCGATCCGAGCCGAGGTAGGAGGCGTAGGTGATCATGATCCCGAAGCCGAGCGAGAGCGTGAAAAACGCCTGTCCGGCGGCGGCGGGCAGGACGGTCGTCCAGTCGGCGGCGAGCTGCTGGAAGTCAGGCGAGAGATAGTAGGCGTACGCCTCTGAGGATCCCTCGAGGGTGAACGCCCAGAGGGCGAGACCGACGGTGATCGCGATGATCGCCGGCACCATCACCTTCACCGCGAGTTCGATTCCGCGACGGATACCGAAGCCGACGATGGCGACGACAATGAGCAAGAATAGCGCGTGGAAGGCCATCGCCTCGACGCCCTGAGCGAGCTCGAGGAACTGGCCGCCAGCGCCCTCGACGTCGTCGACGTACTCGCCCTGGAGTCCGAGGATCATATACCGAATCGTCCACCCAGCGACGACGCTGTAGTAGGACATGATGACGAACGTTGTGACGACGAAAATCCAACCGACGTATCGCCAGGCGCCGCTCCCGATCTCTCTGAGTGCACCAACCGGATTCCGTTTGGTGTGGCGCCCGATGACGAACTCGACGAGGATCACCGGGAGGCCGATCAGTGCGACGAACAGCAGGTAGATCAGGAGGAATCCCGCGCCGCCACTTTCGCCGGTGACGAAGGGGAACCGCCAGATGTTTCCGAGCCCAACGGCGCTGCCGACGGCAGCCAGGACGAACCCCGTCCTGGTTGCCCACGTCTCACGTTGTGCCATACCACAGGCAACCACAAAGGGGTTCTTAAGCGCTTTGTGATTGCCGTATTCACTACAGTCGCTCAATAGTTTCTACCCGTAAAATTAACTCAGCGTGTGGATCACGTGTCTCACAAATGCTCGCGCGACCGCAACCTCACCCACGTGACTGCCGACCCCACCTACCAGCGGTCGGCCTCGAAGACGTCATCGCTGGTCGGCACCACCCTCGTCGAGAGCGCCCTGTTTCTCCGCCTCGAGTCGTTCGAGATCGCGTTCCGGATTGGCCTCGTGGCGACCGCCAGCCGCCCCGGTGAGGTCGCCGTGGATGGCCTCGCGAACCTCGGCTGACGACTCGAACTCGTCGTTGGCGAGCCGATCGAAGACGCTGCCGAGCGACTCCGTCTCGTTGGGCAGATCGATCGAATCGAGAGCGTACTCGGTCGCAAGTTCTTCGCTGCTGACGGGGTATTCGACCTCGCCGAGGTGACGCTCGACGTCCTCGAGGATCGATTCGACGGTGTCGGCTCGGTCGCGTTTCCGGGCTTCGGCTCGATCCTGCACGCGGTCTCGGCTGGGTTCCTCACTCATGGCCGGCGATAGGACGGTCGGTCGGAAAAGCGAGTGGCTGGCAAGCGCGTGTGTGGTTCACGGCGAGCAGTTCACCCCCGATGCCGTTGGCGAACCAACGTCTCGAGCGGTCAGTGGTATCTCCCCGACGCTTGTACTTAGCCAGTCATTCGGCGCTGTTGCTCGAGATAACGTGGAAGAAACGATTGACGAGAACGGCCTCAGCGAGAAGTTTCCGTGGTGGTCTCTGCGGTGACCTCTTCGGTGGTCGTCGCCGCCGGCTCAACGACGTACCGATCGGGGAGTTCGGGATGGGGCTCTCTGCCGACGGTGAAAAATCGCTCGGTGCGCGTCAGTTCCTCCGAGGCGGGACTGGTTTTCGTGAACTGTTCGTACTCCACGGCAACCCCGTCAGCTGCGGACTCCATGCGAACGGCTGCAAGCTGGTAGGACGGATAGAACACCGGTGGGAGGATGCCGATGATTCCATCTCGCCGGTGTAAGCGTTTGAGCCACGTTCCCGTGTTGACGAGAATGCCGCCGTCAACCTCCTGAATTCCCGGGCGGTGAGTGTGGCCGTAACAGAAGATTGACGTTTCCGGGCGCTCGTTAAAAATCTCTCGAGCGGCTTCCTCGTAGGGCGCTTCGGGATCGACGGTGAGGTCGGTTTCGAACACGCCGAAGCGGTTGACGGTCTTTTTGACGTCCCGTCGGATAAAATGCAACGGGGTGCCGACGAGCAACAGTAATCCGGCGACGGCGATGTTGAAGGCGAAGAAGAACCATGCCGCGGTGCCGGCTCTGCCGAACTGTCCGAGGAACTCCGTGGTCTGATCGATCGGTGCCGACCAGACGCCGGCTAGATCCAGTCCAATGAGTATGGCGAGGAGTGCGCTGATGTTGAACAACAGCAGGAACGGCAACAGCGAGTACCGCAACAGTGGGTTCATCTCTCGGTAGAAGTACTTCGAGAAGAGCCAGACAGGCATCCGTTCGGTCGGCGTGACCGCCTGGACGTCCTTCAGCCAGTTGTACCGACCGCGGTCGGATAGCTGACCCGCCCGACTCGTTACCAGGGTATTGTAGAAGTATCCAAGCGGGGTCGAGTGGGGATTTCCCCAGTCTTCGATCCGGTTGTTGTCGTCGCGCTGGTGTCCGTGTTCGAAGTGGATCACCTGCTCGCCCATTGCTCGAGTGATCGATTGCTCTTGCACCAGGTCGACGTTGTAGTCCGCGAACCGTTCGACGTACTCGTCGTAGGCCGCCAGCTCGTGGTCGTGATTGCCCGGCAGCAGCGTGATGTGGACGTTTTCGCCGGTCGCACGCAACTGCTCGAACAGTTCTGGGTACGTTCGTTCGAGGACGTCGAACTTCTCGAGCCCCTCCACCGTCGTGAACTCCCAGAGACCGAACGCATCGCCGTTGATAATCAACTCGGCGTTCTCGTCGGTCGTCTCGAGCCGTTCGAGAAACGCGAGGAGTTCGTCGATATACTCGACGTCCTCGAGTTGTTCGTCGCCGCCGATGTGGAGGTCGCTGATGACGTAGCAAACCCGGTCATCGGTATCGGTGGCCATTACGTCCACATCCCTGTTCCGTTTCAAAGAATGTTGCCTTCGGTACTGGTTCGAGTCAGCCTGTACACAGAATCGTCGGTTGTGCTGTACAGCTATCGTTCTGGTCGTTTCAGGGGAGCCATCGAATTTCGGTGGTCGTCCGAATCGGAACCTCGTGTCACTACAGCCGATGTGTCTCCAATGGCGTCTCCACGAGCGTCACCCAGAGTGGGTCGTGGTGCACGCCTTTAAGAAGTTTCATAGACCGGTCTGACAGAGTGGTGATGACCGAACCACGTTAATTTGTGGCGTGCTAGTGCGAAACGTTGAAACGTGCATCATACGACGTTAAAGTATGGCTCGCAGATTTCAGATGGATCGTCGCGCCTACCTGAAGACCGTAGGTGCCGCTGGTGCAACGGCCGTCGTCGCCGGCTGTCTCGGAGACATCGGCGGCGACGAGGACGTCATCGTTCCGGGAACTGCATCGGGCTTTCCACCGTTCGAATTCACCGAGGACGGCGAGTTGGTCGGGTTCGACATCGACCTCGCTGAAGCGGCCATCGACCGCGCCGGCTACGAGGTCGGCGATTGGACAGACATCGAGTTCGACTCGCTCATTCCATCGCTCACGGAAGGTGATATCGACCTCATCGCGGCCGCGATGACGATAACCGACGAGCGAGCTGAGACGATCGCGTTCACCGACCCGTACTACGAATCGGACCAGGCAGTCCTCGTCCACGCCGACGGCGAGCTCGATCCGAACGACGTCGAGGATCTCGAGGGCGCGGTCGTCGGGGCTCAGAGCGGCACGACCGGTGAGGGCGAAGTCGAGGCGCTCATCGAGGAGGGTATCGTCGACGGCGACGACTTCCGCCAGTACGACAACTACACCCTCGCCGTACAGGATCTCGAGAACGAGAACGTAGACGCTATCGTCGTCGACATCCCCGTCGCCGAGAACTTCGAGGAAGGTCGTGACGTCGAGATCGCCTTCGTCATCGAAACGGGCGAGGAGTTCGGACTCGGTATGCGCCAGGACGACGACCGCATCGGGGACATCAACGACGCACTCGCCGAGATCCAGGACGACGGCACCTACGAGGATCTCGTCGAAAACTGGTTCGAGTGAGGCCATAGATGGACGCCGTCGTCCTGGAGCTGAGCGACTGGGAATTCGTCTTCGCCAACTGGGAATTTCTCCTGTTGGGGACGATCGTCACCATCCTGCTCACACTCACCAGCCTGTCACTCGGCTTTCTGGCTGGCTTTCCAGCCGGCGCGATCGAAGTGTACGGATCGGGGTGGCTCCGCGAGGTCGTAAGTACCGTCGGCGTCGTGCTTCGAGGGACGCCAATCGTCGTGCTGATCGTCCTCTTTTACTTCGGGCTGCCGATCCCGCGTCTCGGGACGGTACCGGTGCTCGACTTTCAGCTCAAGGCGTTTGTCGCAGCAACGCTCGCACTGGGCCTCCGGAGCGCCGCCTACCAGGGACAGGTGTTTCGCGGAGCCATTCAGTCGATCAGTTCCGGGCAGATGGAAGCCGCCCGGTCGGTCGGCATGAGCGAGCGCCAGGCGATCCGTCACGTCATCTTCCCGCAGGCGATCCGGCGGTCGATCCCCGGCTTCCAGAACGAGTTTACGATCGTCCTCAAGGACACGAGCGTCGCATTCGCCATCGGCCTCGCCGAACTGCTCACGCGTGCGGAACGTCTGTACCTCCAGCCAGGGCGTGATACGGCGGTGCTGGAGGTCATCATCGTGATCAGCGCAGTCTACTTCGTGTTGACCTTTACGACGAACCGGACGCTCGATCGGCTCCACGAACGGTACGCGGTTCCCGGAGGAAACGAATGAGTCTGCTACGCGTCGAACACGTCGACAAATCCTACGGCGACGAGGCGGTACTGCACGACGTCAGCTTCGAGATGGAGCGCCAGGACGTCGAAGTGATCGTCGGCCCGAGCGGGTCGGGGAAATCCACGCTCCTGCGGTGTATCAACCGGCTGACCGAGATCGATGACGGGGCGATCTACCTCGACGACGTCGAGATTCACGACATCGACGAGAACGATCTGCGGCGTCGCGTCGGGATGGTGTTCCAGGATTTCAGTCTGTTCGCACACCGAACGGCGCTGGGCAACATCACACTCGGCCTGACGGAGGTGCTCGACCTCTCCCGCGAGGAAGCCGACGCCAGAGCCCACGACTACCTCGAGCGCGTCGGTCTCGGTGACCAGGTCGACTCCTACCCCGCCGAGCTATCGGGCGGCCAGCAACAGCGCGTCGGTATCGCTCGGGCGCTGGCGATGGATCCCGAGCTAATCCTCTTCGACGAGCCGACCAGTGCCCTGGATCCGGAGCTCATCGGCGAGGTACTCGAGGTCATGCGCGACCTCGCCGAGGAGGGGATGACCATGCTCTGTGTCACCCACGAGATGGGATTCGCCCGCTCGGCAGCCTCGACGCTCACGTTCCTCGATAACGGCCGGATAGTCGAGCGCGGGCCGCCGGAGGCGCTGTTCGACGACCCGGAACACGACCGCACTCGAGCGTTCCTCGGTGACCTCACGAGCGTTCATCAATGACCACTTTCGGGGAGTATCGCGGCAGGGCGGTTGGCACCCTCCCGGGACGGAGACGACTCGTCGTCGGGGCGGTCGGCGTCCTGTTCTGGAGCTGGTTGCTCGCCCGCTGGGCCTACCACAACTCGTTGCTCGATTGGGTGTTCACCGCGGTCGGTCTCCCGGATCTCATCCGGTCGGATCTGGATGTCCGACAGCGCGAGCCCTGGATCCCGGCTGAACCGTTCGAAGCCGCAGCCGAATCGGTTACTGGCGTAGCTGGGGCACTCGGGCCCGCGGGGATTCCCCTCGAGTGGGTCGCCTGGCTGTTCGAACTCGCCGCGTTCGCTGCGGAGTCGGCGCCAGCATTGGCCGAAGGGGCGTTCATTACGGTCTACCTCACCGTCCTCTCGATGTTCTTCGGGCTGTTCATCGCCGTTCCTGTAGCCGTGGCGCGCATCTACGGCGGGCCTGTACTAAGCCGCGTTTCGCTGGCGTACACCGAACTCATCCGGGGAACGCCGCTGCTCGCACAGCTCTTTCTCCTCTACTTCGGACTCCCCCTGGCGGGCTTTTTCGATAGCTTCGGATTCGTCGGCTACGGCGGGATTCCGCGGGCCGCCATCTTCGTTGCCATCGTCGGCTTCACGATCAACTCCTCGGCCTACCAGGCCGAGTACATCAGGGCGGCTCTTCAGTCGGTCGACCCCGGCCAGCTGACGGCCGCCCGATCGGTCGGGCTCTCGAGGGTTCAGGGCATCCGTCACGTCGTGCTCCCACAGGGGCTTCGCTTCGCCATCCCGGGGTGGACTAACGAGTTCGTCTACCTCCTCAAATACTCCTCGCTCGCGGCGTTCATCACCGTTCCCGAACTCTTCCGGCAGGCCAGAAACATCGGCTCGAGCACGTTTCAGTTTACGGATATCTACGTCATCGCTGCGCTGTTCTACCTCGCACTCGTCCTGACGACTGCACTCGCGATGGCACGTCTCGAGCGTGCGGTGGCGATTCCTGGGCTCGGAACCCCCTCTCGACGGGAGTGAACGACGCCTCGAGCACCCAATCGGTGCTGCAGCGCGCAGTAGGGCCGATTGGTCTGGTGACCGATCAATTCCTGTCGGTGAGAACGAAAGTACCATACGCGACCTGTTCGAATCGGGACAGTATGCCCTCCAGACGTACCCTCCTCGCCACTGGCACGGCAATGGCGGCCGCGGCGCTCGGTGGCTGTACGGTGGTTACCGGCACCGACGGAACGCACACACTGACGCCTGATCGACCAGCACTCCCATCCGTCGACGCGACTGTCGCTGCGAGCGATTCCGTCGAGTGGCTACCGGACGAAGGATACGTCGAAGCCACCGCCTTCCTCTTCGAGCACGACGACGGCTCTGGATTCACTCTCTCGACGCGGTGTCGCGTCGAAACCCACGACGAGGATCGACCCCACAGTCGATTCCGGACGACTCAAGACTGGTCGCGCTCTCTGGGCGAGATCACGGCGTTCGATTCGAACGCGCAGCGAACCGACAGCAATCCGACGTTCGCGTTCGAGCATCGAGAACAGCGGGACGAGCTCGAGTGGGAGCTGTCGATCGAGGATCCGGAGCCGTACCCGCGAGTGTATCGATTCGCCAGCGAGATCGATCCGGCGGTCGTTTCGCCGGGCGACCGTGTCGCGAGCGCCACAGTGGTTGCGGCGTACGAGAAGAATCAGTTCTTCGGCGGGACGCGTCGGACGAGCACGACCCTTCGTTTGGACTACGGGGAGGGGGCGGCCGAGGACTGGGAACCCAGCGAGTAGTACCGGGTAGCGTCGTGTCTCGAGGGCCACCACGGTGTCGAGGTCGAGACCAGACCCATCGTCTCTCGGCTGTGCTCCTGGCGTTATATAGTGATAGACGCCGTATAGAGCACTGCTATGTACGATCACATCGTTATCCCCACCGACGGGAGCACCCCGGCTCGCGCGGCGATCGACGAAGGACTCGCCCTTGCCCGTCTAAACGACGCAATCGTCCACGCGCTGTACGTCGTCGAACCGATTCCGCTCGGCGGCTTCGGTGCTGGGGGCTCACCGGCCAGCGCCGAGTGGGAAACCGTCGTCGAGAAACAGGAACACGAAGGGCAGACGGCCGTCGACGAAGTCGTCGAACGTGGCGCGGAATTGGGCGTCGACGTACAGACGTCGATCGAGTACGGCAAGCCGAACGAAGAGATCCTCGAGTACGTCGAGGAAAATGGCATCGACGCCATCGTCATGGGTACCCACGGTCGCTCCGGTGCCGGTCGACTCGTACTCGGGAGCGTGACCGAAAAGGTCGTCCGCAAGAGCGACGTGCCGGTGCTCACGGTTCGAATGGCTGACTGAACACGGGCTCGAGGCGACAGTACAGAACCGAAGAGAGAAAGGATCATTGGCCGGACGGTACTAGCCTCGAGTGGCCGATGACGATCAACTCGCTCCGAACCGGACTCGGCATCCGGTCGTGACGAGCCCTATGAGTACCGAGGCCTTTACAAGCCCACCTGTTTCAGCCCAGTCCTTGTACTGTCACGACGATCCAGCGGTGCATTTCGCGCGCTACCGCCAAAGTAGGTCGAAGCCCCATACAAAAATCCAAGCCCGGAGAGCGTCCCAGTAGGCGGATAGTGCGGCTGTCAGGCGGTTAGGGTATGCGACTAAATCCGGTCGAGGCTTTATATGCTAGGTGATGACTAGCAAAGAATTTACGACCAAACAGAAGCTCGTCGCGGAGTTTTTCGGATCCGCGACGCTCGTTTTCGTTCTCGTGTCGTCGGGACTGCTCGCTGACGGAATGTTAGGGGCGAGTCCGAGTATCGGCGTGTTGTTCATCGGACTGGCGACTGCCGGCTGGCTGTTCGTCGTCGTGCAGATGATCGGGCCGATCAGCGGTGGACACGTGAACCCGGCGGTCACCATCGCACTACTGGTGACCGGCGACGTCGACGTGAAGACGGCGCGGCAGTACATTCCCGTTCAGTTCCTCGGCGGCCTCGTCGGTGTCGGCCTGGCGGGTCTCACCTTCGTGAGTACGATCGGGTGGGAGGTGTTTGCCATCTCAACCGTTGAACGGCCCGCATCCACCTGGGTTGCCGAGTTCCTCGGCACCGTGTTACTCGCGTCGGTCATCATCTCCCTGCTCCGCCAGAACAGTGAGTGGATCGGTCTCGCGGTGGGCTTTACCGTCGGCATGGGCATCATCGGAACGGCCTCGACGGCGTTTTTGAACCCGCAGGTCGCTCTCGCCCGCATCTTCACGTCGGGTATCGCGGGAATCCAGCCGTTCGACGCCGTCATGTTCATGCTCGCCTCGACACTCGGCGGGATCGCTGCGGGCCTGCTCTGGCGCTACCTCTGGCCGCGACCGACTCCCCTCGGTAGAGCGAAACCGAAACCCGGTGACGATACCCTCCTCGACGAGTTCGCTGTGGAATCGTAGTTGTTTTCCTCCAAATCCGCAACAGGATTGGGAGAATGCGTTGCATTCTCGGACACGACTAATCGAGTCATCGACACTTCATCGATTCTCCAATTAATGAGATATCTCACTCGGGTGGATCGATCTCCTTCGGTTCGTTGTCGCCACACCCGTGGTAGTAGATCGGTCGGATTTCGTACACTCGCTCGTCCGGTTCGTCTATCGTCTCGAGGGTCACGTCCTCGATCACGTAGTACATGTTGACGTGGGTGAGTTCCTCGCCGTGTTCTTCCGCCCAGGTCTCACACAGGTATTCTGCGAGCCGTTCGGACACGATGTCGTTCGGGCCGCCACGACGAACGCTGTTCATGTAGAAGCGTTCCCGATAGGTGCCGAACTGTTTCTGGAGTTCGTTCTGCGGTCGCTCGTAGGTTAACGGACGCTCGTTGTATGCGTCGACTATGGTTCCGTTTTCGGTTTCGGCCGGGAACACGTAGTAACGGTCGACGGTTCGTGGATGTGGGGCGAAGACGGTCCAGGTAGGTTGGGAGATGCGGAGTGCATCGACCCTGTCGTCGATGCGATCCTTCGGCCCGTCCTCCTCATCAATGGATTGCGCGACGGGCAGGTGTGACAGCGTCGGGACGACGAGGAGCGAAATGACCGCGACGACCAGCACGACAGTGTAGACGGTCTTCCTGATCTGTCCGAGGGTCTTCGAGTCGATCCGGGCCCGGGGGAGCCGAGACCCGAGCCGTTCGAATTCAGTCCGGGCGTGAGCGAGGTAAGACCGGTCGAAGGATGCGGAACGCACGAGGTTCTCGAGCCTGTCCCAGACCGGTGTCTGGAGGAACAGGAGCAAGCCGGCGATCGCGACGTACGCGAACGCGCCGATTCGAACCGTGAGCGCGAACGAGGCGTGGCCGCCGACGAACATGGCGACGAAGAGCGTGCGTGCGTGCCCCCGGAGGAGGATGAGGAGCCAGGCGAACAGCAACATGTAGTACCACGTCAACCCGCCGTACTGGAGGAGCGTCGGGAAGTTCCGCATGAAATCGCCGAGCAGAAAGGTCGTGTTGTCCAGACCCATGATGAGCGGGGTGGCATCCCCGCCGGTCCACAGCTCGGATTCCCGCTTGTGGTAGCCGTTGAGGACGTACATGTAGACGATCTGTGCCAGGATCGCTGCGGATGCGAGGCTCGTAATTCCCGTTCTCGGGGGAGAGTCAGCGTGGAGCGCGTCGACCGACCAGCGTTCGCCAAGCGGGAGGAAGATCGCCCAGAACAGCAGCATTCGAAACAGCGTATCCGCAAAGCTGAGAACCAGGGGATTGTGGTGATCGAGCGAGATAACGAGGAGAAACGAGAGGACGACCGCGATTCTCGTTTTGTAGCCGACGATGAGTTGTATCGCGACCAGTATCGTGAGGACGAACAACGCCGCGATCACGGTCGTACTCGTCGTGTAAAAGTAAATCGAGAAGGCGTTGTCCGCAGTCACCGCCTGTGCCAGAGACTGCGGGACGACGCCCGCCTCCGTATAGAAGAACGTGAAGTTCCGGGAACGAAGCAAAACGTCCGCGATGATGAGTAAGCCGACCGAAATTCGAAACGCAGCGAGCGCTCGCGTATCGATCCGTATCGCTCCCGGATCGACGTACGTAGCCCCACCCAAGTGACCTCGAACACGCGTCGAGATCGTACGGAGTGACTGCATGACCAGTGTGGAACAGTCCTACTCACCACCGTTTGCACCATATATATTGGTTCACTACAGCTGTCTGGTTTTTGCGTCTCGAGAAAACTCCGTCAGTCATGGGGGACACGAAGGGGTCTCGAGGTCACTCTCGGGGACTGGCCCACAGAGATACGCCCTCCGAGCAGGGTAGCAACCCGTCGTGGTTCCGGAAGACGTTCCGAACGAACAGCGATTCTCGAGGTGCTAGACGACGTCGGTTCACAGGCTGTCGAGGCGGGAACCCGACCTCAAGGGTCGGGGTCATTGACTGCTGGATTCCGGCTGAAGGTATCTCGCAGTTTGTTACGGCCACGGTCAGGAAGGTCTCGTTTCTGGGATCGCATTGTCAAATGGTATCAACAATCAGTACGCAGAAGCCGTAATTTTTAAATTTGTATTTAGCAGCTGGTGAGCCAACAAATAGCAGGGTGTCTCTCTCCGATGACCAACACTCAGTCAACAGCGATTTCGAGGCGAACCGCGATCAAAGTACTGGCAGGGGTTGCTGCAGCCGGCAGTGCTCCCGAAATTGCCCGCGGAACTGTCCTCGGGCACGGTCGCCTAGCACATAGTGACGACACCGACGGAACCTGTGCCTTCGGATCGGTCTTCGAAGATGTTGTCGAGTCACTTGTCACGATCAGAGTCTTCGATAGACAGGCACGGGAATTCGCACAGGGATCGGGATGGGTTTACGCTCTCGATGAAGGCACGGTCAATGTCGTCACGAACTGGCACGTCATCTTCGGATCGCTCGGTGCTGATGTCCGGTTTCATACCGGTGAGTGGCGCGCTGCATCCGAGCTGCTCGGATTCGATCTATACAGCGACCTCGCCGTATTGCGTGTCGAGGATCCGCCGTCTGCGGCCACGGAGCTCTCGATTTCGGATTCGTTGCCCCGGCAGGGGGATAGCGTCGCAGCACTTGGTGCCCCGATTGGACTGGAAGAAACCATTACGACGGGCGTCGTCAGCGCCGTTAACCGATCGACGACGGTCGGCTTCGAACACTTCATGTACAACGTGCCCAGCACGATCCAGATCGACGCGGCGACGAACCCCGGAAACAGTGGTGGTCCGCTGGTCGATTGTAATCGGAACCTCGTCGGCGTCATCTTCGCCGGAACTGGGCCGCTCATCGCCGAGAACATCAATTTCGCGGTCTCGAAATCGATGGTCACCCGGATCGTCCCAGAACTCGTCGAAACCGGCTCGTTCGAGCACCCGTATATCGGCATTCACGGTATCACCATCTCGCCGATGCTGTCTCGGTTGAACGAGCTCGAGGAGGATACCCAGGGCGTGTACGTCGAGCAAACGGTCGACGGCTTTCCTGGTGACCTCTTCTTGCAGGGGAGTACGGCAGTCGATCGTGAAACCGGTATACCGATCGGTGGTGACGTACTTATCGAGATCGACGGCAACGCGATCGGGACTGCAGACGAGTTGCGAAATTACCTCTTTGCAGAAACGCGTCCCGAAGAGTCGATCACGGTCACCCTCCTCCGTAACGGCGACGAACTCGAGATCGAGTTCATGCTCGAGGCAAAACCTGATGAACTCGAGCGGATCCAGATTCGCGAGCCGACGATGTAACCTCCGGGTCGATCGATGACTCCGATTTCTTAGATTCGGAACCTCGAGCAATTCCCGCGTCGAAGGATGGGTGACGGGTGGTGGTGTGGTCAAGACGCTCTGAATCGGATTCGCCACCTGATGATGTTAGACTCTCAGAGTACCGAGCCCCTCGATTAACACGTATACGCTCTGTGCTGGCCGAGGAGTTTCCTAATCCAGATTTACAGCCTCAAACCGATTGCGTGTCGCGAACAGGAACAGGCGAAACAGCGCTACGTAGTTACCGACGAACGTCAGCATGTGGAAGACGAAAAACCGCGACGGCTACTGTTCTCGATACTCACCCAAACCGCTCTCGGTGGCGTGATTTGAGTTCCCGGTATCGGTCGTCGTTTCTCGACTCGCTCGACTCCATCGTTAAATCTCGGATACAGCTTTGGTGATACGGGCCGTGTATGCCGTATCACTCGATTCGACTGGATCGGAGTGAGGAGGACACGATGGCAACACCACGCCACTACTCGAACGCATCGACGCCACCGTCGATGGACGACGGGACGGACCTGGTGAGCGATCGACCGACGAACACGACTGCAACAGCAGACACAGTGCCAGCGGTTCAGGTTCGGCCGCATCGGACGGCGAATCGTCGCCCGGAGGTGCGTACCCTATGACGAGACGGGTACGGCTTGGTCTCGGTTCCACCGGCGAACCGGCTCGAGACGACCGAATTCTCCCCGTGACGCGCGTCGTCGGCGGAATCATCGCTCCTATTTTGCTGGCCGCGGTCGTCATCCTCTACGGTTTTCCGGGTCGGACGACCGAGCTCTTCGCCTGGACGATCAGGCCCGACATGACGCCGCTGGTGATGGGGGCCGGGTACGGGGCGGGCGTGTACTTCTTTTACCGTGTGGTCACGATCGACGAGTGGCACCGCGTCGCCCCAGTGTTTCCCGGCATCGCGGTGTTCACCTGGTTTATGGGGATCGCAACCGCTCTTCACTGGGCGAACTTCAATCACGACCACGTGACGTTCTGGTTCTGGGCGATCCTCTACACAGTTTCGCCGTTTCTCATCCCTGGGCTTTGGGTGTACAACCAACGGACTGCACCCCTCGACACGATGGAATCCGGTCGTCAGACACCCCGTATCGTGCGGCGTGTAAGTGCGCTCAGCGGTGTTGCTATTCTGGTGACCGCCGTCGTACTGTTTTTCGTTCCGTCAGTCATGATCGACGTCTGGCCGTGGGACGTCTCGGCGTTGACGGCACGAATCCTCCTGGGCTGGTTCGCGCTCCTCGGAACCGTGAACCTCGTGGTCGTGTTCGACTCCCGCTGGAGCGCCTGGCGAATCCTCGTCCATTCCACGATCATTGGCCTCTCGCTGGTGTTGTTCGCCGCCGTCCGGTCGTGGGGTGATTTCGACGCCGGAAACCCCCTCACGTGGGTGGTTCTCGGCGGCATGGCACTCTACCTCCTTGGCGTCGTCGCGCTGTACGTGGTGATGGAGAACCGCTAGCTGCTGAACGATCTTCAGCGTATTCACGTACGGACGGATGTGTCGGCAATCAGCTATCCGAAATGGTCTGGGTACGACGCTCGAGCAGGGTCGTGTCGCTCGACGAACCCCCGTCCTACCTGAGACGAGCACTATGCTCGATGGGCGACGAGAGGTTTTGTAGGTGGATCACGCTCGAGTACCTGTGCAATACTTCCTCACGGGTGGGACGGGGTTTATCGGCAGCCATCTCGCCCAGCAACTGATCGACCACGGCCATCACGTCGTCGCGCTGGTTCGAAATCCGGACACCGTGCGAGCACGGTCGCTCCCCGACGAGGTCGAACTCGTACGGGGCGATGTAACGGAGAAAGAGAGTCTGCGAGACCCGATGGCCGGCGTCGACGGCGTCTTTCACGTCGCCGGTTGGTACCGAATCGGCGTCGACGACCCCGAGACGGCCGCGCGCGTCAACGTCGAAGGAACCCGAAACGTCCTCGAGCTTATGGCCGACCTCGAGATCCCGAAAGGGGTGTACACGAGCACGCTCGCGGTCTTCTCCGACACCGGCGGCAGGATCGTCGACGAGTCGTATCGCTACGACGGCCCGCACCTGACGGTGTACGATCGAACCAAGTGGCAGGCCCACTACGAAGTCGCCGAACCGTTCATCGAGAACGGACTGCCGCTCGTCATCGTGCAACCCGGTGCGGTGTACGGGCCCGGCGACCGCGGGCCAACCGAACGCCTCTTCGAGGCGTATCTCCGTGGTGAGATGCCCGTCATTGCACGGGAAACGGGCTACTGCTGGGGACACGTCGAAGACACCGCCGCAGCCCACTACCGGGCGATGGTCGACGGTGAGCCCGGTGAGACGTACATCGTCGCCGGCGAACCGTACACGCTCGTCGACGTGTTCGACCTCGCCGAGCGGATCACCGGGATCGACGCGCCGCGGTCGGTTCCGCCGGCGGCGTTCCGACTTCTCTCGCGCCTCGTCTCACCCCTCGAGCGGGTCGTTTCGCTTCCGCCGGAGTATCGTGCGGAATCACTTCGCGTGCTCGGCGGGGTGACTTACTGGGGCGATAACGCGAAGGTGACACGGGGGCTGAATCTCGAGCACCGCCCGTTTCCCGATGGACTCGAGGAGACGCTTCGAGCCGAGATGGAGCGCCTCGAGGGGTAAGGATACGTTGCTGGCAGCGCGATCGACAGTTTCGGTACGATTCGATTCTCGCTCGATCGCTCCTCACTCTCAGCTCTAAATGCGTACAAATACTTTTGCTGTTTCGAGACGGTATAGCAGGTATTCTTCCACATCGCGACGACAGCCGTCCGACGGAAGTCGAGGATGAGGGTCATGGCAACCGACGATACCACCGATTTACCCGGCCGATCGGACGACCGTCTCTCGTCCGACGAGCGAGCGACGATACGTGATCTCGTGTACGGATTTATGAGCGCGGAATTCGCCTCTTCGCGGGGTGGAAAGCCTGCGACGTTCCCGCTGACACCGTTTTACGACACGGATCGCGAAACCATCATCGTCACGTCGCCGGTCGCCTACGCTGGCAAAGTGCGATCCCTCGAGCGCGACCCGCGCGTCTCGTTGCTCCTCCACGACGGTGAGGGCGAGTACCTCGTGACGGGCGACGCTCGGGTTCGCGACGACGATCCAGCGGCGAACGCAGAATACGTCCGCGAACTCACCGAAAACGAGCCGATGACACCAAAACGGGCCGCAAACGAAGAGAAGTTCGACTTTCTGGAGTCACGGCTGGGGCACGCACTCGTTGGGTGGATCGGTCAGCGCATCGCCGTCGAAATCGAGCCGAAGTCGATCATCCGCGTGTCTGATCCGTCGCCGCCACCGGAGCTGCCCGACTGGTCGGACGCGGGAATGAGCACCGCCGAAGCGACCGAGTACGACCGCGCAGTGCTCACGGTCGTCGGCGACGACGGGTATCCGGTGACGCAACCAGTTACAGCGGTTCGGCATCGAGACGATGGGGGTATCATCGACCCGTTACCGGCTGAAGCGATACGAGATGGCCAACCGGCGTGTCTGCTCGCTCACTGGCACGACGACGCCAGCATTTACCTGGGTCAGCGGCTGATTCGCGGCCGATTCCGGCTTGACGGCGACGACGCCGTCCCCCGATTCGTCCCGGGAAGCTCCTCGACGCTCCGAAACGACGGGCTGGTTGACACCCTCCGATTCGTCGTCGACGGGAAGCGCAAAACTCGAGCGTACCTGCGTGAGACGGCACGTGCAGACGACTCGACACACGATGGGTTACCGCCGGGCCCGCACGGACGGCCGCTCGTCGGCAACACCGTCCAGTTCGTTCGTGATCCGTTTCGATTCTACGAGGCGCTTCCGTCCTACGGCGACGTCGTCCGGTACCGTGTCGGTTGGAACACCTGGACGGCCGTTCTTCATCCCGACGCCGTCGAACGCGTGCTCGTGAGCGAATCACATCGGTTCAGGCGGTACAACTTCGAGGAACTCGGGTTCGACTTCGTCTCCGAGGGGCTGTTCTTCACCGACGGCGAACAGTGGCGACGACAGCGGAAGCTCATCCAGCCGGCGTTCTCACCGGCCGCCCTCTCCCCGTTCGGTGAAACGATCGTCTCCCGAACCGACGCAACCGTCGATCGGTGGGCCGACGGCGAGACGATCATCGCCAATCGGGAGTACTCACAACTCGTCCTCGAGATACTCTCGACCACGCTCTTCGACCTCGACCTCGACGACCGCCGGGACATCGTCACGGAGGCGGGACACGCGCTGGCCGACCGCGTCGACACCCAGAGCCTCTCCGCGTTCCTGCCGTCCCAGATCCCGACGCCGAAGAATCGTCGGTTCGATCGTCAGATGGCCCGGTTCGACGAACTCGTCCAGACTCTCATCGAGGAGCGACGAGCCGATACGACCGACCGCGACGACCTTCTGTCGACGCTGCTTGAGCGAACCAAAACCGATGGGAACGATCCTGGAACCGTCTCGAGCGAAGGATCGGCCGCGAAACCGGGCACAGCGACGGACTCCGCGTTCACCGACGAGGAATTACGTGACCAGCTGGTGACCTTTCTCTTCGCCGGTCACGAGACGACGGCGCTCGCCCTGACGTACGCCTCGCTCGCGGTTGCTCGACACGACGAGGTACGCCGAAAACTCGAGGTGGAACTCGCAGACGTCTGCGGCGATCGAAATCCGACGGTGGAGGACATTCCGGATCTCGAGTACGCCGAGAAGGTGATCAAGGAGACGATGCGGTATTACCCGCCAGTCTACGTCCTCTTTCGTGAGGCACGCGAAGACGTGGTTCTCGACGGCTACCTGATTCCCGAAGGGACGAAGGTGGCGATACCACAGCTCATCCTCCACTCGGACGAGCGGTGGTGGGACGAGCCACAGACGTTCCGGCCGGAACGGTGGACTGACGAGTTTCTCGACGAGCGGCCCGAGTACGCGTACTTCCCGTTCGGCGGGGGCCCGCGCCACTGCGTCGGCATGCGATTCGCCACGATGACGTTGATCCTGGCACTGGCGACGGTCGTTCGGCGTGTTCGGTTCGAGCGTGCGACCAATTCCGATCCCGACCTTCGACTGTCGGCAACCCTCTCGCCCGCGTCTGGCGTCGAATTGGCGGTGCGAAAACGGGGAAGGTGAGTATCTCCCCCGTCGCCGTCAAAACAGACGATCAGTCCGGGCCCACCAGAAAGCCGCCACAGCGATCCTCGTGCCACCCAACACCCGTAAAGTGGCCCTCGATGGTGACGCCGCCCATGTGGCCTGCGTCGTTCGTGTACGGGCCGAACTCGCCGTCGAAGACATCGAGATCGCCGCCGTGCACCGACCCGTCGGGGACGACCCGTCGGGTGATCGTCACCGGCATTTCGTCGACGGCGGTGCCGAACCCGACCCTGGTCGAGCTGCAGTCCGGATCGCCAACGCAATCCGGTTCGTAGACTCGGAGATTGACGACCCCGGTGACCGCCTGTGGCTCCTCGAGCGGGAGCGCCGGCAGGTAGACCCCCGGAATCTCGAGGCGAAGCTCCACCGGGAGGCCGTCGGGCCAGAAGGCGATCGGCGTCGATATTTGGCTCAGAGCAGTCATCTCGGTGCCGGGGAAGCCGTGGCTGTCCACGCAGGTGTAGGTGTGTGAGCTGACGTCGGCCCCGTCTCTGAGTTCGACGTAGAGTTCGTTGCAGTCCTCGCTGACTACGAATCCCACCCGGTCGTTCACGTCGGGATCCTCCACGAGCCAGAACTCGAGTTCGACCGTCCCCTCGGCGGATGGGACGAACTCGCCGCTCATGTTGACCTCGCCGTCGCCGTCACCTTCGATCGACACCGCGAGGTCGGCGATGTCGACCGGCTGTCCGTCGACCTCGAACGACAGCTGCTGGCGCTCCCCGACGTCGAGACAGCCCGTCTTCGGTTGGACGATCAGTTCCTCGTCCTCATCGGTCACCAAGATGGTCACCCGGTCTCGCCGTCGTGGCTCGCGATCCTCGCGGAGCCCTTCCTCGGTCATCGCTTCGACCTCAATCACGTACTGGGGATCCTGGTCGCCCGAGGCATCGACGCCCGTGAGGTCGATCGTCGCCGCAGTCGGGTCGCCTGCGGGAACGATCGGTTCGGCGATCAGTGGGCCCGCGATCACCTCGTGGCGCCACTCGAGATCCTCGTCGTGGATGGCGTTCTCGACGATGGCGTAGAGCGAGACTGTCATCGAGTCCTCCTCGGGGTCGAGGCGGATGATCTCGGGTTGGCTCCCCCCGACGTCCTCGATCGTCACCTCGATCGGTAGCACCTCGAGTTCGATCGGGTCCGTGGTCACGTTGTTGCCGCCGAAGGTGTCGGGAAGCGTGTCGATTCGAAGCTCCGAGCGCCCGACCGCCTGCGGTTCGTAGCGCTCCTCGGGGGCGAAGCCGTCCGTCTCCTCGTCGATGAATGCGAACGGTTCGACGTCGCCTTCCTGGTCGAGCTGGCGGAGGCGCCACCAGAGGAACTCGTCGTCTCCCTCCCGCCCCGGATCCACCTCGACGGGGCCGTAGACGTGTGGCGATATCGAGATCGGAGTGGATGCGATCTCTTCGCCGAAGGCCGTCGTCAGATTTGCGTAGAGGAAGTCGACGATGGTCTCGTCGAGGTCGCCCATCTCGACCAGGTCGTCGGCGTGTTTGGTGTACTGTCTGGCGAGCTTCCCGAACGGAATCAGGCCGGCCAGGTCCCCGAGGTCGAGCGTCCAGCCCTCGCTCTCGGCGCTGAGGGCGGCCGACCACTCGCCGGCGTTCGATCGGTTCTCGACATCATACTCGTCCTCGAGGTACGTCTGGGGGGCAGCCTCCAGGGAAAACTCGACGAACTCGCTCGGCAGCGTCCCCTCGCCAACGTCGATCGCGAGGTTCTCCTCGAAGCCCTTGAGTCCCAGCACGAAGGCCGGCGCCTGACCGCCGGGAATGAACGCGACCGCGGCGTAACAGAGGTGCTTTGCGTCGCGTTCGAACTTCTCCATCCCGATGTTTAAGTCCGCGAACCGCGCCTGCTCGGTCATCAGCCAGTGGAGGTTGCCCACGGTCTCCACTTCCGGCGGTCCGCCCGCCGCCGGATTCGGATCCGGTGCGTACTCGCCGATCGACCGCGGCGCGGACAGTCGCCGGCTCGTCGAGCGGCCTGGGCCCCCGCCGATGGGCCCACCGAGCGGTGCAGGCGGCCCGTCGAGGCTCGCCGTCGAGTCTCCCTCCTCGGGGAGCCCTTCGCCGACGCGCCGAAGCCGGTCGGCGACCTTCGAGGTGGTCTCGAGCACGCCGGCCTCGTGCATCATCGCTTCGGCGACCTCCCAGCCCTCCTCGGTTCCCGATATCTCGTCTGCCAGCGGTCCCTCGCCGTCGAGAACTGCCCGGAGGTTGTACTCGACGTCGTCGCCAGCGACGCTCCGAAGCGCGGCCGAGACGCCGGGCAACGGCGGTGGGAGGCTGAGGGGGTCGGCTGCGAGCAGACTCTCACGGTCGTAGCCGTAGGCCTCGCCGACGTCCACCAGGCCGGCCTCGAGTTCGTCGATCGCGGCCTCGAGCGTGCCTGGCGCGGGCGAGACCGGTTCGACGGTGAAGTCGATCGGTCCGTAGCGTCGCTCGCCGTCGGCACTCTCGAACTCGAGCGTGGCCTCGCCGCCACCCATGTAGTCGTCGGGGTGAGGCGGCACGAGCAACACCTCGTGTTCGGGGTCGAAAAAGGCCGGAAACCGGTCGTCCGCACCCGGCTCGTCGACGGTCGCGTCGGTCAGCCAGCCGCGTCCTTCCTCGAGATCGCTGGGGAGGTTCGAGAGCTCCAGGATCGTTCCGGGCGTCGCCGACGTCCGCTCGAGTTCCAGCTCACCGCCATCCGCTAGCGAAGTGTCTTCCTCGCGGCTCGTGAGCAACCTCTGACAGCCGGCTAACCCGGTCACCGTCGAAGCGCTCATCGCCGCGAGGAGTCGGCGTCGGTTCATACGGGCTGTCCCCTCCGGTGACGAGCGATCTCGCGACCGGCTGCGTGTCGACTTACGCGTCCGTGCATGGCATGTCCGGCGGCGAGATCGGATCGACGTCGCCCCACGAGTGGAAGTCTGCACGGCCGGTTGCCCACTCCGATCGAACGGGGTAGCCAGTGGTCGTGCTGAGGTATTCGACCGTCGCGTGGTGTTCGAAGACGTACACCTCTTCGCCGTTGACTGTCGTCGTCCCCACGGCAGCCAGGCTAACGTACTCGTCGCCTGGCGATTGATCGACGGGAACGTACTGGCCCTGTTCGGGATCTCGCGACTCGAGCGAACAGTGCCCCATGACGATCGTGTAGAGGTCGCCGTCGACTCCGTACATCTCGATCTCTTCTGTCTCCTCGATGTAGACGTGGAAGTCATCGCCGTGAACCCGCTGGTACCCCTCTGCTGGCCCCGGCATCTCCGTTGCCACCAGCGTGAGGTCGGCGACGAACGAGGACTCGTAGTCGATCACGTCGCCGAAGTACACCTCCTCCGATAACTCCTCGAGTTCGGATTCGTCGACGCCGGGCGTGAATCCGTCCCCCGAGAAGTCGCCGCCGGAGCCGACTTCATCTGCTCCGTTGTCGCCAGCGCCCTGGCCGTTCGAGTCGCCGGGATCTTCGTCGTCTCCATCCGGGAGGAACGAGCCGTCACCCCCATCTGCGTCGTCGCTCCCGCCGGTACAGCCTGCCAGGGACGCAATGGCCCCGGTGGCGAGAACGGTCAGATATCGGCGTCGTGGTATGGTCTCGAGGCGTCGAGACTGCGGTGTATCGTCGCCTCGAACGTGTCTCTCGGTGTCGGCGCTCATCGGCGAAGAGCCCCCGAGCTATTTCGGTTATGAACTCGATTACAGGTCGATATATCGTCACAGTATTCAGACATTATAACGGTAGAGAGTATCCAATTGCTGTGAGAAAAAGATATTCTGTACCGGTTTACTGTAAGAACTCACACATGATTTCCGGAGTGCCACTGACGACGACGTAACCCGCGGTGTCGCTACCGACTACGTCGACGGTGTCGACTTGAGGAGGGCTAACTCCTCGTCGAGGCGCAACCGCAATTCGTCGTCGCCGCAGGGAATCGTGAGGGCGATTCGCAACGGATTGGTCTCGAGCACGTCCTCAGTGACCGTCACCCCGCGCTCGAACGTCTCCCAGGATGCGAATCGATGATCGACACCCTGCTCGTGGTAAAACGCCGTCACCTGAGGATGAGCGAGAATCCCTATCGTGAGCGGCCCACGAGCGACCGATTTACACTGCCGACAGCACTGCACCACCTCGATGGCGTGTCGACGGTGGCACCGAGGACACCCACCTCGATCGGCCGGCTCGTGAGCCTCGCAGATGTCGAGGGATTGTGCGACGACGCCCGAGCAGTCGGGGCAGACGCCGAGGATGAACGATCGTATCCGTGTGAGGTTGTACACGAGCGCCGCGTGAAAGGCCTCCTCCGCTGACCTGTCCGTCAGCCCGGTCGGCGGAAACGCGAACGTAAACAGCACGCCGTCGTCCCCCTCCGCGTTCTGCCAGAGGCCCAGACAGCGCCTACAGGACACCCGAATGTGGTGATTGTCGTAGGCGACGACTACCGGTGCGTCACACTGCGGACACCGCTCGTCGATTTCCGCAGTATCGAGACGCGGCCGCTCGCAAACCGTCCCCGCGACGACCGATCGCGCGACCTCGAAGCCCGCTTCGGTGAGTTCGTACCCGGTCTCCGTCCGGCGGACGAAGTGGTCGGTGAGCTGCTCGAGGTGGTAGTTGAAGTTGCCGGTGTCGTCGTACCCGACGTGCTCGTAGAGTTCCGAGAACGTGACAGTAGCGTCCGAATCGTACAGATCTCCGAACTTGACCAGGTTCGCTGGATCCTCAGGTTCGTACCGTTCCCACAGCGCCTGGACGATTTCGAAGCGCGTTTCGTTTGCGAGGACGGCGAACGCGTCGCCGGGCGAGAGGGTGCTCGATTCTCCGCGATCCTCGAGAGGCATGGTACCTGCTATGTGGATAGCGTCTAAACTCTTCTGCCCGAGGCAGTCGCACTCGAGGGAGTTCTTTGCTCGAATCACCTGCCTCTGGCGGATTGCACCTGCTCGAGGTCTGTGCGCTCGAGTCCAAGCTCGCCCCATCGAAGAGAACCTCCGGATGGGTGGCGTCGCCCGAAGGAAAGGCCTCACGTCCGTCATCGCGTCGCTGTACGATCGGTTCCCAATGCTCGAGGAGAAGCGAGGGGCAAAGGCGAGAACCCTCTCGGGAGGCCAACGGCAAGTTCTCGCTCTCGCTCGAGCACTCGTGATGGAACCCGACGTCCTATTCATCGACGAACCGTCGGCCGGCCTGGCGCCGTCGATCGTCGCGAACGTCTTCGATAACGTCCAGAAAGTAAACGAGATGGGAACGGCGATCCTGATGGTCGAGCAAAATGCGCGCGAAGGGCTTGGCATCTCCGACCGTGGCTACGTTCTCGATCAGGGAACGGTACGCTTCGAAGGGGCGGCTGATGAACTGCTCGATCACCCCGAGGTTGCCGAACTGTATCTCGGTGGGTGAGCGGTCGCGACCGTCTCTCGAGCGCTCCAGGTTGATGTGCATCCGTCAAAAGCACAGTAATTTTGACGGACATCGAACACTGGACCACGATCCCGACCACTGGACGCTACACACTCTCGAGTGACTACTGGCGAATCTGTCGTCGGAGGTCGACACTGTTCGCTGTTGCGTTCTGTTCGCCATTCGGATTTGCTCGCTGTAACTCTTCGATGGTGGTCAGATGTATGCGTTATACCCGTGAATCACGTGTATAGTACCCATCATGGCCGAACACCCGGCTCGGGTTGGCGTCCTGAGCTTTCACGACAGCAAGGAGTCGAAGGCGATTCTGAACGCCGTGGAGGCTCTCGGACACGAGCCCGTCTGGCTTCGGGAAAAGAATGTCCTCGTTCGGTTCACGGACGGGCGGTTCGTCCTCGAGCCCGACGTGGACGTGGTGATCAACCGTCTGCTGTTGTCGACGGCGAAACAGCCCACGGAAGCGGTCGGCTTCGCAAACACCATCGCGCGTTTTCGACCGATGGTAAACGATCCCGATGCGGCGGCACTCGCGTCCCACAAGATCGCGTCCGCTGCGGCGATGGTCGACGAGGACGTACCGATACCCGAGACGGCACTTGCACTCGGAACGGCCACGCTCGGACGGATCAGCCCGACGTTCGGTGAGGAGTTCGTGTACAAGACGATCGTCGGTACGCACGGCGGCGGCGCGTGGAAGGTTCGACAGGCCGACCTGCTCACCGGAACCGTCGGCACCCGACGGGCGTTTCTGCAGGAACTCGTCCAAACCGAGCGCGAACGCCCACGAGACCTTCGCGTCTACGTGGTTGATGGCTCCATCGTGGGCGCGATGTACCGATACGCCGCTGCGGACGACTGGCGAACCAACGTCGCCCGCGGCGGCGATTCGGAGGACGCAACGGAAACGCTTCCCGACGGCGTCGAGTCGATGGCGAAACGGGCGACGGCCGCAGTTGGGCTGGACTGCGCCGGTGTCGATCTCATCGAAGGGGACGATGGGTGGCTCGTCCTCGAGGTGAATCCGACTGCCGGATTCAAAGGCCTCTTTCGTGCGACGGGACGAAGTCCGGCTCCCCACATCGCAAAGCTGGCGATCGAACGAGCCGGTGGGTCAGTCGACAGCGGGTTGGTCGATACGTTGCAGTCGACGCTCGATGACTCGATTCCGTCGTGTGTTCCCGCAGTCGTGGAGCCGATCGAGGGCGAATCACCGACGATCGGACTCACAGAACGGGTCGTCATCAGCGGCACCACCGACACGAAAGCGGTGATCGGTCGCGCTGAACCGGTTGCATCGCGGACGCGTATCGATCTCCAGCTCGCCGCGACGATCGGAGCCGGGCCAATCCAGGTCAGTCACGCCGATAGCGATGGCGATCACCACGGACGGAACGAACGAAAACCGGTCGTCGACGTCGTCATCGGAATCGCGGGAACAGAGCAAACCGTCAACGCTCAGGTCGAAGATCGAGCCGAAGAAACGTACCCACTGTTACTCGGCCGTGACGTCATTGCCGACTTTCAGATCGACGTCGGAAGTCGGTACGAAGACCGACCCACGGAGCCACTCGAGGAGTGATCGTACGCGGATGGAGATGAGCTCCGCCTGCCGCTCGCCTACATCACTCGAGACCCGATTTTTCGGTAGTCGGGCACTCGAGTGACCGGTCGTCGGAGAGTCCCTCTCTGTGCCATCGGAGTCGACGAACGGAAGACGGCAAGACATATGATATCCGGCGAGACGGATACAAACGCATGACGGGGTCGGTAGGAGCCAGCTTCCGCCAGCGTGGAGCCACTGTGCGCGCGTTCCTGGCGGGCTGCGTGCGTATCGACACGAGGGCGCTCGCCGTCTTTCGAATCGCCGTGGCACTCCTGATTCTGGCCGACTTGGCACTCAGGGCGCGTAACTTTTCGTACTTCTACACGGAGACCGGCGTCGTGCCTCGGGCGCTCGCAACGGAAGCCGCCCCCGTCGACGTCGGATCGACCACGCTCTCGATCTACCATCTCTCGACTGATCCGACGGTGACGACGGCTCTGTTCGTCGTCCACGGACTGATCGCCGTGCTGTTGCTCGTCGGCTACGAAACCCGGTTGGCGACCCTTCTCTCGTTCCTGTTCGTCGTCTCGCTCGACCTCCACAACCCGCTGGTATTGAGTTACGCCGACACGCTGTTCATGTGGCTCCTGTTCTGGGCGATCTTTCTCCCTCTTGGGGAGCGCTGGTCGATCGACGCCGTCCACGCCACTCACGAGCCGAAACCGGCCGTCTCGAGCGTCGCGAGTGCACTGATCCTCGGACAGATGATCGTCATGTACGTGGTCAACGGCTACCACAAGGTGCAGTCCGATCTGTGGCGCAGCGGGGATGCCGCCGTGTTGATCCTTGGGCTCGACGACACCACGTTTCTGCTGGGTGACGTCACTCGATCCGTGCCGACGCTCCTTCGGTACGGCGGTCTCGTCTGGTTCGGCATGCTGCTGTTCGCCTGGATGCTCATCGTCCTTCGTGGGCGGCCACGTATACTCGCGGTCGGCGCGTTCGCGATGGTACACGTCTCGTTCGCCCTCACGGTTCGGATCGGCGCGTTCGCCTACGTCGCGATCGCTGGCTTGCTCCTGTTCCTCCAGTCGCAGTTCTGGGACGACTGTGGGACGCTGGCCCGTCGGATCGATATCGACAGAAGGCTACCGGTCGACCGCACCACCCTCGAGGCGTATCGAACCGGTCTCGAGTCGTCCCAACCCAAACTCGAGGCGATTGCGTCGGTCGTTCCGCATCGTCGTCAGCTGTTCTCGAGGGAAACCTTCGGAACCCTGCTTCGACGGCGTTTCTCGAACGAAACCGGCATGCGTCCTGCCGCCGTGGCGCTTCTCAGCCTCATCGTCGTTGCCTCACTGGTCGCAGCTGGTGGAGTGGTCACCGACGCCGAACCCGAACAGCGGGTGACGGACGCCGCCACGATGGTAGTCGACCACCAGACCGAGTGGAGCATCTTCGCACCGAATCCCCGAACCACGGATCGCTACTACGTGTTTGCGGCGGAGACCACCGCCCGTGAGCAACTCGACGTGTACAACGATCGCCCATTGACTTTCGACCGGCCGTACGACGAACTCCAGCGCCAGTACGGGACGTATCGCGAGCGGTTCTACATGAGCAAACTGGGGTCGGGGGAGCCAGCCGGTCTCGAAGATCGATTGGCTGAATACGTCTGTCGCGAGTGGGCCGAGTCGAACGACGATGAACTCACTCGTCTCGTCATGTACCGGGTGGACGAAGCCGTGACCCTCGAGACGATCGACGCACCAGAAGACCGCGATCGAACAGTGGTCGAACTCCATCGGTACGGCTGTGGTGAGAATGAAGCCGGTGATGTTGGAACCCCACCGACGGAGTAGGCGGTTGGTTCACCGCAGACCGATTGGAGGTAACGACGGTCGGCTTCGATGAACACGATCTCTCGAGAACGGCGGATAGAGTGCCGTTTCCCGTCCGAACCGAGTACAGTGACGGGTCACCAAAACGGGTTAGTCGGCCAGCAATCGACCGTTCCGGCCGTGGCGATATTGTCACTCGTATTAGAATTTCAGGCTATATCGCGAAAAGTGCTATTATACTCCGCGTCCTATGGTATGATGTAGTGAGAGCGGTGAGAACTCACTGAACGACTGGTCTCGAACCATCGTTTCGGCGATGGAGAAAAGACTGGTTAGAGGTGACCACCAAAGGATCCGTAACAGGGTCACGAGGTCAAAGCCTCGAAGGAGAACCGAACCACCCCAGAACGTCGCCACCTAGGCGGTGACGTACGAAGACCAAGTACCGGACAACGCGTAAGCGATGTTCGCGAACCTGATGACGTCGGCGTCGATTCGTGATGCTGACGGACACCAGCACGGTCGTACGGGATGGGGAAAACGTCCCCCGTTCAGGTTCTATTCGCCGCTCTCACGGCCGTTTTTGAGACACAGGAGTTGAGACTCCGGGGATCGGTTCGTTGACACGTCGATATCACGTAGTACCTCCATCAGCTCTGTCCATGACCGTTCCGCGGTGTTCAACGCTCGTCTGCAACGTGCTGACAGCGGAAACCAGTAGTGACTGACGGCAGGGCCGAATCTACCGTCAACTCACTCCTCGGCTACAGATACACCAGTCGCGTTCAGATACTCCTCGAGGAGTGTCGGGAACTGACCGCCGCGGAGGTACCGGAGGCCGAACTCGTCCGCCCAGGCGATGATTCCCCGATCCTCGGTGACCACGCCAGCGTCGAGCTCTCGAGCGAGGATCAGCAGGTCGAAGTCCTCACGAGAATCGAGGACGCCCCGACGGAGGGCGCGGCGGTACTTATCGCGCATCTGTGAGAGGATGCGGTCGGCTTCGGTCATGAACTCCTCGCGGCCGTCGCCGTTCGCGTCCGTGGCCAGTTGGGCGGGATCGAGCTGTTCGACCTCCCGGAAGGCCTCCTCGGAGACGCGAAGGCCGCGATCGACACGGTCGCTCATCTCGTCGATGAAATCGTAGACGATGTTCGCGGGGATCGTGACACCGTAGCGATCCGGACTCTTTCGGATCACCCAGGTGTCGAAACTCGAGTACACCTCGTCGCTGACGTCGCGGTCGCGAAGCATCGCCGTGAGTTCGTCGTGGATCGACGGCGGAACGTAAAAGGACATGTTGAGCTCGAGCCGCGCGGTTGCGATGAGATCCAGCAGTCGACGGAGCGCCTCGTCCAGCGATTCGTCGTTGTTCCGGATCTCCTCCGTGATGAACAGCGAGGTGTCCAGGACGAACTGCTGTCGCGGTGGGTCGTCGGCCATAGCCGGTGTTTCGGGTCTGATCTACAAAGGTTTCACCCGGGTTGGTGCATCCATACCCTGACATCCGGGTTGATGCGTCCGTCACTCCAATCGGCCGCTCGGGTTCGTGCACGATGCAGTGGCCGCGAACCTCCGTATCGGGCCGCCAGCCGACGCCTTTTGATCCGCCAGATCGTATGTGTGATATGGACAAGCAAGCGTACGTCGACCGACTGGATCCGACGACCGACGACCCGGAGGAGCTCTTCGAGCACTTCGAACGACGGAGTGAAGCTGGCCGGACGTGCCACGTCCTCTCGGATGCTCGTCACGGCGTCGAGCGCGGAACTGTCATCGTCGAAGGCGATGGCGCGGTGATCCGTGGCTATCCCAGTATACCCCGCGTGCTCGTCCTCGAGTCGGGAATCCCCTCGTTCTTCGACGGCGAGACGACGATTGTGGTCGAGGAGAAACTCAACGGGTTCAACGTGCGGATCGCCGATATCGGCGACGGTGAGCCGGTTGCATTCACCCGCAGCGGATTCGTGTGCCCGTATACGACGGCTCGAGCGCGCGACCTGTTGGCGCTGTCGCCGTACTTCGTCGACTATCCGGACACGATGCTCTGTGCCGAAATGATCGGCCCGGAATCCCCGTACGCGGCCCACGACTACGACGACATCGAGACGAACGATTTCCGGGTGTTCGGGATCAGGGATCGGGAGTCAGGCGACCCGGTTCCCGTGGCGGAGCGTCGCAATCGCTGCGAGGAGTACGGATTCCCACAGCCACGCTTTTTCGGTCAGTTTGACCTGGACGAGACTGTTGACGGGGTGCGTGATGCAATCGCGTCACTGGATGCGGCGGGTCGCGAGGGGGTGATGATGAAGTCTGCCGACGGGACGTCGATGGCCAAGTACACGACCGAGACGCAGCACCACAACGAACTCGCGTACGCCTTTTCACTCCCGTTCGACTGCGGCCAGGATTTTCTCTTTTCTCGCATCGTACGCGAGGCGTTCCAAGCTGCCGAATTCGACGAGGACGACGACAGACTTCGGGAGCGATCACACACCCTCGGGGAATCGATTCTGTTGCCGATGGTCGAAACGATTCGGGACATCCACGACGATCAGACGGTCGGCGAACGGCACGTGATTCGCGGGGAACCGGCAACTGTCGAGGCACTGCTCGTCCACCTCCGGAAGCAGTCGCTGACGCTCGAGGTGGAGGACGACCGTCGGGAGAGCGGAACCCGCGTCGTCACGTTCGTGAAGGTCGCCAACGCGACGCAGGATCGCATCCAGCATTACCTCGATTCCGGGCTGCGTGAGGAGTAGGGGTCCGATGGTCGGGATTCGACGGTTTAGCGCCGGTGATGATCGGGGTCGGTAGCGAACGGGATGACGGACGCGACGGATTCAGCGGTTCCGAGTGCGTCTAACGGGCTCCGGCGACCTCGAGTTCACCAGGCGGGGTGAGCCAATATCGACAATCGGAACGTCACTGCTCACTCTGCCAGGAAAGACGGTTCGGTTAACGTGGAAAATCCGCTATAGTGCTTCGGCTCGTTATTGTTCAGTATGCGTACGGATACCGAGGGAGCCAGACCGAACTACCACGACCTGTCGACGGCGGAGTTCACCGACCGGATCGACGAATTACGGAGCAGGTACGCCGACTGCGACCTGTGTGCGTACGACTGCCGCGTGGATCGAACCGCCGGCCACCTCGGCACCTGCCAGGTCGACGACACCGTTCACGTCTCATCGTACTTCCCTCACTTCGGGGAGGAGGAGTGCCTGCGGGGATACAACGGCAGCGGGACGATCTTTCTCGCTCACTGCAATATGAAGTGCGTGTTTTGCCAGAACTTCGAAACCAGTCACGAAGCCGATGGCGAGCCAACCACGCCCGAAGGGATCGCCGAAATGGCGCTCGAGCTCGAGGCCCGCGGCTGTCATAACATCAACTTCGTCTCCCCGACCCACCACTCCCCGTCGATCGTTGAGGCGATCAATATCGCCACCGACCGCGGCCTCGATCTCCCAATCGTCTGGAACTGCGGTGGGTACGAGCGCGCGGAAATTCTCGAGCGACTCGAGGGTATCGTTGACGTGTACATGCCGGACGTCAAGTGGGCGGACGACGCTGCGGCAGCCAAATACTCGAAGGCACCCAACTACTGGGAGAACGTTCGTGACTCGTTACGTGAGATGCACCGACAGGTCGGCGATCTGAGACTCGATGACACCGGTCTCGCGACGGGTGGGTTGCTCATTCGCCATCTGGTGATGCCGAACCACGTCGAAAGCGCCAAGGACGTGCTGACGTTCGTCGCCGAGGAGGTTTCCGCGGATACGTTCGTGAACGTGATGGCGCAGTACCAGCCGTACTACAAAGCCAAGACCGAACCGTTCTACCAGGACATAGACCGACCGATCACTCGCGCGGAGTACGATGCGGTGGTCGACCACGCCCGCGAGGTCGGCCTGGAACGGGTCACATACGACCGTTCGGTGCTCGAGCAGATTCGGGGGCCTCGAGGCTGGTAATTCCACCCGGGTGCCGGATGCGAGCTTCGGAAACCGCAACGAACGGTTTTCTCGTCTTTCGAAACCGCCACGTGCGGATTTCCCGTCTCGGATCATCTGGACGACGATCTGACCGCTGTGAGGGCAGAAACGAATGTCGAGAGCGGAAACGATACTCACCTGCGAGAGGTGAGGTGGGAGACTACCCGACAACCGGATTGCAGTCTTCTCGTTACGTTCACCGTACTCGCCAATACGCACTTCCCGCTTGGAACCGACAATCGGATATGGACATCCTCGATGCGAGCCTCGTCCCCGAACACGCCCGCGACGTCAAAGCTGAGGCTCGAGACTTTGCAGCCGAGCACATCGAACCAAACGCTGAGGAGTACTTCGAATCCGGCGAGTACCCGACGGAGATCCTCGAAGCGGGCCAGGAGGCGAATCTGGTCGCACAGGATATCCCTGAGGAGTGGGGTGGACGCGGGCTCGACCTAGCTCAGTTGCTGGCGATTACCGAGGAGTTCTACCGGGCCGACGCGGGAATCGCGCTTACGCTACAGTTGGCGAGTTTCGGATGTGAAATCACCTACGAATTCGGCAGTGAGCAACAGTGTGAGGAGTACGTGAAGCCGGTGGCACAGGGCGACCAGATATCCGGACTGGCCGTCTCGGAACCCGAGACGGGCAGCGACCTCGCCGGGATGCAGACGAGGGCGGAAAAAGACGGTGACGAGTGGGTGCTCGACGGCGAGAAGTATTGGATCGGGAACGGAGTCGAAGCCGACTGGGTGACGGTGTACGCGCGTACCGGTGACGACGAGGACAACCGCTACGGGAATCACTCGATGTTCATCGTCCCGACCGATACCGACGGCTACGTGGCCGAACACATCCCCGAAAAGATGGCGATGCGGGCCTCGAAACAGGCACACATTACGTTCGACAACTGCCGCATACCCGAGGAGAACCTCATCGGCCACGAGGGAGCGGGGTTCATGATGCTCGCGGATTTCTTCAACCACGGCCGAGTCATCGTTGCGGGTCACGGACTGGGAATCGCCGCCGCCGCTATCGAGGAAGCCTGGTCGTTCACGCACGAGCGCGAAGAGTTCGGTCGTACCATCAACGAGTTCCAGGCCGTTCAGCACGGGCTCGCAGACATGCTCGTGGCGTTCGAAAGCTCCCGTGCGCTCACCTGGCGGGCCTGTGAGAAGGTGCAAGCTGACGATCACCCCGGCTACTGGGCCGCACTGACGAAAACAAAAGCGACGGAGGCTGCTGTTTCGATCACTGAACAGGGGATGCAATTCCACGGGGGTCGTTCCGTCCTGCACGATCGGCGGATCGCCCGTCTCTACCGCGACGCTCGAGTGCCGGTGATCTACGAGGGGGCGAACGAAGTCCAGCGGAACCTGATTTACCGGCAACGGCCCTAACCCTCGAGGCGATCACCGCGCTGGGCGGTTCAAAACTTGACCGCGTTCGGTTGGTTTAGTGACATCGGCCCGACGCGGTTCAGCGTTCTTGGTTTCACTCTCCGTTTCCACTAGTCGCGGATACGTTCGATGTCGGCCTCGTCGATCGGGAGCAACTGATCCGGGATGGCGTCAAATACCTGCTCTGGGATTCGCTCGAGTATCCACTCGGCGACGACGACCAGCGGTTTCCGGATGAGTACATACCCGATCGAGACCGCAAGCAGTCCCAGCACGACCGTTTCGATCAGGTCGTCGAAAATCACCACCGCCGGGAGGACGAGCAGGCACGACAGCAGCAGATCCTCCGGTGCACCGTCGTACCGGATCCAGCGCCGGGGCTCGAGCCACCGGTCGTGGTAGTGGCTGTAGACCGCCCGATCGGACGTCCCTTCCCAGGGTTTGAGCTCGAGACCGCCGCCGAAGATGTCCATAGTAGAGTGGATGCCCGCAGCGAGAACGAAGACAGAGAGCCCAACTGTCGTCGGAGTTGTGACGAGGATCGCAACGACGACACTCACGACTCCGAGAACCCAGTAGTAGACCGGGAAGTGGAGGGTTCGCCGGTGTCCCGCGTAAAGGTCGATGTCGGGAAACACGCCTCCGGCGATCGCTGCGGCAGCCACTACGAACGCGAACTCTGGAAAGACGGTCGCAACGACCGCGGCGACAGCGAGGGCGGCAAACGCGTGTGTCGTGGCCATCATCGTCGGATAAACCGCCTTGGATCGCGAGTCCTAAAGGAGTCTCGCGTGATCGCGCAAGTGATCACCAAGTAGCAGTAGTTCTCGGTACCCGTCGCGCGACCAGTTCACAACCCGAACTCTGCAAGCCTCGGTCTTTACCGGGGAGGAACAGTACGAGCGTATCATCGGTCGGCACCGCCCGTCGATTTGCACGAACCCGTTGTCAAGTGATGTCACGAACACCAACTCGAGCGTTTCACGGCGAAAAATCGAACGCCTATCTCTCATGGTTCGCGATCGCTATCGTGATCGTGATCGGTGCTGTTGCGATCCTCGACCGTCTCGTCCACGAAACCCTGTTCGCCGCAACCGTCATCACGGTCGCGCTCATCCCGGCTATCGTTCTCGGGTCGAAACGAGCAGCCCTTCCCTGGGAAGTGACGGTGGTCGCCGTTGCACCATTGCTCGCGGCCGTGTTCGCGCCCGATCTCTGGAGTCGCCAGGTGGTTCTGTACGCCGGAGCGTCGATTCTCGCGCTCGCGCTGACGCTCGAGGTACATGCGCTCACGGACGTTCGACTCGAGCGGTGGCTCGCCATCGCGTTCGTCACGATGATCGCTTCTGGGATCGCCGCCGTCTGGACGATACTGACCTGGGTGCAAGATCTCGTGGCGGGGACAGCCGTCCTCACGGGGAACACGGAACTGATGTGGCTGTTGATTACGGCGACCGCGGCCGGGATTGTCGCCGGCGTGTGTTTCGACCTGTACTATCGAGGGTTTCCAGGCGAAGAACTCGTCTCGGCACCGGTCGACGGGGTCGAGGAGGACGCGTTCGCGATCAAGGCTGACATAGACGGCCACCCGCCGCTCGAAGAACGGCTTCCGCTCTCCGAACGCGTACAGGTTGGCCTGATACAGACGCTTCGTCTCGGTATGGCCGCCATGCTCATCTACGGGGTCTTCGTTCTCGATGTCGGCGCGATATCGAACGCCGCCGGGATGCTCGCGATTACGTTCGTGCCCACGATACTCCGTCGGCGATACGACCTCCCGTTCGACGCAGGGCTCACCCTCTGGATCACGCTGGTCGTCTTCATGCACGCCATCGGTTCGTTTTACATCTACGACCGGTCGTTCTGGTGGCACAACATCACGCACCCGCTATCGGCGACGCTCGTCGGTGGCCTGGGGTACATCGCGATTCGCGTCCTCGACGAACACCGTGACGAGATCCACGTCCCGGCGGAACTGGTACCCGGGTTCGTCGTCGTCTTCGTCCTGGCGTTCGGCGTGTTTTGGGAGATCGGCGAGTTCGGGTTCGACCTCGTCGCCGACGCCACCGGCCTCGAGATGCCCCTGGCCCAGCACGGCCTGGACGATACGATGACGGATCTCGTGTTCAACACGATCGGCGCCGTCGTGGTCGCTATCTGGGGGCTCCCCTACCTCACTGACCTCACCGACGACGTAACTGATCGTCTCGAGAGATGGGTCGATCGATGAGACACTCGGTGGGACGTGGTTTCCCACGCGTTTCACCGTGAATTAGCTATCTTCGGGTTGCTCGAGCAATCGGGCGATCGTCACGAACGCTTCGAACTTCGGCGGTACCCCCTGTACCTGTACGACCTCGTCTTCCGGGCAGTACTGGATAAATTCCACTTCGTCGGTTTTTGGGAGGTGAGTGTGCTTCAGATCGATTGCAATATTGTCGAATTCGTCCCACGAAAGTTCCGACGCGGGTGGATTCTCTTCCCAGTCGGCGATTACAGTGACCAGCTCTTCGACAGCGACCGGGCCGTCTTGTTCATGTAAATAATAGAGGGCGTATCGACGTCGTTCGTCGCTGAGAAGAGTGAAGATGGTATCCAGTGTGGCCATTTGCCATTAAAAAGGAACACGATCAATTTAGCCCCATCGGTTTATGTTTCCATACTGTTACTATCGACCAGCAGGTGTCTCGACGCGTAGTTAGGTGTAACGCGTACGAAGGTGTGTGCGATCTTTAACTCACTTCGGGTCTTCTGTACACCCATGAAGTTCCTCGTGGCTGTCGACGGCTCCAACGCGGCCAGAAACGCGCTCACGTACGCTGCCGAGATTGCAGACGCGATGGACGCCTCGATCACGGCCGTCCACGCCATCGACCCGGAAGTTTTCGAGGAGGGCGGTACCGAACCGATCACTGGGTTCGCCGATGCCGGACGACGTCTGGTCATCGAAAACATCGAAGCCACCGAAGAACGTGGACTCGCCCTGCTCGAAGATATCGAAGCACTCGCCGACGACGAAGCGATATCGATCGAGACGGTGTTGCTATACGGCGACCCTGTGACGGCGGTCACCGACTACGCAGAAGACGTCGACGCCGACACAATCTTCGTTGGCCATCGTGGTCGATCGGAGCGTACCGACCTCATGCTCGGGAGCGTCGCCAAATCGATCGTCGAACGGGCAACCGTCCCGGTCACGGTCGTCAGGTGACATCCTCTCACGACTGAAGTCGTAGGCTTCCCACGCCCACCAACGGGCGGTTCGTTGGGAGATTTACGGTTTCGAGTCCGACAAACTCGTGACGGTGCCACGCCGCCGTTACTCCCATCCCGCACGGGACTCGGAGTTACTTGGTTGTTTTCTGTCGGTCTGCATCCTACGGGCTTACTTTTTGATGGGGCAAACACCGAATCAACTGCCAGTTTGTGGGGTGTCAAGACCCGGCGGGGAAACCGACGGGTTGACTGACGGACATGCGCCAACGGGGCACCTAAGCCTTGGGATTTCAGCGTTTGAACGGATGATGACGGCGATTCATCCCACGACTACAGTCGTGGGTTTTCTCGCCTGTGAATCCTATAACACAGCGATCTCTTCAGAGAGCGAGCGGTGCGCTCGAATGTTGCGAGACGGACGAGCGCGCAGCATTCGCACTCGCCGCCTCGATAGCGATCACGCCTCGAGGAGCCAGCCGAAGCGTTTCTCCCAGAACTCCGGGGCCGGTGGCTTCTTCGTTCGGCCGTAGGTCTTCTTGTCCCTTATCTGACGCTCGAGCGTATCGCGGGCCTCGTTGATCGCCTGGCTCGCGCCGTATCCTTCACCGGAGGCGATGTAGAGACCGCTGTCAGTGTAGAGACGGATGCGAGCGAGCAACAGCGGGACGCCGCGACGGGTTTCGTCGTGTTCGTGGAGGTGCACTTTCGCGTCCAGCACGTTCATCCCGTGATCTCGGTCGTCGAACTTCTCGATCATGGCGACGATCCGGTCGTAGCTCACGTCGTCGATGAGGTCGGTACCGTAGATCTGGACGCCGCGATTCCCGCCCGCCTCCCACGTGAGCGAGTCGAGAACGTCGGTTTTCGTGACGATGCCGTGGGGTGAGCCGTTCTCGGTGACGACCAGCGACGAGGCGTCGCCGTCGAACATCTCGGCGACGGCAACATCGAGGGTTTCACCCGGAGCGATCGTTCGCACTGGCGAGGCCATGACGTCCCGAACCGGGAGGTCGAGCATCCGGCTGCGTTCGCCCTCTCGAGCGCCGTAGCCTCCGCCTCGGGTGCGAGCAGCGCTGGATGAGATCTTCCCGCCGAAGGGATCGGTTCCGCTGGCGTCCCCTCCCTGGCTCTTCATCTCGGCACGAACCGTGAGCTCGGTGACGTCGTACAGACTAAGGACACCGACGGCGGTGTCGTCCTCGACGACCGGCAGGTGGGTGATTCGGTGTTCCCGGAAGACGTTGAGGGCCTTCCCCAGGCGGGCGTCCGGGTCGAGCGAGACGAGATCCGGGGAGTGTGCCTCGGCTACTGTCGCGGCATCGAGGAACGGCTCGACTTTCCGCAGGATCGCATCGACGGTGACGACGCCGAGTAGCTCCTGGCCCTCGAAGACCGGCAGCAACTGTGAATCGCTGTCGATTATGAGCTGTGCGACCTTACGGATGTCCTCGTCGGGTGCCAACCGGGGAACATGCCAGACGAGCGAGCCGAGTTTTTCCCCTGGCTGGCGGTGAGAAGTCGCGAGCTGTCTGCGGGTAACGATTCCTTCGTAGTGATCCCCGTGGACGACGACCCCTCTGACCCCCGTCTCTTCGAACGTCCCGATGAGTTTCGAGACAGGTGTGTCCGGGGTGAATTCGATGTAATCCTCCGAAATGATGTCAGTAATGTCCATGGTATGTGTGGTGTGTCGGGTACTCGAGGGGCAGTGCGATCGGTGCCGTGACGTCAGGTGTGTCTCCGCCACCTGAAACGAGGACGCGAACAATCGTTATAGTTGTGCTCATTCCCAGGGTTTCGGAACTGTGACGGGGCGGGAACGAAATCGGGATCGACCGGTGCCCATTCTTTACGCCTTCAGATGTGGACGAACGATCATGACTCGCTTCGTCACCCACTGGAGACAGGACGATCACCTCGCAGTTCTGATCGTCGTCATCATCGCCGTCGTCTCGATCGCCACAGGGCTCGCGGCGATGGTAACCGAACCGTTCTTCGCCGGTGAGGGGTACCTTGGATCGCTCCAGACTGCCACAGGTTTCAGTGCCGTGCTCGTCGGATTCGTCCTCCTGATAGCTGCCTGGGGGATGCGCCACGGCTATCGAATTGCCTACATCGTTGCCCTCTTTCTAATTCTGCTCTCGGGGGCACACGGCATCGCTCAGACCCGTCCCGTCTCGATTCCGCTGGTCGTCCTCTCGACGATCGCTATCGTCGTGCTCTTTCGCCAGCAGCGACGTGAGTACACACGATCGCTCTCTCTTACACCAACGCAAATCGGCGCGCTGCTCGCAATCGGTGGGGTCGTCGTTTACGGAACGGTGGGTGCCTACGTCCTCCGAACCGACCTGCAAGGGGTGGAAACCCTCCTCGATGGATTGTACTTCACCCTCGTCACGGCGAGTACCGTCGGATACGGCGACGTGCACGCGACGACAGAGACGGGACGGCTGTTTGCCATCACGCTGATCCTGCTCGGGCCGGTGAGTATCATCGCTGTCGCCGGGTCGTTATTCGGCCCGGCGCTCGAGTCACGGCTCAGGCGCGCCGGTACCCGGGCACGGGGGACTCGCACAAATCAGGTGAAGGGCAGCGAGCGTGTCCTGTTGCTCGCACACGCCGAGATTGGCGAGCGTGTGGTGGATCCCCTCATAGACCAGGCGTCGGTCACGGTAGTGACACCTGATGAAGACTGGGCACGAAAACTCGAGGCCACCGGTATCGAGGTACACGTCGCAACCCCAGCGGACGACGCGGTTCTCGAACGAGTCACCGACGCGGAACAGGCTGCTATCGTCGTTGCGACCGATGCTGAGACAACCCCGTATGCTGTGGTTGCTGCTCGTCGAGTCGACCCCGACGCTCGAGTTGTTGCCGTCACGAGTGGCGGCCACGAAGCCACCCTGGCAGAGATGGGAGCAACCGTGACGATTGATCCCGAGGGATTGCTCGCCAGGACGACGGCTTCCGCTGCGCTGGGAGCGGAAGCGGACTCGATCCGATGACGGTACCCATCCTCGAGCGACATCCTCTCCCGTCGAGCGCACCACGAATGCCCACCCCACCTTGCACAACCTGCCATCCGTATTGACGGTGCTGTCTCCCGAACGAATGTCCGCTATGGACTTCGACGAGTTCACGGGCACGATCCAGCACCGACTCGAGTTTCCGGACACCGGCCGAACGCTTCGGGCGATTCGGGCGACGCTCATGACGCTGGGTGAGCGAATTCCTGAAGGGAACGCTAACGACTTCGCCGCCTCGCTCCCGATGGAGATCAAGTGGTACATGACTGGAGCCGTCCACGACCACGGCCAGCGATTCGACTGGAACGAGTTCCTCGATCGAGTTACCGAGATTGAAGGTGAGGGCGTCGACAAACCCGAGGCGGCCTATCACGCCCGCGTCGTCATCGACCTCGTGGAAACGCTGGTTCCGCCCTCGGATTTCAGGCAACTCCGCGATCAGCTCCCGGAGAGCGAAGACGACGAGAACTGGCGCAAACTGTTCGAGGTCGTCGACGCGGGCGGCTGGGGCGATGCCGAGGAGGCCCAGACCGGTGGCGGCCCCCAACCGGATGCGGCGACCGAAGAGTAGTCCGTTCCCGTCCTCGAGTTGTTCGCAGAAGGTGTCGGACACACTTACCCCCGCAGCATTATACCCTCGCTGCTGGTAGGCGGTTCGCATGACTCCGAATCTCCACCGACGTGACTTCCTGGCTGGAAGCGGGGGGATTGGCGTCACGAGCGTTGTCGGCCGTGATACTGACTCGAGATCGAGAGGGAACGATGCCTCCTCTGGAGACGCCAATTCCGTGGCAGTCGTCTCACAACATCACCTCGCAACCGAAGCGGGCCTCGAGCTACTCGACGAGGGTGGGACGGCCGCCGATGCCGCCGTCGCGGTCGCCTGCACCCTGAGCGTCGTCGAACCCTGGTTCTCCTCCGCATTGGGTGGCGGAACCTGGGCGCTGTACTACGATGCGGAATCGAACGAGGTTACCAGCGTCGATGGCGTCGGCCCTGTCGGTTCCAAGGCTACACCCGACGATTTCGAAACCCGGGCCGATACCGCTGGCATACACCAGTCGATCGTCCCCGGTGCCTGGGACGGGTGGATGCGATGGCTCGACCGCTACGGTGTTCTGGAACTCGAGGATGTGCTGGCTCCAGCAATCGCCTTCGCCAGAGACGGGTATCCCGTCAGCCCGGAAATGGAACGCTGGCTCGAGCGACGGGCCGACCTGATCGAGGATCGGCCGGCGTCGGCGAGCATCTACAAGCCGGACGGCGACCTCCTCGAGGAAGGTGAGACGGTCTATCAGCACGAGATGGCGGACACGTTCGAGACCCTCGCGGATGTGTACGCCGACCATCGCCAGGAGGGGCGACGCGAGGCGATCCAGGCCGCGAGAGACCACTTCTACCGGGGGCCGATCGCCGAAGCGATCGTGGCCTACTCCGACGAGCACGACGGGTATCTCACGCGATCAGATTTCCACGAGTTCGAGGCCGAAATCGTCGATCCGATTTCGCTCGAGTACAACGACGGCGTTGACGTGTACCAGAACCCGCCGAACAGTCAGGGGATCACACAGTTACTGGCGCTGAACGTCCTGAAGGAGTACGACCTCGCCGAAGTGAAGCCGGACGATCCCGATGCCGTGCACGTCCAGGTGGAGGCAATAAAGCTCGCGTTTGCCGACCGATACCAGCACGTCGGCGACCCCGATCGTGTCGACGTTCCCGTCGACCAGTTACTGGACGACGACTACGGACGGATCCAGGCCGATCGAATCGATATGGAACGGGCGATGGAGTGGCCGATCGATTCCGGACTGTCCGATACATCCGTCGCACTCGACGACCTCGACGAACGCAGCGAGTTCGACCACACGACAACCTTCCACGTCGTCGATAGCGACGGGAACGCCGCCGCCGTAACGACCAGTCTGGGCGCGCAGTTTCTCGTCATCGGTGAGACGGGAATCCACATTAACAACCGCATGCGAATGCTCGCACTCGAGGACGACGACCCCAACCTGCTGACGCCCGGGTACAAGGTGCGCCACACGTCCAATCCCTACATGGCTCTCCGGGACGGTCATCCCTACATTCTGGGTGGAAACACCGGCGTGGATACCCAACCGCAAGGACAGACCCAGCAGTTTCTGAACGTCGTCGAGTTCGGACTGAACGCACAGGAAGCGGTGTCCCGTCCGCGATTCGTGAGTACTGCGTTCCCGTCCACACAGTATCCCTACGACGTTGGTAACATCCTCCAGATGGAGTCGGCGTTTCCAAGAGACGTGATCGAGGAGCTCGAGGAGCGCGGGCACGACGTCGAAGCTGGGAACATCTCCGTTGGTACAGCGACGATGATCGTGGTCGACGACCACGGAGTGCCTCAGGTCGGTGCCGAGCCCCGGATCTCGACCGCCGCTGGGAGCGTGTCGGAGTCGGCCGACGAGTAACCGATGCGTCCGTTTGGCGGTTCGTTTCTCCCACTCGAGTGCGCCACACTGGCTCCCGACCGCTCACGTAAGCACGAAGACGAGGATGCCAACCAGGCCGACCAGGGCCATCGGCAGCACCGCTTTCGTCCGCATTCGCCCGCTGATGAGTTCGATCAGGACGATCTTGGCCGTCAGGCTCGCGGCGATGCCCAGGATGACCATCGCGGCGGCCTGCTCGACGCCAACGCTCCCCTCGGTGTACACCGTCGCCGCCGTCACCGAGACGGCGGCTGATGACACGAGACCCCCGGTGAACGCCGTCGCGTACAGGCCGAGGTCACCGAAGAGCGTCTGGGCGAACACCGACCCGAGCAGGATCAGGGCGTACGCCAGCGAGAATTTCGCGGCGGCCGTCACCGACAGCGGCGAGTCGAGATCGAGGTCGAACTGCTCGTAGCGGTCGCCGGTACGCCACACAAGGGTGGCGAGCAACAGCGACAGCACAATCATCACGGCGGCCGGTATCCAGAGCGACCAGAGCAGTCCGACCGCGAGGAAGACGGCGATGGCGACGTTTCGGACGATCATGGACGTGGACGCCAGCAGTAACGCGGCCGAGGCCGTATCGCGGGCGTCGGGTGACTGTGTCGTGATCCGAGCGAGAACGCCTGCAGTTGCAAACGAGTTTGCACCGCCTGCGAGCGCGCCGGTGACCGCGACGCCTCTGGAGCCGCCGAGCTGGTGCATCAGAATGTACGACGTGAATTCGATGAGTAACACGAAGATGGCGAACAGCAGGACAGCTCGAGGCGACAGGACGCCGTAGGGATCGATCGGTTCCGCTGGAGCGATCGGGTAGAGGATGAAGACCACGGCACCGAGCGTCAGCGAATCGCGCAGTTCCTGGTCGGAGACACCCGTCACGTATCGGTGAAGTCGTTCTTTCTCGGTCAGTAGAACGACGAGCACGATCGCGATCGAGGTCGATTCGAAAAACTGCCCGTAGCCGACGATCACGCCGAGGCAGGCCACGAGAAAGACTGTTACCGACGTTGTGAGCCCGACGTCAGCTTCGGTGAGTGAGAAGCGGATGAACGCGATGCTGATGGCGATCACGCCCGCCAGGGCGAGATAGAGCACGATGAAGATTGGGGTTCCCTCGTGGATACCGATGTGGACGACGATCGGGCCAGCACCACAGAGCAACGCCAGCGTCCGCAGCCCGGCGTACTTCCGTGCCGGCTGGCGTTCCCGCTCGAGTCCGATCAATCCACCCGTGGCGATAGCTACGAGTACTCGGACGAGCAGGTCGGGGACGACGAATCCATCGATCATCGGTATTCGGTAGTTTGTCGAGTCTGGCCGCTGGTCGACGTGAATCGGTCGCTGCACTGATCCGACATACGCCCCGAGCGACCGGCGTCTTACTCGAGGGTTATGGACACTCCCTCATAGTAAAGAACCAACTGTACGTCGGAGAGTCAGCACGTCATGACTCGTGCAGATGCGGCTTCCCCACTGAAATGCACGGGATGTTACATCTGGACAGATCCAATAACGTGGTCGTCGTACAGATAGGTATGTACGAGGACGTCCTCATCGCGATCGACGGCAGCGACGTATCAGCGACGGCAGCGACGGCAGGCATCGAACTCGCCAGCACGCTCGAGGCACGGGTACACGTCCTCGCGGTCGTACAGGACGGACGGGATGACGTCGAAACGCGGCGGGCACAACGGACAGCCGACGTCGAGGACGTCGTCGCCGAAGCGACTGAGGCAGGCTGTGAGGCTGAGTGGGCCGTTCGAACTGGCCGACCCGCGAACGAAATTCTGGCTCACGCCGACGAGTACGAGGTGGACGCGATCGTCGTCGGTACCCACGGCCGTACCGGGTTCAGACAAGTACTCCTCGGGAGCGTCGCCCTCGAGGTAATACGCGACGCCCGACAACCGGTGTTGACGATCGGCCCCGAAGCGACGTCGGCCGACGAACGGTGGCAACTCGACGAGATCCTGCTCGCGACGGACGGCTGGCCAGGATCGGTGGCGGCGACGAACCACGCACTTTCGCTCGCCGAGTCCTGCGATGCCACTCTCCACGTGTTGTACGTGGTTGCCGCGAGTCCCGACGTGCCGGAACTGCAGTCGGCGTTCAGGGAACACGGTGAGCGGGCCACGACCGATGTCCTCGAGCGGGCTAACGCCCGTGGGATCGAGGCCAAGCGAACGATCACAGAGGGGTCGGCACACGAGACGATCCTCGAGCACGCCGGTGACGAAGCGATCGACCTCCTCGTGATCGGAACGGAGAGCAAATCACGACTCGATCGCTTCGTCGTCGGCAGCGTCTCTCAGCGAGTGGTGCCCAACGTGCGGGCCCCGGTTCTCACCGTGCGAACGATCGAGCCCTGACACTCGCAACCGACCCATCGTGGCTGACCGTCGGTCATCAGTACCGGGGCGATACTTTTTGCCCGGCGGCGTGATTTGACGGGGTATGGCTCGAGACATAACGGTGTTCGGTCGTTACACGTATCTCGCCACCGAACTCTTCTGGGGGGCGATCGCGTTTCTCCTCCTCCGTCGGGCAGGTGCGCTCAGACGGGCAGCCGTCACGATTCTCACGCTGTACCCGATCGCCTACGTCTGGGACTGGTACACCCTCGAGGTCGGGATCTTCGACATCACCCTTCGAACGGGGTACGACGTGGGCGGTATCCCGATCGAAGAACACCTGTTTGCGGTCGTCGTGCCGGGACTCGTCATCGCGTTTCACGAGACCCTCTTCGGGACGACAGCGCCAGAGTGACCGGGCACGGACACGTCTGCCAGTCGACTGACTTATCATGGGCTGTGACGGAGTACTCGTATGACCCGTGATCGTCGAACCGATCCGTCGAGCGGATCGAAGTCGTCCTTCACTATCGGACGTCCCGCTTCTCGAGGGAGTTCGGGTGTTGGATCATTACTGGTTGCCATTGGTCTCATCTCTGCGCTCGTTCTCGCGGGCATTTTCGTCGCGCCACAGGCGCTCACCTACGTCGAGGACGAACTGGGTAGCTCCACGGTCGACCCGCCGGCGATCGATGACCGCAATCCGGAGCTCATCGATCCGAACGATCCTGGCGAGACCCGCTACGAGACCGATGTCGAGACGGTCTCCTCCATCGCCGTCGAAGACCGGGTTCACGAGCTAGTCAACGAACGGCGGGCCGAACACGGACTCGAACCGATCGGGTTCGACGGGACGATTGCGTCCGTCTCACGCGCCCACAGTCAGGACATGCACGAGCGAGAGTTCGCCCACGTCAACCCCGACGGAGACACGCCGCACGATCGATTCAACGCCGTCGCCGACTACTGCCGGGTCTACAGCGAGAACATCGCCCGCACGAGCGTCGGGGAGCCCGTAGAACGATCCTACGACGGCGAGCGAGTCGAGTACCACACCGCCGAGGAACTCGCAGAAGGGCTCGTCGACCAGTGGATGAATTCGCCAGAGCACCGTGAGGCGATTCTCGGCGAACAGGAGGCCGTCATCGAAGCCGGTGGACTGGATCGCGGCGGCGTCGGCGTCTACATCACCGACGAGGGTCGCGTGTTCGCCACCCATAACTTCTGTACGGTGCGGTGAACGAACGGGTGCGTTTGCCGGCACGGGTGAACACTTCGAATACTCTTAGTAGCGGACGTTGAAGCCAGGCGTATGGCCAGCCACTCGGATCGAGGCGTACGTGAAGTGCTCACTGCAGTCGCCAGAACGGCCTCCGACCGCGAAATTACGTTTCTCGCAGCAGGCTTCGCCTACTTCGCGTTCGTCTCGCTCATTCCACTCGTTCTCCTTGCGATCGTCGTCGGCTCGTTTCTCGGTGGTGAAGCGATTGCCGAACGCCTCATCGTCCTCGCCGGTGACTTTCTGCCGGATGCCGGCGAAGATCTGGTACTCGAGATTCTGACGACCGAATCGGGTCGTGCAGAAGCGACCGTCGTCGCCCTCGCGGTATCGACCTGGGGTGCACTGAAGGTCTTCCGGGGACTCAGTCTCGCCTTCGACGAGGTCTACGACACCCCCGTCGAGGATTCCTTCCTCGAGCAGGTCATCGAGGGGATAACCGTGATTCTGGTCGGTGCCCTGGCGCTCGTGCTCATGATCGTCCTCGGTGCCATCATCGGCCTCGTCCCGGATTTCGTTCCGTTCGCGGGCATGCTGGGCTGGCTGGCCCTCCTCGTTGGCCTCGTACTCGTTTTCGTTCCCATGTACTACGTCTTGCCACCGATCGACGTGCCGCTGGGTGAGGCGCTTCCGGGCGCGATTTTCGCCGCTATCGGCTGGGTAATTCTCCAGGGCGGCTTCCAGCTCTATGCCGCGAACGCAGGACAGTATCAGGCGTACGGAGCGATCGGAGCCATCCTCCTGTTCGTCACCTGGCTGTACTTCGCTGGCATCTTGATTCTGCTCGGCGCCGTGGTCAACGTCGTTCTGTCGGATCCACAGGTGACAGCGGCCGACGGACGAACCGACCTGTAGCGAGTACGTTCGTGCGATAATTTCTCAACTCCCTCGGAGAAACCTTATGGTGGCTCGAGTAACACACGCCTACCATGAGCGAACACGGTTCGGAGTCGAGGGGGGAACGCGAGTCGGCGGGGGACGAGCCACACGAGGGTTCAGAAGAGACTCCTCAAAATAGTCCTGGAGGTGGGCCGAAACGAGTGGTTTCGAAGAAGAGCGTCGACGACATTCTCGCCTCGTTGGACGATACCGATAACGGCGACCCGTCACCGGCCGTGTCACGAACGTCAGTAGCGGAACCGACGACACACGAGTCGACCCACGAGGACACCGACTCAAGTGGCGAGACGAACGACGGTACACCTGTTGACGACACTGCCGGTGATCCAGCGACCGATGCTGAGACGGTCGTCGACGAACCGACCGAGGACTCGAGCAGTATCGACGGCGAGGCAGCATCGGATACACAGTCAGTGGAGATGGACTCAGCTGCCGATCCATCCGGTTCTGTTAGTTCGGAGTCGATGGCTGGGTCGGCGTCTGGATCGCCATCCGCTGACGAGGACGAGCCGACAACCGATGACGAGTCCCGAATCGACGCTGGGAACGCCAACGGAGAGCTGGAACCACCATCGGAACCGACACTACCAGACGAAGACGGGTCGGAGTCAGACGCCGGACTCGCAGATCGGATCGATCGCGGATCGGTCACGGGGGCAGACGTCCGGGCTGCCGAGGCGGCCGATGGTCGAGAAGCCACGCCCGACATCGACGAAATCGAGCTCTCCCTCGACGACCTCGAGGGCTCCCAATCGGGGTCAACCACTACCGCTGCCGACCGTGGCTCCGACGCCGGCCCACTCGCCGGAACACTCGACACGACCGACGACCGAGACGCCGACGATTCGACGGAACCGAATGCTGTCGCTCGAGCCGGTTCCGGAACTCGAACCGACTCGGGCGAGGAGATCAGCGACGACAGCGGAGATGCGTCCACTGGTGGCATCGTTGGTCGCATTCGACGGTTCTTTTCCTCCTGAGCAGGCGGTACTGCTGTCAGTGCACGCTGTCGGTTGGATTGTTTCTCCTCAACCAATGGATCGACGGTTCTCGAGCGGCGTACTCTCTCTCGAAAACGTTCGTCACGCAACCCATCCCGACGATGAGGTTTTCCGGTTGGTACTCGCCATGAACGGGCACCGTTGGATATCGAATCAATTCCCGGGTTCGAATGAGGATATACCCCAGTGTGTCGAGTGTTCAGGCATCGATTGTTGCTTCGGGATTGCAGCATCGTAGCGCTTTCTCGTGAGCCGCCTGCAAGGCGGTGATCCACTCGAGTGATTTCCAATACGGAATCGGTTCGCGAAATAATCCGAGACTACTCGGAACGTCAATCAGGACACGCGCGAGTGCAGGCCCTACTTGCATGCATATCCCTCACATTGAGTGGGGTACTATGTGCCCACAATTTACGGCCAAAGACGTTGGCAAGCGCGTACACAACGAAAACGGCGAGGACATCGGTATGATCACGGACGTCGATCAGGGCATCGCACACGTCGAACCGGATCCGGGAATCGCCGACAGTATCAAAGCGGCGCTCGGCTGGGGGTCGCCCAGCGGTGATACGATAACGCTCAGGGAATCGGACGTCGATAGCATTACCGACGACGTCGTTCACCTCGGTAGCCACTCACAGAGCGAGATGGGGACGAGCGACAGACAATCGGCGACGGAGGGAACCGACGACACGGACGTACTGGGTGAAGGATCGGCGAGCGATATGGCGACTCGCGGGCACGAGCATGACACGGCAACCGGCGACATGCCGGAGGAAGAGGATGATGGAATCCTCGGCGGCGATGACGACCTCATCGGTGACGACGATGACGACCTCATCGGTGACGACGATAGCAGCATGATGGGAGACGACGATGACGACCTCATCGGTGACGACGATAGCAGCATGATGGGAGACGACGATGGCGATGACAGTCTCCTGGGCGACGATGATGACGACCTCGTTGGCGACGACGATAGCGACATAATGGGTGACGACGATGACGACCTCATCGGTGACGACGATAGCGGCATAATGGGCGACGACGATGATTCGCTCCTCGGCGACACGGACTCGAGCGAACGCGAACGCCATAGCGGCGACGAGGGGCTTATAGACGAGGGTCGAGAAGGCGACGTCGACAGACACGCCGATGAGCCGCGGACGGGTGCTGGTGAGGAACCACCGCACGAACACGACCGCGATACGGATACGGACTCCGACGCAGATTCGGAGGTGGATCTCGAGATTGACGAATCACCCCTCGAAGACGACGAAAATGAGCGCGAGTCACGCCGCCGCGCAGACAGCGACGACGAAGAAATCGATGGATGAGCGGCTTACGGATGAACTGCTAGCACACCATCGGTATTCGGCGCGTGAGCTGACCCACTCGAATCCGCTCACACGTGCACTCCCGAACACGCCGCTCGAGCGACCGTCACTCCGTTCGTGTGAACGCCGCCAGATTCGACTGCAACCCCGCTGCGAGTGAGGACTTCCGCTGGAGGCGTGCCAGCGACACCGGCAACTGCGTGGAGACGGTTCGAACGGCGTCGTGGAACGTCTCGGCCGTCCCGTACTCGCCCTCGAAGGCGTTTCGAACGCTCTCTCTGACCTGCCAGACGCCGACCGGTGCCCAGTAGTCGTCGCTCACCTCGCGTAACACCAGACACTTCGCCTGGCGTCCGATCGACTCGAGGTGCTCGAGAACGCCGACTCGCGCGGCGTAGTAGGCGCCCGCGGTTTCCTCGACGTAGCTCGAACGACCCTCGTAGCCCTCCGCGGCGCTTCCCATCCAGATGTTGCCTTCGGGGTCGGGGTTCCAGATGCTCCCGGGCGCTTTCATTTCGACGAGTTCGTACTCCCAGGTGCCGGGAGCGAGGATCACCCAGTAGCGGTTGCCCATGTACTCGTTGGCCCACACCTGCACCTCGTCGATGCTGGGGGCGTTTTTGATGCGCCCCCGAAGGAATTGCCCGACTGTGTCGTCGACGGCGGTGATCGACCACCGCGTCGGGACGAGTCGGCGCTGGGTGGCCTCTCCGAGCGCGCCCGCCGAGAGGATCGAGTTGATCTCGTAGACGTCGAATCCGCGGCGATAGAGGTAGGTCATCGCGCCCTGGGCCTGCCAGTCGTCGTCCTCGAGCGTCTTTTTCACCGGCCTTGGGACGTGTGGGTTCTCCCGGAGGTCGGCCGAGCGGGCCGTCGCTCGCGGGCCACGGGGGGTCGCCACGTCGGTTCCCGCATCCAGTCCGAGATCCGGGGTTCCCTCGAGACCGATTTCGAGGTCGACCGGCCGATCCGAGATGGCGACCTCCCGCTGGACGCCGACGAAGCCGTCCCAGACGTCGTGCACTGATGGGGCGAGCCGGCTTGCGATACCGGGCGCGTCGACGTTGGCGCGCTTGCTCGAGTTGAGCAAGCCGGTACGACGCTGGAGGACGTCTCCAATGCCGTATCCCTGCTGGTACCACGCACCGTCGGTGACGTACGAGGCGGCGTCGTCCTCGTCCCCGACCGGTGAGAGGACACCCACCGGAATGTTGGGATAGCTCGAGCGGCCGACGAAGATCGATGGTGCCGTCGAGCCGACGAGCGTATCGCCCGAGAGCGACCGCTCGAACTTGCGTTCGAAGTCCTCGAGGTGATCCGTTATGGCGTAGGACTTCTCCTTCGCGAGCTGGCGCCGTTTCGCTTCTTCGTCCGGCTCCAGCTCCTCGATGTAGTCGTCGAGGCGCATGGTCGTTCCTCGTTCGTAGGGGCGGTATGGCTTTGAATGTTCGTCTCGCCGTCGATGACACACGAGTGTGGCGGATGTTCTGAGCCAGAAAAACCGGGGTGCTTTTGATACTCGTGGCGGAACGATGGATCAATCGTGAGTGAGGACGCACCGCTCTCTGACATCCTCGCCCTTCTCGACGACGAGTATGCACGGGCGATCCTCACCGAAACGAGCGTCGAACCCATGTCCGCCAGCACCCTGAGCGACCGCTGTGACGCCTCCCTCCCGACGATCTATCGCCGCCTCGAGCGACTTCGGGAGTGTGGATTGATCAGCGAACAAACAGAACTCGCACCGGACGGCAACCACTACAGCGTCTACGAGGCCAGCCTGGAACGGCTCGAGCTTACCCTCGAGGACGGCACGCTCTCTCTCGAGGTCACCCGGCGGGAGGAAGACGTCGCCGACAAGTTCACTCGCCTCTGGGAGGGGATGCGATGACCGACGTCGTTCGCCTCGATCAGGCGTCGATGTTCGAACTGCTGACGGGCCTGAGCCTGTTACTCGTCGCGGTCGTCGGGACGGTCATCGCGATTCAGGCCTACCGAGGCTACCGACGAAACGATAGCGAACCGATGCTGTACCTGGCGATTGGGCTCGCCTTCCTGACGCTCGGGCCGTTCCTGATCAACGTCACGCTCAACACGGTCGCCAGCCCCCACTACACTGTGCCGGTGTTTCTGGAGAACATGAGCCGCTTGATCGGTCTCGTTTCGATCACGTACTCGCTGTACGGCACTCGCTGACTGTCTCGTTTGGTGTGTTTCGCTGGGCTGGTTTTCCGAGGGCTATCGTGGTTTCGTTCGAAGTACGTCCAGCGTCCATTCGGGAGGATCGGTGCTGCTCTGTTGTGCAATCGATACCATCACGGGGATTCGAGACGGCGGGTGTCGACCGACTCGAGGCACCGATTTCTGCCTGAACGCTCGGGCCTGACTTAAAGGGAGACAGCTGTTTTCTCGAGCTGAATACGCTAACTGGTGTTGATATTATGGGGGTTGCTATCGAGTAATGCAGGACGTCACCGACGTACTGGGAACCGGGTTCGGCCCTCCACTGCATCCACTCCAATCGTCGCACGTGCCTCTGACATCACGTCGACCAACCGAACTGGTTCACGATAACGGGTGACTCGACACGATTCGCTGACCGGCGACCCGCGTCGTCGTTCTCCGACTGGTGTTCGACGCATCCGTTTCTCGTCGTGACGGATTCCACCCACCACCTGCATAACTGCATCCACGCCACTAGCCACTGGCTTTTTTATCCTAGATAGAAATGCTTAGGATAGGCCGCGAAAAAGGTAGTAATTATGCGAAGGGGTCGTGCGGTGAAATTGCTCGTGGGGATTACTGTTCTGGCGCTCGTCGCGGGGTGTACGGCGATTCTCCCGGGGGACGCAGAACCGGACGGGAAGTCGCTACTCGAAGACGCACTGGAGTCTGACGACGTACCGAACATCGTCGCTGAGCGAACGGTTACGTTCGACGATGCCGACATCACCCACACAACGAACGAACGCGTCTGGAAACGCCCGCCAACGGCCACCCGTTCCGAACTCATCTCCGCAACCGGGTTCGACGGTGGGGACACGAACGACGTCATCGTTCGCAACGGATCGACGCTCTGGATGGCAGATACCGAAACTGGCGACGTGACGAGCTTCGACCTGGAATCGAACCGTTCCGACGTTCCACTCGAGGAACGGCTCGAACGATACGACGTCACCTACGAGGGAACTGACACGGTCGCGAATCGATCGACGCACGTCGTCTCCCTCGAGCCTCGTGAGGAGGCCATCGAGCAGGGGGTCGGCTTCCTCCTCGGAGATACCCGGTACGTCTATCCACTCGAGACCAGTCCGTATCCGGACACCGACCTGCGAGAACAGACCATCTGGCTCGACGACGAGTTCGGCTACCCACTCAAGGTCGAACAGACCTACGCCGACGTCGACGGTACGGCTGTGGAGATCACCGTCAACTACGATTCGATTACGTTCGGTGCCGACCTCGAGGATGGGCTCTTCGACCCGCCAGTATCCGACGATCCTGATGGAAACAATACTGACGAGAACGATACCGGAGAAACGGACGATGGTTCTGTATCAGAACCCGAGTCCGAATACGTCGAGTTCGAGACGCGGGAAGAAGCCGAAGCCTATCTCTCATTCGACGTGCCGACAGTCGCGTTCCCGGAGGAGTACGAGCGACAGAATATCGCCGCTGACACGTGGGAGGGCGTCCAGACCTTCCACGAAGAGTATCAGGTGGGTGAGGATCTGCTCTGGTTCAGCGTGTCGGAGGGCGACTTACACCCGGACGACCCCGACCGAGAGGCAGTCGGTGAACTCGACGCGAGCGTCGAAACCGTCTACGAGACGACGCTCGTCACGTGGACGTGTGGAGAGCTGACTTACGAGTTGAGCAGTTCGATCGACGAGGCCGACCTGCTCGAGCAGGCTGAGCGGATCGGGTGCCAGTGACGGTGAGACGGGACGACGACAGCCAATTCTGGAAGCGATGATTGCAATCTGGTGCAGAATCGAGCACAACTGGGCTGGGGACGACGACACCAGCTGCTGCCGGACGATGACGGTACGTAAAAGGTGGACGGGAGACGGCGTTAGCCGTGGATTCCCATCGCTTCGATCTGCTCCTGGTACCGGTTGCGGATCGTGACTTCGGTCACCTGTGCGACGTCGGCGACCTCTCGCTGCGTCTTCTTCTCGTTACAGAGTAGCGATGCTGCATAGATTGCAGCGGCAGCGTAACCGGTTGGTGACTTCCCCGAGAGGAGCCCTTCTTCGGCCGTTTTCTCGATGATTTCGTTGGCTTTCGTCTGGACTTCCTCGGAGAGTTCGAGTTCGGAGCAGAATCGAGGGACGTACTTTTTCGGGTCGACCGGTTTCATCTCGAGGCCGAGTTCCTGGGAGATGTACCGGTACGTGCGACCGATTTCTTTACGTTCGACGCGGGATACCTCGGAGATTTCTTCGAGGCTGCGCGGGATGCCTTCCTTCCGGCAGGCAGCATACAGTGCCGACGTGGCGACCCCTTCGATCGATCGGCCACGAATGAGGTCTTCTTTGAGCGCTCGTCGATAGATGACCGAGGCGACCTCACGAACGGATCGTGGGACGCCCAGTGCCGATGCCATCCGATCGATCTCAGAGAGCGCGAACTGCAGGTTTCGCTCGCCGGCATCTTTGGTTCGGATGCGTTCTTGCCACTTTCGCAGTCGATGCATCTGACTGCGCTTTTTCGAGGAAATGGATCGACCGTAGGCGTCTTTGTCCTTCCAGTCGATCGTCGTCGTCAGTCCCTTGTCGTGCATCGTCTGGGTCGTCGGTGCACCGACGCGGGACTTGTTCTGCCGTTCCTGGTGGTTGAACGCCCGCCATTCAGGGCCGGGGTCGATCTGTTCTTCCTCCACGACGAGCCCACAGTCTTCACAGATGAGCTCACCCCGGTCAGAGTCCTTAACGAGATTATCCGATTCACATTCGGGACAGGCACGTACCCCCTCCTGATCTTCGGTCTCGTCCGTCTCGCGCATTCGCTCCCGCTGGCGGGTAGACCGTGTCATCGCACTTTTATAGTAGTAGCATAGGTATATATAAGTCTTTGGTAGCCGTTTTCTATGTCTGACGCGGATTCGCTGAATTCGGCCGCCTCGGTCGAGTCTTCGGTCGGTTTTCGGTACGGAACCGCAAAGGTTTTACTCGGTCTGTTGCGACAACTGGATCATATGCCGGTTATCGAATGTGACGTCGATGTCGCCCGCAAACAGCTCGAGGATGCGGGTGTGACGGTCGAGGGTGGAAACACCCAACACGAGTGCTGGCGGGCGTCTCGTGGGGGTGCAACGGCCGTTGCCTACGAGAGTAAGGTCGTCGTACAGGGGTCGAATCCCCGCGATATCGAGGCGATTATTCGCGACGGCGGGGGGCGAGCACACGTCTACTTCGACGGTGGCGCGCGCGGGAACCCAGGGCCCGCCGGAATCGGCTGGGTGATCGTCACGAGCGAGGGCATCGTCGCCGAAGGAAACGATACGATCGGTCACGCGACGAACAACCAGGCCGAGTACGAAGCGCTGATCGCTGCGCTCGAGGCTGCACAGGACTACGGTTACGACGAAATTCACGTTCGCGGTGACTCCGAATTGATCGTCAAACAGGTGCGAGGAGAGTACAACACGAACAATCCCGAACTCAGGGAACGACGAGTCACCGTTCACGAGTTGCTCTCGGCGTTCGACGAGTGGACGCTCGAGCACGTTCCCAGGGACGTGAACGAACGGGCCGACGAGCTGGCGAACGAGGCGATGGATCGCGCCTGAACAGCCCGCTCGACAGAGGGACGTTTCAACGACTTCTATTACCTCGGGCTCCTCGTCTCGAGACGAATGACCGAACACGACGCGTCTGCTGGTGTGCCACACGACGAGGGGGGTGACGAGGTTGCCGGAGTCGACGAGGCCGATGTACCCGACGAAGCCGATGAACTCGACGAGGCCGTCCACGACGAACTCCCGGCCGACGTCATCGACGAGGCAGAACGCCTTCGGCGACTCGAGCGAAACGCCATCGACGAGGGCGAGCAGGCGGCGTACGCCGACCGTCGGGAGATGATGCTCGCGGAGTACGAGTTCACGGATCGCGTTCGACTCGACGACGGCGACGAAGTGCTCGTGTTACACCCCGAGGAGTGGCACGATCCCGATGAGGGAGTGATTCGCACCGATCGGATTGAGGATCTCTCCCGTGCGGTCGAGATCCCTCTCGAGGGTGCCGGCGATCCCGACGACTGGGACACGGTCGACGAGCAAAATCGGACGCTCGCAGCGGCAGTCAGGGAAGAACATGGGGGCGTCCACGGCGATACCGCCGACGCGCTCGCCGATTTCATGGGTAATCACTACGCCAAGCCGATCACGTCGGCGTCCGGGGACGAGCTCGAGGAGTTCCGGACGGAGTACTTCGTTCGCAACGCCTGGCCATCTGCAGAACAGCGCGCGTGTCTGGATGACTCTCTCGAGCGTATCTACGAGACGGCAGAGAAACCGGTGCCCGAATTCCGGTCTGAACCGTCTCAGTGATGTCAGAACGGTGGTCGTTCGATCAGTAGCTGTTCTCGACGATCTCGGCGATCTCGTCCGCACGGTCGTCGCCCGTGACGACCTTCGAGAGCGTCCACTGGATGCCGTCGAGGACGGCGTCGTAGCCGTCCTCGGTCAGTTCGTACTGGTTCGTCCGTTTGTCGAGTTCACTCTTTTCGACCAGATTGAGGTCGACGAGTTCGTCGAGGTTGGGGTACAGCCGTCCGTGATTGACTTCCGTCCCGTAGTACTCCTCGAGCTCGCGCTTGATGGCGAGACCGTACATTGGTTCTTTCGCGAGGATAACGAGAATGTTCGTTTGAAACGCGGTGAGTTCGCGTGCGATGCTCTGTTCGCCGGTGATTGCTTGTGCCTCTGACATGGTCGTGCAAATGTCACCAAGATATTTAAGAGTTACCAACTATTCGATTTACGGAAGAGATCTGGTGGGTAGATCGCCCGAATGCGGCCGTTTTCGTTACGAATGAGGATCTGACACACACCTGATCTCGAGTGAGTATCCGGGCGGATTACGAAAGTACTTTTTGATCGACCGCAGACGTGACGTGTATGGTTAATCTCTGGGAAGACCTCGAGACCGGACCGAACGCACCGGAAACGATCTATGCCGTCGTCGAGTGTCTCAAGGGTGAACGGAACAAGTACGAGTACGACAAGGATATTCCAGGCGTCGTCCTCGACCGCGTGCTCCACTCGAACGTCCACTACCCGTCCGATTACGGCTTCATCCCGCAGAGCTACTACGACGACGAGGATCCGTTCGACGTTCTCGTACTCGTCGAAGATCAGACGTTCCCCGGCTGTGTCATCGAGGCCCGTCCGGTCGCGCTTATGAAGATGGACGATGATGGCGAACAGGACGACAAGGTCATCGCCGTCCCCGAAGAGGATCCACGGTTCGATCACATTCAGGATCTCGAGGACATCCCACAGCACACCCGCGACGAAATTGATGAGTTCTTCGCGACCTACAAGAACCTCGAGGAGGGCAAGGAAGTCGAAACGCTGGGCTGGGAGGACAAACAGGCCGCCCACGACGCGATCGAACACGCCCAGGACTTGTACGAAGAGCACTTCGGCTAACGCGGTATTCGATTTCCCCAGTCGGCTTTTTTGAATGCTCGTCGGTATGCCATCTGGGCTGATACCCTCGAGTTATCACGACGGGTCGAACCCATGCATTATGAGCATGGGTAATTTTATTGGGGTTGTCCCCGTATCTCCTATCGAGATGGCAACCAACCAGGACACGACTCACGGACAGCAACTGACCGGCGACCGACCGACGCCCGGCACCGGAATGGCGCACCTGACAGTCGTGCCGACGAACTTCGATCCAGACGAGTCTCACACCGATCGAGACTGATGCGTTCCAGTTGACGTGACTGACCTGGGTCGACCGTTGATCGTCGGTTAATTTGTCTGTCGTTCTCGAAAACAGTGTCTCGAGACGAACCTTCTTGTATCCAGTCGGGCTAGGGACAGCTATGGGTTTGTTCGACCGATTGCGCGGCGATGGGAACCCGCGCGTCGCGTTCATCGGGATCGACGGAGTGCCGTACAGTCTTCTCAAGGACAACCGCGACAGATTCCCCAATTTCGCCGCCCTCGCAGACGAAGGGACGGCCAGCGAAATCTCGAGTATCGTTCCGCCCGAATCGAGCGCCTGCTGGCCGGCGCTCACCACCGGCGTCAATCCGGGCGAAACGGGCGTCTACGGCTTTCAGGATCGAGAAGTCGGGACGTACGACACCTACGTCCCGATGGGACGTGAGGTGCAAGCGACCCGCCTCTGGGATCGCGCCACCGAAGCCAATCGACGAGCGACTGTCCTCAACGTCCCCGTCACGTTCCCGCCACAGCGAGACGTTCAGCGGATGGTATCGGGCTTTCTCTCTCCCGATCTCGAAAAGGCCGCGTTCCCCGACGACGTTCGGGAGTACCTCGAGTCGATCGGCTACCGGATCGACGTCAATCCGAAACTGGGTCACGAGACAGACAAGACGGCGTTCATCGAGGACGCCCACGAGACGATCGACGCCCGCTTCGAGGCGTTCAGTCACTACCTCGAGGAAGACGACTGGGATCTCTTCTTCGGCGTCTTCATGACGACAGACCGGGTGAATCACTTCCTCTTCAAGGACTACGAGCGCGACGGCGAGTACAAAGACGAGTTCCTCTCGTTCTACGAGAAACTCGACGACTACATCGGCCGCATTCGAGACATGCTCCCCGACGACGTCACGCTCATCGTCGCCTCCGATCACGGCTTCACCAGCCTCGACTACGAGGTACACTTCAACGAGTGGCTTCGAGAGGAAGGCTGGCTCAGTTTCGACACCGATAGCCCCGAGGAACTCGACGACATCGCCGACGAGACGAAAGCCTACTCGTTCATTCCCGGGCGGTTCTACCTCAATCTCGAGGGACGCGAACCACGGGGCTCGGTCGCCGAGGAGGAGTACGACGACGTCCGCGACGAACTGAAGGTGATGCTCGAGGAACTCGAGAGTCCGGACGGCGAACCAGTTGTCGACCGCGTCGTCGAGAAGGAGACGGCCTTCCGCGGCGACCACGACGACATCGCCCCCGACCTGGTCGCCATCCCGAACAACGGGTTCGACTTCAAATCCGGATTCAAGGCCGACAGCGATATCTTCACGACGGGCCCGCGAAACGGGATGCACAGTTTCGACGACACGAGCCTCTTCATCGACGATCCCGACGCCTCGATAGACGAAGCCGACCTCTACGACATCGCGCCGACGATCCTCGAGTTGATGGACGTCGAGTTCAAGCGATCGGCGTTCGACGGCGCGAGTCTGGTCTGATCGCCAAGGGTCGAGTCGATCGTCCGACGTACAGATCGGTTTCGATTGCGTTTTGTTGGTGGTCACGTTCACTCGAGTATGCGCGACGACGAGGCTAGCGGTGATGACGAGCAGCCCGGTTCGGAAGAACTGACCGAAGTGATCCACGCTCGCGGCCACGAACACGTCTCGGCCCAGCACGCCAGCACGTTCGAGGTGACGACCGACGATTACCTGACGCCCGCGGGTGACTGTATTCTCGCGATCGAGGCCGACCGCGCACCTGCTGACTTCGATCCGGCGTTCGTCGAGGCGTGTCGGGACGAGGATGCAACGATTACTGTTACAATCGACGCCGACGGCCACACCGACAGCGTGACGGGGCGTGGCGACCCCGACCTCGAGTTCACGAACGACCGGAGCGCGGTCGGCCGCACGAGCGAGTACGTCGACGATCGGACGATCGTGCTCGAGGCCGACTTCGCCGCCGAAGGGTTCGATCGGGAACTGGTTTCGGCGCTGGCGGACGGTCTCGAGGTGACGCTGACGCTAACGGTGTCTCGGTAACTACCTGAGTTGAGGAAGCGTTCCGTCGCAACCAATCGATCCGATCGCGGGCGTTCGCGGTGGTGACATCCTCGAGTGTCTCGATCGCAGTGTTCGGTCTATAGGGATTAGCGTCGCCATCCGGGGTGTGTCTGCCCCCTCACATGACTCCGTGTGTCGAATGCTTCCTCGGAATCTATGAATCTGGATGCTAATCCCTATAGGTGGATCCGACCGCATTCACGTAAGTTACTGCGAGGAAAGTTATGCAATAACTCCTACGTTGCCTTAGAAATATTTCCAGTTACTGTGAGGGTCGCGTATGAAAGACCGTTTACGAGAACGTCCTTTGGCAAACGTATCCACGGAGATGGTGAAGCGACGACGATACCTCGGGTTGTGCGCGACCGCCCTGACGGCTTCCCTTGCGGGATGTTCAGCGTTGACCGACCACGAGTTCGTCGCCAATCGCGTCTACCTCCCCGACTCGAGCGCTCACGGCTACGATGAGGTGGTCGCGGATGCGATTGCGATCGAAGAGCAGGAGTCGGTCGGCGGGATGAACGTGCAGGTGAGCGTCACGAATCACCTCGTCGCCTATCAGGAACTCGGTAGCGACGGCGACGACAGGGGCGGAGCGGAAGACGGCTCTCAGGGAGCGTCGGCCATGCACGAACTCCTCGGAGCCGAGGGCGGCGTCGCCGTCCCCGCGAACGCGATGGGGATGGCGGCGGGATCGCCGCCGTTCGCCTCGAGCGATGAGGAGTGGGTGATCGATCCGAGTCAGACGGCCGTTCTCCTCCCTGAGGGGGACACCACCGGGCCGGATGTCGTCCTCTCCGATTCGGGCGTTCCGCTCGTCGTGACCGCGCGACCCGAGCTCGATTCGGTGATCCCACTCCCGGACGGCCGATCAGGTGTTGAACTTCCGGACGATCGAGCGGATCGGATGGAACTTCCCGACGGACGGAGCACCGTCGGCCGACTCGAGGAGAGCCCCTGGCCCGATTCATTCGAAGCCAAGTTGGACGGCGTGTTGTTCCCCGGTGATTACTTCTTCCCCGGTGACGCCACCGACGGAGTGCAGGTGGCGTTCTTCCCCGGCGGTATGTGGTACCCCGGTGATATGTGGTTCCCCAGCGAAACCTTCGAGCCCGAACGGTGGGGTGCAAAACTCTTCTCGGCAGGCGACACGATCGAAGCCGACATCGTTGTCGCACCGCCGCACGTCTTCGCGCCCTCGCTCTCCGTGAACTCACACGCCGAACTCCCCATCGACGAACTCGAGGTCGGTCGCCTCGACGGAGCGCCGGTCGGTGCGACGTTGATCTTTGGCCAAAACGGGGACGTCGTGCCAATGGCGGCGTTCCCCGGTGGCATGTGGTTCCCCGGCGATTACTTCACCGTCACGGAACCCGCCGTGTTAATGCCGCTCGACGAGTTCTACCCAGGGGGCATGTGGGACGAGGAACGATATCCCGCCGGGTGGAGCGACTGGATCGGCAAAGGCTACACTAGGGATGCATACGACGAAGGATACGGCGTGTTCTTCCCCGGTGAAGAGGCGGTCGGACGTCTCGACGAAGAACGAGAGTCAGTCGGGAGGCTCCAGGGGGAAGAGGCTGTCGAGCAGCTCAACGAGGATGAGTCAGTCGGGAGACTCTACGTCGCCGAACCCGGAGCGAAGATTCCGGCTGAGCCGACGGTCGTCTTCTTCCCCGGCGGAACGTGGTTCCCCGGTGGAACGTGGTTCCCCGGTGGAACGTGGCTGGAGGAAGCGTTCTCCGATGATGCCTACTTCCCCAGTGAGACGTTTATTCGAATACCGTCGTCCTACTTCCCGAGCGAGACGTTCCTCGAGATGGAGCTCGGGGCCGGATTCACGTCCGCCGTCGAGTTCTCCGAGGCGTTCCCCAGTGATACGTTCTTCCCCAGCGACACGTTCACCCCCGTTGGAGCGATCCACTACTCGATGGGCGCGGATCCGTGGCTAGCGGGCTATGCCGCCGCTGGTGCCGACACGGCAGGAACCCCCTGGCAGGCGATGGCGATGACCGGCGGCGATCTCTCCGAACTCGATCCGGGGGCGGGCGAGATGACCCTCGCCGGCCTCTCCTCTCCGTCGGCGAACGTGGTTGGCCAGTCGCTCAATCCGATCACGAACATGTCGCCGTCGGAGCTGCTGACCAACGACCAGGCCCGGTCGTTGCTCGGCCAGGCTGGCCTCGAGGGAGTCGACGCCGAGTGGATCCGAGGGCCCGACAGAATTCACACGGCCGAGACCCAAGTGGCCGACTTCGAGAATCTCCACCAGGTCGAGACGTTCGCCGGGCTGACGGGATCCGAAGACAGCCCGACGGTCGTGTTCACTCGAGTCGGCCTCGTCGAGGCCGACGACGACGTCGTCGTGCTCCTCGCGAGCAGCGGGTGGGGTGTCGACCAGACGTCCCGCGAGTACGTCGGTGACGACGGCTACGTGACCGAAGCCGCCTTCGAGGACGATACCGAGCACGTCCTCGAGGTGTTCGGGTCGTTCGTGTACGACGGCTGAATCGGGTTCTGTAGCTGTGGCTCCCCCTCGAGGGATCTCCATCACGTCCGGTATTTCGAAAAATCGCTTCCCCCGAACGAAAATGATTCGTGCGGTTTATCGCTCGGCCTCGAGCGCTGCTTTGAGCTCGTTGAGCCCGCGCTCGAGTTCCTCCTGTGTGATCGACAGCGGCGGTTGGAGCCGCATGACGTTCTTGTAGAAGCCACCGACGCCCATCACGATGCCAGCGTCGCGGAGGTGCGACGACACGCGTTTCGCGAGCGCTGGATCGGGAGCCGGTGCGACGCCGTTCGGTCCGGTCTCGTCCGGGTCGACGAGTTCGACGCCCTGCATGAGCCCGAGGCCGCGCGCTTCGCCGACGACGTCGAACGCCTCCTCGAGCGCCTCGAGTTCCCCTGCCAGCCAGTCGCCTCGCTCGCGCGCGTTTGCGGTGATGCCGTCCTCGAGTTCCTCGATCGAGGCGAGCGCGGCCGCACAGGCGACGGGATTCCCGCCGAACGTCGAGAGGTGATCGCCCGACTCGAAGGAGTCCGCGATGGCCGCTGGAGCGGTGAACGCGCCGAGGGGGAGCCCGTTGGCGATTCCCTTCGCCTGGGTCAGGATATCGGGGGTAACGTCAACGTGCTCGCAGGCGAAGAGTTCGCCCGTCCGCCCGTAGCCCGTCTGTACCTCGTCGGCGATGAGCAGGGCGTCGTGCTCGTGCGCGATGGACTGGACGCGCTCGAGGTAGTCCGCCGGCGGAACGACGATGCCGCCTTCGCCCATCACGGGTTCGACGATGATTGCCGCGAGGTCGCCGGACGTGTGGGCGTCGATCACGCGCTCGACGTCCGCTGCGGCGCGTTCGGCGAACACCTCGTCCGAGCAATCCCGATGCGGTGATCGGTACTGGTACGGCGCTGGTGCGTGGGTGACGTCGTTGAGCGTCGGGCCCATCCCGTCCTTGTACGCGCGGTTGCCGGTGAGCGCGAGGCTGCCCAGCGTTCGACCGTGGAACGCCATCTCGAGGGCGATAACCTCCTTCGATCCGGTGTGTTTGCGGGCGAGTTTGACGGCGCCCTCGACGGCTTCGGTGCCGGAGTTACAGAAGAACGTCTTCTGGAGGTCGCCCGGCGTGATCTCGGCGATGCGCTCGGCCAGTTCGGCGACCGGCTCGTTCGGGTGAACGTACGAACAGCCGTGGACGAATCGCTCGAGCTGGTCGGCGGCGGCGCTCGCGACGGCTTCGTTTCCGTGGCCGACGTTGACGACCGAGATGCCCGAGAACAGGTCGAGGTACTCGTTGCCGTCGAAATCCGTGAGCGTACAGCCGGATGCCTCTCGAACCGGAACGTCGAGCGACTTCCAGATCGGCATGAGGTACTCGTCGTAGGCGGATTCGATTCTCGCGTTGTCTGCTTTGGTAGCTGATGATTTTGTCATACGATGCTAATCTTTACCCCTCTATTGATTAACGATGATAAACAACAGTATATACCTGACGGAGAGTGCCGTCACTACCCGAACGTAGATGTGCCTTCCGTCAGCACAGTCAGCTATGAGTAGAAAACCGAAACCGGATGGCGTCGACTGGGAGTTCAAGGAGCGTGATCTCAAGATACTCCGCGAACTCGCACGAGATCCCCAGATCTCGAGTCGGGAACTCGCTGCGGTTCTCGAGGAGAAGTACGACATCGACGTCTCTCACGTTACCGTGAGCGAGACGATCAGGCAGATGCGAGAACGGGACATCTTCCGCGAAGCGATCCTTCCGAACGAACAGTTCTACAATTTCGCGCTGTTCGAGTTCAAATTCAATCCGGAACACTTCGGCGACCACTGGGAGGAGGCGATGGAGTACATCATGGACGACGAACACACGATGATGTACTTCATCTCCAACGGCGAGTACCAGTGGAAGACGATCATGATGTTCAGGACGCGCGAAGCGGAATCGAAGTGGATCCACGAGTTCTACAAGCAGTACGGGAACGTCGTCTCGAACGTTCGAAACTCCGTCGTTCACAACCTCCTCAAGTTCCGTACCGATCCGGAAATCTTCGAACTCCTCAACGATACCTGATTATCGACCGCGGCGCAGTGTTCGCTGAATCAGCAATCCGACGATTGGGACAACGATGGTTACCACGAGCACGAGCGTCGCGAGCACGTTTACCTTCGGCGTGATCGTCGTCCGCACCATCGAGTAGATCACGACCGGAACCGTCGTCGTCTCCCGCTGTACCCAGAACTGGGTCGCGGTGAACTCTCCGAACGAGATGACGAACGCCAGCACCATCGCCGTGATGAGCGCCGGAGCTATCAGCGGCAAGGTGACCTCACGGAACGTGGTGAGTCGATCCGCACCCAGCGTCATTGCAGCGTCCTCGAGCGTCTCGTCGAACAGATAGAGTCTGCTACGGACGATCAGGAACGCGTAGGGCAACGCGATCAGGGTGTGCATCACGACCAGCCACCAGATGCTGCGTCCCCAGCCGATCTCGCTGAAGAAGATCGTCGATGCGACGCCGACGATAACCGGCGGGACGATCATCGGCGTCAGCAAGGCGATTGCCAGCGCCTTCTTCATCGGGAACGGTTTCCGGACGAACCCCAATGCTGTGAGCGTCCCGATCGCGCCCGCGAGAATCGCCGCTGCGATTCCGACCTGCGTACTCACCCAGACGGCGCTGAGGAACACGTCGTCCTCGAAGAACTCGAAGTACCAGTACAGCGTGAGACTCTCCGGTGGGAACGTCGCGATTCGCCGTGGATTGAACGAATTGATGACGACGACCGCCAGCGGCAGAAACATGCTCAGGTAGACGAGTGCCGAGACGAGCTTGATGGTCGTCCAGTTCCACGAATTGCTGACCTCTCGAGCGTGCTTCCGGACGCTCATAGCTGCGTCCCCTCCAGTGCTTCCTCGAGGTCGGCTCGCCTGGTGAACAGATAGAGCGCGATTACGATCAGGCCCACGTAGATGATCGACAGCGTTGCGGCGAACGGCCAGTTGAAGTCCTGGGTGAACACCGTCTCGATGACCGGGGCGATCAGTCGATCGCCGGTGCCGCCGAGCAACTCTGGAGCGAGGTAGGCGCCCGCAGAGAGGATGAACGTGAACAGGATTCCTGACACGATCCCCGGCCAGGATAGCGGGAAGGTCACCTCCCAGAATGCTCGGGCGTCACTCGCCCCGAGCGTCTTCGCCGCCTGGATGACCTCCTCGTCGATCGTGCTGACGATGGAGTACACCGGTAACACCATGAACGGCATGATGCTCACCGCCAGCCCGAGTATCATCCCGTGGGTCGTGTACAGAATGCTAATCGGTTGGCTGACGATCCCGATCCATACCAAGAAATTGTTTACGATTCCCTCACGTCCCAGTATCGGGATCCACGCGTAGGTTCGGATCACGAGCGGAACCCAGAACTGTACGACGACGAGACCGAGCAGAATTGGCGTCCAGCGGCTTTTCGTTCGGCCCAGGAAGTACCCGAGCGCGTAGCCGAAGGGCAACACGATCAGCGTCGTGGCCACCCCAACGAGGATCGAGCGGATGATCACCCACTGGTAGACCGTTCCGCCGGCGAAGCGCTGATAGTTCTCGAACGTCGGTTCGTAGATGATCGTCCCGAACTCGCCGGCCCGGAAGAAGCTGAAGGCGACGATGATCGTCAGGGGGACGAACAGGAAGAACAGCACCCAGAGTAGCCCCGTTCCCGGCGAGAGGAGGTAGCCGAACCGCTCGCTCTCCATCAGTCGCTGTTTGATCGATTCCGTTCCGTCGTGACCGTCTGCAGTCGGTGTCGCTGTGTTACTACTCATTCGATCACCTTACACGAACTTCGCATGGTCTGGGTGTGGGGTTCGCGAGAGCACCTCGTGCCCGCTCTCGGTGACGAGCACCATATCTTCGAACCGGACGCCGGCGACGCCCCGCCGGAACAGCCCCGGCTCGATCATGACGATCGTGTTCGCCTCGAGCGTGACAGACTGGGTTGGCCCGATGTAGGGCGGTTCGTGGGCCACGACGCCGATGCCGTGGCCGATGATCCCGTCGGTCATCCACTCCTCGTAGCCGAACTCGACGAAGACGTCCCGGGCGGCGTCGTAGACGTCGTTCCCGGTCGCGCCGGGTTCGATCGCGTCGATGGCCGCCTCGTGCGCCTGAAACGTCGCCTGATACATCGACCGCTGCTCGTCGCTGGGTGTTCCGGGAAACGCCATCCGGGCCAGTTCACTGTAGTACCCCTTCCACATCGGCCCCTGGTCGAGCTGGACGAACTCGCCTCGTCTGATCCGCTTCTGGGAGGGGTATTCCTGACAGCGTGACCACCGCTCCCCGGAGCTTACGATCGACGGGAGGGCGTAGGCTCCGGCCGCCCCGGCCGAGATCATGGCGTCCATGATCGTTCCTGAGACCTCACATTCGCGAGCGCCGACCTCCACGGCCTCGATGCCGGCCTCGATCGCGAGCTCTGCGATCTGTAGCCCCTCCTCGATGAGGGCGATTTCGGCCGCTGACTTGTGCGTTCGTGCTCGAAAGAGCAGGTCGCCCGCGTCGGTCAACTGTGCGTTCGGGAGCGCCGCTTCGAGCTTTCGGACGAACCGGTACTCCATATGCGGGTCGAGGGCGACGATGCCATCGGCGACGCCACGCTCCTCGAGTACCGCTGTGAACGTGGTGGCGGCTTCAGCCGACGCCGTCGAGAACGAGACCACATCCTCGAGCCAGTGACGTTCCTCGAGATCCGCGGCCAGGCGCGGGGCGGCGACGAACGTCGGTTCGCCCTCTTGGGTGACAACCGCACCGTGTTCTGCCGACAGCGAGAAACTGTCGTACGGGCCGAAGCCGACGAGGTATCGGAGGTTGTCAGACCGGTTGACGATCAGAGCGTCGATGTCTGCATCAGCCATACGGGCCTGAATCGTCTCGAGGTTGTCGCGGGCGATCGGCTCGAGTACGCGAAACAGTTCCTGCCGCTCGTACTCCCAGTGGCCGGGTTCGCCGTGGTGGCCGCCGGTCATTTGGCCTCCACTGGCGAGGCGTCCTCCCGCGAACTGGTGATCGAACCGCGGGATGGCGTGTAAATCACGTTCGATGGATCGATCCCGAGCCAGACGTCGTCGCCGGGTTCGAGCATCCGATCGGTGGCGTTCCCGCTCGCCTGAATCGTCGTCTCCAGGTCGGGAACGGTGACGAAGTAGACGGCGTCTCGACCCTGGTAGTCGACACTTTTGACGGTCCCCTCGAAGACGTTCTCACCCGTGGGGCGATCAGCTTGCAAGGTGACGAGTTCCGTTCGGAAGAAGGAGGCAACGTGATCGCCGTCGGCAAACCCTTCGCGGCCCTCGACGGCAAGCGTCGCGCCGTCTACGTTGATTTCGGGTTCTCTACCCAGGGAAAGCGTGCCGTCGATTCGACTCGAACTCCCGAGGAAGTCCGCAACGAACGGCGAGTCGGGTCGTTCGTACGCCGTTTTCGGATCGGTGAACTGCTCGAGTTCTCCGCCGTTCATCACCGCAATTCGGTCGCCCATAGAAAGCGCTTCCGTCTGATTGTGCGTGACGTAAATCGTCGTAATACCGGTTTCGCGCTGGATGCGCTTGAGTTCGGTACGCATCGTTTTGCGGAGCTTCTTATCGAGGTTCGAGAGCGGTTCGTCCATCAACACGAGGTCGGGGTCGAACGCGAGCGCGCGAGCGACGGCGACACGTTGTTGTTGGCCACCACTACACTCGTGAGGATAGGACGCTTCGTAGCCCTCGAGGTCGATCATCGAGAGCATCTCTGACACCTTTCGGTCTCGCTCGTCCTCGGTTGCGCCACGCATTTTCAACCCGAACGCGATGTTTTCGGCGATCGTCTTGTGTGGAAAGAGCGCGTAGTCCTGAAAGACGACGCCGATGTCTCGTTCGTAGGCGGGGAGGTTCGTGAGGTCACGACCTCGGAGCGTAATCGAACCCGAGGTCGGGGTCTGGAGGCCCGCGACGTTGAGCAGCGTCGTCGTTTTCCCGCATCCGGAGGGGCCGACGACCGTGACGAACTCGCCCTTCTCGACGGATAGCGAGACGCCATCGACCGCCACGGTGTCGCCAAACGCCTTTCGTAAGTCTTCGATCTCGAGAAATGCCATGATGTGTACAGGGTGTATCGTTGAATGAGGGTGTCGTCGTCTACGCCGACTGGATGCTCTCCCACTCCTCGGACCACTCGTCGGAGTGTTCGTCCTCGTATCCCGGGTCGAGGAAGGTGAGCCGTTCGCCACCGGAGGGATCGTAGTCGCCGAGTGCTTCGATGTCGTCGGACGTCACGTCGGTCGCCGGCGGGTAGCCGAGCGTCTCCGCCAGCGGAACCATCACGTCATCGCGCAGCAGGTAATCGAAGAACGCCAACGCCGTCTCTCGCTTGTCGTCGATATCGTCTACCATCACCCAGTTGTCAGACCATCCGTAGGCGCCTTCTTCCGGAACGACGTAATCGAGGTGGTCGTGGCCGTCGTCGATGGCGGCTTTGATACGTCCACCCCAGGCTTCCCCGACGTACGCCTCGTTCTCGGAGAACATTCGGACGTGTTCGTCACCCGTCGTCCAGTAGTTGGAGATCAGGTCGCGCTGTTCGCGAACCGATTCCCAGATCGCCGCCATTCCCTCATCGTAGGAACCGTTCGCCTCGATGTCGTTCGGATCCATCCCGAGGTACAGCGCGGTCGTAAAGACGCGGACGAAGTCCGTCCCCTGCATCGTGATGTTCCCGTCGTTCGCCTCGTCCCAGCACGCCTCCCAGGAGTCCAGTTCGCCGAATTCGTCACGGTTGTAGGCCATGCCGATGGTTCCGTACACCGTCGGAACGCCGTGGACGTCGTCACCGGCGTCGTAAATCGGGTTCCTGAACGTCTCGAGGAGATTGTCGTAGTTCTCCAGTTCCTCCGGGTCGATCGAAGCCCAGACCCCCTGATCTGCACCCATGTACAGCGTGTTGGCGGAGGTGATCGAGACGTCGGCGTCGGATTGGCCTTGCTGGATCTGTTGATAGCCGTCGAACTGATCGCTGATCTGGTGAACCTCGACCTCGACGTCGTGTTCGTCTTCGAACCCCGAAAACACCTGATCCTGATAGGTATCGATGTAGTGTCCACCGGTCACCTGCGCGACGAACGGTTCGTCGGAGTCGCTTCCCATGCACCCGGCCAAACCTGCAATACCGACGGCGCTTGCGCCACCGATCGATCGTAACACGTGCCGACGGCTCCGTCCAGGTTCGCCGGTACTGGTATCCATCCCCATCTTCGTGCGGACTTTTCTCATTGTACGACGATAACAAGGAACAGCAACCTAATAAATCTTGGTAGCTAAGTACCCCAATACACCAACCGTAATAATCTAATTTCGGCATAAAGCTTAACACTGTTAGAGACAATTGGTGACTGATGACACGACAGTACGTACGTTCGTCGCGACCGCTGGAGGGGGCGAATGCGACCCGCTGACGTCGATCCAGCTGTGCTCGAGCGGGTCGAATCTGCCGTCGAGGACTGTAGCGACGAACTCCTCTCGTTCGCTGCCGATCTCGTGGCGATTCGAAGCATTCCTGGGGACGAGGGCCCCGCCCAGGAACGCGTCCGGGAGCGCCTCGAGGCGTTCGGGCTCGCAGTCGAGGAGATTCATCCGACCGACGTCAAGGATCTCGAGAGCCACGATGAGTACATCGAGCCCGAGACGCCCTACGGGGATCGACCGAATCTGCTCGCCACTCGACCGGGAACGGGCGACGGGCCATCGTTGCTGTTCAACGGACACGTCGACGTCGTTCCCGAGGGCGACCGGGACGCCTGGTCGTTCGATCCCTTCGCCGGCTCCGTCGAGGATGGGCGGTTGCTCGGTCGCGGTGCATCGGATATGAAAGGCGGCGTCGCGGCGATGATCTTCGCGGTGGCGGCCCTGGAGCGTGCCGGGATCGAACTCGCCGGCGACCTCTCGATCAACACCGTCATCGAGGAGGAGTACGGTGGTTCGGGCGGGACGCTCGCGAGCGTCCTCGCGGGTGTCGACGCGGACGCGGTCGTCATCCCAGAACCCACGGACTTCGACACCTGGATCGCCAACGACGGCGTCTCCTACTTCAGAGTGACCGTCGAAGGGAAAGGCGCTCACGCCGCCGAAACGGATGCGGGCGTGAACGCCGTCTCGAAACTCCTGCCGATCTATCACGCCCTCGAGGCCCTCCACGACGAGCGCAAGACGACAGTGCACGACGAACTGTTCGAGGAGTGGCACGAACACACCGTCTCGCTCAATCTCGGGACGATTCGCGGTGGCGAGTGGGTCTCGAGCGTCCCCGACGAGGCGATCCTCGAGGCACGAATCTCACACGCACCCGCGGAGACGCGCGCGGAGATCCACGACGTCGTCGAGCGGACAGTGAGTGAGGCCGCCGCGGGTGATCCGTGGCTCGCGGAACACCCGCCCGACGTCGAGTGGTTCGGCTGGCGTGGGAGTTCGGCGAAGGTCGACCCGGGCGAGCCGATCGTCGAAGCCGTCGAACGCGTCGTCGATGACGTTCTCGGCCGCGAGAGCCACGCCAAAGGCTTCCCTGGCGGTATCGACACGCGGTTTTTCGTCAACGAGGCCGATACGCCGGCGATCTGTTTCGGGCCGGGCGCGTACAACATCCACGGCACCGACGAGTACCTCCCCGTCGAGGAACTCGAGGAAGTGACCCTCGCGCTCGCGATCCTCGCGATGGAGTGGTGTGGGTACGAGGTGGTCGACGGTGAATGAGGCTACCGACGCGGCTCCGCGACGGTACGACGAACTCACCTGGCCCGAGATCGACGAGGCAGCAGAGCGGGGAGCGACGGTGCTCGTCCCCGTCGGTGCGACCGAAGATCACGGCCCCCACCTCCCGCTGGACGTCGACCGACGGATCGTCGAGGCCATCTGCGAGCCGGCTGCCGCCGCACGCGAGGACGTCCTCCTCTTTCCGACGATCGATCACGGCTATCTCCCCCACCACATGGACTACCCGGGTGGGATCACGATCGGCTGGCGGACGTTCGTCGACTACGTCATCGACGTCTGCGTATCACTGGCCCACCACGGCTTCGAGAAGATCTTGCTGGTCAATGGCCACGGCTCGAACCATCACTTGCTCGAACTCGTCACCCGCCAGGTAATCCTCCAGTACCCAGACGTCCACTGTGCCTTCCTCTCGTGGTGGCAACTCGAGGAAGTTCGAGACGTCGCCGCGGCCGTGCGCGAGGCCGGCCCACAGGGGTCGGCCCACGCCGGGGAGATGGAGACCTCGATCTACCTGCATCTCTACCCTGACCGAGTCAACATGGACGCCGCTGTCCGGGACGTTTCCTACCCCGAGAGCCGTCACTTCAATAACCTCGACCTCGCCGGCGAGACTCGCCCCGCGGATTCTACGCCCGTCACGATGATGGAGTGGTGGTCGACGATCTCGGAGACCGGCGTCATGGGCGACGCGACGGTAGCTGCCGCGGAGACAGGCGAACTGTTGCTCGAGGCCGCCGTCGATGGACTCGACTCGGTTCTCGAAGAGTTCGCGTCCCATCCGATTCGCGAGCGCGTCGACCATCACTCACGATCCGTCGACGACCGCGACGTAACCCCGTTTAAGCCGCGATGAAACATGATACACACGACATCTGAAACCGGTCAGCGAGACGGTATCGACGAGTCGACCGAATCCCAGAAGATCACCGATCTCGAGACCGCGATCGCCGACTACGTCCACGACGGGGCGAGCGTCGCCTTCGGCGGGATGGGTGGGCGCGATCCCGAGGCGGCCGCACGGGAGATCGTCCGCCAGGGGAAAACCGGTCTCACCGTGCTCGACGACGCGCGAACGACCCTGCTGGACATCATGGTCGGCGCTGGCTGCGTCGACGAGTACGTCGGCTCCTGGGTCGGGACGAGCCTCATCTCGCAGGGTCACAACATCCGGAACGCCGTCGAGAACGACGTCCCACACCACCTGCAGATGCGCGACGTGTCGAACTTCGGCTCGTCGCTGATGTTTCTCGCGGGCGCGATGGACGTTCCGTTCGTCCCCACACGATCGATGCTCGGGACGGACATTCCCGAACACAACGACGCTCTCGAGGTCGTCGACGACCCGTTCGGTTCCGGCGACAAGCTGACGCTCGTTCCCGCGGAACGCCCGGACGTGGCGATCATCCACGTCCAGCGGTGCGATCCGCTCGGCAACGCCCAGATCTACGGGAACGTCGTCAACGACCACCTCAAGGCGCGTGCCGCCGAGCACACGGTCATCACCTGCGAGGAGATCGTGTCGACCGAGGAAATTCGCGAGACGCCAGAACTGACGCGCATCCCGTTCTACACGGTCGATGCCGTCGCCGAGGTGCCGTTCGGTTGTCACCCCTGGCACTGTTACGGCCGGTACTACGCCGACCTCCCGTTCTACCGGGAGTACGGCCTCAGATCGCAGAACCGCGAGGACTTCCTCGAGTGGGTCGAGGAGTGGATCGTTCCCCACGAGGACTACCTCGAGAAGATCGGTGCCGACCGACTCGAGACGCTCGAACGGATGGAACACGAGATCAACGATCCAGCGGAGGTGAGCCGATGAGCGAAGAGATCCCCACGGCGGACGACCCCGAACAGCCTGGACGATCCGGAATCGAACACGAAGCCACCCCGGATCCTGACAACCCGCTCGGCGTCGAGCGACCCCACGAGACTGCCGAGGACTACACCCTCACCGAACTGCTTGCAGTCACGGCGGCCCACGAGATTGCCGATCACGAAACGGCGTTCATCGGCGTCGGGATGTCCCTGATGTCGGGCGTTCTCGCGAAGTACACCCACGCACCGAACTGCCAGCTGGTGACCGAGTCGGGCTATATCGGCTCCGTTCCGCCCGGTGTCGTCCAGTCCATCTCCGACAGCGTCCTCGGTGTCGACTCGCTCGTGGCGACTGATCAGTGCGAAATCTTCACCGACAACCAGCGCGGTGCCTTCGACGTGGGCATCATCGGCGCGGGACAGATAGATAGTCGCGGCAATACGAACTCCACGGTAGTGATCGGTGACCAGAGCTACGATCGACCGAAGGTTCGCCTCCCCGGCTCCGGCGGGAGTAACGACATTATGACCTCCTGCGGGCGAACCGTCGTGATGATGCGCCAGAAACGCCGGGCGTTCACCACCGAGGTCGACTACAAAACCGCACCGGGGCACCTCGAGTACCCCGGCCACCGGGAGGAACTCGGCTTCGTCGGCAACGGCCCCTGTGCCGTCATCACAGACATGGCTGTCTTCGGCTTCGACGACGACGGCGAGATGGTGCTCGAGAGTACACACCCCGATGTCGCCATCGACGACGTGAACGACGAGGTGCAGTGGGAACTGCGAGTGGCCGACGACGTGGGAACGACCCGAGAGCCGACGCGGGCAGAGGTCGCGATGTTGCGAAGCATCGATCCGGCCGACGTCGTGCTCCGGGGCACGGATTACGTCTACGAAGTGGGTTTCGAGGAGTGGAGCGAAACCGTCCTCGAGCACTGGCGTCGACTCCAATCGATACAGGACGAGTGAGCACCAATCGATCGACAGATATCAACACTGAACACGCATGACTGACGACCCAGCGACACGAGACGAACGACCGAGAAACCCGACCCCAGGAACCGACCTCGGCGGCATGTTCCCGCGTGTCTTCGAGAAGGAGTACGTTACCATCGTCCGCGGCGAGGGCCACACCGTGTGGGACGCCGACGGCAACGACTACCTCGACGCCATCTCCGGCAACCAGAACGTCGCCATCGGCCACGGCGTCTCCGAGGTTGCACAGGCGGCGAAAGCACAGATCGAGACGCTCGAGTACACCTCGAGTATGCTCTTCGCGAACGAACCCGCTCAGGCGTTCACCGCGAAAATCGCGGACTTCACGCCCGACGGATTCGAACACACGTGGCTCGTCTCGAGCGGTTCGGAGGCCAACGAGAGCGCGGTGAAGATGGCCCGCCAGTACCACGTCGAGCGCGGCAACGAGCGCAAGTACAAGGTGATCTCCAGACGGCGGAGCTACCACGGCAACACCGGCATCGCGATGGCGCTGTCGGGCTTTCCGGCCCGAAAATCGATGATGGAACCGTTGTACGAGGACTTCCCGAAGGCACCGAGCGCCGCCCCCTACCGCTGTGAACTGTGCGATGGCGACGGGGGACACGAGTGTGGCGTCCGGTGTGCCGACGCCGTCGAGCGCCTCATCCAGGACGAAGGCCCCGAGAACGTCGCTGCCTTTATCGCCGAACCGGTCACTGGAGCGGCGAACGCCGCTGCGAGCCCCCACGACGGCTACTTCGAACGGATTCGAGAGATCTGTGACGAGTACGACGTCCTCTTCATCGTCGACGAGGTGATGACCGGGTTCGGCCGCACCGGAGAGAATTTCGCCATCGAACACTGGGACGTCACCCCTGACATCATCACCAGCGCGAAAGGGATGAGCGGTGGCTACTCCCCGATCGGTGCCACGATGCCCCACCGTCGCGTCGTCGAGGTGTTCGAGGGACTCGAGGACGGCTTCATGCACGGCCACACCTACTGTTTCAACCCGACCTCGGCAGCGATCGGGCTGGCCGTCCTCGAGTACATCGAGGAACACGACCTGGTTACGAACGCCCGGGAGGTCGGCGCGTATCTCGGCGAGCGCTGTAGGGAGTTCGAGGAGTACGACTTCGTCGGCGACGTCCGCGGCAAGGGGCTCATGCGCGGCCTCGAGTTCGTCGCCGATCGCGAAACGAAGGAGCCGCTCGCTCAGACCGGCAGCGAGTTCCAGACTGCGTTGTTCGAGGCTGGACTGGATAACGGCATCCTGACCTATCCAAGCGGCAGTCACGTCGGCGGCACTCGCGGCGACCACACGCTCATCACGCCGCCGCTACCGATTGATAGTGACGTCGCCGACGAACTCGTCGAGCGGATGCACGCGGCGTTGACGCAGGTCGACCGGGAACTGTCGCTGTCGACGGTACGCAACTGATTCACTGCTTCGCTGATTCGCTCGATCGATCCGACAGTCGATCACCTTCCGTCACCGAATGGCCCCAGCATTGTCGTCGGGAACAGTCGACGATGGAGGGTGATCGAGTGCCGCGAGAAGTCCCTCGAGGAGCAACTGCAGACTCTCCTTGTGGCGGGTTTTGCTGTAGTGGATCGACGTCGGCGAAACGCCGTAGTGCTCGTAGTGCTCGAACGAACCGGTGGGGATCGTCTCATGCACCACGAGGTACTTGCGGATCTCCATCGCCAGTGCGTGAAGGTGAATGAGTTCCTGTTTTCGCATGCCTCTTCACTCCCGGGTTGATTCTTCGATACGCCCACTCGATGAACCCCCTTCGTGAACGTGGATTCGCCCGCTATCGCTGACGGCGATGGTGTATCCCTCGTAGGCAAACTCGATGGAGATCGGACAATCGTTATCGGCCGCGTGCGACAGAAGCGTCGATATCGATTCGGGGTCGACAGCGTCGTACAGCGAATCGAGTTCGGACGGGGAAACGCCGTCGATCGCTGCGACCGTCCGAACGAGCTGGGTCGTCACCGCGTGAGGTTCGTCGTACGCCGCGTGGATTTCGATTCCACCGTCGGCTACTGTGTTCGAAGTCATGGGGACAGTAACTAGGTCAACGAATTCGTACGAAAGTGATGTTACCAAACACTTCGGTGAAAGAGCTGTTTCATGTTCTTGAAGACTGTTCATTTCGTGAAACAGTAAGGTGATTGAAATGAGTGTCCTTCGAGCGTTATGTGTTTCAGCATAATTCGAGGTGGAGCCTCCGACGTCAAGGAGCGAGTGTAGCGAGCGAGTAGGTCGGAGAGGAAACCGACAACGGACGACGCAACCGCACGACGGCAGCTACCCGACTCCCAAGCGTATTAGTACCGACGGATAGTAATCTGAAACATGGAGGTTCGTCGAACCGCGCCGGTCAAGCTCATTGTTCCGGATGAGCGCCGCGACGACCTCCACGAATCCGCTCGACAGTTCCTCTACTGCGCGAATCGTGCTGGTGAGGTCTGTTGGGACGGGAACTCCTACACGAACTGCATCACTGCGAACTCAACTGCGCGAGACGCACTCTACGCGGAGCTGCGAGAGGAAACCGATCTCACCGCGAACCTCGTCCAAGAAGCCATCCGACGCGCCGTCCAAGCCGTCAAAGGATGCGTCGACCGGTGGAAACAGGGCAAGCGTGTGAGCCAGCCGGAGTTCACGTCGTGGAGCATGGTCTACGATAAGCGAAGTGCCACATTCTACCGGAACAAAGTCTCGCTCTCCACCGTCACCGGGCGTGTCGAGTGCGACTTTGAACTTCCGGCAGACAGTCCGACCCCCTACGAGCAGTATGTTCTCTCGCAAGACTACGAGTTCCGGGCGAGTACACTGCAATACGACAAGGCGACCGACGAGTTCTACTTCCACATTACGACCCGGAAGTACGATTCGGACGATGACGAGGTTTCGGCAGATACCGGGCACCAAACAGTCCTCGGTATCGACCTCGGCGTCAACAGCCTCGCTGTTTCCTCAACCGGCCGCTTTTGGCAGGGGGACGACTACGACCATTGGTGCCGCGAGTTCGAGAAGCGACGGGGTGAGATGCAACAGCGCGGCACGCAAGCCGCGCACAACGCCCTGCTTCGCCTCGGCAAGCGCGAAGAGTCGTGGCGGAAACAGTACATCCACACCGTCGCCAACGAGATCGTCACGGAAGCCGTCGAACACGACTGCGACGTGATCGTGTTCGAGGACTTGACCGACATCCGCGAGCGGCTTCCAGACGCGAAGTGGCACCACGTGTGGGCGTTCCGTCGCCTGTTCGAGTACGTCGAGTACAAGGCACCGGAACGTGGCGTCACGGTGAAGCAAGTTGCGCCGAATCACACGTCCCAACGCTGTTCTCGGACGGACTGCGGGTTCACGCACGAGCACAACCGCCACGGAGAACACTTCGAATGCCAGAAGTGCGGCTACGAGGTCAACGCGGATTACAACGCGGCGAAGAATATCGGGGTACGATACGCCCGAAAGCAGAAACACAGACTCCGTTCCTCGCCCACGTCGGGGAGCGGAGACGCACCAGTAAACGTGCGTGTGAATGGTGGGATGTTGAACGGCGAGAGTTACCAGCCTATTGCTGGCGACTGATTGCCGGGAGTCCACATCAAAGCCCTACCCTCAACGAGCGAACCCCGTATGGGGTGAGCGAAGTAGGGTAGGGTAGTTTACGACGGATATACGGGAGTGATGACCTCCAGAAACCGTGATGACGCTCCCGCTTGTCAGCGCGATTGTTAGCTACACGACGACGGTCAGCCAGTCAAGCACCACCGTGGTAGTTCAGCCGATCCGCCTGTCTCTGTCATTCCAATACTGGTCTCGAATCGACTGCTTGTCGAGTTTCCCAAGTGGCGTCGTCGGGAGGTCGTCGACGAACTCGAGTGACTTCGGCTTCTTGTACCCTGCAAGACGGTCGCCAGCAAACTCGAGGAGGTCGGATTCGTCGATGCACTCGCCCTCGTGTGTAACGACGAGTGCGTGGACAGCCTCTCCCCACTCCTCGTGTGGTAGGCCTATCACGGCGACGTCGGCGACTGCTGGATGATCCCTAAGGACGGTTTCGACGTCGTTACTGTAGACGTTTAACCCGCCGGTGACGATCACGTTGTGGAGCCGATCGAGCAAGTAGAGATAGCCGTCATCGAGTCTACCGATATCACCGGTGTGTACCCAGCCGTCTCGGAGCACCTTCGCGGTCTCGTCGGGCCGATTGTGGTAGCGTTCGAACGAGTACGGTGCGGAAACGGCGATCTCCCCTCGTTCACCGTGGGGCTGTTCATCGCCGGTAGTCGGGTCGACGATTCGAACGTCGACGAACGAACAGGGGCGGCCAGCGGAGCGCAATAACCGGTCGTCGCCATCGCCGTCGGCGTCACCGTTCCCATCGCCATCGCAGGTGCCATTGCGATCCCCGCCGTCGCCGTCCTCCTCGTCGACCGCTCGAGCGTGGTCGCGTCGGTCGAGCGTCGTGATCAGGTTCGGCACCTCGGTCTGCCCGTAAAACTGGACGAAGATCGGGCCAAATCGATCGATCGCGTCCCGAAGCCGATCCGACTGCATCGGGGCGGCCCCGTACAGGACTCGCTCGAGAGAGGGGACGTCGTCGCCGGTGACGCCGGCGTCGAGCAGTCGATACAGCATCGTGGGGACGAGAAACGTCCACGTCACGTCGTGGGTTGCAATCGCATCGACCAGGCGGTCGACGTCGAATCCGCGCTGTATGCAGACGGTTCCGCCGGCGAGCAGCCCCGACTGGAGAAAGGTTCCGCCCGAGTGTGACAGTGGTGTTGACACGAGGCCAGTGTCAGTGTCCGAAAAGCCGAGTTCGGTGAGATGAGCGATGAGGTTCGCCGATAGACACGATTGGCTGTAGAGGACGCCCTTTGGCTCGCCCGTCGTGCCACCCGTGTAGAAGTGTCCACCGATCGTCTCCGGATCGACCGACACGGCGGGTGGCCTCCCGTCTTCACTTCGACGCTCGAGGTCGGCGAGGGTGTGCCAGCCGTCCCCTTGATCGTCAGGGTCGACGACAGCTCTGAGCGTGAGCGAGAGTTCGTTCGCCATCCCGTCGATGTCGGGAACGAGAGGGGGGTCACAGAATATCGCTTCGGCACCCGAATCGGCGAGCATGTACGTGATCTCGGCTGTCGACAGGGAGGGATTGATCGGGAGGCGCGCCCCACCGGCTTTGTAGATCGCGACGTCGACGACGGGGGCCTCGAGTTGGTTCGATAACGCGGTTGCCACTCGGTCGCCCGGTTCCACTCCTGCGTCGACGAGCGCGTTCGCGAGCGCGTTCGAACGCCGGTTGAGCGCCTCGTAGCTGAGCGAATCGCGACTCGTTATCAGTGCCGTTCGATCGGGACGACCCTCGAGCGCCCGCGAGAACAGCGTCGGCAGCGGTGGTGGAAACTCGCGCCCAGTATCCATTGGTGGCAATATCCGTCAGCGGGTATTAAACCCACGCTCTGGCGAGCGACACCGGCCCGCCGTCACCGCTGCTCGAGGTGCCCACGAGTCTGGTCACGCAGGCGAGTCCCCGCTCGCTACTCGCCGATGTGGCTGGTACGCTGTCTCTCACCGATTTCCTCGAGCACGTGTTCGTGAAACGCCTGTAAGACGGCACTTTCGTCTTCGGCCAGCACCACGTCGCTCGCGGAGAGGGTCGCCAGCCCGAACGCCCGCGGGGTGGGCGAGTCGACCAGCCGCCGCGACACCTCGAGGTCGCCCGACTCGAGCCGTGAGACGATGCGTTCGATCTCCTCGACGTGCAGTTTGTCCTCGAGGAGTTCGCGATACGTCTCCTCGATCACCGCGAAGTCCCCGAGTCCCTCCGCGAAGCCCAGCAACATCTCGCTCGAGACCTGCTGTTCGCTGGCGGATTTCTCGTAGCCCTTGTAGCGTTTGAGGATCATCAGCGAGCGAGTCGCGTTGATCCGGAAGTAGCGCTGGAGGAGGTCGGTTCCCGAGAGCGCAGCTCGCAAATCGGCCCGCACCTGATCGGCGCCGAGGTCGGCGACGATTCCCTCGAGATCCACCTTTCGGTTCAGGGGCATCGAGAGGACGAACCCGTTGTCCGCGACGGCCACCCGAACGTCGGCGGTCGCTTCCTGGGCACATCGGTACGCCAGCAGTCGGGAGAGGCCGTCGTTGACCCGACGACCGTAACAGGCGTGGACGTAATAGTGGCGTTCGTACTCGTCTCGGTCGCGTTCGACCTCGATCGCGAGCCTGTCGGCGGTGCTCAGGCTCTCCGGGTCGCTGTATCGACACTGATAGTCGACGAGCCGCGAGATGGCCCGGACGCTCGAGTCGTCGAGTGGGAACTGACGAAGCCAGGCCCGGACGCGAGCGGAACCGCCGGTTTCGTAGTGCTCGAGGATGTCACGCTGGAACCCCAGGATGGCGTAGCCCATATCGGTCGACAGCGGGAGTCGTTCTGCGTACCACGAGGGAACGGTCGGGCGGGCGGCGGTTCGATCGACGTACACCTTCGACCCACGCCGGTATCGATACTCGAAGTGATCGCCGCCGAGGACGAACACGTCACCCTTCTCGAGCGTGTCGAGATACCCCTCGTCCAGTTGGCCGACCCACGCATTGTCCGCCCGAGTGTGAACACCGCAGGTAAACGAGTCGGGTATCGTCCCGATGTTGGTCATGTAGATCACCCGTGCCAGCCGACCACGTTTGCCCATCAGCGACTCGCCGACGGGGTACGCGTCGTAGTGATACTCCCCGTCGGGTGGGTCGTTCTCGTCACGCCAGACCTTCGCGTAGACGTTGCGATCCTCGAGGCCAGCGTACTCGGCCGTGAGATACGCCATGAGGTGTTCCCACTCCTCGTCGCTGTAGTCTCGGTAGGGGTAGGCACGACGGAGCGTCTCGAGAATCTCCGCTTCCGGGCGGACGGCGGCGATGGCCATGCCGTAGACGTGCTGGGCGGCGACGTCCTGGGCGTTCTCGGGGATCGATACCGAATCGACGAAGCCCTCTTCGGCCCGTTCGAGCATGACCGCACACTCGAGGAGTTCGTCCCTGTCGAGGGCGATCACTCGCCCGGTCACGGTCTGGCCGACGCGGTGTCCGGCGCGGCCGACCCGCTGGAGGAGCGCGGCGACCGACTTCGGCGAGCCGACCTGTACTACCAGATCGACGTGTGGCATGTCGATCCCCAGCTCGAGGCTGGTCGAGGACGTCACGACAGACAGCTCTCCGTCTTTGAGCTTGCGCTCGATCCGCTGGCGGACGTCCGTCGAGAGGCTGCCGTGGTGACAGCCGGAGTTGTCCTCGTCGTACTCGTCGAAGCGCTCGCGGAGGTTGTGTAACACGCGTTCGGCACCCGAACGGGTGTTCGTGAAGACGAGCGTGTTGGTGTGATCCTGGATGTGGTCGTGCAGCAGTCGATAGAACCGCTCCTGTACCAGGTCGCGTGGCGTGTTGATCAGATCGTCCGCAGGACACTCGAGCTGGAGGTCGAACTCGCGAGCGAAGCGGGCGTCGACGATCTCGTAGTCTCGAGGTACCTGTTCGATATCCTCGTGTTCTCGAGGTACCTGATCGGGATCCGTGCCGGCATCGGCTGCACCTGGTTCACAGCCGACCAGAAACTCGGCCACCCGCGAGAGCGGCTCGATCGTCGCCGAACAGCCGATCCGCGTGATCTCGTGGTCGACCAGTGTCTGGAGACGCTCGAGGCTCACCGACAGGTGGGTGCCCCGCTTGTTCGCCGCCAACGAGTGGATCTCGTCGACGATGACATACTCGACGGATCGTAGCTTCTCCCTGAATTTCGGAGCGTTGAGCAAAATGGCGAGCGTCTCCGGCGTCGTGTTGAGGATGTGGGGCGTCGTCTCGAGCATCGCCTGTCGCTCGCTCGACCCGGTGTCGCCGTGACGAATCGCGTGGCGTATCTCTCCCATCGAGTCCCCCCGGTCGTCGACGATCGATTCGATTCCCTCGAGCGGTACCTCGAGGTTGCGGTGGATGTCGTTTGCCAGTGACTTGAGCGGGGAGATGTAGAGGCAGTAGACGGTGTTCTCGAGGCCGCCTTCGTTTCCATCGTCGTTTTCGTTTCCATCCCCGTCCCCGATCCTGTTTCCGTCCTCTCCTTCATGTCCATCACCGTCCTCGTCCTCGTCCCCGTTCCCGTCATCGCGGTCGCGTCTGTACAACTCGTTGATGATCGCCGTAAACGACGCCAGGGTCTTTCCCGACCCAGTCGGGGCACAAATAAGGGTGTTCGTCCCCTCGTGAATCCGTGGAATGGCTCCCTTCTGTGGCGGCGTGAAAAAGCCGCCGTTCTCGGGAACGTACTCACCGAAGCGCTCGAGCCACCACTCACGAACCGCGGGCTCGAGCAGCGCGAACACCTCCCGGTCGTCGATCTCGGTCGTCTCGGGATCGAACGGCAACCCGTCGGCGGGGAGCGACAGGTCGTCCTCGGGCATCATCCTGTCCTGAGCACCGGGTACCTAAGAGGGTTTGGCCACCGGAGTGAAAGTGAATTAGCCGCCGTCGCAAGGGGTTCCAGGTTCGTGTTCAAAACTCCGTGACGACTTCGATGCCTTCGGTATCGTACGTCGTCATCGCCACGAGGCGATCGGACACGTCCTCGAGGGCCACCCGCCGAGTGACGAGTGCCGACGGGTCGAGCGCACCCGAATCGATCATCCGCAACAGTTCGCCGTAGCGCGAGGGTGGCATCCCTCTCGAGCCGAGGAACGTGATTTCGCCGAAGATCGTTCGATCGACCGGCAGTGAAATCTCGCCGCGTTCGACGTCGGTCGTCAGGCCGAGCTGGACGTGCGTCCCCCGCGTCCGGAGGGACTCGAGGCTATTTCGACAGGTTTCCGCCCGGCCGAGGGCGTCGATCGAGACGTGGGCACCGCCGTCAGTTGTGTGGTCGATAACCGATGGAACCGTCGTCGTCTCATCCAGGTCGCTCGCATCCACAGTGATCCGTGCGCCGACTCGAGCGGCCCGCTCGAGTGGCCCCTCGCGAATGTCGACAGCAATCGGATTCGCACCGAGAGCGTCGGCAATCTGGACGGCGGCGAGACCGAGGCCGCCACAGCCGTGGACAGCGACCCAGTCCCCGCCGCCGACGTCGGCCCGGTGAGCAAGGGCGTGAAACGCCGTGACGTACCGACAGCCGAGGGCGGCGACGGCGTCGGCCGAGACGCCGTCGGGGACACGAGCGACGTTGAAGTCGGCGTGTGGTACGTGGACACGTTCGGCGAACGCGCCCGGGACGCTGGCTTCGAACCCAAGTGCGTATCCGTCCGTACAGACGTTGCCATGGCCAGCTCGACACTGGGGACACGTTCCTTCGCCGAGACTGAACGGGATCGCGACCCGGTCGCCGACGGCGACCGAGGACACCCGTGAACCGACCTCGACGACGCGACCCGCCGGCTCGTGACCGAGAATCTGTCCGATCGGTACCTGATCGTCCGCCCACTCGCCGTGCCCCTGCCAGGCGTGCCAGTCGCTTCGGCAGATTCCACAGGCTTCGACCGCCACGATGACGCCTTCGGGCGTGAGATTTGGATCGTCGACCGTACGGACGACGAGCGGGTCGCCGTAGCCCTCGAGTACTGCAGCGCGCATGCTCGAGGGTTGATGGCCGAGCGGTTAACGGTTACTTCGAAACGTGGTGTCGGTCGTGCTCACAACTCGAGCCAGTCGCTCGCCGTTGACTGATCGCGGAGGTGCCAGCGTTGTTCGGTTCGCTCGCCACGAGTACGAACCTCGACGATCGCATCGAACAACGGCTCCAGCAGGTTCACGGCATCGTGATCGCGTGCTACCGGGAGGTGGTAGTGACCCATTCCGTGGGCGTTTTTGACGCTGACACTCGTCAGATGGAGGAGTTTGAACACGGTTTCGGTTTCGTACTCGGTTAGAAGCGGGACTAACGAATCGACACAGACGCGCAGTTCGGCGGGTTCGAGCCCGTTGGCGTCGGCCTCGATCTCACGAATTGCATCGATGAAATCTGCGCCGAATGTCCCGAGCGGGTTCTGTGGCGTGTCGGTCTCGGCGGTCGTCGGACCATCAGGGTACGCAACGACGCGGGTATTGGAACCTGCGTGACCGTGGTGACAGGTCTGGCTTCGATACGTCACCCCTTCCCCCGTGACGGTGAGTCGGTACCGATCGTGTGCGGAGAGGTCACCGAGGAGCCGATGACAGACCGCTTCGTGGGCGGCCGTTGCACTCGCCCCGACGATCAAGATGTTGCACCCTTCCCGCTTGAGGCTCTCGAGCGTCTGGGCAAACGTCGAACTGTCTGACCCGTCGACACCTGGCTCAGTCTGCATCCACTCTCACTATCATCGAGCAAGACCATAAATATTCCGGCAAATAGGCGCTAAGATTAGTTGTTTCTGGTAGAATATGTTCGGGTGTACTCCTTCGAACGGGCGCCATCGTGGCTATCGGCCGTTTTTTGACCGATGGGCACGCAGTAGGGGTATGGACGACCCGAACGACGACCTCGCTGCGGCAATCCGTGAGTTGACCGCAACCCTGGAGTTGCTTCGAGAGGAACTCACAACACAGGGGCCGCGACGTCCGCCGTTACGGCCGCCGACCCCTCGAGAGCTCACTCGGTTCGGCGACGAAATCGCGATTCCGGCGCTCATCGCACTGCTCGAGGCAAACGTTCGAGCGCTGAAGGCACTCCAGCGAGGGCTCAAAGTCGCTCGTGTGGAACGAGATGCAAAAGATGCAGCGGGTGATGCGGCCGACCGAACGAAACGCCGCTCGAGTGAGCTTCGGAAGACGACGCTCTCACATCTCGACAGCGCACTGAACGAACTACAGGATGCAGTTTCGAGCGATTCGATCGATGCGGACGAGCGAACGAAGACGTTGCTCGAGGACGCCCAGCGTCTGCGAGCCGATCTGGATCAGCGACTGTCCTCACTCGAAGCGGAGACGCGCTCACGCGAGAACGAGTTCGACGGATCTGTCACACGGATCGATATCGAGTCCGAACCCGACGACACCACTGATGGGGTCGACCAGCGGTCGAACACGGCTGACGTCGACGTCGACGCCGAACTCGAGACGCTGAAAGATCAGTACGCTTCCTCGAGCGATGAGACTCCGGACAGCGAGGAGTCGGATGGCAACGGAGACGATTCAGGGTCGAGCGCGTCTGCTGACGATGGCGACGGTGTCAGTAACGCCGGTTCAAATGGTGATAACGATGATGACGACGACAACGGCGGCGGTACCGAGGACGACGACGCGGATACGTCCCCTACTGGCAGCCGGTGACGCGTGGGTCTGTGCGTGACTGGTGGTCACGTGGGCCGAATCCTCGAGAACGGTGACGAATACCGTCTCGGGCCCGTATATTCGCCGGAACAAATTCTCGCAACGAGTACCGAGTCGAACCGAAAATCGTGGTAACCGACCACGGGTCGGGTGACTCGTGGCATTCTCGCGGTTCCCTTTAAACCGGCTTGAATCGGAAGCCGTCCCAAGCCTGACTCTCGGTCAGTTTGATACCGACGCCCGGCTCGCGGAGTTCTTCGACGTACACCGGCTGAACGGTGTCTCCAGTCTCGACGTCACCTGTCGTAAGCTGGCCAAGCGCTCGCACCGGTGGGGCGTCCGGCTCGGTGAGGCCCTCGCTCTCGAGGTCGAATTCGACGATGGCGAGGTGGTTGGGCTCGCGGACGCCCGGTGGAGTAGCCGTGCTGGTCGTCCAGGTGACGACGGTAGCGGTGTGTTCACTGAGATCGATCGTCTCGACCGGCTCCTCGCCGTCGAGTCCGAGGTGGTGACGGGGGAAGCCGATCGAGCCGTCGGCGTATCGGACGGCTTCCATCGATGGCTGGTCGGGTTCTCGGTCGGCTCCGTCCATACCCGTCATGCACCCACCTCCATGATCGTCGTGATTACGCAGTTGCCGAACCCACCCACGTTACAGCACAGGCCGACGTCCGCATCGACCTGTCGCGGGCCGGCCTCGTCGACCAGTTGTTCGTAGATTTCGACTCCCTGGGCGACCCCGCTCGCCCCGAGTGGGTGGCCCTTCGACTTGAGGCCGCCGGAGGTGTTGATCGGCAACTCGCCGCTATCTCGCTCGGTGTGCCCCTCCTCGACCAGCGTCCAGGCCTCGCCGTGGTCGGCAAAGCCGAGTCCTTCCATCTGCAGGAATTCGAGGATGGTGAACATGTCGTGGAGTTCGGCGACGTCGACGTCCTCGGGGCCGTGGCCGCTCATTTCGTAGGCCGCCCGGCCGCTCTCGACGACGCCGTTCATGATCGTGGGGTCGGGTCGCTCGTGGACGACGTGGGTGTCCGTCGCGCCGGCGACGCCCGAGACGATGGCGTACTCGTCGGTGTACTCCCTGGCCACGGATTCAGGACAGAACAGGAGCGCCGCCGATCCGTCGGTGATCGGACAGAAGTCGTAGAGGCGAAGGGGGTCGGCCACGATGGGCGACTCGAGCACCGTCTCGAGATCCACTTCCTTGCGGAACTGAGCGTGGGGGTTGTCGACGCCGTTTTTGTGGTTCTTGACGGCGACCTTCGCTAAGCTCTCTCGAGGGGCGTCGAAGCGCTCGAGGTAGTGACGTGCGGTCATCCCGGCGAACGAGGGGAGGGTGACGCCGTGTTTGTACTCCTCGGGGTGGGTGATCGAGGCGATGATGTCCGTCGATTCGCCGGTCGTCCGGTGGGTCATCTTTTCGCCGCCGACGAGGAGGGTCATCTCGCTGGCCCCGCTGGCGATCGACTGCCAGGCAGCGTAGATGCCCGCCCCGCCGCTCGAGCTGGTCTGGTCGACGCGTTGGGTGTACGCCGGTAGCAGTCCAAGGTCGTGGGCGAGCATGTTCATGATGCCGCCCTGGCCCTCGAACTCGCCGCTCGACATGTTCGAAACGTAGCAGTGGTCGACGTCGGCCGGGTCGACTCCGGCATCCTCGAGACACGCGATGCCGGCCTCGGCGAGGAGGTCGCGGATCCACGCCTCGCGTTGCCCGAACCGGGTCATCGACGCGCCGATGATCGCAACACGGTCGGTGTCCATGCGCGGACAGAGTGGGCTCACTCATTTATAGGATGAGGATCGGGCAGCGTTCGCACCCCAATACTTCAAAAGGTGTAGTGATTGAACCACAGTAACCCAAGCGAGAATCCTCGCCCATCCGCGCGGCGAAGATATCAAGGGCCTGCTTGTGGAGTGCACCCGTATGGTGATCCTCACCGCCATCGACCTCGAACAAGCGCCGGAACGCCCCATCTCCGTCGGGTACGACCTCGCGACTGCATACGACGACACGCTGGTCGTCCTCTCCGTGATGACCGAGAGCGAGTACGACGACCGCATCCAGAGCCGAGAGGAACTCCCCGACGAGTTCGACAACCAATTCACGCCCGACCAGGCCGCCCAATCCATCTCGAGCGAGGTTCGATCCGTCGTCAACCGCGTCGTCGGCGACGAACATGGCGACCGCGTCGAGACTCGAGGGGGAATTGGCGACCCTGCTCCGACGATCGTCGGGGCGGCCGACGAACTCGACCCGCGGTACGTCGTGGTCGGTGGCAGAAAACAGGCGCCGGCGAAACAGGCTATCTTCGGGAGCGTCTCACACGAGGTGATGCGCCAGGCCGATCAACCCGTCGTGACGCTCGTCGAAGAGTCCGATTGATTCGGCACCGGTGTCCGTCGATCACCAATCCTGTGACGGACAATCGACGAGACGTGTGTCCAAAGACCCTTGTGAGCGGCTGTTGCTACCAGGGCTCGTTTTTCAGTCCCAGCTTGTACGCGATTATGTTCGTCCCGACGTGCAGGATTGGCGTGAGAACGACGATGACGAGAATCACGTCCCAGGTGAACCAGGTCAGGAACCAGTCGGTCGCGAGGAGCGCCGTCAGCGGCAACGACACGACGACGAAGTCCAGTTGATCGACGCCGGGAAACATCGCTCCGCGATCTCGACCCGTTCGGCGCTTGAGGAACGACGCGAGAATATCACCGAGCATTGCCCCGGCAGCCAGTCCGATTGCTGCGAGTGGAGTAAATGTCGGCACGTCGAAACCGAGGGACACGCTCGCGTCCCCGGCGATCATCGTGAGCGCACCCGCGAGAAGCAACCCGGCCAGGATCCCGGCAGCGGTTCCCCGCCAGGTCTTCCCGTCACCCAGCAGCCGCCGCCCGTTTAGCTCTCGACCCCCATCGATCGGTCGGCCACCCCCGGCGAGAACGGCTGCATTGTTCGGCACGTAGGCGGGCAACATCACCCAGAAGGCCACAGCGATCGTCTCGAGTACTGCCATATCGGCCCGAACGAGGTGCTGGCTCTTAACGACGGGTGGTTCGACGGGCGTTTTCCAGCGAGCTATCGGTACGGACGAATCACAAACTGCCAAATACGAGGACTGCACACGTTCAGCTATGATCCCGCCTATCGCGAGTCGATTCGTTGCCGGGGAGGAACCGGCAACCGCTCTCGAGCACGTCCAGTCGTTGAACGATCGGGAGATCAAGGCGATCGTCAATCTGCTGGGCGAACACTACGATACTCGAGCGCCCGCCGAGGACGATGCAGCGGAGTATCGGACGCTGGTTCGGGACATTGCCGCGTCGAATCTCGACGCCTGCATCTCGGTCAAGCCCTCCCAGATCGGCCTCGACCTGGGCGAGGACGTGTTCCGTGCCCTCCTCGAGGAAATCGTCGATGAAGCCGCCGAACGCGACGTGTTCGTCTGGATCGACATGGAAGATCACACGACGACTGACGTTACCCTCGACGCCTTCGAGGCGCTGACGACCGAGTACGACGGCGAAGTCGGGGTCTGCGTTCAGGCGAACCTCGAGCGAACCCGCGACGACGTCGAACGGCTGACCGACCTGCCCGGCAAGGTTCGGTTCGTCAAAGGCGCATACAACGAACCAGCCGAGATTTCGTACAAGGACAAAGCCGAAGTCGACCGCGAGTACAAGGAGTTGCTGGCGTACGCGTTCGAGCACTTCGAGGACGGTGTCGCCATCGGTAGTCACGACCCCGAGATGATCGAGTACGCAACCGAACTCCACGAGGAACACGGCACCCCATTCGAAATCCAGATGCTAATGGGCGTCCGCGAGGACGCCCAGGAGGAAACAGCCGCCGAGTACGAAATGTGGCAGTACGTGCCCTACGGCGGTCGCTGGAAATCGTACTTCTACCGGCGCGTCATGGAGCGAAAGGAGAATCTGCTGTTCGCGGCTCGAGCGGTTCTCGGACGGTGAGCCAATGGGGTTGCTTCGGTATCGTGGCAAAGGGAAGGGCTGATAACCCCGTAGTGTGACTCCCATCACATGACCTCGTGGAAACGGGACTTTGCGAGCGGGCTGATCGTCCTCGGCCCCATCCTCATCACCCTTTACATTCTCTACTGGCTCTACGGGATCATCGCCGGGGTGACGCCCGGGCTGATCCTCGATGCAGACGTCCTTTTACCACTGATTCCGGACGGAGCGTTCGAGGGGGCTGCCCGCACCCGTGAGCAAATAGCACAGTTCCTGCGCGTCGTCGTCGTCCTGACCGTGTTCATCATCCTCACCCTCTCGATGGGGTACCTGATGCGGACGACGGTCGGTGGGTTGCTCGAGCGCGTCCTCGACAACCTCGCCAACCGTGTTCCCGGCCTTCGAGTCGTCTACAATGCGTCGAAAATGGCCGCCGAAACCGCGTTCGGTGAACAGGATTCCCTCCAGAAACCGGTCAAACTCGAGACCTGGAACGGGTTGCGAATGACGGCGTTCAAAACGGGGAAGACGACGGACGACGACCGAGAAGTACTCTTCTTGCCGACCTCGCCAAACATCACTACCGGGTTCGTCATCGAAGTCGAGTCAGACCGGATTACGGAACTCGACGAAGACGTCGAGGACGCACTCACTCGTGTCCTCAGCGCCGGATTCGGTGACGCCGATCGTGGCCGCGGGATGGACGCTGGGATTTCGATCGACGTCATCGATGAGCGCGTCGCCAACTCGGGGAACTCGAGCCAGGACGACGCCAAAGCCGAGGCTGACGACGACTGATTCGATTCGACGACTGATTCGAGCCCGGTTATCCAGGAACCTCGAGCGCCTGATGGGCAGCGGCGATTCCCAAAACACCTACCAGCCAGCGAAGCGTAGGGTTGGACGAACGTCCGTGTCCGGGTCATCGTCATCGCCGATTTCTCGCCGCCACCGTCAGTTGGTTGCCCTCAGCGGCTGCTTCGGGGCCGCTCTCGGCTTTCTCGCGTTCGCCACGCTCGGAGCACTCGGCGTTGGCTGGGTCGGCTACGCGATGGGGGCGCTCGCCGTTGTCGGGCTGGCCTGTCTGCTCCCGATGCTCGTGACGGCACCAGTCTGGATGGGGGACACGGCACCGGCGCAGGAGACTGCCTCACGGAGGGACGCCACCGCACTCGAGCGAGCCTCGGCCGCTAAATCCGGAGACTCGGATCAGCGCTCGCGTTCCTCGGCGTCGCCAGCGTCGCCACCGATGAACACGTCGACGGTAAACGCCAGGGAACGCCCCGCCGTCGAGGACGTCCACGATCTCCTCCGGGAGCGATACGCCCGCGGCGAACTCTCGGAGGAACAGTTCGAACGAAAACTCGAGCGCTTGCTGGAGACCGAAACGCTCGAGGCGAGTCGGGAACTCATCGATCAGGCTCACGCCGATGGAAAGCGAGGAACGGTCCAATCAACGACCACGGATGGTCGACAGCGCCACGAGCGAGGCTCGAAGTGACGAGGGATGACAACGGTGTCTACGCGTTCGCGACCACGTCGACCCACATCCGCGAACCCCGAGGTGGAACGTGGAGGATCCGGTGAGAGACGATGGTAACGATGCTCGAGGTCGTCCTGATCGCGACACTCGCCGGTTGTGCGACCGGCGTCGGAGCGCTTCCGGTGTTGATCACCGACCGGGTGAGTCACCGTCTGTACGACGGAGCACTCGGGTTCGCTGGCGGGGTCATGGTCGGCGCGGCCGTCTTCGCGCTCGTCGTACCGGGTCTCGAACTCGGCACGCCGTTCGAGGTCGTCGTCGGGCTGATCGCTGGTGGTGCGTTCTTACTGCTTACCAACGCTGCGTTGCCCCATATTCACCTTCGGTTTCGCGAGCACCACCACGATCTCGAGGGGACGTCACTCGTCGAACCGGCGGTCGATCCCGAGGCGACACTGGCGCGAGCTGGTGACGGAGCCGACGGCAGTGGCGATGGTGACGGGGCCGACGGCAGTGACGCCCAGGAACGAGACCCGGACGATCTTCGACGGGCCCTCCTGGTCGGAAGCACCGTCACGATCCACAACGTCCCCGAGGGCTTGGCCGTCGGCATCGCCTTCGCGAGCGGGGACGCAGCGCTCGGATTCGCCATCGCGACTGCAATCGCCGTCCAGAACGTTCCTGACGGGTTCGCCATGGCCGTCCCCGCTGCTCGAGCGGGCGTCTCGAGTCCCAAAACGATCTTCTACACCACGCTTTCGGGCGGCGTGCCGGAACCGATCGCTGCCGCGGCCGGATTCGCCCTCGTCGCGCTCGTCACCGGGATCTTTCCGGTCGCTGCCGGGTTTGCCGCGGGTGCGATGATCGCCGTCGTGTTTCGGGAGCTCGTCCCCTCGAGCCACGGCCACGGTTACGCGGATACGGCGACGGCGGCGTTTCTGGCCGGGTTCGCGGTGATGCTCGTCGTCGATACGGTACTCGCAGTCTAAATGGACGGGGACGGATGCTGATCGTCCCAGAAACGGGCCAAGTCAACGGCTGGGGCACCGATACGGTATCGCAGATTCATTCAGAGTCGTCCTCAGCGTCGATCTGATCCTGCAGTTCCTCGAGTCCTGGCGCCCGTCGTCGAACGACGAGGAGGACGACACCGATCAAGAGCAGGGGAATGACGATCATCACGACGAAGATGAAGAGGATGACGGTGAGTTCGGGCAACCCGGGGAGACTCGCTGGGGTGGCGATATCGGTCGTTGCAGCGAGAGCAGACTGACCACGACCCTGCACGGTGCCAGCGAGCGAGCGCATGTTACTCGACTATCGGGAGGTGGTCACAAACCGGTTGCGGTTCAGCGATCGACCACCCTCCGTGGCCTGGGTGGGCGTACTACGTAATACAATTTCTGAATGGATATGCCTACTAGGTGACGTCATTGTGTATCTCCCTGTGACACATTGATCGATAATACTTTCTCAGCATTGCCAATATTAGTCACTGAAATGAGACGAAGACTTCTTACCGGCGACCCTCGTTAAACCGATGATGAGTCATGAGTCAGATCGGAGCCTCCAGCAGGCATTTCGACCAGAGACTCCCCACACTGCGGGGTCACTGACTGTCGAAAGCGGGTTAGAAGCGCTTCGGTCGAGCCCCGAATTTGACGGCACGATCGAACCCCTCGATTGACTCGACGAGTTCGAAAGCTGTGAGCATATCGCATTGTTCTATACCTCTCTCGAGGAGCGATTCGCCACTGTTGCGCCGTTTATTCGCCAGGGCATCGAACAGGGTGAGCGCGTCATGTACGTCATCGATAATCTCCCCCAGTCGACGATTCTCTCGGAACTTCGCGGTGGCGACGCCGACATCGATGCTGCTGTCGAATCGGGCCAACTGACGTTCCACACGCTCGAGGAAACCTACCTTCGGTCTGGCCATTTCGATGCCGATGATATGCTTTCGCTCTATGCCGATTGTATCGAGGAAGCGAAAGCGGAGTACCCCGGGCTTCGGGTCACCGCGAACACGAATTTCGTCCTCGATGAACATGCGACGCTCGAGGAGTTCATGGTGTATGAGAGCAAGGTGAACAACCTCTTTCAGGGGGAGGATTGTATTGCACTGTGCCACTACGACTGCAATTCGATTCCTGCCGAGACGCTCGTGGACGTCATCAGAACGCATCCCCACATCGTCTACAAGGACACGATCTGTCACAATTTCTATTACACGCCCCCCGAGGAATTCTTCGACCCGAGCGCGTCGATACGTGAGGTTGAGCGGATGCTGAACACGCTTGTTGATCGCTCGGAGGCACGAGCGGAACTCAACGATACGATCGAGGAACTGGAGGAATCGAACGACCGCCTCAAGCGGTTTGCGTACGTCGCCTCACACGATCTGCAAGAGCCGTTACGGATGATCTCGAGCTACCTTCAGTTGCTCGAAACCCGATACGCGGACGACCTCGACGAGGAAGCGTGCGAGTTCATCGATTTTGCCGTGGACGGCTCCGACCGGATGCGGGAGATGGTGGAAGGCCTACTCTCCTACTCTCGAGTCGACATGGACGACTCGGCGTTCGAACCCGTCTCGAGTGAGAGCGTCGTCGATGACGTGCTGACCGACCTCAAAGTTCGAATCGACGAGACCGATGCGACGGTTCACGTCGACGCCTTACCTGTCGTCGAGGGCAACGCACAGCAACTCGATCAGCTCTTCTCGAATCTGCTCTCGAACGCGATCAAGTACAGCGGTGACGAACCCCCACACGTAGAGATCACCGCTGTGCAACAGGGTGATCGATGTGTCTTCTCTGTCGCCGATAACGGGATCGGGATCGATCCCGCGTACGCCGATCAGATCTTCGAGATCTTCAATCGTCTGCACTCGAACGACGAGTTCGAGGGAACGGGACTCGGTCTTGCACTGTGTCGAAAGATCGTCAATCATCACGACGGCGATATATGGGTTGACAGTGAGCCAGGTGACGGGACGACGTTCTACTTCACCCTCCCACACTCCGGGTAAGACCGTCCAATGGAGGAACTACCGCTGGAGGTACTGGTAATCGAAGATAACCAGGGTGACGTTCGGCTGATCGAGGCCGGATTCGCCGACAGTAGTGTCGAGTGCTCCGTAACGGTCGTTGATAATGGTGAGGAAGCCCTCGATTATCTCTTTCGACGAAACGGATACGAATCGACGGCACGGCCGGATCTCGTCCTGCTGGATCTGAACGTACCAAAACAGGACGGCAGAGCGGTTCTCGGACAGGTGCAGGACGAACCAGAGCTGTCGTCGACGCCGTTCGTCGTTCTTACCGGCTCACGAACCGATAATCACGTTCACGAAACGTATCAGCTGGGGGCAGCGGGTTATTTTGTGAAACCGGTCGACCCCCACGAGTTCATGTCACTCGTGGAATCGGTCGCAGACGCCCGTGCTTCGGCAGGGTCGGTTCCGTCGGGAGAGTATTCTGATCTCGATTCGCTGCACAAGCGTCAGTCTAATCAGGGGTCGGACTGATCTGCGAGGATGCCACGCCAGCCCTGTACGGGGTCAGTAGAGCCACATCGACGACTAGAGGCCGGAGATCGAGCGTCGAAATGTCCGACGCTTGTACGAGAACTTTTGGGATCGTTATAGGTGCGTACCGCCGCTCACTCGAGGCCGAGGAACGACTCAGCGTTCTCCCAGAGGAGTTTTCGCTGGACGTCCTCCGGGAACTCGAGGGCAGCGAACTGTTCGAGCCAGGGGTCAGGCTCGAGCATCGGGTAGTCGGTACCGAACATGACCTTGTCGGCGAGCAGCGTCTTCGCGTAGTGGAGCACCTGGTCGTCGATGTATTTCGGCATCCAGCCCGAGAGATCCATGTAGACGTTCCCTTTCTGCTGGCAGATGGCCAGCTGCTCGCGCTCCCAGGGGAAGGCGGGATGGGCGATCAGGATCTGGAGGTCGGGGAAGTTCGCGGCGACGTCGTCGATCAACATCGGGTTGCCGTACTTGATTTTGAGGCCACGGCCGCCGGGGGCACACGCGCCGAGCGTCGAGTTCCCGCCGTGGAAGACGACCGGGACGCCGAGGGATTCGATCGTCTCCCACAGCGGTTCGTGTTCGGGATCGGATGGGTCGAACCCCTGGGCGATCTGCTGGAATTTAAAGCCCGAGAGGTCGAGATCCTCGACACATCGGACGGCCTCCTCGACGCAGTCGTCTTTCAACGGGTCGACGGAGCCGAAGCCGATGAAAAAGTCGGCGTAGCTGTCGCGCACCTCGGCGACGTAGTCGTTTGGCACCGGTGGGTTGCCGGTGTTCGTCTCGGCGTCCCACCCGAGGAGGACGGCGCGCCCGACGCCAGCCTCGCGGTACTCCGCGATCATGTTCTCGTACGTGTCGGTCTCGAGGTCGGCCCCGAAACGGTCGGCCGCATCCCGCATCATCTCGCCACCAGCGTCGTGGAGGAACTCGCTGGTCGGCTGGTGAGCGTGGGTGTCGATCGCTCGTGGCTCGTCCGCAGCCTTGAGCGCTGCCGGGCGTGTCATACCCAGAGGGTCGTCGGGGGACGGTAAAAATTGCGCCGGTTCGTCTCGCGTGTGCCGCTCGTCGACGCGATTTCGAACCTGGCGATTCGCCACGGCATTCAAGAGTCTTCCCGACGTACTCGAGCGCATGGACAGCACCAGTCGAACGGAGGTGACCGGCCGGCATCCCTGACGTGGTTCACTTCTGGTGGCTTTCGGGGGTCGATCAGTACGGTACCTCGAATCGTGTCGTTGACGATCGCTCGAGCGTTGGCTCCCGTCGATCGACCCGGATCAGCGACGTGGCCACCGACCACACACAGCTACTTGCATGACTCCAGATACGAATTCAGACACCGAAGCGAACGGGAACGTGAACGCAAACGCGAACACGAACCCGGACGACGACACACTCGCCCTCGTCGCGAAACGCGTCGACTCGGGAGTGGCCGAAACGGACGAGATCACGGATCTGGCTCGAGCCGCCGGCTACACGGTCGCCGGCGAGGTCACCCAGACCAGACGGGCCGATCCCGCCCTCCAGTTCGGGGAAGGGAAAGCGACCGAACTGGCCGACACAGTGCAGCGAACGGGCGCAAAGACGGTGATCTTCGACAATCGGCTCGGCCCGTATCAGACGTACAACCTCGGTCAACTCCTCCCTGACGGCGTCGAGGTGATCGACCGATTCACGCTCATCCTCGAGATCTTCGGTCAGCGTGCCCAGACGCGGAAGGCACAGTTACAGGTCGAACTCGCTGAATTGCGCTACGAACTCCCACGGGCGGAAGCGAAGGTGAGCCTCGCAAAGCGCGACGAACACCCCGGGTTCATGGGGTTGGGTGAGTACGACGAGAGCCGCGAACGGGACATCAAGGCCCAGATCAGCCGGATCAGGGACGAACTCGCCCAGATCGAACAGACCGAGGAACACCGGCGCGAACGTCGCCGGGACTCGGGGTTCGACCTCGTCGCCCTCGCCGGATACACGAACGCCGGTAAGTCCACACTGCTGCGGCGACTGGCCCGCGACCTCGAGGTCGACGAGAACGAGGAACGGCACCCGGATATCGACCCCACTGCGGAATCACAGGACAAGCTGTTTACGACCCTCGGGACGACGACCCGTCGGGCCGACATCGAACCGCGAAACGTGCTCGTGACGGACACGGTCGGGTTCATCAGCAACCTCCCCCACTGGCTCGTCGAGTCGTTCAAGTCGACGCTCGATTCGGTGTACCGGGCCGACCTCGTCTTGCTCGTCGTCGACGTGAGCGAACCGATCGAGGAGATCCACGAGAAAGTGGTTACCAGCCACGACACCCTCTACGAGCGAAACGAGGCCCCCATCGTCACCGTCCTCAACAAGATCGATCGAGTGAGCGACGAGGAACTCGCCGAGAAACGCGAGGCCCTCTCGGGGCTGGCCCCGAATCCGGTCGCCGTCAGCGCTCGCGAGGGGGACGACGTCGACGCGCTCCTTGAGCGCATCGACGCGGAACTCCCCGACTGGGAGGACGAACACCTGGTGTTGCCGATGACCGACGACACGATGAGTCTGGTCTCCTGGATTCACGATCACGCGACCGTGGACGACGTCACGTACGGCGACGACGACGTCGTGATCTCCTTCCAGGCGCGACCCGCCGTGATCTCCCGGGCGCGGTCTCGAGCGAGCGAGTTGCAGGCTCCCGAGGCTTGACATCCACCCACGACTGAAGGTCGTGGGCTTTCTCCTCGACCCTCTGTGAACCACTCAGCGCTCGGTTGCCTCGACGTATTCTTCTCTTGAAATCGTATATCTATGTACGTCCGCCACGGTGTCCTCCAGCGGAAGCCAATTCCGTAGCAGACCCTCGTATTGACCACCGTACCGTTCGACGTACTTGGTGATCGCTCGGCGAGACTTCTCGTTGCCGTCGATATGTGCGGCGGCGACGAGTTCGAGATCGAGTCGGTCGAACGCCACGGAGATGAGGGCATCGGCTCGCTCACCGGAATACCCGCGTCCCCAAAATTGCTTCTCGAGAAGGATGCCAAGGTTGGCGGATCGTTTTTCCCAGTGCGGATACAGTCCCGTCGTTCCGGCGATGACGCCGGCTCCGTCTTCCCCCTCGTTCGGTCGGAGTACGTATTTCGCCCCCTCGACATCGTCCCACAGTTCTTCGGCCTCGTCAACGTAATCGTACGTGTCTTTTACCGTCTCGTGGGGGGACGAATCCCAATATTCGAACATCTCCTCCGTATCGTCCCCATCGGAGTAGAGTTCGTGAAGAGAGAACACATCGACGGAATCGTGCGAAATTCGTTCGAGGCTGAGCCGATCCGTCTCAATGCGTTCAGGGAACATACCGCATTACCCGTCGTCCAAAGCCATAATTGTGGTATGTACGTGGGCTGATGTTGTTGCAGGGTACCCAGATTGAACGCCCCAATCAGCAAGCAGCAGTTAACCACTGTGACGGGCATCACGTCAATGGCTGCGGACAAACGAATCAAGGTATATAATGGTTGGGGGTCGTTCCTGGGCGAATATATTCGGGAGAGGGTGTTAGGGGTATGGAGGCGAACGTGTTCGTATGGCTCAAGCGACGCTCACTGTCACGCTCCCCGAGCGGCTGTGGGTACAGGAAGTTTCGACAGCCCACCCGGAAGCAACGTTACACGTTCTGGCAGGCGTCCCCGGCGCAGAGACCGGGTTCGCACTGGTGCGAATCACCGGGCCGAACGTGGCCGAGGTGCTCGAGGCGATGGACGACCACAAGCAACTGACCGAAATTTCGCTCATCCAGTGGAGCGACAACGAGGCGACGGTACACTTCGAGACCACGGCGCCGCTGTTGTTGTTCTCCTCGCGGAATTCAGGGATGCCGATCGAACTGCCGGTGGAGATCAAGAACGGGAAGGCCACCATCGAGGTGACCGGCTCTCGAGACCGCCTCTCCCAGCTCGCCGACCAGTTCTCGAAGTTCGGACTCCAGTACCGCATCGACAACCTCCAGGAGCGACTGCACGACAGTCAGTTGCTCTCGGAGCGCCAGCACGAACTCCTTATCGCCGCCGTCGAACAGGGCTACTACGACACCCCCCGGCGGTGCTCGCTCACCGAGTTGGCCGAGTGTCAGGACATCGCGAAATCGACGTGCAGCGAGACGCTCCACCGGGCCGAGGAAGCCGTCATCAAACAGTTCGTCGACAACCTCGCGAACGTGGATACACAGTCGGATCTCGAGAAACAGGTCGCAAATTGACATCCTCTACACGACTGCAGTCGTTGGCTTTCTCCGTGACTTCGTGTAATTTGATTCTGACTTCTCGCTCAGAGTAATTCGTTATACCCGATACCCTGTTCAATCAACAGTAACTTATCAATTTATCAATTGGTGCGACACCTCGTTCATGTGGGGTAGACCCACTCAGCATATCAGAACGTGGACACTCGTCTACTCGAGCGCTGAAACGACTGGCGAAACTGCCAGCCGTCGTTCGACCGCATACCCAACCGAAAAACGGAGACGCGCCGGCCGAGAAGATGACGGCGGTCATGTCCGTAACGCGCCGTTGGTGCGATGTGAGCCGACCGCCCCCTTCTCGGTGATCGGTAAGGCGGGTGTGCGATCACGATAGCGGGGGCGACCGTTTGGTGTGTACCCAAAGCCGGCAATCGATCGTTTACACTCGATCGTACAGTAGTTTGTGACGAACATAATCGGGCGGGTTCCCAGGGGTTGGAAATCACCGACGGTGACCTATCCCGTTCAGTTCGTATCCACGTGCGAGGCCCTACAATGACTGAATACGATACAAGTAAGCGACGATTTTTGCAGGCGACTGGTAGCGTTCTCGCGGTCGGCGTTCTCGCCGGTTGTCTCAGCAGTGACGACGATAACGGTGGGAACGGCAACGGCGACGATAACGGCGGGAACGGCGACGCCGACGGCAACGGCGGCGCCGACGACGACTACGACTTCGGCGACTGGTTCGACGGCGTCGACAACTACGACGGCGTCGAGGACTTCACCGGTCAGGACGAGGTTACCGTCATGAACGGCACCGGCCCGAGCGGCTATCAGTACGACCCACCGGCGATCGTCGTCGACCCAGGCACGACCGTCGTCTGGGAGTGGACCGGCGACGGCGGCGGCCACACCGTCACCGACGACGATGGCGATTTCGATAGCGGCATGCTCGTTGGCGAAGGTGAAACCTTCGAACACACCTTCGACGACGAAGGGACGTACCGCTACTACTGTGAACCCCACGTCAACATGGGGCAGAAAGGCGCCGTCGTTGTCGAGTGATTTCTAGAGACATGAGAAACACATCTATTCGACGGGGATACCGGACGAGGTGCCAGCCACGATGAGTGTGGACGACGTCGATGCTGCGGACGAAATCGATGCTGCGGACACTCTCGAGGCACTGCACACCGACGAGTGGGAAGCCGAGATGCGCGAGCTCCTCGAGGACGGCGATGCGGACGTCGACCTCGGGATGGCGATGGCCAAAGACGCCCAGCGACTCGTCGCCGGTGAACTCTCCGAAACCGAGTTCGCCGAGCGTTATCACGACGCCGTCGTCGAGGAGTTCGACGTCGACGACGCACAACTCCCGGAGGCGCTCGCGGCGCTCGACGTCGAGGACGTTGACGACCTCGACGACGCCACGTTAGCCGATCGTCTCGCCGCGCTCGAGGACGGTGACATGGATCGACGCGAAGTGATGAAGAAGATGGGAGCCGCGGGCATGTTCCTCGGTCTCGGTACCTGGGCGACGGTCGACGACACCAACGAACCGAGCGCCCCGGCAAGTACTGCGGATGACGACGATGAAGGCATCCAGTACGGAATGGTCATCGACCTCGAGAAGTGTGACGGCTGCCTCGCCTGTGTCGTCGCCTGTAGCCAGGAGAACAACACCTCCGCAGGCGCGAACTGGATGTACGTCTTCACCTACGAGGACGAACACCAGTCCGGCGAGAACTTCCTGGTACGAACCTGTCAACACTGTACGGACGCGCCCTGTGAGAAGGTCTGTCCGACCACGGCGAGACACACCCGGACGGAAGACGGGCTGGTACTCACCGACTACGACGTCTGTATCGGCTGTCGGTACTGCCAGGTCGCCTGTCCGTACGGTGTGAACTACTTCCAATGGGGCGAACCCGACACGCCGCAGTCCGAACTCGATCCGAACCACGTCTACGACGGCCGTGATCGCCGCGTCGACAGCCGCCCACCCAAGGGCGTGATGGGCAAGTGTACGATGTGTCCCTCCCGCCAGGACGGCAAGATGGGTGAGGACATGGTGGGTTCGACCGCCTGTGCGGACGCGTGTACGATGGACGCGATCCACTTCGGCGACATGAACGATCCCGACAGCGATCCGAACGAGTACCTCGAGCGGGTTCGCAGCGAGAACCCCAACGACCGTGAACACTTCCCGAACCGTCCCGCGGATACGGTCAACACGTTCCGATTGCTCGAGGAACTGGGTACCGACCCGAACGTCGTCTTCGTTGGCAACGAACCGGGCCCGAACGCGACGCAGGTCGACGGGCCGGTCGCCTACGAGGACATCGGTGAGGTCGACCGCCGGAAAGAGGTGCTCGACGACGGCACGTTTGCGGGAGGTGTCTCTCCGTGAGCACCAAGACGCCGAGCAGCGCCGACATCCTCCGGCCGCTGCAGAACACGTCGAAACGGTTCTACCTGGTTTTCGCCGTGGCAGCGCTCGCGTTCGGCCTCTTTCTGGCCGGCTGGACCTACCAGTTACAACACGGCCTGATCGTGACCGGACTGGCCGACTGGGGCTCGAGTGGCGGCGTCACCTGGGGGCTGTACATCGGCGCGTTCATCTGGTGGGTCGGCATCGCCCACGGGGGAATCATCCTCTCGGCGGCGGTTCGACTCCTGAAGATGGATCGGTACATGCCCGTGGCCCGTCTCGCCGAGTTGTTGACGATCGCCGGCCTCTCGGCGGCTGGCTTCTACATCATCGTCCACATGGGTCGGCCCGACCGGATGGTGACGAGCATCCTGGGCAACTACCACGTGACGGTTCACAACTCGCCACTGGTGTGGGACGTGACCGTCATCACGCTCTACTTCGTGATGACCGCGACCTACCTGCTGTTGACCCTCCGATACGACGTTACCCGGCTCCGAGAGGAGCTTCCAGACCGGTTCGATCCCCTCTATACACTGTTGACGCTGGGCTACACCGAGAAGGAAGACGAGGTCGTCGAGCGGATGGTCTGGTGGCTCGCGCTCGCGATCATCATCATGGCGCCGCTGTTGCTCCACGGTGGCGTCATCCCGTGGCTGTTCGCACTGATCCCGACGATGCCGGGCTGGTTCGGCGCGATCCAGGGGCCACAGTTCCTGACGATCGCACTGACCTCCGCGATCAGCGGCGTCATCATCCTCTCGTTCGCCTTCCGGAAGGCCTACGATTGGGATCACATCATCACCGACGACATCTTCCGTGGGCTCACCCTGTGGCTCGGGTTCTTCGCGATGTTGTTCCTGTGGCTACAGCTCCAGCAGCTGGTCAGCGGCGGGTTCGCTGCCCCACTGGATCAGTCGGCAACGTTCGACTCGAAAGTCACCCACCCGGCGTACGTGATCCCGATCGCAATGGTCGGTCTCACGCTCGCCTACATCTTCGCACAGACGGTGCGACCGTCGCTATTCACCAAGACGCGTGCGATCGTCGCCGCCGTGGCGGTGCTCATCGCGACACTCGTCGAAAAGGTGTACTTCGTCGTCGCGGGCCTGATGTACCCCACGTTCGGCCTCTACAATGCGACGCCAGGGTCGTACTTCCCGAGCCTGATCGAGATTTCGTCGGTCATCGGAACGATCGGCATGGTCACGCTGTTCTTCCTGCTCGTGGCCAAAGTAATCCCGGTCGTCGAACTCCACGCGATCGAGCACCTGAACGAGAAGCGCGAGGCCGAGCAGGACGGAGAAAGCGGCGGCGACTCGGAACCGCTCGCTGAGACGGCGACGGAACCGGAGGTGACGGCATGACTACCGGCTTCCCCGGTCCCGGAACGGTGCTCATCTTCGCCGTCATCCTCGTCCCGGTGTACGTGATGATCCTCGCGTGGTTCTTCGGCAAGCCCCGCGATACGAAGATGGCCGTACTCGGCCTCGGCTACCTCGTCGGCCTGACGACACTGCTCTGGGTCGGGATGTTCCTCAAGACGGTGGTGATCGACGTCATCTTCTTCTGATCGCCATCGCTGCTCGAGAGACCGACTCACAGCACCACTCGAGGTATCGCCTGCCAACTCTCCCCGACTATCGACCCTCCACACATACCCAACCATGACACTCACTGCAGACACACTCCGAACCAAACTCACAGACGTCGTTGACCCGACGCTCGAGGAAGACATCGTCTCCCTCGGCCTGATCAACGACATCGCGATCGACGACGACACCGTCAGCATCTCGCTGGCGTTCAACTCGCCGTACGCACCGACCGAAATGACCATCGGCAACCGCATCCGCGAAGTCATCGCCGACCTCGACGAGGATCTCGAGATCGACCTTCGTGCCCACGTGGGCGAAGCTCACGGCTTCGACGAGGAGATCCTCCCGCGGGTCAAGAACGTCATCGCCGTCACCAGCGGGAAAGGTGGCGTCGGCAAGACGACTGTCGCCGCTAACCTTGCCGCCGGACTCGAAAAGATGGGCGCTCGAGTCGGCATTCTCGACTCGGACATCCACGGCCCGAACGTCCCCCGGATCCTCCCGATCGAGGACGAACCGGGCGTCACACCGAACGAGGAACTCGTGCCGCCACGATCTGACGGCGTCCGCGTGATGAGCATGGGCTTTCTCACGCGCAACCAGGACGACCCGGCGATCCTCCGGGGCCCGATGGTCAACAACATCATGACGCAGTTCCTCCAGGAGGTCGAGTGGGGCGTCCTCGACTACCTGATCGTCGACCTCCCGCCGGGAACTGGCGACGCCAGCCTGAATCTTCTCCAGATGATGCCTGTCACTGGCGCAGTTATCGTCACGACGCCACAGCAGATGGCCGTCGACGACACCAAGAAGGGACTGCGGATGTTCCAGGAACACGACACGCCGATTCTGGGCATCGTCGAGAACATGTCCACGTTCCAGTGTCCGAGCTGTGACGACGAACACGACCTGTTCGGCCGCGACGGTGGCTCGTCCATCAGCGACGAGTACGACGTCGAGTTGCTCGCGAAGCTCCCGCTCCACCCCGATTTCGGAGCCGAGGATGCCGAGATCCCGCTCGTCAAAGACGAGAAGAGCCCGGTGCAGCCGTCGATGCAGGAACTCGTGGAGACGGTCGCCGACCGGATCGGTACCGTCAACCGAAAACGAGTCGGCGAGGCCACGGCGGTCGACACGGCGGAGTCCGTGCCGCTCGAGGCCGAACAGTAGGAGCAGTAGCGGATACCTCCGAGCGGAGAACGAGCGGATTTCTCGAACACGGTATTTTCGACGCATATCGCGCTCGAAATGGTCACGTAACGTCGCTCGAGACGACTATGACAACTCGATCGAGATGCATCCTGTCGAGTGGTGTCGATTAAGACTCGAACCGGGAGCGGTTCGATTCTCTCAGATGCCGTTACCGTTACCGTTTCCGTTACTCGTCGGGTTCCTCCACCGTATTCTGTCGCTGCCTGCGAAGCCACTCGAGACCCAGCACACCGCCAACGAGTCCCGTTCCGATCGTGAATCCTGGTGACCCGTCCGCGTCATCCATCACGTTGGTGCCGGCGGATTCCTCCTCGCTCTCGACGCCAGTTTGTTCGTCGTCCGAGTCATCACCGTCTCCGTCTCGAGAGTCGTCCCCATTGCCGGATTCGTCCTGGTCTTCGTCCGCGGGATCGCTTCCGCACTCATCGTCGTTGCTCCCCCTCTCATCGTCCTGGTCTTCGTCTTCGGGACACTCACATTTGTCGTCGGACTCACCATCTCCCGCATCGGTGTCGTCACCGTCGTCACCGTCGTCCGCACCTTCGTCCCGGTCTTCTTTCGCCTGTAGCTTCCACAATTCCCCGCTCCGACTCACGTAGACGGCGTTTTCGTCGGCGACGATGGACGTCTCGGGACCGAACCACTCACGCTCGTCGAAGACGTATCGCCACAGTTCGTCACCGGTCTCGAGATCGAACGCCATCACCCGATCCTCGTCGTCTTCCTCGTCGGGCATACTCGCCGAGTCGGGCCCAAAGGCAGTGATGACCGTGTTGTCGACGAGTTCCGGCAAGCTATGGTAGGCCTCGAGCGTCCACGCGAGTTCGCCGCTATCGGAGAGATCCCACGTCGAGAGGCTCCCGTCTCTTCCAGTGGCGAAATACGTCTCGTCTGTGATGGTGTGGGTGAGCGTGATGGAGGTGTTGCCGACCACCTCCTGGGTGGACATCTCGTAGAGGTACGTGGCGTCGTATCCCGGGAAGATGCCAACGTGACCGGATCCGGCGGTAAGGAGGGTTACCGACTCATCGTGGTCGACCGTGACCTGCGTCTCTCCCGTTGTGGGATCGAGTCCGGCAAACATCCCGGCGCGACCGGCCGCGTACGACGAATCGAACACGTAGACGGCGTCCTCGGCAACGTCACCCAGTCGCAACTCCTCAGCGGTTTCCTCGCCATCCACCGTTTCCACTGTCACGCTCTCTCGTTCCCAGCGGATCGACCCGTCGTCGGCATCGAGCGCGTAGACGGTGTCGTCACTCGAGGTATAGACCGTGTCGTGGCCGACCGCCATTTCGAGGCTGCTGATCTCACTCTGCCACTGAATTTCCCCCGTATCCGCGTCGATGGCCTGTATCGGGTCGGCGGCCACGTACAGCGTGTCGCCGTCGATAGCGAGCGATCGCCCGGCCCCGATATCGTCGGTTTCCCACGACGGAGAGCCGTCTTCGGCGTCGATTCCGTACACTCGACCGTCCGAGAGGGTGTATACCCGGTCGTCGTCCGTCACGGTTGTGCTGATGGTGTGTGGGCCGTCGTATTGCCAGGCAACCTCCGTCGGTCGTTTGCCGTGTGACCGACTATCTTCGTCCCCTTCCCCGTCGTCTGCAGCTGTTGATCCAATCGATGCGAGTACACCTGCCGTCGATAGCGCTGCACCCATCGCGAGCACATTGCGGCGATGCCAATCAGGCATGTCATGCACCTCCCCGAGTTACTTCATTATTATCTGTAAACTATACCGACTTGAGATTTGGAAAACTGTTTCATCTGTTCGGACAATCGCGAATACGAACAGTTACGGCGAGTATCGAGAATGAAACGGTCGTCAGTCGGTAGTGGATCGGATCGACCGTCTGTCTACTACCGCACCGTCGTGAGTGCCTACTCGTCGGTCGCTCGAGGTGCTAACACCAACAGCGCAGTACTGTCCTCGAGCGCCTCCGGCGAGACGTCCTGGTTTCCGTCGAATCGGACGACCTCACCAGCAGTGACCTCGTGAACCGTGTCGCCGAGCGTGACGTCTACCCGGCCCTCGAGCAGGTGGAAGACGATCTGTTCCTCTGGGTGCTGGTGGGCCGGAACAGACTCACCAGCCTCGAGCGAGAGCCTGATCGTCAGTGGGTCGCCCTCGAACACCCGTGCGTGGGGAGCGCCCTCGAGAGCGTCGAGTTCTGCGCGTTCGGTTGGCGTGACGGGATACGTCGTTTCGGGATCGGAGGTTGCCATATACCGGTAATCGGACGGATCCCGGAAGGGCCTTTACCCGAACCGATTCGGTGGAGACGGTCGTTTCACGTCGTTGCGCTGGTCACCGTGTCCAGCCGAATATGTCCGGGAGTAGCCATAGCCACCCGCGTCTCGTCCCTCCAGGTATGGTCGGATTCTCCTCGTTCCGCCGCGACGCCGATTCGCTCTTCGACGACTACGACGAGTTCGTCCCCGAGAACGTTCCCGAACCGGGCCCGTTCCTCGAGGATCAGGACGTCCTGGCCGGTGACGAACACGTCGCCTTTCACCAGCTCACGCGCGACCTCTTCGAGGAGCGCAACGTGTACGACATGACGTTCAACTACAATCTCGCTCGTCTCAACCTCGATACGCGTCATCCGAACGCGGGCTACCGATACGCCGTCGATCGCGACGACCCGTCGATCCTCCGCGCCGAGTTCACGCCGACGACGCCGTTCTGTCCGCAAGCGCACACGCTCACCATCGGCTCGTTTCGTGCGTGGAACGCCCTCTCGGATCGACACGCGTACGACCTCGTTCGTGTTCGCCTGGCACCGATGCACCACCAGAGCCAGTCGATCGACGAACGCCTCGCGGATCTCGAGGCGGGCTTTCTGGAAACCGGATCAGTGACCGGCGACGTGAAGGTGGGTGCGGAAGGAGGCCGTTCGGACGACGAAGACACGTCTCGCTTCGGCGGTGGGGGCGGTACGCTCGACGCACCGTTCTGATCGACGCCGACCGATCCGGGAACCGGAATATGTTCGGAGACATCTCGAGATAGCTGGCGACCGTACCCTCCGTATGAGCGCAATCCCCGGATCGATCGACGCGGATCAAAGTCCGCCGCTGACGATCCCACTCAGACACTTTCTCCTCGGTCTCGTCGTACTCCTCGCGGCAGTGCTGCTCGGAACGGTGAGCGCTATCGACAGTAGCCTCATCCCGGGCCATCAGTGGCTCGCGTACGTCCACCTGCTGCTCGCGGGGTGGATCTGTCTCACGATAATGGGCGCGATGACGCAATTCGTCCCCGTCTGGTCTGGCGCCCCGCTACACTCGAGGCGGCTGGCCAACCTCCAGCTGTGGATCGTCGTCGCGGGGGTGGCGACGCTCGCCCTCACGTTCCTCGCGGGCAGTTACCGATTGCTCCCCGTTGGTGCCGTCGTCATGCTCGCGGGGTTCTGGCTGTTCGTCTACAACGTCGGCCGGACGCTCCTGGTCGCACGTCCCTGGGACGTCACCGAGCGTCACTTCGCGATCGCGCTCGGGTTTTTCGTGGTACTGACTGCGCTCGGCGTCACGCTGGCGATCGGATTTACGCGACCGCTCTTTGCCGACCTGCCGGTGACCCAGCAGTCGGTACGGATGGGACACGCGACGCTCGCCATCTACGGTACCGTGCTCACGACGATCTTCGGCGCGCTGTATCAGCTGGGGACGATGTTCACGCAGTCGTCGCTCTACGGCGTCGATCACCACATCCAACGGTTTGAGGAGTACGCTTTTCCAGTGGGCGTCGTTGCGTTGACGGCTGGACGGCTCTTCGAGCTGGCGGCGCTCGCGCAGATCGGCGCCATCCTCGTGGTGGCGACCGTCCTGGCGTTCAGCGTGTTGCTCGCCCGCCGGCTGTACACGGCGCAGGTACCGTGGACGCCGATGCTGAGTCGGTACGTCGTGCTGACGGTGGCGATGGCCACGTGGGCGCTCTGGAGCCTCCCCACCTGGATTCACGACCCACTCGCTCCGAACACGCTCTTTGGCCCACCGGGTGCGTTCTCCCTGCTCGTCCTCGGCGTGATCGGGTTCGTCATTCTCGGCACCCTCTATCACATCATCCCCTTCATCGTCTGGGTGCACCGCTACAGCGACCGCCTCGGCCTCGAGGCCGTGCCGATGATCGACGACCTCTACGATGACCGGCTGGCGGCCGTCGACTTCGTCGCGTTGACCGTCGGCCTTAGTTTGCTCATCGCGAGCGATGTCTTCGCGGTACCATCAACGGTTGCGGTCGTCGGTGGCGTCCTCGTCAGCCTCGGGATCGCCATCTTCGGCGCGAATATGGTGCTCGTGCTCCGCCGTCACAGCCACCAGCCTATCCGACGTATCCTGTTCGGTGGGTCGGAACCGGCGTCCGAGGCGGCTGCGGACGGTGGGACGGTTCGATCAGGCGTTCGGTGATCGACCCGAGAATTCCCGCTTTCCTCGCGTTTTTCGAGCGAAAATTCACCTTCGGTCGCGTCTCTCTCGGGCGACGTTTGGCAACCGGGGTCGACCAGCCGGTTGCCGCTATCCGCAGCCGGTTCCTATCGCGGAGTCAAACCCACCGCATCTGCGAGCAATTCGTGTGACCGGAGGACGTCGTCGTGATCGGCGATGATGTTCTGGATGACGACGTCGTCGACGCCAACCCGTGCCGTCAACTGCTCGAGCAGCGACTGTATCGTGTCCGGACTCCCCGAAATCGCTCGCGGCCACGAGTCCCCGGGAAGCGGATCGGGCGTTGGAGCCGGAACGCCGCCGAGTTCCTCGATAGCCGTTTCGACGTCCGGCGTTTTGCCGATGACACCGCGTTGCATCCGCTGGTAGGTCGCCTCGGCGCTCGCCCGAAGCCGGGCCGCGTCGTGATCGGTTTCGGCACACACGGCGTTCACCGCCAGCATTCCCTGAGGCTCGTCCGGGCCAGCGCCGTGTGGCGACGGGGTGAAGTGTTCGCGGTAGGTCTCGAACGCCCGTTCGGCAAACATCGGGCGGATGAACGCTGCAAAACAGTAGCGAAGGCCGAGTTCCCCGGCGACCTTCGCGCTCGAGGGACTGGAACCGAGCACCCACATCTCGGGATCGGTGTCGCCCGCTCGAGGGAGCGACAACTCGCTGTAGTGATGGTCGTCGTCGAAGCCGTCGAAGAGGTGGTTCACCGTTTCGTCGATCTTATCGGCGTGGCTCTCGTCCGGATTTCGCTGGCGGCGCTCGGTGCCGAGGGCGTGATCGGCCGCCGGGACGCCGGTCGCTCGTCCGAGGCCGAGATCGATTCGACCCGGTGCCAGGGCGTCGAGCGTGGCGAACGTCTCCGCCACCTTGAACGGCTGGTAGTGATTCAGGAGGATCGTTCCGGAGCCGAGTCGGATGTCGGTGGTCTTCGCGGTCAGGTGTCCCAGCAATACTTCGGGGGTCGTGCTCGCCACGGACTCGGCCATCGCGTGGTGTTCCGCTACCCAGAACCTCGAGTAGCCGAGTCGGTCGGCCATTTGCGCGAACTCGACGGTGTTCTCGTAGGCGTCAGTGGCTGTGCCGCCGTCGGGAACCGGTGCGAGGTCGACGATGGAGAGGTTCACGATGGGGAATCGGGGTGGCTGTCTGAATAACGAAGCGGTACCGGCGATCGGCTCGAGTGGGCGATCCTACCGAAACGGGCCCGAGGCGGCGCTGTTGTTCACCGAACTGATCACCGTGGAGGATTGCCTGCGTTTTCAGCTGTCAACAATTGGCCCAACACTACAGCGCGATCAGCGTCACGCCGACCACGGCGAGCACGGCCGCCAGGAGACGAATGCGAAAGTGGCGCTCGCCGAGCAGTATGCCGCCCAGGACGACGGCGACGATCGCCTGCGTGTTGATGATCGGCGAAGCGATGCTCGCCGGAAGGATCGCGAAGGCGAGCGTCGTGACGTGTTCGCCGAGCGCGACCACTGCACCGCCGAGCGCGAATTTGGGGAGATCCGGCCGGACGTTCGTTGGTGGGTTGCGAACCGCGCTCGGAAGGAGCACGAGCAAGACGCCGAACAGGAGCAACGGTACCCACAGCGATTCGGGGATCGCGAGTTCCTGCAGTGCGACCCGCTTTCCGAGATCGCTGACCGCGTAACACATCGCACTGAGGAGGGCGAGCTGGGCCGGTCTCGAGTGAGCCGCCTTGACGAACGGTCTGAAGAATCCACCCGGATCGTAGTTCGCGACGTACACGGCGGCCGTCGCGACGACGACGCCGAAGACCTGCAACGGTGTTAACACCTGCCCGAGTAGCAGAATCTCGAGCGGGAGGACGAACAGCGGGACGATCTTGTTGATCGGAGTGACGTACGAGACGTCGCCGGCACCGATCGCGTACAGAAACAACACGAACGCCGCCGCCGTCGTCACGACTGTCAGCGCGAGGATGCCGACCTCTGACGTACCGAACGCAGCGAAGGTGTCCCTCGAGACGTCCGTCCGCGTCAGCGTCACCGGGAGGTACCACGCGATCGCGAACGCGTTGATGAGTACCGTGAGCACTGCCGGGGAGTAGCCCGAAAAGGAGCGTTTCAGGACGTAGATGTAGAAGCCCCAGACGAAGGCTGCAGTGATCGCAAACCCGAGCCCGGGATCCATTACACGGTCGAACGAATGTGTGCCACATCAGTCGTTCGATTGGCTACTGTAGCGTTCGGTGGAACAGTAGACGGTTGATCAACGGTCGCTCGAGTGAGCACCGAGTGCTACCGGTGAGCGTCCACTCCAATCCACGGATTCCCACACTGGACGCTTAGTGTGAGTTTTCGACTGCGGAACCGCCCGAATCCGATACGTCGACGTCCTCGAGGTATCGCGCCGGCAGGTGCGGTCGAACCGTCGCTGGCACGTACCCGACGGCAACAGTCGCGAGGTCGGCGAGCACTCGTCGCAAAACCGTGTAGGCCGTCGCCACGACCAGTGCCGCGAGTACGACCCACTGAAGCGTCCCCTCGAGGGTGTACAACAGCGGCAGTCCGAGTGCGATCGACGACAGCAGATCACCTGGCGAACCGTCGTATCCGATCACGCGCCGGGGTGCGATCCAGGTACCGCCATAGTGGTTGTATACCGCTCGATTGGAGGTTCCCTCCCACGGACGCAACTCGAGGCCGCTACCGAACACGTCGGTGACGCAGTGGAGTGCGGCCGCGAGGAGGAATACGGCGACGGCGACGGTCGCCACGGTCGGAATCAGAAGTGCTCCGAAGACGGCTACAGCGGCGAGGGCGCTGTAGTACACCGGGAAGTGGAGGGTCTTCCGGTGGCCGGCGTACATATCGAGATCCGGGAAGATGCCGCCGAGCAGCCCTGCGACGAACGCGACGAGAGCGAACTCCGGTGCCACGGCTACGACCGGCAACGCGAGCGCCATCCCGCCGAGGGCGTGGGTTGGGAGCATCATCGTGACCATCTAGAAGGGACAGAACAACTTGAGTGTGTCGCGGGACAAATGTACACACCGTGCACTACTCCTGGCTGCCTGGATGTCTGGATGTCTCGTTCCCACTCGTCATCCGTCGATCGGGGCCAGGTGGCCCGAGTGAGGGGACGACGCAGGATCGACGTCGCTAGACCAACGACTGTGGCTCGTCGTCGGAACGACGATGCAGAAAGACCATCACCAGAACAACGACCGAAGCTTGTAGCTCAACGATCCCTTCTGGTAGCCACTCCAGCCACTCATTCCTCCTGCGAGGGTGGCCGCGTCGTACCCCTCGCCCTCGAGGATGCTGGTCGCGCGTTTGGCGACGACCCCCATCTTGCAGACGACGATCACGTCCCGATCGGTCGGAATATCCTCGAGGCGATCGCGGAACGTCGATTCGTCACCGTTCCGCAACTCGTCGTAGACGGGAACGTTGTAACTGTCGGCGATCGCGTTCGCCTGAAACGATCCTCGAGGCCGGATATCGAGGACGAACGGCTCCTCGTCGGACTCGAGGCGCTCGTTCAGTTCGTCCGGACGGATGCGACTCATTGAGTTCATATTGTACCCACCGTCCAAAACTGTGGCGTTTTGGCTGGGTCGTATTCCTCTCGAGGACGGCGTTCGGTGAACGTGGCCGTGTCTGTGAAACCGATTCCTCGGGACGGTATACGTACTGTTCATAACTTCAATAGTTGTAGTAAAGGCAACTGCTACCGCTCGATCGTGTCTCCTTCGATCCTGGACACGTTTCGTAGTGATTCGTGGAACAGTCGAGTCACTCGAGTCCAAACGAATCCTCGAGTTCTCAGTACATTCAGGGATCTGGGGTTCTGCTACATCCAGGAGTTGGGGCCCCTTTACATCCAGAAGTCGTGGACAACAGTACTACCAGGAGTCGTGGACACCAGTACTACCAGGAGTCACACCAAATGCGTGCTCGCTCGAGCGACCGTGGTCGGTACCGACCGGATAGGAGGTTTGGCTCCTGCTGACCGAGAAATTGGTAGCACATGTGTCATTTGCCGATTGATACTTGCGGCTCGCCCCGGTAGCACACAGTATGCCACACGATCAAGACGTCGAAGGGGACACGTCAGAGATCAGTTCTGAGTACGAGTGCTTGCAGTGTGGGCTCGTCGTCACCGCCCAAACACACCCCGGCGAATGCCCGGACTGTGGCGGTGATTTCCAGAACCGAGCGAAGTCACTCGAGTGAGAAAGCGAGACGATCGGAGTAGACGTTCGGTGTCTTTGATCGTCGCGTGTGCAGGCAGTGTCTGACCGTGTATCTGGATCCATCCGTTCGTCATCGGTCAGCAATCCCGAATCCGACCAGCTGTCGACGAGCCCTCACTCCAGTACGTGAACTCGAGTGACGTGGCCACCGCAGCCACACTGCTCGACGTACTCCCACTCGAGATCGGCTTCCTCGGTCGCATTCCGAAGTACGTCGTACAGATACGTCGACGGATGGCCGTGGTCACCGTGGGTCACCAGATTGACGTGGTTTCCAGAGGCGGTGTGCTCGATCGCCTCGAGCGCCTGTCGCTCGAGTAGCGCTCGATCCTCGGCGTGGTGTGGGTGCTCGAGGTTCGCCGACCACGATGTCTCGTGGAGGCGATCAGTGATCGGTGCCACGCCTGTATCAGTGTCAGATTCGGATTTGGATGTGCTCGTCATACCTGTGAATTACCGCTCGAGGAGGAAGGGATGGTTCCCGAATCGGTTCGGGCGTGTTTTCAGGATTTGAGATCGCTCCCGTCACGCCACTATCGCTGTTAGGTGGTCGTACTCAGGCGTGTTCGATCCGAATCTCCCACTCGCTCGCATCGACCTCGGTCGTGTCGTAGGTGAACCCACGTTGCTCGAGGACGCCGTACAGCGGTTCCGGTTCGAAGCTATTCACTAACAGAAATGTTTCGTCGGTCTCGAGCGCGTCGAGTTCGGCCATGATGTCGCTGAACGGTTCGCCGTCGATCTCTCGAGCGTCGAGGACGCGGTCTGCATCGTCGGTTGTCATCGCTCCTCCCTACGGGAACGTCACGAGTATATATTCCGACGATCATATTCGCCATCGACTTCGACAGCGAGTGGAGCCGAATATATTCGCGACGAACTACTGGGAGGTGGATCGCCACGGTTCGTACACGTCGATACCATGCCTGTTGGATCACAAACGGCACACCCAGAAGCTGACGTCGACCGGGTACTCACTGCCCTGAGCGATCCCGCCTGCCGAACGCTCCTCGCTGAGCTCCGCGAACCACTGACGGCCCAGGATCTCGACGAGCGGTGCGATCTCTCGACCTCGTCCGTCTATCGCAAACTCGATCTCCTGACCGAGAGCGGCCTCGTCGAAAAGCGAGTCACGTTGACCCCAGACTACACCCACACGACCGAGTACCGGCTCGCCTTCGAGGAACTCACCCTCTCACTCGGCGACGATCGACGGCTCGCCTGCCCCATCGGATAGGGCGACTATGGCGATTATTGGACATCCTGAGACACTCACACGGAGACGGCCGCGCTCGAGTGCCCCCACGTTCCAGGAATCACTAAAACAGCTCAGCAGCAGAAGAAAAACGGATTCATCAGCGCCACGCGGTCGCCGTCCTCGAGTTGTGTCTCGAACCCGTCGTAGTGCTCGTTGAACCGGCCGTTAACGAAGATTCGAGCGTAGGCTCGCGTCTGGTCACCTTCGGGATTCTTTCGCCAGGTGCCCGGTAACTCTTCGGGAGCGGGAGCCCACCCGTGGGCGGTCGACTCCGCTTCCGTCTCGGCGATCAGCAACTTCTCGACGTCGTACTCCGCGAAGAACGCCTCGAGGAACTCCCTGAGGGTCGTCCCCTCGAAGGCGTACTCGAATCGGTGGTCGCCGACGGCCGTCCGCACGTGTCCCGTACAGACGACATCGACGGTCGTCCGTGCTGATTGTGACTCCTCGCTTGCGCTCGTCCGTGTTGCCATAGCCGGAGAGACGGCAGCCAGCGACAAACAGCCCCTCCCGAACTTGTTCGTCCGGCGGTCGGTGCGAGTCCTTTCGCCGTTGCCGTCGCCAATGGGTCATCGCCGCTCGAGAAACACGGTGAAGACGACGGCGGCGTAGACGAGTGCGCCGGCGAGGACGAGTACCGAGCCGAGGCGCTCGAGCGACCCGGAGCCAACGATCAGCCCGCTCGCTTCGACGAGCACACCGACGCCGAGCAACCCCATCGAGACCGCGGCGGTTCGGTCGTCGATCCAGGAACGGGAGGCGATTGCCGGTGGATAGAACTGGTAGCTGACACCGACGATGCTCAGGCCGAGGAAGCCGACGAGCGCGAGGCGATAGTGTGCGTCGAACGGATTGCCGGGGACGGACAGCCCGTCGAACGCAAACGTCAGGCCGAGGACGACGGCGAGGACGCCACAGAGGACGCCGACGTAGACGCCGTAGAAGCCGACGCGGCGTCTGTCGCTTCGATGGAACATGTCCACGAAAGCGACGGCGAACCCGACGACGGCTATCGCCTGGAGGAACGCGCCGAGATGGAACAGGCCGGTGCCGAGGAAGTCGACGACGAGCAGGGCTGGGGCGATGGCACCCGCCGGGAGGACGATCGAAACGAGCCAGGTGCGCGGCTGGATCACCAGAAATCGCGGGAGGACGCGAAACCCGATCGCGAACAGCAACAACGTTGCCGCGCCGACCGCCAGCAGGTGGGTCGTGGGTGGCCCGCTCGAGGGGACGAGTGGGAGGTCGCGACCCAGCTCGTGAGCAGCGGTGACGACGGCCCCGGCGAGCAGGTAGGCGACCACGAGGGGGACGGCCGCGTTCGCGATGCGGTCGACGCGTCGTCGATCCTCGTTGACGTCGCTCGTGCCGGTGTGCCGGCCGAACGGATTGCCACGAACCGTCCAGGCGATCGTCCCGACGAAGACGAGACAGCCGGCGAGCCAGAAGACGGCTCCAATCGCCCCCAGCGTGATCGTCGTCCCGGCGATCGAACTCGAGATGGGGTCGAACCCGCCCGCAGACAGGGCCAGCACCGCCGTGCCGAGGAGCGTCAGCGGCAACTGGACGGCCGGCGCTCGAGGGAACGCCAGCTGTGTTTCGAAGTACGACGGGATCAGACTGTACCCCTTCCCGAAGACGATGTGAAAGACGAATCCGAAGAGGCCGAGGACGACGCCCACGCGGCGGGTCGTCCCGACCAGGGTGGCGAGGTGCCAGCACACGAACCAGAGAACGCCGCTCGCGACGAATCGACGCGTCCAGCGAGAGAGGGTTGCCGTGGTCATCACGTCCCCCGTCGTGGTCTGAAACCGTCAATACACGTGATCGTTCGTCGGAGGTGGGCTCGAGAGAGCGGTCGTTGGGTGAAGTCTCGAGTCATGTTCGACTCTCGAGTGGCGACCCGACACACTTTCCGCGGAACATGTTCGCCAGTAGGGTCTGTATCGTGGTCGGTCATGGCGTTTGTAATGGCCGACAATCAGTCGCCGTGCTCGAGCGACCAACGGGCCGACACGGAGCCATCGACCGAGGTGGCTGTTGGCGAGCACTGGGAAGCGATCGTCGCCGCCGAGATTGAGCGCCAACAGATCTCGACCGCGTGCCGACGGCTCGAGCACGAGTCGTCGCTCTCTGCGGCCCAGCGAGATGCGGTCGAACGACTGGCAGCGACCATCGTCGAGCGCCTGGCACCTGCAGCCGGGCGGGTAGTGACAGAACGGAAGTGACACAGACGAAAACGTCGTGTTAGACGAAACGGTAACTGCAAACTCCGACGAGAAGCGCCAGGAGGAACGAGTACGTGGGAATCAGAACGAACCAGAGGAGGTTCCCGCCCCCAACCAGAGCGGTCGTCCACACCGAAAGCAGCGGACTAATTTGGAAGAGATTGACGAGGAAGAACGTCACGAGAGCTGGGAGAACAAACCACTTCAGTACCGATTTCTTCTCTTCAGAAGAAGTCATTAGTTGCGAAATGTGGGTATTCTTATAAGTGTTTTCTGGTTAGCGCTACAAAACGGCTGACTTCCCTGGTTCAGTGCGAGCAACACGAACACTTGTGTCGGTCAGACGTGTCCGAGCTGCGGGTCAACCACAGACACGGTTCGTCACCAGGACACGGTGACGTGCTCGCGTGGTTTCGAGGGGCACGCCGACTTTGTGGCAAGTGAATCGTTCTCGAGACGTCACCAGAACTCGGGGAGTTCTGGTTGGCGAACGAGACGCTCCGCGTCTCGTCAACGGCAGACGACGGTCACACGGTCGATGGCACGGTCTGTATGCCGCAAGTGAGACGACCATGAGTCAGAGTCACCACCCTTTAATTCCCAACGAGGAGCATACGAACCCGCAAGTTGCCTTCGTGGGTCGGTAAGCGATACTCCTCAGCGTGAGGAAACCCCGGCTTGACGCCAGGGAGTATGTCATTCGACGTTCCACGGGGCTTCGGGAAAGTTGACGACTCGCTTGACCTGGTCGATTTCGTCGATGCGTTCGAGTGCGTCGGCGTCCAGTTCGAGCGTTTTCGCCCCGTAGTTCTCCCTGATGTGTTCCCTGTCACTCGACTTCGGAATAGCCACGACACGATCTTTCGAGCGAAGCCACGACAGCGCCACCTGGGCGGGCGTTGCATCGTACTCTTCAGCAATAGTGACAAGTTCCGTCACTTCGGTCACCGCACCCTTCGCCAGTGGGGAGTACGCGACCAGATAGTGGTCGTGTTCGCACGCGAGTTGTCGAAGTTCCTTCTGCTGAAGAAGCGGGTGACATTCGACCTGGTGGGCAAACAGCGGTGCATCAAGCAGATCAAGCGCCTCCGTGAGTAGTTCCGGGGTGAAATTCGAGAGCCCGACGTGTCGAATCGTTCCCCGATCGTACAGTTCGTCGAACGCTGCTAGGGTCTCCCCGGGGTCGTACGCACGTATCGGCCAGTGGACGTACAGGAGGTCGAGCGTCTCGACCCCCAGACGCTCCCGGCTCGCTTCAGCGGAATCCAGGACGTCCTCATACGCGAGATTCTTCGAGTGGATCTTCGTGGCGACGAACACCTCATCGCCATCGACAGACGACTCCTCGATGGCGCGTGCTACGGCGGCCTCGGTGCCATACATCTCGGCGGAGTCTACGTGCCGGTACCCACATGCAAGCGCCGTCCGAACCGTGGACGCACAGGTATCCGCCGTCACGTCGTACGTTCCGATGCCGATATCAGGCAACTCCCCTACCGACTGACCGGTATGGGTCGGCGACACCGTATCCGATTCTGATTTGTCGTGGCTCATATCTCACTCACCTCCGATATTTTATTGGCGGTGAACACTCTGGAAACCTCGTCGGCGAACCGATCCAGAGCACCGGAAGCTGCCGAAAGACCGAGATACGGTTCGATCAATTCGAGTTCGAGGAGGATGAACTCACCATCACGTTCAACGCCGTCAACACGAGCATATAGTAGATCCGCCACGTCGAGAATGAGGTTCTCCATTGCGGCGTCGAGGATGGTTCGTGCCGTTGATATAATCTTCTCCGATGGTGTGTACGGTTTGGCAGTAGAACCATAGGAGTGGTGTGCACGAAAATCCCCAGATTCGGGGACAGTCTTACTAGCGTGTGAAAACTCTCCTCGGAAGAAGACGAGAGAACACTCGCCACTCGAAATGTCGGGCACGAACTTCTGGACGATTACGTCACCGTCTGTACGCTGTCGTCGGAAACGTCGTTCCTCTGCCGTAGATACTGGCGTCCTGACTCGCCAGACTCCCGCCGAACTCGTCCCCACCGCCGGCTTCACAACCGCGTCAAACCATCCCCGTCGGTCGAGTAACGTCCGCAACTCGTCGCCACAGTCGTCCTCGATATACGCCGTCGAGGGAACCGGACAACCCACATCTGCGAGGTCACGCAGGTAGAACTTGTGCATATTCCAGCGGATCACGTCGGGCGGGTTCAGTACGATCACACCGTGCTCTTCGAGGGTGTCCAGCCACTCTTCGAAGGCTGTCGGCTCCTCGTAGTACTCCCAGCAGGACCGAACGAGAAGCCCATCGAACGATGACCACTCGACCGTCGTGTCTCGCCAGTTGGCCGCTGAAACCCGAAATCCACGTTCTTGCAACCGCGACCGCAGCGCTTGTCCGTCCGAGGTCAGTTCGTGCGCAGCTGGGCCAGTAACGATTCCGAGATCAACAGGGGAGCTAACTGTCATATTTCTGGCTTCGTAATCGAACTATTTGAAAACTCGCTGAAACGAGCTTTTGTAAGAAATTTGCTGTTAATCAACCTGGATTACGACTCGTGTGCTGTGAGCAGTTCGAACGAGTCGCCGAGGACGAGTTCGAGTCTGTCTCCATCGCTACAGAGAACACTTCTCAAAAAATTCACGTATCCGTTGCCGGAAGCGAAAACGAAAACGTCGATCCGTCTTCGGGCTCAGAGTCGACCCAAATCTCGCCCCCATGGCGTTCGACAACGCGTCGGCAGAGTGCAAGGCCGATCCCTGTCCCTTCGTACTCCTGATGTGTGTGGAGTCGCTGGAACACCTCGAAAACTCGATCTGCATTCGCTTGATCAATACCGATTCCTTCGTCAGTGATCGAAATAATCCACTCATCCTCCTCCCGCGTTGCAGAGATCGACACTCGAGGATCCTGCTCGCCGCTGTACTGGAGCGAGTTGTCCAACAGGTTCTGGAAGAGTTGGCGGAGTTGACTGGCGTCACCGTTGACAGTCGGCAGTGGTTCAGACGTGATTTCAGCATCGGTTTCGTCGATCCGAATGCTGAGATCCGTCAATACATCGTCAAGCACTGCGTCGAGATCGACCGAATCGAAGGAGTTGGCCTGTGTTTCGATTCTGGAGTACGTGAGCAGGCCCTCAATCATTGCCTCCATCCGCTCGGCACCGTCAACGGCGAACTCGATGAACTCTTCGGCGTCGTCGTCGAGGTCATCGCTATAGTGACGCTCGAGCAGTTGCAGGTAACTCGTGACCATCCGCAATGGCTCATGCAGGTCGTGGGAGGCAACGTAGGCAAACTGCTGGAGTCGTTCATTGGATTTCTCCAACTGCCGTTGATACGTGTATCGGTCGGTGATGTCAAAGTGGGCAACGGCGACGTATCTCTGATCACCGGTCGTGAACGATGCTGCTCGCATGAGAAACCACCGTTTTTGCTCGGGAGAGTGACACGGGTATTCGAACTCGAAGAGTTCTCGCTCACCTGATAGAATTTCGGACAACCCGGCGGTAGCAGCTTGTGCAGTCTCGGTCTCCGCTTGGCTGGTGATCGCCAGATAGTTTGAACCGATTGTATCGGGCCGAATATCGATATCGTTTGCTTCGCCGAACTCCTGCCAGGCTCGGTTTGTATACAGAATCGTCCCCTGGTCATCGAGGATTGCAATGTTGATCGGGAGTGTATCCACGGCCGCTGGGATAAGCATCTCTGGCTCCCTGGCGTTCATATCCGTTTTCAATTGATTGACGGGGATAACGTTGTTCCCATTCTGGGTACAAAAGAACAGATATTCATTGTCCCATACACAGAAACAGCTCGATTTACCGCAAATAAATTAAATATGGCTGTGAATGATTACGAATACACCATAATGAGCCCGCACCTTACTCGAGGTCACAACACTTTCCACGTGACTGGCTAGACTGATCGATCCGTGGACAACCAGTCGGTAGAACGGATGTCCGCCAGTGACTCGAGACGGTGTACCGGTTCCAGCTCAGATTCCGCTATTGCCTCCGTGGACGCCGGTACCCAGATCGAACGCATTCCCGCGGCCTGTGCCCCCGCGACGTCGCTCGAGAGCGAGTTGCCCACGTACACCGCTCGCTCGGGTGGAGTCTCGAGCGCCTCGAGGGCGACCTCGAACGGCTCCGGGTCGGGTTTCGGTGCGGTGTCGTAGCCCGCGTACACCGTCGTCTCGAACGCGTCGGTCAGCTCGAGGGCGGCGAGTTTCTCCCGTTGCATGCGTGGATCGCCGTTCGTGACCAATCCCAGCCGATAGTCGGTAGCGAGGGACTCGAGCACGTCGGGAACGCCCGGCAGTGGATCGATTGCTCGTTGGTCGCGTTCCTCGGCGAAGGCAGCCGCTACGGCGACGCCCGCCGCTCTGTCGTAGCCGGCGTCGACCGCGAGGTCGCCGAAGCACTGTTCGCGAAGCTCACCGATGCTCGAGCTAGTCTCGAGGTAGTCGCCGTACCGGTCGTAGTACGCCGTTGGCTCGAAGAGCGGGTCGTATCCGGCGCGCTCGAAGGCGGCCTCGAGCACGGTGGCCGAGGATCGTTGGTAGCGACAGAGCGTGTCGTCGAGGTCGAACAGCACGGCGTCAACTGGCGTTGGCATCGTCCGATCCGACTCGAGGGAGTCGAGTGACAAAAAGCGGTTGGTGCACAGGGAGTCTCGAATGCATCTCCGAGGAGTGCGTCACGAGAACCGTTTGCATCTCGTCGGCTACTCGAAATTGATTAACGGCTTGATGATATCGTCCTCTTTTTCGTCCATCATTCGGAAGGCCTCTTCGATCTCGTCAAACTCGAACTCGTGTGTCGTCATTTTCGTTGGATCAACTCGATCGTTCTCCAACAGCCGTAAGAGTCGCCTGATACGCAATCGTCCGCCAGGACACAGATCAGTCACAATCTTGATTTCGGCCATCCCGACTCCCCACTGTTCACGCGGAATGTGCCGATATTCACCTTCGCCGTGATATCCGACGTTGGAGACAGTGCCACCTGGTTTTACTGCCTTGATGCAATCCTGAAACGTTTGATCGCTCCCCAGGGCTTCGATAGCGGCATCAACGCCCACTCCATCAGTCATATCCATGATCTCCTCCACCGGATCGGTTTTTTGGATATCAACGATGTGGTCGGCTCCGTATTCACGGGCGAGTTCCTGTCGCTTCGGAACCGCCTCAACGGCGATGATCGTTCCTGCACCCTGAAGTGCCGCCCCTTTTGTTGCCATCAATCCGACCGGGCCCTGGGCGAATACCGCGACAGTCCCACCGATGGGGATATTTGCGTTTTCTGCCGCAGCGAATCCTGTGCTCATCATATCCGTCGTGTACAACGCCTCGTGATCACTCACGTCGTCGGGAATATGCGCAAGATTTCCATCGGCATCGTTCACGTGGGCGTACTCGGCGAACGTTCCGTCTTTGACGTTTGCAAACTTCCATCCACCTAACGCCCCGTTCGACTGGGAAGGATGGCCGTCCTGTGCTGCTTCGGAACTCCAATCCGGGGTGATAGCACCGACAGCCACGCGATCACCCGGTTCGAAATCAGAAACGGCATCTCCGACTTCGTCGACGACACCGACGACCTCGTGGCCAAGGGTGAGATTTTCGCGATCACCGATTGCCCCGTGGACGGTGTGGCAATCAGACGTACAAATGAGCCCCTTCGTAGGCTTGAGAATAGCGTCCCTCGAACCGATTTCGGGGCGATCTTTGTCGATAATTCCCGTTTCGCCGATTCCGTCCATGACAAATGCTTTCATCGACATGCGTTTCCGAGCATGCTAACAAACGTGATAATAATTTCACAGGAGTTCTTGTAATTCGCCTCATTTTGTTTGTCGTTAGTCATGACTATTGACACTTATTGACACACTTTCGCCCGGTGACGACGGTTGAAACTATGCTATTCTGCATATCCAATCGGCAATTTTGAAGAGCCCTCTTGTGGTTTGTAGGCTAGCGAACAATAATCGTTTACGTGATCTGTTTTACAGAAAACTAGAGAATATATACTGATACTGACATTCGGGTACATATCAGGTTTTGTCGTCACCAGCAATTGCAATGTCTCCAACAAGACGTTCGACAATTAAAAGTATCGGCGCTGCTGGCGGACTGACAGCGATTTCAGGAACGGCCCTCGCGACCGGGGACGACAAAGACGACGACTACGACGACGAGACAAACGAGGAACAGCCGACTGAACCCGTCGAACCGCCCGAGACGGGGATCCGTGTCGCACACTTCTCACCGGACGCACCGAATGTCGATGTCTACCTCGGTGGCGACGTCGTGCTGGAAGATGTTCCATACCGGACGATCTCGGACTACCTCGCGGTCGATGCCGGCACCTATCCGGTGAAGATAACGGCCGCAGGCGACCCCGAAACAGTGGTCTTCGATCAAGAGGTGACGATCGAGCAGGGAGCCATCTACTCCGCGTTCGCCATCGGCCTTCTCGAGCCGCCCGAAAATCTCGAGGAGAACGCATTCGAGGTGCTCATCCAGCTCGACCGAGGCCCCGCCGACGGCCACTAGCGGTTGATACCGACGTATTTGTCAGCCTCAACACGACCAAAGCCGTGGACTTCCTCTGCATTTCTGTGAAAAAAGCGGTTGGTCAGCGGTGTGTAGTTCGTGGTTGGCAGGTTGGTAGTTGGATAGCCGGCGACGCATCACCGACGGACGTAGCCGTCAGGAGTTCGCTCGAGGAGGTCGAAGAGGACACCCCACTCGAGGATGCGACGAACCCGCTCACCCCACACGTCTCGAAGACGGGTGTGGTGTTTGTTGCGCTCGTATTCGGGGATTTCCTCGCGAAACGCCTCGAACACCTCGTCGGCCGTCCGTGGCTCGTCGTCGAGCAGCTCGAGGACGCGGTCGACGCCGTAGACGCGCTCCTGGAAGGCCGCCCGCATCGCCGCGGGGTCGGGATCGGCTCGGACGCGGTGGTAGCCTGCAGATCCTTCCTGGGCCAGCTCGAGCGCTCGCAGGAACGTCAGCCAGGTACGGGCTTCGTCCCGTGGGCCGATGTCGGTTCGGCGCATGATACGCGCACAACAGTCGTCCTCGGTACCGGGGACGAGCGGCACCGCCTGCTGGACGGTCTCGACGTACGCGAGCGAGTCCGGTGCCTCGGGGACGAGCTTAAATTGCATCGGCTTACTCGAGTCCGAAGGAGTCGACGAGCACCGATTCGTCCGTCTCGCCGTGGACGTACGTCGGCCCGCCGATCACGTCGACGGTCACCGTCGCCGGCCCGAAGAGGTCGGCCTCGGTCTCCTCGAACGACCAGTCGCGGTCGTCGAAGATGTCGACGAACGGGGTGCCGTGCGCCTCGCCTGCACTCGAGACGATGTGCTCGAATCCGTCGAAGTCCTCGCGCACGACGAGGTGAGCCGACCCGCCGTAGGCGACGGCGTCGTTCGTCCGGCCGATGGCGGTCTCCTCGTCCGCGGGAACCGGGGGCACTGGCGCACGCCCGGACGCCGAGACGATGTCGAGGGGATCGTACCCGAGTTCGGCGAGGTTGAACGTCGCGAGTTCGGCGACCCGGGCAGCGTTCGTGACGCTGCCGACGATACTCGCGGTCGGGTAGGCGAGCAAGAAGACACCGCTGGGTTCGACCTCTGTGAGGTCGGCGACCTGCTCGGCGGCCGCTTCGGTGGGGTATTCGCTGGTCTCGAGCGCCAGTGCCGTCAGGTCGAATGCGTCCGTGTAGCCGATTTGGTGAAACTCGGTCTCTTCGGCGACGAGCGCTCGTGCGGGGCCGCTGCCGAGGGCCTCGAAGTCCGACGTCGTGAGTTCCCAGCTGGCTTTCTGGGAGCACAGCAGCGAGAGCGCCGGCTGGTCAGTCGACAGTTCGACGTAGGGAAGCGAGGCGTCGCCAACCGTTCCCAGGGTTCGATTGGGTGTCGCCAGCCCAGCCGTCTGAATCTCCGTACAGAGCATCCCGGCCTCGATACCGCCGTCGAACTCGAGGCCGAAGTCGAGCACCATCGCCTCGTTCTCGAGTTCGTAGGCGCCCACGTTGAGTTCCTCGGCGAACTCGAGGGCCTCGTCGACCAGCTCGATCGCCATCCGATTGAGACTTTCCATGGGCGTGGCTACTCCCTCCGCATTCAAACAGTTTGTTAGTCGCGTCGATCTGGTCGGCGTTCCCGGGTAGGGAGCCCGTTGGTTCTTTCCCTGGGCTACTCGCCGGATTTGGCTTGCCGACCCAGGTGTTCTTCCACGGCGTCGACTTTCGAGGCGGCGTCTGTCTCGCTCGAGCGCTTGTCGTCGATCTTGAGGAACGTGCTGACGCGGTCGGCGTCGATGGCTTCGTGGGCGGCCTGTACCGCCGCGAACAGCTCGCCGATCTCGTCGGCCTCGATGGTCGTTCCCATGGGGCCTATCTCGTAGCTGACGTCGTACTCCTCGAGGGCATCGATCGCATCTGCTACTGCAGGTGCCATGCTGTCCTCGGTGACCGGTGCCGTGCTCAGGAATCCGATGACCGTCATGGCTAGTGTCACCTCGAGCCGGGAAAAATAGCTGTCCCTTGTCGACGCGCCTCGAATGGGCGGATATCGGTGACTGGTGGCTGTTTGTGCGTGACGACCGTCGTCAGTGATTGCCGGTGGCTCGAAAGACACTGAAGTCGGTGACCATCGGTGACTCGAGCGGGCGAACGAGATGGACGAACCCAGGCCATTCGAGCGGAGTGGATGTTGCATCTGAACTCCTACACTTCTGCCACACGAGGCTGGGTTGTCGACGGAGGTTCCTGTCGTCCGTATCAGTGGCAAACGCGGACGTGACCGCCCGTCGGCCGGGGTAGCCTCGACCACGACGCACGTCACCGACCAGCTGACGTTACTGTTTAGCATGCAACAGGAGAAGAGCCACAACGCCCATGTTTCCTGACCGTCCAATTACTCTAGAACGGCTACCTTTCAACGAGGGACACGAGAAACAACATGGAATGGCACGTATCGGTGTGGACTGGTTTGCTCGCCGCGACCGCGGTCGTCTCGTTGGGGCTATCAGTGTACGTGTTTCGAGCGCACCTGGATCAGCGTGACCCACTCGCCCTTTCGTTCTTCGGGCTCTGCCTCGCGGTTTCCTGGTGGTCGGCAGCCTACGCGCTCCAGGTGTCGGCGACGACGCTATCGGCGAAGCTGTTCTGGCTCCGGTTCGTCTGGATCGGTGCCGGGGCAATGATGGTCGCCTGGCCGGCGTTCGTACTCGTCTATACAGGACGAGAGCGCTGGCTTCGAGGCGGTCGACTCGCCCTCCTGGCAGCCGTCCCCCTCGTGATCGTCGCCACCGTCTGGAGCGGGCACGCGACGACGTACGTCTATCTCGAGCCATCGATCGAAACCCGAAGCGGCGTTCCGCTGTTGGCGTTCGCGCCGGGGACGTTATTGCTGTTCGTCCTGGCGTACTCTCTGGTGGTCAACCTGGCGACATACGGGTTACTCATCCAACAGATCAGACGGCGGGTCGGCCCGGTTCGTCGCCAGTCCCTCCTGTTACTCATTGCGGGCGCGATTCCACTGGTCGTCGGGACGGTCGGAAACACTGGCCTGGTCTCCCCACGTTTTCTCGATCTGACGCCGATCGCTTTCCTCGTGACGACGCCCATCGTCGCATGGGCGATCTTCAGCCACCGGTTACTCGAGCTCACGCCGATCGCACGGGACGCGGTAATCGAGGATCTGAGCGAGGGCATAGTCGTCCTCTCGGCAGATCACGACGTCGTCGACGCGAACGACGTCGCCCGGTCGCTGTTCGGCGAGGATATCCTCGGTCGTCACCTCTCGACGGCGTTCGACCGGTATCCAGCCGTTACCTCCCTGGTCGTAGAGAACGGCGGATCGAATCGGAGCCGACTCACCGTCGAACCCGGCGAGAGGGGGAGCCGAATTCGACTCGAGGTCTCCACCCTGGGTGTGACCCACCGCGGGCGCGAGGCGACGGTACTCCTGTTCAAGGACGTGACCGACGAGGAAGCGCTTCAGCGGCGCTATCAGAGCATGATCGAGAAGTCGAGAAACGTCGTCGCGACTGTCGACGACGAGTGGCGGGTTCGATACGTGAGCCCCTCCGTCGAACCCGTCCTCGGCTACGACCCCTCGAGTGTGCTGGGAGAACCACTCCTCGAGTACGTCCATCCCGACGACCGTAACGACGTTCGGACGGCCTGTGCTCGTGTTCGCCGGCGTTCGCGTGCGGATTCACACCCCTCGACAGCCTCGGCAGTCGGAAGCGAACCGTTCGAACACCGCGTGAAACACGCCAACGGAACGTGGAGTCGGTTCAAAACGACGGTCGACCCGCTGTACGAGGGCGCCGACGAGTACGTCCTGACGGCCACTGACGTCACCGCCGAACGGCGGTACAAACAGCGGTTACAGGTACTCAATCGCGTCCTCAGACACGACGTCAAGAACAACGTGAACATTATCGGGGGGTATGCCGATCTCCTCGCAGATCACGTCGACCCCGAGGGCCAGGAGTACCTCGAGACTATCGACGAGAAGGCGACCGCGCTCGCTGACCTCAGCGAACTCGCACGAGAGGTCGACCTCGTGCTCCACGAAGATGCCCAGCGCCAAACCGTCGATATGACACAGGCCGTTCGACGTGCCACGGAGCGACTCCAGCGCAGTTACAGCCACGCTCAGGTCGTCGTCGACGGAGAGACGGAGGCGCTCGCCCGTGCTGACCCGCTCCACCGATCGGCCATCGAGAACGTCCTCGAGAACGCCATCGAACACAGCGACCAGTCGAACCCGACCGTCGAGGTGACCGTCACCGAAACGGAATCGACGGTCGACGTGACCATCGCCGACGACGGCCCGGGGATCCCGGCGGACGAACAGGCGGTGTTGACCTCGAGGCGCGAGACGCCCATGGCACACGCCAGCGGCCTCGGTCTCTGGCTCGTCAACTGGATCGTCGTTCGATCCGGTGGCACCATCGAGTTCGACGAGAACGAGCCCCGTGGAAGCGTCGTCAGGCTCAAGTTTCCACGCGCAGTCGACACGAGAGTGAGCGCGTAGCTGTTGCTCGAGTTCAGTGGATCCTCACTCGATGTCAGTGGATGTCGAACGAGGGTCAGTAATTCCTCACTCGAGGGTCTGTGAATGACGAACGAGAGTTAGTGAATCCTCACTCGAGGTGCTATTCGTCGATCGGGGCGTTTCTGAGCCGATGGACACGGTACGACGCTCGAACGTTGAGTACAACGATCTCTGGATTGCCATCGGTCGCCACGCCTGGAGGTGCGGTTCGGTGATGGGGCGGCAAGACGACGATCAGGATTTGTCAGCGGTGAAATGAGGCCGACTGCCCGGAGGGCGGATAGACGAAGATGTCGCCGTTGGCGAAGACGTACACTTCGTGCTCGAGCGCCCGGAAACAGACGTGCCCGTCGAGTCGGGCGTCCCCGTCTGCCTTCTGGCTGAAGAGCCGTTCGAGTGCATCCGGATCGATACTGTCGTACAGTGAGAACTCGCCCTGGGAGACGTCGACGTTCGCGATACTCGAGAGGGCGTGCACGATTGTCGTCGTGAGCGTCGCCGTTCCATCGGGATCGTATTGAAAGACGTAGCGATCGTTAGCCTGGTCGTAATTCGAGTCGTGTTCGCCGTCGGCGGAGGTAATTTCAGTTTGCATATCGGTACAGGAGGGTGTTAGTGCGCAACTGCCCCTATACCATCGCGACACAAAAGTCAATCGGCACCGAAAACCATATGTGTGCGTGAAATATGGCGTATAACGATCGTTTTTTGGTGAACATAACGCGGCGATGAACGGACTCGGGGGTGGCGAACGTCAGAACGAAGCAGTCATCAGAAGGTCAGCACGAAGGGTCAGTTCTCTCGAGCTCAGTCGAAGCGAACGAACTATTCGAAGTCGAAACCTTGCGTTCCCACGGTCTCACAAAGAGGCTACACTGGAACTCGATCGACTCTCGACCGGCTCTTTACCGACTCTTGAGCGATCGGATGATTGATTGGAGCCAAACAGCGCTAGAGACGTTTCTGCTGTCTCTGGAGAGTAATACATCGATGTCATCGACTGACGCCGACGATTGACCGAACACACTTTTACCTGAAAAAAGGTGCCAAGTCCATCTACTCTACAGAAAAGACAGGCCAAGTGCCTCGGGGCTTGACCCCGAGGCGGTTCACAGATCCGTCGCTGATAGGCGGGACGACTGAGCGACAGTTCTATGAGTACCACCCACGTACCACGATGTATGAGGGCGGACACGGGAGACAATGGTGACATGGTGAAGCTCAACGTCAAAGTTCCCAAACGTCTTCTGGAGGAACTGGACGAATTGGCGGAGGAACTGAATTACACCAACCGCTCGGAGTTCATCCGTGAGGTGCTGCGCGACACGACGGAGCCGATCCTCACTCCCGGGGCCCAGGAGGGCGTCTCTGAGGGGTACGCAGACGTCGCAGCGGAACGTACGATGTCGATCTCGGAAGCGAAGGATCGACTTGGCATCGAGGACGACGGCGAGGACTGAGGTTGAACGGTGGCCCACGAAATCGTCCTGACGGAGACGCTAGTCGAAACGCTGGAACAGTTCGAAACGGAGGACGCGGAGCGAATACTCAACAAGCTGGAGAACATCGGTGATTTCCCAGCTCACTTTATTGACCGGCTGAAGAACCATCCCGGCTATAAGGTTCGTGTCGGTGACTTCCGTGTGTTGCTCGACTGGGACAAGGACAACGAGATGCTCTACGTTATTGATGCGTTCGAGCGGAAGAAAGAGTATCGAGAACTTGGGAAGTACCGCGAAGTATGGGGATCTTGGCGAGATATCAAATAATGAATCGTGCGTATCGGTTAGGGAGAAATTGCAAGCAGCAGGTTTGTTATGCTGGACTGATACATTCCTCGTATGGTCGTTGCCACCGCTGTCGTCTTTCTCGTCAGCCTCCTCCTCGGAGCCGTCGGTATCTACGTCGGCGCTCGAGTCATCGTCGGCGCGAATGACTTCGATCACGCGATCGTCACCGCGTTACTGGGGGCGATTGTCTGGGCCGTCTTCGGGGCTCTCGTTGGTTGGATTCCCTTACTTGGGCCGTTGGTCGCGCTTGTCGCCTACATTGGGGTGATCAACTGGCGGTACTCCACGAGCTGGACTGCCGCTGCGATGATCGGGCTCCTCGCGTGGCTGACGATACTGGCCATGCTGTATGTATTGGCGTTCCTCGGAATTACTGGATTCGAGGCCGCCGGTGTTCCTGGTGCGTAGCACTGGTCTCTGGATTATCAGTAAGTCCTTCTCGAGGGTTTCCGGTGAGCTGATCCGAACTTGATGCAGCGTTCTCAGGAAAGACTACCCACTCGCTCCTTACAGATGCACTCGTATTCGATTTGGATCCTCGAAACGATATGGCGGTAGTCACAAATCTGCATTTGAGCCCCTGACACTATAGATTTGTGACACCCATTCTCGGGTACTCGGGCGACTGAGGGCGACTGAGGGAGATTCTAGTGGTACATCACTCACTACTGTTTTCTTCCGTTTCGTCCCCGTTGCCAGGATCTGCAGGTGACTCTTCGCCCTCCGCTGGATCCGGATCGGATTCACCGTTGGAACCATCCGAATCGTCTGGGCTATCCGGCCCTTCCTCGGTGTTGTCCGAATCGTCTGTGTCGTTCGACTCCGCAGGCTCGTCTGTGCCTTCTGGCCCGTCTGTATCTCCGTCGTCTTGCTCTCCAGGGTCGTCGGGCTCATCATCTGGGACAGTATCATCGTCCGCAGGATCGGGTTCACCATCGCCGTCGTCGGTCGTGGCGAATACCGAAACCGTCGTCGAGGTGCTGTCGTCGCTCGTTCGTACCGTGATCTCGAACGAGACATCCTGTTCGACGGAATAGGTTGTATATCCCAGTTCGACGGGCTGAGTTTCCTCGCCAGTCACCGTCACCGACTGGGAGTCGACCACTTCACCGCCGACGACCAGATCGACCGTATCGCTTCTGTCCGCGGTGGCAGTATTCGCTAAGGTCGCCACTACCTGCAGATGCTCGCCAGCTTCGACTGGTTCGTTCGTGTGGTCGATTGTGACCGTGAGTTCGCCATTCGATGACTCTCCGTTCGTGGGATCATCTGAGGCGATCGGTTCCTCGAGGTGGAGATTCTCGTCTCCATCGTACACATAGACAGTATCACCGTCTTCGTTCCACACCTGTCGCTGGTATCCCCAGTAGAGTGTGTCGGTCGTGTTGCTCCCCTGGCCAGTGACGAGGGTTACGTCCGCATCAGCATTGAGCGTGAACGCAGGTGGGAATTCGAACGGAGAGATATTGTTGGCTGGGACTCCGTGAGCATCTTCGATACTCCAGCCGGTGAGATCGAGAGCCGCGTCACCAGTGTTTCGTATCGTTATGTTCTCTTCCTGTGGATCACCGCCATCGATGTAGTAATCGACGAGCGCGAGCGAGACTGGCGCATCATTTCCGTTTTCATTATTCTCGTCGTTGGCGGCGATATCCGCTCTGTAAACTTCTTCCTCAGCTGCATTCTGGACGATAACGACATCACCATCTTCGTTCCAGATGTGTTGGTTGTCTTGTCCCCAGTAGAGCGTGTCGCCCGTCGGTTCCCCTTGTCCGCTCACAATGGTTACCTCTCCATCTGGATCGAGCGTGAACCCGCTCGGAAACACGTACGGTGAGAGATTTACGTTTACACGACCACCGTCCTCGCGGTCGCGGAGGATCCATCCCGCCATCTCGAGCGTCTCATCACCATTGTTCCGTAGCGTGATGTACTCCTCGTCGGGGTCGTTGCCGAGGATGTAGTAGTCGACGAGCTCGAGTGAGACTGGCCCGTCGGTTCCCGACGATTCGTCCTCTTCGTCTATTGGTTCGTTCCCAGTCGCAGATTCAGACTCCGAGACCACATCCTGATCACGATAGGCGTCCAGCAGACTCGTCTCGTCCTCGAGATCGGTCACGATCGTACTCCACGTGCTGCCATCGCCGGAGAGTGTGCCACGGCCGGGGCCGACATCGTGTGATTCCGTCCAGATCGTCTCTCCCTCGTCGACCAGGGAAAACTCACCCTCGCCGCGGTCGGCAAGCAGGCATCGTGACCCGTCGTCGGAGACGCTGAGATCCTCCCCGACCCACATGTCGACGTCGGCGCTCCAGCGTTCCTCCCCAGTGGTCGACTCGAGTGCAACGAGCGTCCCGTCAGTTTCCGACGAAAGAATCGTCTCGCCATCTCCGGATAACTTGATCCACCCGCCGAATTCGTCGCTCTCCCAGAGCAGGTCTCCTTCGAGGTCGAGGACGATCGTTCGGCCATCGTCGGTTCCGGCCGCGACCACTCCGTGTGTGGTGGAGATGCCGATCGAGAGGACGTCTTCATCGTGGTCGTGGCGCCACAGCTCGGTACCAGTGTCGTCGTACAGTTGGATCCCCGGACGACCGGTGGGGTCGACCCCGTCCTCCCAGTAGTGGGCCGCCCCGACTGCGACGTACTCGCCGTTTTCGGTGATCGCGACCGCGTACCCAGTTGCCTCCTCGAGCGTCGACGACCACATCACCGTTCCCTGGCCGTCCGCGACGCCGACGCTGCCGACGGTGTCGGCGGGATGGGAGACGGATGCGATGTGCTCTCCATCAACCGTCGCGTCGATAGCCCACAGTCCCTGGTGTTCGACGAGCGGGCCGTCACCGGCCTCGAGATCCAGCGGGCCGAACAGGTCGGCGTCCATCCAGGCGACGATTGCCGTCTGCGGTTCACGTATGAGGAGGTGGCTGACGTATCGATCGACGCCGAGCGGGAGTACGTCACCGTCGCGCTCGTCGTTGTAGACCATCACGTTCCCGTCGTCGAACCCGTACACCACGACGTCCCCCGACGGCGAGAGTCCGGTCGTGAGTCCAGGTTGGTCGTACGTGTTAGAGACGAGCTGTTCGATAGCGGTGCCGGTCTGTAACTGGGAAGCAGGTGATCGGCGCTGTCGTGCCGTCATGGACACAGCCAACATGCTGGCCCCCACTTCCATGAGCTGTCTGCGCCGCATACTCGAGGCTACCACAACTGACGTACTAATAACATATTCACGATGGGCCTGATGGTATGATAAATTGGCTTACCAAATCACTGCTCAGCAGTTACCAGGTCAGCATATCGTAGATGTTCCGATCTCGTCGGATGTCGATTTCACATCCGTTTGTGAAGTACACCGTGATATTCCGGAACTGTACATGACTCGTCTGTCACAGCGGGAGAAGATTCATTCGTTAGAGTTACTTTTTTAATAAGACAATTTTGTCATACCGACACTATTGATTATAAATTGATCAATATCACAAACACACTCATTAATTTTGCACATATTACACAATACTATCGTGGGGAGAAAATACAACTATTCATGATTATGGCTACTCAGAGGGATAAAGTTAAAGAATACGAGGAATTAGTAAACAATTCTGAGCATTTCCGGCCCAAATATTAATTATTAGGAATAATCATATGTGGTCTCCCCAATTTATTGGAATTCGTGTGCGAATTAACCTTCTATCGAATCATTACCGGTAAAGCTACGTGGATAATTGAGATGACGTGTGTATTAATATTGCTAGTTGAGCAAAATACCATGGGTGGTGGAGAATTGACACATTTGTGTCATTGGGGTCGTTTTAGCCCCACGGAATCGATGGGCATTCCCAAAAGCACCCATTCACTTTTGTGTGGTTAGGAGAAGTTTTCACCAAGAATCCAATCTCTGACTCGAATTAGGCTTGGATCAAGAATGGCTACCAATCACCTCAAGGATTGAATAACAAAATTTCTGGATATTCTCTATAACCCTTCTTGACATAGACTCTTTGCTTGTGGGGTGTTTATTTATTTACCGAACCCATTACATCCATAAGCCTGTAATGTGGGGGTGGTTCTGAGTGGTTGATAATCCACTGATTATTTCTCAAGTCCGTGTCGGTGTTCATAAACCGAATTGCTGGCTACTTGTAAGGTAATGCGCGTGAAGTATTGCTACCCATGAAGCGAAACGACGGTTGCACCAATAACCACGATTAGGGCAGCAGTGATGAGTCGCCAAGAAACACGTTCGAGCCGGCTCGGCAGTATAACAGCTGAGAGAGCGACGACGATCAACGGTGATGTCTGAACCACGGGGACGACAAGTACAACGGGAGCACTCTCGAGTGCACTGAAATACGCCAACAATGCGATTGTAGTGGCGAGTCCGGCTCCAACGTGCCACTTGAGGTCAGTCGTGTGCAACAGTTCCCGTGTCGGTAATTCTCCTCGGAAAGCCACATATGCGGTGAAGCCGATCAATGCTGCGCTTACGTTAACCGCCAGCCCAGGAAGCAGTGGTGCTTCATCAGCAAAGCCAAGAGAAATAAAGATTGGTTCGAGACCAATGAACAGGGCTGCAAGTAACGGTAATACGAGAGCTGCGGAGAGGAATTGGCTGAGACCACCGTTTTGACTCCCACCCGATGATTCGTAGGAAATGTAGGCGATCCCTCCGACAAGAAGAAGAATTCCCAAAAGGTGGATCACTGAAAGTCGTTCGTCGAGAAAGAAGAATGCGAACAACGTTGCGAACATGACGTTCGAAGAGACAATTGGTGATGTTCGACTAGCCCCGATGCGTCTAACACTAGTAAACATGAAAATCCGTGCGAGCAACGAACCACAAATTCCGGCGGCAGCGAATGCGATAGCTGACTGGAATGATAGTGGCGTTGATGAGAGTATAACAGCCGCTGGAACGATGATTACGGTATTACAGAGGAGCGACACCAACACAACGTCAGTTACCGAGCCGTTCTCAGTACCGAGGCGGACGAATATGAACTGTAAAGCAAAACCGAACGCTGCCAGAACTGCTAAGGAGATACCTACGTATGAACCGGCTTCCAATACCATCTACGTGTAGAACTCTGGGTAACCTACTTAATACTATTGTTCCAACCAACTTCGACAGGATACGTAGACCTACAGTCATCCGTTACTGTGAAAGAGACCATCCAATCTACACTGAATAAGAAATTTTATGCAAAACCCAGACTATGCATTCATCGGATCACGCCACAATGTCTTCTTCGAGATTGCTCGGAGCGGGATGTATCTGTTCTCGTCGTTCCCTCTTTCACAACATGACGAAAGAAACCCGTCAGAACCACTGTTTACTATGGGTAGACGCTACTGGTAGACGACGTTCAACTCGATGACATTCGCCGTTTCGACAACGGCGTCCTTGAGCTCCGAATAACGACGATCGATTTGGGCGACGGGGCCAGACACGCTCAATGCACCGAGAACGGTCGACTGGTCAGTGATTGGTACTGAAAGGCATTTTACGCCCTTGAGATTTTCTTCGTCGTCAACTGCGACTCCCCGCTCACGAACCTTCTCCAGTTCTTCAAACAGCGTTTCACGATCCGTAATTGTGTTTGAGGTGCGTTCCTCAAGCCCACGCTGTTCGATTATCTCATCGACGCGTTCTTTTGGGAGATGTGCGAGAATTGCTTGTCCAAGCCCAGTAGCGTGCAACGGTGCCCGGTCCCCAGGCACCGCCTGCAGGTTGATTGACTCACTTCCGGAGATTGAACAGAGGTAAATGCCGTAGCCGTCTTCCTCGACCATGAGATTAACCAGTAGCCCGGTTTCGTTTGCTAGACCTCGCACCTCGTTGTGAGCATGTTCATACAGAGTATTGCTCATCAGCAGGCGCTGACCTATTTCGACGAAGCGATAAGAGATACGGTATCGACCGTGTTCATTAATCAGAAGTTCCTCGTTGTGCAACGTGTTTAGATGAACAAAAACGGTACTCTTGGGGATATCGAGTCGATTCGCAAGTTCGGTAACACCAGCTGGCCCTTCGACGGCAAGTGATTCGACGATATCAGCGGTTGTCCCGAGCGCCTCGATCGTGTTGTTCGGATCGCCCATATTTCTCTATGAGAACTACTCACATATGAATGTGTTTATCAGGGATAGACGGTTCTCAGTCGTAAACCGTATCCTCCCACTTGTGCTCGAATAGATTCACCGAGTGGGAAACGGCTTTGTCGTAGGCCTTTTCCTTGACGACGTCGTGGTTGAGTTCGACACCGATTCCAGGTCGATCAGGAAGCTTGAGGTATCCGTCTTCAATGACGAGCGGGTCACGAAGGATCTCATCTCGCCACGGTGTGTCGTAATCATCAACAGACTCCTGCATTGCGAGGTTCGGGAGTGTTGCAGACACCTGTGCAGAGAGAGCCGTTCCGACCGGGCCTTGTGGATTGTGGGGTGCGAAATCGACGTGTTTTGCTTCCGCAAGGGCAGCGATCTTTTTCGCTTCGGTAAGCCCACCAGCGTTAGCCAGATCCGGTTGGACGATGTCTACTTCTGTCTCCGAAAGAAGTTCATCGAATGCGAATACGCTCATTAGCCGTTCACCGGATGCGATCGGAACTGGTGATTGTTGTGAGACCTTTCGTAGCCCATGGATATTATCTGGCGGAGTCGGCTCCTCGAAACAGTATGGGTTGAATGGCTCAAGGCGACGAGCAATGTCGACAGCGACGGCCGGTGTAAAGCGTCCATGCCCCTCAATTAATAGGTCAACATCTGATCCAACCGCCTCTCGGACGGCTGCAACGCGTTCGATTGCAGCTTCTTTGTCCCGGTTTCTCAACCGATGCCAAGCATCTCCGAATGGATCAAACTTCATCGCGTCGTAGCCGTTTTCGACAACTGAAATGGCTGCGTCAGCCAGTGCTTCTGGGTCACCGTCGGCATCAATGTACCATCCGTTCGTATAGATCGGGATTCGATCCCCATGGACGGATCCACCGAGGAGTTCATACACCGGCCTATTGAGCACTTTCCCTTTGATGTCCCAGCAGGCGGTGTCAACCGCGGCAGCTACTGTTGTATTGACGATGTTATCCGAGTACCATTCATCACGGTAGATCTCCAGTGAGAGTGCTTCGGTGTTGAACGGGTTCATTCCAAGGAAATGATCGCTGAGTTCTTCGACTGCCGTCGCAACGGTTTGAGGCTTTCCCCATGCAGTAGCTTCTGCAAGACCTGTGTGGCCCTGGTTGGTATGCAATTCAACGAATACGTAAGCTTTCCAAGGGTTTTCGACGAGGTATACGTCGTAGTCCTCGAGGATGAGATCATCCATACCCATCCATTTGCGTCGACTACCAAAAGTTTTCGCTGGGAAAGAACTTGACGAACAGAGGCGTAACTATATGGATCCGAAGCTCTGACGTAGCTGTATGTATCCGCCATCGTACGAACCGATTGAGGTGACTGAAAGTGACGTCGAGGGAACCGTTTCGTTTGCGCTCGTTGGCCTCGGTGGGTTTACTCGTGAATGGGTTATCCCCGCCATCGAGAAAACCGCGAACGCGAGGGTATCCTGTGTAGTCAGTGGCGATCGCGAGAAAGGCAAGACTGTCGCCGAGCGTGCCGATGCTGAGACGGTGCTTACCTACGACGAGCTCGAGACAGGAGTCAATAGCGATACGTACGATGCGGTCTACATCGCGACGCCCAATTCCACACATTTGCCGCTGACAGAGGCGGCGGCAAGTCACGGAAAGCACGTACTCTGTGAGAAGCCAATGGAAGTCTCCGCCGATCGTGCAAGACGGATGGTCGATGTGTGTGCCGATGCAGGGGTGTCACTGATGATCGCCTATCGGATTCACTTCGAATCGGCAGCACGCTGGGTTCGTGACCGAATCAAAGCTGGCGACATTGGCACACCCGTCCATGTACGTGGCAGCATGTCACAGCGACTGTTCGAAATGATCGGTTCAGACCCCGATCAGTGGCGGTTGAACAACGACCTCTCGGGTGGAGCAGCGTTGATCGACCTCGGGATATATCCGTTAAACACCACCAGATTCCTCCTGAATTCCGATCCCATTGCTGCCACTGGCATTACTCGCTCTCCAACACCCGAGTTTGCAGACGTTGATGAGCACGTCGCGTTCACTGTTGAGTTCGAAGATGGTACACTCGGGTGTTACACGGCCAGTCAAAATGCGGTCAAATCGAGCCATCTCCACATTACTGGTACTGAAGGTGAAATTCGGCTTGAGCCCGTCTATTTCGGTGAGATCGATGTTTCGATTACAAACGGAACTCGGCGAACAACTATCCAATTTGAAGAGGGTGATGCAATTGCCGCTGAGTTCCAATCCTTTGCGACACGAGTTCTCTCAGGTGAGCCTGTTACTCCGGACGGAGAACATGGACTCCTCGATATGGAGATTATCGACATGATCTACGAATCGTCTGAAGAAGACCTGGGTCGTCTTCAGTAAGCAACCCCCCTTTCTAACTGGTGGGAATCATTTTACACGTTCAAGAAAACGAGTGTTCGGATTATCTGCTACTTTGGACGTCGTGCTCGAGCGTACCGACACCCTCGATCTCGACTTCAACGGTGTCACCATCTGAAAGTGGACCGACTCCAGCCGGTGTTCCCGTGGCGATGATGTCACCGGGCTCGAGCGTAAGGTAGGTCGTGATCTCTTCGATGATTTCTGGAACGGTGAATATGAGCTCAGATCTGGAGGATGACTGCTTCGTTTCACCGTTGACACGCAGTTCGATACTTGCGTCTTCAGGGACGTGATCGGGTGTCGCCATCACAGGCCCTACGGGGGCAGCGCCGTCAAAGGCTTTGCCACGAACCCAATTTTGTTCTTCGAACTGATCGTCGCGGTTGGAGATGTCGTTGACGCAAGTAAACCCACTAACAACGTCCATTGCGTTATCAGCATCTACGTTTCGACATTGTTCCCCGATTACGACACCGAGTTCAGCCTCGAACTCGATGCGTTCTTTTCCTGGGAGTAACGAAACGGTGTCTCCATGGCCAGCGAGTGTGTTCGGCCCTTTCAGAAATAGCCAGGGTCGTTCTGGCAGATCCATACCACTCTCTTCGGCGTGATCTTTGTAGTTAAGTCCAACACAGACGATTTTGGTTGGTTCTGACGGAGGGAGAATCGAAACATCAGCTGAATCGTAACTACGACCGCCGAACTCAATTTCGCCGTCGTTCCAGGTTCCGGTGCGCACAGTGCCTGCTGGGTCGATGAATCGAACGTATCGCATCGTCTGATCTTTTGTGGCAGGTACTAAATAGCCATCGGCGTTATCTTCTCATCACCATGACTTGATTCGGACGTCTCGAAACGGGCGCGCTAGAGGGAGATCAATCTTTGAACCCGCAGTATCTGAAATGAACAGGGCAACAATCACCTCAAGCGAGCGAAGGGCGTCCTCGCCACTCGAGATATTCTCGGCTTCACCAGTGGCCAGATTCGCAAGGTGGGTAGCAGCGTTGGCGAATCCCTGTGCGTAGTCGTCAGGTTCAACTGAGAAATCCGGGAGGGGCTTTTCAATGTGTGTTCCATCAACCAAATCCCAATAACGCCACTCCCCAGTCGGAATGTCGATTGTAATACGTCCATCAGTGCCAAAGAACTGGTAGGCCATAGTGGATAGCTCCCGGGAGAGCGTGCAATCAACGGTGAAAAACGCGCCGTTGTCAAGTATGATCATACCGCCGCCGCCGGTGTCATCGACTGATTCTGCAACACCAAGAGCTCCGTTTGCTTCGTTTGCCTCGGTAAGGTGTCCAGTGACCTCTACCGCATCAGTATCGGTTAAGAACGTAACCGTATCGAGCATGTGTGTTGAGTTGCGAACAAGCTCCATACGGAATTGGGCGTTGACCGATCTTATCTCCCCGATGATGCCTTCCTCGCATACGAGCGAGTGAAGTCGCTGCATGCTCGGGGTGAATCGTGACGTATGATTGATGACGAGCTCTGTGTCCGTCTCCGAACACACGTCGATCATATGCTCAGCGTTTTCTACGCTTGAGGCAATTGGCTTCTCACACCAGATCACGTCCGGATCAGCCGTCGAGTTAACCGCGTCGACGACGTGATCGTGATGTAAGAACGTCGGTGTACATACTGAGACGATGTCGAGATTCTCAGCTTCGAGCATTGCGTGGTGATTTCGATAACGACGGTCATCTGGGATATCCCAGAGTTCGCCAAACGTCTCGAGGTTCGACTCATCAACGTCGGCGACTGCTACCAGTTCAATCCGATCGGTTCGCTCGTAGGCACCTGCGTGACTTTCTTCTACTTTTTGCTGTCCAATCGAGGCTGCATCATGCATCCCGAGGAGGCCCATCCCAGCGACGCCTCCGGTACCGATAATGCCGGCTTGTAATACCATCTGTTGGTCTCCACAGGTGGGTTGGTATCTCTATTATATGAAGCTACGGGAATCGTATCAAATAAAATAAAAGTCAGAGCCAAACGGTTAAGTCCCGGTCAATCAAGATATAGATATCGATGGTAAACAACGACGACGAGGAGTATGTTATTCCACCAGATGGGGGCGTCCCCTGGCGTGACCTCACTGTGACCGAATCAGCCCGGCCACCCGAACGAGATATCAAAATCACTGATGTGGAGCGATTGGTCGTTCGAGGAAACTTCCCCTGGAGCCTTATAAAAGTCGAGACCGACGTGGGGATAACCGGTATTGGGGAAACATTCGTAGGCGAAGAATCAAGTGATGTAGCCAAACGATTGCGAGAGTTGCTTATTGGTGAGAATCCGCTTGACATCGGCCGCCTAATGGATCACCTCGCCGGTGCTCGAACCGGCACCGGTGCGTTCGGTCGATCAGCGTTTGCAGGCATCGAGATTGCCCTCTGGGATATCAAAGGGAAACTGCTTGATGTTCCGGTCTATGAGTTACTTGGCGGAAAGTATCGTGACGAAGTACGCATCTACTGTGATACACATGCCGGCGAATCACTCGGGGAAGCCCAAAAGCACGATCCGCGTGAAGTCTATACTCCCGAGTCTTACGCGCGTGCAGCCCGTGCTGTCGTTGAGGAAGGGTTCACGGCGATCAAATTTGACCTAGATGTCAGAACCCACCGCCACGTCGACACAGCAGCTCGTCGGTTAGATAATGCCGCGATTGAGCACAAGGTCTCACTCATCGAAGCCGTACGTGAGGAGATTGGGTATGAGATCGATCTCGGTGTTGACTTACACTGGAATTTTACGGTCGAAACTGCTACCAGACTTGGCCGAAAGCTTGAGCCGTTCGACCTCGCTTGGATCGAAGATCCTGTACCCCCGGAGAAAACTGCTGCCCATCGACGTATTGCTAACACGGTCAATGTCCCGATCCTCACCGGCGAGAACGTGACGACGGTGGCGGGATTCAATGATCTCTTGCAACAAGACGCCCTCGACATTGCTGCACCCGACGTGAACAAAACCGGTGGTCTCCGTGATCTCAAACGTGTCGCAAACCTTTGTGATCTCTACGGGGTTCCGCTTGCCCCCCATAACATCTCGAGCCCGTTAGGGACAGTCGCAGGTGTCCATTTTGCTGCCTCAATTCCCAACTTTATTGCTCTCGAGTATCACGCACGGGATGTCCCATGGTGGGAAGATCTCGTGACTAGAACTGGTGAGAGTGGCCCCATTATCGACAACGGAACTGTAGCCCTTCCACAGGGGCCAGGCCTTGGAATAGAGCTTGAAGAAGACGTTGTCGAACGCTACGCGACTGAAGAATTCACCAGTTGGATGTAAGCAGGGCTCCTTGAAACTGGAGACGTTAATTTCTCGGCAACCAACCACGTACAGACTTTATCAAACGAATTTGGATAGACGTGTCAGTTCAGAACGATGATCGTATCCGTTTCAGCACTGTAGCACCACTGTCCATGATCAGGATCCGTATCGACACGATCGACTGGTGAGCCGTTCACTTCGACAGCTTCCGGTACAGTCTCGACGGCTAGAATCTCGATGATAATTCGTTCACTATCGTCCTCAAGATCGATGTCAATTCGTTTGGTGTCTTTGTCTGTGAGAATGGAAAGATCCACCCCATCCGGATGGTTCTCATAGAGCGTCGTCGTGGCAGCGGTTCGAGTTTCGGTTCCAAGCACTGTTTGAACCGTCACACTGTCTGCAGGCGTCTCGTCGATCCATTGTGTCGACTCCTGCATTGGGATCGCAGTTCCAGCACGTTGGAAGACGGGCATCGTCTCGAGTGGGGTTTCGACGGTGATAGTTTGTCCACCATCGTATCGCTCACCGTTCCAATAGTCAACCCACTCACCGGGTGGCAGGTAGACTTGTCGAGTGTCTGTCGGTGAGACAACTGGCGCGACAAGAAGTGCCTCTCCTAACATTAACTGGGTCTGTATATCGTATACGGCGCGATCGTCCTGGAACTCGAGGATAAGTGGACGAAGTACGGGAATCCCTCTTTCGGTTGCCTCTTTGGCGAGACAGTGTAGATACGGTAGGAGTTGATACCGTTCCTGCGCGTAGCGAGTGACAATATCTGTGACTTCTTCACCAAACTCCCATGGCTCTCGTGGAGTTGTACCGTGGAAGCGGGCATGGCTGAGGCCGAGGAGAGCGAACTGAGCCCACCGGACGTATAGTTCTGGAGAAGGGTCTCCGTGGAACCCTCCGATATCACAACTCCAAAACCCATATCCGGACAGAGAGAGGCTCAATCCTCCACGAAGTGAAGCCGCCATTGATTCGAATGTCGCGTGTGGATCTCCACCCCAATGGACGGGGTAACGTTGGCCACCAGTCCAGCCAGGTCGTGCCCAGAGCAAGGGTTCGACTCCGGCATCAACCATTGCTTCATGAACGGTGCCGGTGTATCGTAACGAGAACTCATTCCGAACGGCTTCACCCCCACGACCATCAGAAAGGATGGCATCACGTGGAAGGTACTCTCCGAAATCCGTCTTGAAGGCATCAACGCCCATTTCGATTAACGGTGTGTGTTTTTGTTTCCACCACTCAACAGCCTCGTCGTTCGTGAAGTCAATGATTCCACCCTGATCGCTCGCCCAACTTATACGCGTCAGGAGATATGGATCACCTCGAGGGTCGTTGACGAGATATCCGTTCTCGCGTGCTTCATCGAAGGCGTCAGTCTCGGTCAACAAGTATGGATATTCCCACAAACACAGTTTGAATCCTTCGTCGTGCAGGGAATCCACCATCTCTGCAGGGTTTTCAAACGCCTCCTCATCCCAGGTGAGGTCACAGAGATGCCCCGGTCTAAGCCAAGGAGGGTCTAGGTTGATGACATCACATGGAAACTCTCGTTCTCGAATTTCCGTCGTCACTCGTTCCAATTCTTCTCGGCTCTGGTATCCCAACCGAGACATCCAAATACCGAGACTCCACTTTGGAACGTCTCCAGGTCTGCCAGTGAGCCCTGTATACGTTTCAAGAATGTCTTTGAACGAGGATCCGTTGAAGAAGACGAAGGAGAATGAGTTGTCTTCAACGTGGATGGATTTTGAAACGGTCGACGTTTGCCCGATGTCAAATGTTGTCCGTTTAACCGTATCCACAAGGAAACCATACCCTCGTGTCGATAGATAAAATGGAACATTTTTGTAAGCATCTTCAGTTTCCGTCCCATTTGGTTGGGTGATCCAGGAGTTGATTCGTTGGCCCCGCTTGTCGAATTCAGTGAACTTCTCTCCGAACCCGTAAATATGCTCGTCGGCATGGAGGACGAAGGAACCGCCGGTTTCGGCCGTTCGGTACGGCCATCGGTTGATTTCTTCAAGAGAGAATCCAAGTGGGTTAGTTCGGGACTCTTGTTTCGCAGTACGATCGGTGTGTTGCTCTGTTAGTAACGACGTCCCATTTCTTTCAGCTATTTCGAACTTCCACTGATCAAGGCCTATTTTGACGAGTAGCGCATCGGTTGATACCGTAAGGGTTCCATCAGTCTCGGTTACAGAGAGGTCAACATCCTCCGTGATCGTTTTTGGCTCGTAACAGCCGACGTGAGCGAGATCCGAATCGGAATCACTCTCATTAGCAGCAAGCGTAAAACGAACAGTCTCCGGATTATAGAACTCGAGGGAAACTGTAGCAGAGCGATCTTTGAGTTCGTAGGTCTTATCGTTAGCCGTGTGATCAACAGCAACTGTACAGTCCAGTGTAATCGACCGACCGTCACACTTGTATCTATCAACCTCTGAGAGCGATGCTCGTACCATGTATATCACCGTTGCAAGAGCGTCCTCTTATACTTATTTGTAGTACTAGACTAGATCCCGGTCTGAGTCACTGTTTGGTGTCGGAGAGATTCGTAGTCACATTCGTCTGATCGCCACCACCGGAGTGTTCATCCCCCACCGCAGTGGTTTGATCCTTGAGAAAGTGATATCCATTTTGTGAATCGATACGGTGATCATCTCGGCTGAACGAAATTGTGGTAACCGAACAGTTCTCGAGAGGGATTTCAGCAATTGCGGTTTTGTAATCGAACTCCTCGATATGAGCGAGTATTTGGCGAATGACGCCACTATGTGTGACTATGCAGGACTCAGGCACAGACACAGAGTCGACGAACTCTGTCCAGGCTCGCCGGACGCGACGATCGAAATCGGCGTAGCTTTCCCCTTGTTCTGGTGCCTCGTGTGCAGCATCGTTGCCCGTCTCAAGAATTGCATATTCGGGGTACTCGGAAAAAAACCGCTGGCTATCATACCCCTGGAACACGCCGAAATCACGTTCACGCCAAACGGGATCTTCGTAGATCGGCGTATTGTGAAACGGCTCTTTTGATGTGATAATTTTAGCAGTCTGAAGCGCTCGAGGAAGATCTGAAGTGTAAATCTCTTCAATAGTTGGATGGGTTTTTGCAAGATAGCTGGCTACATCTTGGGCTTGTTGTTGCCCACGTTTATTGAGTCCAACGTAGCACCATCCCTGAATTCTTCCTTCGTCGTTCCAGCGAGTCTGCCCATGTCTCACTAGATGAACCTGTCGCATACTACTGAAGTACTCACCACATATTGTAAATCTTCCTACCAGACTTCTCAATGAAAGTACACAACGTTCGAAATGGAATCTATCTCGACCCCTATATTTATTAGGGGTTACCCTAATCATCTACCTGTCATGGATTGGCAAGGCATGCAACAAGCCGCAGGAGTTACTCGTCGAAAGTTCGTCATAGGGGCTGGGGTCGCTGGTGCCGGGGCGCTCTCAGGTTGCCTAGGAAGTGATGACGATGGTGACGATGCTGAACTCCCTGAAGAAATCACGTTTCTTCATTTCGAAACGAATGACGACCGCCGTGCAGGCATTCAGGATCTCGGTGATCGATTCGAGTCAGAAAGCGGTGTCAAACTGAATCAGCGAGTATCACATGAAAGCGATTTGCCCACGGAGCTAACGGCAGCAGTCGCTGCTGATAACTTACCGAATGTCGGTGCATTACCGGTCAGTGTAATGCATTCGGCAACTGATGCCCTTGATCAAGAAAGCGCGACTAATGTGATCGACTCGATTGGAGAGGATCGGTTTTACGACAACCTGCTCGATTTAGTTCGAGTTCCCGACAGCGACGAGTACTACGGTGTCCCACTGTACACGTGGCCGCAGCTAATGATTTACCGTCCAGAAGTCTTCGATGAGCACGGACTTCAAGAGCCGCGCACGTGGGATGATATTCTTGAGGCCGCCGAGGCATTACATGATCCGGACAACAATCAGTTCGGTATCTACCTCGGAACCGACAATGATCAGTACGCAACTCAGTGTTTCACCGGATTCGCCCTTTCAAACAATGCTCACGTGTTCGACGAGGACGGTGATATCGCATTCGACAGCGATGAAATGGTTGAAGCGCTCGAGGTCTACGGCCAACTTGCACAGTACACCCAAGAAGGCGCGCTTGACGCCGGTGGCATTGGCCCTGCCTATAACAACGAGTACGTCCACATGTACTCTGGGAACGCCTACAGTCTCTACTTCAACTCGCTTGGACTCGAAGATGGAGAAATGATGACTGATGGCGTTGTCGACAGTATTCAGCATGATCGGGAGGCGACCTACGGTGAGCTTGTTACTTCAGTAACGTTGACTGCTCAAAACAGCGGCGAAGTCGATGCTTCCGAGCAATGGCAGGAGTTCCTTATTGGCGATACTGACAATTACATTGACTGGTGTCACCTCCAGGTTGGTGGGTTCCAGCCTGTACTCGAAGAGGTTTCGGAGATGGACGCATACCGTGACAATAGCCTCCTCAACCATTGGGAGGATGACCTCAAAGACGAGATTCTTCCCAATGCGGTTAGGCGTTCTGAACGGTTCGGATTCCGGGACGGTACTGTCTTCCCCGCAATCGGCCAGATCACGGCGAACTTCTTGATTGCGACAGCCGTTCGCGACGTATCCGCAGGTGAGAATCCACAAACCGTTGCTGAAGAAGCAGCAGAAGAGATGCGTAGTCGCATTAATTAGTCTCAATGTCTGTCATAAGTAACACGAAACAACGTTACGACGACCTCACGATCAAACAGAAGGAGGTCTTCCTAGGGTATGCGCTGATCTTACCCTCGGTTCTCCTCGTCGCAATCACGCTAGTATACCCGCTCCTTTATAATTTCTACCTGAGTTTTACTGATGTCCCGCTGACGCCAGCGGAGTCACCAGAGTGGGTCGGCCTCCAGAATTACATTGATCTGGTCACAGATCCAATGTTCCTGGTTGCGCTTCGGAATACGTTTATTTTCACACTGTTCAGCGACATTGGCGCGACCCTACTCGGGCTTGGTGTAGCATTGCTTTTCACGAGGGAGTTTTACGGACGGCGACTCGCTCGCGGACTCGTCCTCCTGCCCTATGTGGCTCCATTGATTGCCTCAGCATTTGTGTGGAGATGGATCTGGGATCCCGCATATGGCATTGGCCCATACCTATTCGCTGATCTACTCGGACTCTATTCGAGTTCACATGATCTACGAAATTCACTCAGTATGGTCATCGTCTTCGAGTCCTGGCGATATTTCCCATTCGCGTTCTTGCTCATCCTGGCGCGATTGCAGTCGATCCCTCAGGATCTGTACGAAGCGGCCAAAGTGGATGGAGCCGGCCGCTGGGCTCGATTCCGAGACATCACCCTTCCAGAATTGAAATACGTCATCGCGACTGTCTTCCTGATCCGCTGGATCTGGAACTTCAACGTGTTCGCTGACGTCTGGCTATTCACTAGAGACGTTCCCGTTTTGGGCGTGTTTGTCTATCAGACCGGATTCAACCAATTCGAACAGGGGATCGCAGCAGCGACCTCTATGATCATGCTGGTGTTCCTGATGCTGTTCGTGTTGGTCTACGTGAAGTGGGTGATCGAATGGTAACCATTGGTGATAAACAATGATTGGACTCCTCATGGAAGCAGGTGAAGAGAGCGTTAAATCGACGAAACGAGCGTTCTCTAGCGCGTTCGCACAGAGTAAAATCGAAGCAAGCCTACTCGACCGGTTGGTTCTATACGGTTGTGTCGGCTTGACGCTGTTTTTCGTCCTATTTCCGTTTTACTGGATGGTAGTCACCAGCATCATCCCGTCGACGGAACTGTATCGGCTTCCACCTTCGGTTATACCGACTGAGTTCACTCTTGAGCACTACCGGGAGATCATGTCGGCTCAAGTGCCGTTTTATATTTACTTCTTCAATAGTTTTCTCGTCGCGACGATCTCCTCGGCATTGGCTGTCGGCATCTCCATCTTCGGCGCGTACAGCTTTGCACGGCTCGACTATCCCGGAAGAGCGTTCATGGTTCGGGGAGTACTCCTCTCCTACATGATCGCGGGGATCCTCATGGTCATCCCGGTGTTCCAGATTATTGTCTGGCTCGGGCTCGTCGACACACTGTCGAGCGTCATCATGACGCACTTCATTTTCACGATCCCCTTGGGACTGTATTTGCTTGGAAACTACTTCCGGTCAATCCCACCCGAAATCGAAGAGGCCGGAATGATAGACGGTTACTCGCGTATTGAGGTCTTGCTTCGGATCACAATTCCGATGAGCATTCCAGCAATCGTTGCCGTCTTCCTCTACTCGTTCCTGCTCTCCTGGAACGAATACCTGTACGCAAGTATCTTCCTCAACACACAGGAACTCTACACCCTGCCAATCGGGATTGAGTTCCTCCAGTTTGAGTTCGATGACATATGGGGAGAGATTATGGCTGCATCGATGGTAACAACGATCCCGGTCGTCATCATGTTCCTCTATCTCGAAAAGTACATGATGGCGGGACTCAGTTTCGGTTCAATGGACTGATCACGATGACAGGGACACAAACTACCACGCGTGGCCTCAAGCTTCGAAACGTCCGGAAGACGTTTGGAGATACTGTTGCTGTCGACGGGGTCGATCTGACGATTGACGACGGAGAATTACTGGTGTTGCTCGGCCCCTCAGGCTGTGGCAAAACCACTACGTTACGGATGATCGCAGGCCTTGAGGTGCCGACTGACGGTACCATCGTAATGAACGGAACGGACATCACTGAAACGCTTCCTCAGGAACGCGATCTCTCGATGGTGTTCCAAAATTATGCGCTGTATCCTCACAAGACGGTCGAAGAAAACTTGGCGTTTCCACTTGGGAAGATGGATCTCTCTGACGAGGAAAAGAAGGAGAAAATCGCCTACGCCACCGAACTTCTCGGTATTGAGGACTTGCTCGATAAGAAACCGGGTCAGTTGAGCGGTGGCCAACGCCAACGCGTGGCTCTCGGACGAACGATCGTCCGTGAACCATCGTTGTTTCTGATGGACGAGCCCCTCTCGAATCTCGACGCCAAATTAAGGGTCAATACCAGATCAGAACTCAGAGACCTCCAGCAGTCACTCGAGACGACGACGGTATACGTCACCCATGACCAGGAGGAGGCGATGAGTATCGCGGATCGAATCGTCATCATGAGCGATGGCGAGATTCAACAGATCGGGACGCCAAAGGAGGTCTATACGAAACCAAACAGTCACTTCGTCGCCTCGTTTCTTGGTGAACCCGGCATGAATTTCCTCCCAGCTACATCCGATCCTGGTGAATCGGTACATCTCCGAGAGCCAGTGGACGTCAATCTCGGCCTCGAAGCGAAGCAGGAAGCCAACAAAATTGGTGTTCGGCCACAAGATCTTGAAATTCACGATGACTCAGGGCATGAGAGTACGGATCGAATCACCATTGAAGCGATGCGTGTTGAAACGATTGATCCACTCGGTCACGCCTACGAGGTCGTTCTCGAACGAAACGGACAGATGCTTGTCGCCCTGGTCGAAACTGCACCCTACGATCTCGGGCAACAAGCGACCGTCTCGTTCGACCGTTCAGCAGTGCACGTGTTCGCAGACGATGGTGCTGCACTGGAGGTAACACGATGACCGAAGTAACACTCGAGAATCTGACCAAGGTATACAGCGATTCACAGGGAACCGAGACAGCAGTTGATGATCTCTCGCTGACGATCGACGACGGCGAGTTCATCGTAATTGTTGGCCCATCGGGCTGCGGAAAGTCGACAACGTTGCGAATGCTCGCTGGACTCGAAACGGCCACGGAGGGCCGAATCTTGTTCGGTGACGAAGAGGTTCAGAAACTCGGCCCGGCCGCACGCGACATCGCGATGGTGTTTCAGAACTATGCGCTGTACCCGAGCATGTCCGCGAAAGAAAATATCGGGTATGGGCTGAAACACTCGACGAATCTTTCGAAAGAAGAACGTGAGGAACTGGTTGTAGAGGCTGCCCAAATGCTCGGGATTGAGTCAATACTAGACCAGACACCTGACGAGATGTCTGGTGGGCAGAAACAGCGTGTGGCCCTGGGGCGTGCAATCGTTCGTGAACCCAGTGTGTTCTTACTCGATGAGCCACTGAGCAATCTTGACGCGAAATTGCGTTCGAACATGCGCCATGAGATTCAGCGAATCCAAAGCGAACTCGGCATTACCGCAATCTACGTCACACATGACCAGAAGGAAGCGATGACGATGGCCGATCGGATCGTTATCATCAACGATGGCGTGATGCAACAGATTGCACCTCCCGAGACCCTCTACAACGAACCGACAAATCAGTTCGTCGCTCAGTTCATTGGCAGTCCCGCGATGAACACGTTCGAAGCGGCTGTCGATACTGATAGTTCGGATCACGTAGTCACCTACCAGGGAGTCGAACTCTGCTCGTTCGAGCCTCCCTCGACAGTTGAAACTCTCTCGACAGTGACCGTCGGTGTCAGACCCGAACATATGGGTATTACCACTGAGCCTGGTAACGGACGCCTGGCCGTCGACGTTGTCGTAGCCGAGTATCAGGGAAAAACTAATTTCGTGCACGTCGAACTTGACGGCCGATCAATGACTGCCCGTACCGACCCCGAAGTGTTGCCGGAGCGAGGCGAAACGGTTTACCTTGACATCGATCCAGCGGACATCTATTGCTTTGAGCAAAGCAGCGGTGACACGGTCAAACACCGTACGTCTGGACGAGCAGTTAAACCCGGTCACGTTCGATAACGGTTTCCTCAGTTACGGTCTCGGCCTGTTCTTCTCACTCGAAACGAGTATCGTGAGTTGCGATAACGAGTACGCGTAGATCGTTGACGTTCGTCCCGGTTGGCCCTGTCTGAACAGTCACATTGAGATCCGAAAGCAGTGGGAATACGTTGTGTGTCTCGAGGGCTTTGCGTCCGGAATCTGGAGGAATCGTCGTCCCGTCCGCGATTGCCCCTGCCACGTCGGTAGCGCCGTCAATGCCGTCCGTATCGACCGCCCCGATGACGATGTCATCATTGTCGAGAGCAAGCGAACCGCTTGTGACGAATTCCTGGTTCGGCCCGCCTTCACCAGCCGATGAATCAAGCCTAACCGTTGTCTCACCCCCTGAAAGCACTACCGCGGGTGGTTCGATTGGCAATCCAGTCCGGGCACACTCCTCTGCTATCGCAGCATGGGTAATTGCTGCGGCTTGGGATTCACCCCGGATGCGACTCGAGAGAATCAATGGCTCGTACCCGTGTTCTGTTGCGACATCCGCTGCCGCCCTGAGTGCGCCGTGATTGCTGCCCAGAATATGTATCTGAACGCATTCGAACACCTCGTGGTTCGATCCGGGAGTCTCCGGGCGGTCACCAGCAGTCCCTGCGTTTAGATGTTGCTCCACTGCCTTCGGCAGGTCAACATCATAGCGATCGAGGATGCTGAGAGCGTCCGCATAGGTTGTTGGATCAGGAACGGTCGGGCCACTGGCGATAACGCTGGGATCATCCCCAATTACGTCGCTGATGAGCAAACTTGGGACTGTTGCAGGGGCACAGGCTCGAGCAAGACCCCCTCCTTTCACCTGTGAACAGTGTTTTCTGACCGCGTTGATCTCTTCTATGGCGGCTCCCGATTGTAACAATGCTTCCGTTGTTCGCGCCAAATCCGACACCGAGACCCCATCAACTGGTGCAGCGATGATCGCGCTTCCACCACCGGTGATACAGGCTAAGACGAGGTCGTTCGGCCCAGCCGTTTCTGCGAGCTCAAGGACGCGGCGAGCTCCTTTTGCGCCCCGTTCACTGGGGATAGGATGATCGCCAATATACATTTCGACGGTCTCACACGGGACTGGTTGATCGGTGACGATTGCCCCTGCAGTGATTGCTCCGCCAAGACGCTGTTCGAGCGCGTGCGCCAGGTGGCCCGCACCGTTTCCGCCGCCGAGAACGTACACATCATCGAACTCATTGAGGTTGTACGTGTACTGGTTTCCTCTGTGGTCAACGATTGATAACACTCTGTTCTCAATGGTTATCGTCTCATCCACTATCTTTGATGGTATCGCTGCTTCAATTCCGGCCTCGAGGCACTCTATTGCAATTTTGTGAGTGTTAGATCGTATTAACTCACTCCGATTTTTGATCGTCTGCATGCCTCTGAATGGGTGTGCATGTATTTGTACCCATGGAACAGTGTAATGTTCTCTTTCTTTTTGTGGCAAACTGTTGGCTTATCACTGGGTGTTTAAGACTAGACGTTGCCGATCCAGATAGTATTTAGAATATGGTATAATTGAGATATAGTCAAAATCTGATCATAATATTGTAGCCCTACGCCCGTTTGGATATCAGACTCGATGTCCGTAACTGAACATATACCTACTTATCCTGAATAAGTGGTATATAATTGCGAAGCATCGAATTTAGTTGGATTGTATTCGGCAAATGACCACTTATGGGTAATTCTCAACTCCACCCAACCCAAGGTAATGGTGTGGGAGTTGATAAATAGCATAGGGAACAAAAGCACTACAGTAAGTCGATCCACATGTAATTTCATCATTTCTAGGGTGAGTAGTGATCTGTTTGTGAGAGTGATTGATCTTGTACCAGCACTTCCTATCGACTAATTTCCACACAATGTGACTGGTAACTGAGTATGATGGTGATTTGATTGTTATTGATATGTCAGTCACTATCCTGTGGTGCCGACTTTTGGATACCTATCCTGGACGAACGAATGCGTACACTCAATAGTGACTTGAAATGACAGGATGGGGGCCATCCCCCTCACCGAGCGATGACTTTTGAGACCTTGAGGGTGCCGTGACCGGACTCTGGTTGACGAGCGAGACACGTTTGAGGGGCAAACGGTTCTCAGCCGTTGTGTAGTATGGGGATTTTCAGAATCGGAACATAGTGTGTTCCGCTACTGGATCGCACGTTTCTCATCAAAGTGTTGGTTTGATTCTACCAGAAATCAGTGATCTCGGTTCTTTGGGAGTTCCATCTCGAGCCTCGATAATCGTCACCTCCGTTTACCAAGTTAGCAATGGGCCATCACAATTAAGTGTCGGTGAGCGAACCACTGATCAATGGTTGAAGGTCTGTCTATTTTAGACCAGTATATCAGTGGAAGTAGCACCGCTGAGTCACAGACACCGGAACAATACTTGCGTAAAAGCAGCGTGCCGGGAGGAAGCAATGATTGAGTTTGGGCTCGGCCGCCGAGACGTGTTACGGTCGGGACTTTTTGGAACCGTCGCCGCGGCCAGCGGGCTGATTGGAACGGCCGCCGGTGCCACCGACGCCAAAGCCATGGAGGCAACGGGAATGGACGTCACCTTGATTCCGGCTGATGGCGATTTCGGGTTCTACTATCCATACTACCTGTACGCGCCAGCGGTCGACGACGCGTTCAACCGACCCCTCCTCGTAGAGCCGAACAACACGGGAACGGCCACGGACGACTTCGACGTCCACCGTGAGTCTGCCGAGCGATTGATCGAGTACGGGACACCCAGACAGATCGGTGACGAGCTTCGGGTTCCGGTTCTCGTTCCGGTGTTTCCGCGACCGTCCTCGGATCCGGTCAGTTGGCGACACTACGTCCACGCCCTCGATACCGAGACGATGCAGATCGGCTCCGGCGATCTCGAGCGCGTGGACGAACAGCTCCTGCGGATGGTCGAGCACGCGAGGGAACTCCTGTCGGCGCAGTCCTACCCCGTCGCCGAAGACATCATCATGAACGGATTTTCTGCGTCGGGAACCTTCGTCAATCGGTTCACCGCCCTCCATCCCGACCGCGTGCGGTCGGTGACCGCCGGAGGCATCAACGGCACCGCCATCTTGCCGCTCGAGGAGGCTGAGGGCCAAACTCTGAACTACCACATCGGCATCGCTTACCTCGAGTCACTCACCGGGGAAGCATTCGACCGTGACCAGTGGCAGGTGGTCGACCAACTGGTCTACATGGGCGGGGACGACGAAAACGATACGATCCCCTACGACGATGCCTGGAACCCGACCCAGCGCGATATCGCTCTCGAGGTCTATGGTGAGCACATGCAAAATGACCGGATGCCCTACTGCAAATCGGTCTACGAGGACTCCGGGGCAACCGGTCGAGTCGAGGTGTACCCCAATATCGGCCACCGTCCCGTCACCGAGGAACTCATCGCGTTCCACCGGAAACATGTCGTCCCCCACTTCGTCTCGTTTGCCGAGCCGCCGGCAATCGGGAAGGAGACGGTGACCGTTCTCGCAAGCGCCCAGGACGAACAGGAGTACGAACTGCGTGTCTTCAGCGACGAACGCGATGAACTCACCGACTCGACACACGGATTCGATCCTGCTGTGGACGACCGTGTGCACGTCGAACTGGCGACGCCGCTCGCTGGTGACGAAATGGTGACAGTCGAGTTGTTCGAAGCCGGGCGTACCAGTCGCAGTGCGGCGCTCACATCAGAATCGGCCGCCGTCCATGGGCGAGTGGAGTTCGTCGAGACGCCGGCTGCCGGCGATGAGACGGTGAGGATAACGTACAATCTCTCGTCAGGGTATTCGGTTCGCGATCAGGCAATGCTCCGCCTCGAGACCGAACAGGGCGGAGCGGTCGTGCTGGCAGAGGTCGATCCGGGCACCAGCGAGACGGTCACCCTCCCACTCGAGGCAGATGAAAATGGGATCCCACTCGAGCAGGGACGGGAGGTGATGGCGACAATTGTTGACGACGATCCACAGGGCCTCGACCCAGTGGCAACCGATACGATAACGATCGGCGCACCAAACGAGCCGGCGCTGTCGATCGACGTCGACGCCGAGCGGGCGGTCGTAGCCGGTGACGCAGTCGCAGTGGAGATCGCTGTGCGGGTGATCGGGGGTGATGCGGATGACTTGACTGATCTCCCCCTCGACTGTGCAGTCGACGGCGATGTCGTCGACACAGTGACGGTCTCACCATCGGTTGGCGAGACGGAAACGGTCTCTCTCAACGTCCCCACCGACGGATACGACCGAGACGAACTGAGGGTCAGCGCCACATGGGGAGAAACAACCGATGAAGAGACGGTGATCATCGCTACTCCGCCCGCTGATGGGGACGGAAGTGCTGGCGATCCGTATCGAATCACCACCGGAACGGAACTCGCGTACGTCGACTTCGAGCCATCAGCCCACTTCGATCTCGCCGAGGATATCGATCTCTCCAGATTCGAGCGGTTCGTTCGAATCGGAAGTCTTCGAGAGCCGTTTTCCGGAACGTTCGATGGCCGACATCACGAGGTCACGGGGCTGCACATCGAGGAGTCCGTCGATCAGTTCGAAGGGATCGGCCTGTTCGGCAACGTCATGCGGGGGACGATCAGGAACCTTCACCTCGTGGACGTGCTCGTCACCGGTGACGATTTCGTCGGTGCGCTAGTGGGGATGGCTGAAAGCCCCACAGAGATTTCTCGCGTTACCGTCTCGGGAACCGTCGTCGGTGAGGACAACGTCGGGGGGATCATTGGCGGCACGACAACCGGCGAGGACGGCGAAGACGTCGTCATCTCTGAGGCCGCCTCACACGCGAACGTACAGGGAGAACGGAAGGTCGGGGGCATCATGGGCCAATCCTCCGGCGACCGCATTACAAACTCCTATGCGAGCGGTGTGGTGCGCGGACGTGGCGACGTTGCCGGCGTGCTCGGACTCAACGTCTTCGGCGGGATTGTAAGCACGTCCTACGCCAGTGCCACGCTCGAGGGTGATGGGGGCGGGGTCGTCGCGAATAATTCGGACGGTAGCGTCACCGACTCCTACTGGGATGTCGACACGACAGGGGTGGGGACTTCGGACGGCGGTGCCACGGGATTACGCACTGATGAGATGACCGGTGACAATGTTGTCTCAGCCCTGTCGGGTTTTGACTTCGAGGATACCTGGGCGGTGACCGACGAGTATCCGGTACTTGCATGGGAGCGCGCCTTCTCAATTCAACAGCTCTCCGAGTTAGATACGCTCGTCGCTGGCGATACAGCCCAGGTCACCGCTACCGTGATTAACACCGGGCCAACGCCGATTGAGGAAGTCATCGAGTTTCAGTTCGCTGGCGAGGCCTTCGAGCGCCGACCGGTCGCGTTGGATGTGGACGAGTCGACAACGCTTGAGTTCGAGGCCGACACCGATAGCCTTGAGACTGGCGTGTACGACTATGGGATCGTCACAGACGCGATCGATCACACTGCCAGCGTGACCCTCGTTGACGAGGACACGCCGGTGTTCGAACTCAACGAGGTCGCCTTCCCCGAGTCCGTCGAGGAGGACACTGAAGCACCGGTGTCGGTGACCATTCGTAATCGGGGAGTTACGGGAGAGCAAGACGTTGTCGCAACGATCACCGACGAAGCAGGTGACACCGTGCTCACCGACCAGCTGGTTGAGTCGTCACTCGAGAACGGCGAGCGCCTCGAGCGGACAGTCACCCTCGACACGGCGGGACTTTCGATTGGGGAGTACGATCTCACCGTCGAGACGGACGACGATAGCCATACACGCTCATTCCAGGTTCAAGCCGCTACGGACTCCGATTCGGATAGCTCGACCGACGACAACGAGACCGGGGATGACGATAGCGCGACCGAGGATGACGACAGCACGACCGAGGATGACGACAGCACGACCGGGGATGGGGGCGCCGTGGCTGGGGATGATCACGAGGTGGACGACCAATCACCCGGATTTGGAATTGCAGGCGCTCTCGCAGGACTCGCTGGCGCTGGCTACTGGCTTCGAGAACGGGTCAGTACGGATGCTGATCAGGAGAACGACCTGTGATGGTCAGTCCCGTTTGGCTGTGAATGTTTGATCTTTGACTGCGATCCTGGCGTTATTTGTCAGTTGTTCCAACCGGAAGCCTTCGAGACACTGTTCAGAGCTTGTCCCCAGAGTAATCCCCGGAGGTGATCTCGTCTCGGGGTTCGACGATGCGTCGACCATCAATGATTGCTGAGGGAACCATCGTGTCGAATTCCACATCAAGGGGGCGAACTCATCTCAGCCGGTGACGACGATCGCACCGACCCTGCCCTCAAGGCCGGGTCGTACCAGTCTGGTTGTCGTCGTCTCGAGTCACCGTCGTACGGTGCTGATGGTGATCGACATCGCGGGCGTAGAGTGGATTCCCATCTAACCTACTTGAGCGTTTCATAGTCGACCAGACTTGTAATAAAAACTCGGTACTATATCGCTTATTGATAGTCCTCATAAGAAGTAATATCCGATTCTGATCACAGTATATGAGGCTGATACCTCTTTCATACTTACGTATCGGCCTCGTTCGAGACATGAGAAGAACCCCCCAACTCCAGGCTGATCGGTGTATCGCTTTGGTAGTAGCCGTACTCGTGGTGACGTCGATTATGACCATGGGTGTCGGGGCGACTGCCTCGACGAGCGGAACCCCCTCTCCGGAAATCGTTACAGAGTCGCCTATCGAACCAGCACAGGTACAATCCACAGAGACACCCGATGCCGTGGAATCAACGAACGCAGGTGAACAGTACGAACTCACGCTCGTGACCGGTCACACGGTGACGGTGTTCGAGACTGACGGCGATCGGCGCTACACGGTTGAGGACACAGACGGCAGCGACGTACCCTACAAGGCAGTTGACCGCCCTGAGGGGACGTACGTGGTTCCTGCGCAGGTCGACTTATCGATCTACAGCGAGGAGTTGTTCAACGTCGATCTCCTCATCGAACAGGGCTACGCGGACGACGATGTCGATGGAACGCCCGTCATCGTGATGCTCGAGGACGCTCCCGAGGTCGGAACGCTCGACTTGCAAGGATTCGAGCATACGGGATCGATCGACGCCATAGACGCGCAAGCTGGTGTCGTTACTGGTGATGCTGGCTTCGACGTGGCCACGACCGACAGCGACGCGATCGAGGGAGTCTACCTCGATACGACGTTCGAGGTCGAGCTAGACGAATCGACCGATGCTGTCCGTGTTGGAGACGCCAGGGACGCGTTCGACGTCACCGGTGAGGGCGTGCAGATTGCCGTCCTCGATACCGGGATCGACGCGAACCACCCCGACTTCGGGGATCGAGTCGTCGACCAGACGGACTTCACCGGCGATGGAATCGGTGACAGACAGGGCCACGGTACGCACGTCGCGGGCATTATCGCGGGCGACGGGACGGAGAGTGACGGCGAGTACGTCGGCATGGCTCCCGGAGCCGAACTCGTGGACGTGAAAGTACTCGGTGACGCCGGTACCGGCTCGCTGTCCGACATCGCCGCTGGCGTGGAGTACGCCGTCGAAGAGGACGTCGACGTCATCTCGATGAGTCTCGGTGGCCCCGTTCAGGAGAACGACCCGATCGTCGACGCCGTCGAGTACGCGGTCGGCGAGGGCGTGACGGTCGTCGTCTCCGCGGGGAACGACGGGCCGGGATATCGAACGATCTCCTCGCCAGCTGTCGCAGATGGTGCCATCAGCGTCGGCGCAACCGACGCAACATTCGAGGGCATCGCTGACTTCTCCTCGAGCGGCCCGACCCAGTTGGGACAGCTCGTGAAGCCCGAGGTGGTTGCTCCCGGCTGGACGATCACCGCGACGGGGAGCGACGAGGCGGGTGAATCGCCGTACACCGAAAAGAGTGGCACGTCGATGGCTTCACCACACGTCAGCGGGCTCGTCGCCCTCCTCCTCGAGGACGAAGCTGACCTCTCGCCCTCGCAGGTCGAGGATCGGCTGGTGACCACTGCCGACTACGTTCCCGACGACGAAGCCGACGATATCTACCGTCAAGGGACGGGTCAGGTGAACGCGAGTGCCGCACTGGGCTCCGATATCGTCATCCACGATGCCGTGCGAAGCTTCGGGATCATCGACGAACCGCGAACCGAGTCGACGGTCGTCCCCGTCGAAAACCGCGGAGACGAGACGATCGAACTCGAGGCCAGCGCGATGGTGACCAACGTCGACGAGGGTGACGCACTCGACGGTGTCGAACTCAACCGCTCGACGGTTACCATCGAACCCGGAGACGTCGAGTACGTGGAACTGTCGTTCGATACGAGCGGGGCCTACGGGTTGAACTCCGGCGTCCTCACGTTCGAGGACGACGATGCGACGTACCGATCGGCCTTCGGCTTCGTGAAGGGGTTGGAAGTGACCGTCGAGAAGGAGTTCAACGACAAGAACGTCTGGAACGACTTCACCGAGGCGCTCTACGTGTGGTCGACTGACGGTACCTACGAGGAGTTCGACTGGCTGGCGTTCGGATTCCAGTCCGATCACTCCTTCGTCGTCCCCGATTCGGAGATGGAACTCACCTTCTGGTCGATCGCCGAATACGAGGACGTCGACTCCGACGCGTTCGCGGAGATTGCCTACACGGTGAAAGAAGACGTCACGGTCGATCAGAACAACTCACACGTCGTCCTCGACGAGACCGAGACTGTACCTCGAGATATCGATACCAGCGCCACGCCCCATCACGGGTCGCTCGACGTGATCGATTACGAGGCAAACGTCCACGCCCGCCTCCCCGACGGGACTGCACACTCCTTCGCCACCGGCGGCTTCGGCAAACGAGCCCACTTCACCCCGATAAACCACGACGAGTACACCAATATCACGACGAATTACGTGATGGTTCCCGAAGATCAGGTCGGTGATGGCGGCGATTTCGACTCGCCGTACGTCTACTCGCTGGTCGGTGCAACCACGGCAATCGACGCTAACGCACCGTCGTTCGTCGTCGATCCCGACACCTTCGCCGAAGAAGCGTTTACCTTCCATCGAACCGCCGACGAATCGTACTCGGCATCGGCGTTCATGATGGCGGCAGATCAGGAGACCTACCCCGGGCTGCTCGGTATCTCGAGTCGCAGCGATATCGGCACTGAGCGAGAGTCGTCGACGTGGATCCGCAACGCCGAGGGTGCCTACGAGATGGCGATCCACGCGGAACCGACGACGAGTTTCCGCTACGTGGGAACGGACTGGAGCCCCGAGGTTGGCGAGACCACCGAAACACCCGTGAACGTCGCTCCGTTCGTCCCCACCACCGACTGGCGTGTCGAAGACGGGTGGCTTGACGTCGACGCCGCCTGGGCAGCCGATCAAGGTGAGCGTCGAATGGCGGCCTATCAGGGAGCGTTAGGCACCCCACCCAACGAGATTCGCGTCACGCTCGACGGCGAAACCGTCCTCGATGAGTCAGCCTTGACTGGTGAAGTCACCATTGAGGGGGCGATCGGCCCGGACACCGAGGTTGCGATCGATCTCGAGGGGAACTCGCTGTCGGAGACCAGGAACGTCGAAACGTACGCCCGGTACGTCGTGGCGAGTACCAACGAGGACACCGCAAATACGCCCCCGAACATCGAGTCTGTAAACGTCCTCGACTACGATCCGAACGAACCACTCGACGAACGAACGGTCACGCTGGAAGTCGACGTCGAAAATGAGGCTGATCTCCGTCAGTTCCGGGCGTACTACGCAGACGATGCGGAGGCTCTCCCGAGCGAAGATACCGCGTGGCGGAACGCGGGAACCCAGCCCGTGGACGACGGAACCTACAGGATCCACCTCGTGACGAATCCAGACACGGACTCCCTCGATCTCGCGTTCAGTGCCGTCGATCGCGACGGCAACGAGATGGAGGTCGCGACCATCGGTGCACTGCCTGTGGACTACAACGACACGGACACGAAGGAGATGATCGTGGTACAACCCTGATCTCGAGCCCTCGGCTTGAGGTCGTTTTCCTCGACGCTGAAGGTTTCCTAACCGGAAACCCCAGAGTACCGAAGGGTTCGAACTGATTCGGTCGGATTCGGTCGCAAAGTCGACCGCTCGCTGGTGAGGCAGATTAGCTGTCCTTGGTTACTGCAACTTCCAAGCGATCCACGTTCGCGCCATCCATAGCGATCACGAGTGCATGGTGTACCAACAGCCTACCCACCAGGTCGAGTATCATGATTTACGTCCGCGCGGGAGATCTTTCCTGCTATTTCTCATAATATTAATTATATATTATTATATTGGGTTATCGACACCCATTCGAGAAGTTGATGTATAGCTTACCTCGATGATCGTAGCCCTATTCCACAATCCAATCAAACCTCAAACCTGTTCAAATGGCGGCGGTTAGTTTGAGGTTGAAGTGGTGAGGCGGTGGCAGTTTTTGGTACCTATGCCGAAAACTGCCAGACTCAGGGGATCTGATGGACGGATCGACTTGGCGTTTGTACAGCGAGAACGGACACCGCGCGAACTACTGTCGCTCAATAAGCGCCTCCATCTTGGAGATCTGTCTCTTTCGAATACAGATCGAAAGTTCGAGAAGTATGGTGTCGAACGGAGTCGAAAAGCCGCTCACGACTGGGTTCACAAGGCCGATTTTGTGCCGAAAGTCGTTGTCAGTCCAAAACACGTCACACTCGACGAAACCGTGATCTGGATCGATGGTAACCAATACTGGCTGTATGCAGCGGCCGATCCGGAAACCAACCAATTCTTTCACGTCTGGTTGTATTCAGCCTAGAAACCCGCTCTTACCAATGCATTTCTTGCAGAACTCAAGGAGAAACACGATGTCGAAGACACCGTCTTCCTGATTGGTTCGGCCGCCTGGTTGAAAGCCGCACCGCATCGTCGTGGTCTCGAGTTTCGGTTCGAACGTCACGGTGATCGCAACAGCATTAAACGTGTCTAAAAAGAGATGAAATGCGGAACCTATTTGATTTCAAACTTGTTCAGTCACGTCGATTTTGGGACGACTCATTCGTGCTCCAAGCTTTCGCCCGTTGCACAATGATACAAACCAAACACGACCGTTCATATAGGGATTATTTATTAATCCTGTGGGATCTAAAAATATGCAATGGGTTTCTCACAAATGTCGGAGATGCCGCGTGTCGCCGTCGAAAATATTGGTGGGATTGATTCAACGTCAGTTGAGTTGGACAGTGGTCTGAATGTCCTCACGGGAGAAAACGCAACCAACCGAACATCATTTCTTCGATCGATCATGGCAGCACTCGGGAGTGATAAGGCTTCACTCAAAGACGATGCAGACCACGGTTCGGTTACTCTCACCTTATCGTCGTCACAACTGGACAATCAGCGTTGAGAAGAATCGATTGTGTAACACTCCCAAAGACGACTTTCCCTGCTGGGGATCGTTTTCGACCCGCAACCACAATGTATCGAGCGTCGTGTTCTCTGGCATAATCGACGATACGAACCGCTGGATCACCCATCAAACCGACGGCCTCATAATCGCTTTCGAGTGCTGTTTCTGCTGCTTCCGCTGCAATGTTACCTGCTACCTGGCGTACTTCATCCATATCAACAGCTGCACCTGTTTCATCCACTGCAGTCCGTTCTAAATCGACAAATTCAGCGCTAGTCAAAACGTGTACGACGTGTATCTGTTCGTCAAAATGTACTGCCAACGATCTAGATTCCCGCAGAACATCGGATGCGCGTTTTGATCGATCTACAGCGGCTACGATTACCATATCTGGTAGATTCGGTTTGCAAGGACTTGATTGTTACCAACTCGCATTTATCACAGACCGCTGGTGCTGAATACCGACCTCCTCGAAATACCATCCTCGCAGATGCTTCCATTATGTGGAAAAAACACTGCAGGGCCCACAGTCCATTACACACATAAGCGTGTAATAATAGTCGCCTCAGTACCATCATAACGACGCTATCCTGAGTACGTCAGTCGAAGTTTAATTTCGTCAGCGACGGCCAGTAATACCTGTGAAAGTTCGGAATGGAGGCGGTCATCGAGCATACGGTTCGATGGGCCTGAGATACTCATCGCGCCCATCAAGGAATCGTCTTTTCCGATAATCGGAACTCCAACGCTACGCAACCCAACAATCCGCTCTTCGTCGTTAATTCCATATCGCCGGTCAGCAACTACCTCGAGTTCGCCGCGAAGTGCTTCCCTATCAGTAATGGTGTTCTCCGTCTGTGGGGGAAGGGAAATCTCTGATAGGATCGCGTCTCGTTCGGTAGCTGGAAGAGAGGCAAGGATGCACTTACCTGCAGCAGTCGAGTGAAGGTGAACCCGCTTTCCAATTCGGGAATCCGTCTGTACCGCCTTTTCTCCAACCTCGTGGCAAATGTGCACAGCCCGATTGTACTCGAGTACTAAAAACTGTACACGCTCACCAGTTTGTCGTGCTATCTCTTTCGTTTTCTCATTGAACAAGGAGAAACCCGCCTGTCTGTTTTGAGCGTGAATACCGTGGTCTAGAAAACGAAGGCTAAGCTGGTACTCGTTCCCGTCCCGAATCACATATTCCAGCGCCTCTAGCGTAGCCAAATACCGATGAACGGTACTCGGTGGGAGATTGAGTCGCGTAGAGAGATCAGTTAAGCGCGCCCCTTCGCTCTCTTGGATCTCGTTCAGTATCTCGAATCCGTTGACGAGTGTTTGCATCGGTGTGTCCCCAGTAGTCATTTTTAGAATCATCGGTTGGAGAGTACATAAATTTTCACATAGTGGAAGTTCTGTGTAGGCTGACTGCGTGGTTCGTGGCTAATTATAGACACAACGTATATATGCGATGAAAAACCATTGATTAATGGATGCTAGACAGTGACAAAGTGAAACGCCGATCATATCTTAAATCGGTTGGTGTTCTCGGGACAGTTGCAGTAGCAGGTTGTACATCAGCGGATAATGGTGAGTACCCCTCGGAAGATATCGTGTTGGTGAACCCGTATCCCCCAGGGGGCGGTACTGACGTATACTTCTCGCCGTTTGTCGACGCGATGAGCGACGAATTCGGCGTCAGCGTCAGTCAGGAATACGAAGCGGGTGCAGAGGGAGCGATTGCTCACCGAGAGATGTATCAATCCGATTCACAGTACCGATTTACGAACATTAACATCCCACTCCACACACTCGTTCAGATCGAACAGGACGACCCCGGGTACGATCTCCGAGATCTCACGGGTATTGGTGGATTCGCTTGGGACTCGGTTATCATCGTTACACCAGCAGATTCCGAGTACGATTCCCTCGAACCGCTTCTTGAGGCGTTTCAGTCAGGCGACCTCGACACCCTTGGTGGGGTTGGGGCAGGGAACACGTTCCACATGACTGCCTGGCAAATGCAACGGAATTGGGATCTCGATTACGATCAGTACGTGGGATATGACGGTGGCGGATCGCTAATCTCCGCCGTACTCCGTGGTGAAGTTGATGCTGGCGTCGTCGGGGTCGTTCCAGCAACACAGTACGTCGAAGAGGGAGAGGTAAATGGGGTAATCGTCGTCGGTGAGGAACCACATCCATCCGTCCCAGACGTGGATATTTCCGGAAACCATGATCTCGAGTCAGTTGCAGAAACAGCGTTGTTCACGCGCAGTTTGTTCGGAACGCCTGCCCTCGAAGACGAAAATCAAGAGCGAATAGCTGAAGGCTTCCAGAACGTGCTCGAAAGCGATGAAATCCAGGATTGGTCCTCAGAGTCGGGGAACCCGATAATCCCGGAAGGGCCAGCCGAGGCACAGGATAGACTGGATCTGTCGTTTGACATCGAAGAAATTTACGACGAATTCCGAGAAGCGACGGGCGAATAACCGCTCAGACAATATGTTGGCCGACACGCTTTATGCCAAATTCACGGTGACCAAGCATTTCGGCCGCAACTGGACGACCGTTAGCAACGGCAGCGATCGTTTCAGTGACCCGCTCACCCGCTTCATCGAGTGACATTCCATCGGTAATGACACCACTCACGTCGAGGTCAATATGGTCGGCCATCGTGTCGACAGTGGTCGGATTGCCGCTAACCTTGATCACCGGTGTAATCGGTGTTCCGGATGGGTTTCCGTTTCCAGTGGAGAACACGATAACTGTCGCACCGCCGGCAATCATTCCCGTCATCGATTCCTGTGCTGGTGCAGGGGTGTCCATGAAATGAAGCCCTGGTTCTCGAGGGGTTTCCCCGTACGAGAGTACTGATTGAATCGGTTTCGAGCCGCCCTTTTTGATCGCACCAATCGATTTTTCTTCAATCGTTGTCAGTCCACCTTCGATATTATCCTTGACCGGGTTTGATTCATTGATATTGATCCCCATCTCACGGGTTCGTTCCTGCACGTAGTCGACAAGTGACTCAATGTCGTCGACCGTTTGTTGATCGACGGCCCGATTGATGAGGTCGCGTTCAGCGCCCAAAATTTCGACGCTCTCAGAGAACATACCTCTTCCACCTGCCTCTATGACCGTGTCCATTGCACGACCAGTTGCCGGGTTCGAGGCAAGCCCGGACGTCGTATCAGAGCCACCGCATTCTGCTCCTACGACCAGATCACCGATATTCGCCTCAACCATAGGAACCTCGGAAACTTCCTGCGTCAATGCGGTAGCCTTTCGGACTGCTTCGCGCGTTGCACTCGGTGTTCCTTGCCCAAGGATCGTCGTCGATTCGACTGGTTTTCCAGTCCTAGCAATCGATTCGAGAACCGGCTCAACTTGTTGTTTGGTGTAACCGACGACGAGTGCGCCACCAACGTTTGGATTACGACCAACGCCAGCGAACGTTTCTTCTTGCACTTGTTTGTCGTCTCCTTTTAACGCGCGACCATGTTGGTTGTACACGGGGATAACGCCGTTAACCTGAGCAACAACGTTTCGTGCAAGGGTGTTGGAGTAGGTGACCACCGAAAGTATTGCGACGTGATTGCGAATTCCGATACTACCATCTGGGCGCTCATAGCCGTCGAACGTAGCCATGATACTGGAGTTGGTCAAGAGATTCTTATAGTTTGTGGTCACTGTAGAAGAATCGGCACAGTAGGCGAATATCACCAGTTCCGGAGAAATAGAACCAAGATAATGATTCGTCGGAAAGCTTTAGTCGTTTCCCGACGGTCTCGAAATATGAGCATCCTCGTTACTGGTGGATACGGGAATCTTGGGTCAAATATCACCCTTCGATTGGCCGAAAAAGGGTACGACGTCCTCGCACACGGAGTCAACTCCGACGAACCAGCGTACATTGCTAACCAGCCTGATACGATCAACGACCGCATCACCCGTGAAACGGCAGACCTCCGCAATAGAGATGATCTGGAAGCCTTGTTCGAACGGCAGAGGATAACTGGCATCATCCACTCAGCAGCCCTCATGCCGTTTGTCTCTCGAGAACTCCGTCCAAACGTCGAGATTAATGCAACGGGAACGCTATCACTACTCGAGCTTGCAGCGGAACACGACATCGATAGATTGGTGTACGTTGGTTCAGGTTCCGTTTATCCCGACCGTGAACCGGATGGAGAGCCGTACCAGGAATCAGCGCTCACTAGACCATCGGTGGAACGGCCGTATTCGATCACGAAACACGTTGGGGAACTGTATTGTGAACACTTCAACGCAACGGGGAAACTGGAAACAGTCAGTGTTCGCGTGTCCCGACTTTGGGGGCCACCAGGCGCTGCAACGGGCGAATGGGCATATCCGATGGATCGGTTGATCACTGCAGCGCTAGATGGACGTGACGTGGTTAACGAATACGGTGGAGATCATCCAAACGATTACACCCACCACCGCGATGCGGCTGAAGGAATTGTTCGGGCGTTTGAAGCACCGTCAGAGCGCCTAACACAGTTTGCGTACAACGTATCCGGCGGCAAGCACGTCACCGTTTCAGAAATCGCCGAGGTATGTCAACGTGAATTCCCGAATGTCGAAATCGATTTCGGGCCTGGATACTGGTACGAACTCAGACAACGTATTCGCCCGCCATTCGACACAAGTGCAGCACGACGCGACCTCGGATATGAACCGGAAGCGTTCGAAAAACGGCTCGAAGACTACATCCAGTATCGTCGCTCCACTGCCGAAAAGACATAAGTACGAGTACAGCAATGTCATATCGTATGTCAGACGCTGTAGTGATGAACGAAAACGATAACGTCGCGACCGCAACGGCCTCCCTTTCGAAAGGTGACGTCATAACAGTGAACGATCGATCGGTAACGATCACCGACGAGATCCCCTTTGGCCATAAAATCGCGTTGCAACCACTTTCCGCAGGTGAAAAAGTTGTCAAATATGGCCTCCAGATCGGTTCGTCAGTTGAGCACATTGACGAAGGTGCTCACGTCCATATCCACAACACCGAAAGCAATTACGGTCGTGGCGATCGATAATACCTATATTACCGGTATGAGCTCGAAGAGCCTTCCGAACGTCCACGGAATGCCCAGCAAGACGTACCCCAAGACGACAATTAACGAGATAAACACCGTTAACGCCAACCGACGCCACCGTGAACTGTAGCCGAGAGCGACCAACGATCCGTAGACGTACGGGACGGTCGCAAGCAGGAATCCGAGCAAATACACGCCACCTATGTAGAGCGCAAAAAGGACTGTGACGATGACGACGTTGCGCGTAGAGAACGCCCGATCTTCACCGGTACTGCCATATTCGATTGCTTCACTCGATGACGTAATGCGTTCTTGAATATTGGTGGGCAATATGCGCACCACTACCAACACCGCGAGCAAGCCCAGTACAGTTGCGGCTGATAGCTGTGGGTACATCGACCCTGCTGAGGAGTAGTTATCGCTCTCTACGTAAATCCAGATGGCGAAAGCAGCGACGAGGAAGAGGAAGACCACCTCGCTATCAAACCACGTGCGTGCGTCAGACATTATTTTTTATTCGTGGAAATCACGTTTATAGGTTGTGTTCACCCTGATAGCGCTTGCTGAGTGAAATGTCCTATCGAACATTCCCTATCACGCCCCCGATTCTGCCAGCAACCGTCGCAACGATTGCTCTCATGTTAATGAACGAGACAACGAGCACTCCGATCGTGATAATCACCAGTGCAAGCGAAAGAGGGCGCTCGAGGAAGATCATTGGAGAACCACCACCAATCTGGAGGGATCGATAGAGGTTCACCTCGGCGGTCGGGCCCAGAATTATACCGAGCAATAGTGCAATGATTGAGTAGTTATTTCGGATCATCACATAGCCTAGCAGGCCGAATAAGAAGAGCTGAACCAGATCTCCGAAATTAAATCTGATGCTATAGGTTCCAAGCAGAGACAACACGAGGATAGCTGGAATGAGGATCTCCTGATCGAGGATCGTTACTCGACCGAAGTATGGGGCCAGCCAGAACATGGTAACCAGAAAGAGACAGCCTAGCAGTACACCGGCGAACAGCACGTACAGGCTATCCAAGTGCTGTGAAAACAGTGTTGGCCCCGGTTGCAGTCCCATGTACAGGAGAGCCCCAATCATGACCGCCGTTGTCGAATTTCCAGGGATGCCGAACGTAAGTGTCGGAATGAGGCTGCCCGAGACCATCGCATTGTTTGAAGATTCGGATGCAACGATCCCTTCCGGGTTCCCATCACCGAAGTCGACCTCCGGTTTGCGCCGTAGAGAAGCCGTAACCCCGTATGCAACAAAATTCGCAACGGTACCACCAGCACCTGGTACTGCCCCGACGAACAATCCAATCAGTGAGGATCGAACTGCGGTCCACTTGTATCTGAAGACATCCTTCGCCCCTTCGAGTCTGCTTCCGAGTAATTCGGCCGATTCTGCGATTTGCTCGCCGGTGCCAGCAAGTCGCATCATCTCAGTCAATGCGAAGATACCGACAAGAGCAGGAATGAACTGCACACCGTCGTAGAGGTAAAGAGAGCCAAACGTATATCTGACTTCGCCGGTTGTTTCAGCGACACCAACAGACATGATCATGAGTCCAACAAATCCAGCGATCAAGCCCTTCAGAACATTTCCCTGCGTTGCAGCGGCAATGACTGCAATACCAAGGACAGCCATCATGAAATACTCCGGTGAACCGAACAACAGAACAAAGTCACTCAGTACCGGTGTTGCTAAAATGATAATAGTGATTGCTATGACACCACCGACGATGGATGCCGTTATGGACACAGAGAGTGCGGTAATAGCCTTCCCCTGTTTCGACATCGGATAACCATCGAGCGTGGTGCAAGCTGATGCACCGGTGCCGGGAATATTCAGTAGGGTCGCCGAGATGGATCCGCCATACACACCGGTGACATACGTACACCCGAGCAGTAACAGTGCGACTGGTGTCGAGAACAGATCCAAGAACGGGATCATAAGCGCAATTGTGATTGGTGGGCCAAGACCGGGAATGGCACCAAATGCTAACGCAATAAGCATCCCCAAGAGTAGGATTAAAACAACCTCAATCGACAGGGGAATCCCGAGCCAGAGCAACATACAATGTTAACTACTACACAGGGCAATATAATTTTTGACACTGGGCAAACATAATACCCAAACAAATATAATACCCCTCTGGACACATACGAAGTGATGGCCATAGTGGCGAGAGTAAATCGAGCGTGGATTAACCTTTCACGGGGCTGGAAGGCAACACTGGTAGGCCTACTTATTGTCCTCTTCGTTCAGTTGGGTGGAGAAATACCGTGGTAAGCAACCGAACGGCACTTGTTCCTGGCATACTGCTTCTCATCGTTATGGCAGTTCTCGCTCGAATTGTTGGGATGGTGGTGCCGATCAATCACCTGCTCGGGGCGATCGTTCTTGGTGCTATCGTGGGCAATACGGTTGGTGTTCATGAACGGGTCGCTCCAGGGGTCAAATCGTATGGCCTGTGGCTCGAGATAGGAATTGTCTTGTTGGGTGCTCAACTGATTGTTGGGGAACTATTCAGAACCGGGCCGTTGGTCGTTGGTCTCGTGCTCGTCGTTCTCGTATTCGTCCTTTCGATTACTGAATTCATCGGTCGGAAACGCGGACTCGGGATACGAATGCGGTCACTTCTTGGAGCGGGTATTGGAATTTGCGGGGTATCCGCCGTGGTTGCAGTCGCTGAGGCAGTTCGAGCCCGACAGGAGGAAATAGCTTACGCTGTCACAACGATTCTCGTATTCGATGCGGTGACACTCGTGATCTATCCGTTCGTAGGTACGATACTCGACCTCGACGCGATGACGTTTGGCATCTGGGCAGGCCTGACGATGTTCTCGACGGGGCCCGTAGCTGCAGCCGGATTTTCGCATTCGGCAGATGCGGGAACATGGGCAGTAGTGACAAAATTAGTTCGAAACAGTTTGCTGGGATTTGTAGTAATTTGGTTTTCGATCAGGGTGTCGAAAGGACAAAATGAACGGGGCAATCCAGTCGTTCAAATTTGGCGGTCACTGCCGAAGTTTGTGATAGGGTTTTTTCTCCTCTCAGGACTCGCGAGTCTGGGCGTGTTTTCTACTGCACAACGTACCTCGCTCGAGCATGCGTCTCAGTGGGCGTTTCTCATCGCGTTCGTTGGTCTCGGTTTCGATCTTCGGTTCAGTGAGATGAAAGGGGCAAGTATAACACCCCTAGTCGTTACGGCTTTCGTATTTTTCACAGTAAGTGTGGCCACTCTCATATCGCTGCTGCTGCTGTTATAGGATCTAATTATGGTCTTGAATGTAGTCGATTTCGACTCGCGGCTCGTTCTCTGTGGCAGTCTTCGGTTTCTTGTCGATGGCTAAGGATATTTGACTGTCCTCGCTTGATTCGGATTGAACGGTCATCTCAATTACTCTGGTGACCGACCGAGACGGTGTTTAGTTTGAGTTTGAAGTGGGAAGGCGGTGGCAGTCTTTGGTGCCTATGCCGAAAACTGCCAGCCTCAGAGAATCTAGTGGATGGATCGACTTTGATTTTGTGCAGCGAGAACGGACACTGCGCGAGCTGCTGGCGCTCGGTATTCACCTCCACTCGGGAGGAATGTCATTTCTATATACTGTACTATAATTCGAGAAATACGGTGTCTACCGAATTTGAAAGCAGTTCACGATTGGGTTCACAAGGCCGATCTTACGCCGAAAGATGGTGCCAGTTCGGAGCACGTTGCCCATGACGAAACTGTGATCTGGATTGATGGTCGCCAATACTGGCGGTATGAAGCAGCTGCTCCAGAAACCAACCGATTATTGAATATTCGGCTGAATTTTGCCCGTAATTCCGATCTTTCAAAAATATATACGCGGAATCTATGGAGAAAAAGAATCGTAGACGCCGTCTCTCTGATTGATTCGGCCGCCTGGCGGAAAGTTTCACTTCATTATTGTGGACTCCAGCTTCGGTTCGAACGTTACGGTGATCGCAATAGTGTCGATTATGTTTATAAATCGGCAAAACGTTGAACATATTTGTTATCAAACTATTATAGTCACGTCAATTCGGAGATGGCTTATTCGTGTCACCAGCCTGTCGACAATTGGGAAAATAAATAAAACTAAACACGACCTGGCCAAGCTCGAGAAGCGACTGAGACCGATCACGTAGCGCTGCTCGAGCCTGATCCCACAAGGGGTGGCTGCCAATATGGCTCGTCCGGGGGAACTCGAGGCTGTTCTCGAGTTGTTGCTGGTGGGCTCAACCAACTGGTGTCACTTTTTGGCCCTGTCTTCGATTCGGAACGCGTGAACGCTATCCATCAGCTTCCGCTACAATGGACTCGCGAAGTTTCCAGAGATTCGCCCCGTCGTACCACGGGTGAGTCCAATACCCGATCTCATTCGGGGAATACGCCCCATCCGTGACTTCCTCAACGATCACGTCCACCAGCGTGGTCGGGGAAGTAAAACAGCTGGCAATCATCGTCACCTCGTAGCCGCTCACGCTGACCGTGATATGGATTGGGTGCGTCGTGGTGTTCTGGTGTGATGAACGGCGTCGTCTCCAAGGCGGTGGTGACACGTGAGCCAGAAAGTTATTGTACGACGAATTTACACCTAGAGTTGATGAAGGCAGTCGTTCTCGCCGGGGGGAAAGGAACGCGACTTCGACCACTCACCGACGACAAACCCAAGGGGATGGTCGAGGTTGCGGGAAAACCGATCTTGACGCATTGTTTCGATCAGTTGCTCGAGCTAGGTGCTGACGAGTTCGTCGTGGTAGTTGGCTATCTGAAAGAGAAGATCATCGATCACTACGGCGATTCCTATCAGGGCGTCCCGATCAGGTACTGCCACCAGCGCGAACAGAAGGGACTGGCCCACGCGTTGTTGACCGTCGAGGAGCACATCGACGACGACTTCATGTTAATTCTGGGCGACAACATCTTCGAGGCGAATCTCGGGGATGTGGTACGCCGTCAGCGCGAGGAGCGCGCCGATGCCGCGTTCCTGGTCGAGGAAGTGTCCTGGGAGGATGCCTCTCGGTACGGCGTCTGTGATACGAACAAGTACGGGGAGATCACCGACGTGGTGGAGAAGCCAGAGGAGCCGCCGTCGAATCTCGTGATGACGGGCTTCTATACCTTCTCGCCCGCGATCTTCCACGCCTGCCATCTGGTACAGCCCAGCAACCGTGGGGAGTACGAGATCAGCGAGGCCATTGATTTGTTGATTCAGTCGGGTCGGACGATCGACGCGATCGGGATCGACGGCTGGCGGATCGACGTCGGCTACCCCGAGGATCGCGACGAGGCCGAACGGCGCTTGCAGGGGGAGGAAACTGTGGCAGTCTCGAGCGACGACTAAGGTTCTCGTTCAGATTATTTAACCATCGACTCATCATTCCCGTCAGTGGAAGCTCTCTCTGGCGTAGTCAATGGCTCGAGTCACACACTACACCCCGTCTCCGCGATCCTCTCCGGAACGAAAAGGTAATAGAAGACGATACTCACTATCGGTTCAATGGCCGAGGACGACCACGTCAAGGTGTACGAAGCCGCCACTGAATTCCTCGAGACCCACGCGAACGGGGAAGAAGCACTCGAGACCGTCCTCCATGTCGACAGCGAACACGAGACGTGGACGTTCGACGACGTCCCCCTCGATTCAGGCGTGTTCGGCGAACTCGTCTCGCGAGGGATCATCGAGAAGACCGGGGGCGAGTATCGCGTTGTCACCGACGATAGCGTCGCGGCCGCACTCGCCGGGGACGAGCTAGAGGCCGTTACTGGTGGGGGTGGGGGCATCTTTGATCGTGATGACTGGTCGATCGAGGTCAACCTCGGTGTCTGGGGTGATGTGCGGGCGCTCGCCGGGCTCGTCGGTGCGCTCGCGCTGGTGTTTGTTATGCGGATCACGCAGTACCGGTCGGTGTTTCGGGGTGACGATGTTGTCTCCCCAGGGAACGACCCATACCATTATCGCTACTGGATGGAGCAGCTGCTTGCTAAATCGAATAGTCCGACGGACATTGGAATGCTCGCGTCGATGCCGGAGGGGGCAACGGGTCGACGGCCGCTCACACACGCGTTGAACTGGTGGTTCGCCACGTTGCTCGGCGGTGACCAGGCGGCCGCCGACTTGGTCGCCGCGTGGCTTCCCGTCGTCGCGTCAATCGCCCTTGGCGTCCTCATCTATGGGCTGGCAGTCGTCGTGACGAGGGACGTTCGTATCGGGATCGCGTCGGTCGTCCTGTTCGCCGTCGCACCCGTTCACGTGGTGTACACGCAAGTCGGATTCCTCGAGCACCGACTCCACCAGTACTTCTGGCTCGGCGTGGTACTACTGTTACTTGCATGGCTCGCCGTAGACGTGACGCGACGGCGAGAGGACGTAGGGACTCGAGCGGCGATTCGTGGGCATCTTTTGTCTCCAGTAACGTGGCTCTGTGCGGTTCTGTTAGGACTCGCATTCGGTATCTCGATTCACCTCTGGGGTGGCTCACCGTTGCTGTTCATCCCGCTTGCCGTGTATATCGGGCTTCGGGCAGCGCTCGATGCTCGAGAGGGGATTTCGCCGACGCTCGCGAACCTGCCGACGGTCGTTGGGCTTGGTATTGGAGCGGCGCTCTCGGCCTGGCTGTATCTCAACTGGGGTTGGCAGATGGGGTTTGTCGCGTTCACACCTGCTATGGTTTTCGGCGGTGCACTCGCCGTGTTCCTCCTGGCTGACCTGTGGCGTGTGCTGGACATCCACGTTAGCGGGTTGGTCGCTCTCGAGGGGATCGTTGCTGCCGTGGGTGTGTACGTATTTCGTGAATACCGTCCCGAGGACTGGGCTGAAGCGCAAGAACGGATGGACGATCTGATGCTTCGAGAGGGGTACACGGAGTCGGTGTCGCTGTTCACACCGGATTACATCGTCATCTTCGGGCCGCTGATCCAACTCGGGGTGAGTTTCTATCTCGGGATTGCGGTGATGGGATGGGCTATCTGGCTACTCACTCGACGGTACGAACCTGTGTGGTTGCTGCTGTCCGTGTATACTGTGGTATTGATGATCCTCGCGGCGGTTCAGGTTCGCTTCGCCGCCCAACTCATGATTCCACTATCGGTGTTGGGTGGCGTTGGATTCGTGCATTTCCTCTCGTGGCTCGACTTAGCTGGACAGCCACTTCCGTTCAGAGACGAGAGCGACCGTCCAGTGGTGGCAGACGGTGGTAACCGCTCGATTTCGTTCCCGGATCGACAGCGAGTGGCGTACATCTTCGTCATCGGCTTGCTTGTTTGTAGTCTGAGTGTCCTCTATGCACCCGGCCTGTCCGGGCAGACCACCTACAGCGATTCGAAGTACGAGGCGATGCAGGCGATTAACGAACATGCAATGGAGATTGACCGAGAGTACCCCGAGAACTTCGTATTGAGTCACTGGGGCGATAACCGGATGTACAACTACTTCGTGAGTGGAGAGTCGCGGAGTTATTTGTACGCGATGTCGAACTTTGATGACTTCAGATTTGGGTCAGATGCTGACAGCCAGTATGATCAGCTCGAGGGACGGGTTGGGTATGTGGTTCTGACTGAACTCGAGCGTGATATTTCCGTTGATGACACCCAACGCCAACTCCTCGGGGAGCTCGACACTGGGGGTGATGGGGAACCGCTCGAGCACTATCGACTCCTATACGTTGATGAGAATTATTCGACAGTTGCTTTCGCCGTCGTTTCGGGGGCAACGATTAACGCAACCGGTGATCCAGGGGACTTCGTAACCGTACGTACGGAGGTGTCCGTGAAAGGAGAGACCTTCGTCTACGAACGCGACGCCGAGTTCGGGGTTAATGGTGTCCTCGAGGTGACCGTTCCCTACGCTGGTGAGTACTCAGTTGGTGACCGGCAGGTGACCGTTACAGAAGATGACGTAGTCGATGGGAATGTGGTAAGACCCGAGGACTGATTGGCGTTTACTGGAAACTGGTTTTGCGACTGGTTCCCATCAATTCGATTTAGGTCATCGGAATCACCTTATCTAAAGCACTAGATTTTGGTTAGAACGTTCGGAAACACTGATTAGCCGCTTCAAAGACGCGGGGTAGTGAATTATATTTGGGTAGGCGGGTAACCCGTTGAAGGTAGTAGATTGAGTTTACGATGCCTCCATCCGAACATTGAGACCACTGAACTGGAGTTGTATCATATCGTCATGTTTATGGAATCTGAAATTGGTGCCTAGCGTTTACAGCGGCAGAGCCTGCTCACTAGGTGAGATTTTCACGTTCCTTAATAATTTGATGACTGCCAACGACGATTGGAGCATGAATATCGTCAAATATATAATAGGAGTCGCGAACTCGTCCCACCCAGTGACGAAGACTACACTATCAGCATATACGAGCGTAGCGCTAGCCGTCTCAAAGAACACGAAGTCGAGATAGCACTGGCGATCCGCTCAAACACGATCGGATCATAGGTGACGATATCGATCCAACGTTCTCAGGGATTCCACGTAAGTTTCTGATTTCGTCTATCAGTGGTTTTAACGATAAGCCGAGGACAGCAACTCGAGTGCTGCTCAAGTCGACGTCATCCTCTAGAAGATTGACTAATCGATTGGTTTGCGGCCTTTGATCCCAAAATCTGCCTTAAACAATGTCGAATCGTACCTTTCATTTTCCTGGTGGGGAGAATAGCTAGAATGTCCTTTGGGAAATAAGAACTGCCCCACCCGACGCCGTTTCGAAGATGCAGTCGTCAATGCTAAAAACGTCTATCATGTGCTCTGGTGTAGGTGATTCTATAATGGTCACCCAATAATTCAGCACCGAACCACCATATCTTAAGGTTTTATATTATGATGCTACTGGGGTGAGAACCAGGTTCAGAGATTGATTCCTACTTATTCCTCATTAGTCAGATGAATATTGTTCATGGGTCACAACAGGAATGACAGGAACTTTCTTAATCCGTAATATCTTACATATGGAAAGTCGATGCTTTCCATCTATGAAAAGCGGTTCACCATTACGTCCGATATCAATGACAATCTCGTTAGATAGCGCTTGGATTTTAGTCCGATCTTTCGTCTTCCCGCGGTTGTATAATTCCAAACGTGAAATATATCCTTTTTCCTTAATTGAATAATATAGGCGGTCAATCTCACTACATCGTTTCAAAATACATTCTTCGCTTGCACAACCATGCCAAAAAGGACTATATTCCGTTTGTTCTTTAGCATATTTGTAATATTCTGTGTTCTCCCACTCAAGGTTTTCTTCGTATCTCCTTTTCAATGAGGTGTGGAAAAGGGACTGGTTATAATAAATTGAGTCAGAAGGATTCCATCTATTAGGAAATTTATTTTTGATTATTTCACGATGATCCCAGTTACCCCCCTTCTCCACCCCCATATCTTTTATCACCATTTGACTGGCATTTTCACGGCCTGTAAACAGCGATATCTCTCTGGGATTAACGTAGATCTGATCTGGCAGACCTTTAGAAAAAAGGGTGGTGTAGATATTAGTTGCAATTTTATCCCTCATCCATTTGTTTGGTATAGCCTCTGAAAGCAAGTACTGCGCAGACTTGTAAAAAGCATGTCGATAACTATTCATTGGTTCGATAGTTCTTATTCATCATATACAATAACAAGATCCCGAACGTTATAATCCACACTATTTGGCCACGATATAATATTCTCGGATCTCCTGCTCGAACAAACTGAAAACCCCAAATTAGTGCTGCACTGTAGTAGATTCCCAGTTGAAGTGGGTCTCTCTCAAAATAGTTTATCCACTGGCTTATACCAGCACCAGCAACCCCATAGAGTACAGCTCCCAAAACAATTCCTACCCACATACCACTATACCAAAAAAATGCAACTAAGCCCGGAATTAACACACTTACATACTCGCCTGTTATAATGTATGTATTCACATGGCTTACAGTACCAGGTTGATCAATTCCCAATAACGTACTAGGTAGAACATGAACAGCACCATCAACCCAGTCTTGAATATATCTTGGAGAATGTTCAGGTGACTGTATTGAAACCTCTAATGACAGGTACATATGTGCAAACTGTTGCCAGACAGAAGAATATATGTCAAATATATCGGTGGATAGAATATGATCTATAAAGCCATCAATCCCCAATCGATAAAGATGGAATATTGCATTTGAGAAAGTTATAAAGATACCACTAAGAATCCCCATCACTACCAAATATTTGGCATATATTCGACCATTGTAGCTAACTGCGACAAGATAACAAGTGAGAACTACCGTAAGAGGTGCTACCCTACTTGCTCTTAGAGCTGCAACGACAACTGCCACTAAAATTGAAATTAAAAATAGTATTTTGACCAACTTAGTTCTATTATCCTCATTAATTACCAAACCAAACAGTAATATAACTGCAACATAAGCAAATGATGTGGGTTGTTTGAAAAAAACGAACGACCCACCCTCTTCGACCTCTCCACTTCTGATTGCCCCTGCATACCGAATTGAATCAACTATACCTCCATATTGTGAAGAATATATGATGATTGAGATAACTGAAAAAATAAGCGAGAAGACGATAAGACCTCTTGCAAATCTGAACGATATTTTCACTTCAGGCAATTTGCGGTTGGCTACCTTTCTTGTTGCCACAATATAAGAACAGGCCACTAATATGTAAAGCAAAGCTATCGAAAGCACAGATTCTAAAGAACCAATTTGGAATTCGTCAAGAACTACACGTATGTTAGAATGTACAAATTGTTCACCACCGATTAAAATGTGGAGGGGAGAAAGAACATATGCGATGAAATAAAATGCACTGAATAATGCAAGGAAATCCAATTCCCGGCGCTTATATTCAAACAAAATAATACCAATACCAATTGTGACAAGTAAATATATGGAAATATCGGTGTTCATCTAGTGGATATGTTTTATCCCAAATTATAAACCTTGCGAATGGAGGACTACTGTGTCTATGCTTGTCAATCTGGTGGGGATAATCGTTGCGTTGTTTAGTTTGAGGGTGGAGTGATGAGGGGTGTCAGCGATAGCAGTAAGGAAATGGTCGAGCTAGTGGGAGTTGGTGAACTCAAATGGTCGACCAGCTAGTCAAACGGGCACGCGAGCAAAGAGTGTTTTCACGTGAGGACACACCGACCGAACGACGGGTCGAAGCGGCGTTTCTGTACCATCTTGGGCTTTCCTACCGCCAGGTCGGCGAGTGGTTCGGCCACTCTCATCAGGTGATTCATGAGTGGTATACGGCGCTGGCTGACCTGTTTGAGCCCGAACCTGACACACACGGCCCGTGGTCGTCGTCGATCGTGGCCCCTGGTACAACTGGAGCCTCGACGACCTCGACCTGCCGTGTGAGTCGCGTCGAGAAACGTGGGGGGATCGCTCGATCGTCGAATCGTGGTTCGGCCCGTTCAAACTCCGAATCAGACGGTTCTTCGATCGGTTTCCGTATCGCAGTTCGTGGCAGTCAGTTGATCGCTGGACGAAAGCATTCGCGTGCATTCACAATGCGAGGTGCTAACGCTGACACCATTGGAGTGGTGAGGTGGTGGCAGTTTTTAGTGCCTATGCCGAAAACTGCCAGCCTCAGAAGATGTAGTGGATGGATCGACTCGGAGTTTGTGCAGCGAGAACGTACACCGCGCGAGCTAATGGCACTCGGTATTCGCCTACACTTGACCGGCTTATAACTTTTGAATACAGTTCGAAAACTCGAGAAACACGGTGTCGAACGGAGTCGAAAAGCGGTTCATTACTGGGTTCACAAGGCCGATCTTGTTGCCGAAAATCGGTGCTAGTCCAAACGTCGCCCTCGATGAAACCGTGATCTGCATCGGTGGTCACCAGTACTATCTGTACGCAGCGGGCGATTCGGCGAACAACCAATTTTTGCACTCTCGACTGTGTTCGACTTGAACAAACGCTCTCAGAGAGATCTCTCTTGCGGAGCTCATGGAGAACCACGCCGTCTAGGACGATATCTTTCTGATCGATTCAGCCGCCTGGCTAAACGTCGCACTTCAACATCGTGGCCTCGAGTTTCGGTACGAACGTCACGGTAATCGTAACAGCATTAAACGTGTCTACAGAGAGGTAAAACGTTGAACGTCTTCTTTTCAAACCTGTTCAGTCACGTTGATCCATAGACGGCTAATTCGTGGCCCTAGACCTTCGCCCCAGTGTACAATGGGACAAACTAAACATGACTGTAATCGCATTCAATCATTTACAACAATTTTATCAATGGCGCAATTCAATCGGAATCTGATGACTAATTCCACTTCCGTTTCACTCTTCATACCTGACTTATCTATTGGAGGGGCAGAGCGGGTTTTTGTAAACTTAGCTAATGGTTTAGCTGATGAAAATCTGGATGTAGAACTTGTGCTCCTTCATAAACAGGGTGGTTTTCTATCATATGTTTCCAATGACGTAGAAGTGATTGAACTTGGAGCTAGCCGGCTTAGATATGCAATTCCTTCCCTTTCAAATCATATTCAATCAAAAAACGTGTCTAATCTAATCACAGGAATGACATTCCCCAATTGTGTGACAATTCTGTCGAAAGCATTAGTAAGGGTGAAAAAAAGTGTGAACGTTATAATAACAGAACATAACACACAAAGTGAAAAAAATGATGTGGGAACCAAAGTACAACTTTCAATCGCCCGTATCTTATACCGAGGTGCAGATCAAGTGATCGCAGTCTCGGAAGGGGTTGCTGAAGATGTGTCTGAATGGTGCAATCTACATAAAGATTCTATACAGACAATATACAATCCAATTGTTAATGAATCGACTATATTTGAAGATTTCCCTATGCCTGATCATCATGCATATTCAACGAACAAAGATATTCTACTTGGAGTTGGTCGATTAGTAGAACAAAAAAATTTTCCCCTCCTTTTAGAGGCATTTAATCGAATTGAATCGGATCGTGATGTAGAGTTAGTAATTCTTGGAGAGGGGCCAAAACGGTCGGAACTGGAACAAAAAGCTGAGGATTTAGATTGTTCATCAGTCATACACTTTCCAGGTTTTGTAGATGATCCATATCCGTACTTTGCCCACAGTGATGTCTTTGTACTATCATCAAAATGGGAAGGGTTTGGAAACGTCTTGGTCGAAGCAATGGCATGTGGTACTCCAGTTGTTTCCACAAACTGTCCAAATGGCCCGTCTGAAATTTTAGCTGACGGTGAATACGGAACGCTTGTTCCAATTGGTCAACCTGATACTATGGCTGTCTCAATCCAGAAGGAGCTTGTAGATCCCATTTCTAAAACCAAGCTTCAAAACCGCGCGCTTGATTTTAGTGTTTCAAAAATTTCAAAACAATATATGGAATATCTTAAATGAGTTGAGGAATGTTTTTCATTACATTCATTCTGAACTCCTTCCACAAGAATATCAATAATGAAAAATACAAAACAGCACCAAAAGTCACTATAAGAATGACGTATACTGTGTTAGGAATGTTATAATAAGATATCGGATCCATATTATGTATCCCAAAAACCACACCCCCCATTAATAGTGCTGCGAAAGATTGATTCAAGACGGATTTAAATGGGAACGTTATTTCTATGAGTCTGTTGAGGTAGTAGTACGAAATAATAGATCCGAGACTTGCTGAAATGAGGGTTGCGACTGCAGCACCAACCAAACTAAACTGTGATATAAGGATGATGTTTAATGAGATATTCGAAATGATGAATATAAAGTTTGATTTGAGGGAAAGATCTGGCCTATCAATTGCATTTAATGCATTCAGAAGTTGCTTTTGATATCCATATATAGCACAGCAGAGTACAAGCAATACCAGCACCTTTGTACCAAAGACAAATTCATCACCGTATAAGAGCAATAAATTCTCCCCAATGATGGCTGCACCCACAAGTCCAGGAATAATCATTAGTCCAGTATATGAGAGAGACAATGATACTAACTTTGATACTCTCTCTTGCTGAGAGTTCGAAGACTGGAAACTTATTTCTGGGAACAAAGCGTTACTAATAGCTTCCCCAAAAATGTTCATGAACGAAGCAATAGTCCAGGCGATCGCATAAATCCCAACTAGACTAGGAGAGACAAATATTCCAAGTATCAAAATATCTGCGTCATTATACGACCTAGACTTCAGAGACCCCATCCATGAATACTTCGCATACGAGAATATACTTTCAAAATGGTGCTTCCTTGGCATATTGAATTCTGGTTTCAGAAGGTATAGACCAAAAATACCAACTAATACTGCTGCAACACCGTACCCAACAACCATTCCTGTTAACCCGAATCCTAAGAAAAAAACTAGAGCCAGTTGGATAATACTTTGAGTAATCTTCCTAGATGGATACAATATTCCAAATAAATGAACTTTATGATCTCCTTTAAGTGCAGATTCAACATAAACAAAGAACATTGAGATTGGGAATACAAAAACCAGAAATAAATAACTCGCCCCCATGTATGAACTGAGAGGGTTTGAAAGTAGAAATAGTGTAATTAATACTGGTATGGAAATTACAAAGATGAGCAGGAGGCCGGTAGTTAAGAACTGGGGACGATCATCGCCTTCGCTTAAACGTTTCTTCAGTGCTGTGGCTACACCCATTTTGCCAATCAGTTGTAACCATGCGACAAGAGCAAGAATAAGTGAATACTGGCCGATAACGCCAGAGCCTAGTAGTCTAGCAAAATAGATCATTGCCACAAAACTAAAAATGGAACCGATTATTTTACAGATAAATACAACAGTAGATGTTTTTCCAATATTCATGTCCAGTTCACATCAAAATGGATTTTCTAATATAGACACCACATATGATTTTCGTTCACCAGTGTGGGTAGAATCAATTGACAATTTTTGCCCGTTGAAGCTAGGCCGAGGATGAAGATCACATCGTTGTTCGCCGAAATATGTTAGCGGGTCGAAAAGCTTGGCAATAGGTATAGTTTGTTGGGTTTTTAAATTATGCAATAAAAGATAGCGTTTACGAGCTCGGTCGCTGTACGTATCTGTAACCATGACATTAGAATGATGGAGGATATTTGGGTGTCCGTCACCATAATTAGATAAATTTTTATCCCCAAGTGGTTCAGTGGCACCAGTAGTAAGATCTAATTTATAATATCCTGAACCATAGCTCCGCTGATTCCCCCACACGACCATTGTTTGTTCATCTAACCAGCAATAGTGGGAAACGATACTATCATCCATCAAAAGAGTCAATGAGTCGCCATCATTAAATTCACAAAGATATAGTCTTGAATGCCGACCTTCAGAGGCCTCCCATCGATGGACAAATACAAACTGGTCTCCTGAAGGTGAGAATAGAAGATGATTCACCCAATGTTTTGCGCCTTCCATTTCTGGTCGTGGTTGATTAGTTTTAAGGGTCTGAATATCGAGTATGAGTTCACGAACACCGGTTTCTAGGTCAAGGAGCCAGATTCCATCTTCGTCGTGTGACAGACTTTTAAAATAATTTGAAGGCGGTGAATATCCATAATCGGGCCGAACATCAGCTAATCGACGGTAATTAAGCGTAAGTGCCTGCGATCTTTCAGGATGAATAATTTGGATTGGTGTTTGTAACTCGCGTTCGATTATTCCTTCGTGAGTAACGATTCTACTTCCATACTTCCCGTCTATGAGACAATTGTAGATAACTCTGTCTTCGGAGTATGGAAGCCATTGTGCCATTGCTCCTTGTTGGTAGTTCCAGAGTTGTGTCTTCCCGACAACCTCATGATCATCTTCACTGAGCACAATAACTTCTGCGTCTCGTGAATCGGTTTCAACTCGGTGAACAACACCCCTCTCACCCGAAGGAGACCATGGGTTCTTGTCAAAGTAACCAAAGAAAACTTCTCCTTCTAAAGGGTTGGCCCCGAATTCCTCCTCTATCGTTTTGAGCGTTACGTCGGGGTGAGTCTCAACCTCAAATCCATAATCACGAAAGAGATAAAAATTTGCTTTTTGATAGCTACGTTTAATTCTAGATTTCAATGTGGGATAGCGCTCCAGAAGTCGAGCAATTGATCGCTCAACGGGGTTATATCCTGCCATTTCAGCAAATCTTTGTATAAAGGTTCTGGTACTGTTGAGACATACGTTTCGCACTTAACTTGGTACGTGCGATCTCTCTTGCAGTTTGAGATCGACTCTCAAGATCTGTCGAAAGTAGTGTATCGAGTTGGTTACCAAGCTCTACCTCATTTTCTACAGTAAAAGAAATTCCGACTTGACTATCATACTGGAGGATTTCCTTGTGAGGACCAATATCCGAAAGGCATACTGGTAATCCAGTAGCAAGTGCTTCCATTACAGAGTTCGGTAGACCCTCTGCTTTGGAAGGTGAAAGAAAATAATCTGCGGCGTTTAGATAAGTCTCCACATTATCGACCCAGCCTTCAAAGCGGATATTCGGATAAGAACTCGTAGCATATTCACACTGTTCCCGTAATGGTCCATCTCCAAGAAACACAAGTGCACCGTCAGAAGCGATCTCGCTCTGCAAAAATCCACGGATCGCTGTCTCAGGTGCTTTCCGTGGGATCAGAGACCCTGTGAAAACACCAACATATTTGTATTGGTTTAGCCTGTGTTTGTCACGTAATTGCTTCCGTTGTTCTATTGACACTGGACTGTAAGCAGAACAGTCAACACCATTCTGAATGACTTTCGGACTAACGCCAAATTCACTAATTTGATCGGCAATTGTGTGTGAGCAGGCAACAGTATGGTCTAATCTGCGATAGGTATCAACGTGTTTCCAAGCCATAAGCCGACCTTGGACATCGCCATATTTTGCTGGGTAATCTTTGTACGGATTATTGCGGATGGTCGTAATACGATTATATTTTGAAAGTAGATGTGCGGAGAGAGTATCTGCTCTTATTCCTTGACTATGTACAACATCTGGATCAATATCATTCACAATACTACGTAGACGGAATGAACCAATTGTAGCACTCTCTATACGTGAGAGGTTCAATGATTGAATATTGATATCTAACTGATTAAATTGTTCGTATTCTGAATTAGATGGTTCTGGTGAAAGTGTAAGCACAGACACATCAACCCCATCATGAATATTCTGAAGAATACCATAAAGCTGATTTGTAGGGCCACTCTGTCTCAATGTCGACACGATATAAAGCACATCTATGTTCATTATGTCATTTATGTAGTTTGTCGGTTATATTTGTTTTGTTTGGAAACCTATGTTGATATGATGCGTGTTTAATATATTGGGTTTCCAATAAATAGTTTTCCGGATTAGTGTTGGCGTGATTCGCACTCAAATGCGTAAGCGGTCGCGTCATTAGAATCTAAACAGCTTTCGATATATAATTTCTCGAAAACGGTTAGGTGCCAACCGAATTGGGAGGCGCATTCCAATGTTAAATATGAATATAGGCAGTGAAATTGCACCCATTTTCCAAAATTGGTACTGCAGAGCAATCTCCAGCTTCGCATAATTAATCCCTCCTCGACGATGGAATAACCCCTTACCAGCTTCACATTTGACTAGGATATCTGGTAGATTTGCGATTGAATATCCCTGTGAAAGCATCCGCATCCATAATTCGTAATCCTGCATTGACCGAAACGACCCGTAGTTGCCTGCATCTAGTACAGCTGAACGACGAAACATCACTGATGGGTGATTAATTGGGCAACGAAAACGGGCATGTGACCGAACTTCTTCTGGCGAGATTGGTACTTTCCGAATTGTATCTATTTCATCAGGTGAATTGGAAAACTCCGCAACATGTCCCCCGAGAACGTCTATATTAGGGTTTTCAGCCAAGTACGATATTTGCTGCTCAAATCGGTTTTCAAGAGCAACATCATCGGAATCTAGCCGCGCAATCAGTTCGTGTGAACAAACTTTGACTCCATGGTTTAATGCAGCTCCTAACCCTTGATTGTTAGGTAGTGAAGTGCGCATTATTAGTTCCGGGTAAGTGGACTCCAAACGATTGAGAACGGTTTTAAGTTCTGGTGTAAGCGAACCATCAGCGACAATAACAATCTCATTCGGCGTTAGTGTTTGGTTTAGAAGGCTAATTATGGATCGTTGGAGGCTCTCAGGTTTGTCACCTTTATATGTCGGTAGCAGAACGGAGAACTTATTTTCTTCCATTATTATTGACCTCTATCAAAACATCAACAACTTATGCGTTTTGTTGAACATGGATTCAATGTACTTCTCTTTAGAAGGTGAAGTTCAAGGGCAAACCATCACCCAAATATCTTTGATTATGTTCCACACCTGTTGAAACACGATCGATATATCAAACCATAGCGACTGGCGCCTGACATACTCAAGATCGTACTCGAGCTTTCGTTGCCCATTGGTGCTGTCTACGTTTCGGATCTGCGCCAATCCAGTCAATCCTGGTGTGACTGTCCACCGTTTTGACCAACCGTGGATCTCACGTTCAAGAACAGCTTCCTCGTCGACCCACGCCGCCCGTGGTCCGACCACGCTCATATGGCCGACGAGAATCGCCCACAACTGTGGAATCTCGTCCATATGTGTTTTCCGAAGCACACGTCCCATACGCGTAATTCGGTCGTGATCATCACCTGGGCGGGCATCCTCGCTTTCGGGAAGCATCGATCGGAACTTCCACACCTGAAACGTCTGTCCCAGTTCCGCCGTTCGCCGCTGTCCGTAGAACACCGGCCCCGGCGAATCGATCTTGATCGCGACCGAAATGGCGAGGATCAATGGGGACAACACGAGCAACCCAACCGTCGCGAACACGATATCAAACAATCGCTTGGCCACCCGACTGTACCACGGCCAGGGCTCGAGATCCACGGCTACCAATCCGTTCTCCATGCGCTCGCGCACGGGTAACGTCGACTCGAGACCGCTGTGAGCCAGCACGTCCACACCAGTTTCGTGACAGACGCGAAGCGCGCCGAAACACTCCTCGCGGTCGGCCTCACTAAATGCCAACGCGACAGTGTCGACGTCTCGTTCGTGAATGACGTGCTCGAGTCGCGAAAGCCCGCTCAACCGTTCGACCCCGCTCAGTGCGCGGATCGGTTTGGCTTGCATGACACCACCGTCGGTGGCTGCAATCTGCTCGAGGGATCCCTCATGTTCAGCTCGAGCGGATTCACCCTGGCTCGAGTGTCCGAGCCCCAGCTGTTGTTCGGTCAGTACTGGTGAGAGAAAACCGATCGGCTCGGTCTGAAGCGACCGAATGGTCGCCGTGAGCCGTGAAGGATCATCACCGACGACGAGCACTCGTTTGGAACCGGTTTGTCGACGGAGGAACCACACCCAGAGTGGAACGAGGCTGACGAGGACGATGCCGAGTGCGCCGACTGTCACTGGAGTTGGCATTCCAGGCACGCCAACAACACCGAGTGCTACGAGTGCGAGACAGGCGACGAGAACCCGTTTGACCGTCATCCGAAGCATGGTCGTCGTTCGCCTCGGCCTGGGCTGGGACAGCGGACTGAGTACGATACCCACGACGAGAGCGCTCAGTAGTGCGCCAGTCACCGTTACCTGTGATGTGCCGATCAAACCAGCACCCAGTCCCAGTGTTGTGACTCCTGACAGCACCCCTACGCCTGTTACCACCCCAAATCGGTACCCCCTTCGTCCGAGCATCAGTGTAGCCGCTCCATATTTTCTTTAAGTTGTTTTAATCGCTCCTTACTCAAGGTAGATTGCCTTTATCTGTGCAGGCCTTGACATTGATTATACCGATTCCTGTGTCAGTAACCGATTGCGAACGGTGACCTGGTGTCTACGACTGACCCCTTTTTGCTGCCCCCAGCAGCGTATGGCTGATAGACCGAACAGAGTCATGAGTTGCCTTCTCAAACATTGCGACAATCCAATACTTCAATCAGGCATTACTTGTGCATAGGCTGATAAATACCTTTTGGCCAATACCGATCGGAGGCTTGTCAATTTCACACATAGTGGGCTGATCTACGAGTGGTTCGAACGGCAAAATCACTGGACTCTGGATGTCAACTACTAAACGGTAGGATCCAGCTAATTCCTTCTAGATCCTACATGTGTGAGTTCTATGTGCCGGGCAGAACGCCCAGTTATACGACCCACGAAGAATCACAATCCAGCCAACAATTTTGTATAACTGGCCCAAAGGCTGGTCTATGGTTGATAAGGAAGGGGTAAAACTCGCGTTGCTCGTCGGTGGGGTCGCTCTACTCGCCCTCGTGGGTGGCCAATTGCTCAGACGGGTGACGTGGATGCTCTCGTGGGCCGTCCTGGTTCTAACGATCCTAGTGATCACGTACGTCGCGTACGAACTCTACACCGGGTGGTCGGCCGGGGCAGACAATCAGCAACGACGTCAACGGAACCGCAATGAAACGACGGCGGTCTCCGGACGGGACACGATCGACGAGCTCAAAGACGACTACGCAGCCGACGAACTGAGTGACGAGGAGTTTGAAGCCGAACTCGAGCGCCTTGTCGAAGACGAACCGAACTGCGAACGCGACGTCGAACACGAAATACGCTGAAAGGCACGGTCGATTGACGACACCACACCATTTCGCTACCCTTTTCCCACACTGCTCAGACCACCCGCTATGGCAATTCCCGTCCCGTTACTTCCACGCTCTCTTCGATTGAGTGGCGTTTTCGCCGTCGCTTTCATCATCTTTTACTTCTCGATCGTCGCTGTGCCCCCGGAGACCCCGTCACCGGATTCTCTTCCGCTTCCAACCTGGAATCACGTCCTCGCGTACGTCACACTCGGACTCTCACTTGCCTACGCGATCGCCGACCGTGACCTCCCTCGCTCACGGAAGATGCTCCTCGTGTTCGTCGTCGCAACGGGATACGGTGCACTGATCGAACTTGGCCAGGGACTCGTTCCTGCCCGACACATGAGTGGCATCGACATCCTGATCAACGCTGTCGCCGTCGCGATCAGTCTCGGGTGGTATCTCCTCGAACCGCGGGTTCGGTTCGTGCATGTTTCGAAGCGAACGCTCGAGAACACATCAGGAGAATAGCGTCTAGTTACATGCTGAAACTTTGTGGAACGAGTGTGTACATAGGATTCAGGAGTGATCAGAGACGGCCTTTGTGCGTCTTAATGAGGACTCCCGGTGAGCGTTCGGTCTCGATTGTCCCTTCCCCTCCAGACACGCGAGCCTCTAATCTGAGGTCGTCCGTCCGTGGATCGGACGTATGCTCAGATAGATTATGAGGGCCGCGCCACCCACTATCTTCGAAAGATGTGCCCGTGCCAGTGCTTGATAGAGATGCCAATATTTCGCTTTCAGCCACGTTTCGAAGTCTAACCTCTGTAGTTTCTCCATCTGTGTCGTTTGATAGCGAGTAATGGATGCGGACTAATGCTTGCTGTAGCGTCTTCGTATCGCCGTACTGCATTGACATGGCGATAGTCTCCCAATTCGTGGAGGTCGTCGTAAACTCTCCCTCCGGGCGAAACGTGTCGGGTCGAATTGTTTCGCTGTAGGTCTTGTTTTGATGCAGTCTCCAAATCCCGATAGTTGAGTCTGAGGCTTCGGCTTCGTCGTTACCGGGGATGAATAGCATCGGGTCGCCGTTTCCACAGAAGACGCGGGGGTTGCGGTATCCTGACGAGTTCCAATCTCCGTCTTCGCCCGCCGGAACCATTTCCGTTTCGTGTTCCCAATTATATGGGAACTCCTCGAAAGACGTTGTGAAAGCGTGGATACCGGTTCGGTAGCCATCCGAGAGTAGGAGAACCCACCCATCTTCACATTTGACGATTTCCTGCTGATTCGACCATGCTTCTATTTCTTCGGGGAGATCGTCGCGTGACGCTATCTGCTCCTCGTCAGACCACCCGCCGGGGAATTGATCGACCGTCGTGGTCTTTTGGTACATGTCCATCGAACCGTAGATAATATGGAACTTGTCGCCAACACGCACCAGTGCCTTGTGCGACTCGTCCATTATGACGCCTACGTCGTCCCGAACCTCCCAGTTCAGAAGGTCATCTCCCTCTGCGACGTAGGTTTTCCATGTATAATCATCGTCCGGGTCGCGGTCCGTGGCGAGCATATACCATTTCTGATGTTCAGGGACATAGATCGGCGTCGGGTCGGCCTCGCTCCCCTCCCCCCAGTCAACTTGATCGCCGAACTCTGGATATTGGGCTGGACCGCCCCAGTCCGCCCCATCACTATCACCGATAACGAAGGCTGCGGCTTCGGCCCGGTAGTCGTCCTCAGAGTCCATCTCCATCGACATATGAATCTGGCCGTTTACGCCGATAACGTGCGGACTCCCTGTGTGTCCGCGAAACAGGTCTTCGTTCCGAAAGTGGTCGTGGTCGAAAACCGGGTTTCGGTGGTCTTCGACCCACGGAGCGTTAATGAACTCGTCCGTTGTGAAGCCGCGAGCGTAGGGGTAATGCGTAGCTTCAGGCGTTAGCGAAAGGGGAGCGCCGAACTGGTCGGTCGGGGTCTTTTTGATAACGCCTTCATCTGTACTGAGCGATGCGACGTCGAGATCGGCCTCGCCGCCAGTTAGCTTTTGGTCAATCTTCTTAAACACTTCATCGTCGAGGATCTTCCCCCAGAGGTCTCGGTAGTCCTCGGCGTTCTCGGCCTTGCTCAGCAGCGCGAGCTCGAGGCCATCAGTTCGTGGGATTGCGTCCGGATCGTAGTCTTCAGTCATGGTTTGTGTCGGTGTTGGTGTCGTTCGTTGCTCGATCGAGGGCGTAGAGTGCGGCCGAGCCGCCGATCACAGTGGCGGCCGGGCCGAACCCTGGTAAACCGTCGTCACTGTCGTCGGACGGTGTCTCGACGTCGTCCTGGACGTCGTCGCCATCGTCCTCGGACTCGCGGTCGTCGGTGTGATCGGCCTGGGTATCGTCGCTCGAGTCGGGCTGCTCGGGTGGCTCGTGATCGTCAGTGTCGTCGGTCGGCGGCTCGTCGACGTCGTCCTGGTCGTCCTCGTCAGCGCAATCGTCGTCTCGAGGCGGTTCCGTGTCGTCCGTATCGTCCCCGTCCTGGACGTCGTCCGCGTCATCGGTCTGGTCGTCTTCATCGTCGTCGTTTCCTCCGCCGTTGCCGTCGTCTTCGTCTTCGTCTCCGTCATCGTCCTCCTCGTCGGAGTCGTCGATAGCGTAGCCAGCGGCGTACAGGCCGGCACTGTACAGCCCCTCGCCGTAGATCGTCCCGGTGTTATCGGTGACTGTGCCGGTGACGTCGTTCGCCTCGACGTCCTCGACGATTGAGTGGGCACCAACGACGCCGGCCGCGGCAGTGGAGGCCAGCAGCGCTCGGCGGGTCAGTCGCATGACATCATGTGGTTGTCAAAGCGTAATAAAGTCACTGGGGTCTGACTGTCACGATGGCCTCCATCCCCGGCTGAGCTCGCCCCGCGGGTCATCAATGGCCCAGGATAAACGCGTTCGGTCGCCGTCCGGAGTGTGGACTCGATCCGCTCGATGGTATCGCGGACGCGATCGCGTGAGCCCAGCTGGGCCTCGAGGCCCTGAGCCGAAACCTGCAGGTCGTAGACCGACAAGGCGTGCCCGGGACATCTTCGATGGTCGAACGCCTTGATCAAAACCCTCGAGATCGCTATCCGTTGGATCGAGACTTAATCCTCAAATCGTGGCTGTGACGAACCCGTCACCGATTACGAACTGTCTATGATCGTCATTGAGCCCATGTGAATGTCAAAACGTCAAAGTACCCTCGTCGTTTTCTCGAAACTACCATGAAAATTCTCGTCACGGGCGGCGCGGGATTCATCGGCGGCCATCTCGCCGAGTCCTTCGTCACCGAGGGCCACCAGGTAACCGTCCTCGATAACCTCGAGCCGTTCTACGATGTCGGGATCAAACGCCACACGATCGAGACCACCCGCGCAACCGCGAACGACACCGAAGGAACCTACCAGTTCGTCGAGGGCGACGTGCGCGACGCCGACCTCGTCACCGACCTCGTCAACGAAGCTGACATCGTCTACCATCAGGCCGCCCAGGCGGGCGTCCGGACGAGCGTCGAGAACCCCTCGAAGCCGAACTCGATCAACGTCAATGGCACGATGAACGTCCTCGAGGCAGCCCGCGACACCGACCTCGAGCGCGTCGTCCTCGCGAGTTCCTCCTCGGTGTACGGCGTGCCCGAATCCCTGCCCTATGTCGAAGACCAGCGAAAGCAGCCAACGAGCCCCTACGGCGTGTCGAAACTCGCCGCCGAGGAGTACGCACGCGTCTTCCACGACGTGTACGGAATTCCCACGGTCTCGCTGCGCTATTTTACGGTGTACGGGCCGCGGATGCGACCCAACATGGCCATCTCGAATTTCGTTTCGCGGTGTATCAACGGCGAACCGCCCGTCATCTACGGTGATGGAACCCAGACGCGGGACTTCACGCAGGTCGACGACGTCGTCAGGGTGAACCATCAGCTCATGACCGACGACGCCGCCGACGGCGAAGCCCTCAACGTCGGCAGCACCGACAACATCTCGATCGACAACCTGGCAAAGGTCATCCGCGACGAAATCGACCCGTCGCTCGAGATCGTGTACGACGACGCTCGAGCCGGCGACGCTCAGCACACCCACGCGGACGTTTCGAAGGCAAACCGCCTCCTCGGCTACGATCCGTCGACGTCGATCCGGGAGGGCGTCCGATCGTTCATCGAGTGGTACGAGGCAAACCGTGACTGGTACGAACCGCTGGTACGACGATCCTGAGATGGGTATGCGATTCCCACCTGAACGCGTCCACCTATCACACCCCGTTTCCAACGAGGCACAGAGATGACTCGAGATCTCGGCGTCACCGTCGCCCTCCGAGAACACCTCCCGGAGTGGGCCGTCGAGGTCTTCGCCGCCATCGCACTCCTAGGCGACCTCGTCATAATCGTCCCAGCGCTCGCGCTGTTGTACCTGCTTGACGTCAGTTCCAGTCTCCGATCCGACCCGTCGAACGAGCCGCTTTGCTCCCAAAAAACGGTGTTCCTGATCGCGACGGTCTTCGGTGGTCTGGCGTTCGTCGTCCTCGTGAAAGGATCCTTCGCCCTTCCACGCCCACCCGCAGAACTCCACGCCGTCGAGGCCAGCGAACACGGCTTCCCGAGCGGGCACGCCATGGCAGCCACGATCTTCTGGGGAGCGCTTGCGCTGTGGCTCGAGCGTGGCCGACTCCGAACCCGACTCACGATCGCTACACTCGTTATCGCCATCGTCGCCCTCTCCAGGCTCGCCCTCGGCGTCCACTACCTCGTCGACGTGATCGCTTCAGTCGCGTTCGGCGTCCTCTACCTCGCGGTGATCGGATACGGTATCGGCATCCGCCCGCTGCGCGTCTTCCTCGTCGCCATCGCGATCGCCCTCCTCGCAATGATCGTCACTGGGGGCGAAACGCGGGCCATCCTCGCCCTGGTCGGCACCGTCGGGGCTGTCATCGGCTGGCAGTTCGTGGAGCTGCCGGTCGTTCGACGGACGTTGGCTCGAGCGTAACGTCTTCGGCCGTGTTCCATTCGCGGCCCGTTCGTACCTGTTTGCTGGAACACAACTGGATTCACAGTCGAAAACTCTGCCTGAAATCCATATATTTTCCACAATTGCGTTCTAAGTAATTTGCCGTCGTATGTGTGCAGTGCGCGTGACTACAACGCGTGCAGCCATGGGCGTCGATTGACGCACTAGCTCGATAAGCGGGGGGATACAATGGCAACAGAATTCGAAGTCACCAACAAAGAGGTAACGCAGCGGATCTGGGATCTCATCGAAGACAACGATCTCGACGGACTCGACGAAGTGCTGGCAGAGGACGTCGCCTTGCGCCTGCCTGGCCAAGCGGAGGTTCGTGGGATCGACGGATACAAAGAGTACATCCGGACGTACAGGGAGGCGTTTCCTGACACGGAGATCGAGGTACACGACATGTTCACCGACGATGACGTCGTCGTCACTCACTTCACCTGGCGCGCCACCCACGAAGGGGAGATCGAGGGAATCGAGGCGACCGGGAACACCGTCGAGAACCCCGGGATGACTATCAATCGGTTCGAGGACGGGAAAGCCATCGAGGACTTCAACTACTGGGACAATCTTGACTTCTTCCAGCAACTCGGCGTGATGGAGCCGCCGACCGACTGAGATCCTTCTTCCATTTCTCCAACGCCGCCATAATCACGTTCCCAGGGACGATCATTACCGGAGGCGAAACGCGAGTCATCCTCACCTGATCGGTACGTCGAGGTCGTCGTCGGCTGGCAGCTTTTGGAGCTGCCGGTCGTTTGACGGACACTGGCTCGAGCGACCCCATAGTCCAACGCACTTGTGAAGCTCATTGTACCCCCTCTAATTGTCCACTGGATGATTGCTTCACTCGAACGGATTATCACCCTCGAAGACGGCATCATCACGGACGTTCGGTGCGCCGACAGCGAAAATTTCTGATGGTTCAAGCGCGGTAATCTGTCGCCACGGGCCGGGGTCGATAACGACGAAGTCGTTCGCTTCAACCTCGAACTCTTCTCCATCAACGTCAAATCGACAACGACCGCTAACGATGAAAAACAGCTCCTCCTGCTCACGCTGTTTATGTCGTGGAATGGCTTGCCCTTCGTCGTAGATGAAATAGTTGAAACGCGTTTCGAGCGGACGCGGATCATTACGAGCGCGCAATTCGTACCCCAGGGCCTTCACGGCTGGAATCGATTCGTGGGAGGTACGTTCTTCAGCCTCATCGAGACCGATCACAGAGTACGTGTCTGCGGTCATGTTACGGGTACCTCACATTCGAGAACCACATATTTGTACGCTCCTGTGACGGAGAGTGTTGAGGTGCAGGACTAGTGATGGCGAGCAGATGCGCATTTTGACCTCATGGAGCCGCCGACCGACTGAGCTCCTTCTTCCATTTTACACAGACTCCGTAATCACGTTCCTCGGGACGATCGCTACCGGACGCGAAACTCGGGCCATTCTCGCCTTGGTTGGTACCGTCGGGGCCGTCGCCGGTTGTCACCGTCGTGGAGCTACCAGTTGTTCGACGGACACAGGCTCGAGTGACATAGTAGTCCAAATCTCTGTGCTCTCGTTGTTCCTGGATGTACACTGTCGTACTGGCTCGAGACAGGCGAACGTCGACGCTGTTTCGTAGTCCGTGTCCACCAAAACTTGTCCTTACTGATCTGACGTGGCTTCCGCCAAAACTTGCTCGACGCGCTCGAGACCGAATCGGGAATTCAGACAGCTGACCGCTCCACGTTTCGATCACGATATTTTCCCGACGCCCCTACAACGCGATTTCCTCCACTCTCGTTAGCATCGTTTCCGTAACCATCGTTAAAGTTACAGCTCACATTTCCCTCAAACACACTCCTCCATCGATCAATCACGATCTGTCAAATGGCGTTGTGCTTCAGCGAACATTCCTGGCCAGGGATCGGGAGCCACATTCAGTACCTTGTACTTTTCATGGAAGGTCTCGAGCCATGCAGCAGCCTCTCTAGTAAGCACTAAGTTCTCAGGTGATTCGATGTCACATTCTGTGAGTTGACTCTCAGGAGCCATCCCTTCCAGTGTCCGGTGACAGGGCCCACACACCGATATCAAATTTGTCGGGTCGTGCGGATCCTCACCGGCTGCCCGCAACGTTTTCTCGGGGACGATATGGTGGACATGTAATGCACGGCCACTTTCACCTGCATCAACGTCCCCACACCGAAGACAGCCCCCATCCCGCATACGAATTGCATTTGCTATCCATCGAAAATCTCGACCCCGAGAGGTGCCATCAGTGTAGTTGGGATGCCGCTTCCCTAATTGAAGATAGGTAGTCCACGCTTTCCCACAAATACGTCTACAGTAATGGTGCTGGTCAATCTCCCACTCACGCGCTTCAACCGGTGTCCCACACCAATTACAGCGCACGGTGACCGCCGTCTGTTCGTCATGAACAGTGGCCATATGAATTCGAAGTCCCTTGGTTCCCTGGAACTCCCTTTCACAATAGGAACAAGGTTTCAGTGCAGTCTCGTCGCTAGGTTGATTCTTTGTCTTCATCCTCGAGTACTCGTCCGTCGGTATCGGCCTCGATTAACTCGATCAAGCGTGTTTCAAGGCTTTTAGTCCGTGGAACGGTTTCCTTCCATGCGTTCCATGTCTCATCGTCGATCTGAAACTGATATTTTACCATGTCTCCACTTTGATCATCCTCCACATTAGCGTTACTTACTTTGACACTGTATGACTTATACTTTGTTAGACTAAGTAAAGCTTAGTAAGTGTTAAGGAGTGTGCTGACAAAGATAGAACTAGGCACAAGCAGTCACAAAATCTGTGGCCTGGTGCTAGAGACACCAGACCTGTGCCTTTGGACAAAGGCAATGACGACTACAACGACCACACACGAAACCATTTCGGCTGAACCACGAACGAACACCATCCTCGAGCGTCCGGGCTCTCACTACACATACCTTGGCGAGGATACCGAAGGCGGGCATCACCATCTCGAGGAACGATCTGCGACGATATACGTCACGGATCACCCACCGGAGCGCTACAGGCCCACCAACGCTGCGATTTACTGGTTCCGCATCCACGGAGACCTCGAGCACGTCGAATCCCTCTCCTCACGTTCGGTACACGAGTGGGTTACCTACGTCGACCACGTGCGCGGGTGGACGACACCGCCGCTGCTGATCGACGCCACGTTCCTCCAGGGAGGGTTCGACCGATGACCCCCATCCACTTCACCGAGGACGACACCCAAATCGTCCTCGAACTCGAGACACCCATCACCCCTGGTGACCTCGAGCGAGCCTACTGTAGCCTCCTCGAGGAGGTGGCGCGATGATCACCCTCGAGTGGACGCCACTTGAGAGTCGCCCACGAAAAGTAGAGTTCGAGCCCCAGTCAGACGGTACCTGGCTCCGTTGTGAGTACGAACGCCGAAACGGCTCGTGGCGACTGTGTGGCTGTGAGCCCCTCGAGTCACTCACACTCGACCAGCCTGACACCGACGCGACCCTGACGACCTGCCGAGGTGAGGGCGATGCGTGAGGCCCTCGCGGCTCTCTGTGATCGACTCGAGACTCTCGAGAACCAGAACCAACGGCTCACCAGTCGCGTCGACGATCTCGAACGCGACCTCGAGCAGACCCACACGGAACTCCATCAGACACAGTCCGACCTCGAGGCACTCGAAACGGAGAACGAACACCTCCGAAATCGTCTCGAGACTCACCAGAACGAACTCACCCAGACCACAGCTCTCACCGAAGCCACCCGCAAGCGCACGGGTGCCAACAAAACCCGTCTCGCGGAACTCCAGGCGCGCGAACTCGAGAAGGGTGCCCATCTGCTCGCCGACTGTGTCGACCCCGACGAGATCGATGTCGTGGGTGATCACCTCGAGCGATTCACCAAAGAGGATGGGCAGACCTACGTTCGTCTCCCCGATCAGGACGACCCGCTCGAGCGTGGTGGCTCGCCAACGCTCACCCACGGCGATCTCCTCCCGATCCAGCAACTCGCCCGGATGGACGACGAGATGCTTCGCTCGACGACCAACGCCCTCCCCACGCGGCTGGCTGTGAAGTTGTGGAAGGCACGGGTGGACTCGAGTGTGGGCGACAACCCGTGGACGAACGGCTGTAAGGGTATCAGGGAGTACGTCAAAGCGAGTGAGTTAAAACACTGGATTCGCCGCCAAGAGCGCGGTGTCAGTGACTCGTATGCCAAAAAGCTGGTCTCGAGAACCATCGATGCCCTCCTCGACCTCTCGAACAATCGGGTAGCCGTCCGCAAGCGCACCGAGCGAAAGAACGGCCTCGAGTACACCGAACGCCGGCTGATTATCCCAACCGATGCGGAGATCCCTGGCGAGACAGGGTATTCGAATGATTACACCCAGCCACCAGAGACAGCTGACGTCCTTGGGTGACCATGGACATCCTCGAATAACCTCCCTCGAGAGAGGCCAGACATCTCACAGGAATCACTGAAACACGAACTGGAACGGGTTGTTGGTAGGTTGGCTACTGGACAGTGGATCGCTCGAGCAGTCCGCAGCAGTCAGGCAGAAAGACTGCCTGTCACGTCCCGCCACGGACGACGACTGTCCACGGTATACTCTCAGTGTCCCGACAGTGGGCTTGAGCACTGCATTTCTGTTCAGCACAAACAATTCGTCGGTGAACGCCGTACGCACCCCATTTGCCCAGACGGTAGAAACGTTTACCAGGTTTCGGAGGTAACACGTTTACATGGCAACTGCAGTCAAAGTCGATGGAGATGCGAAATCTCGGCTTGAGGAACTCCAGGCCGAGATACGGCTTCGAACGGGGAGGTCAGTCACCCAACAAGCCCTGCTCACGCGTCTTATCGATGATGCGTATGAATCTCGCGATGAGGTCATTGATTCATTTCGGGAGACGACGGTTCCGCTGTCAGAGACAGACAAACAGTCGATGCGTCGTGGTCGCTTCCGATCCGGGAGCGAGACGAGCGAATCGGATATCGACGAGATACTGTACGGATGACGGTGCTGATCGATACGGGCGTTTTGTACGCAGATCACGACAAAGATGCGGCGAGACACAGTGTGGCCAATGAAGCTCTTGACGTCGTATACGACGGCGAAATGGGGCAACCGTATATCAGCGATTATCTTTATGACGAGGCAGTCACACTGACGCTCAAGCGAGGACAGTCGTTCACACCAGCTAAGCTACTTGGAGACAAACTTCGTGGGGCTGACCCGTATCCACAGGCATACGAAATGCTACGTGTATCTGCTGCCGTGTTCGCCGACGCTGTCGATATCTTTGAACAATATGATGATCAAGCGCTGAGTTTCACAGATGCAACGTCGATCGCGCTGTGTCAGCGTCACGATATCGATTCCATCATGAGTTTCGACGATGATTTCGATGGGATTGTGGATCGAGTCGACCCTGAAATGCTGGCTTCTTGTCGGTGACCCATATCCACTCGTAGTGTCCCTACCACACTCTGCTACGCTTCCCGCTCGGGGGCCTCACCCCAGCTTATCGCTCGCCTCCCTCGAGAAAGTCCAGACATCTCACCCGAATACCTGAACCACGCGCTGGAACGGGTTGGTCGGTAGGTTGGGTACTGGACAGTGAATCGCTCGAGCAGCCCTCGGCAGTCGTTCAAACGGACATCTCGAGACTGGTCACCGAAGACGGCGATCCACGGACGTAACATCTCAGTAGGGCGCGAGCGTTTTGTATGTCTGTATTATAGTGGGTTCAGGTGATCAAAAATGGAAAACTCGTCGTCTGATGCGAACTATGGAGAGGAGATTACGCTCGTGGTGGACGATAAAGGGCGAGTAGCCCTTCCAAAAGAGGTTCGGGATCGGCTCGGGATCGAATCACGTGATGAGATCCCTGCGACCCTCGATGGATTTGTTCGTCAACAACCCCGGGTCGGGTGACCCGGGGCTTGTCAGTGTTCTCGGCCTCTAACTCGGTACTGAGTCCGAGATGAATCCCCGATTCGGCGTCACTGTTCCTGACTTCAGGGCAAGTTGACTGTTGCCCGTCCGTCGCGAGTCGTTTAGCCCACGACGGACAAACCGCCACCCGATATTCTTCGCCGCATTATAATCCGCGTGAAGTTTCTTCCCGCACTTCTCACACTCGAAGTGGGCCTGATTAGTTCGGTTCCCACGGCTCGTATGCCCGCAATCCGAACAACGCTGGCTCGTGTACGCCGCGTCAACAAACTTGATACGAATACCGAGTGCTTCTGCTTTGTACGTCACGAACTGGATGAGTTTTCGGTGTGCCCACTGGTGGAATTTCTTTGCGTTCGGCATCCGGTCACGGATGTACGCTAAGTCCTCAAACACGATGTGAGAACATTCGTGTTCCACGGCTTCTTCGATAATCGCATTCGAAACACGGTGCAGTTTGTCCCGTGAGTAGCGTTCCTCACGGTTCTCCCGACCAACGATGGTTCGGTGAGCCGACTGTGTTCCAGTCTGTTGGAGTCCACCACGGACGTTCTCGAATTTCTCGTGGTCGTGAACCAGTTTCTTCCCTGACTCGAAGTGTGCAGTTGAGGTGACGGCGAGATTTTCGATGCCGAGGTCTACTCCGAGAACTGTTCTGTCCTCGCCAGGAGACGCCTCTTCATCGAACGAGGTCGGCTTACGGAACCCGAGGTGCAAAAAGTAATCACCGTCACGAGCGGTGAGCGTGCTTTCCGTGACACTCCACTCGTCGTTGTTCAGGAATTGGTACTGGTATCCGTCGTCTTCTTCTGGAAGGACGAGTTCACACCGGACTCGACTCTCTACGGTGGTGAGTGAGACGGTGTTATCGTCGAAGAGCGTCAGGGTGTTCGCATCGTATTTGATGGTTGGACTGGTGAACTCTGGACAAGAGACTTTGCGACCTTTGTCTTTGAGTTCGTTGACCCCTGTCAGTGCGCTTGCGGCTTGGTGAGTGGCGAGTATCGCGTGTTGACTCCCGAGACGAGTTACCTCGCGCACATCAGAGTACGTGAGTTTCTGAAGACCATATTTGGAGTCCTCGTTGTCTCTCCAACCGATTTTGGAGGCGAGGGTGGCTCCGTGTTGCCAATCGCTAATCGTGGCTTCGAGCAAGTCGGCTTGCTCGTCGCTTACGCGGAGGTGAGTGATTGCAGTACGTCGCAGGTAGTCGTCCACTCTATTTTCAAAGAAGAGGCCTGGTTACTTAGTAGCTTTTGTACTGGTTGTTGTCGGCATTCCACCACGGGTCAGGTGACCCGGGGAATCCTGCCTCGAATCTTTGAACTCAACCCGAAGCCGAGTTCGAAACAAGTCACCGCAACAGCAGACCGGGAGACGTGGGAAAACACGACACCAACCGACGCCGGAGAGACGCTTTTCAGCCCCATGGATCGGGAGGATCGCAACCGCGATGACTGATTCTCTCCCAACCGAAATAGACTGAGGGAAGTACAAAAACACGGGTCGGGTGACCCGAGGTCGTTTACTAGCGATTCAATACGGCCGCAGTAACCGTTTTCGAACACTACCGCGCCTCATCTCCGTGGCAAACCTTATGGTTTCTAGTTTCGTAACTCTACACAACATGAGCTACGATACAGAACACGTGCGAAACGCTGGGAAGACCTCGGGGATGATCACCGGAATCCCCACGTTCACAGAATTACTCGAGAACCCTTCCCTTGCTAACCTCTATACATCGATTAGACGGGCAGGGACTGCCACGGGCCCTGAACTCATTGAAACAGCGACTGTCTCGAAGAAGACAGTATACGACTATCTTCACAAGCTGGAGCAGGCGGGCCTGATCAGCAAAGTCGGTGACGATGCCGGAACCGCCCGATACACCGCTGAGGAGTTCGAGCTGACGTTAACGGTTCGCGAGACGGAAGTCTCGATCACTCCCGAACTTACCGAGGTGATCGCACAGAAAAACGAGTACCCAGCGATCAATCGGGTTCTCGAAGCCCACGGAATCGTCACGTTTGCGCTCGCATACGATCTCGTGAAGGCCCATAGTGAGGGTGATGTCACAATTCGACAGATTGCGAGCCTCACAGATTTGTCTCCAGGAACTGCGTATGATCTCGTCGAAGCGCTCTATTCGATTCTCGATCTCGGTGACGACGAGTCGGCCCCGACGACGTACACACCGGGTGATTTCGATGAGGATGAGGACGGGCTTCTCGAAGAATACACCGATAAGTGACCCGAGTGACGAAGATGCACACTGCGAACATTGCTGACACGGTAATGTTTCGGAATTTAGGAAAGCATCCCAGTCCGCACTTGCAGTCGCTCAAGAATGCCGTTGAGGAAGCCGGAACCGAAATTTGGGTGCCAGCAGCAGTCTACCACGAACTGTCGGATACCGGGAGTGCCGACTCACCGGCGAATCCGTACCTCGATACGGCTATCGAAGAGGGATGGATTCGGGTAGCTACACCGCTGCCAGGTGATCGCACGTTGGGGTTCGATAGAAGTGCTGGGCCGGTTGAGAAAGCGCGGTTCGTTGCAGATGAGTTTCTCAACCAACAGAGCAAGTATCCGGAGACGAACAACTGGTAGGATGCGGCGTTGGTCGCGTTGGCGGTTCGATTGTTCAATGCGAATGCCCGAATTCGTGTGATCACCCATACAGCAGACAAAAATTTGGCAACGGCGTGTGCTCGTCTCCTTCCCGAATTCGGGTACTACGATATCAAGTCCCGGTACTACAACCCACCCCAGACAGCGAAGGCTGAGTTTCCAACTGTTGACCAGCTTACGTGGAATGAGTTGTGAACGTTGCGGCAATTGGAGCAAAGTAGCTGGACATCACTCACCGTGAATGACCGCATACCACCTGCTGAGGTCAACGATGTGGTTTTCTATCCCCGTGACCCCATATTGAGTGAACACCTCGTCGACGGTTTTGGCAAGCTCCTCCGGATCGGTGTCCGGGAGGGTGTGATCGTGATATAAGAAGAGGCCTGCGTGGTTTAGCTGGTGGTGAAGCGGCTCAAAATCTCGTGCATTGTTCGAAACGAGTACCACATCGTTCTCCCCACACCATCGGAGAAGTTTGCGGTCGTTGGTTCGTTCGCCAAAACGATCTTTTGCCTGGTCAACCCGATAGCCACGCTCTCGAAGGAGATGCTCAAAAATCCGCCCGACGTGCTCGTCGAGCAAGAGATGAATACTCTCGATCACGAGACCGGCTCTTTCGGCTGCAAGCTATCGTCACGCACGCGCTCAAACGCCTCTGCGTTTTCCTGTTCGAAGGCTCTCATTTCCTCAATGTTGGCATAATAATATGAGAGGGCTTCGTAAACGGAGGCCAGGGAGATATCGTACTGATCAGCGACATATGCCGGAGTCTGCCCACCACTGACCACTTTCCCGGCGATGTGTCGGATGCCAATCCGGGTTCCCTCGATCCGAGGTTCCCCGCCAAGGATGTCTTCATCGGAGACGATCGTCATAGTTCTCTAGTCGGGTTGCGTTCGTTAATATGTTTTTGCGAGACGCAGAATTGGTCTCGAGAACCATCGATGCTCTCCTCGACCTCTCACACAATCGCGTGGCCATCCGCAGACGCACTGAGCGAAAGAACGGCCTCGAGTACACCGAACGTCGACTGATCATTCCGGTAGACGCAGCGATCCCCGTTGAGACAGGCACCTCGAGTGATCACACACAGACACCGGAGACAGCTGACGTCCTCGGGTGACAGTGGACACCCCCAAATAACCTCCCTCGAGAATGGCCATACCTCTCACGAATCTACAGGCGGTCAAGGCAGAGTGCCTCGGGGTCAAGCCCCGAGGCAGTTCACCTGAACCCACGCACTGAAACGGGTTGGTTGGTAGGTTGGTTACTGGAGAGTGGATCGCTCGAGCAGTCCTCAGCAGTCATTAGAAGAGATGTTCTCGAACAGGTCAAATCCCCTCTGGCAGCTGTCTTTGAGGGCAGTCCCCGCAATTCCGGCGGTTGATGATTGCTCGCTTGGTCACCGGTCGCAGTTGCAGATGCCGCCTTTGCGAATCTGGTCGGCGACGTGTTGGTGGATTTGGCGAGCCAACCGATGCATCGTTTCGGCCTGCCGCTTCGTCGGATGGCAACCGCCGTAGTAGCTGTCCGTCCGATTGTCGCCGTACAGATCTTTGAGTTCGCGCGCCAGTTCCCGTGTAAAGAGGCCGAATCGGGTCGCCCGATCGTAACAACGACCGTGCGAGTCCGTCTGGAAGTCGCGCAGCTAGTCGCCGCCCTCTGCGATGGCGAACGCCTCCAGCGACCGCTCGATGGTGCCGAAGCACAGTTCGACGACGGCGGTGTGGTAGTCATCGCCCTCGATTTCGTCGACGACAGCGAGGAGCCGGCAGCCTTTGGTGAGTTGTGTTTTCCAGTCGGCGCCCGTGTCGATCTCCGGTTCTCGCGTCGGAACGCCGTACCCTGCTTCGTTGAAGGCGTCGACTGCCACGTCGGGCGCCTCCCTGATGGCGTTTGGATCACTCATCGACAGCACCGTGCAGAACCATCCCGCGGACGGTGTCGAACTCGTCCGTTCGGTGGAGGGCAATGCCGTCACGGAGGATTTCCCGCAGTTCGTCCACGTAGTTTGGAACGGCTTGCAGGCCCTCGACGTCGATCTCGAAGGCGTAGCGGTTGCCGTCGAACGCGTCCGCTTCGAGGGATTGCCTGACGCGGTTCGCCCGCCGCTGATTGGCCAGCCTGTCCTCACGCACCAACACCCAGAGGTCGATGTCGCTGCGGCGGTCGGCCTCACCGCGGGCGACGCTTCCATAGAGGACGATGGCGAGGACGCCATCGAGTTCGTCCAACAACGTCTCCGTCACCGCCTTCACCGGAGCGTGGAACTCCGACTGCGGGATCTCGAGGTAGGGGTCGTCCGGGAGGGTCAACCGGTTGCGATTGATCTGCACGAGGCGACGCGAACCGTCGCGTTCCTCGACGACGAGGTCGTTGTTGGAGAGGACATCGACTGTCTTGGTGATCGTCGGCCGCGAGTAGTCGACTGCCTCGGCGATATCCGTCATCGAGAACGATTCGTCGCGGTTGCGTATTAAAAAGAGAAGGATCTCGTCTGTAGCATCTCCCTTGAATAATCGATCGTCTCGAGGGGGTATATCGACCGTTATCTGTGATGTATCAGAAATACAATCGTTCGGATACGTTTTCATAGCAAAGGTATCTTTTACGCATTTACTTATACTTTATTAGTATATGGGGCTACCATATCAAATGTCACGTAGTCCGAGGCTGTACTCGAGCGCCGTGTCGACTTCCGACAATCGCTCGTCGGGAATCGAGCCGATCACGTCGGTGATTCGATGTTCGATCGAGACAGTTCGGAGCTGGCTACAGAGTACGACTGAATCTTCGCGTAACGCGCACTCATTGGCCGAGACGAGTACCTCGAACGGGTACAGGTCTTGACCTCCTCCCGCGCCTGAACAGTAGTTGCCGAAGTGCCTGAGAGATGGATTTCTCCGCTGGCATCATACAACAAGTATGGTCGCCACTGCTGAGGCACGGCAGGTCTGCCGTGCCGCAGGATCGTTACTGTATCCGTCCTTGGACTTCGGAACGAAGCCCAACGGCACCTATCCGAGTGAGGACTTCGCCAGAGTCCTCACTCGGAGTTCCTTCGAACAGGAGTTCACCAACACCAGTGCCAGGCACCTCCACCTTGCCAGAGGTGACGAACTTGATCTCGAAGACCGGAGTCCGCTGGCGAAGTCGCTCCTGTACAATCTCGGAGGGATGGACGTGGCCGCCATCGACGCACAGTTCGATGGCGTCCGCGACCGACTGATCGCCCAGACACAGAAGGCACGGCGGTTTCCGACAATCGCGGAGGCTGCACTCGATCTTCACGAATGGCTCTATTATGGCTCCGACCAGACACCGATGGTTTCGCGGATTAATCCGGATCGCGGAACGAACCTCGCCTACGTCTTCGTCACCTTATGCATCGTTTCCCCGGTAGCACGGTTCACGCTCGCCTCAGACTACGTCTCCCAGACCGACACACCGACATTAATCGGGGTCATCCGAGATGTGATCGAGACGGCGCGTCAGGCCGTCTCGATCACTCGCATCTACTGTGACCGAGGGCTGTATCGAGTCGAGTTAGTTGATGCGCTGGACGACCTCGGCGTAGAGTTCGTTATGCGTGCACCCAAAACCCGCGGAATCAAGCGGGTTCTCTCAGAACACGACGAAGAACGGTTTGTCACTGAGTACGAGTTAGTCAGAAAGCGGTTACCACCGATGCGTGTACCCGTGACGCTCGTCGTCGTCCCGCATCAGTCGCGTGACGACGACTCGCTGTGTCTGATCACGAACCGGGCACGGACGGTGGATGAGGCGGTGCCACTCGCACAAGCGTATCGGCGCCGGTGGGGGATAGAAACGTCCTACCGGAAGATCGGCGAGTTTCTGCCCCGAACCACGTCGCCAGTGTTTGCGGTGCGGTTGTTCTACTTTCTGTTCGCCGTGGCGCTGTACAATCTCTGGATCGTGGTGTGTCTGCTGCTCTCAGAGCAGCGACAGGTGAAAACACGCCCAGCAGTCTCCACGGCGACGTTTCGGTTCTTCCTTGGGCCGGTGACGTACGGCTAACCCGTGTCGGGGCGGCAGACCCGGGCTGGCGCCCGGGTCAGCACGCCCTACGTACTGGCGAGACTCTCTATCAGTCCAAAATCATTCGTCTCAGCCGCTGCTGTCTGCTCACTTCTTCGCTTGAACCACCCGCTCAATCTGGATTTCAGCGACCTCGTCGTGCTTCAACGAACTCTCTGGATTCTGAATCGGCAACTACTGTTCAGGGCGGGGAGGATGTCAAGGTGGTGAGACGGTCAAAGCCACCGATCAGCACTGCCTCAAAAATCGAGTAAAGAACTCGAAAGCATCCCGACTCGAGGAACGGCAATCGTTCGTTGATCGCCTCGATGAAGGTGACGGTTGATGGTCGACGAGAACGTCATTTTCACGAATTGAAAATATGGAGTGAACTACTCGTCGGATTCTGGCACGTTCACGATATCATCGGGAGTGAAAAGAGAGACGTCATCTCGAGTTGCTGCTGCGTGTTCCAAATCGGTCGAAAATCCGGATCGAGAGAAACAGCAGTAGTGGTACTCGAGTTCGGTATCTCGTGGTGGTGTCCACCGGATGTGGTGAGCAGACCGCTCGAGGGCAGCGAGATCGCCTTCAGTCATCGGTCGTGACGTGTATTTACATTCCCCCACCACGAGTGTTCCATCGCTTGTGAGACCAACGACGTCAACTTCGTGTTGCTGGTGCCACCAGTAGCCGATTCCGTGGTAGGTGTTTGGAACCAACGACGGAAGCTGCTGTTGACAGATCTGTTCGAACATCGTGCCCATGTAGTTGGAGAACGTCGGCTCAACCAGTTCAGTGTAGGCCTCATCACCGAGCTGGACAAGTTTTCCTTGCTGACCATACACATACCGGAACCAAAATCGGAATAGTGGCTCCGTTAATCGATATCGACTCTTTCGTGTTGCAGTTGGATTGGCTGTCACTGGAATATCCCGCTCGATCAAACGGAGACGTCGAAGCTTTGAGAGATACGATCCAAGTGTGTTCGAATCAACACCGACGAAATCAGCAATCTCGTTTGCTTCTCGTTTGCCGGTTGCAATTGCCCGAAGGATCGTGTAGTACGTTTGTGGCTCACGAATACCAAACTCTGTCCGCAGGAGAAACTCGGGTTCGGTGTGGAGAACCCCATGTTCTGAAAGGATGTGTGATTGAATGTTTGCTGAAAGCGGCGTAGAAGGGGTCAAAGCCTGTAGATAGTATGGTGTCCCCCCAAAGACACCCCATGTCTGTATAATCGAATCTGGATCGGACTCTGGGTATAATTGTTGTGCGTCTCCCAGTTCGAGGGGTGGAAGATCAATCGTTCCTGTTCGACGGCCGTAGAGAGGACTGCCCCCACCGAGTACTTTCTCTTCCATGATGCTGATCGAAGAACCCACGAGAACGAGCGTCATTTCTGTGTCTTCCAGATGCAGATCCCAAACACGCTGAATCTTCGATGGGAGTGCATCGTCGGACTCGATCAGGTAAGGAAACTCATCGAGGACGACAACTGCGTTTTCCCGACCCAATGTCCGTAGCAACGGTTCCCAATCACGTTGGATATCTTCGAGAACAGGAAAGGTATCCTTCGCTGTATCAGCGAAATCGGAGAGTTGTACTGGGGCGGTTTCCTCGGTTGCCTGCCAATATATTGCATCGTCTCGGTTTCGGATTGCTTCGCGCACGAGAGCGCTTTTACCGAGTCGTCGACGACCATATACAACGAATAATTCGGATTTTTGGCTTCCAAACGCAGATTCTAACACCTCGAGTTCCGCTTCGCGGTTGACGAAACGAGTGTGAGCCATAGTAGGTGTATGTGAACCTTCGAGATAATCCTGCCGATTATCTAAATCACGATTTTACTAATAGTGATTTTACTAACTGAGGTCATCAACCTTTGATCCAGTCAAGTTCAACCTGTGTGGGAATCCTGGCCTTCGAGAATGGTTCACGAAATGGGCTACACGCTTTCGGAACGTGTTGTATTTCTACCACTTATCCCGGTGAGAACTGCTTAAATACATCATCCTCACCTATATTATTTTTGGTGAACTTCAAATAGAGCAGACAGTCTGTACTTTTACAATTTCTTGGTGTCGCTCCTATTCCATGGTTCTCGAACCAGTCGATTCGAAATGACTGCCCCAGATACCGACCCCAGTGATGCGTCAGTAACGCTCGTCTCGAGGCGACGCGTCCTCCAGGGTACGGCCGGTGCCGGCATGCTCTCGTTGGTGTCGACCTCGAGCGTGAGCGCCGATGCGACAACGGAGGTTATAGTCCGTGCCGATGCCGTCGACGTGCCCTTGCTGGCGAACGCAGACTCCGTGGTTGACGAACTCAAAACAACAGCCCACCAGAGTCAGGAGCCGATCGTCGAGTACGTCGATGAGACGGCGGGTCTCACGGTGAAAAACCAGTTTTGGCTCGCGAACGCCCTCCTCCTTGAGGTTGATACGAACGCCGTCAGCCTCGACCAGCTCACCGCCCAGGACGGCATCTCGGATGTCCACCCGAACTTCCACTACGAGATTCCAGATCCAGAGAGTGGGCCAACAAGCACCGACACGACCGACGTTACCTACGGCCTCGACCAGATCGACGCACCTGAAGCGTGGGATGCGTACGACTCCCGTGGAGAGGGTGCCCGGATCGCGGTGCTCGACACCGGCGTCGATCCCGACCACCCAGATATCGACATCGATCCCGATCACTTCGCCGAGTTCGATAGCGATGGTGAGGAGGTCGAATCCGATCCGTACGATTCTCACTATCACGGTACCCACGTGAGCGGAACCGTGGTCGGTGGCGATGACTCCGGCACAGCGATCGGTGTTGCTCCCGAGGCGACGTTGTTAGGCGCACTCGTCCTCCCAGACGGGGGCGGGACGTTCGCCCAGATCATCGGCGGGATGGAGTGGGCAGTCGAAGAAGATGCCGACGCGATCAACATGAGTCTCGGTGTCACCGGCTACGTCGGCGAGATGATCGAGCCAGTTCGAAACGCTGACCATGCGGGCACGGTCGTTGTGTCGTCATCGGGCAACAGCGGTCCGAACACGTCGGGATCACCGGCCAACGTCTACGACGCGTTCGCCATCGGAGCCTCCAACGAGGACGAAGAAATCGCTGACTTCTCGAGTGGTGAGACGATCTCGACCGAAAGCGCCTGGGGATCGCTGGCCCCCGAGGAGTGGCCCGAGACCTACGTCGTCCCAAACGTCTCCGCACCAGGTGTGGACGTCACCAGCGCGTTCCCGGTCGATCACGACGATGGCCCGTATCACGCCATCTCCGGGACGTCAATGGCCTCCCCACACGTGGCCGGTGTCGTCGGTCTTATCAGAGCCGCTGCTTTCGAGGACGCCACCACTGAGCAGGTAAAACGAGCGCTCGCCGCAACGGCCTGGAAACCCGATGGGGAATCCGACGAACCCGATTCGCGATACGGACGCGGCATCGTCGATGCGTTCGCCGCCGTCGGGCGCGTCGCAGCCGACAGCGGTGTCACTGGAACGGTCACCGATTCGGACGGCTCCCCAATCGAGGATGCCACCGTTACCCTGGATGGCTTCCCAGTGGAGACGGATGCTGATGGTGAGTTCCAGGTTCGAACGGTCGCTGGAACCTATGAATTGACGGCGGATGCCTTTGGCTACACACCCGATACCGTGAACGTCGACGTCGATGACGGGTTCACGACCGTCGATTTCACGCTCGGTGATAGCCTCGCAATAGCCATCATCGATGGGCAACCTGACGGCCTCGAGGCAGGGGAGTCCTTCGATGTGACTGCAAACGTCGCCCACGTGGACGCCGTCACCGTCGACCAGGTCGGTGATTACACAGGTGACGCCTGGCTCGAGGTGGATGGCGAGCCAGCCGAGTTCGGTGAGACCGTCACCTTCGACGAAACGCGCTCCGATGCGGTGACGATCACCGTTGGAACCGAATCCGATGGCGTTGGCAACCTCGAACTCGAGCACACGTTCGAGGGGATTGGCGACACGATCACCGTGTCGACGGGGCCGACGTTCGTGTATGACGAGCCGGTTCCGATCGGCATCGTCGATGCTGGAAGCGGGTATGCGGCCGATCTCGAAGCGATCCTCGCCGAGGAGATGCATCCGCGATATCAGTTTGACGAACTCGACCCAGAAGAGGCGCTCGACGCCGCGCTCACTCGAGATCACGAGGGCTACGTCGTCCAGAACCTGGGTGACGATACTGACCTCATCGAGGAGTTCGTCGACGTGGCGCCTGCCCCCGATATCGGGGCGGTCTACCTGGATCAGTTCGGCGACGCGAGTAATGCAGTCTCACAGGTCTCGACGGCGACGGGCGACCCACGAGACACGTTTGATCTGGCTGTTGAATCGGCGATGCCGGTCGCTTATCCGGTCGACTACGAGATCACGGCCGATCACCCTGCATTGGAGATCGCAGGCGAGGGTGAGAGCGTCACGATCAGCGAACCCGACGTGGTTTCAGCCGGGATGGGCCTCTACTTCAGCGGGTTCCACACCTACTTCGAAGGGTATCGAGGCGACATCGCTGGCTCGAGAGTTGGGACGACCTCGGTTGGGTTCACCGAAACCGGTGGTGGCCTCGCAATAGACGACCTCTCGCGGGTCATCCACGCCTCCTCACTCGGGCTTGGAATGTTCGTTGACCGTGATGCGATCACGCCAGCAGGGAAAACGTTGCTTGGGAACCTGGTGACCCATGCCGCGACGACGCCGCCAATTGACGTCGTCTCCCCGTCGGCAGAGCGGATTGCTCCAGGCGAGTCCGTCACCCTCGAGGTGGCCGCCGACGCGCTCGTCGAAGTGGAAGTTGGTGTCACCGGGTTACAGTTCCTCAGTGAGGATGACCTCACGCTCTCGATCGATGGAGAAGACGTCGCGTTCGATGAACCAGTCGCATACGACGAGTACGATGGAACGGTCGACATCACAGTACACACCGCAGATCGGATCGGGAAGTTCGCACTCACTACCCGATTCGTGACCCTCGGCGAGCGCGGACAGGAAATCGAGACCGCAGCGACGTTCCGACCAACGACCGTCTACGAGTCGCCGCTGCGCGTCCCCGAACAGATCGATGACCTGCAAGCGGCAGTGGACTTCGTCCGTGAGGGTGATACCGTCGAACTTGCCGACGGGGTGTACGAATGCGATGCCCCAGACCGTGGGTTCCAGACGGGACTGTACATCGAGACACCCGGAATCACGCTTCGTGGCTTCGACGGCGCAACCCCATCGATTATCCACGAACGGGATCTGCCAGCCCCACGCATTATTCACGTCGGTGCCGACGACGTCACGCTCGAGAACGTCGAAGCGAACGTCGTCGATGGCGACGTCGACGAGAAGAACGCCATCGGAACCGGGGTACTTGCCGGTGACGGCACCCACAACGTGACGATCAGAAACGTCACAGCCGCCGGGACGTTCGGCGTCCAACTCCGCGAGACGACGGACGTCACCGTCGAGGACGTGAGCGCGTTCGAGACGGTCATCGGCGTTGGCACTGACTCCGGGTTCACTGGCACCGTCGATGGGGCGACTATCCGGAACGTCACGGTGACGGACAGCCCCGATTATTCGTTCCAGGGCGGCGTCATCGTCAGTGGTGCAACGCGTGTTACCGTCGAGGAGTGTTACCTCGAGCACGAAGACAGCGACCGTGCGGGTGTGGCGCTCTTTGGCCCCTTCGATGGAGGAGCAGATTGCCACATCGCTACCAACACGATCATCGGTCCCGACGAAGCGCCCTTCTCCGACGACCGGAACAACGGCATCTACGTCGACGGGGTCGATGTCGAAATCGAGGATAACCAGATCGTCGACGCCCACACCGGGATTCGGGTTGCAGAGTTCGGTTTCGGGCTCGAGCCGGCTACGGCGCACATCGAGGGGAATAGCATCGAGAACGCCGCCATCGGGTTCCGTCAGTTTGGCGATGCCGCCACGATCGCCTTGAACGACATCGAGGCCGACACTGGTATCGACCTCGGCCCGGGTTTCTTCGGGCTAGACGCCGATGCCATCCTGGCTCGGTATAACGACCTCTCACAAACTGACCTGCCGTTCCGCGGTGAGCCATCCGACGGATGGAGCGCTCCCGAGGGGGCGTTCGACTGTCGTGAGAACTACCTCGGTGAGCGTGACTACGACGAGACTATCACCGACGGCGACATCGCGTACGATCCGTACCTGACAGTTCCCCCGGAGGAACTCGATGCCGTCGCCACAGCGGCCGAGCCCGGAACACTGGATGTCGACAGTATCGAACCAACGGAGATCGCGACCGATCTCTACCTCGAGCCAGGAGGATCGTACGCTATCGGCTTCCCTGGCCCGACAGATCTAACCATCTACGATGTCCTTGGGGTCGATGGATACGGCGAGTTCGCCGGCGAGATTGAACTGTGGAACCACAACTCCGGTTCGTGGCAGTCCGTCACCGGCAATGGTGAGTTACAGTACGCCGATACGCTCTATGCGTTCAAAGTAACGCCAGCCGAAGGCGTGCGCGCCGAGATGCACTTCCAGCGAGCAGACGACCCACCGGTTGGCCCTGACGGCACGCCTCCCGGCCATCGAGACGCCGAACCCGAGAAATCACACCTTCGAGAGGGGTGGAACTTCGTCGCCGCACCAACGTACGGCGAGGAACAGGACGTCTTTGATATGGGCGTTGTCGAGTCCATCGACGACTCGCTCCACTCGCCTGGAAGCCAGATCGGCGAGGGCGAAAAGACTGCCTTCACCGGCTACATGGTGAATTCGACCGAAGACCACTGGTTGAATGCCGGAATCACCGCATACGACCCAACGATGGCGGAACTCTATGCGGGGCTTGGACTCGATCCGCATATTCACGACTCCCCAGGTCAGGCAACAACGACGGCGACTGAACTGGAAGAGACACTCGAAGACGTTCTCGACGTACCAGGAGATGAATCGGACGCGCTCGAGCGAGTCACTGCCTTCGCACTTGAGGAGTTCAGAACGCTCGATCTCAACGACGAACTCGATGCGGTGCTCGAAGCGCTCTCGATGCGTGCTGAAGCGATAGTCACAGCGGGGCCGTCAGAACACGCTGATCTCGTTGCGGAGGCGACCGATCGAGCTTCCGAGCAGGTTGTGCAGAGTCTGATCACCGCCTCCATCATCGAAGACGAAGAGACCGAATCGATCCCAAGTCAGGTCACACGGACGCACACCGAAAAAGACGGAGAGTCGACACTCTCGCGAATTCAGCAGTCGCTCGTGACCGACGACTGAGGGGATCCAGAGAAAGAAATCGATCTTTCGAAAATCCACCTCTGTTGAAATCCATATAACATGACACGAGTTGTTTGCTGAATTCAGAGGATGAGTGCAGCACAACGGCGTCGTTTGTTTCACGTTGAACCTTGTGAACAACCCGCTCAGTAAATCTATGTAGAAACCGCGAATGGTGAGCCACCTATGTTTCAGTTTCTGCAATCGAATCGATCGATGACTGTTCGATGGGTGACTCCCAGAGTAAGATCGTGACCGAACCGACGATCAGTATCACACCTGCTGCCGAAAGTGCAATCATTGGTGAGATATTATCCGAGATCACGCCGCTTCCGAGTTGAAACGGGATCACAGTTACCGCACTCACCATCGCCATCGCACTCAAAACGGTTGCACGACCGAGCGTCTCGATGCGGTCGTTCACGTACTGTCCTGCAAGCACTCGTGTCGGCTCAACACATGCCCACCCGACGAACAACGCCACGAGTGCTATCGGAGGCACGAACACCATTGCTGCCAGAAGCCCGCCAACAACGAGCGGAATTGTGATAAACCATCGACGCAATCCGACCCACTCCTCGATAAAACTGATGCGATAGCTGATCGCCGCCGAGACGAGATTGATTGCTGCATAATACACCCCCAGAAGTGTTTCGACGTTTTCAGTCGAAAGAGTGAGTGTGTAGGGCTCTCCCTGACCGGGAACCGGAAGTGAGAGGGTGAGACTCATGTTCAGATCGGTCACGACGGACTCGAATATCGGCTGGAGAAAGATGAACACGAGGTAGGTAATGGCCGAAAACAGCACGAAGTAGTAGATGATGAACGACCTGAGCCGACGCTGACCGACAGCCTGTTTGACGACACCCCACGCCTCTCGGATGCCCATCTCGCTCGAATCACTTTCCTCGTACGTCGCCGGTTCGTCCAGCGTCACAATCACGAGCAGGCCTAACCCAGTGAACAGCGCAGCCGCGAGAAAAGGGTACGTGAGGTCGAGACCGCCGAGGTAGCCGCCGACGAGTGAGGCACCGACACCGGCTGTCAAGGCAATCGATTGCCCTCGTCCCCGAACACGGGTAAACTCATCACTCGCCGACACGTCCGTGAGCGTTTCATACACCCACGCATCCTCCGTTCCCGAGCGGAAGTTATAGCCAAGCGACCAACAGATAAAGAGGAGGGCGAACGCGAGAAACGAAGACGCGAACGCGATGCCAACTAACGTCGCCGTAATGAGTGCTGATCCGACGAGAAGGCTGTTTCGGCGACCGATTCGGTCACCGATGTACCCGGTTGGCATCTCGCCGAGAACTGTCGTCAGGTTGTAAAGCGCCTCGATGATAACGATCTGTGTGAAAGATAATCCCTGCGAGAGAAAGTAGAGGTACATGATCGGTCGATAGAACTCGACCGCTTCCGTCGCTTTGTATAGATAATATTTGAAGACTGCTCCGGAGATCGCCATGTTCAATCGGTCACACCACTCATAAGAAATGACTTCGGTAGCCACCTGCGTTCTCCGGTTCTCTCTTCGCGCTGAAAGGCATCCAGAAACAGCGATGAGTTGCGGATACAGGAGAGTGACTGATCAACGCCTTCACAGATCGATTTTCAACCCGTGCAACATTCGCGCTGTGTATGCAGCACCGGCTCAGCAGACAATCGTAACGCTGTCAGTTTGGGGCTGCTGCATACAGAGGACGTCAGAATCCGTACTAAAAACTCCGCTGCATAACGGTTTCGACGAGACCCTCGCATCTAATAAGCCCCGGAGACGTCACTTTGGCACGGGACACCACATGCAGTCGCCGGTCCACGGATTTCGACACTTTCTTCCACCGCGTTGCCTGCCGTCAGCCAGCACCACCCAGCGGATAGTTACCTCAATTTCGCCCATTTTGATCGTTTCGGCGGCGTACAGGCCGGCATCTCCGGTCGACTGTACAGCAACGAATGGCATCGGTTCCTGCTCCTCGAGCGTAAGCGTCCCGGTTATTTCACTATCGGCGATCGATAGTTCGATTGTATCGACGCAGTCATCGAGGTGTGCTTCGTCGTCTTCGAGATCACCGGTCAGATAAACCGAAGTTTCGTCGCTGTCGCACGCATAGGCCGCAATATCCCAGGCCTGTTCGGAATCGCCATCAACAATGGAGAAGGCGATGAATAGATCGTCGGTCACTTCTCCTACCCAGGTGTTATCGTAGGCCTCTACCTGAAGTGTGTCGCCGTGGATCTCGACCTCCGCACGCTCGACGTCAAGTTCCGGAAGATCGAACGGTTCGAACTCCTCCATCCACTGCTCTAACAGTTCCTCTTCGTCGTCATCCTCGTCATCGGCAGCCACCGCGTTAGCATCGTCGCCTAGACACCCGGCCAACCCAACCGTACCTGCTGCGATCACGACCGATTGCAGGACATACCTGCGTGAAAGGCCCTCCATCGAATCGATAGCGGTAGTCGCAATATCGCTATCGGTAGTGTCGGCATCCATGCATTTCCTTTCCATAATATTCATCTCGATGTCTCTTTCCCCTACTTTCCCCGTAAAGAGAGGAGCACATTATCTAAGTCACGTCTCGTGTTAACAGTTACCATTCCATTTTGCGTGTTGAATCGCATTTTGGATGCAGTGAGTCGTTATACTATGGTATGTCCTCTGCACTCAACAGTGATCCTCACAAACACCCACAGTATCACAGTCGAGCGTTGAATTCTAGTTGAGTTCCGGTGGCCACCGAGTCTGTAGAAATGGTTCGATAGTCTGCACTAATCGATTCGGGGAGATCCCTGCCCGCAGAGGAACCCCACTGACCGATTCGCGCCATGTATTCAGCAGGAATCCGGAAACCTACAAGCGAAAAAGAATTCCAACAGTGACGGTAATCGAAGTCAAGCCTCGAGTTAGTCCGTTTGAGAACGAACTCGTCTGCACAACTTCTGCCACAGCGAGAGTGATCGTCCCGCATCTGACTGTCGTCCTCTTCTCTCACCACTATTCGAATTAGCAACCTGGACTTCGTCCTTTCGTTTGACACACCTCTCTAATTTCACAATCAATTGGTTCTTCTCCTCGAGAGTGGCCTCGAGTTCTTCGACCCGCTTTTCGAGGATTTCGTTCTTCTTCTCGAGGTACTGTTGGTGTCGTGTAGTCGATGGCTCACTTCCGGCCCGTTGATCCGCTTTCCCGTCACGATCCCGTGGCTCATAGAACTCGCTCGTGTGCTCGATAGCACGCTCGAGCGTCCGTTCCCCATAGGTACTGCCATCGCCGTAATGGACATCGTCCCACTTCGCTCGAACCAACCCAGATTGGCGAAACAGTCGATCAATCTGGTGGTGATCACCTCCTGTCCAAAACGCCAGCAGACAACAGAGCGCCATATCGGCCTCTGAGTGGCTGTCATATCCGACAGTCGAGCCACTCCAGAGCCGATCGAACTTCTCACCATTGGAGGCTGTTCGCGCTTTCTCGAGCACCTCCTGATTTGAGAGCTTACTCGAAACTCTCTCATCACCCCTCGAGGTTTCTCCTCCACTCGAATTCTGATCGACGTGCTCACGATGAACCATCTCGAGTTCCGACTGCCTGGACTCGATTTCCGTAGGCAACCCAGAAACGTGCTCGCCAGTCACCGTGAAATATCGAGCACGATCGTAGAGTTCGATTTTGCCACGCCGATTCCTGCCTGGAGGGAGTTCACCCTCGACGATGACGTGATACCCTGTCCCTGACGGAGAGACTTCGGTATACGAATCGAGCTGTTGGACAATCGACTTCATCTCGGGATCCGGACGTCCTGTCTCAGGGTCGCGACAGTCATCCAGATCGATCCCGACGTACGGATCATCCTCGGTGAACACAAATCCGATTCCGTCACAGTCACCCACGTGGAAATACTCGAGGGCACTCTCGAAATCACTCCACGTACTATCGTCCGTCGATGAGCCAAACGAGCCTGTCTGTGGATCGATTGGGATCTTAGTTGACTTCCCATTTCGGTTCTCGCTTCGCCAACAGAGCCACTGATCTCGAGCCCGCATCGCTTCTGGAATTGCTGTTTCGTCTATCATCTCTATCAGTCAGAGAAGGCATTGTTCTGCTGACCGTCACCTCTGGGACGGTCAGCGACAGAATCCACCGTCTCTGTAGCCCTGTGTGGGAGAGAACTCCGACCCTTTGCCTTCGGGTCGAAATCGATGACAGCGGTCTCGTTCTCCATGGCTCGAACCTCGATCCCGCGCCACTCGCCATCGACGCCGACCAGTGCTTCAGAGTAGCCGGTTCGCTCACTCCCGGGCATGGCCTCCTGGACGAAGCGCATCTGTGCTGAATTGAGGCCGAATTCGTCTGCCCACTCACTGTCCATCCCATCGAGGTGATGGAACTGTTTGATGGCACACTGATCGATGATCGCCTCGGATTCAGGGTGTTGGAAGAACTCGTCGACGGTCTGGGTGACGAGCCTGATAGACAGATTGTGATGGCGGTGGTGGCGAAACACGATCTCGAGATATGCGAGACTCGCCGCATCCTGCATGATGTAGCGCGCCTCGTCGATGACGAAGACGACCTCTTTGTCGGTCTCCTTGGCACGCTCATACACCAGTGAGATCAACAACTGCATGATAAGACTCGTGCTCCCACCGAGGCTGCCTTCCTGTTGGGCGAGATCGAGGTAGATCACCTTCTCATCGCGAATGTCGAACTCCGTCTCACGCCCAAGGTTCTCATAGCGACCACCCACTGCAAAGGGGCGCAACTGGTCGACTAACCACGTTGCATCGTTGCCGATCTTGATCGACTCCTTGTCCGTGCGAACGACGTAGGCCAATGGATCTTCGACCATCTCGACGAGAATATCGAGGACGTCCCGCATGGTCGGGCTCTCGTTGTGGTGGGTCGCGATATCGTCCGTGATTCCCTTCTCTCTATACGCCTCTTCGATCGCTAATTCGAGCGTGGTTCGCCGGTCACCGAGTTGGATACCCCGGTGGGCGAAATAGTTCGTCAAGAAGCTCATGACGCTATCGAGTTTCTCGCGGTATGGGCTCGCATCCTCTCCCATTGCTCGCTGGACGCGTTCGGGTGTGGGCTTGAGCTCGAGTGGATTGAGCCCCATATTCCCGCCGATGGTGATTCGTTCGCCACCGAGCCCTTCGGCGACGCCAGCCCAGTTGTTCAACGGCTCGAGAATGATCCCGATCCGATCTTCGCTCTGCTCGATCGAGCGGATGAAGTTCTGCTTCGAGCCAAAGGACTTTCCAGAGCCTGGATCACCAATGGTGAACATCGCATAGCCGTTCTCTCGAGCGAAGGGGTCGATCACGACCGGGCTCTGATTCTTCCAGTGTGAGCCGAATTCGACGCCGCCGTCCTCGAGAATCGTCGCGTTATGGAGTGAAGCGAACAGGGCACCGACAGCCCCGCCGAGTGCGGTTGCCTCGCGTCCAAAGGGATTCGAGCCGATCGGGGATGCTGCCTGAATCGCGAGATCTTGTTTACAGATCGCCGTCTTCGGTGAGAGGCCAGCCGGTTGTTCGCGAAGTCGGCTCCGAATCGTGCGGACACTCTCTCGGAGTTGATCGCGGGTATCTGCGCGTACGGTGATGAACAGCGCCTGGTCGAACACACTGCTGCCGTTCTCGACGCTTTTGTACGTCGACCTGGCCGCGATTGCCCGATCCTGCAAATATGAGCCACGCACGCTCCGCTCGAGATCGGCATCGACCTGCAGATCATCAGCAATTCGTTGCAGTTCGTCTCGAGCCTGCTCTTGGTTTCGAGGTCGGAGATGAACGGTGAGGTCGAACTCGACGTCAGTCAGTTCGAAGAGTTCGTTCAGATAGCCATCTTTCGGATAGTCGGGATACTCCGCGATGTAGAGCGTCGACGTCCACTGCTCACCAACACGAGCGGTACGTGTGTCCCACTCGATCGCCGCCGGCGCAGCGAGATTCTGGTGGCGCTCGGCAATGTCATCGAGAAGCGCCCTCTCCTCGACACCCTCGTTCAGTGTCGACTCCTCGAGTAACGAACTGAGTTTGACTTCCTCGACGTCGTCTGCTTGCCATCGATCCCATCCGATCTTCACGAGCAGCGTCACCAGCGCAGTGATGCCGATGTAGAGGGCGAGTCCAGCCTGTGTCGATGGATCCGGGAGCGTCGATGCCCCCGCCAATAGAAATCCGAGGAATGACACTCGAGCCATCACTGCTCTTCCCTCCGTTGATGCCCGAGAACCGGTTGCTCTCGCAGTGCGTCTGAGACCTCATCGTACTCGTGAACCTCGCCGTTCCAGAACTCCGTTGCGAGGATGAACAACTCGACCGTACTCAGCCGTCGGGCAGACCATCCGGGAACCTTCTGGATGAACTCCGCCTGGATCGTTCGACATCGATTCTCGAGTTTTCTGAACATCGCCGCCCGGAGTTCGGCATCAGCCATGTTCTCTCGACGAGTGACGAACGGGTTGAAGAGAAATCCGACCACCGGGAACGAGGTGAGCTTCTCCGCTGGCGAGCGTTCGTCCTGATAGCGGTTATAGACCTCGAGCGGGGCGACTTCGACGCCGATGAAATACCGGAGCTGGTGCGTCCCGGCAAGTTCCCGGGGGCGTTTCTCTCGATACTCCTCGAGCAATGCTTCGAACACTGGGTTTTGCTCGACGTCTTCGTCGGTGAGGCGGTCATCGATCTGGTCGATCAACGTCTCTACCGGGAATGGTCGGGTTGTCGCGTGGAACGTGAGTGGGAAATCCAGCTCTCTGTTGGCGAACTCCTCGCCCAGTCGTTGGATCTGTGCCCAATCACCCGACATGGCAAAGTCCATGTTTCCTGGATCGACCTCGAGGAAGGCCTCCATCGCCCCATCAGATCGCTCTATGGCACCGGCACCTGGCCAGGCGCGTTCGATACTGGTGAGATCCTGCGTGCGCTCGTCGGGTTGAAACGGCGTGTAGCTCACGAGCCCGCCTTCGGTGGTCGACGTTGTCGACTCCTCAGCCATGTCGGAACTGTAGGTGAATCGCGGCCGTTTGCAGTAGTAGCGATAGACGTCTGCCAGCCACGTCGAGGCAGGGAGATGACTCGGCGAGGCATAGACGATAGCCGTGCCAACGATCACCCCGAGGAGGACGAACGGAAGGACGGCCCCATCGAGTCCGGTAAACCCACCGACGAGGAGTCCCACAATAGGAAATCCAAGCAAGACGTAGACGTCACCCTCTGCGATATTCAGCAGTGGAATCCGATTTTGTTCGCCCAGTTCGTCCATAATACGCCGACCAGACGCACCGTGTTCTCGAGTCATTAGTAGTACCCCGGATCGTTCTCTGTTCGTCGATACGTGTCGACGCCCTCCTGCCCGTAGGCGTCACTCGCGATATTGTCGTGAGTCGTTTGAGTCCCTCTAAGGCTCGAGTGAGTGCTGGTGCTCGAGGATGGTGACGACCCACGTTCACGCATCTTTGACGCGACCGTGTAGCCGGCAGCCGCTTTTGGCCCCCACATTGCGGCCGAGGATGCAGCAGCAGGCCCAGCAATCGCTCCAGCGCCGACGACGGCCCCTGCAGTCATCGTGGCCTTCGTCGTTCCACCGATGATCCTCGTGGTCATCGGCGTGGCGTACTTGAACAGCTTCCAGACGATGACGATCGACAGGATGGGAAGCGTGACGGCGATGAGGTAGCTCAAGAAGTTACTCTCTGGAGCAATCGCTCCGCTCGAGTTTGCACCGAATAGTAGGTCGTATCCTCTGAACAACAATGCAACGGGAATTGGCATCACCGCGAGGGGAACGAATTTCATGCAGATCGTCCGAGCCATGTCTGAGACTACTGGGAGGTTCCCATACGCGAGGGCAATTCCGATCGGCATTGCGTAGATGAAGATGTACAGCATGATCTCTCGCAGGAAGAATAACGCCTGAAGAACCCACATCGCGAGGGCTCCAATCCCGGCTAAGAACAATGCAAGTAGTGGGTTGGAAAGGACAGCTCCGAGAAAGGGTCTCATTGCAGATGTCACTGCTGAAACATCCGGGATCAACGCGATAGTGAATCCGTCGACAAGGTAGAGTGCCAAGACAGCAATCCAATACCACGTAACAATCAAGAATGCGCCTGTCCAGGCACTCCGTGTGGCTTTTCGAGATTCATATACACTCCCAACATTGAAAATCCGAATTGCGTGCCGGCCCTGGACACACATCACCAGCAACAGCAGTGAGACGATCATAATGTCGCCGGTCACAAGTGACCCGTAGATCTGCTCCCAGGGCGCGTTCGTCGGTTGACCAAATACGAATGCCCCATCGGTTTCTGGGGTAGTGGTTCCAAATATCTGTGCAGTGACGGCATCGTATCCCTCTGTAAGCCCCTCGTGAAACCATTCGATGAGCTTGTCAATTGCATCCTCGAACCACTTGATCCCTATATCAGAGAGTGACCACGCAAGCATCACGCAGCAACCTCTATTTCAAATTGGCAGTCATCCTCATCCGAAGTGAAGTAGTCGATCCCGTACTCAATAGAAGCATCATCAGACGGATGTGTTGAGGTGAACTCGACGGTAAACTTCCCTTCCTCGCCGATAGTTTCACACCGATTGTATATTCTTGCCGGAGAGAAGGGAACAGTATTACTGTAAATGCGAACCGTTTCCTTTGAAGGAATTATGACTGTATCAGCGTCGCCACCAAAGTCACTCTCCAGATTATAGATACCACTGACGCCAACCTCATCGTAACTGCTGTGTGTTGGGAGGGGAACGTCACCTCTGAAACGAAGGGCGGTAACTGCCGTTGGCCCAGACCCAGAATTGGTAATATAGACGATCGCATCGCCTTCCATGGCAAATCTGTTTGCCCCCTCGTACATCTCCTCTGGATGATCTCGAGCCAGTCGAAGATCGGTAAACTCGAGATTCGGCTCGAGGGTCATCGTTACCGATCCCACCGTCTCCTCATCAGAGAGTGCGATGAACTCGTAGGCACCGGGTATGTACTCAACGCCAAGATCGATTTTCGTCTGGGTAACACCAGCTTCGATCACTCGATGGGCAAACAGCTCACCAGCGGGATCGATGACGTTCAATCGTGTGGCTGCATCGCGCTCGAGGTCGATGACTAACTGTGTCTCCTCGAGAGTAATAGACTGAATTGGGCCACTCTCTTCGTCCTCAATGTTCGTATCCGAGTCACCATCTTGATCTCCCGAATCACTCCGACTCGCACACCCTGCAAGGGCTGCTACGAGTCCGGTTGTTACTCCAGTGAGGGCAGTGCGTCGGCAAATCCGCTGTTCTATCGTCATAGTGAATCGTCTCTGATTTTCAGGAAGGTTCCGATGCGTGTTGCAGCGTAGAGGGCCACAGCAAATGGGAGGGCGTACCGGATGACGTCAACCAGGAGGGTGAACCATCCAGCGGTCGTTTCCAGGGGGTGCCACGTGTCGGTTGCCGTATCGCCGAGGTAGGCTGGCTGGTGTGACCGCCACGAGCCTGGGTGATACGTTGCGGTGTAGATGCCTGGCTGGGTAACCGTGACTTCGACTCGGCCAGAAAGATCCGTTCGAACAACCTGCTCACCAACGGTGATGTAGCCCGCTCGATCGTCCTGCCCGATGATGGACAATCGAGGGTCATCCGCCAGGTTCTCGAGCGTGATCGGATAGCCCGTTTCGACGTCTCGAAGTTCGATCAGGAACGTTGCTTCAGTGGCGTTCGAGTCGATGCGTTCGATGGAAAGCTCGCTCTCTCGAATCTCTCGTTCGCCACCCCCATCAGGTTCGATGAGTTCCCCAGTGACGCCACGGACGATTCCCTCGACAGCAATGTCCTCTCGGTCGATCGCATCATACCGAAGGGCAAGGCCTGAGGATTCGGTGTACGTGCCAGACACCACGTCTACCTCGACGTACTCGTGGAGTGCGGGTTCAGGAGAGTCACGCTCTCGTCCCCACACCTCGAGGATTTCTGGGCCATCGCGTATCGGTTCGACTCGAGGCCCAATCGCAGACGGATAGGCGTGGACGAATACCGGTCGTGCAGTGGAATTGACCGTCTCCTGGCCACTCTGCGTCGCTCGGGTGAGTTCATCCCAGTCCGTATCTCGAGCGGTGTAGTATCGCCAGATACCGCGGACGCCCACATCCTCATCTGCCGAAAGCGTGTAGCCATGCCACGGCTGGGTGGTATAGATCGCAACGCCGGCGTCTCCATCCGGATATCTGGCATGATAGACCGATGCCCGTAGATCGTACACGTCGACGTCGATATCCTGGCTGACGGTGACTGCGTCCTCGATCACCCTCCGCTCAGTTTGCTCGGTTCCGTTGGTGATCGTCACCACCTCCTCGAGAGTGGTCGTGATATCCGCCTCGAGCGTCAGTGTCGCCGACCCACCGCGCTCAAAATCGTACTCGAGCACTGGCGTGTGCGTTCCATCGATACGGGTGTGCACTTCCCCGTCGCGTTTCAACCGAACCTCCTCAATGGAACTCCGCACGAGTGACCGTTCGACGGTCTGATTTTCACGAACGACTGACGGCTCGAGGCGAACTCGATAATCGACGAAGCCACGGAGTTCGCCTTCTGGTGCGATGTAATGGACAGCATCGGTCGGATCCAACTGCGTTTTCGTCGATGGGGTGAGAGCGAAGATAGTCGCGTGTGCATCGGCGGTCGCCACCGAATCGACTCGCTCTGCATGGGACGGATAGACGGATGTATCGGTGTCACCAGCCTCGAGGTGTTCGAAATCCGCGCTCGTCCACCGTGCAGCGGTACCCAGTGGAGCACTGAACGTGATATCGGTGCAGGTAGCCAGTTCCTGCATCGCCGTTGGGGTGGTGCCAAACCGTTCTTCGTATTCCGCACTACTGAGACACTCATTCGGCTCTTTTGACCACAGCGTGGCCGTCTCGTTCTCATCCAGTGGTGTCTCGTGACTGATGCTGATCGCGTTCGACTCAGGGTTAGAACTCGCAGTGGTGATCGTGCCGACACTGACGAGCACGACCACACCTACCAGCATCGCGACGAGTGTAATCGTTCGAACGGGGAGGGCCATGGACTACTCTCTAGGGTGTCTTACCACGGAACGAGGTTCACACACTCTGCAAGTGGAAGCCCCATCACTGATCCAGCAACGGTGTACAGCGGCCCAAGCACGACCAGGATAACGGCTGACTTCAACGCCGTCTGTTTGTGCTGTTTGAGATCGCGTTTCTGATCGACGTTCATCGTGAACATCTCGACGAGCGAGTCAGCCTGCCACACAACGACCAGACCCATGATCCCGAGTGCGGTCGTTATCTGGAAGAACCCAGAGATCATTCCGGGGAGGGCTTCAGCGTCACAGACAACGCTATCCTGTGCGAGAACAGGATCAACGGCAACGAGCGAAAGGAGTGCTGTTACCGTGAGCACCTGCCGAGTGACTCGAGTGCTGGCAGTCGTCTGGGTATCGGTTCGTTCGAGGTCGATTGCGGAGGGATCCGGAGAGTGCATAGGTGCTATCACGCCAGCAAATGAACGCACAAACAGGGGATAGAAGCGCTACTCCGACTCGAAACCGGAGTGAAATCACACTGTTGTCTTCCGTCGTCTGTTTCTACTGGTATCCAGACCGGGAGATGCGCCACGAACGCGCATCTAAAAAGTCATAGATAACCAGCGATCACATTCATTTTGTGGTGAAGTTCACTATCCATAGGTCGATTAAATAACTTTCTAGTTTTAAACTGTGCAATTATTAGGATATGTTTGGCTGAGAGTCTTATTGCCAGTCAGAACGTAGCCGATGGAAACTATCGAATTCAGAAAGATGGTGTGACACCCAAGAAACAGCGCTTCTGTACCGAAACAAAATATATTGCGCACTCGATCATATTTCTGCACATGAGTAACCGAGACGATAAAGAGTTAACACATCGGTTCTTCCCACAGCTGTACAGCATATTGGCTCCTTCACAGGCGGAACACCTAAGTCATTATCTCGATAATCATTATTTAGAGTATGACCTTCTACGATCGTGATAGCGAACTCGAAGCCCTCGAGGCAGCAGCCGCATCATCGGACTATGAGTTTTATGTGGTGTATGGCCGACGTCGCGTCGGGAAGACCGAATTGCTCAAAACCTTTTGTGCTGATCAACCACATATCTATTTCCTCGCTGCTCAAGAGTCAGAACACCGCCAGCGTGAGAAGTTCATCGAGCAAGTTGCCGACTACTTCGATGATCGCATCCCCCGAATCGATGGGTGGGACGATGCGTTCGACTATCTCGGAGAGGTGATCGCTGACGAACAGATTGTGATCGTCATCGATGAATTTCCGTACCTGATCGAAGAAAACGACTCCCTTCCGTCGTACGTGCAGTCGTTTGTCGACGAACGACTCCAGGACACAGATTCGATGCTCGTCCTCTGTGGCTCGAGCGTAAGCACGATGGAATCGGAAGTTCTCGGTCACAAGAGCCCACTGTACGGCCGCCGTACGGGCCAAATAGATCTGCAGCCGTTCTCGTTCAAACAAGCTCGAGAGGCGATTGCATACGATTTGGAAGAGGCAATACAATCGTACGCAGTCACCGGTGGCACGCCGATGTATCTCACTCGCTTTGATTATAAGGATCCACTCGCTGACAATATCCGAACGCATATCCTGTCTCCAACGGGGATTCTTTACAACGAACCGGAGTTCCTCTTGTGCACTGAATTGCGAAATCCTTCGCGATACATGAGTATCCTCGAAGCGGTCGCGTTAGGGCACACAACGCCGAATGAAATTTCGGGAGGAACCGGTATTGACGTTGGGCCACTGTCGAAATACTTACAGACACTCCGCCGGCTTCGCCTCCTCGATCGTGAGGTACCCATCACGGAATCAAGGAAGAAGTCGAAGCGATCGCGCTATCATATCGCGGACGAATTCCTACGCTTCTGGTTTCGATATGTCGAGCCGAATCGCTCGAGTATTGAGGAAGCGCCCGACATCGTCTTGGAAGGCACTATTCTGCCAGATCTGCCTGACCACGTAGCATCAACGTTTGAGGATATCTGTCGGGAAGCCATCTGGGAGGCGATTCGAGGTAACGAAATCGAGCCCTACTCCAAAGTTGGCCGCTGGTGGTATGGCGAACACGAAATCGATATCGTTGGCCTGGCACCGAAGGACGACCGGATCCTGTACGCCGAATGCAAGTGGACGAACGAACCGGTCGGGTACTCGCTCGTCAACAATCTCCGAAATAAAGCTGAAAACGTCCGGTGGGGGCCGGAAACCCGAAGCGAGCAGTTCGCGCTTTTCTCGAAATCCGGTTTTGTCGACGGACTCGAACAAGAGGTAGAAGACAATGAGAAGTGGTTATTCTTCGACCTCAGTAAGCTCGATTCAGTTCTCTCGTCAGTTACCCACGACTGAAGTCGTTTGTTTCCGCCTCTTACCTCTGTGAGAGCGACAATAGGTCATTATTGAAATAATCATTATTTGGAGTATGACCTTCTACGATCGTTGCAACGAACTCGAAAACCCCGAGAGTGCAGCCACATCACCGGACTACGAGTTTTGTTTTTGAACAACGTCCTCGAGAGTGAACAGTTGTAAATCGTCACGTGCTGAGACTGCCTCACGAACGGACTGGGTGGCCCCACTTCGAGTGAACAGTGCATATTGTGTGTTGATGACACCACCGTCATCTGGTGACCATCGAATCTCGCTCGAGTGGTCTTCAAGCGACATGAGCGCGCTGTAATCGAGCGGTGAGTTGGTAAACTTACATTCTCCAACGACCATTGTCCCTTCTGTCGTGAAACCTACAACGTCAACCTCGTGCTCTCTATACCACCATCGCCCAATGTCGAGGAACATCTCATCCGGATACAATCGAGGGAGTGCGTTCTGACACACGGTCTCGAAATTGTGACTGACAAAGTCCGGAAGCTCGGGTTCGATAATGGCCTCGTATGCCTGGCTTCTTAGTCGCTCGTACCGATCTTCGTTTCCGTATACAAATCTGAACCAAAAGCGAAAGAGGGGATCAAGGATACGATATCGACCCCGACGTGATCGTGTTTTCTCCTCGGTAATCGGAACCTCCCGTTCGATGAGGCGAAGTTGTTCTAGTCGTTGAGTATATGTTGAGATTTGTTTCCCATCGATTCCTACTGTCTGTGCGATCTCATTCGACGATGTGTTGCCAGCAGCAATTGCTTTGAGAATAGCAAAATATCGGTTTGGTTCGGTGAGTTCAGTCCGGAGAACGAACTCTGGTTCATTGTGGAGGTAGCCCTTCTGGGAGAGAATTGATTCTGTGATCACTGTACCAAGGCCGGCGGCGAAGTCGATCCCATCCAAATAGTACGGAACACCACCGAAGATTCCCCACGAGAAGATGCATTCCTCAGAGGTGTAGTTTTCCGGGTAGAACTTCTGGGCATCAGAGAAAGAGAGTTGTCGGAGATCAATTTTCTCGGTAAAACGGCCATACAATGGGCTGTTCCCCAATAATGTCGCTTCTTCCATTATACTGATCGACGATCCAACCAGAATTAGTGTCCCATTTGTGTTTTGGAGACGCTGATCCCACAACCGTTGGATGACCGATGGGAGGCTTGGATCGGCTTCAATCAAATAGGGAAACTCATCCAGCACGATGATCCCATTTTGTTCAAAAAGGTATGCAAGAAGCTCTTCCCACGACTGTTTGATGCGGGTGGTTTCTGGAAATACCTCAGATGCAACGTCAACGAACTCATCGAGTTGAATTTGAGAAGTCGTCTCCGTTGCCTGGTACATGATTGCATCATCGCTTTCGGTCAACGAATGTTGTACAAGTTTGGTTTTTCCGAGTCGACGTCGTCCGAATATCACGACGAGCTCTGCCCTGTCGGACTCATAGCACCCATGGAGGCGGGAAATTTCGTCCTCACGATTCACGAAGACATCCATGTCCACCTTCTCGTTGCGAATCAAATTAATACTACTAGTCAACCTATTTTGAAATAGCCTATTTCAAAATAGGCTATTCTGGAATAGGTGAACATTCGGTTGATTCGGCTGGGTATATCGACTCGAGTATTTCAATACTCTGAGCTTCATCGGACGGAATTGCTCAGCCTCACTCGAGTCACTCAATCTCGAAGACGGCAACGTCGTTCGAGTCACAGTGAGGGCACTCTTCATTCCGAGAGGAGACAGTCGTTCCACAGTGTCGACACTCGTATACGACAGTCGCAATAGCACGCCTCGTTTGGAACCACTCGAGGACGCTCATTCGCAATCCTCGAGTGAGCGCCGGCCAGTTTGGACACAGTCCCAGCAGGGGAACGAGCCTTCGGACGTCTCACACCAACACTCGCTATCGGGCGACGACTGACCCCCGTCTCCTGAGGACACGTCCTGAGCCCTGTCCTTCCTCTCAACAGGTAGACCCCCATCAGCGATGAGTTGGTTTTCGGTCGCAGCCTGGATGATCGGTCGTCGAATCGCAACCGCAACTCGGTGTTTGCAAGCGCCTTTGTAGTGTTCGTCTGCAGGACACTCACACCGGGTTGGCACGCCGTTTGTGACTGTGACGAGGTATTCGTGTTCGTCGGGATTGGCGTGACTGCCGTTTCGCACGAGCACGCCCTCCGGTGTGAGTTGGTACTCGAAGGCTTCGTACTGGGCGCGTTTCGCCGTTCGGCGGGTAAACTCGAGACTCGAGAGTGGATTTGTCGACATTCTAGTTTTCACGCGAGGTATGATCGGGATGCCCCGCACCCCTTGGGGGCTAACAAAATTGGCAAGCGAAGGAGGAGACGTTCCACTCAGGAAATGAGAGACAAATGGTTCGCTCCGCCCTCAGTTGACCGTCCTCCCTATACCCTTTTTCTCACTCGAGTGTCCCAATATCGGCTTCGTGTTTTCGAACGGCCTCATCCAATGCAGATTCGATGGATTGCTTTTCCAACCCAGTTACTTGTCGATGAATGACGTTTCTGAGGCCGACTTTCCCGGCTGGTTTTCGGACGTCAGCGCTGGTTTCATAGCTGACGATCTCTTCACCGCTTGATAGCACTGTGTAAGCAAACGATTTCTCGTTACCAGATTCGACGATGACAGCCATGTCATCAGTGAGTTTGAGTTCGACCATCCTCACCACCTGATTTCATCGCCAGTCGAAATCGTCCCGGAAGAAACCACTCGAGCATTCAGGCCGCCTCGATGAACAAGTGCATCACTTAATCCCACTTCACCGATCAGTGACTGCATGTATCCACACGGTTCGCACAGCTCGATGCCCTCACAGGTCACATCGCCTACCGTGAATTGCTTTCCGACGAGATGGTTCAACGGGACATCTCGAGTCCGTACGTTCCTCCGATGGGCCCCATCGTCAATCAGAATGTCCGCGTCTCGTTCGACGGCCTCGAGCGCTTCCGCTTCGATGAACGTGATATCGCTTGCACCCTTCACATCTCGATCGGGATCTTGATCAAGCAGATTCCATAGCCCTTCTTTTTTGAAGTAGCGATCTCCACGTAACCCCTTCCCTTCAATGACTTCTCCATGGTCGATGAATTCCATTGGGTCGCCGCTTTCTGGGGCAATAAATATCCCTTCAACATGTCCTGAATTCATGATAGTGGCTCACTCCGTTTGCGGTTAACAGTTTTGCCAACGCCGAGACAGCTACGGAAACGTATCTCAAAATCCACAACATGTGAGTCGATTGCCCGAAGATGACCTTTAAGATTATAACTATAGGCATCCGATTTGGTCAATCATGGTGAGAGAATCTGCGACCGAACTGATAGAGTATCTCGAGGCAGAACTCCCCGAAGCCCTCCGAAGCGTCGGCTACTATACTCCCGAGGAGAGTGAGTTCCTGTTCGTTCGAGATGATGTCGATTCATCATATGATCCTGGTAAACTTCAGCGAATATTCCGGGGCTACAAACTGGAGGCGCTCGACGCAGCCCACCAAGAATCGTTGTACGAGCATGGAAGCCTACTCGCGACAGTTCGCTTTTTCGATCGTGCGACAGAACTCCACTTCGTCCACGGGGAGACCGAAGGACTCATCGCTGCAATTGATGCGGGATCTGCTGATGACGTCCGTGACCTGGTGTGTGAGTGTGCAAGTGTTGTCGATACTTCTGAGTGACTTTTATCGGCCTACTGAACGCAGTAGCGGTTTCGCAAAAGGCCTTGATGGGCCTAGGGCACTGTGAAGTGCCTCTGACGTTGGTGGTGAGTCAAACGTGGGGGATTCGATGGCTGGTCAAATGGGGGGGTCTCTGTGTGACAGAGCTAAGGATGTCTCCCCCGCCCCACGCAAGCTAATCTCTTGGCCAGAGGGACGTTATTCTATCGGCCAAAAAGTATGCGAGACGGTTTCCTCACTGTATTTTTGACGAATATTGGCTTCCAAAAATCACCCGGCTGCAAAAAAATCGCACACTTCACAACCACGAGGTTTACAAATGTTGATTGGTGTTCAATTTAATACTCACCTCGTCTACACTATAGTATGGTCTCACTGGATACGCTGTTTAAGATCTTAAGTGACAAACGACGAAGATACGTTCTCGACTGCCTTCACGAACAAGACGGTTCAATTTCCATCCGAGAACTCGTTGAGACGATTAATGCGTGGGAAGACGATCCACCGACTCAGAGTAGTTCCTGGGACGAGATCGAACATCTCGAAGTGGAGTTAGAACACCATCACCTCCCAAAGACAGCTGAGGCTGACTTCGTCCTGTATAACCCTGAGAAGAGGACTATCCAAGTACAAGATCCCTCTGTGGAGGTTGATGCGTTGATCACGATTGCCAGGGTCATTGAGCAGCCAGCAGAGTAGTCAGCATTCAAAAATAGGCCTAGGCACTGAGAAGTGCTTCTGATGTTGCTGGTGAGAAATTAATGATGTACATCGTGTGATTCGACCGCTTCTCGCCCACGTTGATAACACACCACCGATACAGCCAAGCATATATAAAGTATAAACAAAATATGGCGAACCGATTTGAAATCGACGGCGAGGAAGTTCTCGACGGTGAAGTCAAACCGTTCGGGAACAGCGCCCACGTCACCGTCCCCAAACGTTGGCGTGGAGCAGACGTGAAAGTCGTCCGAATCTCAGAACCTACCGAGGAGGCCGAATAGTGAGTGGTGAAACTAACGATTCTGCACGAATCGTTTCACTCGTTCGAACACTCTGTGAAGCCGAAGGGCGTGAGGTGGTGTTCCGGTTCGATGGCCCGATGAGCGCCCCTACGTCGAAATACAATGGTTCTTCCTACCGACATGATACGCTTCCCAAGGCAACGCTGAAAGCGACTATTGCGCGTGCCAGTGTCGAAGACCTGGGGGAGACGCTCATATGCTTTGCAAAAATCGATATGGAGGAACTTGACCGGGTGGGAATTGACCCTTCGAATGTGTACACCGAACCAGTTGATGGGACACCTGAATACTGTGTAGTTGATGTGAACGCTTCCCGAAAATGGTGGTTGGATGAGTTCTCTGAACTGACCTTGGAGGAAGCAGAACAGGCAATCGAAGAGGGTCGTGAGGAAGACGTGCTTCCGCCATGGGATGGTCTGCCAACTGTTACAGTCACCGTCGAACGAACCACCGAGTGTCATGAGCGATCATACAACTCGGGATTCCATATTCAGTATGATCCCCCGACGCACGAGATTGGACATTTAATAGACGTCCGAATCAAATGACCAGCAAACTTCTCTTGAAGACGTTGGAGCCACCTCTCGAAGCTCGAAGGGTATACAACGAAACTATACGCCTCGCCAAACAAGGGCTACTCTCGTCGCTGATCAGTTTTGGGGAGTGAAAAACAGATGATGTTCCCTCGAGGTGAGCGCTCTTTGAAGGTGAGTTTCCCACCCAACGAATCAACACACCACTTCATGATCCACAGACCGACCCCTGAGCCGTGATAGGTGCTGGATGTCTTGATCCGTTCATCGATTGCATTGATTTCCATCTCAGGAATTGGTGGCCCATTATCTACGATTTGGATCTGCCCTAATTCGTTTTCGGTGTCGTCATTGACGGATACGGTGACCTTTGGCGTGTCACGATCATTGTGTTCGACAGCATTTCTGATCGCGTGATCGAGTGCATAGGTCAGCCCTTCATCAGCAGTTACCCACACGTCCGTCGAGGCGTCGACGGTAAACTCACAGCCAGGATACGTAGTTTGGGCTATTTCGACGTGCTCTCGAGCGACGGTGCGAAGATTTCTCGGATAGCGCTTAGTCACGTCGGCGTCTGTGACCTGTTCGATTTCCTTGATAGCATTGCTAAGGTTCCCGACTTCGGTTGCGACATCCAGAATCGTCTCCACTTCTTCTTCGAGTCGATCGTCCTCAATTGCCGTGCGCAGTTGCTCGGCGTACCCGATCAGGATCGACATATCGTTCCGGAGATTGTGTCGGATCACGCGTGTGAGCAACTGTAACAGGTTTTCTCGAGACTTGTATTCGGTAATATCGTTGATCTGACCGAGTACATACTGTGAGCCCTCGATTGTCGTCTCTGTGAGATAGACGCGAGTCCATCGGAATTCCCCGTTGATGCGTTCAATTTGCCACTCAAAGAACTGCTGTTCTCCGCTGGCTGCCGTTTGGATGAAGTGAACAACCTCCTCCTGGGTAAACGGGGTTGACGGTGCCGTGTACTCATCAACCTGCATCGCCTGGAGTTGATAAGCAGAGTACCCAAATAGCCGTTCTGTATGCTTATTCACGTCGAGTATATCCGCTGTGTGTGGGTGATAGAGGATAATGCCGACATCCAAATCATCGAATATCGACGGTAATTGAGTACCCTGATTTGCCATATGGCTCGTTTTAGTCAGGAACTTAAAGATACACAGATGTAGGTAGAAAATTCCCAAATACAGCAGATATGTTTGGACGCTAATCGGTTATGGGTGATATCTTTTTCATGAATCACCACCGTGACTCGCGAAAAGTCCGTCTCGTAATCGATCGAAATGATAATCAGATCTATGACCGAACTGTGCACGTTCCGGGAGGTGATCGTTTCATGAAAACGATAAGTGCGAGGTGGTCATCCGAACCAGCAGAGTTCAAATTGACGTATGTGGGCCTCAGCGAAGAGGTAGAATCTGAGATTCATGAACGAACGTTAACTGCTGAGGATGCAGTTGATGGCGAATGTACAATCCCTGTGATTGAATTGAAAGCACCTGGTTCTCAGAGGCAAGGCCGGATTGCATTCGGTCTGATGAAACCCTCGGAATTCAGAGATCGGGTCGGTGTAAACTGCCCAGATCGATAATGCATTAATTCAAATCTCTTCGTACGCAATTGCCTTTCACATTACTGTCCTGAGCGATTTGCATTCCCTATGCATCACAGTGATTCCAAGATATATTGCATGTGAACTAATATACAACAGCCTAAAATGCTGGTCTCGAACTATCATATAATGCCAAAGCGGTAATATGTTCGAACAATATAGTTACGAAGTAATATGACTCCTCCTGACGCTACTCTCACTGCTGAAGAGGCTCGTAAAGAGCTGTATGCCGTCATGCATCGGGATCTCGATTTTCTCGTTAAGGCTCGCCGTGCTCTCGAAATCGGTACTGCCTATCTCGGCGTCGAGAATGGCCATATTGCTCGAATAGAGACCGCCACAAACTACTGGGAATCTCTCAAGAGTACCGATCCACCTGATGGTGAGTATCCGGCTGGCCTCACGGTCGATTTGGGCACGACGTACTGTCGGCGAACGATTCAGCAGAAGTCCCCGCTTGCCCTCCATAATGTTCCAGAGCAAGGCTGGGAAAATGATCCCGCCTTCGAAACTCATGGCTTCATTGTTACCACGGGGTACCGATTCATGTCAACGGCGACCTCTTTGGAACGGCTTGTTTTGTCGATTCTAAACCACGAGAAGAGCCATTCACCGAAGAAGAACTGATGTTTACCGAGTTGATTGGGCACATGCTCGGGCATTCGCTCGAGCGGGAATACCAACGAGTGAGAGACGCTGAACGCGACCGCCTCATTAGCGTCCTCAGCCGTGTCCTCCGGCATAACCTTCGAAACGATCTAACCGTGGTTCGGGGTCACACTGAGATTCTTCAGGATCTGCTCCCAGCGCATCAACACTACCACACTGAATCCATCATTAACACGGTCGACGACTTAGTAGCGGTCAGTGAGATGGCTCGGCAACTCGAGACAGTGAACGATCAGACGTTCGATCGGCAAGCACTCGATATCGAGTCACTCGTTCGAGATGTCCTGTCCCAGGTCGCAGACGACTATCCTGATGCTTCATTTTCGATTGAAGGAAATGCTACGACGACTGTTCGTGTCTCGCCACAACTGGAGACGGCACTGCACGAACTCCTCGACAACGCGGCCAAACATACGGGAACTGAACCAACTGTTACTGCCACGGTGACGACTACACCGAACGCCGTGGAGATTCACGTTGCGGATGACGGCCCCGGATTACCCGAGCAGGAACAACGAGTGCTGCAACAGGGTGTCGAAACGCCACTCAGTCACGGGAGTGGACTTGGTCTCTGGCACGTGTATTGGATCGTGAAGCGCCACGACGGCGAGATCTCCATCGCATCGTCAGCGAGTGGAACAACCGTGATGATTACCGTACCATTTGGTGAGACACGGATACTCTCAGAAAATGGTCTGTTGTGACATCCTCTCGCGCTAACGCATGAAGAATTCCCTCATTGCGGGTTGGGTACCGATAGAAAATTCGCAGGTTCTCACCGTTCACCAACCACTTCGACGCTGTTTGGGATTTCGAGGAGATTGTTGTCGGTGAGATAATGATTGTGGTGACTAAAACAGTAGGATGGAATAGGTGTTGGCAATAAATTTTGGAATAACATCTGGTCGTTCATCGGGGTTCGACTATGAAGATATTCTCAACAAATATACCGACTAGTTAGTAACTACAGTAAGCCACCACATTCAGTATTGCAATGAGCTCTGACCAGGAGAAAAAGCAGGACGATCCAACTGAACAAGGTACCTCGCGTCGATCGTATTTAGGTGCTCTGACAGCCCTCGGTGCGGGCGGCGGTCTCGTCGGACACACCACAGAGGGTTCGAAAGGGACGACTCAAGCTTCGAGCAGCCAGAGCCCGTGGGAGGGGATTTCCGTCTCCGATTCGGGAACAGAGGTCACCGATGACATTTCCCATCTCGATTTCGGTTCGTCGCTCTCCGCAACCGAACTCGAGGATGACAATAATGTCCAGGTCAACCTCGATACTGAAGGAACGAACCCCTACATCATCAACGTACAAGATGACCTTGGGGTTGAACCGAACGAGGACGACCTCTGGGAAGCGGTTTACGATCACTACCAGTCGTTCAGCCCGAGCAACCGGAACCACATGTACATCGTTCCCCCGGGGACGTGGCTCATCGAAACAGACAATATCCACCTCGAGGCTCACGAGTTCTTCGGCATCAGGGGGAACCCCTCGGCGACGTTGAGGATCAACGATCAGGACGTCGACCGGATGATGACCGTCGGGACGATCGACGATTCGCTTCCGCACGCCCAGCGAACCGTCATGCAGGACTTTCAGGTCGACATCCGTGGAGACTTCGACACGGGTATCGGCCGGTGGTACACGCACAGGTTCGGCCTCATCGAGCGGGTCAACATGCGTGGCTCTCGGAATAGGCTCCATCCAGAGTACGGTGGCGACCGCCATACGATCATGGTGGATGGGGTCAAATCAACGTCAACGAACCTCATCAGAGCGTGTCATCTCAACAATTGGGACGTCCAACACGACGCTGATCAGGTTGGTCACGCCATCGCCTACAGCTCCGAGCCCAGCCATTCTGGATTGAACGTGTGGGAAGGATGTCAAGTAACCGGCTACACGGACAACGGATTCTACATGTCGACCAGTAATGGGCGGAACCTCATTTCTGGCTGTACGGCCGTCAACTGTGCCGGTGCGGGCATTCGCATAGGTGCAAATGACATGGTTCGGAATTGCAAGATCATTATGACGGAAGAGCCCGCCCATCCGTGGAGTGGGCTGTGGATAGAAAATGGCGGAGGACAGGTAGTTGAGAAGCTCTACGTTCAAAACAACATTCAAATACCGACCGAGATTATTCGGTGTACGCATGACGGACACGCACGGTTCACGGACGTCCACATTAACGACCAGGGTGAAGGTGGCCGAATAATCCGGGTCAACGACGATGACGATAGCCCGACGATCTTCAATTCGTGTTCAATCACTGACCGATCAAGTCCATCGTCATCCGATTATGGTGTCTACGTACAGTCGTCGAACGTTCGATTCCACAATTGCGATTTCGACTTCGAATCGCAATCGGATAACGACCGCCACGGCATCTATATCAATGGCCGAGGAAATGACGTCGACAATTTCGTTCTTGATGACTGTGCCATCAACGCGGATGGGGCGAGTCTACGGTTTGCCGACGGCGGGGAAAAACACCGTGTTCAACATTCAACGTTCGAGGAACTCGTGATGAGCGACGCAAACACATCGCTCAGAAAGGTGTTGTGGTCAGGAAATCACCACGAAGGGCGCACGGTGTTCCACGGGGAGCGATCGAACTGGAAGGGAGACTTCAACTGGGGCTTCGACATCTAGCTGATCACGAGTCTTTTAGGAGAAAATGTAACCAAAAGACTCTCGCCCTGGTTCACAACCTAGATAGCTCGTTGAGTGAGAGCGCTGAATATCGGCAAACGTCCATCTAGGAATATCTCGAAACCGTTTCCCGAGACGGAATCCCCACTTCAAACGATCTCGAGCAAATCATCTCGTCGGGATCTGAGTGTCGCTGTGGAGACGTCTGCCACAGCCGCAATTTCCGTTTGAGAGAGGCTTAATCCGAACTCTGTCGAAGCTAGATACAGACAGGCCGCCGCCACGCCTCGAGGATTCGCCCCACTACTCATCTGGGTATCCATCGCTATTCGAGACAGTTGATGTGCGCGTTGGCGAACCGCATTAGGTATCTCGAGGGCTGTTCCAAACGCGAGAACCCACTGGGGTGCAACGATCGGAATTGTCTCTAAATCGAGTTCGACGTTCATCAGCGGTCGAGGCGGATACCCCGAGGCTTGACCTCGGGAAGGAAGCCGACACGTGGGAGTCCAACCACGCCTCACAGGACGGCCAACTCCCCCACGCTGCCAAACACTAATTATTAAATAGTTCTGTCCCTTCTAATGAAGCATGGCGGAGGTGGTCAGGAACATCCAAGTCAAACTCACCATCCCCGAG
>JBKKHJ010000004.1:0-442135 GCA_046614605.1 Natrialbaceae archaeon A-CW3 | reverse complement strand
TCTCATCTGCACGCCGGTAGACGGCCGGCCTGCATCGACCCTTCCCACCCGCACTTGCGCGGGGTGGTGCATCGGTTTTTCTTACGGATAAAATCGTTTCGTGGTCATGCACTTAAGGGCACGGATTCGAGTTCGCAGGGTGACGACTGGGCATGGGTAGGAGTCACACGACTCGCGTGCCATCAGCACCTGCTATCGCTCGAGGCGACGACCTCTAGCCCCTTCAACGCTTGCCCGCCCCCAGAATCGAACATCACCGTTCGACAGTTCGATCTCACCACTCAGTGAGAGTAGCATATCGCTCGCCGCGGAGTGAACGTTTTTGGTGGTTCCCGGTTCAGAGTGTAGCATGCCACCAGCTAGCGGCGACTCGAGTGGATCGGCACCGTCGGTCGGCGAACTGACCCCACCGACTCGAACGTTGATGGGACCTGGGCCGAGCGACGTGCACCCCCGCGTACTGCGGGCAATGAGCACCCCGCTCGTTGGGCACCTCGATCCATCGTTCATCGAGATCATGAACGAGGTACAGGAACTGCTCCGGTACACCTTCCAGACGGATAATCAGTGGACGATTCCCGTCTCAGGGACGGGGTCGGCGGCGATGGAGGCAGCAATCGGGAACGTCGTCGAGCCGGGTGATACCATGCTCGTTCCAACGAACGGCTACTTCGGCGGCCGAATGGCCGAGATGGCTCGTCGCGCGGGCGGTGAGATCGTCGAAGTGGACGCCCCCTGGGGTGAACCGCTCGAGCCAGCGGACGTTTCGGACGCGCTGGCCGAGCACGATCCCGACGTGTTCGGGTTCATTCACGCCGAAACCAGTACAGGCGTCGTGCAACCGAACGTTTCCGAACTGACGGCGGCCGCCCACGACCACGGCGCGCTGGTCATCGCGGACACCGTCACCTCCCTCGGCGGCGTCGAACTGAAGGTCGACGAGTGGGGAATCGACGTGGCCTACTCCGGCCCGCAGAAGTGTCTCTCCTGCCCGCCGGGAGCCAGTCCGCTCACCCTCTCTGACGACGCGATGGAGAAGGTGCTCGGCCGCGAGGAGCCGTCCCGGTCGTGGTACCTCGACCTCTCGCTGCTCGAGGGGTACTGGGGTGACGACCGGTCGTACCACCACACGGCTCCGATCACGAACGTGTACTCGATCCGGGAAGCCCTTCGGCTCGTGGCGGAAGAGGGCCTCGAGAACCGTTGGGCGCGCCACCGTCGCCTCGCGGGCGCGCTCAAAGCAGGCGTCGAAGGAATGGGGCTCGAGATGAACGCCCCCGAGGAGTACTGGCTGCCGAGTCTCAACGCCGTGCGCGTCCCCGACGGTGTCGACGACGGCGAGATCTGTGCCGACGTGCTCGAGCAGTACGACCTCGAGATTGCGAGCGGGCTCGGCGACCTGGCGGGCGAGATCTTTCGCATTGGCTGCATGGGCTACTCCGCCCGACCCGAGAACGTGTCCCTCGTCGTGACGGCGCTTGGGGACTCCCTCGAGTCACTCGGTGCGGACGTCGATCCGGAGGGTGGCGTCGCTGCGTGTCGGAAGGCGCTGCGGTAAAAAACCGGATCGTGAACGAGGGATTCGTGTAATCAGGCGGTTACGGTCGGCCCCGGCGGCGCCCGTTCGACCTGATACTCCTCGCCGTCGACGACGATAATCGCCCACTCGTACGTTGGATCGAGGCTGTGGAGGCGTTCCTCGAGTTCGTCTGCGTCTTCGGGTTGGGCGACGAAACAGTGGAACTGTCCCGAGCCACGCGGAAGGTTCTCCATGTCGTAGACGGCGTTGACGTGAACGACCTTCCACTCGCGTTCTGCTCGGAAGTCCGGCCCGTTGCCCTCGACTGTGTAGCCGAGTTCTGCAAAAATCGACCTGGCCTGTTCGACGAGTCGCATGTTAACAGAGCCCATTCAACTACAGATACAACGGTTACCATGATAAACATTTGCATGGATCCAAACGTTGTGGACATGCTTCCAAAATGGGCGTCTGTTCGAGCAGAGGGTGGTCGACGTCACACTCGAGTTCGACCGTGTGAATCCGACTCGGGCGACACGAGTAGACAACTCACTCGTGGGCGGCGTCCCACTCCGTCGGTTTCCGCAGGTTGCCACACTGATTGCACTGGATGCGCCCCATCGAATCCATCGCGGTGTCCACCGTCTCGCAGTTCGTACAGAACCAGCCGTAGCGCGACTCCCGGTCGCGGCTCTCGTAGGCGATCAGAAACGGCCCCTTCGAGCCGATGTCCCCGTCGGTCTCCGCCACGTAGACCGTCCGACCGTCGTCGATCACAACGGATTGCATAGCCGCGGATACACAATCGGTGGGTAAAGGACTATCCTTCCAGCAGCGCTCGAAACCGGTGGCAACGACCGGTCAGACGCTTGGCCCATCCCGATACGTACCGAGCAACTCCTCGAGGATGAGACACTCCTGGTCGGTCGGATCGTAGTGCGTGTCGATGAACCGTTCGGCGTCCTCGTAGTTACCACGAAGGCCGAACTTCCGGACGGTGATGATCGCATCGAGGAAGAACGTCCCGCCGTCGGTGCCGACCGGGTTGGCGTGTGTCCGCTGGTCGATGTTCAACTCGTTTTTGATCTCGTCGAAGTTGAACGTCTCGACCTCGTGTTCGGGATTGAGCAGCGTCAGTACGTACTCCGCAGAGAAACGGTAGAACTCCGATTTGCTCTCGAACATACCGTCGTCGACGAGTGTGTCGATTTCCTCGACGACATCGTCGGGATACCGGACGGTATCTTTGGCCATACATTCAACCAGGCTGTTACAAGAGCATTATTGTTGCGGATCCGATCTATCATCTGATAGGTCATTGTCGGCTCGAGTCTCGATTCGAGGCTCGAAACGGCACGAACGCTTTACCCTCGAGGATGCGTTCGAGGACACGAGCGACCAGGGAGGATGACGTGTACTCAGGACTCATCGTAGAATCGTTGCCGTGGTGGATCGCCGCCCCAGTGTTACAGCTGGGTATCCTCGTCTTCGGGATGGCACTCGATGAGACCTACGTCAATCGAGCGACCGTGCTGACGGGTGCGATTGCGCTGTATACCCACACAGTGCTCGCGGGTGGCGTCTGGATGCCAGTCGGACTCTATCTCGATATCGGGGTTGTTATCGGCGTGTACGGACTCTATACCTACGTCGTCGACGGCTACGTCGGCGCGTGGTTTCGAATTGCAGCCTACTTCGTCTACTCACCGCTGGCAATCTTCCTCGTCATCCTCTTTCCGGACGTGATTTTCCCGATTACGCTGGTCGTCGCAGGGTATGCAAATCTGCAGTTGATGGCGTATCTGGATCCCATCGAACCGTACTACTTCGGCCCAGAAACCAGCGAGGAGTTCGAATCCGCCGTGACAGAGGCGGACGCCGATACCCTCGAGGACGGCGAGACATCGCCGGAATCCGATGCCGGCGCCGAGGGCGACGACGGAGCGACCTCGGACGACGAGTCTAGCGTTGACCGGCCTGGCGTCGAACCGACACCGGCCGGTGGCGCTACGGGTGAGCGCGGAATCCTCCCCGAATTTATGCGACGGCTCTGACAGTACGTGGTACGTCGTCTAGAGCGCCCGACCGAGTAGTCGCGACCGGCGTACATCCCAACCGTGTGCCTCGAGTCACGAGCTCGAGCGTGTGGACTCGTCGTTCGTACCACGCACCGTTATCTGGAATCACGCGATTCGCCCGGCAAAAATCTGCACCAAAAACGACCCTGGTCAGGCCTCGAAGCCATCCTCGAACCGGAACGTGCCGTCGCGCTGGACGACCTCCCCGTCGACCTCGATGAACGAATCCTCGCTCATGTCGACGATCATGTCCATGTGGACGGCGCTGTCGTTGACCTCGTTGACCTCGCCGACGGTGTCCTCGTAGGCTCGGCCGACGGCCAGGTGGACGGTGTCGCCCATCTTCTCGTCGAAGAGCATGTTGTAGGTAAACTCGGTGATGTCCCGGTTCATCCCGATACCGAGTTCGCCGAGGCGACGGGCGCCGTCATCGGTCTCGAGGACGGTCGACAGCACGTCCTCGTTTTTCTCGGCGGCGTGATCGACGACCTCGCCGTTCTCGAACTCGAGGGACACGCCCGTGATCTCTCGACCCTGGGCCATCAGCGGCTTGTCGAACAGTACCTCGCCCTCGACGCTGTCGGGAACCGGCGCGGTGAAGACCTCGCCGCCGGGGAGGTTCTTCTCGCCGTAGTCGTTGACCGTCGGGTTGCCCGCGATGGACATCGTCAGGTCGGTCTCCTCACCGCTTTTGAGGCGAACCGTCTCCGCTGGATCGAGGATCTCGACGAGTTGCTGCTGGAACTCTCGCTGGGCGTCCCAATCTTTGGTGATCGCGTTCCAGACGAACTCCTCGTAGGCCTCGGTACTCATCTCGGCGTCCTGGGCGTTCCCCGGTGCGGGGAACTGGGTTCCCACCCAGCGCTTGCCCATGACCTCGTCCTGAATCGGCTTGTAGGCCTGTCCGTAGGCGACGGTCACCGCGGGGTCGACGTCGCTCGTCTCGTAGGTGTTCTCGGAGGCCCGAATCGCGATAAAGACGTCCGTCTCCTCGGCCGCGGCGAGGATGTGGCTCGGGCACTCGAGATCCTCGGGATCGACGGCCCGTCGGTACGCACGGGTCGCGGCGCTGTCTCGGAGCGACAGCGACGGGTGGGCGCCTCGTTCGCCGAGGAGTTCGTGGAGGGCGATCACGAGGTCGCGAGCGATCGGCGGGGCACTGATGCGGACGTTGTCGCCTCGTTGGACATCGACGGAGTGATTGACGATGATTTTGGCGTGTTCGCGGATGCGCGGATCCATACAGCGCCCTTCTGACAGCCAAGTCAAGTATTTTCTTCTTTGATAGTGGATCCGATCCAACTGGCCACGTTCGATTTCGTTGGCCACGTGGCGCACCCTCGAGGGTACCGATGGTGATCCCGCTCGAGACGTCTCCTGATTAGTGGGCGCTTGAGCACGGAACGGTGAGGACGGCAATGGGTACTCGATCGGTTTCAACGCGTCGACCAGGCATCGAGACTCAAGCCAGCGTAACGCAAAACTGACGTCCACTCACTCGAGCGTCGGCGGTTCGTGGCGACCGATGTGGATCTCGTGAGCCTCCACGTCCTCGAGGGCGGCGACGCGGCCACCGATGCTGACCGTTCCGTCGGCGGTTTCGATCGTCAGGCTGGCGACCTCCTCGGTCAGCTCGAAGGCGACGTCGGTGACACGACCACGCACGGTTCGGGGGCCACCCTGTTCGACGTCGCGTCCCTCGATCGTCGCGTAAAACTCGCCTCCCGATTCCATGAGATCCTTCACGCAACGACGGATCGAGGCGTAGGTTCGCGGGTAGGGGCGACCCTCCCCGTTTTCCGCCAACGTCGTTTCGGCGGTCGTCCAGAGGACGGTACCGAAGAAGCCGGAGACGAGAAAGCCAAGCGCCGAGCGGTTGAAGATGACGCCGTAGCGATCCTGATCGTCCCGGAGGGCGTCCTGAGTGGCGTAGATCGAATAATTGCCGTCGGCGACGGCGATCACCGGGGTCGTGATGCCCCGACGTGCTCGAGCCGTCGTGGAAACCGAGCGGTACTCGAACTCCTCGGGTGACGGTGCGTCCGAGGCAGGGGTAACGATCAGATCGACGCTGACGTTATCGGCGGTCGCGGCTCGAAGTTGGTCTTCGAAGCGATCCAGGAGATCCGGCGTCAGCGAGAGCGCCAGTTCGTACTCGGCCTGCTCGATGATCTGCTCGAGGTAGCGAAGAATCGTCGATCGGGATTTTACCAGGGAGACGGCCTCGGTTTCCCTGGCCGGGGCGGTGTACCGGGCCTCGAGTTCATCGACCATCTCCTCGAGGGCGTCCTGGACGTCGTCGAAGGCATCGCCTGGGTCGATCGCAACGATCTGCATGGGCCGGGATTCACGGAGTTCGACCAGGCCGCGGTCGCTCAGGCTGCGGACGGTGTCGTACACGCGCGGTTGCGGAATGTCGGTTCGGTCGGCGATCTCGCTCGCGGTGAGCTGGCCGTGCGCCAGGACGGTGAGGTAGGCATCGATCTCGTACTCCCCGAGATTGAACCGATCGCCCACACGCTCGACGGTCGAGCGAAGTTCGTCTGTTGCCATACAGGAGTCATTCGAGGCGAGCGCTAAATCATTTATTATGCTCCGAGTAGCACCTGATTCCAGAATCCAGTTGTCAGTCGATCGTATCCGTCAGAACGCTTAACCACCGTGCGAAAGACAGTGGGGTATGAGCGAGAACGCGACATCCGGCAATCAGACGGTGCTCGGGGAGGAAGTTCGCGCGCTCGTCCCCGATGTGGTGCCGTCGATACTTATCGACGTGGCGTTCGCGCTCGCAATACTCGCCGTCGGATGGTATCTGTCGAAGGTCGCCGTCAGGCTCACCGGTCGAACGGTCGCCCAGAAAATCGAGCGCCCGAGCGTGACCCGAACGGTACTCCGCGGCGTTCGTATCACGATCATCGCCCTGACGGCGCTGGTGGCCGCGAACGTGCTCGGACTCGGCGGATCCGAAATTCTCCTCTCGGTGACCGTCATCTCGGCGGTGATCGCGATCGTACTCGCACCGCTGATCGGTAGCCTGATCAACGGACTGTTCATCCTGGCCGACCGTCCCTTCGAAATCGGCGACATGATCGAAGTCGCCGACGAGGGACACCGCGGCTTCGTCGAGGACATTACGATCCGGTACACGAAGATATTCACCCTCGAGAACACGTTCATCGTCATCCCGAACTCCGAGATCCACCGACGGGACGTGATCAACTACTCCGCGGAAGACGAACGGACGCGGGTCGAGGTCTCTTTCGAGATCACCTACGAGAGCGACCTCGAGCGGGCGATTCGGGTGGCCGAGCGCGGTGCCCGGAGCGTCGACAACGTGATCGCCGGCGGCCCCGACATCCGGATCGGGAGCGCTCGATACGCTGCCTCGCCGACCTGTGATATCGTCGAGTACGGAGACAACGGCATCCTGCTCAAATTGCGATTCTGGGCCAAGCACCCGTACAAACTCACGGTCGTTCAATCCGACGTCCAACGGCGGGTACGCCAGCGATTCGAGGACGAAGACATCGAGTTCGCGTACCCACACCGTCACCACGTCTTCGACGACACGAGCGGGACGGCACACGTGGCACGGGTCGATCCGAGCACGGAAGTGGCCCACACGACGGGGAACCACGAAGCCGAAGGAGAGATCGGTGCCGACGATCGGTAATCTCCTCACCTGAATCCATCGGTGCGGTCGCCAACTCCGTCGGTGCGGTCACCAGCAGTTTCTCCAGGCGGTTCGCTCCGACAATCAGGACAAATGCACGCCGCTGAGAGAAGTACGATGCTCGAGCGAGGGACGAAAGTGTGGGCGTCGCGCCAGAAACTGGTGGGCTCGAACCGCGGGCATCGGCGGGGTTACTCGAGGTCTCGATCCGAACTCATAGCAATTCCTGGAGATTCTGAGGCGCTCGAGCGGAGACGGTCACGCTCGAGCGTCTCGCAGTTCCACGAATCACTATCAGGCCATCGCCCGCTCCACCGTGATCACGTCGCACTCGAGGTGGTTGTTGAGATAGGCCTCGATATCCGGGTTATCGGTAAACCGGCGAAAGAGGCGCCGCAATCGGCTGGCCTGTTTGCTGCCGATGACCACGGCGTCGGCTTCCTCGGCGGCGACCTCGTCCAGAATGCTCTCCTCGACGAGGAAGCCGGGTCGAACCACGTATCGGGTGTTGTCGAGGCGACCGAACTGGCGCTCGACGGCGTCTTTCAGATCCGTCCGCGTCACGCTCTTCCCGTTCTGGTAGAGATTCACATGAAGAACAGTCAACGCCGCGTCTCGCTCCCGAGCGACCTCGATGGCCTCCTCGAGGGTTCGGCGAGAGTGATTCGTCAGGGGATATCGAACGGGCACCACGACCAGCGTCATCATCAGTTGGAACGCGCCCCGTATTGGTAAACGTTTCACTCGTGACTACTCCTGTGCAATGCTACCCTACCGCTTTGGCCGTTAGCTCCACGCTGTGCGCGCGATCTCCTGCTCACGGCCGGTCTGACTGAGTCGCTTCACGGGTGTTGCCCGTGTGCGTCGACAATCACGGTAATCCGCAATGACAGTCCGTCTCAACCGTTCGGTGGCCAAGACTATACGCTTTACACCAATAAACTACATTAATTGTAGCATGGTCATCTACCGATCAATTCGTCGAATACGCCCCTCGAGCGGCGTTTCCACCCCCCGGTGGTGGGCGTACTCGAGTAACACGTCGTACTGACTACCCGCGGTCTTCTCGACTCGGTCGGCCGGCCGAAGCGACGGAAACTCGTCGTCGGTGTGGAAGAGGTAATCGGACGTTGCGAGTCGATAGCGGCCATCGGGGTCGAGCGGTTCGCCGTTGACCCGACGAACGCCGACGGTATGGTCGGTCGGGTTCCACTCGAGGGACATGCCGCTGACCTGTCCGTGCCACCAGTCCGGTTCGGCAAAGCCCAGGTCGAGGCCGGCAGCCTCCGAGAGGATGCGCTGAAGTTGGCGTCCAGTCACGTCGGCGACGGCAACCGGTTCGTCGAAGGGAACGAGTCCGATCACGTCCGCGGCGGTTACTGCGCCCGCGAGCGTCGTCCCCGTCCGGATCCCGCCAGTGTTCTGGAGGGCGACGTCGGCACCGGTCTTCCAGCGATAGGCGTCGGTGACGAAGTTTCCGAGTCGGCTCTCACCGCCGAAGAGCGTCGTCTCCGACCGATCCATTGGCTCGTCGACGTGGGCGACAACCTCGTCGAGGCCCGTCGTCGACTGGAGTGCCTCGAACGATCGGACGACGTCACGGTCGGGAGTGAACTCGGTCGTCGGATGAATCGCCGCAGTCGGGCCGTCGTCGCCAAGTTCGACCTCGACGACCGCCGTGCCGCCGTCGCCGGGTCTGGTGAGGAGCGTTCCGTCGATCACCCCGTTTCGCGCGCTCGGAATGTGGCCGCCGAGGATCACGTCCGCATCGACCGCTCGAGCAAGCGCATCGTCGCCCCGCCCGAGGTGTGAACAGACGATCACGTAGTCAGCACCCGCGTCCCGGAGCGCAGGTATCGATTCCCGAGTGGCCTCGATCGGATCGCGAAACGAGAGGTCGGTTGCCATCGGGTTCAACGACGCCGTTCGCGGCGTCGTCACGCCGGTGATGCCGATGGTGGTTCCCGCTCGCTCGAGCAGCGTCCACGGTTCGACGCCGACGTCGTGGGCGAAGGGGGTGCCGTTTCGCCTGACGTTGGCACTGATCCACTGCTGGGGCGAGTTCCGAACGATCTCACGCGTCGCATCGATCCCGAAATCGAAATCGTGATTCCCGAACGTTTCGACGTCGGGGTCGATCGCCTCGTAGAAGCGAAGCGCCTGTTTTCCCTCGGTCACCAGCGGCAACACGCCAGGGGCGGTGTTGTCACCGGTACCGAGGAGAATCGTCTCGTCGTCACGAAAGTGCTCGAGGGCCGCCGCGAGTCGTCCGATGCGGGGCGGGTCGTCACAGGCGTTTTCGACGTCTGAGTACTGGAGGAGACGAACGGGCACGGTAGTCGACGGTGCTTTCGACGGATCCCTCTTGGCTCCGTCGGTTCAGCGGAACCGATGCAGGGTCAGATGAATCGGTAGAGCACGTATGGGTGGGCACGGATTCTATCGGGACGATCGGCGGGACGGGGGAGGGTGTGACGACGTTCCCCGTCACCCAAGTTCGATCGCCTCGAGGTCGACGTGGTCGATGAGGTCGCGAGCTCGATCGTACGGTGAATCCGCTCGAGCACTGAACCGACCAGCGCGCTCTGCGTGCGAGCGACGGGTTTCGAGTTTGTCCACAGACGGAACGCCCGCTCGACGACGAACACAGTCCAGAAACGCCGACCGAACGCCGTCGTTGTCGAAGAGCCCGTGGAGATAGGTGCCGAGTACGAGGCCAGCAGCGGCGCTTTCCGGGCCGAGCGGGTGACTGACAGCTGATGGCTCGAGGATGCGTGTTCGACCAGCGTGAATCTCGTAGCCCGTCGCCGTTCCCGCAGCGCCTGTCAGCAGCGGTGACGCCGTTTCGTCGATGGGGACGGTCACCTGTTCGAGGTGCTTCGTCGGCTCGAACGTGGTTTCGACGGGGAGCAATCCGAGTCCTGGCATGTCGCGGCCAGTTTCGGTCGACCCAGCCGTAGTCGCGTCGGCGTCCGAACTGGGCATCGCCTCGCTCGAGCCCGTCTCCTCGCGCTCGACGTGACACAACCGGGTGCCGAGCATTTGATAGCCGCCACAGAGGCCGACGATCGGCCCGTCGAACTGCTCGAGCGCCACATCGAAGCCAGCGGCGTACACCGCCCGCAGGTCGTCGACCGTGTTCTTGCTGCCGGGGAGGACGACGGTGTCGGTGTCCGCGAGCGACGGCGGCTGCGGTCGACCGGATTCTGAATCAGTCTTTTCGCCACCGTCGCCCGCCCCCTCGAGTGGCACGTACGTGAGCCGAACACCGGGCTCGGCCCGGAGGGCGTCGAGGTCGGTCGCGTTCGAGAGCCGGGGAAATCGGGGAACGGCGATCGTAATCGACTGCTCGTCGGGAACACCGTCATCGGCACCACGAACGGTTCTGTTGTCCGTGGAGGGAAGGCTCACGCTGTCCTCCTCCGGTAATCCGGGGTCGGCTGCCGGGATGACGCCCAGTATCGGAACGCCCGTCCGTTCCTCGAGGTCGCGGATACCGGGCTCGAGGAGGGATACGTCGCCCCGAAATTTCGTAATGATCGCTCCAGACACCCGTTCTCGGAGGTCGTCGGGCATGAGTTCGAGGGTGCCATAGAGGCTCGCGAACACACCGCCGCGCTCGATGTCGGCCACGAGGAGGATCTCGGCGTCGGCGAACCGTGCCGTCTCGACGTTCGCCAGATCCCGATCGTGGAGATTGATCTCGGCGATGCTTCCGGCCCCTTCGGCGATCACCACGTCGTACTCGGCGGCAAGACGGTGATAGGATCGTTCGGCGGCGGCTCGAGCCATCGTCCAGCGATCGTCGTAATAGGAGCCGGCACTGAACGAGCCGACGGCCAGTCCCTGGACGATCAGCTGGCTCTCGCCGTCCCCGCAGGGTTTGAGCAACACCGGGTTGACGTCCGTCGTCGGGGTGACTCGAGCGGCCCGACACTGGACGAACTGCGAGACGCCGATTTCGCCCCAGGCTGTCCCGTCGCCCTCCGTCGCACCGATCGCAGCGTCGTTCGTTCCCTCGAACCGCTCGTCGATGGCACGAGACGAGTCTTCGTCAGGAACTCGCGGGACGACGCGAGCGTTGTTGCTCATGTTCTGTGCCTTGTACGGCGCGACGGCAACGCCGCGATTGGCGAGGACACGACACAGTCCGGCCGCGACCGTCGACTTCCCGACGTGGCTCGCGGTGCCGGCGACGAGGATCGTCCGTGTCATTCGTCACCGGACGGTCGCGGGCGAGTGGCTTCGGTGTGTCGATGTGGGGCGGCCGGTGCCAGTAAACGCGTCTCGAGGCCCCGAATCGCTCACACGGAGCCCTCGCGGTATCGGCGTGCCCAGCGGTTCCCGGCCCGGATCGCGAGCCAGTAGCCACAGGTACCGACGAGGACGCCAGCGCCAGTCAGGATGGCACCGCTCGAGACGGTCACCGGATTCGAGGCAAACCCGACGATCAGCGTCGGCAGGAGCACTATCGAGACGCCGACCGTGAACGTCAGAAAGCGGACGCCGTCGAACAGGAATTCGTTCGGGTCGAAGCCGGCGACGAAGACGGTGAGGCCGTAGTAGTAGATGGCGAGCCCGATCAGGAGGACGAATCCGACGAACGCGTCCAGTATCGACGGCTGGAACCAGACGACGGCACCGAGATACGCCACGGTCATCGTCGGAATCCCGACCAGGAAGAAGGCGATCCGCTTCGCCCGAAAGACCGCCTCGACGGAGACGGGATACGGGCGGTACGATTCGACGGCGTCGAACTGGGTCAGCCAGTTGTACGTCGTAAACGCCGAGAGGCCGAGGACGCTCCCGACGAAGATTCCGGGAGCCGGTTCGATTCCGGTTAGCTCGCGGACGACGCCGACGAGGAACGCGGTTACCGCGAGGATGATCGCCGCCGACACGATCGGTTTGAACAGCCCGCCGCTCGAGCGCGAGAGGTCGAGGAGCGTTTTCGCGACCAGTGGATCGCTCCCCGGCAGGGACTCGAGCCGCCGAAACTGTTGGCGGTACGTCCGCGGTGGCGTGGTGTACGTCGGATCGTACACCCGCATTGCGAACGCGCAGGTGACGATTGCGACTGCGTACACGACGGGCACGATCCACGTCGATCCCGCAAGCGCCGTCACGGACGGAACGGAGACACTCGGTTCGATGAGCCACCAGCCCGCGACGACCACCAGCACCCCAGCGACGACGTGGCGTGCCGAGAGACCACGGGTTCCCAGCGCGATGAGCAGGACGGTCACTGCCATGCCGGCCAGGAAGTACCCGAAGAGCGAGAGCCACGCGATCACGACATCGAGTGGCGTCCACACCGAGACCCCCTCGAGCGGGACGACCGCGAGCGAGAGCGGGCCGACGATCGTGAGCCCATAAAAGAGGGCGTCTTTGATCAGGAAGTGCCCGAGGAGGCGACGCCGTGAGAGCGGGAGCGTACTCGAGGTGCCGAGAACGAGCGACAGTTCGCCGAACACGTTTTCGAGCATGTCCGAGCCAGCGAAGGCGGCCGTGCCGCTGTAGAGACCGAAGGCGACCACAGTGACGGTCAGTCCCCCGTAGAGCCGCCCAGTCGAGTAGCCGCTGTGGGTCAGCACCGTCGCAGCCAATCCAACGAGGAGGGCGACCACGAGTGGAAACACGTAGAATCGACGGCCGCCGAACAGCCGGACGTGCAGACGCCACTCCTCACGGAGAAGCGTGTGGAAGAGAATCCAGTCTCGGTGGTCGGCCACCCGGATCCGGCTCGCGTGCAAGCGCCCAGTCATCGGTACTCTGCACTGGCAACCGCCCCCTCGAGCGACGCTCCATTTTTGTCATCGGACGTCTCGACGGCCTCGAGAAATTGCTTTCGGAGCTCGACTGCCTCGTCGGTATTCTGACCGACGATGCGACAGGTGCCATCGACGACGATTCCCACCCGTGTACACATTCCTGCTGCGACGTCGATGTTGTGCGTCGAGACGACGATGGTGTTCCCCCGGTCGACGTACTGACGGAGGAACGCCGTCACCTGTTCCTGAGCCAGCGGATCGAGGTTCACCAGCGGCTCGTCGATGAAGACGAGTTCGGGCTCGTGGAGGAACGCCTGGCTGATCATCACCTTCTGTTGTTGCCCTCGCGAGAGATCGGTGTGTAGCGTGTCCAGTTTTTCCTGAAACCCGAGTCGGGTCGCCCAGGTCTCGAGCCGGTCGTGGACGCTCTCGGGTTCCATCGACCGAATCGAGCCGACGAACTCGAGGTACTCTCGCGGGGTGAGAAAGCTCGGCGGTGGCTGCTGTTCGGGTAGAATCCCGACCCGTGAGCGGGTACGAACCGGTTCGCTCGTTGGATCGGTGCCGAGGACGGACGCGTCCCCGGCGTCCGGGGTGAGCTGTCCGGTGAGGATGGCGATCGTCGTCGTCTTCCCGGCACCGTTCGGTCCGAGAACGCCGAAGAGTTCGCCCGCACCAACCTCGAACGACAGTCCCGAGAGCACCTCGACCGAGCCGAACGATTTCTCGAGGTTCGTTGCCCGTAGTACGGCCATCGAATGCGAGTGGGGCCGGTCGTGTAATAACAGTGCTGCCCATTGTGCCCGAGAATGACAGCTGCCAGACCGTCGTGGTGATGGCAGCCCCTGGCTGTGCTCGCCCTCAATGCGTGCGTGGCTGGCTGGTGAACGTCGATCAGTACTCCGTTCCCCGCCGCGCTCGCTGGCCCGCATCGATCGGATGGCGTTGCTTGCGTACCTCGGTCACGAGATCAGCCGCCTCAAGCAGGTAGGTTGGTTCACCGTGACTCCCGGTCAACACGAGTTCGAGGGCGTCGGGTTTCGACCGAATCACCTCGAGGACGTCTGCGGGATCGATGAGCCCCATATCCGCGGCGTACAGGATTTCGTCGAGGATGAGCATGTGCACTCCGTCCTCGGGGTCACCGTCGAGTGCTAGCGGTGTCGTGAGGTCGGTATCAGTGGCACCAGCGAGCAGGGAGCGCGCCCGATCGAGACCAGACTGCGCCTCCCGTTCGTGATCCGTTTCGTCGCTCCCGTCCGCCATGCCGTGCCAGCCGTAGTGCCCGAGGTTCTCGTAACTGAACCCCGGGAGGGCTTCGATCGCGTTGTACTCGCCCCGAACCGCCTCGACGCTCGATGCGCCGCCTTTCATGAACTGGAGCATGTGGACGCGATACCCACTGCCGGCGGCGCGAAGCCCCATTCCCATAGCAGCCGTCGTTTTTCCCTTGCCGTCACCCCACCAGACCTGTACCAGACCGAATTCGTCGGGTGCCTGCACCCGTATCGGATTGGCGTCCGGCGTGATGCCCTTTCCCGGGGTGTTCTCGAGAATGTTCTCACGAGCCGTATCGTCGGCCGATTCGCCAGGTGAAGTCATTACGCGGACAGTCGAACCCCGTCACAATGAAGTGTCCGCTGTGGTGCCTGTGAGGGGACGGATTGCTGATTCTAACGCCCTTTCACGACCCGTTTCACACCCACGTAACGGAGTCACTGACGGAATTTTCCGTCTCAGGAATAGTCCCAGACGAGGGTGGCGTCGTCTCGTCGCTTCGCATACTCGGCTCGAGCCCAGGCAACTGCGTCCGGATCGTCGGCGTGTGCGACGCCAGTCAGCCCGGTTTCGGAGTAGACGGTGATACCGGCGACGACTCGGTCGTCGTTCTCCGTGATCCAGATCGCGTACGAATCCGAGAGTTCCGTCGTAAACAGTCGGCCACCGCCCGCTTCGATGATCTCGCGGAGGCGTACCTGCTCCGTATCGGACATCGCCTCGAACAGCGCCGCATCGAGAACGAGCTCTGTCGAGAGACCGCCATTGTCGATCGAATCCGCGATGTCGTCGAAGAACTGGTCGAACACCGCCGGTGCCGTCCCGTCGAGCGATCGAGCCTCGTAAACCAACTGCATACTCGGCTCGAGGGCCGTCCAGGGTGCCTGCGGGTCGGGAAGATCGACCGTCGCGTGTCGAAGAAAGCGCATACTGACCGATTCCAGTGAGACCGTCTCGAGAATCGGATCGGCCGCTTCGAGGTGTTCTAGATCCTCGAGGTAGCGGTTCCGTGCCTCCATGGCGAGTCGCCCTTTCTCGGTCGCCCGATAGACGGACTCTTGCTGGTCGGCACACCCCGATTCGAGCAATGCCGTGATTCCCCGGTCGACCGTCGATCGGGAAATCGAGAGCGCGTCGACGAGTTCGGGTTTCGTGTGCGGCTGCTCGATGAGTACTTCGAGCAGGCGGTCTCGACTCGTGAGCACCTCGTCCATTGATCGGTCGTATCTATCGTGTTCGTGGACGGGTACTAATAGCTCGCGGCCATTTCACGGCCAACCCGTCGTGCGCTCACAGCGACTGGATGGTGGGACGAAGACCGACGGACTTGGGCGAAACCGGGTGGTTCGAACGCGGATCGGCGGTCGGCTCCCGGGGCGACTACGTCGACGGCTCCGTCAGTCGATCGGTAAACCGTTCCCGAACTTTGTCGATTTTCGGTGCAGCGTGCATCCGACAGTAGGCGTCGGTCGGGTTCTTTTCGAAGTAGTCCTGGTGGTACTCCTCGGCCCGGTAAAACGTCTCCAGGGCCTCGACCTCGGTGACGACATCGTCGTCGTAGACGTCGGCAGCCTCGAGTTCGTCGAGGAACGCCGTCGCGAGGTCGTGCTGAGTATCGTCGTGGGTGAAAATCGCGGATCGATACTGGCTCCCCACGTCGGGGCCCTGGCGGTTCAGCTGCGTCGGATCGTGCACCGTAAAGAAGATCTCGAGGAGTTCGTCGTAGCTGATCGTGTCGGGATCGTACTCGAGCTGGACGACTTCGGCGTGTCCCGTCTCGCCGGTGCAGACGGCCTCGTAACTGGGATCGTCGACGTGACCGCCGGCGTAGCCCGAGGTTACGGAGTCGATTCCCTCGAGTTCCTTGAACGCGGCTTCGATACACCAGAAACAGCCACCGCCGAACGTTGCTCGTGACAGTGTCATGTCCGAGCGTACGGCTCGGGCGGGCAAAGATGTGGCGGGAGCGTTCGACACCGGGACTCGAGGCGGTCAAACATGGTTTCGTGGGTGATACCAACCGGGATTTACCAGTGATCCACCACCATTCGGTCTCTGTCGTCGCTTCCGATGATGGTCGACCTGTAGTGGTCTCACCGGTGCCCTTACACGATCGCGTCTCAGAGATCACGCCGTTTGAATAACAGGATACCGAGAGCCTGTAGCGCCACGAACGCACCCAGGAGAATCACCGAGTCGACCGGGTCGAACGTCCCGTCGATGACGATCGGCGTCGGTTCGTAGTACTGGGTCGGACTGAGGTAGGCGAGCCAGCTGAAATCGCCTGCCCCACTGACGACAGATTCCCCCAACCAGAACAGAAAGAGCAGTCCGATCGCGGCTCGTTCCGCGATACTCCCGCGATCGACGACGACCGAGAGAATCATCCCGAGTGACGCACAGACGAGGAAATACGGGATCGACAACACGTGTACGAGCGTCAAGTGGACGGGGTCGATCGACTCACCGATGGCGAACACCAGGCCGTAGATCACGATCCCGACGACGAGATTCAATCCCAGCATCGGGACGAGCAACGCGCTGAACTTCTCACCGAGCAGCCGTGCCCGAGAAATCGGGAACACGCCGAGGAGATCCATCCGCCCCTGTTCGATATCGTTCGCAACGAGGCCTGCTCCGGCGTACGCGAAGTAGATGCCGAGTCCGAGCAACCAGAGGAACGTATAGATTTGTCCGCCGAGGAACCCTTCGATCGTCCCCAGCGCTTCGATGCCGAACGCCTCGATCATCGCCGGCGGGACGTCCTCTTCGAACATCGCTTCGATATCAGCACCCTCCCAGACGGTGAAGTACCAGACGATGAACGCCGAATAGAGGCTCAAACCGACGGCCAGAATGCCCGTCCCCCGGAGCCGTCGGCTGGCCTCGAACCGCGTCGTTTCAAACATCGAGCTCACCCTCCACGTCTCCGGATTTCTCTCCGTAATAGTGCAGGAAGATGTCCTCGAGCGGCGGCTCGCTTATGTCGGCCTCGAGAACGTCGTGGTTGGACAATACGCGAAACAGCTCGTTGTAATCGCCGGTATAGATGAATTGCATTCGTTCGTCGAAGTGATGAACGTCGACGACTCCCTCGAGGGCTTCGAGTTCGTCCTTCCCGTCCGGGGTCGTCTGGATCCCAACCTGTTTTCCGCTGCGCTTGAGCAGGGTTTCGACCTCCTCGAGTTCGACCAGTGTCCCCTCTCGAACGATGCCGACGCGGTCACAGATCTGTCTGACCTCGCTCAAGATGTGCGACGAAAAGAAAATCGTCGTTCCTCGCGCTCGTTCCTCGCGAATAAACTCGTTGAACTGCTCTTGTTTGAGCGGATCCAGCCCGGACGTCGGCTCGTCGAGGATCACGAGATCCGGATCGTGCATGAACGCCTGGATGATGCCGAGCATCCGCTTGTTACCACTGGAATAGCCCCTGACCGGTCGGTCGAGCGGCGGTGTAAACAGTTCCAGAAGCTCTTCCCGGCGGGCATCACCTTTGACGGCGGCGTGATACTCGAGGATCTGGGTACCGGTCATTTCCTCGTTGAACCCGAGGTGATCGGGCAAGTAGCCGATGTTCCGTTTTGCCTCGATTAATTCGGCCTCGTTCTGGATGTCCGCCCCGAGCACCGTAGCCGAGCCGGACGTGGGGGACATCAACCCGAGCAACGTCCGGATCGTCGTCGTCTTGCCTGCCCCGTTCGGCCCGAGGAACCCGAATACCTCGCCTTCGTTCACCGTAAACGACAGGTCGTGGATCCCTCGTATGTCGCCGTAATACTTCGAGAGATCGTGAACCGCTATCGGTGCCATAGATCCGAAACGTACGTGGAGCAAATAATAACTCGGGTACGAGGAGGATCTGCTGTATTGAAACCCGTTTCCAGTGCGTGTGAGGCGGAGCAGTGCTGGATACGGGGCGCGAATGTGGCACGTACGGCGGCGCGATACTCGTGGAACGTCAAACGCTCGGTACAGGCCGAATGTTTATCGCCCGATCGGAACTCCTTTCGACTGATGAAACCCAGAATCACACTCGTCACCCTCGGTGTCGAAGACATCGACAAGTCGATCAATTTCTATCGGGACGGCCTTGGTTTCCCGATGCAAGACCGTGAGGAAGAGAGTGATGTCGCATTCTTCGAACTCGAGGGAGCGTGGCTTTCACTCTACCCGAGAGACCTCCTTGCGGAGGATGCAACCGTGTCCGACGACGGAAGTGGATTTTCCGGAGTTACACTGGCGCACAACGTTCCCAGCAAGGACGAGGTCGAATCGGTTCTTGTGGAAGCCGAAGCGGCGGGTGGTCAAATCGTGAAGCCAGCCCAGGACGTCTTTTGGGGCGGATATTCCGGGTATTTCGCCGACCTCGACGATCATCTGTGGGAAGTAGCGTATCCAGAACTCACCGACGAGTAGCTTCGTGCTGCTGAATTGCAATCTGGTCTCGATCGATTCACGTCTGTCTCGATCGCGTATACCACGGCCAGACGGAATAAACGCATCCGGTATGGTGAATCCGATCTCTGTGCCGGTCACAGCATTGCTGACAGAGGTTGTGGAGTTCGAACAACTCATGCTGTGTACACAGCGGGAACACTTCGATGAAAAAACGCGGAGTGCTCGGCCTTCGGCCTCGCCATCCGGGAAGCGAACTCGCTACGCTCGCGCGGAGACCGGTTCTGAACTTACTCTCTGAGTCGGTCACGCTCATCTGACAGGAATCGACTGATTCGAATACCGCATGCTGAATTCATGGTCGGAATGTTGCGCAGTGACATGGTGGACTCGAGGTGTGTTTGACTGGCCGATGCAGAGGTTCTATACGTCACATTCCTCGAGTAATACGATAAGCGAGTCTGTTGAAATCCAATTCTTCGGACACGTTCTTGTCTGAAACAGCTGGCCACTGAAAACTGCCTACTGAACACCTGCTTACTGTTCTTCGACCAATTCTGGGACAATTGGGTATTTCCACGCGTCCCCATTATTTGCTTTGACCGTAGCCCATACACAAAATGTAGGATTTAGTATAAAGAAGAATATGACCATGCCGAGACCACCAATTAAGACACTATAGAAGGTGTCTAACCCGTTATAACCATGAATACAATAAAAATGATTGTGAATGAAATCTGCCAATTCAAAGCGTTTCTTGCGTTCTCCTTTGTGAATTTGTCTTCCGTCACAAGGTACACTAAACCAGCGCCAATGAACCCAGTGAACAATCCTAAGGGGTGTACTATGGTGCCTAATATCGTTTTCCGCTCGTGATTGGAAGGGGGTTGGGCAGCAGTTGACATCTATTAGAATATTCGTGCGTGTGTTGATAAGTATTTCATCCATCATGATTTCACGGATGGTATTTGTTCGACCTGTACTGACCACACCCGGTCAGAATGTATCACTTCCTAAGTATTTCAACAGAGCCTACGATAAGCCGAATTGGGTGATCCACCAGAGATCGAGATGTATTAACGTCGGTTCATGAACACTCCTACACGTCCGCAAATATACACTTATTTCGATGGCCCGGGACGGGGCAGTATGCTTCGAACGCTGCTGGCGATCATCGCTCTCCTCATGGTATCGACTCCACGCAGAATCGTCAAAACTGCTGAGGCCGTAGCGTTCGAAAACCCAGAGGGCGCCATACTCCGCGGATGGACAATCCCGATAGCCCGCCTCGAAGGGATCGGGTACCTCCTCCTCGTCCGCCGGACTGGCTTCCTCTCGGGTGTCGTAGGCGTGGTATTCGGTCTGTTCGGATCAGCCGCAGCGGTCGTCCCGCGTCGGTACCTGGATTTTGGGTTGTCACTCGCCTACGAGAACCCGGACGACATCACTGTGAAATCGTGGGTGATCCCGATGACGCGGATACTTGGAATCAGTGCGTTCACCCTGACAGTCGTGTCGATCCGCGGTGAGGATGACGATTGATGCAGCGGAGTGATCTTGTGCGGAAATGAATGCCCGACATAACCGCACGATCGAGTAGCACATTCCCCAGGCGGCTGATTCAGCACATTTGAATCGAAACGAGTTCGATCACTCTGGTGTATCCCTTTTCTCCATTCGGTACACCGATTCTGTCGCGATCGGAGGATTTTACCGGCACAGAATGTCCACAAAACTCGGGATACACACCGTGGTTCGAGTCCCTCAATGCTCTTCAGCGTCCGTTTTCGACCCGGATGCGGTCGGTTCGGCGTCATCGTCAGTACGCTCCACTGGCATCTTCGAGTCGCCAAGCGACCCTGGCTGGCCCGGCAATTCGTGTGGATCGGCCTCGTCGTTACCGTGGATGGCGTCGTCGCGCTCGAACAGGTAGAACACGATGCCGACGAGGACGAGAACGAGCAGGCCCGGAATCGGCACCGTCTCGACGGCCACGTACAACACGAGTCCCGAGAGCATCGTGGTCGCGATGAAGGCAGCCCACAACCACGGTCGTCGAAACTGGAGGCGAGTCGCGTCGCGGTAGACGTATGCAGTGATGAGTCCGATCACTGCGAGACCGACTACCGTGATGACGACCGACGACGGAATCATGTATCGGAACGAAGGAACGAACGGGAGAAAAGGATTCCGTGATTGAGGTGAACGTCGCTGTGCCGGTACGACGAATCGGCGCGCATCGGGCGACTCACTCGAGGATGGCAACCGCTCGAACGGGCGACGCGTCCGCGTTCGCGATGGAGACAGGGTAGGCGTGGACGGTGAACGATCGATCCGTCGGAAGCACCTCGAGATTCCGGAGGTTCTCGAGGAGGAGTCGTTCCTCGGCGAACATCGCCAGGTGAAACGGGTAGTCCGTCGGCTCGTCGTCTGTGGGGATCGCAGCGTCGGTCGACGTCGGTGCCGGCGTCGGATCGACGTTCAACGCGTCGATCCCAACGTGGAGGCCGCGTTCGAGCAGCCAATCGGCGGCGTCGGCTGTCAGATACGGATGCTCGAGATAGCGATCAGTTCCCCAGTGGGCGTCCCAGCCGGTTCGACAGATGCAGAGATCGACGTCGGTCGTGTCTGTGCCCACGGCGGTCTCGAGGTCGGCCCCGCCGATCGGTTCTCGGGCCTCGAGCGGGCGACAGTCGGCGACCACAGCCCGAAAGTGGAAGGTATCGAGATCGAAGTCATCGAGCGTCGGGCCGTCCGCCAGCATGTGTGCCGGGGCATCGACGTGCGTGCCAGCGTGAGAGCCGAACGCCAGTCGCGAGACGGCGTAGCCGTCGTCGACCACCGTCGCGACTCGTTCGATGTCGACTGGTGGATCGTCGGGATAGCCCGTCACGCCGGTCTCGAGCGGGTGTGAGAGGTCGTAATGGTTCATGGTGAGTGGTGCATGGTGAGTGGTGAGTGATGCGTCTCGAGGTGGATCGATATCGGTGTACCCCCTTCCTATACCCTGCGGGTCGACGTCGACCGCCCGCAAGCGCGGCATGGCACCCGCCCGCACCTGCACCCGCACCCTTTAGGGAACCACGTGAGTCGTCTGCCATATGGACGACGTTCCCGACTCCAGAGTGCTCTCGAACTCAGACCTCGAGGCGTTGGTTCGGACTATCGAACCGACGTGGACGGTTCGTGAGGCGACGCCAGTAGAACGGGGATTCTGTTCGGTCTATCGGGTCGAGACGAGCGACGGCGAGTCGACCCGAACGCTGTACGTCAAGGCCTCCCCTGACGGGCGAGACTGGGCGATTCCGACCGAAGCGCGACTGCAGGCGGTTCTCGAGACACACACGTCGATCCCCGTCCCCGAGGTCGTCGGCATCGTCGACGACCACGAAACCCTCCCGACTCCTGCGTACCTCATGCACGCCCGTCCCGGGGAAGACGTCGCCTACGAGCGCGTGGGTCGACTCGATGACGACGCGCTCGGCCGGCTCGCCCGGGAGACGGGACAGTACCTGGCCGAATTACACTCGCTCCCGGCGGTCGACGCCTTCGGCCACGTTCGCCACGACGGCCCGGAGCTGTGCGGTGAGCAACCCGACGGCGACCCGGAGATCCTGACCGTCGGGAAACCCCGAGCAGCGTGGCCGACCTACTTCCGAGAACGGGTCGACCAGGCACTCGAGCGCCACGCTGACTCACAGTTCTCCGACCTCACGGCCGACCTGTCGCGCTGGTTCGAGCGTGGCATCGACTCCCTTGAGGGCCCGTTCGACCCCGTCCTCGGCCGCAACGACCACGGGTTACACAACCTCCTGATCGATCCAGAGACGGGCGAGATAACCGCCATGCTCGACTGGGGGTACACCCTCGCTGTGCCAGCGGCCTACGACTTCGAGTTCGCCGTCTACCTCTACAGTGGCGCCTTCCTGGCGGGATTGCCGGACGTTTCCGATCGACGGTCGCTGGTTCGAGCGGCGATGCGTTTGGGGTATCAGGCCGTCGCGCCGGATCGCGTCGAGGCGGTGTCGACTCCCACACCAGTCTATACGGCGATGGCGATGGTTCGAATTATGAACGACTTCCACCACCTGGACGTCCCCGAAGATGGCGAACGGGCGGTGAGAAAACACATCAGGACGGACGTTCGAACCCTCCTCGAGCGCTCACCTGCCGATTGCGTCTGATATCGGAACGAGGGAGCCGTGTTCGGGAGGGCGAACTGACAGTGGAATTGTTCCACGTCCTCGCATTGGTCGTGTCTCGAGCACGAGCGCCTCCGATTACTGGCGTGGAGGGAACGCCGCCACCGATTCATCGGCTCCGACCTCGTCCGCGAGTGACTCGAGGTACGAGTCGACGACCGCCAGTCGTTCCTCGGCGAGCAATCGACCCGCCTGGGTGTACATCCGGTCGGGAAGCCGTCGAATCTTCTTGTGAAAGTGGTTGACGCTGGTCTCACCGGCTCGCGATTCGTCTTTGGCGGGCGGACACGAGGGATCGTAGATCGTCGTCCCACGTTCGCCGCCGTAGGAGAAGACGCGGGCGATTCCGATCGCACCGAGGGCGTCGAGGTTATCGGCGTCCGACAGCAGTCGGGCCTCGAGGGTGTTCGGTTCGACGTCGTTCGAAAACCGATGCGCCTGAATGCAGTGGGCGATTTCGTCGATCGATTCCTCGGTGAGGTCGAACGCCTCGAGGATAGCGGTGGCTTCCTGGGCGCCCCACTCGGCGTGATCGTCGACGACGCCCTGATCTTCGCCCGGTCGACCGATATCGTGGAGGAGGACGGCCGGAAACAGCACCTGTTCGTCGACGGGGTTCGGTTGGCTGGCTGTGCGTTCGACGACGAGTCGACGAGCGTTGGTTTCGACGCGCTCGACGTGGTGCCAATCGTGTGCTGGCGCGACGTCGCCGTCGAAATACGACCGAGCGACGGGGCGGATCTGCTCGAGTAGGGCGGTCATACCTGGCCATTCGAGTCGGGTTCCAAAGTCGTTCGGAACTGGGACGGCGTTGCGATGGCGACTTGGATCCACGTATCGACCTCGCTATCGGCCAGGTCGACGTCCGTCGTGACCCGCGACCGTCTGACTAACAATTAAGAGTGAGCCCTACATGGTCGGTACCATGGACGACACACCACAGGAGATCACCTCGCTCGTCGGCCGCGAGGTCTACTCGAACAACGGCGTCTTCGTCGGCGAAGTCGAAGACCTCAGACTGAACGTCGGTGGCGAAGCCGTCACCGGATTGGCGCTCGGCAACCTCAACTACACCCTCTTTGGCAACGACGTCACCACCGCTCGCGGTGTCATCGTTCCGTACCGGTGGGTGCGCGCGGTCGGTGACGTAATCCTCGTCACCGACGTCGTCGAGCGGGTCAAAGAACCGGACGAGGAAGAAGAAGAGCTCGTTGCGTAACCCGTTTTAACTGCCGTTCGACCCTTCACCTTCGACGCCCATCGCGTCGAACAGGGTTCGCTTCACCGCTTCTTCGGCGAGCATGAGGAGCGTTTCCCGTGTGTCCTCGGAGATGTCGATCCCCGTAAAGATCCCGAGTGGAATCTCTGCACTTGCCTGGGTGGAGTGGCCGGCCGTATCACCGATTTCGCCGTAGGCGTCGGCCAGCACGCTCCCGATGTTCATTCGGATGTCCTTCGAACGGGCCGCGAGGAAGATCGTCTCCTCGGCGATCCCGAACACGGCCGTCGTCGTGACGCCCTCGAGGTTCAACAGGTGGCTCGCGGCCTGCATCAGTGCCTCACGGTCGCGAACGAACCCCGCGTTGGAGACGAGGTGACTCCCCGAGACGTCCCGGTTGGCGATGGCCTCGGCGAGCACGTCGAGCGTTTCGGGTGACATCGACGGCGATTCGACCTGCTCGAGTGTGTCGTGGTTGGCGAAGGGGTACAGATACGCGGCAGCGGTGAGGTCGGCGGGCGTCGTGTCGCGCTTGAAATCGAGCGTCTCGGCGCGGATGCCGTAGAGGAGAGCCGTGGCGACCTCCTCGGAGACGTTCATGTCGAACTCCTGGATGTACTTCGTCATGATCGTCGACGTCGAGGACATGTTCGGCCGGATATCGGTGAATCGGGGTTCGAACTCCTCGTCCGGTTCGTAGTGATCGATCAGGATGTCGACCTCGAGTTCCATCTCTTCGGTGGTGGCGTGATCGACGAGTGCAACGGTATCGTACACCGCTGGCTCTTCGACCTCGTCCCACTGCAGGAGTTCGATGCCGAGCAAATTGACGAACGCCCGATTTTCCTGGTGGCCGATATCACCGAGATAGACGATATCGGATTCGAGACCCAGGTGGGACGCGATTGCCTGCAGGGCGGCCCCGCTCGCGATCGAGTCGGGATCCGGGCTGGGTTGGGTGACGATCGCCAATCGACTGCTCGTCTCCTCGAGGATATCCGCGAGCGTCGCGGCGTTGTGCTCGAGTTCGCCGGACTCGAGGGCCCGAAGGGCGGAGTCGGCGATGACGGTGGAAGGGTTGATGACGATGTCCGCGCCGAGGTCGGAGAGTTCGTCCCCCGAGACGGGATCGCTCGCGCGCGCGACGATGAACTGATCCCGGTCGCCGTTGGTGTCGCGGATGCGTTCGACGGCCTGTTTGTTGGCTTCGACATCGGAGGCGAGGATGAGGACGACCGAGCGATCGGCGACGAGCTCGGCGGCTTCGGGTTCGCGGATGTCGGCGGTTCTGGCGTCGAGATCCTGATCGCGGAGGGATTCGACGCGGCTTTCGTCGCGATCGATGATCAGCACGTCTTTCCCCTGATCGACGAGTTCTTCGGCGACGGCGTACCCGACGCTACCACAGCCGAGAATCGCGTAGTCAGAGATCGACGAGATCGTAACCCCCGTACTCATGTGACAGTCTTGTTGAACCGACTGTACTTAACGTTCCCGAAGACCGTTACGATTTCCGTTGCACGTCGGACTCGTGATCGCCGTCTCGGAGTGTCGATACGTGGCATGACGGTGTTCAAAGGAAACCTATTTTACCAGCGGGGAAAAAGTCGGGGGTACAGGGCCGGTAGCTCAGTTAGGCAGAGCGTCTGACTCTTAATCAGACGGTCGCGTGTTCAAATCGCGCCCGGCCCGCTCTGCACCGCGAACAAATCGTGAGCGGTGCATCACGGAACCGGCGGGATTTGAACGCAGGGAGGAGCGTGCTCCGACCGTGTGTTCAAATCGCGCCCGGCCTGTTACTGCCACGAGCAACCTCGCGAGTGGCAAAACGGACAGAGCGATTTATAGTAGCCACTGCAAGTCATTGCACACCTGATCGCCAGCCGTATCGGCGATCAGTGTGTGAACCGTTTCAGTTGTTACTATAACTTAGACGAGTCGCAGCCCGAGAGCGATCACAGCGAGCGAACCGGAACGCCTCGGCGTAGTTCATAATCACGCTCGCCCGTTCGTCCCACGGACGATTGACTGTCGATTACATCGACTGGTTCCTCTGACGGTACGTTGGTCGCAACTAGGGAAATGCCTTGCCGCGGCGGTGCACCGGAGTGGTCTTACTCGGGGTTTAGGCTTCTGGCTCAACCTGTCTCACTTGTTCTATACGGCGCTCGATGTGGGCCAGTGTCACGTAACCCATCCAGAACATGGCCAAGAGCCAAAACAGTAATGCGGCGGGTGATCCTGACTCGATTGACCATCCGATCGGGAAGAACATGATGAACGAGATACCGATGTACCTCGGGATAAGCGATACAATGCCAGCCGCCGCCTTCTCGTTGATAAGCTCACTCATAAATGGCCTCTGGATCACAGTGCAGTCCCACCTGATTATTCAACCATTCTTGGGACTTGCGAAGTTCTTCTCCCCCACGTCAGTATTGTGTCTGCTGATAGGTCGTGCATTGAGAGTCCTCGGATGCAACTTCTAACATTTATCCACTCGGAGTTCTACAGTTCATCAGTTCCAGCTATGTATTCGCTGGTAATGCATCGAAAAATCACCCCTTATCGTGAACTGCCTCGAGGTCAAGCCCGAGGTTTCTCGAAGATTCGGAAACTGCTCGTCCACGCGTTGACTGCAAAACGGTGTGACAATCAGAGCGACGATGGGTCGATTTCCTCGCCGTCGAGGGTGACCGTCACGTCGGGGCACCGTCCGTCGACGTCGCTCAGTTCGAACGTAGTGAACTCGCCGCTGACCTTCCACTGCGTCCAGGAATCGGTCAGGTACCAGTCCGCCCAGTTCTCGCCGTAGGCTTCACCCTCGGTAACCCACTGGGCCAGATCCGGGTCGGGTTCGACCGAGCCATCGGTTTCGAAGTAGTAGTCTGCCGACCCCTCCATGCGGAGAATCGATTCGCTCGAGTCAACGTCGTTGTCGTTATCGAGACCGGTTACACCCAGCTCCTCGGGGTCGACTTCCTCGCCGTCGAGGTAGAACGTCAGGTCGAGTGTGCCGGCTTCGTTCTCGCCGACCTCGAAGGTCGTAAAGTCGCCGGTGACGTGCCACTCCGTCCACGACCCAGTGAGGTACCAGTCGGCCCAGTCATCGCCGTAGGACTCGCCCTCGGTGAGATACTGGGCCAGATCCGGGTCGGGTTCGACTGAGCCATCGGTTTCGAAGTAGTAGTCGCCAGCCCCCTCCATCCGCAGAACCGACTCACTCGAGTCATCGTCGTTGGCGTCAGTCTCGAGGCCGCTAACGCCCAAATCCGCAGGTTCGACCTCGTCGCCGTTGAGGTAGAACGTGAGATCGGGGTCGAGATCCTCGTACGAGTCGACCTCGAAGGTGGTGAAGTCGCCGGTGACGTGCCACTCCGTCCACGACCCAGTGAGATACCAGTCGGCCCAGTCGTCGCCGTAGGCTTCACCTTCGGTGAGGTACCGGGAAAGCTCGGACGATGGTTCGACCGAGCCATCGGTCTCGAAGGCATACTCGCCGACGCCCTCCATTCGCAGGACGTCGCTATCGGACTCGCTGGGTTCTGGGTTCTCGGAACCGGACGACGTACCGGATGCCGCCTCTTCGGGCGAGGTGGGGACTCCCTCAGGGACGAAGTCTTGCGGATTCGTTCCGGAATTACCGTTGAACGTGACCGTCGACCCATATCCATCGCGAATCCCGCCTTTGAAATCGGTGTTGTACTGGACGTCGGTGCAGTCGATGTCACAGCCACCACTGTTGCTCGATCCCGCGACGATCGCGTAATTACCCGAGCCAGCGTCGAGGTGGCAGTTCTCCAGCTCGACCGGGCCGGGGCCCCACGCCCAGACGCCGCGACCGTTGTAGCCGCTGGTGTTGACCGCGACACAGTTCGTCACTTTGTCGCCGCTCGAGGAGATCCGGTAGTGTGAGATGTCGTTGTCTTTCGTGTAACAGTTGTCGATGTGGACGGTACCGCCAGCACCGGTGTACCCAGGTGCGGAGCAGTAGAACGCGTTGTCGAGTGCCCCTTCGATGTAGATGTTCCGGAAGTCGATGTGTCCGGAGTGCCTGGGATCGACCCAGATGCCAAGGCTCGGATCGTATCGGTCGGAGGCGGAGTCTCGAACCACGCCGTCGCCGATGTAGAGATTCTCCGCGACGGAGATGTTCCCGCCCCGATCGGAGCAGGTGAACGCCCGGTTCTCACCCGAAATCGGCCCTCGCCAGCCGACGTTGCGAACCGTCCAGTTCGTCCCGTGGGCGACCAGTACCGCTGCAGCGCCGGATGCTGTCTGATCGAAGATGACGTTCTCGAACGTCTCGTTGTCGCCGACGCGTATCACGCGACGCTCGTTGCGGCTGAGCGTGATTACGTCGTAGTCTTCGCTCGCGCTCGCACTGCCGGCAATAGCACCGCCGCCAATGACCGCTCCGGCGAGGGCCAGGTAGGATCGGCGCTTGAAGGTACGTTTTGTCGTCTGTTCAACTCGTCCAGATACCGGATCTACAGATGCCTCTCGGTCTGAATTCGCCTGTTCGCGTGCCATGCAGTTCGATCACTGAAGGTATTGGATCATAAGTCTATCGGCATTTACTGAATAAATGGATCGAACTCTCATGGATACCTGATCATCTGGTAAAAAATGAACCAAATAATAACACAGTAATTGAACTCATATGATTTCGAGAGGGTTGCGTTCCCACCAATACTATGATTCTAGCGTGGGTGTTACTCGCGGTACCGCCAGCCCCAGTAATCAATCGTTAACGACCGATCCTCCCAGCTCGTCCGACGCGGTTTCCGGCCCCCTGGTCGGGAGCCCTTCTCTCTGATCGTCGGCCATATCTGACGTTATGAATCCGGCCGTTTCTCGCTCCGACCACCGCTGGTGGAAATACTCGACAAGTTCCGCCCTGGCGGCCATTTTGTCGGTGTAGGTGCTGACCGCGTCGAACCGCCAGTCGAGTTCGAGACGGTGGAGATAGGCCGCCGGGAGAAACAGGGAGAAGGTTCGGACGGGAACGTCCACCGCGTCGCAGTATCGTTCGATCCATCGTCGAGCCACCTGTGCGTACTCGTCGTCGGGGTCGCAAACGAGCGTTCGATAGGCCGCACGCGGATCTCCGCCGAGGAACGTCACTGTGTTGAGGACGAGAAAGCCGGCGTCGATGATTGGATTCGCCTCGGGTGCGCTGTACTCCCAGTCGATGACGCCAGATACCTGCCCGACCGCCTCGAGGATGTTCTGTGCGATGAAATCGCCGTGAACCGGCGTGGTGAAAAGCGACACCGGCTCCTCGACTGCAGGTGGATCGACTCCGGCCGGTTCGAAACGAAGCTGGTCGCGAACGAACTCGGGCGACCAGACGACTGGGTCGCTCCCGTAGGTTCGCTGGAAGTCGATGAGCCACTCGTACCCCTGTCGGAGGACGTGCTCGAAGGAGTTCACGCTGCCGTCGAACGAGTCGGCGAGTCGAGTGCCGGAGACGGGATCCTCCACGCGGACGAGGCCGAACGGGGTTTGTCGTCGCTCGCCGCTCGGGATCGTTTGTGCGATTCGGTCGTCACCGTCGTTCAACATCGACAGTACCGAGTGTTCCCGTTCGGTGAGCGGGGCGTGGCCCGTCCGATTGGGGATCTTCCACACCTGCCGTACTGCCCCGTCGGACGTGTCGAGGACGACCGATCGAGCCCGACCCGAAATGACCAGGGGCTGTTCGAACGCGAACGGATCGGTAGCCGGCGGCGCGCCAGTCGAACACGCGATCAGATAACTGGGCAACACCCGTTCGAATACCCCGCTCGATACGGCCGTCGAGAGTCCAACCCGCATGAGCAACGATTTGAGGCCATCGGTGGTTTCTCCCTCGAGGAGATCGATCATCGTCCGGATGGCATCCTCGTGGTCGACGTCGAACACGAACAGCGGGTTGCTCGCGCTGGGAAAGAGGGCGTAGACGGAGGCCGAATCGAACCCGGCCTCGCGCGCGAGCGACGCATATCGTGCGGGCGTTCCCACGCGAATGGATGATTCTATCCCCGTCACACCGTCAGTCACATCGCCATCCCGACGGTCGCCGGACTCGAGTCCGACCAATCGACTGAATCCGAGTCGACGGCTCCATCCGTCAGCGAAAAACAGGAGGTTGCCGTCGTCCTCGAGCAGGGTTCGAAACTGTGGGAGACGTTCGTCGAGCGCTGGTTCCACCGATCCCGTCGTATCGGCGACGATCGTATCGAACGACTCGTCTGGGAACGGCAATCGATCGAGATCCGTCTGAACCGACTGAACGCGCGAGGCGCTTTCGTAATCCGTCCGCGCCTCGAGAACCCGAAGTTTTGCCAACGAGGAATCGACCGCGTGGACGGTGTCGGCTTGCTCGGCCAGGAGCATCGATCGCCGTCCGAGGCCGGCACCCAGTTCGAGACAGCGGCCCCCGATGTGGTGACTGGTGAGGACGCGCCAGCTATCCCTGGTGACGTCGAACAGCTCCGACCGAAGTTCGGAAGCGATTGCCAGGTCGCCGACGGCAGAACCGACGGCGTCTCGAGTCGACGCCCGTTCGAGCGCCATCGCGACCGCCTCGAGATCCTGTCCAAACGCGTCGGCGGGGCCGGGATCCTCGAGGAAACTCGCGATGGACTCTCGCCAGGTGCCGTCACCGCGGCAGTTCGGCGTCGGACAGGCGAGGGCGTCTCGTGTGAGTCGCGTACCACAGTGCGGGCAATGATACGGAAGCGATGCCTCGGGTGAAGGGTCGTGGACGGATGTGGAAGACGGTGAGTCACTCATGCTATCGAGGTCAGTTTTTGTCTGGAAAGCAAGCCGGTCGCGATGGCGAGAATCGCCCAGACGGTGACGCCGAGGGCGACGACGGTAAACAGGGAGACGAATCCGTGGACGGTGTCGCGAACGAGGTAGACGACGGCAGCCATCACGCCCGTTATCGTCACGATCTGTACGAGCGAGCGAGCGACGCGGCCGAGTTGCAGCGGAAATTCCTGGTGGATGATCGCCACGTTTGCCACGGTGTACAGCGAGTAGGTGATGACGGTCGCGATGGCCGCTCCCACGACGCCCAGCCTGGGGATCAGGATGATGTTGAGAACGACGTTCATCATCGCGGTGACCCCCTTGACGATCGCCCGCGATTTGGCGCGGCCGAGGTAATCGAGACTGTTGCTCGTGAGCGTCGTGATCGACTGGAGGACGATGTACGCCGAAAGCACCTGGAGGACGAGAACCGCCTCGAGATACTCGCTGCCGAAGATCAACTCGATCGTCGGCCGGGCGACCAGAACGAGCCCGACGGCGATCGGGATGTAGAGCAAGAGCGTGTGGATCAGGGCCTGTTCGTAGATTCTCGCCGCGTGAGCCGAATTGCCGCTGGCTTTCTCCGCACCGAACGTCGGCGAGAGGGTGAATCCGAGCGCCTTTACCGGCGTTTCAACGAAGTGAACGATCTGTTTGCTGAGGACGTAGTACGAGACGGCGACGGGTGTGAGAAAGAACCCGACGAGAACAGTGTCGATTTGCTTATCCAGGACGTTCGCCGTACTCGTCGCGGTAAGAGGAGCGGTGTACTCGGCGATCCGGCGTCGCAGCCCCGGTTCGACAGCGCCTTTGCCACGGTGGGGTCGGTAGTGGTGAACGTAGATGACGGTCAGGCCGATGCCGGCCACGAGCGTGAAACTGAGGATGTACCCCGCGAGCGCACCCAGCGCGCCGAACCCGAGTAACACGAAGGTGACGGCGAACACCAACCGGCTCGCCTGGTCGAGCGCGTAGATCGTTCCGGCGATCCGAATGGATTCGAACCCCTGGAGAACGAGCCGGACGTACACCTTGAGCGACTCGACGACGACGTAACAGACCCCGAGCAACAACAGCGGAGCCAGTGCCGGTTCGCCGAGTGCGTCCGCGATAAGGCGGTGACCAACTACGAGAGCGACGACGACGATGCCGATCGTCGCCAGATTGTAGAGGAGGCAGGCACGGAGAATGTGCGGGAGCTGGCTCGGATCGCGCTCTTTGTACTCTGCGACGTACCTGGCTCCGGACTTCGCGATGCCAAGCTTACTGATGACCCCGAGTACGCTGAAGACGGCAATCGCGAGAAACAACAGTCCGTACTCGGCCGGGTCGAGCATTCGAGCGAGTAGCACGAGCAAAAGTCCCCCGGCACCGACGGCGATGAACTGGGCGACGAATTCGATTTTGAATCGCGAAACGATGTCCTCGAGAGTGGTCACGTTAGCTCACCTCGGTGATCAGATGCTCGGTACCATCCCCACCCCTGCTCGTGTCCGATCAGGAGTCGCGGAGCTCGAGCGAGGCTGACTCCAGCGGGGTTGACTCGAATGGGGCTGGCTGGTTTCGACCACGAAACCGTCGCTGGAGAAGTGGACGACCGTCGCCTCACGAACCGGCACCTGTTCGATACGTCGAGTGTCACGGTCACCTGATGGTACCCAGACGAAGACATTGTCCTCGTCCGGTATGGTAATGGCGCGACTACCCTGCGATTCCATTATTGACGACGGCGTAGGCGGACACCAACTCGAGAACCTCGGCGAGAAGTGACGACATACCGCTCGAGGTCTGGTGACGGCACGAACGAGCAGACCTCGAGCGTGGTGCAAAACGTGCCCGGCCGTCTTTCAAATGACGAGGAGGAACTTCGCTCGCAAGATCTTGAACGTTCCGCTCGGGGTAGATGTCTTCGAGTGGAGGCCCACCCTGTCAGTGTGCGCTGACGGCAGGAACGCTGAACCTGAACGGCGATCACCACGTCTCCGCCCATTCGACGGCTGAGAGAAGGTGTCCAGCGATGGGCCCACGACTGACATCGTGGGTAACTGACGTCGGTACACAGGATGCAGGAGAAAGCCCGCGACGTTCGTCGTGGAAAAAGTCACGAGCAGTCATACTCGATCTTCGAGCAGTAGGGACTGACAACGAATGGGAACCGGTGTGTATGCTATTTATTACAATTACTCGATAGGTGGCCCAGTTCAGTATCATGCACGACCTCACAGGGTTTCAACGAGACCTGTTGTACGTCATCGCTGGTGCCGACCAACCCTCCGGGCAGGAGGTCAAAACAGAGATCGAACAGTACTACAGCAGTGACATCAATCACGGACGGCTGTATCCGAACCTGGACACGCTGGTCAACAAGGAACTCGTCGAGAAAGGACAACTCGACCGCCGGACGAACTATTACGCCATATCCGATGCTGGCCGGCGACAAATCGAAGACCGTCGGACGTGGGAAGCACAGTACGTCGATGTGTAGGGCCTGATAGCTTACTCGTGACCTCGGATTCTCGACCCACAAGCGTTCTTCCTGTCGATCCGATGGAACTTGCCTGTCTCACGTGAGAGACGGTGCGGTGAGTAACACTCGCGAATGCTCCGCCGTCAATTGCGTCGGGCTTCCATCGTCGTGGCCATGGAACGTGACGGTGTCGTCTGCCGGATCGAACGCAAGGAAGTCTGCGTCGTCGAGGAGTGGAAGATGGGTGTGAGAGAGTGAGAGGCGGAGCTCTCGACGGTGCGTCGGTATGCTCGTCGCTTCGGATGCGTCATCCTCAGCCTCGAGGAGATCGTCCACCAGTTCTGAGACGGAAACCGGTGATGATCGTTCTCGAGCAGTTGAGAGAATTTGCCGCCGCCGCGAGTCGGTAACGAGATCGAGCCGCTCGTCGCCGAGCGCGTCGGCGGCCTCGAGAAGCGACGTCAACGTCGATTCTGAGAGCTGCTCGGTCAGTGTGAGCGTGTTGTTCGCTCGCTCCCACTCGAGAAGACCTACGTCATCGAGAATAGGCAGGTGTACGTGGCGCAGATCGACGAGCAGGCGCTGGATCGAGTCATCCGTGGATTCCTCGAGAACTCGCTCGGCTAGTTCGGTGTCGGTGATCGAGTGATTACACGTGACGACGACCTTGAGGATTTGGCGTCGCCGGTGGTGACTCAGTGCTTGGTAAATCGTCCGTTGGTGGCGACCGTCCGTCTCACCGATTCCATCTATCATCGTAACCATGACTTACGACAGAACGTCGATAAGGGTACTCCCAAAATAACTTGAAGTCGATCCATCTGTCCAGAAAGTCCAGCTTAAATGACGGTTGTGACAGTCGAAATGATTGGTTCTGTAACGAGTTTTCACTAAGAATGGGTTTATTCGCCACATTCGCGTGCCGACGGTGGCTGATCCGAAATTGAAACGGATGTTCCACTATTCAAATCAGCTGTTACTGGGGTGTATACACCACGTATCGTCCACCCATTCTCCAGTTACTCGCGTACCGCTGAGTAAAAACTGTGTTTACCGGGGAGCGAAAATCGTTGCGGATGAACGGACAGTCGTTATCTGTTATCTCGGCAAATGACGAACGATGATTTACAACTCGAACTGTTTTGGAAAGCTTTTTATTGCTAATCGAGTGACGGACTGATGTGTCAAAAGAGATACCTCTTATCAAGAAGCACGACTCTTCACCGTCGACGACACTCTCGACCACGTGGGATCGGTCGTCCACGAACTCACCGGTGTTCGCCGTGGTCTCCGGGATAGCGGAGGCAACTGGAACTGATCCGCTCGAGTTGCCGCCGTTGTCCAACGCCATTGACCCGGACGCGTTGAACACTCTCGTTGCCGCTCGCCCCTCCACAACGTTACAACAGGTCACCTTTCAGTACGCCGGATACGAAGTTGTCGTCGACGGAGACGGTGAGGTTCGTATCACCGCTGATTCCGATAATTGAGCGTGCACTTGCTGGACGGATATGAGGGCCTTGAATTTCGGGCACCCACCAGGATCCGGTCGGTATCGTAGAGTTCAGAGGTGGCGGTATCGGGTTCGCTCTTCACTCGAGAAAGGACGACGTTCTCGCACGAAACTCCCGAGTGAGAGGAACAATCCCACGGCGGTAGGGATAGTCACTCTTCGAGAGCGATTTCGGAGACGTTCCCCAACGCTGTTTGCAGGGGCATGCTCTCGTCGGTCTCGTCCAGAAGGGACAGGTACTCCTCGACTACTGGATGCTCCCGGTACCTGACGGTGTGTTGTCGACAGTCATACTCTACAATGCCGGCTTTCGCCAGCTTCGGGATGGTACAGTGATGCAGACGAATCACAGTGTCCTCCGGATCTCGGGAGGGTGTGTCACCGTCTTGGGTAGCCACGAAATCGGAAAGATTCTCCAACGACGCAACCGCTTCGGATGACTCCTTGAAGTAGTGTAACACGTGGAGCGCGCATTCGGTGGAGATGGTCGAGAACAACTGATCCACCGAATTGATACCGCCGATAGAGTTGCGATCGGTGTTGGCCATTGTCTTGTTCGGGCCTACTATACTACTCCTATAAAGCGTACGTTTTGTTTGAACAACCCGCTTAAGTCTCTCACCAGTACATAGAGTTATCGTGATCGAGCAATCGGAGGTGAAACTCCCACTGGTCATCGGTACTGCGTCCCTCGAGAATCGTGCCTTCGACGTCCACGATTCCTTCGATAAGGCTGTCGTGGTTGCCAGCCCACACGCCGCGATAGAGGGTACTGTTCTCAACGGTGTCGACGGCGACGAACGATTCGACGAACGGGTGATCAGCTACCGTCTGCTCGAAGGTATCGAAGTCCTCACCGGTCGCCCACAGAAAGGACATAATGGTATCTCCCGTAGGGACGATTCGTTCGAGTTGGATTCGCATTGGAGGCGCGCCGGACAGTACGCGACCAAGCGAGAACTGCTCGTTGTCGATGGTGAACTCGAGGATCACACTCATTGAATTGTGACAGAGCAGCCACACACGTAGGGGTTGTCCTTGTCAACCTCGAGCGACGAGAAATGAGCAATCAGTGGTGTCGGCACGGTGTGATCGACGGTGTCGACACATGGGGTCTAAGACGCAGTGCGTGAACTGTGTATTCGAGCATGGCAATTACGCACAACCAACTCGCGTTCGAGCGACTCGGTCACGCCAGCGTTCGCATCGAAACCGACGACGGAACGGTCATCTACATCGATCCCTGGTCGGACGTCCTCCAGGACGACCCGACGTCGGCGGACATCGTCTTCGTCACCCACGACGATTTCGACCACTACGATCCCGAGGCCATTGCGGCCGTCTCGACGGCAGAGACAACCGTCGCAGTGTACGAGGGGGTCGACACCACCGAACTCCAGGGTGACGTCGTCGACCTTCCCCAGGACGGAGCGGTAACCGTTTCGGGGATCGATGTCCGTACTGTGCCAGCATACAACGACCCGGGTGGTGCACACGTCGACGACGACGGAAATCCGTTTCACGCCGAGGGGGAGGTGATCGGCCTCCACCTGGAGATCGACGGGACGACCATCTTCTTCCCGTCGGATACGGACTTTCTGCCCCATCATGAGTCCGTCTCAGCCGACGTGTTCATCCCGCCGATCGGCGGCCACTTCACGATGGATCGCCACGAGGCGGCGGCATTCGCTCGGGCCGTGGATCCGGAGGTAGTGCTGCCGGTTCACTACGACACGTTCGACCCGATCGAAACTGACGCCGAAGCGTTCCAAACGGAGCTCGAGGCCGACGGGATCTCTGTGGAGTTGTTCTGACGACCAGCCAGTAGGGTGTCCTCTCTTCGGCACAAAATCGCAGCACGTAATCGACTCGAGCTGTGCTCATGGGGTGAAATCGACTGCTGAACCTGAATTATATTCGTCAGCTCGGCCGGTGTAGTAACCTTTAAAACAAAGTGCGCACAATAGTCTGGTAGATGGCGAGTAACAAGATTCTCGGAATCGACCTTGGGACGACGAACAGCGCCTTCGCAGTGATGGAGGGTGGCGACCCGGAGATCATCGTCAACGCGGAGGGTGATCGAACGACACCGTCGGTCGTCGCCTTTACGGACGACGACGAGCGCCTCGTCGGCAAGCCGGCGAAGAATCAGGCGATCCAGAACCCGGAGAAGACGATCGCCTCGATCAAGCGTCACATGGGCGAGGACGACTTCACCGTCGAGATTGAGGACGAGGAGTACACGCCACAGCAGATCTCGGCGATGACCCTCCAGAAGATCAAACGCGACGCCGAGGACTACCTGGGTGACGACGTCGAGAAGGCCGTAATTACGGTTCCAGCGTACTTCTCCGACAAACAACGCCAGGCGACCAAAGACGCCGGTGAGATCGCCGGCTTCGAGGTCGAGCGAATCATCAACGAACCGACGGCGGCATCGATGGCCTACGGTCTCGACGACGACTCCGATCAGACCGTCCTCGTCTACGACCTGGGTGGTGGGACGTTCGACGTTTCCATCCTCGACCTGGGTGGCGGTGTCTACGAAGTCGTCGCGACCAACGGTGACAACGACCTCGGTGGTGACGACTGGGATCACGCGATCATCGACTGGCTGGCCGAGGAGTTCGAGGCCGAACACGGCATGGATCTGCGCGACGACCGACAGGCCCTCCAGCGGCTCAAAGACGCCGCCGAGGAGGCCAAGATCGAGCTCTCCTCGCGCAAGGAGACCGAGATCAACCTGCCGTTCATCACGGCCACCGACGACGGCCCGATTCACCTCGAGAAGTCACTTACGCGCGCAAAGTTTGAATCACTGACCTCGGATCTGATCGGACGTACCGTCGAGCCAACCGAACAGGCCCTCGAGGACGCTGGCTACGACAAAGGCGAGATCGACGAGGTCATTCTGGTCGGTGGCTCGACCCGGATGCCCCAGGTCAGCGAGCAAGTCGAGGAACTGATCGGTGAGGCGCCACAGAAGAACGTCAATCCCGACGAGGCCGTCGCGCTGGGTGCGGCGATCCAGGGTGGTGTCCTGGGTGGCGAGGTCGACGACATCGTCCTGCTCGACGTCACGCCGCTGAGTCTCGGTATCGAGGTCAAAGGCGGCCTGTTCGAACGGCTGATCGAGAAGAACACCACAATTCCGACCGAGGAGTCGAAGATTTTCACCACCGCAGCGGACAACCAGACCTCCGTGCAGGTACGCGTGTTCCAGGGTGAACGCGAACTCGCGAACAAAAACGAGCTACTGGGTGAGTTCCACCTGACCGGCATCCCGCCGGCACCGGCCGGAACGCCCCAGATCGAAGTGACGTTCTCCATCGACGAGAACGGCATCGTGAACGTGGGCGCCGAGGACAAGGGAACCGGCACCAGCGAGGAGATCACCATCGAGGGCGGTGCTGGCCTTTCGGACGCCGAAATCGAGCGCATGCAGCGCGAAGCCGAAGAGCACGCCGAAGAGGACAAACAGCGTCGTGACCGAATCGAAGCGCGCAACACGGCCGAAGCGACGATTCAGCGCGCGGAGACGCTGCTCGAGGAGAACGACGAGGTCGACGACGAACTGCGCGAGGATATCGAGGCAGCGGTCGACGAGCTCGAGGCCACCATCGACGACTCTGACGCCGACGCCGAGGACATCGAGGCCGCGACGAAGGAGCTGAGCAACGAGCTGCAGGAGATCGGCAAGCAGATTTACCAGGAAGCGGCGGCGGGTGCTGGCGGTGCTGGTGCCGGCGGTGCCGCTGGCGCTGGCGCTGGTGCTGGTGCCGGCGCAGGCATGGGCGACGGCCCCAACCCAGGCCCAGGGGCTGGCCCTACGGGTGACGACGAGGGCGAGGAGTTCGTCGACGCGGACTTCGAAGACGTTGAAGAAAACGACGAGTAATCGTTTTCTTCGGCCCGTCAGATGTGATCTGACGACGTCGACGACGAGGACGAGTAGTCAGAATCTGCGTCGCTGGTCTGCGAATAGCTGATCCGCGTTTCTTTCGACGCCACTCGAGCGACCTCGCCAGCGAGGGGTGTCGGATCGAGTCGAGAGAGCTGAACATCGACGATTCAAGCAGAACCACCCGGCACGAAACAGCGCAACCATGGAACCACGAACACAGTCAGCGGATGCCCTCCGAACGACACTCGAGATCGATCTGGAGGACGCGTACACAGGAGTGACCAAGCAGGTCGACTTCGAGCGGCCAACACCCTGCTCGCGGTGTGACGGAGCAGGCTATCCGCCGAACGGGACGGGGAGACGCTGTCCGGACTGTCGCGGTCGGGGACGCGTCGCACGCCGAACACGGGGTCGATTTGGGCAGAATGGAACGACCTGTAGACGGTGTGACGGGGCCGGCGTGATCGTCGCCGATCGGTGTCCCACCTGCCGGGGAGCGGGTGCCGTCCTCGAGGAGGCGACGATCGCCGTCGAGGTTCCATCGGGGATCGAGACCGGACACGTGCTCCGAGCCGAAGGTGAGGGGACACCCGCCAGAGGCGGCGATTCCCCCGGCGACCTCTTGCTCGAGGTCACCGTCGCGAGCCACGACCGGTTCGAACGCGACGGAGACGACCTGCGGTGTGACCTGTCGGTTCCCCAGATGCGAGCGGCCGAGGGCGGCTCGATCGAGGTACCGACGCTCGACGGCGGTGTCCGGTTCGACCTTCCGGCGCACACGAAAGACGGCGATCGGTTCCGGTTCGAAGGAAAGGGGATGCCGCGACTCGAGACGGACGCGTACGGTGATCTCTACGTGACGATCGTTCTCGAGGGCGCGGACGAGAGCGGTGCCGCGAGTGTTCAACTCGAGCGAACGAATGCTGGTCTCGACGGTGAAGCCAGCCCATCGTCATCGACCCAGTCGGCTTCCGCCGAACCGGACGCGTCGACTACGTCCTCGAGTTCGGAAGCCGAAGCTTCGGCGACGACCGCTGATCTCGAGGCACACATTGAGGAACGGACGACACATATCGAAGAACTCGAGGCAGATCTCGACGAGCGCGAGCGGACGATTGAGGAGTACGAAGCGAGGCTCGAGGCGTCCGACCAGCGCATCGCCGATCTCGAGGCGGCTCTCGAGCAGTCCGAGGCGGACATGCAGGCGTACAAACGTCGCACGAAAGCTCGTCAGCAAGATCGCGATCGTCGCACGACGGGCGCGGTGCTATCGTCGTTCCTGGACGTTCGCGACGACCTGGTTCGCGCACTCGAACAGGACGCCGGTGACGGCCTGCGCGAGGGGGTCGAGTTGACGCTCCAGCGGTTCGATCGCGCGCTCGAGGCCGTTGACGTCACCCGACTGGAACCGGAGCCGGGATCGTCGGTCGATCCACATCGCCACGAAGTCGTTCAGCGGGTCGAGAGTGAATTGCCCGAGGGGACGATCGTCGACGTCTTTACACCGGGATTCGAACTCGAGGAGCACGTGATTCGCCCGGCTCGTGTGAGCGTGAGCGCTGGCGGGGAGTGAGCGCAGGTGCTGACGAGGGTAAGTGGGGCGTGATTCGTGTTGACCTGCCACACCCTCGAGTTGGGGGTGCGTACAGGAACGTTCGTTTCAAGTGTCTCAACGCTATATCGGATGATAACGAATGAGTGAGGACTTCTATGACGTGCTCGGCGTGAGCAAAGACGCCTCCGCCGAGGAAATCAAACAGGCGTACCGGAAGAAGGCCACGGAGTACCATCCGGACGTCAGTGACGAGCCGGACGCCGAAGAGAAGTTCAAGAAAATCCAGAAGGCGAAGAAGGTGCTCACCGACGAGGACAAACGAGCGGCCTACGACCGGATGGGCCACGATCGGTTCGAGCAGGCCGAAAAGCACGGCTTCGACGCAGGCCAGGACCCCTTCGGCGGCGCTGGGGGCGACCCGTTCGGCGGCATGGGCGGTATGGGTGGCGGCCTCGGCGACATCTTCGAACAGGTCTTCGGCGGCGGCCGTGGGCGTGGCCGAAACCGACCACGGAAAGGCCGTGACCTGCGGACGTCCCTCGAGATTGACCTCGAGGAGGCGTTCGAGGGGGTCAAAAAGCAGTTCACCGTCGAGCGACCGGAGGAGTGTGACACCTGCGACGGGGCGGGCCATCCGCCCGATGCGGAGGCCTCCACGTGCCACGAGTGTCAGGGTCGGGGGCAGGTCACCCAGATCCAGCAGACCCCCCTCGGACGCGTCCAGCAGACGACGGCGTGTCCGAGGTGTGAGGGCGAGGGGACGCTGTACTCCGAGACCTGTGGCGATTGTCGCGGCGAGGGCTACGTTCGTAACGAAGCCTCGCTGACGGTCGAGATACCGGCCGGGATCGACGACGGACAGACGCTCCGCATGGAAGGCGAGGGCGCACCGAGTCCGAACGGTGGGCCCCACGGCGACCTCCTGATCGACATCTCGATCGCGGAACACCCCGACTTCGAGCGCGACGGCGACAACCTGTACTACACGCTCCCGATTTCGTTCCCACAGGCGACCTTCGGTGACACGGTCGAAGTGCCGACCGTCGACGGCGCCGCCGAGTTCGAGATTCCCCGGGCGACCCAGAGCGGCGAGACCTTCCGCCTCGAGGGCAAGGGGATGCCACGGCTCCAGCGCTACGGCCAGGGTGACCTCTTCGTCCGCGTTCAGATCGTGACGCCGAAATCGTTGAACGACGAGCAGCGCGAGGCGCTCGAGGCGTTTGCGGAAGCCGGCGGCGAGGAGATCGAAGTGAGTGAGGGCTTCTTCGAGAAGATCAAACGGAGTTTCTGAGCGCTGTTTTTGGGTGGTCGTCTCGTTGCAGTCCGATGCGGTGGCCGTCAGCTTCCAGTTCGATCTGTGGCCCGTCCGCTCCCAGTCCGATGCAGTGGCTGTCGTCTCCCAGCCCGATGCAGTGGCTGTCGTCTCCCAGTCCAAAGTGGGGGCGCTTTTGTGATCGTACCGTCAATCCACCGGTATGGACACCCTCGGAGGCCTCTTCGAACGCGATCGTCGGAGCGAACGGCCGGTTCTCGAGGACGACACCGGTCGAACGTTCGACGCCCACTGGCTGCGGACGTCGGCGTGGAAGGCCGGGAACTTTCTGCGCCACACGGGCGTCAGACGGGGGGTGACGGTCGGTATTTCCGGGTCGGGCCCCCTTCCACTCCTCGCGTTTTTCGGAACGGGGCTGCTCGAGGGGACGGCCCGGTTCGATCCGCCGCGGGACGGCCGATCGATCGACGGGCTTCGAACGCTCGTGGCACCCGTGGACGAACTGGATGCGTACGACCTTCCACCGGGTGCCCAGCGGGTGGGATACGGCGGAAAACCGACGGATCCCGGCGTTCACCACTTCGACGCCGGTCTCTGGAGTGAGAATCCATCGTTCCCGCCCCTCGAGATCGATCCGGAGACGCCGCTGCTCACGGACGGAAGCCAAACGTACGATCACACGACGGTGCTCTCGGTAGCACGAGACGTGGTCGACGACTGGGGGCTCGAGACGGGGGATCGTGTCGTCGTGGAAGCACCGTTGTCGGATCCACGGACGGTCGTCGCCGGCGTTGTAGCACCGTTGCTGGTCGACGCCGTGACCGTGCTCCCAGGGCCGGAGACGGAGTACGAGGGGGCTGACGTCCTCGTCGATGAGACCGGTGGCGCGAGCGGCGAACGACTCGGAGTCGATGAGGGACGCCTCCACGAGGTGTCGTCGATCTCCCTCGACCTCGAGTAACCAGCAAGCCCATCGGAGTCGAAACGCCCAATTGGAGTCGAAACCCGTCCTCACCCATCGACCGGCGGGACGTACCGCCCGGTCGTCGTCCGTTCACGAGTAAACGCCGCGGCGGCGAAAAACAGCGCGAGGGCACTACAGCCGACCCCGGCGAGCCCGACGATCAGGGTGGCCGTACTCGAGTCGACGAGCAGCGCCAGTCCGAGTAACAGCGGCGTGAGCACGCCACACACCAATCCGGCCATTAGCCGACTCGCACTCCGCATCCCGAGGTGGCCGCGCAAGAAGGCGAGGAGACCTCCGTAAACGGTGAGCGGGCCGGCGAGAACGAGTAGCACGGCCAGGAACGGCCGGACGGCGGGGACGAGAAGTGTGAGGCTGGCGACGAGCCCAAGGGCGAGCAGCTGTCTCCACCGACGTGATCGGGCACCTCGAGCGCCGTCGTCTCGAGCCATACTCCGTCGCTCGTCCGAACCGGTTGTAATCATTTCGATCGGTTGACGTACGATTTTCGCTTCTGATTGGTGCCATGTCGAGACGACCTGTTTCGTGTCCGGCCGAAAGTACAACTTCTATAGTTTATCACTATGGAAACTAAAGTTCTAATCGATCGAACGGACAGTCCCACAGCGCTCGAAACTCGAAACGGATGGGGTGGTGGGAACGTTCCTCGACTCGAGTTACTCACACGGCGCTGTCCTCGCCACGTGGCTCCGGCACGTATTTTGTCCCGGCGGTTCCACGAAGGGGTATGCGAGAGGCCTATCTGGTGGGTGCGGGGCAATCCGATTTCGGGGCGTTCCCGGAGGAGAGCTACCGAAGCCTGTTTCAAACGGCGTTCGAAGCGGCGATCGAGAGCGTGCCGAAGGGACTCGATTCCGACGCGGTCGACGAAGCGGTGATCGGCACCCTTGGCGTCGGTGGGCGGCAACTCGGGCTCTCCGGGCCCGCAGTCACCGAACACGTCGGACTCCACGGCGTTCCCTGCACGCGGGTCGAGAACGCCTGTGCGGCGAGCGGCTTCGCGGTACGAAACGCCGTCCAGGCCGTACGGTCGGGAATGGCCGACGTCGTCCTCGCGGGCGGCTTCGAGGTCATGAGCGACATGAGCGCCGACGCGACGAAGTACTGGCTCGGCGTCTCCGGGGAAACCGAGTGGGAACGCCTCTCCGGGACGACGTTTTCGGGCACCTACGCCCAGATGGCCAGCGTCCACATGGAACGGTACGGCACCACGCGCGAACAGCTCTCGAAGGTCGCCGTCAAAAACCACGCCAATGGGGCGGCCAATCCGCACGCGCAACTCGGATTCGAGTGCTCGCTCGAGGACGCCGAATCCGCGCCGGTGGTCGCCGATCCGCTGACGCTGTATCACTGCTGTCCGACCTCCGACGGCGCCGCGTGTGTGCTCATCGTCAGCGAGGACGTCGTCGCCGAGTACACCGACGAGCCGATCCGGATCGCCGGCGTCGGCGCGGGCAGCGATCGAGTGGGGCTGTTCCAGCGACCGGACTTCGCGTCGATTCCAGCGTCCGAACGGGCGGCCGAGGGAGCCTACGAGATGGCCGAGATCGAGCCCGGCGACGTCGACTTCGCGGAGGTACACGACTGTTTCGCCATCGCGGAACTGCTCGCGTACGAGGATCTGGGCCTCTGTGACCCCGGCGACGCCGGGAAACTGATCGACGACGGGACGACGACGCTCGAGGGCGACCTCCCGGTCAACACCTCGGGCGGCCTCAAATCGAAGGGCCACCCCATCGGCGCGACGGGGGCCGGTCAGGTCGTCGAGGCGTTCAAACAGCTCTCCGGGACGGCGGGCGACCGGCAGGTCGATGGTGCGAGACGCGGACTCACGCACAATGTCGGTGGCAGTGGCGGCGCGGCCGTGGTGCACGTGTTCGAACGGCAGCCGCTCGAGGAGGTGGGCGCATGAGCGTCGATACCGATCGAGACCGCGACCACGACCAGGCGGGGCAGGTCGGCATCAGCGCCGTCGGCGCCTACGCTCCACGGTTTCGGATCATCGCCGACGAGTTCCGAGACGCCTGGGGCCAGTTCCAGGCCCCAGGCGTCACCGAGAAAGCCGTACCGGCAGCGGACGAGGATGCGCTGACGATGGCCGTCGAAGCCGCCCGACGGGCGCTCAACGCGGGTAGCGGTTCCGGAACCGTCGACACCGATTCGATCGACTGGCTCGGCTTCGCCTCGACGACTCCGCCGCTCGAGGAAGGTGAGCTGACGCCCCGACTCCGAGCGATGTGCGGGATTGGCGCTGACGCGACGACCCACCAGTACACGGGAAGTACGCGCGCTGGCACGCGCGCGCTCTGGGGAGCGATCGACGCGCTCGAGGCCGGCAACGCGACCCGTGCGCTGGTCGTTGCTGCTGACGCGCCCACGGGCCATCCCGACGAGGGCGTCGATCACGCTGCCGGAGCAGGGGCCGCGGCGTTCGTCCTCGAGGTCGGCGGATCGGCGACAATCGTCGACCGCGGCGAGTACACCGCAGCGTATCCCGGCACCCGATTTCGCGAGGCCGGTTCGGACGCGTCGACGGAACTCGGCGTCACCGCCTACGATCGACAGGCGTTTCGCGAAACGACGGCCGGCGCTGTCGACGCACTCGAGCTCGATCGCGACCGTCTCGAAGGGATGGAAGCGGCCGCGATCCAGGCACCCGATGGCAAGCGACCGTATCGGGTCGCCGGTGCGCTGGGTCTCGAGACGGAGTCGATCAGCGAGTACTCGACCGTCCACGAGCTCGGCGATCTGGGGGCTGCAAGCGTTCCGGTGACGCTCGCGAAGGCGCTCGATGACGGTGCGGAGTCCATTATCGGCGTCTCCTACGGGAGCGGGGCCGGAAGCGACGCGTTCGTCCTCGAGTGCGATGGCACCGTGGCGGTCGACACCAGCCTCGAGGGTGGGGCGTCGGTTTCCTACGCCGAATACCTGCGCAAACGCGGCGTCGTCACCTCCGGGCCGCCGTCGGGCGGTGGCGCGTACGTGAGCGTTCCGACGTGGAAACGATCCCTCCCACAGCGGTATCGCCTGGTCGCAGGCCGGTGTCGAGCCTGTGGCGCGCTCGCGTTCCCGCCCGAAGGTGCCTGTCCGGACTGCGGGGAACTCGAGGGGTTCGAACAAACTCGACTTGCGGGAGAGGGCACGCTCGAGGCCGTTACGACCATCTCACAGGGCGGGGCGCCGCCAGAGTTCGCGGAGTACCAGTCCCAGAGCGGCGAGTACGCCGCGGTTATCGTCGCTTTCGAGGCCGAGGATGGCTCCGACGGAACTGTTTCAGCGCCAGCGATGGGAACGGACGCCGAGCCGGGTGATTTCAGCGTCGGAGCACGCGTCGAGCCGACGATCAGGCGGATCTACACCCAGGAAGGTGTCACCCGGTACGGGTTCAAGGTTCGGCCGCTCGAGTGAGCCCTGGAAGGCACGCACACCTCCGTTTCGTGATTTGGTAGCCGCGCTAGAACGGAGATAAACGTTTAACCCGCCAGCCGCGGGCATTTCGTACATGAACGTTGGTGTACTTGGAGCCGGAACCATGGGCCACGGCATCACCCAGGTCGTCGCCATGGCCGGCCACGACGTCGTGATGCGGGATATCCAGACCGAGTTCGTCGAACGCGGCCTCGACTCCATCGAGGCGAATCTGCAGGAGGGCGTCGACCGGGAGAAGGTCAGCCCCGAGACGAAAGCGGCTACCCTCGAGCGCATCGACGGCACGATCGATCTCGGCGAAGCGGTCGAAGATGCCGACCTGGTGATCGAGGCCGTCCCGGAGGAGGTGTCCCTGAAACGCGAGATCGTCCAGGACGTCGAGTCGCTGGCGTCCGACGACGCGCTCATCGCCTCGAACACGTCCTCGCTCTCGCTGACCGAAATCGCCAGCGCCCTCGAGCGCCCGGAACGAGCGATCGGGTTGCACTTTTTCAATCCCGTCCACCTCATGCGCCTCGTCGAAATCGTCGTCCCCGAACAGACGAGCGAGGAGACGGTCGCGTCGGCCGAATCCTTCGTCGAAGGGATCGACAAAGAGCCCATCGTCGTCCGTGATTCAGCGGGGTTCGCGACCTCCCGGCTCGGCGTCACCCTCGGCGTCGAAGCGATGCGGATGCTCGAGGAGGGGGTCGCTGACCCACGGGCGCTCGACACGGCGATGGAACTCGGCTACAATCACCCGATGGGCCCGATCGAACTCGGGGACGTCGTCGGCCTCGACGTCCGTCTCGACATCCTCGAGCACCTGCGCGAGGAACTCGGCGAACGGTTCCGGCCGCCACAGATCCTGCGCCAGAAAGTCCGGGCCGGTAAGCTCGGTCGCAAGTCGGGGGAAGGGTTCTACGTGTGGGAGGACGGCGAAATCGTCGGCGTAAGCGGGCAGTACGAGGCGGCGCCCGGAGGTGACGACCGGTGAGCGACGGTGAAGTGGGCGATGCCGAAGATGCTGGCGGCGTCGAAAACGAGGTCGTCGACCTCGAGATCGGCGACCGCGTCGATCACGTTGCGACGATTACGATCAACCGGCCGGATGCGCGCAACGCGCTCAACGCGCAAGTTCGCCGGGAGTTGAAGGCAGCGCTCGAGGCCGTCGAAGCGGACGACGACGTGCGCGTCGTGGTACTCACTGGGGCCGACGAGGCGAAGGCGTTCGTCGCGGGGGCGGACGTCGCGGAACTTCGCGAGCGCGGGCCGATCGAACAGCGGGAGGCGAGCAAGCGTCCCCGGGTCTACGAGTGCGTCGACGACCTCGAGAAACCCGCTATTGCCCGACTAAACGGGCACGCACTCGGTGGCGGCTGTGAACTCGCCCAGGCCTGTGACGTCCGCATCGCGAGCGAGCGCGCGAAGCTCGGCCAGCCGGAGATCAATCTGGGAATCATCCCGGGCGGTGGCGCGACACAGCGACTGCCACGACTCGTCGGTGAGGGCCAGGCCATGCGGCTCATCCTCTCCGGGGAACTCATCGACGCCGAGGAGGCCCACGAGATCGGGCTGGTGGACGAGGTGTACCCGCCTGATGAACTCGACGAACACGTCTACGACCTGGCGGCGTCGATGGCCACGAAGAGCCCCGTCGCTCTCGAGTTCGCGAAGCAGGCGATCCGAGCGAGTTCGCGAATGGAACTCGAGGCGGGGATCGAGTACGAAGCCGAGCTGTTCGCCCAGTTGTTCGGAACGGCCGACAAGAACGAGGGGATCGACGCGTTCTTCGAGGATCGGGCGCCCGAGTGGGAAGGGCGGTAACTGCTCGCGATTACTGCCTCGGGGACGACTATCGCGACTCAGGTCTGTTACAGGCTCAATCACCTCCGCGTATTGTATTTAACCGGAGTGAAACTGAAACGCACTTGTTCACGGATTGCAAGGTAGCGGAAACATCATAACCTGTGACTGTGTCTAATCCGAATATGATCCGCTTGCGCCAACTCAGCCGGGGGAATACGGGGGGCACAGAGCGGGGGAATCAGTATCGACGGATTGACCAAAAGATCGGCCGGATCGGAGCGACGCGATGACCGGCAGTCGGCGTGACGGCCGTGGACTCACACCGGTTCTCGGGCTGACGCTGCTGATCGGCATGGTCGCCGTTGCGAGCATCGGAATCTTTCTCGTCAGCAGCGCCTCGTTGTCCTCGTCCGCGGACGGACTCGAGGACGAACGGATAGAGCAATCCTTCACCCAGCTCGGTGCCGACCTGAACACGGTCGCCGCCTCGAGCAGTGACACGCGGACGGTGGCGCTGGGTCTCGAGGATGCCGAAGGAGACGTCTCGCTCGTCGACTCAGGCCATATGACGATTACGGTTGCAGGGATCGACGACCCGATCGTCGACGAACCGCTCCGGTCGATCGAGTATCGCGACGGTGACACCGTCGTCGCCTACGAGGGCGGAGCGGTGTTCCGTGGAACTGGGAGCGAAACCCGACTCCTCTCGGGGCCACAGGTCGAGTTCCGTGAGGAGACCTTGCACCTCCCGATCACGCGGCTCACCGGCGTCGAGTCGGTGTCGAACGACCGAGTTCAACTGTCGAAGCTCGAGAGCGACGATCTGACTCGCGACGGCCCGAACGTCGCGGGTCGGTTCGTCACGATTACGATCGAGAGCCCGTACTACGTCGGCTGGGCCGAGCACTACGAGCGCCAGGTCGACGCCTCGTACGTACGCGTCGATCACGAGAACGAGTCGGTGACCGTCCTGCTGGGCCAGCCCCAGCCCGACGGCTCCTACGACGGGGCCGTCTACGCACAGGGGGACGTGAAGGACAACGGTGGAACGCCTTCGGTCAACGGATCGATAACGGCGAGCGGGGACGTCAATATCACCTGTGAGGAACCGACCGTCTGTACCGGCGGTGAAGAGTTCGACTTGCGTCCGCTCGACGAAGACATAGCGTACCTCCTCGAGACGGTCGAGGACGACGCGCAACCGATCGAAGGATCGACGCTCGAGAACGGCACCTACCTGACGGACAACCTATCGCTGGCGAACGACCTGACGATCGATCTGAGCGAAGGGGACGTCACGCTCGTCGTCGACGGCTACATCGGGCTCGAGAACGCAAAGATCGAGGTTATTGGCGCGGAGGGGACGAATAATGTCGCCCGGGTCTATACCACCGGCGACGTCGCTATCGGCGGCGGAAGCAGCGGCGTTTCCGTCGAATCGGACGATCCGTCGCGATTCCAGCTCTATGGCACCTCCGATATGAAATTCGCGATCGGGCAAGGGGAGTTCACGGGTACGATCTACGCACCGCGTGACGAACCGGCTGCGGGGACGAACGACGTGGTTGAGGAGTACGCCCCCAATGCAGACTGTTCACCCGATGCTGACTGGGCGGATGTCTGTATCGGCACCGGCAGCGTCGACTTCACCGGTTCGATCATCTCTGGCCCGATGGCGATCGCTCAAAACGCAGAACTGACCTACGATCCGGTGCTGAGAACGATCGAGCCCACCATCGACATCCATCCCGAACACCTGCCGCCCAAACTGACCTACCTCACCGTCGTCGCCCACGACGTCGGCGTCGAAAGCGACTGAGCTCCTTCTACTCGAGCAGTCAGGGCCGTTCCCCGGTCAACGCCTCGCTTGCCGGTGCGAGTGACAGAGTCGTTCCCAGTCCTTGTTCTACTGCCCGTTCGTACAACATCGCCGCGGCGGCGACCGTTTCGATTCCCGTCCCGCCACTGTCGAACACCGTTATCTCGTCGTCGCTCGTTCGACCTGGGCGTTCCCCAGCGACGACCTCCCCCAGTTCCGCGTGGATGTGATCCGTATCGACGACCCCCGCCTCGAGCGCCGCCAGAAACGATCCCGCATCGGCCGTCGCTCGCTTGCGGAGATCGGGGATGTACGTCGCTCGCTCGATCGTCTCGGTGTCGAGTTCGCGTTTTTTCGGGTGGTACTGACCCATCGCCGTCACGTGGGTTCCGGGCTCGAGCAGCGATCCATCGAAGACGGGGTCGCTCGCGGTCGTCGCTGTAATCACGACGTCCGCACCATCGACGGCCGCTGCGCTCGAGTCGACGGCGGTGACAGTGGCCTCGAGCCGGTCGTCGAAGTCGGCGGCAAACGCAGTGCGGTTGGATTCGCTCGGTGAGAAGACGCGAATCGTCTCGAAGTCCCGGACAGTTGCGGTCGTCTGGAGCTGCCCCCGTGCTTGCGGGCCAGTGCCAACGATCGCGAGCGTTCGTGCGTCCGCCCGGGCGAGTGCGTCGACGGCGACGGCTCCGGCAGCGCCCGTTTTGAACGGGTTCATGTGTGCGCCGTCGAGCAGCGCCAGTGGTTCGCCGCTATCGGCGTCGAAAAGGGGCGTCATGAACCAGGCGTCTTCGGCACCAAAACCGGCGCTGTACATGTATCCTCCCATTGCACCGCTCTCGGGCAGCAGGGCCGTATAGCTGGTAAAGAGGCCGCCCGGTTCTGATCTGAACAGGGCTGTTCGTGGGTCGGCTGGCGCGCCGTGACCGCGCTGACGGTATCCTTCGCGAACGGCGTCGACGTAGTCGGCTGGCGTTGCGAGCCCGGTGACGTCCTCACTGCTGAGAAAGACGAGGTCGGTCATACGAACACGAAGCGCGCAATCGATAAAAAAGAACGTGGGTCAGCAGACGACGTTAGTCGGAGTTGATCGTCGGGTGGCTGGCTGGTGCCTCCTCCGACGAATCGATCGGGGCGTTGACGAACATTGCATGGCCGATAACACCAATCGCGACGAAAGCACTGACCGGAACTGCTGTCGTCAACGGAATACCGACGACAGTCAGTGCGGCAGTGATTCCGAGCAGTGCGACCGGGATAAGTCCAAGAACAATGTCGTAATATCCAGCCATAATCTATCTCTTACTATGAGGAATAGGCATATAAGCGTTTCCCATAATTAGTCGATATTGGATTCGTCCCTGATCAGTATTTAGAGTGTATTATCAATATAACTTATGAGGAATTAATGAGGATATAGAAGGTGACGTAATAAAGTTTGAATGAGAAGAACATATGGCAGTTTATGAATATTAAGCACAACGCCAAGTTATTAATCGTATGAGGGGATCGACGTGATTTGGTATCGAAACGAGAGTAACAGTGACACCTTTAAAATGATAAATTGGGACATATATTCAGCGTCCTGCTTCGGCATTGTCACCTCGAGTATGTAATGAATCTGCATACCCAGTCAGAGTCGTACCAGGTCTCGTCTATAGGAACAACTGAAACGGTTCACATACTGATCGCCGATACGGTTGGCCTCAGGTGTGCAATGACGTGCAGTGGCTACTGTACAGCCAGCCAGGCGAGACGCTACCCATCTATTCACGTTTACTCGTTCGAACAGGGCGATGGAACTGTCTCGTCCTCTCTCTGCCCACCGGGCCGTTCGTGACGGTACCGTCCCGACCACACGACCTGGTTCGGCTAAGAGAGGACTAATATAGCACGAATACGAAACAAAGGCAGATGGCTGTGGTCGACGAACGTCGCGAGCGATGTGACGGCTGTGGGAAGGCCGTCGCCCTCGAACATCTCACGACCGTGACGATGCCGGATGGCGAACGACTGGCCTGTTGTCCAACCTGTGAGCCACACGCTCGTGAAGCAGCACGAAAACTGGATTCGCTCGAGCCCACACACGCCACCTGCGATGGCTGTCGATCGACGTTCCCGCGGAACGACCTCGAGGACATCGTCCTCACCGATGGCACCGTCATCACCTGCTGTTCTACGTGCCTCGAGGAGGTTCCTGGCCACGGATCCGACGACGATCCGTCTACGGAGGGTTCGATTGTCCACGGACGCTCGGCGTCCGACGCAAAAGCTGAATCGACCGAACTCGCGACGCCCCGCCAACTCTGTAGTCAGTGTCACGAGTGGGTCACCGAGGAGCTGTACCACGTGACGACGATCGATGGCCGTACTGAGGAGATGTGTACCGACTGCAAGGAACTGTCCGAGGAAAAAGGCGTCGTGAACGGCGTCAAAATGCGAACAGCAGCGGCTCGGGAGATCCTCCGTGTCGACGACGATGCGACCACACAGGAGGTTCGACAGGCGTTTCTCACCCAGATCAAACACGCTCATCCGGACAAGCGAAGCGGGAGCGAGTCGGCGTTCAAACTCGTCAAGGAAGCCTACGACAGGTTGAAGTGAGCCATGCAATCACCGCGGGGGTTCGGTCTCGTTCTTTCGTCCGAGGAACCCGATCGTCGCCGGATCGAAGTAGTACGTCGAGGCACACACGTCACACGACGTCTCGAGAGATTGGCCGTGCTGGGAGAGCTTCCACAGTTTCGTCTGGCCGTTCGTGATGTCGAGCGTAACGGGATGACCACAATCCGGCACCGTACATGGGAACCGAATGTACCAGTTTGGTACCGAGAGCGCACCGAGTGGGGCCAGTTCCCCGCGCAGTCGACAGAGGAGGTTGAAAATCGTAAACGATGGATTCTCACGATCGATTTCGACTCCTTCGACGCCGTCGATGAATCCACCACGGAGCGATTCGTCGCTGTATAGCGGTAACACCGGGATGCCCTTCGCGAGCGCGTATCCTATCTCCTGGTTGACCCACCGGCTGTTCGCAGAATTGTCGGTAAGCACCGCAACGACGACGTCGCTGTTGGCGAGTCTCCCCTCTAACCGTTTTCTCGAGCGACCCGATTCGACCTCCTCGAGCGCGATGTGGACGCCGAACGGGAAGTTCTTGACCGTCGAGAACAGCTCCTGAACCAGTTCGAGGTCGACTGGCGCGTGGGACACGAACACCTGTTCTCCGGTCATTGGCTAGTCTACAGCCCTCAAGACAGTCCTCAATAATGAATCTGTCTAACTATCAGAATTTTTGTGGTTTATCGTGTCGAGCACGCGCCCAGAGAACTCGACCTCACTCAGTTCGGTTCCGAGTTCCTCGAACCAGGCAGCGTCGACGAACCAGCTACCACGAACGACGCCATCGGTCGTTCTGGAAACCGCTTCGAGTCTCCCTGGCTCCCACTCCGGGCGCTCCTCGAGGACGGTGAGCACTGTTCGAACGACGACGCTGACTTCGTGTGTGGTGACGCCCGGCGCATCGTGTACCATTTCGTATTCGAGCCGAGTGCCTCCCTCGGTCGATTCGTACGCTTCGATGTAGACGCCCTGGCTCATCAGGCGGTTCTCGAGGGTGACTTCGACCGGGTTCTCCTGGCTCATCGCTCTCAGAGTGGTTCGACCAGGTCAGCCAGAGCGGCCGCCGGGTCATCGGCTTTCGCGACTCCGCTGGCGAGCAAGACGCCGCCTGATCCCAGTTCGCCGGCGGCGACGACGTCCTCACCAGTGGTGATCCCGGCGCCACAGAGGACGGTGACGTTCGGATCGACGTGGGCCGCCGCATCGACGGCGTCTTCCACGACGTCCGGATCGGCCTTACTCACGGGTGTTCCCGTGCCGATGAGTTCTGGCGGTTCGACGGCCACGGAATCGGGGCCAAGTGCGGTCACGGCGCCAATCTGGGCCGGGTTGTTGGCACAGACGACCGTCTCGAGGCCAGCCCGCTCTGCCGCCCGGACGGAGCCGTCGATGTCGGCGAGCGTCAGGCGGTGTTCGGAGTGGTTGATCAGTGTTCCAACGGCGCCGGCGTCGGCGACCGTTTCAGCGAGGGTGTGCCCGGTGTTGCTCCCGTACTCGATCGGGTCGACGTGCTGGGCCCAGGTTTCGACGCCGGTATCGGCGACGCGCTCTATGTGTGGTGCCTGGGCTGCGACCGCGATACGAGCGTTGGTGGACTCGTTGACGTCACTAGCCGCTTTCGCGACCGATACGGGGTCGCACGGATAGGTCTTGAGATTGATCAGTACGAACATATCGGAGACGCGGTGCCCGCGGGCAAAATAGTTTGTGAGACTTCGATTGGTCGTCGGTGGTCGGTGGTCGGTCGTCCACTCAGTCCTTTCGTTTGACGACGTCCCCGAGCGTGTAACTGCCCGTCGAGGAACCTCCCTCCCAGTCGGAGTCTTCGGGCGATCCTGCGCCACCAGTGAGACTGATATCGAGGAAGCCCTCGAGTTTGCCCTGGAGCCGGTCACTGGGAAGCGTGTCGCCCCGCTCGAGTTTGCGGATCAGGCTGGCCTTCTCGTTGAGTTCGTTCGCCAGATCCGACTGGCTGAGGCCTTTTTTCTCCCGGCCGTTGCGGATGCGATCGTCGTAATCGGGGACGATTTCGTCCATGTCGTCGAACATGTCCCGACGACGCGACCGCCCGGATCCACTGGCTCCGCTCGCTCCACCGGTGCTCGAGGCAGTGTTACTAGATTGGGAACTCGATCCGCCACTCGACCCCGTCGAGTACTTTGTCGACGTGCTCGAACTCGAGGCCTGTGTCTTCACCTCGGTTCCGAAATCAGTACAGTTCGAACACACGTCCAGCTTCGCGCCTTCGACTTTGATGGTCTTCGGGGACGACGTCTCGGCGCCACACATCTCGCACTGAACCATGGTCGACCCTAGCGCGTCCCTCGTGATAAAGGATACGGCGCTGGCGACTGTCCCGTTCACACGAGGTTGCAATCCGTTCAGCTAGTCGAGAACGGTCCAGGCGTAGAAGAACCGCTGGGCGGCCGTCACGTGCCCGACGACGGCGAGGAAGACAAGCAGCCAGCCGATCAGACCCAGCCCCGCGATGTCCACCGTCTCGAGCGGGTAGGCGAGGAAGCCGACGAATCCGATGATCGCCAGCCGATCGGCACGGCCGACCAGGCCGCCATAGACGCGATCCATGCCGACGGCCTGGGCCTGGGTGCCGAGGTAGGAGGTCATGACGACGCCGGTGACCGCCAGAAAGCCGAGCAGATAGTCGCCGATACCCGCCGCCAGGCCGCCGATGACGATGATGTCAGCATAGCGATCGAGGACGTGATCGAGCAGGTCGCCAGCGGCGGAGGCTACCTCCTGTTTCCGTGCGAGGGCGCCGTCGATGATGTCGAGCCAGCCGTTCAGGAACACGAAGATCGCACCGCCAACGTACCAGATCGGATGGGCGACGCCGCCGAGATAAAATGCCGCAGCCGCGGCGACGGCCATCAAGCCTGCAATCACGCTCACGCCGTCGGGACTCATCCCCAACCGGTCGAATCCGTTCACGAACGGATCGAGAAACCCCGAGATGTACGGCCGGAGCTTATCCAGCGTCATGTGAGGTACCCCACGAAGTCGACGGTGCCAGCGCTCGGTTCTCGATCCCCGCGAACGACAGCCTCGAGGTCGTCCGCCACCGTTTCGGGGTCGGGGTCGGTGGTGTCGATTTCGTACACCGCATCCTGGCCGTGGATATCGACTGCTTCGGCGAGGACGACGTCGAGGGCCTCGCTTTCGGCGTTCTCTCGTGCTTTGGCCGTGGATTCGCCTCGATTACGGAGACGGGTTTCGAGTTGCGATGGTTCACACCGCAACACTGCGACGCGATCGGCCTCGAAGTGATGGGCCAGATGGGACTCGACCAGAACGTCGTCTCGCCCCTCGAGCCACGCCGCGAGCCCATCGAGGTCGGCGACCTTGCTCTCTCGTTCCTCGTCGACCTCCGTGTACAGCCCCTCCCGCTCGAGTACCTCGTTGAGGTGAACGACGTCGAATCCCTCGAGTCGGGACTCGAGGAGCGACGAGGCCGTCGTCTTTCCCGTTCCGGGGGTTCCGGTGATGGCCACGCGCATTGATCAGGCACCTCCCGTCTGCGGACGGTCGGATTGGTTGGTCGCGTCCGCCTCGAGCACCTCGTTGAGCGTGTCGATCGCCCGTTCGGTCTCGGCGTCGGTGCCACAGGTGATCCGGATACACCCTGGCAGGCCAAAACTCGTGCAGTCTCGGACGATGACGCCGCGTTCCTGCATCGCGTCCGCGACCGGCGTCGCCTCGCCAACGTCGACGAGAACGAAGTTCCCCGCACTCGGCCAGACGTGAGCGTCGATCTCCTCACGCATTCGTTCTCGAGCGACAGTCACCGTCTCGACCGTCCGTTCGACGTGTTCGTGATCGTCGAGGGCAGCCAGTCCGGCCCGGCAGGCCAGTTCGCTGGCCGCAAAAGGAGTGTTCACACGCGTGTACGCGTCGGCCCAGGCTTCGGGAACGACGGCGTAGCCGAGTCGCAACCCGGCGAGCCCGTACGCCTTCGAGAAGGTACGGATTACGGCGACGTCGTCGCGTTGGGCGAACCCGTCCCGCCCCTCGAGCAGGGCCACGGCGCTGTCGATGTCGGCGAACTCGCCGTACGCTTCGTCGACGACGATCAGCGTCTCCTCGTCGGTTTCGGCGGCGATCTCCTCGACCGAGTCGAGAGCGATCGTCGAGCCCGATGGGTTGTGCGGGCTCGTGAGGTAGACGATTCGCTCGCCGTCGTAGGCCTCGAGGACGGTGTCCGCATCCTGGGCGAAATCGTTCGATCGCTCGAGTTCATACTCGGCGACGTCGCCGTGGTGGAACCGTGCGCTCATGCCGTAGTAGGCGAAGCCCGGCGTGGGGACGAGCACGTCGTCACCAGGCTCGAGCATCGCCCTCGAGAGGTAGTCGATCGCGCCGTCGCCGCCGTTGGCCAGCCAGACCTGTGGTGACTCGACGTCCCACCGGTCGGCGATGGCAGCTGTGAGGTCGGCGTGAGTCGCCTTCGGATAGGAGCTGACGCCCGGCGCGGCGGCCTCGATGGCCTCGACAGCCGCCGGCGAGGGGCCGTGGGCGTTTTCGTTCGACGCGAGTTTGACGAACGTCGACGGATCACGCCCCAGTTCGCGGGCGACCTCCTCGATGCCTCGACCCGCCTGGTAGGCGACGTGGTCGGACAGATCGCGTGGGTGCATACGAGACTCTTTTCGTCGCGACGCTTAAGGATGCTTACCTGACTCGAGCGCTCGAGAACGGACGTCGGTGGTCAGGGGTCGGCTGACGAGGGCAGTCGCTCCTCGAGAGTGGTATCGAAAGTAGTTTTGCGAGGGAAGATCCCGCGTAGAACCTTCTGCATCCCTGGTGGGCGCTTTCGCGCCGCACTGCGATGCGAGGGGAGGGAATCGAACCACCTCCGAGAACCTGCGCTTTGCGCAGAACCTCGGCGTAATTCGATCCCTCCGTGCATTTTCACTCGGCACGGCGTGTGCCTCGTTGCAATGCGAGGGGAGGGAATCGAACCCACGAACTCCTACGAGAGCGGATCTTGAGTCCGCCGCCGTTGGCCGCTTGGCTACCCTCGCACGCGGTTCGAGCTTCTCGCCTCAACAGGTTAAACAAACCGATTTCGATTACCCTGAATCGCAGCATGTGTCTCAAGCTATCGTCCGAGAAGATCGAGCACGAGACCCGCTGGCGGGACGTGCATTCGACTGTCTGTCTCCGATCGTGTGGGTCTCGAGAGTGACGGCTCGTGTGACACCGTCTCGAGCGTCGATAGCACGATTGTGAACGCGATTTTACGCTGATCGTTTAGCCCGGCTCGTGGAGTAATATCGCTGTACCTATCGAGACGTTGGAAATGAGGTTGTTCCTCGGAGTGGAGTCGACGGTGAAACTGACCACTGGAACCCGTACTATTCGCTGGGTTCCATCGACGATTGCCGTATCTCCCGGTGTTCGAGGTCGGATGTCCGTCTTTATCCCGAGTAGTGCTGTGGTAATGTGAGGGATCCTTCCGTGATACAGACATAATCGCCGAAACAGTTCGATATGTGTCCAGTTGAGTGGATCCTCCTAATCGGAAAGTTATAGTTTCGATGACAACCGTCTCAACACGTTATATTCGACGACATCGGCCCGTACAGCTATGGGCGAGTCCAACTGGCAGCTCGATCGACGCACCGCACTGAAAACAATCGGTATTGGCACTGTGGGGCTGGCGGGGGCGATGAACGTACAGGCTCGTTCCTCCCTTCAGGACGGCGAAATCACCATCACAGCTGTCTGGACCGACGACGAGGAGGAAGACTTCCTCGCCGTGGTGGACTACGCTGAGGAAGAGACCGGCCTCGACATATCCTATGCGCCCCGAGACACCGATACGCTCCTGACTGAAACTCTGATGGACTACGAGGCGGAAATCGCGACCGCGGACATCGTCGTGATCCCCATGGAAGGTCGGGTTCGACGAGACGGGGGAGCCGGCCACCTCGAGCCGGTCGGCGACCTCTGGGACGAGGAGGACTACACGACCGATCACGACACTGTAGCAGTGAACGACGAGGTGTACGCCGCCCCGTTCGGCGGCGATCTCAAGCCGGGATTCTGGTACCGAGAGTCGTTCTTCGACGAACACGATCTCGAGGAACCGGCGGACTACGACGAGTTCCTCGACCTGCTCGAGGAGATCGATGGGATCGAAGGCGTCGAGGCGCCGCTGGCTTCAGGAAACGGCGACGGATGGCCGCTCAGCGACGTCACGGAAGCATTCATCCTCCGGCAGGAGGACGGGCCCCAGCTCCAGGTCGACCTCATCGAGGGTGAGGCCGAGTTCACCGACGATCGGGTCATCACGGCGTTCGAGGAGCTTCAGGAACTCCACCTCGAGGGATACTTCAGCGAAGTCCGAGACTTCGGTGTTCAGTACGAGTTCTTCTGGGCGAACGAGACACCGCTGTACTTCATGGGGTCGTGGACGCCCGCGTTCGGGGCGATCGAAGACCCCGAGGATCTGAACTACTTCATGCTCCCCGGCGCGGACGGGATGGTAACGAGCATCAACTGGTTCACGATCCCCGCGTACGTCGACGACGTCGACGCGGCGAGAGACGCCCTCGAGGCGATCATTTCGGCTGAGGGACAGGAGGTCTGGACCGAACGCGGCGGCTTCGTCCCAACGGCGGTCGACGTCCCGGAGGATGCCTACGAACTCGATCTCATGCGAGAGCTCGTCGAGGAAGCTGACGAGGTCGAACTCGTTCCCGACCTCGACGACGCCCTCGGCGACCCGTTCCAGGCGGAGTTCTGGTCGCAATTGCTCGGGTTCTGGGCGGAACCGGATCAGGACGTCGAGCCGATCGCGGAGGCCCTCGACGGCGTGCTACAGGAGACGGTCGGGGACGACGAGGAGTAGCGTGACCGACGTTGGCAGCGGTGTTGACGACGGGCGCAGTGTCCTCGAGACGCTCGTCATCATTGGCCAGGAGATCCGTCGAAGCAGTGTGAACGCCGTCGCCGTTGACATCCTGTACGTCTTTACGACCGCGTTTTTCGCTTCGCTGGCAGTACGTGGTCTCTGGCCGGCACTCATCGCTGTCCTCCCGATCGCTGTGCTGTTCGCGTTCGCCTGGATGTCATCGCGTTCCTTTCTCATCACGAATCTCATCGTCGCCGTCGTAGCCGTGTGGCTGACGCGTGCGGGAATGATGCCGTTGTAACGTCTGCGAAGCGGAGGGAGGCGATCGAGGGCGAAGGGGCGATCGAGGAGACGAGGAGACGGCCGTGGAACGTCACTCGAGCGCCGACACGATCCTCAATCCGCGACCGCTGCGACCATTCCGCGCTTGTAGTACCGCTGGAGCAACAGGAACAGAATGACCGGCACGGCCATCGTCATGATCGAGCCGGCGGCGATGAGTCCCCACTCGACCTGCACGCGCCCTCGCATGAGCGGCAGAACCTGCGGTGCGAGATAGAGTTCGGGCGAGCGCATGAACACAAGCGGGAAGAAAAACGCGTTCCACACCCACGTGAACTGGATGACGGCGACCGAGACGAGTGCCGGCGTCGAAAGTGGGAGGATGATCGTCCGGAAGATCTGATAACGCGAGGCACCGTCGACGCGTGCGGCTTCCTCGAGTTCTTCTGGAATGCCGAGCAGGAAGTTTCGTAAGAACAGCACGACCCAGCCGAGTCCCCACCCGATGTGGATCAGGATCAGTCCCATGTAGGTATCGAACAGCCCGAACTCGCGGAGGGCGTTGTAGTTCCCCATCGCGACGAGTTCCGGCGGCGCGGCCATGACCAGTAGTATCAGGAAAAATAGCGTCGTCTTCAGCGGGAATTCGAATCGGGCGAACGGGTACGCCGCCATCACCCCGAGGAGCATCACGACGAGCACCGACGGGATGGTGACGATGAAGGTGTTCAGGAGCGCTCGACTCATCGGCGCAGTGCTGTAGTCCCACGCCCGGGAGTAGTTCTCGAGCGTAATCGTCATTCCCTCGAGATGCCACCAGCCGCCGATGATCTCCGAGAGGGGTCGAATCGACGCCATGAACAGTCCGAGGAACGGCACGATCCAGAGGACGGCGATGGTGATGGCGATGACGTACTTGAGGGTTCGTCGCTTTCCGGGAATGGACTCGACGATCCGCACTCGCCAGGTCAGTTCAGCCGTGGGAGCAATGTCCGGAATGTCGTCGACCGACGGGTACCGATCGTGTACGGTGGCCAGTTGGGAGCCGCCGTCGGTGCCAGTCGGTTCGAGTGGGTCGTCTTCAACCATGGTGGATCAGTTCATGCGAGCGATGTACAGCGCCAGTGGGGCGACGATAAACAGCTGAATCAGCGCGACCACCATCGCCATCCCGTAATCTATCGGCGGGCGGAACGCGGCCCGGTATACTTCGATACCCAACACTGAGTACGCGTGGTTCGGGCCACCGGCAGCGCCCCCGGCGGCGAAGACGATGTCGAACATCCGCATCACCCAGATGATACCCATGATGACGACGACGGCAGTCACCGGTCTGACCAGCGGCCAGATGATGTCTCGGAACCGTCGCCACGGCCCCGCTCCATCGATTTTGGCCGACTCGATAAGGGACGGGTCGAGAGCGGACAGTGCGGAGCTGTAGAGCAACATGCTGAATCCGGTGTGAACCCAGATCCCGCCCGCGATGAGGGCGTAAATCGCGACCTGGGGCGACTGCGTCCAGTTTCGAACCCACTGTTCCTGGCCCATGACGCGGAGCACCTCGTTGAAAATCCCGGCCTGGGGGTCGTAGACGAACATGAGAACCAGCCCGATAACGATTGGCGGGACAGTGAACCCCGCGAAGATCATCGACCGAAGGATTTGGCGCCCTTTCAAATCGGCGAACAGTAACGCCAGTCCAAGTCCAAGGAACGTGCTCGCGGGCACGTGCAGGACGACCCAGAGGAGGTTGTGGGTGAGCGCACCCATCGGGTACCGCAACTCCTGCATGTTCGGCCAGTGAATAATGAGGTGGTCGGTTAGTGAACGAACCCAGTTATCGAGACCAACGAAGCTCTCTATCGTGAAGGTATCCCACGAGAAGAAACTCCCGATCGCTGAATAGACGATCGGGACAACCGAAAAGATGCCGAAGAGAGTCAGTCCAGGGATCAGAAACACTGCCAGTGCAACCGCCTTTTCGCGATCGAAATCCAGCACGCCCTCCTCGTCGCGGTCGACCGTGATGGCGTCGATGTGATCCTGTAGGCTCATGTGTTTACGTGGCTCGAGACAGTGTCCTCATGCTACCAGTTCCCCGCTCGTGTCGTACACGTAGGCGTCCTCGTCGTCGAACGTGAGATACACTTGGTCGCCCCGTGAGACGGTTCTGTCAGCGACTTTCGCGTTGACGATTTGGTCGTTGACGAAGACGTTGACCAGAATGTACTCACCCATGGGCTCGAAGGTATCGACCGTCCCTTCAATGGCGTTCCCCGTCGTCGGTTTCGTGGTTGTGACGGTCAGATTCTCGGGCCGAACACCGAGTGAGACCTCGCCCTGGGAATCGGTCGTCACCACGCTGGCCGTTCGGGCGTCTTCCCGTTCACCGGTTTCGATAACCGCTTCTTCTCCCTCTGTTACACCGCCCAATTCCACGGTTCCAGCTTCGCCGAGGTCGATTGAACCGTTTCGACGGCTTCCCTGGAACAGGTTCATCGGTGGTGAACCGATAAACTGGGCGACCCATGCCGTCCTGGGTCGATCGTACAGTTCTTGGGGTGGGGCAATCTGTTGCACCGTTCCCTGGTTCATGACCGCGACCCTGTCGGCCATGCTCATCGCCTCCTCCTGATTGTGCGTCACGTAGACCGTCGTGATGTCGAGCTCGTTCTGGAGGCGTTTCAACTCAATGCGCATCTCCTGGCGAAGTTTGGCGTCGAGGTTCGAGAGAGGCTCGTCGAGGAGGAACACTGACGGTTCTCGGACGATGGCTCGAGCGAGCGCGACTCGCTGACGCTGCCCGCCGCTTAGCGCGGCCGGCTTCTTATCGACCTGATCTTCGATGTGGAGCAGTTCGGTCACGTCTTTGACTTTCCCGTCACGCTCGTCGGGAGAAAAGCCGCGGACTTTCAATGGGTATCCGATGTTATCCCTGACCGTCATATGTGGATACAGGGCGTAATTCTGGAACACCATCGCGACGTTTCGAGCGCTCGGTGATCGTTTTACGACGTGTTCGTCGTCGAAATAGATGCTTCCCTCCGACGGTTCCTCGAGCCCGGCGATCAGGCGCAACGTCGTCGTCTTTCCACACCCCGACGGCCCCAGAATGACGAGAAACTCGCCATCGTCGACCTCGAGGCTAACTTGGTAGTTCGCCACCGTGTCCCCGAAGAATTTGCTGACGTTTTCGAGCGTAATGGCGACCATTCATCCTATTTAAGGCGTTTATCATTATTAATCCCTACATCACTGGCTGCCTTTTTGAATAGTTCGACAGAAATGACGGTTCAGCAGAACCGATGCTCGACCGGGATGGGTTACTCGTGCCGTCACCGCTCCGAGTGAACGTGGGATTGTGGGCCTTGCCAGAGATTCTCCCCCACATCGCTGGGTTCCCCACTATCGGCCAGCTCATCGGCTCGAGTGGTACACCCCAACAGCGTCACCGAGCAACCTGACCGCTAGCGTTTTGTCGACACGCCACCACACCGTGAACGATGGCCGACCCGACGATCCTCGTCGTCCGCAACGAAGTCGACGACGAGTACGCCTACCACTGCGACGCACTCGCGTCGTACATCCCGAACGCGCTCGAGTGCGACTTCCCGGCGGGTGACCGACCCTCGCTCGAGAGCGTCGACGGCGTACTCCTCACCGGGAGCACCGCCGGCGTGTACGAGGTCGACGACCGGCCGTGGATCGCCGACCAGGAGTCGCTCGTTCGCGACCTTCTCGAGCGGGAGATCCCCACGTTGGGCGTCTGTTTCGGCCACCAGGTCGTCAACTCGGCCCTCGGGGGAACCGTCGAGGCCAGAGACACGACGACACAGCTCGTGACCGCCGACCTCGCGGACGATCCGCTGTTCGACGGCGTGGAACCCGTGTTCCCAGCGGTTCACGGCGACATCGTCACCGAACCAGGCGACGAACTCGAGCTAATCGCGAGCGCATCGTACTACCCGGCGTTCGCCACTCGCCACCGAGAGGCGCCCCTGTGGACGACTCAGTTCCATCCCGAGTTTACGGCCGACCTTCGCGATCGGCTCGAGGCGGATTTCGGCTGGACGGAAACGGAACACGACTTCGCGGAATTGAACGCGACGCGGGTGTTCGAGAACTTCCGGAAGCTCGTCGAAGGGTGCCGTTCGAACTAACTGACGTCGAGCGGAGCGGGCGGCCGCCGTACACTGATGGGGACGCTGTATGCCTCGAGGTGGGGGTCAATTTGGACTGGTTCAAGGACCGGAATCGACCAGCTTGTCAAGCACCGGCTACATGACCCAGCACATCCTCACCGAAATCCTCGATGAAGGCTTTCTGGTTCGTGTTCACGTTGTGGAGGTAGACTCGGTCGACGCCGTGGTCGAAATCCCGCTCGAGCCACTCGACGTGCTGCTCGAGGCTGGCGGAGACGCGGACGTTCTCCGCGACCTGTTCCCGATCGACGGTTTCGCCTAGCTCGTCGTACTCTTCGGGCGTTCGTAGCTGCTGGGTCACCGACCCCGGAATACAGTTCGTACGCCACTGTTCGTAGGCACCTTCGAGCGCCTCCTCGTGGGTCTCGTCGTAGGAAAGCTGCACTTTCAGATAGACGGGTTTCTCCGCTTCCGGGTCGTTCTCGCGAAATGCCTCGATGCGCGCTGCGTCGTCCTCGTGGTCGGGCGTGCCGAGGGTGATCATCCCGTCGGCCCATGTGCCGAGCCACCTGGCGGTTTCCTCCGACAGCGCCGCACCGATGAGCGGTGGCGGCGACTCGGGTCGAGTGTACAGCGTCGCTCGCTCCACCGTCACGTGTCCGTCGTGGGTGACCTCCTCGCCATCCCAGAGGCGTCGCATGATCTCGGCACACTCCTCGAGGCGCTCGTTCCGATCGTCCTTGACCGGCCAGTCGACGCCGGCGATTCCCTCGTTGAGCAACTGTCCGCTCCCGACGCTCATCCAGAGTCGGTCGGGGTACAGCTCCCGGAGGGTCGCGGCTGCCTGTGCGATTATTGCGGGGTGATACCGGTAGCCGGGTGCGTTGACCATCCCGAACGTCATCGGGGTCGCCTGCATTGCGGCCCCGAGCCACGACCAGACGTGGCCCGATTCCCCCTGTCGTTCGCTCCAGGGATGAAAGTGATCGGAGGCCAGACAGTGTTCGAACCCCACACTCGATGCCTGCTGGACGTACTCGAGGAGGGTGCTGGGGGCGAACTGCTCGTGGGAGGCGTGATAACCGATCGACATGAGTACACTCGCTCCGGAGACGGGTGGCGTCCCAGAACAGTACGCCTGTCTACGGGAGTGATGTTATAACACCGGGGGATCGACGGCGCGAGTCGAGAGTAAGCTGGGGTTTCCGGCACCACGCTTATGAACGAAATCGTCGAACCGGTACTGACCGCGCGACCACCGCTTCGAGGATGGGACGCGAGTGGTCACTCGTGTGCACGTCCGCCCTCGGTACGGACTATCCCTGAGAACAATCGTGCGTGTGCACAATCACCCGGGATTGACGCGCGAGCGATAAACGCAGGAGCGATGGACGGGACGCACGACAGCCGTGACCGAGCACGGTTCGACACTAATCACAACTGCGACCGGGACACGACTACACCACCAATCGCGACCGAGACACGACTACACGAAAATGGGATTCAGTTCACTCAGCGACTACGCGATCATCGGCAACGACGACCGAACCGCACTCATCGACCACACGGGATCGATCGACTGGTGTTGTCTACCACACGGAGCGTCTCCGAGCGTGTTCGCCCGACTGCTCGACGACGACCAGGGGGGCCACTTCGCCGTTCGACCGACGGACAGCTACGGGGTCGATCGGACCTACCTCGAGGACACCAACGTCCTTCAGACGACTTTTACGACCCGTGGCGGCACGCTCGAGGTGACGGATTTCATGCCGCGGTGGAACGACAGCGATCACGACGAGTCGGATCAGTACGCCGTGTACAGACGTGTGTCCTGTACTGAGGGGGCGGTCACCACCGAGATGGAGTTTCGCCCCCGCCTCGAGTACGCCCTCGCGGATACCACCGTTTCGCCGATGGAAAGCGGTGACGGGTTCGTCGCCACGGCCCCAGACGCCGAGACGGTGGCCGAGTGGAGCGGGACACACGACGGGTCGCTGTCTCTCTCCTACTGTGGCGACTTCGACGCCCGCGCCGTCGACGACCGTGTCGTCGGAACAGAGACGCTCACAGCGGGCGACACCGTCTGGTTTCGCTGTCAGTACGGCTCGAAGGTTTCCGCCGAATCGCTCACCTCATCCACGTGCGAAGCGGCCCTCGAGTCGACGCTCGAGTACTGGCGGGAGTGGGCGTCTACGCTGCACGAGGACGCCGCGCCGATCATCGACGGAACGCCCTGGGGAGACAGCATCATTCGTTCGGGGCTGGTTCTCAAGTTATTGATCAACGAGGGAACGGGAGCGATCTACGCCGCGCCAACGACGTCGATCCCGGAGAAGTACGGAACCGATCGCAACTGGGATTACCGGTACAACTGGATACGGGACGCGAAGTTCACCGTCCAGGCGTTGCACAATCTGGGTCGCAAAGAGGAGGCACGAGACTACTTCGAGTGGTTTCGTGAACTCTCTCACGAGTCTCCTGCGGAGATCCAGCCCCTGTACGGCGTTCACGGAGAAACCGACCTCACCGAGTACGAACTCCCGCATCTCGACGGACACCGGTATTCGTCACCCGTTCGAATCGGAAACGGAGCCGCCGACCAGGCCCAGCACGACATCTACGGCGCTGTCGTGCAGGCGATTTACGAGACCCTTCTCGTCGACGGTAGCCTTTCCGAATCGGACTGGGATTCGATCTGTGCGATCGTCGACCACGTCTGTGACATCTGGGACGAACCGGACTGTGGAATCTGGGAGTATCGAGACCAGCCCCGCCACTACGTCCACTCGAAGCTACTGTGCTGGGTCGCCCTCGATCGAGGGATCGAACTCGCCGAGAAAAACGATATCGACGCCCCGATCGAGCGCTGGCAGGGTGAACGTGAGGCGATCAGGGAGGCGATTCTCGAGCACGGCTACAGCGACGAGCGTGGGAGCTTCGTCCAGCACTTCGAGACCGATGAGGCGCTCGACGCCGCGTGTTTGTTGATCCCTATCTACGAGTTCCTCCCGGCCGACGACGAACGCGTGCAGGCGACCATCGAGACCGTTCGTGAGGAACTGGCGACGGACGAGGGATTCGTGTTTCGAACGAAGGGAAGTGAAGCCGTCTCGGCAGTACACGGCACGTTCGTGTTTTGCACCTGCTGGTTGATCGATGCCCTGATTCTGGCCGGTCGCGTCGAGGAGGCCGAGGAGATCTTCACGAACGTGCTCGACGCGATGACGCCACTCGGCTTGCTGTCCGAACGGATCCATCCAGAAACCGGTGAACTCTACGGCAACTTTCCGCAGGCCTTCAGCCACATTGGAGTGATCAACAATGCGATCTATCTTGCGAGTGCCCGAGACGATGGCGCCGTGCTCGAACACGACCCACAACAGGCCAATTCGGATCGGCAGCCGCTCTTTTGAGGGTGCCTGCGTATACCGGACGGCCGATCGATAAGTGTGGCCTCGAAGTGGCTCGAGAGGCGTTCGATGTAGATCGATGTCGGCACTGCCGGCCTACATCGACGGTGGTGACTGGAGTCGTCGCCGGTTACGTTCCGCATTTTCGTCCGCCTGTGGCACCGACAACGTCTTGGATTTGCCCCCGTCGTCGTCCCCGAGTTCACGGGCACCACAGTTGTGACAGACGTTCCCGCCGTCGATGTGGGTGTACACGCGCTCGCCACACGCCTGACATGCCCCATGCGGATAAATCATCATCTGTCAGTCCGGACGCTGTCTCCATAAATCCTACGCCCGATGCAAGATCATAGCAATCTTCAACTACACTAATACGTCTTTGCCACCGGATACTGAACCTGCCCTCGTTTTTATTCCTGTGGCTCCGAATCGGCACGTATGGACGAACACACCCGCGATCCATCGGTCGATCCGCCGCCCGCCACGCGGACGCCTACAGGGTGGCTTCCCGACGAAAATCGGTGGGAACACGAGACGCTCAGACGAGCGACGGTTCACGGTGTCCGTCTGTTCAACGCCGGTGAATTCCACGAGAGTCACGATTGTTTCGAGGACGAATGGTACAATTACGGCCGTGGAACGGTCGAGAGCCAGTTCCTCCACGGGGTGGTTCAGGTAGCCGCCGGCGCGTACAAACACGTCGATTTCGAGGACGATGCCGGAATGGACAGCCTCTTTCGAACGGCGCTGCAGTATCTTTACGGCGTTCCCAACGATTTTTACGGTGTCGACCTGCTCGACGTCCGAACGGCGATGACGAACGCACGGAACGACCCATCGGCGATCGACGACTGGCAGATCATCCTCGACGGAACTCGACCAACGGCAACCCAGATAGATTTCGACTACGCCCACGAACTCGAGTGAGGGGTTCGCACACTCGTGGAGAGACTCTGGGTGACCTCGTGTGAGTGACTATAGATGACCTCGAGTGAGGGACTCTGGGCGACCTCGTGTGACGGTCGGTGGATAACCTCGAGTGAGGGTGCCTGAACGGCCGTAACTGAATTGCTGACACGCAGAGAGATTTCGCCCAGATCGGCACCTGGTGGTGACACGTGTTCGGCGATCGAGAACGGTCACAGTGAGCGTGTGTTACAAATCGAATTGTCGTCTCTGAGGGCTACAACTCGCCTTCGGCTTTCAGGCCCTCGATGACGTCGTCGACGAGCGAGTCGACGTCGTCGTAGGGGAACTCCTGGTGGCCCGAGAGTTTCGTCCCGAGTTCCATAGCCGTAAAGCTCACCTCGCCGGATTCGAACTTCGTCATCGGGCCGTCGGGGAGTGCGGGAACGAGTCCCATCTGGTTCGACACGGGGTAGTCTGCGCCTTCGAAGGCCTCGGTCAACTGCTCGCGAAGTTCGGCTTCGTCTGCCATGGCCCTATTCGCGGGCCAACCATCCTAAGCGTTCTGGAACCACCACAAACTGGTTTGGTGTTCAAATCAAATCTGAAGGTTTTTGTCGCCGCTCGAACCTCGTGTAGGTATGCGAAACGCGCTTGCCGAGTGGCGGCCGGTGGTCGACGAGGCGATCGCCGACCTCCTCCCCAGGGACGTCGACGCGGAGTACCTCGAGTCGTTCTTCGGCGAGCCGTCGTTCGAATACGACGACGACGCCATTCAACAGGCGCTGGCCGATCCGCTGTGGGACTTACTCGATCGCGGCGGAAAGCGCTGGCGGGCCGTCCTCTTTCTGGTATTCGTCGAAGCCTTCGGTGAGGATCCACACGAGTATCTCCCGTACGCATGCATCCCCGAGATTCTCCACAACGGCACCATCATCGTCGACGACGTCGAGGACGCCGCAACGATCCGACGGGGTGAACCGGCACTCCATCACATCTACGGCGAGGACGTCGCGCTGAACGCGGGCAACGCGATGTACTTTCTGCCGCTCAAAATTCTCACGCATAACCCTGCGAATCTGTCGGCCGAAACCCGGCTCCGGGCCTACGAGATGCTCATGTACGAGCTCAATCGAACCCACCTGGGCCAGGGGATGGATATCTGCTGGCACAACGACGCTACGACAGGCATCTCGACGGCACAGTACCTCGAGATGAGCGCCTGCAAGACGGGCTGTCTCGGCCGGATCGTTGCGCGGTTAGCTGCGATCGTCACCGGCCAATCCGAAGCGGTCGAAGGCGCCGTCGCCCGCTACGCCGAGCGGACGTCCATCGCGTTCCAGATCGGCGACGACATCCTCGACGTCGAACACTCCTTGGGTCGAGCCGGCGACTTCGGCAAGGAGTTCGGTAACGACATCCGCGAAGGCAAGAAGACGCTGCTCGTGTTGCACGCAATCGAGACGGCCGATCCCGCAGACGCGAAGCGACTCGAGGAGATCCTGCAGAAAGATACCAACACCGACGAGGAAGTGTCCGACGCGCTTGCGATCATCGACGACGCCGGCAGTATCGAGTACGCCCGCGAGCGTGCCCTCGAGTTCGCCGAGCAGGCTCGAGCGGCGATCGAGGACGCTGACGTCGACTTCGAGCCCGAAGCGGAAGCCAAACTGCTCGCGTTCACCGAGTTCGTTATCGATCGCGACGTCTGATTCGCCACCGTTCCGCCGGAACCCCTCAATTCTCACCCCTCCCTTTATTCGAATCCGCGTCAATCGACGGCCATGGACGAGATCATCTCCGACGAGGTAGCCCGCTTCGTGCGGGCTACCTCCCCTGAACCGGACGAGACGCTCATCGAAATGGACGAGTACGCGGTTTCGGAGGGATTCCCCCACGTCGGCCCCGAAGTCGGTGGCTTCCTTCGTATGCTCGCCAGACTGGCCGACGCGAACCGGATCTTCGAGTTCGGCTCCGGCTACGGCTACTCAGCCTACTGGTTCGCCGAGGCGCTTCCCGAGGACGGTGAGATCGTTCTCACGGAGGTTGACGAGGACGAACTCGAACTGGCGAGAGAGTATCTCGAGAAGGGGAACTACGACCACCTCGCGCAGTACGAACTCGGCGACGCCCTCGAGACGATCGACGAGTACGAAGGGCCGTTCGACGTCGTCCTCATCGATCACCAGAAACACCGGTACGTGGACGCGTTCGAGGCGATCAAACCGAAGTTGTCCGTCGGCGGGGTGATCGTCGCGGACAACGCGATGCGGGCCGGCATCATTCAGTTCGACAAACTGCTCGAGATCGTCGAAGGCGGCGATCCAGACGACGTCAACGAGAACACACAGGGGATCGCGACCTACCTCGAGACCGTCCGGGCCGATCCGGATTTCGAGACGGTAGTATTGCCCCTCGGTGAGGGGATTGCCGTGAGCTACCGCGTGCAGTAGCTCGAGACAGTTGTGCCGGGTCGGAAAATCATGTATCGGGCTCGAACCCGGTCAGAAATCGTACTCTTGTTCGACGACGGAGTCTTCGATCGCTGTCGATTCCGCGCCCATGGTCGCTTCCTCGATGGCGAGGAACGACGTGGTCGAACACGCCCCGACGAGGGTTGCCCAGGTGAGCCCGGTTAGTCCGGCAATCGTCGCGGTATCTGGGGTCGGTGCAGCTACGGCAACTGTTTCGATGCCGGGCAGGTGAACGACTGCGATGGTGATGAACGCGAGCCAGAGTCCGAGGGAAAGCCGTGCGAGTATTGGTCGTGAAAGGCCGCGAGCGACTCTGGCGATGCCGTAGACGCCAGCAATCGCGAGCGTCGCGGCGAGGACACTCCGTGCGGTTCCGGGTGTCGCGTTCGCAATGCCAGCTACGCCAAAAGCGACCATCGAGAGGGCGAATACCGTCCAAACCGAGTGAATGCGGGTGATATTCACGTCGTGCACCGGTCGTTGGTTGGTGCAGAACACGGTCGGTTATATAGCTGTTGGCTGCGACAGCCGATGTGACCCACTCACACGTTTTAGGGAGCGAAACCCGACGTGTCGCCGGGCGTCACGAGTCCGTTCGACGCTCACCGAACGTCCCAGACGAGTACCACGCCGCCGTCGAGTCGGTCGACGGACTCGAGTCGCAGTTCGGGAAAGTCCCTGCGGAACCCATCACCGTCGGCGAGAGTCGGGGCATCCCGGCCGCCGATAATCTGCGGCCCGACGAACACCCGAAGTTCGTCGACGATATCGGCCTCGAACAGCGAGAAGATGAGTTCGCCGCCGCCTTCGACCATGATCGACTCGAGCCCGGCTGACTCGAGCGCACGGAACGCCTCCCGAAGGTCGACACGATCGGTGCCTGCGGTGATGATCGTGGCTCGTCGTTCGATCGCTTTCCGTCGAGAGCCCGAAAGCGCACTCGTCGTACAGAGGTAGGTTTCCGCGGCGTCGTCGAGGACAGATGCGTCGGTCGGTGTCCGCCCCCGGGAATCGATGACGACACGGGCGGGGTGAGCCGGCTCGCCCGACTCGAGGCGACTGGCAATCCGGTCGTCGTCTTTGACCGTCAGGTGGGGGTCGTCCGCGAGAACGGTGCCGACGCCGACGACGATGGCGTCGCTCGCCGCCCGAATCGCGTCCATCCGGTCGAAATCGGCGTCGCCGCTGATTCGCACCTGCTCGCGGGCGCTCGAGGAGAGTTTTCCGTCGGCGCTCATGGCCGCGTTGACGACGACGTGCATACCGGTGGTCGGCACTCCTGAATAATGAACCCCCGTGTCCGGGTCACCGGATGTCGACAGTTCAGTCCGATGTGGATAGTCTTGGCCCAACCGACTCATTTTACTTTCGCTCCACTGCGGGAACGCTTTTTACCCAGCCGTTCGAAATGGAACTGATGGATATCGATACCCATGCCGAGGATCTCGCCTCCGATCTCGGTATTGACAAAGAGGAGGTCAAAACCGACCTGCAGAACTTACTCGAGTACAGCGTGCCGCTCGACGAAGCGACCCAGAGCCTGCGCCGAAAGTACGGCGACGGCTCGAGCGGTGGTGGCGGTGCGCCGTCCGCAAAAGACGTCGCCGACATTACGCCCGACGACGGCTCGGTGACCGTTACCGGCGTCGTCCTCACGGCCGGCAAACGCTCGATCCGCTACCAGGGCGACGACCACGTCATCGTCGAAGGCGAACTCGCCGACGAAAGCGGTGTCATCGACTTCACCGCCTGGGAGGACTTCGGCCTCTCGCCCGGCGACACGATCACGGCCGGGAACGCTGGTGTCCGCGAGTGGGACGGCGAACCGGAGCTCAACTTCGGTGAGAGCACGTCGCTCTCCACACTCGAGGAGTCCCTCGAGGTGCCCTACGATGTCGGCGGCGAAGCAGACCTCGCCAGCCTTCGAACCGGCGACCGCGCGAAAACGATCGAGGTGGCCGTCCTCGAGTGCGAGGAGCGGACGATCAACGGCCGGGACGGCGAGACGACGATTCTCAGCGGCGTCTTCGGCGACGAGAGCGGCCGCCTTCCGTTCACGAACTGGGAACCTGTCCAGGCGATCGAGGAAGGGAACTCGGTTCGCATCGAGAACGCCTACGTCAGGGAGTTCCGTGGCGTCCCCGAGGTGAACGTCTCCGCGTTCTCCACGGTGACCACACTCGAGGACGGTGTCGACGTCGGAGTTGATGCCCCACGGCTGGGAATCGGCGAGGCCGTCGCGACCGGCGGCGTTTACGACGTCGAACTCGTCGGGAACGTGCTGGCCGTCCGGGACGGCTCCGGGTTGATTCAGCGCTGTCCGGAGTGCAACCGCGTCATCCAGAAGGGACAGTGCCGAACGCACGGCTCCGTCGACGGCATCGACGACCTGCGGGTGAAGGCGATCCTGGACGACGGAACCGGCGCCGTGACGGTGATCCTCGACGACGAACTCACCGAGGCGGTCTACGGCGGTGACGTCGAAGACGCCAAAGCCGAAGCACGGGACGCGATGGATCAAGAAGCCGTCGCCGACACGATCCGCGAACGGATCGTCGGCACCGAGTACCGCATCCGTGGCCACCTCTCGGTCGACGAGTACGGGGCCAACCTCGACGCCAGCACGTTCGATGAGAGCGACGACGACCCGGTCGCTCGAGCCACGGCGCTCCTTGCTGCTGTCGACGGGGCGGAGGTGGACGCATGAGCGCCGACGAGCCGGTTCCAGGCCGTGAGGTCGCCTACCGCCTGTTCGCCGCAGAGTTCGACGATTCCACGCTCTCACACACCGAGAGCGACGAAGAACGCGCACCGAACTACGTCGTCACGCCGACCGGCGCGCGGCTCAACCGGCTGTTCGTGGTCGGCGCGCTGACCGAGGTGACGTCGGTCAACGACGACATGCTTCGGGCGCGCGTGGTCGATCCGACCGGTGCGTTCGTCGTCTACGCCGGCCAGTACCAGCCCGACGCACTCGCCTTCCTCGAGCGAATCGAGCCACCGGCGTTCGTCGCTGTCACGGGCAAAGCGCGGACGTTCCAGCCCGAGGACTCGGACGTGATCTACACCTCGATTCGGCCCGAGAGCATCGCGACCGTTGACGCCGACACTCGCGACCGCTGGGTCGTCTCGGCGGCCGAACAGACTCTCGAGCGCGTCGGGACGTACGCGGCCGCTGCCGAAGTCGACGCGACGGGTGAGCCACTCTCGAACGCACTGGTCGACGCGGGCGTCGAACCGGGTCTGGCAGCCGGCATTCCGCTCGCACAGACCCACTACGGGACGACGCCGGCGTACCTCGAGTCTGTTCGCGAGCTCGCCCTCGAGGCGGCCCGCGTCGTGGCCGGGGAGACGGATGAGGTGAGCGGACTCGATCGACAGCCCGGTGAGGGTGACAGAGACGCGGCCTCGAGTTTCGGGACGCTCGCGGGGGCTCATGGCCCATCCCTGCCCGATGACGTCGGTACAGCCAAGACCCCGGCGTCCACCGACGCGGAGTCGGTAGAAGCCACTGATACTGAAACGGTAGAAGCCACCGACGCTCGGGAGACAGACGCCGTCGAATCGGGTGCAGCGGGCATCGACTCTCCCTCGGTCGAGACGGGAACCGAAGTCGACGACTCGGATGTGGCCACTGCTGGAACCAGTGACAGTGAAACCGAGGACGACCTCGGTGACTTCGATGGCGGTGGATTTGACGACGAGACCGCCAACGAGGCTGCTGACGATACGGAACCGACCGACGACAGCGCGGAGGCCACCACGGCAGCCACTGAGGGCGCTGCCGACGATCCAGCCCCGGAGACGGATTCGACGTCGGTCGCGGACGAAGCTGCGAACGACCTCGAGGGCGAGGACGGAAGCGTCGGTATGTACGAGATGGACGACGAGGAGCGCGAACAGCTCGAGGCCGAGTTCGGAGCCGAGTTCTCGACGGGCGCGGAGGTCGACGAGCCTGGCGAGGCGGATATTGACGTACCAGATGGCGACGAAAGTGATGCGGTGGAAGAATCGGCGGTCGAAGCTACCGAAGTAGAGGAGCGGGAGAGCGACGCTGTCGACGGAGACGAGTTGGAGGATAATGCTGACGGGGCTGGCGAATCGGACGAGGTAGATGGTGAAGCTATCGAGGGAGACGAGTCGGACGACGGAGAAGAAGCCGACCTCGAGGAAATCGACCTCCAGTCGCTCGTCGTCGAAACCATGGGCGAACTCGATAACGGCGACGGAGCCGACCGCTCGGCCGTCATCGACACCGTCGTCGAGGACACCGGTGCCGACGCCGACGATGTAGCGGCGGCCATCGAAGACGCGCTGATGGGCGGGCAGTGTTACGAACCCGGCGACGACAAACTGAAAGCGATCTAATCCCCCACAATGCCCCTTCTCGAGCCCGTTCCCGACGAACCAGCAGCGGTCGCGACACTCGAGTGTGAACGGGCGCTGGTCGTCGCCGACTACCACGCCGGCTACGAGGTGGGATTGCGGTACGAGCGTGGAGTGGACGTTCCCAGTCAAGCAGTGAGCAGGCGCGAGCGACTGCTCAGCCTTCTCGAGCGAACCGACGTTGACTACCTCATCGTCCTCGGTGATCTGATGCACGCCATCGGGGATCCTGGCGGTGCCGAGCGAGGGGAACTCGAGGTACTTTTCGAATCGATTCCGAGCGACGTGACGGTAACCCTGGTGCGTGGAAACCACGACGGGGCGATCGAATCGTGGCTCGAGACCGATCCCGCTGGATTCGAGGCGCACGAGTTCGGCGTCGTCGGCCGTCTCGGGGGAACGACGCTTCGAATTACCGACGGGAGCGGTGTCCGTCTCGGCAACCTGGGCTGTTGTCACGGCCACACCTGGCCGGATCGAAGCGTTCTCGAAGCAGAGGTGGTCTGTCTGGGTCACGAACACCCCTGTGTCAGACTCGAGGACGAGGTCGGGGGCGCTCGCGTGGAACGCGTCTGGCTGCGCGGCCACCTCGCGCCGGAGCCGTTTCGCGAGCGTGAGGCCTACGCCGGACTTCCGTGGCTCGAAGGAGCGGAACCGGCACCACAGGTCGTGATCGTGCCCGCGTTCAACGACCTCGCCGGTGGGACGTGGACGAACCTCGAGGGACAGTCGTTTCTCACGCCGTTTCTCCCGGCGGGGCTCGCCGACGGCGAAGCGTACCTGCTCGACGGGATGCGTCTCGGGCCATACGACCGGATTTGAGATAGTTTACGGGAGGTTGGATTGCTGGTAGCCCTCGAGCGCCCGACGAACCCGATCGAGGACGACCGGATTATCGCTCGGACGACCGACGCTCACCGCGTCGGCGCCGTACTCAATGTACTCGCGGACGGACGCCTCGTCACGTACACCGTTGTTGGCGATCACGTACAACTCACAGGCGGCAGCGATCTCGGCGATGACGGCCTCGGAATCCATCGCATCGACGTGGACGAACGACGCGCCGGCGCGCTCGAGCGTTCGACACAGGGTCGGAAGATCGACGTCGTCGACTTCTGTCCGCACCTTGACGCCGACAGTTGCGCCGTGCGCGGTAGCGGTGTCGACGTACGAGCGAAGGCGGTCGGTGTCGGCAAGCAGTGACTCCCCACAGCCGACCGCACACAGTTCGGGCTGACGGCAGTGGGCGTTGATCTCGAGGAAGGCGTCGCGCTCGCGGCAGACTCGAGCGACTGGCGGGAGCGCGTCAGCGCTGGCGGCTCTGACGTTGATTGCCCCCTGAATTGGCTCGTCCTCGAGGGCGGCGAGCTGGTCGTCGACGAACGCGATGGGATCGTCCGGGAGAAACTCCGAGCGGTCGCGCGCGACGAGCGTTCGTGCGGCTTCCCGTGCCGGTTCGTCGAGCGCGATACCGCCGAGAAACGCCGCACCGGCCCACTCGCGGCCGGCCATGGCCCACTCGGCGTCTGACTCGCCGCTGAGACTCGCGAGCGCGAGTGGTGGTGCAAACATAGCGGTCACGCGACGAGAGCGAGGGCTTCCGAAATGGCGCGAATTACGCGCCCGGCGTCCTCCGGTGAGTCGATGGTGATGTCGGTCTGGATCGTCGGCCGATCGAACTCGGTGTCGTCGTCGCTATCGATGACGAACGCATCCGCGAAGGGATAGGCGGTCGCCAGGCCAGCAGTGCTCGGTGTCGCTCCGACGGCTTGCATCAGGTCGGCGGCCGGCCCCGAGAAGGCGGTGTCGCCGAGGAACGGCGAGACGGCGACGACCGGCGTCTGCATCAGCGCCTTTGCGACGCCGGGTAGCGCGAGCATTGGCCCGATACTCGTTACAGGATTCGACGGACCGATGACGACGACGTCGTCGAGTGCCTCGAGGACACCGGGTGCCGGTTCAGCCGATGACGACCCACGGAACTCGACGTTCGACACCGTTGGTTCGCCACGATTGGCCACCCAGTACTCCTGGAAGTGCATCAGCCCCTCGTCGGTGTGAATCAGACTCGCGACCGGGTCGTCGCTCATCGGCAACACGTCTATCGCCAGGCCGAAGCCATCGGCGAGGGTCTTCGTGACGTCGGTGAGAGTATGCCCCTGATCGAGCAGACTGGTTCGGGTGAGGTGAACGGCCCGGTCGCGGTCACCGATGGTCATGAACTCCGCCACGCCGGAGAAGCGACGCCATCGTGCGAGAGGCCTTCCCTCGGTCTGTTTCTCGGCCTCCAGATACTGCGGCCCGTCGGGCAGGCCGGCGGCCTTCGCGATGTCGTTCAGCGCCGAGTGTGTTCGATGGGTGTCGCCTCTGATCCCCCACCACCGCTCGCGGTCGAGGACGCCGCCGCCCTGAAAGAGCAGGGTGTCGACGTCGGGCGAAACGAAGAGACCGCCGAGTTCGATGTCGTCGCCGGTGTTGGCGACGACCGTAATCTCCTCCGGCGAGAACGACGCTCCGGCACCGTCGAGGAGCTTCGGTGTTCCGGTGCCCCCGGAGAGGAACGTAACCATACGCCCCACTATCCACGGGGGGACTTAATCAATTGCGGCCCGTCTGCCTCAGTCGGAAGTTCCACCGATCCACTCGGCGAAACTTCCGGTGTAGATCGTTTCTGCCTGTCGCTCGACGTACTCCCGCTGCATCGACTCGAGCGCCGCCACCAGCGAGTGTCCGTCGTCGACGGCTCCACGAACGTGCTCGTGCTTCCACCGGGCTGGTGTCTGCCGCTGGCGGACGCGTCGTCGAAGCGGGTAGAGGTAGGCAGCAATCTCGTCGTCGCTCAGCCCGCGATTCGAGAGGCCGTCTTCGGCGTGTGCGAAGAGATCCTTGTAAATTGCTTCGACCTCGTCGGTCTCCCGCCCGTCGTTCGTGATCCACTCGAGTTCGGCGTCGAGCCCGTCGCGCATCGCACTGTAGAAATTTTCTCGGGCGATCTCCCAGTCGAGTTCACGAACGGGGTGCTCGAGACTGGTGAGGCTCTCCATGAGCCCCGCGTAGGCAGCGAGGAAGGCGACAGAGTCCCGGACGGTGGGCTGAGCCGGGATGGGCCGAAACTCGATCCGGGCATTCGCCGCGGATCGACTCGCGCCGTCGAACACCGGCCTGACCCACCGCCAGTAGGTGCCGTGTTTGCGCCGGAAGTGCGCGAACTGGTCGTCGAAGCGGTCGCCGGCGTCGACGGGCATGGGGACGATCGTGTCGTCGGTCGCGATCCGTTCGACGGCCTCCTCGACGCTCTCGAGGTCGCGTGGGAATCGAACCTTTCCTGCACCCGCCGACGGGTCGTTCAACACGGTCTCGAAGATGCTGATTCGGTGTTCCATCCAGGCGTCACGGAGGACGTCCTCCGCGGTGGCATCGTCGTCGTACAGATCCGGCGGCAGGAACGGCGAGTTGACGCCGAGGGCGAGCAACGGGCCGGCGATCCGGATGGCGTAATTGAAGTAGACCGGCAGATCGGGGGCGTGGGGTACCTGGTAATGGGGCTGAATCGACGTGATCAGGCTCTCGGGCATCACCGTCTCGGCCTCGAGTGAGACGTTGGGGCACTCGAGGAGCATTCCGGCCACGTCGGCTCGGTCAGTGTTGGCCATCGCGTGGTATCGGGCCGTGTCGCTCATGTTCGTGGCGAGGGTGACGGGTCGCTCCGCGGAACCGCCCCCAGTTCCGTCATCACCGACCGAAATCGTCCGCTCGATCCGATCCGTGAGGTACGCTCGCGCCGGCTCGCCAGCAGGCGGCTGCGTCCAGAGCCCGTCGCTGACCAGACGCATTCCTTCGGTGCTGGCGACGTCTTGAGCCGCCCGAAGGCGAGCTCGAATTTCGGCTTCCTGCGCCCGGAGACCGTCCGCGTTCAGCGGCTGTGGGCTGGTCGTCATCTCCGCGTTGTGCAGGCCGAGTTCCTTCTCGAACCCCATCAGTTCGAGGAGACGCCGCGGAACGCGTCGGAGCGCGACCGTCTCCGCGTCGATCGCGTAGAATTCGAACTCGAAGCCGACGATCGCCTGGGGGTTGTCGAAGGCGCCGTCTTCGATAGCGTCGACGATGCCGTCGGCTTCCTCGATTGCCTGGTCGCGGAACGATCCGGCATCGACCGCGAGGACGGTTTCCAGCCTCGTCGCGAGTTCCTCGGCTCCCATAGCCTGCCGTGCTCGCTCCAGGCGGTTAAATTTCGCTACTCGAGGTGGTTGCGAGAGCCACTCCCACGGCGTCGGGAATCGGGGAAACACGTTTCTGTCAGGTGTTCCCACGTGTATCATGGAACAGTTCGAGAAATTCGTCTCCTCGTCGACGCTTCGAGAGGAAAATGAATCGATCAAGCAGTATCAGAACACCGTCGGGCTGACCTGTCCGGCCTGTGATGAACCGTTCGACGACATGGTCGTCTGCAAAGACGTGTACACGAGCCTCAACCAGACGATCCCACTCGATCTCTGCACAGCCGTCGAGGATGGGAAGCCGGTGTTGTTTACGCACAAACCCTAACCCTTTTCATAGCATCTCGAACCGTTTAAGCGCTATCCGTCGCCTACTCCCACTGAATGGAGTTCGCCACGTTCGCCGACCGCGCCGCCACCATTGAAGCCGAGTCCGCAGACCTCGAGATCGTGAGCCACGTCAGGGAACTCTTCGAGGACGCCGACGGGCATCGTGGTGATGGCACGCCGGATCTCGAGATCGTCGCCCGCTTCGTGCAGGGTCGGGTGTTCCCGGCGTGGGACGCACGAAAGCTCGACATCGGCCCTCGAACGTGCTACGAGGCAATCGCCCGCGCTGCGGGCCAGAACGTCACGGCCGCCGACATCGAAGCCGGCGTCGCCGAGGTTGGCGACGTCGGTGAGGTCGCAGCGAGTTACGAGTTTGGCGGCCAGCAAGGGCTGGCGGCGTTCGGTGCGGGTGTGGGTTCTGGTGCCGGTGAGAGTTCAGGGAGCGGTGCCAGCGGTTCTGACCTCACCCTCGAGTCGGTGTACGACACCCTCGACGCTGTCGCCGAAACCGAAGGCAGCGGAAGCCACGACACGAAAGTCGACCTGCTCTTTTCGCTGTTCAACCGGTGTGAGCCCCCCGAGGCCAGATACCTCGCCCGCCTCGTTCTCGCCGAGATGCGCATCGGTGTGGGCGAGGGAACCGTCCGTGATGCCATCGCCGAGGCGTTCGACGTGCCGGTCGAGCACGTCGAGCACGCGTTGCAGGTGACGAACGACTACGGACACGTCGCTGCCGTCGCCCACTCGGACGGGGTCGACGGACTCGCCGGCCTCTCACTCGAGGTCGGGCGGCCGATCCAGGCGATGCTGGCCCAGGCCGGGAGCGCTACCGACGCGCTCGAGTCCTGGGACGAAACGGCAGTCGAGTGGAAGTACGATGGCGCCCGCGTCCAGTTGCACCACGACCCGGGCGAGACGACGCGCGTGTTCTCCCGGAACATGGAGGACGTGACCGACGCGCTCCCGGAAGTCGTAGAGTTCGCCGAGGACACCCTCGAGGTACCGACGATCCTCGACGGCGAGGTCGTCGCGGTCGATGACGGCGGTGAGCCACTCCCATTTCAGGAAGTGCTCCGCCGGTTCCGCCGCAAACACGACGTCGCCAAAGCCCGCGAGGACGTCACCGTTCGGCCAATCTTTTTCGACTGCCTTCACGTCGACGGTGAGGATCTGCTCGCCAGCCCACTCGTCGACCGTCGCCATCGGCTCGAGGACGTACTCGGAGCGGATTCGAGTGTCGATGGGCTCGCACGATGGAAGCTGGCCGACGACCACGAAACCATCGAGTCGATCGACGCGGCGGCACTCGAGGCCGGCCACGAGGGGATCATGCTCAAGGATCCCACGTCGACGTACTCGCCAGGTCGACGGGGGAAACGGTGGCTGAAGCGCAAACCCGACGTCGAGACGCTCGATTGCGTCGTCACCGGGGCCGAGTGGGGCGAAGGACGCCGGGCGACGTTTCTCGGCACGTTCGTCCTCTCGGTTCGGGTCGACGGCGGGCACAGTGGTGATTCGGGCACCACACAGTTCGAGACCATCGGCAAAGTCGCCACGGGAATCACGGACGAGACGCTCGCCGACCTGACGGAGCTACTCGAGCCACATATCCGTGCTGAGGAAGGGAAATCGGTCGACCTCGAGCCGGCCGTTGTCTTCGAGGTGGGCTACGAAGAGATTCAAACCTCGCCGACGTACGCCTCCGGTTTCGCCCTCCGATTCCCACGGTTTATCGGCGTCAGAGACGACAAGGAGCCTGCGGACGTCGACTCGCTCGAGCGCGTCGAACGGCTCCGGTCGTGACTCCGCTCGGGAGTTGAGTCAGGGACACTCGCCTCGAGCGCCTGTAAATCGGCACCCCTTTCCCCGTCGACCAGTCCACAGTAGGTAATGACCGACAGCGATGAAAAGAGCGAGGAGATTGCAGGCGCCGGCGAACGGGCAACGGTCGCCGCTCGAGCGGCCGAGGCCGGTGCGGCGGTCGCTCACGAGTCGTTCCGGCGGGACATTCCGGTGGAACTGAAAGGCGGGAAAACGAACGTCGTGACCCAGGCCGACCGTGACGCACAGCGAGCGGTTATCGACGTGATTCACGAGACCTATCCGGACGATCCGATCGTCGGCGAGGAGGACGACGAACGAAAGACCGTGCCGTCGGAGGGGCCAGCGTGGATCATCGATCCGATCGACGGGACGAACAACTACGTCCGCGAACTCCGCGTCTTCGCAACGGCTGTTGCGGCTGTCATCGATGGCGAACCGGTTGGCTCGGCAGTCGTTCTGCCGGCGCTCGGAGACACCTTCCGGGCCGGGCCGGACGGCGTCACGCGAAATGGGGAGCCGATCGCGGTAAGCGATCGCGACGATCCCCAGACCTGTACCGTGTGTCCGACGATCTGGTGGGATTTCGACGAACGGGGGCAGTACGCCACGGCTGCTCGAGAGATCGTCCAGCGTTTTGGCGACATGCGCCGGTTTGGTTGCGCCCAGGCAGTCCTCTCGATGGTCGCTGCGGGCAGCCTCGACGGGGTGATCACCAACGTCCGAGCGAACCCGTGGGATTCGGTCGCCGGGGTACACCTGATCCGAGCGGCTGGAGGAATGGTTACAGACATCGACGGCAACCCGTGGCGCTACGATTCCACCGGACTCGTCGCCTCCAACGGCCTCGTTCACGACGAGGTGCTGGCTGCCACGCAGGCGATCGACGCTGGTGACGGACAGTAGCGACGGAACGCGTTCGACGACAGAAGTATTTTTAGGAGTCATACCCCCAACGAGAGTATGGAACTCGATGACACAGACCGGGCTATTCTCCGCCAGTTACAACACAACGCACGCACGCCGTTCAGTGAAATCGCCCGCCAGATCGACATGTCGAGTGCGACCGTTCACGATCGGGTCAATCGAATGGAGGAAGCCGGTGTCATCGAAGGCTATCACACCCAGGTCAACCCGAAAGCGATCGGTCTCGGCATCTCCGCGCTCGTCGGTCTCCGGGTCGAACAGGGGCGCGAACAGGATACACTCGAGCGCCTGACCGACATCGAGGGCGTCCAGGAGGTACATCTGACGACGGGCGAGTGGGACGTTATGATGCGGGTGTACGCGGACGACGCGGATGCGCTCCGCGAGTTGATGTTCGATCGCATCGCCCAGATGGACGGCTTTTCGCGTTCGCAGACGATGGTTATTCTCGGGACGACCTACGACAGTCAGGAACTCCCGATGTAGCCTCGATTCCGAATTCTTTTGCAGTTCCATCCGCCGTCGTGATCGCCCCGACACCGAACGTTCGGGGCCGGCCAGGACACGTGACTCTGCTCGAGTCACGAAAAACCGGAAACGGTAAGCGATAACCACGCAGCACTAGAGGTATGGAAGAGTACGTCGACCGCTACGGCGCAGGACGAATCTGGCTGGCGGTCGTAGGATCGCTCGTCGCAGTGATCACGCTGGCGGCGGTAGTGGATCCACAGCGAGTCGCCGTCGAGATCCTCTGGCATTACTACTGGGGACCGGTCGTCGCCGACGCCCAGAACTACAGCTGTATCGCCTGGGACGGCGGTGCGCAAGTTCCCTGTGGCCCCGATACCACCGGCCCCGAGGCCAGTCCGGGCTACACCTGGCAGTCTTACGCCGGCTACGTCCCCACCCTGGTGCTCATGCTGATCGGGATCATCATCCTGTTGCAGCGCCTCGAGATCGATCGCTACCGCGCCGGGTTTTACGGCCTGTTCCCGTTCATGCTGTTCGGTGGCGCGCTGCGAACCGTCGAGGACGCGAACGTCCGATCGCTCGTCGAGACCGGTGAGATGGCCCTCGAACTCCCGTGGGTGGCGTTCCTGATCAGCCCGTTCATCTACGTGACCGTCTTCGTCGTCGCCCTCATCGCAGTCGTCGTCTCGGTCTGGCTGGATCGCAACGACTACGTCTCCGGCTACGAGTATCCGCTGTTCGGTATCGGGACGGCCGCACTGGCCGTCACGCTCGCGTACCTCGTGTACTTCACTGCGACCCACGAGACGGCGAACTTCTATCCGATGGTGTCGGTTATCACGCTCGTCGGTGCAACCGTGGTCACGGCCATCACCTACGAGGCCATCAAACGGTTCGCTCCACACCTCAATCGTGGAACCGGCTTCATGGGTGCTGTCGTCATCTGGGCCCACAGCGTCGACGGCATCGCGAACGTCCTCGGCCTCGACTGGGCCGGCTTGTTCGGCTTGAGCTACGAACCCAAACACCCGGTCAACGAGTGGATCGTCAACACCACCAGCACGGTCTTGCCCCAGTCGGTCGTCGAAGTCACCGGTGCGGCGTGGCCGTTCCTCCTCGTGAAAGTCGCTGCCGCGGTCTTCATCATCTGGGTGTTCGACGAGGAAATCTTCGAGGAGAGTCCACGCTATGCCATCCTGTTGTTGGTCACCGTCGTCGCAGTCGGTCTCGGCCCAGGGACTCGTGATATGCTGCGGGCTACGTTCGGTATCTGACCACCAGTCCTCGCCGACTCGAATCGTCGCCTTCCTACACTCGACTCAGCCGATCAGTCACAACCGTGGGCCAGCACGCCGCCACCGCTCGTCGAATCGAGTGGCCAGATCGGCGGCGACCGACTCGTCACGAAAACTGACCACCGCGAGTCGATCGATTCCCGCTAACGGATCGAGGACTTCGACACAGGCCTCTCGTTCGTCGATGACGACCATACGGCGCTCGGGAGAGTGCTCACAGCGTCGAAATCGGACACCTGCATCGTACAGACGGGTAATGTCCCTCGATCCCTCGTCGATGGCAGATCCCTGAATGCGGACGGTGACTCCAGCGTGTGCACAGTCCGTGAGTTGCCCGACAAACGCCTCCTGGCTATCGGCACCAAGGCAGTCGTCCGTGAGGACGATACGAATCGTATCGGTTGCCCGGGCGAAGCGTTCGAGGACGAGTTCGCGAGCAGCATCAGCGTGAAACGCGCTCGCGGCGAACTGATCGGTCGGTTCCCGGTCGGTGAGATCGGTGAGCGCCTGTCTGGCGGTCGCAGCCGTCCGTTCGTACTCGCTGTGTTTGGCCTCGAGCTCGTTTTGACGACGCTCGAGCAGTCGGTCGACGGCAACTGACGGTTCGACGTGGGTGTAGGTTCGTGGTCGACCGTCGTCCGCTCGCACGAGATGGCGTTCGACGAGTGCGTTGAGAACGTCGTATATTCGTCCAAGCGGAACGTCGGCCGTCGATGCGACGTCGTCAGCCGTCATGACACCGTTTTCGACGAGTGTAGCGTACGCGCGTGCCTCGTAACTCGAGAGTCCGAGCGTGGTGAGCTCGTCGACGTGATCGGCGTTCATGGGTGTCGGTTGGGGTTTGTGAGTAACCAACTTATGGATATCGTTTAGAAAACCAGTAGTAAATTTGTTTCTGGATTGGCCTCCAACTTAGTCCGACGTCGAACGTGTACGTCCACGGTGATGGCGCAATGGGCCGTGAGAAGAGTGACGGCGCAATGGACTGTGAGAAAAGAGTTAATCGCACGCGTCCAAAAGAGGCGAGTATGAGTGACGACGGGTGGTTCGTCGACGGCGACGACGCAGACCGATACGATCGAATCCGTACTGGCTCGGCGTCGAACCCCGCCGACTGGCCGGGACGGGCCGTCGAGGCCGGGTTCGCTGTCGACGAAGACGCCTACTACGACGACCTTCACGATGCCACGATGGCGGCCACCCGGGCTGCAGTTACTGCTCGCGAGCAGGCCGACGATCAGCAACTCGTCCACGCGATTCGAGCGCTGGATGACTGTCGGCGAACGGCGAACGAACTCGCCGAACGACTCGCCGAGTGGGGAGGCACGGTCGATCCGGAGGCGGGAACCGGGATCGAGTACGCACGGAGGCTGGTCGAGCGTGAGCGTGAACGAGCGCACGAGGCCGTGGACGAGAGTGAGGACGAAGACGACACCGACGTCTCACTGGAGCTGGACGACCCCCTTGAGCCGATAATCTCCCTGGCTCGTCGCGTCGAGTCCCTCGCTGCCGAAGCCGACCATCTCGAGACGTACGTGGAACGCCACGCACCGGTTGTCGCACCGAACCTTTCGGCTCTGGCCGGGCCGTTACTCACAGCGAGATTGCTCTCGCTAGCGGGGGGCCTCGAGGCGCTTGCGAAGAAACCCTCGGGCACTGTCCAGGTGCTTGGCGCAGAGGAGGCACTCTTCGCGCACCTTCGGGGCCACGCGAGTTCGCCGAAACACGGGATCATCTTCACCCACGAGGCCGTTCGTGGAACGCGTCTGGACGACCGTGGATCGGCCGCTCGTGCCCTCGCAGGGAAGCTGTCGATCGCGGCCCGAATCGACCACTACTCCGGCGAGTACAGACCCGAACTCGAGGCCGAACTCGCCGAACGGATCGAGACGATTCAAGCGCGTGCGGACGATGGAGGATCGGACGATGCGTGAGGAACCGACGCTGCCGACAGGCGTCGAACGCCGCGACGTCGACGGCCGTTCACGGCTCGTCACCCGCGGTGAACCGGTGTACGGCGAACCGACCGACGGTGAGTGGCGAACCTGGGATCCGAATCGGTCGAAACTCGGGGCGATGTTCGAACTGGGGATGGATACCGGCCTCGAGGGTGGGGAAACCGTCCTCTATCTGGGTGCGGCGAGTGGGACGACTGTCGGTCACGTCGCCGACTTCGCTGGGCCGACCTACTCCATCGAGTTCGCGCCGCGACCGACGCGAGACTTACTCGTGGCTGCGGAGAGTCGACCACGGTTGTTCCCACTGCTGAAAGACGCCAGAAAGCCGGAGACCTACGCACACGTCGTCGAGGCAGACGTGGACGTGATCGTCCAGGACGTCGCGACCCGTGGACAAGCTGACGTCGCGCTCGCGAACCGACAGTTCCTCGCCGAGGACGGACGGCTCGTCCTCGCGGTGAAAGCCCGCAGCGAGGACGTGACGGCGGAACCGGATGCTGTTTTCTCAGACGTTAGATCGACGCTCGAAGAAGGCTATGAGGTGCTCGAGTCGCGCCGATTGGACGAGTATCACACCGACCACCTGGGAATCGTCGCCCGACCTCGAGACTGACAGTTGCCGTCCTCGAGACTGACAGTTGCCGTCCTCGAGACTGACAGTTGCCGTCCTCGAGACTGACAGTTGCCGTCCTCGAGACGGCGCTGGCTGATTCAAAGACTGACGCGCGTCGTACTTGGCAAACCGGCGATTATCTCCCCCACGAGATCCATCGTGGAAGATTGACCGCTATTCCTGTTGTTGACTGGCCGAATTGACGACACCCGAATCGAGGTGGGACAGAAGCGACGGGTGGAGTGGGCCGTTCGAGCCGAGGAGTTCCTTTCGAGTGTCCGTCTCGAGGCCGAAGGCGAACGGGGCCCCCCGCGCGTCGGTTACTCGAGCACCGGCCGCCCGGGCGATAACGAGGCCGGCAGCGACGTCCCAGGGGTAGGTGTCGTACTCCCAGACGGCGTCGGCGCTGCCGCTCGCGAGATAACAGAGATTGAGCGCTGCCGAACCAAGTCGCCTGACGCCACGCGTTTGCTGGTAGAAGTTGGCGAGGAACGATCCGTCGGGGTCGTACCCCGAGAGGAGCATGCTCTCGTCGAGTCGTTCACGGCTGGTCGTCCGCAACGGCGTGCCGTTTTGCCAGGCTTCACTACCGTCGACCGCAGCGAACAGTTCGTCGGTTTCGGGGACGTACACGACGCCGATGACGGGCATATCGTCGATGGCAAGTGCGATCGAAACCGCGTAGTTCGGATTACCGTGGGCGAAGTTGCCGGTGCCATCGAGGGGGTCGATCACCCAGGTGTACGGCCCCGAACGCTCCCGGTGGCCACTCTCCTCCGAGAAGATGCCGTGGTCTGGGAACTCCGTCGCGATGGTGGTCGTAATGATGCGATCGGCCTGTCGGTCAGCTTCGGTCACGATGTCAGTCTTGTCGGTTTTGAAGCTGACCGACTCCACTCGTCCGTGGAGTTCCCGCAACGGCTCGCCCGCGCTCTGGGCGGCCTCGATCGCGACCTCGAGCGCCCGTCTGATCGGGTGTTCCGGCGGGAAGGACGCATCGTCGAGCAGGTGAACGACGTCGGCACTTGTCGAAAGTGATCCAGCGTCCCGGCCCCGACGGGCGAACCGCGTGCGGCGGATCCGGGCGGCATCGGAACGCAGGGGACGACCCGCTTCGGAGCGAACGTCCCAGCCGAGTTTCTTCGTGATGGCTGTAAAGAAATGGTCGTCGAAGCTCGTTCGGACGATGTGTGCGGGAGTCTCGGCCCCCGTGATCAGGATTTCGTCGTCCTCGCCCACGGTCGTGTACATGCGGCCGCCGTCGACCTGTAAGGTCGCCGGGCCGACGGGGTAGACTCGAATCTCGGTCGACGGTGCCATGACGACCGGCCGTACACCGATCTGGTGGGTGTGGAGTGGGACGAGCTGGATCGACTGGTTGTTGACCGGATAATGGATCGGTCCGTTGGCCGAGAGGGAGATTCCGGTGGATCCCGTCGGCGTCGATACAGCGAGTCCCGTCCCCTCGAACTCCCCGACGTACTCGTCGTTCGCGAACACGTCGAGTCGTGTGACCTTCCGATCGATCGGACTCTGAGGCGGGACGTGTTGCACCATGACCTCGTTGAGGCCCGTCGCCTCGAGCCCGTCGCTCTCGACGGCGACCTGCTGTCGGTTGTCGACCGTCGCCCGGCCGCTCAGCGTCTCTTCGAGCGCTGACTCCAAATCCTCCGGTTCGACGCGTGCCAGAAACGAGAGGGTGCCCGTGTTCACCCCCAGAACGGGAATACCCCGTGGGGCGAACGTTTTGACGCCCTCGAAGAACGTGCCGTCGCCGCCGACAGTAACCCCGAGGGTTGCCGTGTCCTCGTCGTAGACTCGATCGATGTCCGTGCCGACGTCGACCGCCTCGAGACTGATATCGCAGTCGGCTGCGATCTCCTCGAGTTTCTCGAGCACCCCCTGACTCTCTGGGCTGACGACGGCAATCAGTGCCTCCGTCGTCGCCAATCTCCGCCCGTGCATTGTTCCTGCCCTGTCTTGTCCCCCATCGTATAAAATCACCGCGACCATTCGGTGGTCGCTGCCGACTCCAAACGGTATTTAGCATCGGGGATGTAAGTCCCGGCCGATGGAACGCGGGTCGTCGGAATCGTTCACGCGAATGGGGACGCTGGGAATCGAGGAGGAATACTTCGTCGTCGACGAGCGAGGCCGTCCCACGAGCGGAACGGATACGCTCGTGTACGATCACGAACCGCCTGCGATACTCGAGGATCGACTGGATCACGAACTGTTCAAGTGCGTCATCGAGACGCAAACGCCGTTGATCGAGGATCCCTCGAACACCGAATCGGCGCTGCTGGAAGTCAGGCAGGCGTTGATCGAACACGCAGCGGCCCACGGTTATCAGATCGCAGCGGCCGGCTTACACCCGCTCGCCCGCTGGCGGGAGCTCGAGCACGCCGAAAAGCCGCGGTATCGGTCACAGCTCGACCGGATTCAGTACACCCAGCATCGAAACACGACCGCTGGTGTCCACATACACGTGGGCGTCGACGACGCTGACAAGGCAGTCTGGATCGCGAACGAACTGCGATGGTACGTGCCGATCATGCTCGCGCTCTCGGCGAACTCGCCGTACTGGGACGGCTTCGACACCGGCCTCCACTCCGCACGAGCCAAGATTTTCGAGGGGCTCCCGAATACGGGAATGCCGACCTACTTCGACGATTTCGAGTCGTTCGACGCGTTCGAACGTCGGATGCTCGAGAGCGAGTCGATCAGCGACCGGGGCGAGCTGTGGTTCGACGTCCGCCCGCATACCGGCCACGGGACGGTCGAAGTTCGAACGCCGGACGGCCAGGCAGATCCCGACGTCGTGATGGCGTTCGTCGAGTACACCTACGCGCTCGTCATGGCGCTCGCCGAGGAGTACGAAGACGGCGGCCGCACGCACCACCACCGGCGTGAACTTCTCGACGAGAACAAGTGGCGGGCGATCCGCCACGGCCACGAGGCCAGCTTCATCGACCGCGACCTGGAGGGGACGGTCACCCTCGGTGAGGTCGTCGACCGGGAGAGTGAACGCCTCGGCATCGACGGGATTCGGCAGGTGTACGAGCGCGAGAGCGGTGCTGCACGCCAGCGGCGAATTCGCGACGAATCCGGTGCGGATGCGCTGTGTGAATCCCTGTTGCTCGAGTCTTGAGTGGAGGCACTGGAACGTCGAGTGATGAGGATCGACTTTGGAACGGATTGGTCGCGTGAGTTGTGGTGGGTTACTCGGGAGGCTGATGGTTCATCAGTGCCGTGTTGATAAGGGGAATTCACACGGATCTCACCAGCTAGCAGTGGAACTCAGCGGCGAGAGGCTCGTTACAGTGGTTGCTCGTCGTGACGGTGACCCACAAAGGTTTAACACCGTTGCAAACTTTGTCCTACACGAGAGGACACATGGATTCTGATGACACCAATGAGCGCCGGGTAACTGACGACGACCCGGATCTCGAGGCGGGCGGGCCGGACGAGCCAGGGGGTCAGGCGATCGACGACGAGGCGACGTCAGCGGACGACCTCGATCCAGACCCAAATCACGATACCGACCTAGACTCGGAGCTCGAGGAAGTGCGGGAGCGAGAGGGCGAGCAGACGCGAATGGCCGCAACCGCGGACGAGGTCGATCAACGAATCGTCGATCTGCTCTCGTGGATTCTCGACACCGAGACGCGGGCGAAGATCTACGTGCACTTGCTGGCCAATCCTGGCAGCACCTCCGAGGAGGTAGCCCAGGGAACGGGTCTCTATCCGAGCACCGTTCGAGAAGCGCTGGCGGAACTCCACGAGGAAGAGCGTGTGACCCGTCAGAAGCGGGCCAGCGAGGGTGCCGGAAACAACCCCTACGAGTACACCGCGATTCAGCCGAGCGAACTCGTCGGTGGCGTCGTCGATCAGGTTCAGCGCGAACTCAACACGATCTTCACGCTCGATCGACTCTTCGATCGCGAGGACACGGACGAGTTCGACGAGGACGTCGAACCCGTGACGATCGTCGTCAACGACGAGGGCGATATCGAACTCGAGGACGAATCTGGCGACGACGTGACGACTGATACCAACGCAACGACTGGAGACGTCACCGACGATACGGACGACGAAGACGACTCCCCGCCGAGACACTGAACAAGTTCGTGGATCGATCCGACTCGAGCAGGCCCAACGCAGAGCAATAGTGCGTCCCGACAAATTCTGACGGCTAGGTCGATACGTCGTGGGTGGTCGATATTGCGTGGACGAAACGTCGTGGGTGATCGTGTTCACTTCGGAGACGTCCTACCCACCCTGATGAGTGATACTCACGGTGATAGGTTCCGGGAGAATCCTCTGCACAGGACGCGTGGTCTCATAATCTATTTCTGTCCGTTGGCGTAACCTATACGCAATGATCTCAACCGTGTTGGCGGTCGGTATCGTCGCCTCACTTTTCGTCGGTTTCAATATTGGAGGTTCGTCGACCGGAATCGCGTGGGGACCCGCGGTCGGCGCCGGCTTGATTCGGAAGGCGACAGCGGCCGCCGTCATGACGTTTTTCGTCTTCCTCGGCGGGGCAACCGTCGGCCGGAACGTGATGGACACGCTGTCCGGAGACATCATCACGATCGAGATTTCGCTCGCAGCGGGTGTCGCTGTCCTCTTTTTCATCGGTCTCGGGATTCTCGTTGCCAACGTCTTCGGCGTCCCCGTTCCAACCTCGATGACGACGGTCGGGGCGATTGCGGGACTGGGACTGGCGACGGGGACGCTCAACTACGAGACGATCGCCTGGATCATCTCGTGGTGGGTCGTGACGCCGATCATCGGGTTCTGGATCGGCGCGACCATCGGCCGGTACATCTACCCGGAACTCAACCGGCGATACGAAATCAAAAAATCCGACGGGTCGTTGCTCGCCATCGATCGGACGAGGCGGATCCCACGACCCACACTCGGCCCGAACACGACGTACCGAGAACTGACGAGCACGGCGGTCGTCATGGCCGTCGGCTGTTACATGGCCTTCAGCGCCGGAGCCAGCAACGTGCCGAACGCCGTCGCACCACTCGTCAGTAGCGAGGCGCTCGAGCCAAACACGGCCATTATCATCGCGACGGTCGCGATCGGTCTCGGCGGATTCACCATTGCTCGTCGAACGATGGAGTCCGTGGGTGGGGAACTCAGCGACATCCCGTTGCTCGCCGCGCTCATCGTCATGGTTACCGCGGCGTCGATCACGACAGCGCTCTCGTGGATAGGCATCCCCATCAGCCTCGTGATGGCCTCGGTGATGACGATCGTCGGCCTCGGCTGGGGACGGGCAACGCGACCAATTACGGCGCGAGAGGCGCTCACCGGTGACACGGAAGATACCGAGATCGCGATGGGTGCATTGACGGCCGAAGAACAGGGAGAGCAAGCACGACCGATCGGGGAAGAAGAACCTGAAGATGTCCTCCAGGCGAGCGATCTCTTCAACCCACGAGCCGTCATCAAGTACGTCTCGATGTGGATCATCGGTCCGTCGATGTCCACGCTCCTGGCCTACGGGTTCTTCATCGCGATCCCGGGCGTGGCCTGACGGTTGAGAGGGGTTGGAACCTCGACCTGGGACGAGGAAACCGGACTCGAGGCGCCTGTTTTCGGGACGAAGTGCGTCTCTACTACTCGACCCCTGCCACCCGTCCTTATGTATCCTGCCGTCGAATTCACCTGTATGCTCTCTCGCGTTCTCGTTCCGATGGACGACTCTGCGCCCGCCGCACACGCGCTCGAGTACGCGCTCGAGAACCATCCAGCGGCCGAAGTGACCGTGGTAAACGTCGTCGGCGTCCCCTCGATGATGATGGGCGAAGCGGTGGGACTCGTTCTGGAGGACGATCTCGAGGCGGCAGCCGGCGAACGCGCCGAACCTGTTTTCGAACGCGCACGCGAGGTCGCGACCGAATACGATCGCGAGATCGAGACAGTGGTGGCAATCGGCCATCCCGCCCGAGCGATCGTCGAGCGGGCCGGGGACTACGATACGATCGTGATCGGCAGCCACGGGAAACACAGCGAAGGCATCACTCGGCGGTTCCTCGTGGGGAACGTCGCCGAGACAGTGGTCAAACGATCCCCGATACCGGTGACGGTCGTCAGGTGACCGCTTCGGCGGCGAGCTACCTGGAGAGCACAAAATATACCGTGAGTAGACGTTACCGGTCGTCGTCAGTCTCGTCGTTGCCTCGATCTTCGTTCTCCTGATTGGTCTCGACTGACTCCTCGATCAACGCCTCGACCTGATCCTCTCGAGGGCGGCGGTCAACGCGTTCCTCGACCGATTCGACCTGTTCTTGCACCTCCTGAACCTGCTTGGTCACCGATTCTTCGACGGTTTCGCTCACGGTCTGTTCGACCTGTGGGCTGACCTCTTTCTCGACCGTTTCGCTGACTGTCTGTTCGACTCGTGGGCCGACCTCTTTCTCAACCGTTTCGCCGACGGTCTGCTCGATTCGTGGGCCGACTTCCTTCTCGACTGTTTCACTGACCGTTTGTTCGACTCGTGGGCCGACCTCTTTCTCGACGGTTTCGCCGACCGTTTCTTCGACCACTCGAGTCATCCACTCGGGATCGAACCGAGCCATCTTCCAGACGACGTGGACGACGTAAGAGGCGAAGACCCCCACACCGAACGCGACACCGATGTACGTGTCGAGCGTCGCGATCAACACGACCGAGAGAATAATCAACGCGCCGTAGGCGAGATCGACGATCGCATCGATATGAGTCGGCCTCATATCGGTGCCCACCCCCCACGGGAGTCGGAAGCACCGGTTCCGTGTGCTGCCGACCGCGAGATAGTATGCAGATCGAGTTCCGATCCTCGGACGCGACGACTCACTCGGCGTAACATGCTACCGAAACGGACGTCACGAGTCGATGAAACGTTTTGGGTTTGCCGACAGCCAATCGTGGTTATGCAGCGACGGACGACCATCTCAGTTCTCGAAGACGTGTTTCGAGATGAGGGTATATCCGGCTCGAAATCGGCACCTCGAGCGGACGATTTTTGCTCTCACCACTCCGAGCACCAGTCGAATGCTCCGAAAGGAACTGCTTCGCGTTTCGAGGGCTGGCGGTGGCTACCACCCCCAGTTCGCACGTCGGGAGCACCGGCCGCTTGCTGCCCGCGTGATCGGGACGTTCCAGGGGCACGTCGGCGAGACACGCGAGACGCTCGAGGACGCCCTCGCCGACCTCGAGGCCGACGCACCTGACTTCAAACTCGTTCGGGGCTTCGCCGCGTTGCTCGAGCGCGAGGCTACCTTCGTAACAGACGCGCCGGTCGATCCCGAACAGCTTCGACCGCAAGTGTTCGAGGCAGCCGAAACCGTCGGCGTCGTCACCGCGGCCGAGCGGGAACGGGCGCTCGGGGAGGTTGTCGAAAGGATCGACCTGTCCGTCCCAACGCTCGAGAGCGCCCTGTACGCCGATCTCGAGGAGCGACAGGTTCTTCGGGCGATCGACATCCCGTGGACGCCGGACGAACTCCTGGCACAGTATAACCTCTCGCTGGCCCAGACGGCACTGTTCGACGCCACTGAGGTACGGATCCGATCGAGCGATCCGAAGGCACTGGTGTCGGCGATCAAACGGCTCCGGTTGATGTACGAAATCGAGCGTACCGACGAAGGGCGAGACGTCGTCGTCACCGGCCCAACGGCTCTCTTTCGGGCGACCAGACGCTACGGGACGCGGTTCGCAAGGCTCCTCCGTACGGTCGTGAACGCTGGATCGTGGTCGCTCGAGGCGACTATCGACGATCGGGGAACCGACCGTCTTCTCACGCTCTCGGACGCCGACCCGATTCGCGTTCCCGACGCCGAACCGGTAGCCGAGGTGTCCTTCGACAGCGAGGTCGAAGCCGACTTCGCCGCCAGATTCGAGGGACTCGACCTCGAGTGGGAACTGCACCGGGAACCCGAACCGCTCGCGACAGGGACACGGGTGATGATCCCCGATTTCGCCTTTGACTACCGCCACGCCGACTTTCGGGTGTACTTCGAAATCATGGGCTTCTGGACGCCCGAGTACGTCGAGAAAAAGCTCGCACAGCTCGCGGAACTCGAGGATGTGGACATGCTGGTCGCCGTCGACGAGTCGCTCGGGGCGGGGGAGGCGATCGAAGCTCGCGACCATCGGGCGATTCCGTATCGGGGGAGGGTGCGTCTCAAGGACGTCGCCGACGTCCTCCGGGAGTACGAAGCCGACCTGGTCGAAGCGAGCGTCTCGAGCCTTCCCGCTGAACTGGTTCCGGAGGCAGACGCGATCACGCTCGCCGAGGTCGCCGAACGCCACGGTGTCAGCGAAGACGCCATCGAATCGGTTCGATTCCCCGACCACGAGCGCGTCGGTCGCACCCTCGTCAGACCCACGGTGCTCGAGCAGTTGGCTGACGAACTCGAGGCGGGTAGTTCGCTGTCATCGGCGGAAGACGTTCTCGATGCGGCAGGAATCCAGGAGTCGAGTGCAGTCCTGTCGCGACTGGGCTATCGTGTCGAGTGGGAAGGACTCGGTGGTGGGGTTTTGCGAGAGCGGTCGTGAGTGGGGTGTCGCAGGCGCCAGAATCGTAGTGTGAACGTCACAGGTGTGCAGGTTACAGGCCCCAGAGACGTAGTGTGAGTGTTCTCGGTGTCGTGGTCACAATACTCATGTGCCGGGCTGGAGTAGCTCGCGTGTGACCCAATCCGAGTCTGATGGTGACGGCCAGTCCGTGTCGTCAGCCGCTGGTGACCGATCACAAGCGAGCGACGAACGCGACAACCTCACTGGTGGCGACTCGAGCGACGGTTCGCTCGCCCGGACGGAGACCATCGACTCCTCGAGCGCGTTCCAGGCCGTCGGACACGAACGTCGAGCGGAAATACTCGAGAACCTGTTGCAGGCACTCGAGGACGACGGCCCCTCGAGACGGTCGTTCGCCGACCTTTTCGCGGCTAGTTCCGCCGACACCTCGGCCGGATTCGCCTACCACCTCGAGCAACTGGTCGGCCCGTTTCTCCGGAAAGTCGAACCCGACGAGGCGTCGAGTAACGATGCCGACGGTCGCCGCGAACCGGGCTACGAGTTCACCTACGCCGGACTGAAAATGGCTCGAGCGATTCAAACGGGGGCGTACACGAGGCGTATCGACAGTTCACCCATCGAACTCGACGATCCGTGCCCGTTCTGTACGCGCGATCTGTCGTCAGCGTCCAGACCCGCATCCGCATCCGTACCCGTCGACGCCCCACCCGTCTCTACCGAGACGGAATCCACACACGAACACGACCACGACCACGAACCGCCAGCGCTCGAGGCACAGACCGCGGACAACGTCGTCACGATCGCCTGTCCCGTCTGTGATCGCCACGTACTCCGACTGCAGTTCCCGCCGTCCGGACTCGAGAGCCACGGCGACGACCTTCCCGACGCCTTCGACCGACATCACCGCTATCGACTCACGACGATGGGCGACGGTGTGTGTCCGGAGTGTGGCGGTGACGTCGTGAGTCGCGTCGCGTCCCCGTCAGACGCAGTTGACGTGAACAAGCAGGCCGACGCAGCCGACGATCGTGACCCGACACCGCCACAGGTCGTCCACGCCTGCAACCAGTGTCAACACGAGCTTCGGTGTCCCGTCACGCTCTCCGTCCTCGAGCATCCGAGCGTCATCTCGTTTTACCACGATTACGGAATCGACATCCGCGATCGACCTCTGTGGAACGTCGGACCCGAGTGGGCGGAAACGGTACTCTCGAGGGATCCGCTCTGCGTTCGCGTCGTTGCCGAACGCGACGACGACGTGCTGGCGCTGTACGTCGACGGCACGGGCCGGGTCGTCGAAACCCAGCGTAGCGGATCCGACCCGTCGGTATCGAGCGAACGGATCTGATTGACCTTTCAAAAATAGTCGCCTCACTCGAGGTGAACCGCGAGTCGTTCACTCGAGAGGATGTCTGGCCCCTCACCGGCCACGCTCCAAATCGCGCACTCGACCGTGTCGGGAATGAGCGGGTCGTCGCTTGCCGCCTCGAGCGCATCGAACGCGACACCGATTCCGTCCTCGACTGTCAGCGTCAGTCCGTCCTCACCTGTCGACGTGATACCTCCGAGCACAGACTCGAGGACGCCCTGACAAGCCGACGAACTGTCGCCGATGGCGACACCGTGCCAGCCGTATCGGGTTCCGCTCGGGTCGACCTCGTACACCCGAGGCGTCGGCCCAGCGGACGAGCTGGTGGCTGGTGCGGCGTCCATCCCGGCGACGAGGAGCGCCGCTCCGTACGGCCTCGAGCCGCCGGCGTGGGTGTGTTCCTGGACGTGCCGGGCGATTGCGTCCGCGAGCGCCTCGACCGGGATAGGTTCGTCGTACCTGAGTCGATGTCGTTGACTCGCCAGACGAGCCTCCTCGACGAGTCGGTGTGCGTCCGCTGCGTGGCCGGCCGACGCGATGGCGCGGTGGTCGTCGACGACGTGAATTTTGTCGATGGAGTCGGCCTCGAGCAATGGTGATCGAACTCGTTTACGCGCGGCGAGGACGATCCCGTCGTTCGTCCGGATGCCCACGCTCGGCGCGCCGCGTTCGACGGCCTCTCTGGCGTACTCGACCTGGTACAGTCGACCGTCGGGCGAGAAGATGGTGTGCCCGCGGTCGTAGGCTTGTTGTCTGGCGTGTCCGTTCATCGGTTGCCCTCCAGACCCGACCGGTCGTTCACGGTGTCGACAGCCTGTGAACACGCCTCGAGCGCCGATCCGATCGTGTCGTGCCGCGACTCCTCGACCGTGGGCTCGTCTTTTCCACGAATCGTCACGATGGTCATCCCGTCTCCACTCGCGGTGTCTCGTTCGGTCGCGGCGGCGACGGCGCTGGTCACGATCGATCGCGTTTCGCCGGATGAGAGGTCGTTCCTGTACCCCTCCTCGAGAGCCCCGTATGCGACCTGCATCCCGCTACCGGCCGCGGCGAACGGCGATTCCAGTATCGAGCCGTCGCGTCCGATGCTGTACACCGCTGGCTGTTCGTCCATGCCGACGAGGACAAGCTCGAGCATCGGTAACCGACCGCTTCGAAGGAGCGATGCGGCCATCGACGCCAGCGTGGACGTGGAGGGGGATCGGTTGTGGCGGTGTTCGTACAATCTCATTTCGGCCCGAAGCTGGCGTACGAGGGCCTGCGCCGAACTGACGCTTCCGGTGAAGCCGACAGCGGCTCGATCTCCGATCGGTTCGACTTTGCGAACGTCCTGATTGGTGACGAACCGACCGCCGAGACTGGCACGGGTGTCCCCGGCGAGAACGACGCTGTCCGTACCCGTCGCACCGACAATCGTCGTCCCTGTCGAGACGACGGTCATTGGGGTATCGGTACGATGCTGATGTGAATCCGTGGCGGTTCCTCGAGCGAACGCCGTGTCGAACTCGAGCTCACTCTCGATGAGAAGCGGTTCGCTATCGATGAGACGTGATTCCTGTCGTGTGGGGTGCATCGAATCAATACAGCACCCAGCGGCCGATAAGTGAAAGCTAAAATATATTTTAGCGGGGCGGTGAACCAATCGCTTCGAGGACTCAGGCCTCCCAACGCATTGGTGACGAATTCAACCGTTCACAGCCGTCCTCGGTAACGAGCACGAGATCCTCGAGACGAACTCCGTACTCCCCCTCGAGGTAGATTCCCGGTTCGATGCTGAAGACCATGCCAGGCTCCAGCAGCTGGTCGTTCCCCTCGACAATGTACGGCGGTTCGTGCACTTCGAGGCCGACTCCGTGGCCGGTTCGGTGGACGAACGCGTCCCCGTAGCCGGCGTCCTCGATGACGTCCCGGGCAACGGCGTCGACCGATTCGGCCGTCACCCCGGGTTCGACGTGATCGACGGCGGATCGCTGTGCGCGGCGCACGGTCTCGTGTACCTCCTCGTAGCCCGCCGGTGGTTCGCCATCGAAGACGATCGTTCGAGTCTGGTCGCCGGGATAAGGTGCCGCGCCGGACTCGAGGTCACCGTCGACGTACGCGCCGAAATCGAGCACGACCGGATCGCCGGCTTCGATGACCGTCTCGCCCGGGTGGTGGTGCGGTCGGGCACCGTTTGATCCCGCGGCCACGATCGTGTCGAACGCCGGGCCCGTTCCACCCTCGGACTCGAGGAGACGATCGATCTCCTCCGCGAGTTCGCGTTCGGTCAGGCCGACGATCTCGTCACCGCGGTCTCGAAGCGTCATCGAGACGCGGTCGGCGAGGGCACCGGCGGATCGGAGGATGTCGCGCTCGAGGGCGTCTTTTCGAAGCCTGAGATGGCCGAGGACGCTGCTCGCGAGGCCGTACTCGGCTTCGGGCCGGACGCGACGGACGTCCTGGGCGAACATCGTCCACATCCGGTCGTCGAGCAGAACGTGAAGGGGGTCACTTCGCGAATCGGCTCGTTCGACTCCCTCGAGGATCGCTTCGAGACGTTCGACGGGATCGTCACCGTCGTCCCAGAGGCGGACGCGATCGATCGGTGACTCCTCGAGTTCGGCCCGATACATCGTCGGTGCGAGTATCGTCGGCGTTCCCGTTTGCGGGACGACGTACAGGAAATGCCGTTCCGACGACGACTCCGTCAGTCCGGCGAGATAGGTAAGATTCGGGCCGGGAGCGATCACGGCGACGTCGGCGTTCTGGTCAGCGAGGCCCTCCTGACACCGATCGACGCGGTCAGCGAATGGCGAGTCCATGCGTTACGGTTCCGGAGAACCCTATTGAACGTTACTCGTCATGCCGTCGAACGTGGCGTCCGACACGCTCTCGCGAAATCGCCCTTCGAAACGTTGTTCCTGTCGGAAATCGCGTACGGAACGAGAGCCCATATTAATGCCTTGAGTGCGCAGGCCGCGTACGAACCCGTTGGTGAGGTGATGTCTGGGATAGATGCGTACCACGGACTGGTCAGCGACAGCGCAGAATCGACAGCGGGACGCGGATTGCCCGGGTACAGCGAACGACGTTCGGCGGGCGAGTCGTCGAGATCTGTCGCGACAGCGTAACGTCGCGAGGAGTGACGTAGCGAGTAACGACCTCTCACCTCGACGAGTGATGACTGACGGCGGAACGTCGCTCGAGCTTCCCGACTCGGTGATCGTCGTCTCAAACCGACAGCCGTACCGCCACGAATGGGAGGACGATGCCGGCCAGAACGATGGCGGCGGCTCGACCGCGAACGATGATTCCGTCACGCCGGATGACGACCGAATCTCCGTCGACGAACCAACTGGCGGGCTCACCGCCGGCCTCGACCCCGTCATGCAGGCCGCTGGCGGAACGTGGATCGCCTGGGGCGATGGGAGCGCCGACCGGGCCGTCGTCGACACGGACGACCGGGTGTCCGTTCCAGCAGACGGTGAGCAGCAGTACACCCTCCGTCGCGTATGGCTCTCGAGTGCTGCAGAGCAAGGATACTACCTGGGATACAGTAATCGCGTCCTCTGGCCACTCTGTCACGAGATGCCCGACCGAACCGAGTTCAGACCGGCCGACCTCGAGTGGTACCAACGGGTCAACCGGCAGTTTGCGGATGCGATCCTCGAGGAGGCGACCGAGGACTCGGTCATCTGGCTCCAGGACTATCACCTCGGTCTCGTGCCTGGAATGATCCAACCGAAACTCCCGGCTGGATCGACTGTCGCTCACTTCTGGCACATTCCCTGGCCCAGTCCATCGGCGTTTTCGGATTGTCCGAACGGGCGGGAACTGCTCACTGGCTTGCTCGGGACGGACGTCCTCGGGTTTCACGTCGAACGCTACGGCACGGCGTTTCTGGCCTGTGTCGAGCAGTTCGTCCCCGACGCGTCAGTCGACCACCGTACGCGAACCGTCAGTTACGAGGGGTCGAAAACCCGGATCGTGGCGACGCCGATGGGTGTCGACGTCTCCACTCTCGAGCAACGCGCGCGACCGGGCGAAGACGGGAGCGAAACCAGGAACGAGGACGAGCGGTGGGCGTCGTTCCGCGAGCGCCACGACATCTCGAGGGATTGTTCGATCGGATTCGGCATCGAGCGGCTCGATTACACGAAGGGAATCCCGGAGCGGTTGGCCGCACTCGAGCGACTGTTCGAGGCGCATCCCTCGTGGCAGGAATCGTTCACGTTCGTGCAGAAGGCGACGCCGAGCCGGACGAGCATTCCGGCGTACCAGCGCCTCGGTGAGGAGGTACGATCCGAAGTCGACCGAATCAACGATCGGTTCGCCACCGACGACTGGCAACCTATCGTCTACACCGAGGAGTTCCTCGATCAGGACACGCTCGCAGCCTGCTACCGAGGGGCAGATATCCAGATCGTCAGTTCGCTTCGGGACGGCATGAACCTCGTCGCTCAGGAGTACGTCGCTGCGTCGGTTGACAACCTCGGGACGCTCCTGTTGAGTTCAGAGACCGGGGCTGCGGACGTCCTCGGCTATCCTGCGTTTACGTTCGATCCGACGGATACGGAACAGTTCGCCACCATGATCGACGACGCGTTGTCGACTCCCGAAAGCGAACAACGCGTACGCATGGCCGCCCTTCGTGCGTACGTGTCGAACCACGATCTCGAGTGGTGGATGCGCGAGCAGTTTTCACACATCACGGCCCGACATGGTGAGAGCCTCGAGCAACCGACCGAGACGTTCAGATCCGTGTGAGTGGTATGACAGGCCAGAAACAATCCGTCGCTCACCGACCGGTAGCTTCGAGCACCCGCCGGCCTGGAAAACGCACAGCGACGTCTCAGCGTCTCCCTCCCGACCTTCGATCCCACATTCGATCTGGACTTGCCCAGCGCGACGGGCTCCTGGCCTGTTTCGACTTCGATGGCACCCTCGCGCCGATCGTCGACGAGCCGTCCGAGGCCCGACCGCTCCCGGCTGCCAGACGCGGGCTTTCGTCACTCGAGTCAGTCGACGGCGTGACGACGGCCGTCGTCAGTGGACGCGCCCTCTCGGACGTCGCCGACCGAATCGACGGGGCGGACGCCTACGCCGGTAATCACGGGCTCGAACTCGAGCGCGACGGCTCCGTGTCCATCCATCCCGTCGCGCAGAAACGTGCAGCCCTCGTGACGCGTTGTTGCCGGATCCTCGAGTCCCGTCTCGCCCCGATCCCGGGGTGTACTGTCGAGAACAAGCGTCTGACCGGCACCGTCCACGTTCGACACGTTGCCGCCTGGAAGCGACCCGCGATCAGACACGAGGTCGAAACCGTCGTCGAACGCATCGGTGGCGATGCACTCGTGATCTCGGAGGGCAAGTCGATTTACGAGATCGGCCCGGACATCTCCTGGACGAAAGGCGACGCGGTGTCGCTGCTCGAGTCGAGCCAGGTAACCGACCAATTCGTGCTCTATCTGGGTGACGATACGACTGACGAAACGGTATTCCGTCGCCTCGGCCCGTCTGGCTGTGGCGTCCACGTCGGCACGTCGGCCGAGACGGAGGCCTCCTACCGTGTTCGATCCCCTCAGTCAGTGTGTCGATTACTGCAATGGCTGGTCGACGTGGCCACCGACCGATTCGAGTACTGAGAGGGCGATCAGGGACGAACGCCACCGCTGTACTCCGCGAGTCGTTCTCGAGCACACGAGGAAAACTCTTGGGTGAGCAGTCGAGGCGTCACAGGCTGTGTTTCGTACGGGTCACTGCACAGCGATTCCGTCCGCTTGAAGGATGAATCCCAGGCGTACGCGCTCACCATGGGCGTCGCAACGGTTCCGTCGTCGGTCTGATACACCGTTCCGTGGCCGTGTCGCAACCCGAGCGTGTGCCCGATCTCGTGAATCAGTACCTGTATCGACAGCGTCGGGAACGAGTACGGCATTGGATCCGGTGTTTCGGATGGCGGGTCGAGTTGGTCGATGTGGCGGGCGCCACCGACGGACGCGACGTGGGGGATCGCGTACCCCGTTGGAGCCGATCGCATCTGTCCGTCCGTGACGAGCACGTTGACGTCCGTCGCTGACTCGAGCGACCCCGGCCCCATCGCACCCATTGCGACCTGCACCGGCCAGCGCCCTCCTCGAACCGGTCTGGCACCGTCTTCGGAGTCGAGCGGAATCGTCCCGCCGTAGGTGATCGTTACCTGCCAGAAGTCGAACGCCAGCGCTTCCTCGAGATACTCGGTGATACGATCGACGACCGAGTCGTACTGCGCCGCCTCGACGCTCAACCAGAATCCCACCTCGAGTTCGCTGACCGGATCTCGTGTGGTGTATCGGATCCCGCCGAGTACCCCCACAGAACCGAAGCCAGCGATGAACGCCCGTCGCTTCACAGTGTATCGTTGGGACGGCTGTCTCGAGAGCGAACGCCTTCATATGGCCACCCATTTTGTCGCTTACCGTTCTGGCGTGAGCGAAAAGAACCGCTCTGAAGGCCGGGTAGGACGGGTATCGATGGCCTGCATCTTCGGGGTACGTGCCTGCGGCCGTTCCGTGTGGGCGCGAATTTCGATCCAGTCGGGCAGATCGACAACTGCGATCGGCGTCAACAACAGTATGTCGTTCCTGACGCCCACCAGTCGCCGCCCATCATGGTGCCGGAGACAATTTCTCCACGTTCCTCGGCGGAGTTTCACCAGCACCTCCCAACTGGTGTAATATCGACCGTTCGATCCCGCGTACACCGTTCCAAACCCACCCACATCGAGGTCGCTCATTCGCGTCTAACACTGATCAGTCCCGTTCGAATATCCACGCTCGGGTGAATATAGCGTTCGTTTAAACGTCACTCGAAAGTGAGAGTCCAATTGGAAGACCAATTCGAGCGTGTGAGCGGTACAGTCAATCACGCTCATCCGCTCGAGGTCAAGTGAGACGTTCGAGACGACGTTGAACCTGCCGGGCAATGGATCGATTGGAGGGAATGTTTCACCTACAATTGATAGGTAGTGTGATAAGTAACTCGATCGAAAGCATGTGACTACAACGTTCCTTTCGAATACTGATCACCGCAAGTGACCAGGACTCAACCACCCCACCCAATCAGGCGTCGATCACCATTTGGTTCGCCTAACCCAGATACTGTCCGGCGATCGCACCCAGAAGTTTTCGTTCAGCCTGTCGGCGGTGACCGTCGGCCGTACGCCGATCGATACCGACGGCCGAGGCGACCGTCTCCATCGACGTCCCTCGAGGCACCTCGTAGTAGCCCAGTTCGTACGCGGTCGAAAACACCTGCCGCTGGCGACGCGAGAGAGTCGGAAACGGCTCGCGGATTCCATCAGGTGTGCGGTCACGGTCAAACCGGGCGAGCGAGAGATCCCGCTTCGATTCGACGCTTACCTCGAAATTCTCGAGCAACGCGTGGTAGAATCGGGTGAGTTGTTCGCCGTCGAGAGCGAGGACGCGGATCGATCTGTTTCCATCGTGGTACCGAATCGGCGGCAACAAGAGACAGCCAGCGTCGTCGAGATCGGCGTCGACCGCGGACGTATCGTGGGATTTCACACAGGTTTCCGTAACGACGACGGCCGTCTCTCCGTCGACGATGGCGTCGTCGATTCCCGCGAACGAATCGATTCGTTCGAGCAGCGCCTCGAGGCGATCCGGCGCGCACTCGGCGAGCAATAGGTCGCTGTGATCGTTGCACCACAGCGAGATGTGGGCCTCGAACTCGTCGGTGATGGCGTCGTAGGACGTCGATCCGGACAGACGAAACGTCGCTTCGTGCACGACCGGCTAATGACCCCGCGCATATATAATACCCACCGCACGGCTGCTGGAAACACTTGCTGGCTCGTCACGAATGTGTGTGTATGTCAGACCTCTCCGAAAGCGGGGAACGCCAGGACGAATCGGGTTCCGACTGGGACGGCGTCGGCGACCCGAGCGAACAGTGGCAATCCTACCGAGGAGCACCGACCGGCACCGACCTCGAGTGTCGTGGCTGGCGCCAGGAGGCAGCGTTCAGGATGTTGAACAACAACCTCGATCCCGCGGTGGCCGAGGATCCCGAATCGCTGGTGGTCTACGGCGGAACCGGCCGCGCGGCCCGGTCGTGGGACGCCTACGACGCGATCTGTACACAGCTTCGCGAACTGGGCGACGAGGAAACGCTCCTCGTTCAGAGCGGGAAACCCGTCGGTACATTCACCACACACGAGCGCGCACCCCGCGTCCTGATCGCGAACTCGAACCTCGTCGGTCGCTGGGATTCCTGGGAACACTTCCACGAACTCGAGGCCCAGGGGAAGATCATGTACGGCCAGATGACCGCCGGATCGTGGGCGTACATCGGTACCCAGGGGATCATCCAGGGCACCTACGAGACGCTGGCCGAACTCGGCCGTCAGCACTTCCCCGACGCGAAAGGGCTCGAGGGGAAGATCGTCGTCACCGGCGGCCTCGGTGGGATGGGCGGCGCACAACCGCTCGCCGTCACGATGAACCACGGCGTCTGTATCGCCGCTGAGGTCGACGAACGACGCATCGATCGCCGCCTCGAGACCGGCTACTGCCAGGAGAAGGTGTCCGACCTCGAGACCGCGATCGAACGCGCCGAAGCGGCAGCCGAGGCGGGTGAGGCGTACAGCGTCGGCGTTCACATGAACGCCGCCGATATGCTCGAGGAGATGCAGGAGATGGGGTTCGTCCCGGACGTGATCACCGATCAGACGAGCGCCCACGACGAACTCGAGGGGTACTATCCGTCGGGGTACACCGTCGCGGAAGCTGACGACCTGCGGGAACGCGACCCCGAGACGTACGTCGAGGAGAGTCTCGACACGATGGAACGCCACGTCGACGGGATCCTGGCGATGCAGGACGCCGGGGCCATCGCCTTCGAGTACGGCAACAACATCCGCGGCCAGGTCGTCGAACATCGCGGCCACGACACTGCGTTCGACTTCCCCGGTTTCGTCCCGGCGTACATCCGGCCGCTGTTCTGTGCGGGCAAAGGGCCCTTCCGCTGGGCGGCCCTCTCGGGCGACCCGGCCGACATCCACCGAACCGACGATGCCGTTCGCGACCTATTCCCCGAGAAAGAACACCTGGCGCGGTGGATCGACCTCGCTCAGGAGCAGGTCGAATTCCAGGGGCTGCCCGCTCGCGTCTGCTGGCTCGGCTTCGAACGAGACGAGGACGGCCTGACCGAGCGTGCCCGGTTCGCGCTGCGGATCAACGAACTCGTTGCCGACGGCGAAATTTCCGCACCGATCGTCGTCACGCGCGATCATCTGGACGCCGGCTCTGTCGCCAGTCCGAACCGCGAGACCGAAGCGATGCGGGACGGCACCGACGCTGTCGCCGACTGGCCGATCCTGAACGCCTTGCTCAACACTGCCGCCGGGGCGGACATCGTCAGCGTTCACGACGGCGGCGGCGTCGGGATCGGGAACTCCCTGCACGCGAACAACCACGTCGTCCTCGACGGAACCGACCTGACCGCCGAAAAGGCTCGCCGGGTCTTCACCACCGACCCGGGGATGGGCGTGATTCGCCACGCCGACGCCGGCTACGAGGAGGCTCTCGAGACCGCGCGCGAATCGAACGTCACGATTCCGATGGGAGGTGATGACCAGTGAGCCGCTTCGTTTCGGCACCCTCGTGGAAGAGCCCCTCGAGCGACCCGAACGACGAGACGTTTGGCGACGTCGTGTCGGAATCGGCGCTCGAGGACGCGGGCGACTACGCGGCCGTGTTCGTGGGGGAACCCTACGACGGAGCGGTCATCGGTCGCAGCGGTGCTCGCGATGGGCCTCGAGAGATCCGAAAGGCGCTAGCTGGCGTGAAAACCCACCACTTCGACGTTGGGCCGGTCGGAGTGAGCACCGCCGACCCGGCGACTCGGGACGACCCGGCGACCACCGGTGGCCGGACGGATGACGAACTCGGCGACCTCGGCGACCTCGAGATCCCCGAGGACGACGTTGCAACCGTTCAATCCGAAATCCAGGAGTCGACGACGGCGGTGTACGACGCTGGCGCACGCCCCATCTTCCTCGGCGGGGACAATTCGCTGACCGTCCCCAACGTCTCACCGCTGCTCGAGGACGGCACGGTCGGTGTCGTTAGCTTCGACGCCCACCTCGACTGTCGCCAGCCGGTGGATGGCCCCTCGAGTGGCACCCCCTACTTCCAGCTACACGAACGAGGACTGGACGCATTCGCCGTCGTCGGTGCGCGTCACTTCGAAACCTCGAGCGCCTACGCTGAGTACGTCGACGAGCAGGACGGAACGATCGTAACGGCTGAAGCGATTCGCCACGACCTTGAAGGGAGCGTCGAGCGCGCGCTCGAGGCGATGGCCGGCGTCGATCGGGTGTTCGTCAGCCTCGATATCGACGTGCTCGATGCGCCGGCGGTACCCGGCGTGAGCGCACCAACCCCGGGCGGCGTCACGACGACGGAATTGTACGCGATGCTCCGACTGGTCGCGGCCGACGAACGGGTCGCTGGCTTCGAGGTGGTCGAGTGTGCACCGCCGCTGGACATCGACGGACGGACGAGCGACGCCGCCGCGCGTGCCATCGGACACGTCCTCGCGGGGTGGTCGCAGTGAGCCACGGTGATGGCGGGAAAACCGTCGTCTATAACGCAAGCGAACTGGTTTTGGGCCCGGAAACCAACGGTAACGGAACCGAATCGACGCTTTCTGTACTCGAGGACGGGGCCCTCGTCGCCGTCGACGGGGAAGTACGCGAGGTCGGCCCCAGCGACGAGATTACGCGAAACCACCCGCCCGAAAATGCCGAGACGGCCATCGACGCGAACGGACGGGCGGTCGTCCCCGGATTCGTCGATCCACACACCCACGCCGTCTTCGCCGGCGATCGGTCAGACGAGTTCGAGGCCAAACTCGAGGGCACGACCTACCAGGAGTTGCTCGCTCAGGGTGGCGGCATCCTTCGAACCGTTCGGGCGACACGGGAGGCATCCACCGATCGGCTGGTGGCGAATCTGCTGTCCCATCTCGACGTCATGCTCGCCCACGGTTCGACGACCGTCGAGGTCAAATCCGGCTACGGACTCGATACCGAGACGGAACTTCGCATGCTCGAGGCGGTCGACATCGCGAACGAGCGCCACCCCGTCGATCTCGTGGCGACGTTCCTGGGCGCTCACGCCGTGCCCGAGGGAACCGATGCGGACGAGTACGTCGACGCCGTCGTTGACGAACAACTTCCGGCGGTTGCCGAGCAGGGTATCGCCGAATTCTGTGACGTCTTCTGTGAGGAGGGCGCGTTCTCGGTCGCCCAGTCCAGGCGGGTGCTCGAGGCCGGCCTCGAGCACGACCTGACACCCAAGGTGCACGCAGAGGAACTCTCCCACCTTGGCGGGACACAGCTGGCAGCCGAGGTTGGCGCAGCGAGCGCCGATCATCTGTTGTACGCGACGGCTGACGACGTCGAGGCGATGGCTGAATCCGGCACCGTCCCCGTCCTGCTCCCGGGAACCGCGTTCGGTCTCGGCGAGGCGTACGCCGACGCGCGGATGATGCTCGAGGCTGGCGTCTCCGTTGCGCTCGCAACGGACTTCAACCCGAACTGTCACTCCCGGAGCATGGAGTTCGTCCAAACGCTGGCGTGCGTCGAGATGGGGATGACCCCTGCCGAAGCGTTACTGGGCTCGACGACCAACGCCGCGGCCGCAATCGGGAAAGCCAACGGAACGGGGAGGCTCGAGCCTGGCTCACCCGCCGACTTCCTGGTGCTCGACGCACCACGGTACGCTCACCTCGCATACCGATTCGATACGACGGCAATCGAGACGGTGGTCAAGGACGGACGGGTCGTCGCACGGGACGGGCGCGTCGATTCGGTGGCGGAGGGTCAGTCGAGATGACTGTCGCTACGATACCGGCTTCGAATCGCGAAAATTCGACCATGCGTCCGTCAGTAGGTGATAACTTCGTAGCCCTCAGCGACGAGCGACCTGATGCTCGGGTGGCCGTCGAAGGACGCCGCCTGTTCGACGCCTTCGTCTTCGATCTCCGCCTCGACACCGTAGACGTCGGCGCAGTAGTCACACGCCTGCGCGTGTTCCTCGACGGCTGCGTAGAGTGCGTGGTAGTCGTGATCCTCGTCGGCGAGGGTGGGGATCCACTGCGTTCCGGCCCCGTCGAAGATCAGTTCGACGTCGTCTCCGTGTTCGGCGAACTCCTTCGTCGTTTGCAAGGCGTTGACGACACGGCCGAGGTCACTCGGGGATTCGGTTCCAGCGAGGACGACGATTGCTGCATCTGGCATACGACCATTCGTTGTTCCCTCCGGAGTACCTCCGTTGTGCGGTCGTGCATGCACAGTGCACGGGCGCTGAATCGACACCGTTACACACCGGCACACGGTGGTGAAATGCAATGAGTGCAAGCGACACTCCCTCGTCCGAGCGGATCGAACTCGACGGCGAATCGCTCAGGCCCGAGGACGTCGTCGCTGTCGCTCGAGCGGGGATCCCCGTTGCGGTCACCGACGACGCGCGTGAACGGGTACGTGCCTCCCGCGAACGGGTTCGAGACGTCGTCGACAGCGGCGAACCCGTCTACGGCCTGAACACCGGGTTCGGCGAACTCGTCGACGAGCGGATTCCGGCCGACCAGATCGAACGCCTCCAGACGAACCTGCTTCGCAGTCACGCCGCAGGCGCGGGCCGCGAACTGTCACGCGAGGAGACGCGGGCCATGATGGTTTCACGTATCAATGCCCTCATCAAGGGCTACTCCGGCGTTCGCGAAGTCGTAATCGACCACCTGCTGACCCTGCTCAACGAGGGCGTCACGCCGGTCGTTCGCTCTCGCGGGAGCCTCGGTGCCAGCGGCGACCTCGCTCCGCTCGCGCACATGTCTCTCGTGCTCATTGGCGAAGGCGAAGCGCTCCTCCACGATGCGAACGAAAACGATGCAGACGAATCCCTTCGCGTGTCCGGCGACGTCGCCCTCGAGGCGCTCGATCTCGAACCGCTCTCGCTGGCTCCCAAAGAAGGTCTCGCGCTCATTAACGGTACCCAGTTGACGGTGGGCCTGGCATCACTACTCGTCGTCGACGGCGAACGAGTGATCGACGCCGCGGACGCCGCTGGCGCGCTGACGACCGAGGTTACGCTCGGGACGACGGCGACGTCCGACACCGCGATCCACGACGTCCGTCCCCACGCCGGCCAGCAGAAGAGCGCGGCAACCGTTCGTGCCCTGACGGCGGAAAGCGAAATTGTCGACGCCCATCGGAACTGCGACCGCGTCCAGGACGCCTACTCGCTTCGGTGTCTCCCGCAGGTTCACGGTGCGGTTCGTGACGCCCTCACACATCTCAGGGCCGGGGTCGAAATCGAGTTGAACAGCGCGACCGACAACCCGCTCGTCTTCCCCGCCGACAGCGTCGATGATCGCGCTTCCGGTACCGATAGTGCCGCCGTCATCTCCGGCGGGAACTTCCACGGACAACCGCTCGCGCTCCGCCTCGAGTACGCGCGCCTCGCGCTAATCGATCTGGGGGCGATATCCGAGCGCCGGATCGATCGGATACTGAACCCGAACCTGCAGGAACCACATCTCCCGCCGTTTCTCGCTCCCGAGAGCGGCGTACAGTCGGGGTACATGATCGCGCAGTACACCGCCGCCGCCCTGCTCAACGAGTGTCGCTCGATCGGGGCTGCCTCGAGCGACAACACACCCGTCAGCGGTGGCCAGGAAGACCACGTCAGCATGAGCGCGCAGGCGGCGCTCAACGCGAGATGCACGCTTGAGAACGTCCGCCGGATCGTCGCGACCGAGGCAATCTGTGCGACCCAGGCGGCCGAATACGTCGAGGATGCGTTCGACGATGAACTTCATGTTGGCAGCGACTCATCGACCACCGACGACGGCACGCACCCACACCGACTCGGCCTCGGCGTCGGTACCGGAGCACTCTACGATTGCGTGCGGAAACACGTGCCGCCGCTCGAGGACGATCGCGTTCTCGATGACGAGCTGGATGCGGTCGCAATTGCCATCAAAACCGGTACCATAGCTGATGCACTCTCGCGGTGGCTGTCGTCGACGTAGTCTTCGTACTGAAATCCGATTCCACTCACTCCGCTGGCTCCGGCCCAACTTCGAAGAAGTCCCGAAGGATCTCCTCGAGGCCACGTCGCAAGTGCTGGTGCATCGTTGGTGGGGAGATCCCCATCGAGTCGGCGATGTCTTCGCCGGTGCTCCCGCGCGGCCAGTCGAAATACCCACCGTAGTAGGCTAACCGGAGCGCGGTGAGCTGTCGTTCGGTCAATCGATCCGCGATACGGTTGTGCCGGTCTCGAGCGGTCGTCACGGGTCGGTCGACTTCTCGTTTCGCCACGAGTTCGGCCTCCTCGTAGACGCGCTGAAGCGCCTCGACGATCTCTCGTGTATCAGTTTCACGAGAGAATTCGACCGTGATGTGTCCGACGCCGTCATCGACGCTGACGTCGCGAATCGTTGCTCCGTACCCTTTGAGCGTTCGAACCGCGGATTCAGCGAGACGGATCTCGATCGTCGCTTCGTTCTCGCCGTCGTGGACGAGCCGACATTCCTCGACGGTCTCGTGCGCTGTCGCCTCCTCGTGCACCGTCTGGCCGTCGACGCCATCGATCGTGACGTACTGGTAGGCGCGGCCGTTCGCCGTCGTCCCCGACCACTCGAGGGCACACTGGCAGTCGTACTTCGTCGAGAGGTCGAACGAAAAGGAGTTCCCTCCCTCGATGCGGAACTCGAGTACCGTCACGGCGTCGGCGAACAACAGCCGTCGGTTCTTGATCGCGTTGATCGCAAACCCGATCGTCTCGCCGAGTAACCGAAACGCCTCTTCTTCGCGGGATCCGAATGCGTCCTCCCGACGAGCCAGTACCGTCAATACGCCGTAGACGCTGTCCCCATGGGACAACGGAACGGCGATCGCAGATTTGATATCGTGTTCACAGGCCGCCTCTGCGAGGTCGGGTGGCATCTCCGGCATCGATTGCAGTTCGTTGCTCGAGTGTATGGTGTTCTCCTGGAGCGCCCGGATAATCGGTCGGTCGTCGTCGGCATCGTAATCGATCGCTTTGATTTCCTCGAGGTACGACGACACGTCACCGCACCCGGTCTGGTAAACGACACTGCCATCGCCGGAGGGGCGGGAAATCCACGACCCACAGTACAGATCGGAGGCCACGAGTTGCTCGCAGGCTTCCTCCTCGACTGCCGACTGGGTAGGCGCTTCGACGAGGGTTTTGATTACGCGCCTGACGACCGCATTGACTCGGTTGAGTAGCTCGAGTTGCTCTCGTCGTTGCTGGAGTGCCGCTTCCCGACTCTCGAGTTCGGTCGTATCCCGTGCGAGCCACAAAACGGCCTCCTGATCGTATGTCGAGGAACCGATTGGGACGACGCGACCCAGATACTGGCGGGTGCCTTCGGTCGTCTCGACGTCGTACTCCACGTGGGCTATCTCTCCGCTCTCGAGAACGTGTTGTATGTGGTCGTGGAACCGCTCTGCTTCCCCGTCGGGAAACGCCTCCCACAACGTTCGGCCGACGAACTCGTCTGGCCTGACGGTGTACAGATCGGCGGAATCCGGACGCACCTCCGTATCGAGGTACGTGCCATCGGCACCGAGCACGAACACTTCGTCCGGGAACGTCGTCGACAGCAGATCGATGAAGGTGTCAGCAGCCGGTTTTGTCTCCCCCGTTTCGATATGGCTGTTTTTTCCCCACAGCGTGTCTATTCGTGTTGGTAACTCGTCGAGTGTCGTCGGAGGGACGTAGTCGTCGCCGCCTGCCCGCATCGTCGTGGTTGCCAATCGCTCACTTCCACTTCCACTCGGTGGCACGACGATGGTTGGAATTCGTCTGTTCGGAAACTCCCCTGCGAGTGTCTCGAGGCAGGATCGAACCCACGATGGCTCACTCGCGTGACAGAGTGCCACGACGTCCTCGTAGTCGCCGAGAATCCGTCGGGTTGTTACCATAGAGCTCGCAACTCGAACTGGATACGCTGTGAGGTGGTCGGTGAGTTCCTCAACCGATCGTGTCGCTCCAGAGGGGTGCATAACGAGGACGAGCGGCATCTTTTGGCCAGACGACGATGTCATAGTGATCAGTGGTGATGGAGTCGACAGCGGCGGTCGGCGGTCGGCGGTGGTGGAGTCGACAGCGAAATTAGCTCGACGTCGACGCGTTAACGCGAATGCAGTTTCCAACGGCGTCACTTTCCCGGTTACGCTTCGTTCGAACACGCCGTCGGTGTAACTCCACCTGTATGTGTCCACTAGTTATGGTAGCTACAAATAAATAAGTCACTAGCCCAGTTCTTCGCCCCTCCGTAGCATCGTGATTCGTCCGTACATTTGCACCTTCTTCGTGCGATCGATTCGCCGTTGAACCCACCACGAACCTGTTCGACAACAGGAGAAAACGACTATCTCTGGCTATGTGAACAGTCAACAGGACTTATAGTAGTTGGTTCCAGATGGATTGATGGGGATGGGATGATAAAGACCGTTAAGTCACTGCTGTTTCGCGATAACGAAACAGCCACAATCTACGAGTGTCGACAGTGTGGAACTGACGTCGATTCGCCGTCAATGGACTGTCCTGCCTGTGGGAACGAGGATATCGTTCGCTTCCATCTGCAGCGATAGCGAGTCTACACTCACACACTCGGCTGCTCGAGATCATGGTCTCAACGTGTGCGGCATCTGGAGTGACCAGTCTCGAAATTCATTCTCGCCACCTCGAGCGACGGGTCACGCGACTCAGTCGTACCATCGAGCATCTCGAATCCTCACGGTTACGCCGGAACCGACTCCGAAAACGGGACAGTATCCGAGACGAGAACCGCGGTCTCGGCCTGCCGTTCAAAGATAGTCCTGGTCTTTCAGCTCGTCGATGACGTCGTCGACGAACGCGTCGACGCTTTCGTACGGGAACTCGCCGCCAGACAGCTTCGTATTCAGTTCCATCGCCGTCATCGAGAAGTCCTCCGACTCGAATTTCGTCCCCGGCCCGTTCGGCAAGGCTGGAACGAGATCCATCGGACTCGAGATGGGGTAGTTTGCGCCTTCGAACGCCTCGGTAAACTGCTCGCGAAGTTCAGCTTCGTCTGCCATACCACCAGGATGTTACAGCGGATAAATAATAAACCTGTTTACTACGAACAGCAGGGCGTCGATGCGTCGTGTGGCCTTCCGATCGATGGATCGAATCCACGTAGGCAGCGTCGTGACACTGACCCACCGACCGTCAACGCAAGTGGCAGGCGATCACGGTACGTGACGACACCGATCCCTCTCAGTTCTCGCCGACCTGATCGGCAATTTCTTCGACGATCTCTGGATTACGCAGGGTTGAGGTGTCGCCCAACTCCTCGCCTGAAGCGATGTCCTCGAGGAGGCGTCGCATGATCTTGCCCGAACGTGTCTTCGGCAATTCGGGCGTAAAGAGCACCTCTTCGGGTCGGGCGATGGGGCCAATACTCTCCTCGACACCTTCGACGATGCGGCCGTGCATCCCGTCTGTTGGCTCCTGGCCGTCCTCGAGGATGACGTAGGCGTAGACGGCCTGGCCTTTCACCTCGTGGGTGCCGCCGACGACAGCAGCTTCGGCGACGCCCTCGACGCCGACGATGGCCGACTCGATCTCCATCGTTCCCAGGCGGTGCCCGGAGACGTTGATCACGTCGTCGACGCGCCCGAGGACGGTGATGTAGCCGTCCTCGTCGATCTTTGCGCCGTCCTCGGGGAAGTACACCCACTCGTCGGCGTCCTCGTCGGAGTACTCCTTCCAGTACTCGTTCAGGAAGCGATCGTCGTTGTTGTAGAGGGTTCGCAGCATCCCCGGCCACGGGTTCTGTACCGTGAGATAACCAGCGTTTCCGGCGTCGACCTCTTCACCGGCGACGTCGACGATCTTTGCGTCGATGCCGGGCAGCGGCGGTCCGGCGGAGCCGGGTTTCATCTCACCGATGCCCGGTAAGGTGGTGATCATCATGCCGCCAGTCTCGGTTTGCCACCAGGTGTCGACGACCGGGCAGGATTCGTTACCGATGTGGTCGTAGTACCACGTCCAGGCCCGCGGGTTGATCGGCTCGCCGACAGTTCCGAGCAGGCGCAGGCTCGAGAGGTCGTGGGCGTCGGGGTACTCCGTTCCCCACTTCATGAACGCTCGAATAGCCGTCGGGGCGGTGTAGAAGATGTCGACGTCGTTTTTCTCGATGAGTTCCCAGAGACGGTCTTTGTCGGGGTAGTCGGGGGTACCCTCGTACATCATTGTCGTCGTTCCAAGCGTGAGCGGGCCGTAGACGATGTAGGAGTGGCCGGTGATCCAGCCGATGTCGGCCGCACACCAGTAAGTGTCCTCTGGTTTGACGTCCAGAACGGCGTGAGACGTCCAGGCTGCATAGGAGAGGTATCCGCCAGTCGTGTGTTTAACCCCTTTGGGCTGACCCGTCGTTCCCGACGTGTACATCAGGAACAGCATATCCTCGGCGTCTCGCTCGACCGGCTCGACGGACGCCCCAGCGTGGTCGCTCACCAGTTCGTCGTAATCGTGTGCGTGTGCCCCGAGGAAGTGATCGAGTTCGTCACCGAGGCGATCGACGATGATCGTCTCGACATCGTGATCGACTCCGCGAAGGCCTTTGTCGGCTTTTTCCTTGTGATTCAGTGGATCACCGCGTCGGTAGTAGCCGTCGCAGGTGACGAGATACTCGCTCTCGGCCGCGTTCATTCGCGTCGCGAGTGCGTCCGCGGAGAATCCGGCGAATACGACCGAGTGGGGTGCGCCGATACGCGCACACGCGAGCATTGCGATCGGCAACTCGGGAATCATCGGCATGTACAGCGTGACGACATCGTTCTCCTCGACGCCGAGATCCAGAAGGGCGGCGGCGAACGCCTCGACTTCGTTCAACAGGTCGCCGTAAGTGTAGGTGCGTGTCTCGCCCAACTCCCCTTCCCACTTGATCGCCGCGCGGTTTTTTGCGCCGTCGTCGACGTGGCGATCGAGGCAGTTGTAGGAGGCGTTGAGTGTCCCGCCGGTGAACCACCGGTAGAACGGCGCGTCGTCGTCCTCGAGCACCGTATCGTAGTCGTCGAACCAACTGACGAGATCGGCCGCCTGTTCCCAGCATTCGGGCCAATTCTCCGCGAATTCGTCGTAAATGTCGGGATCGTTTACGTTCGCCTGCTCGACGAACGATGCCGGCGGCTCGTACGTTTCACCCGCGGCCAACCGGGCCTCGAGTTCCGATTCATTTCCACCGTCGGGGTCGCGCTCCGAGGTCTCTTCTGGCATGGCTAGCGGGAACAATGGCCATAAACGGGATAAACGTTCCCATCATCGTCGTTTCTTGCGGTGTTTTCAGGTCAGTTGGGTGGGGGAGCCAGAGCGCACCCAACGACGAGCCACAACGGAATCGTAGTCATTACGGATCGTCGATCACCCGTCACAGTGTCGGCAATCGACGGGAAACTGTTACCCCTATCTCTCGACGGTAACGAAGCCGAGGGCAAGCAAGACGACACCGAGACCGACGACGACCATTCCGACCTGGGTCGCCTCCGCAAGGGCAACGGTAGCACCCGCAACGATACCGGCGCTTCCGCCGCCAACCGCCGCGGCGGAGATGAGTGACCTCGTGTGAGAGCCGCTGGCTGCTGACGCCTCGGTGGAGTCTGCTGCTGTCGACTTCGCGCCATCGGCGTCTTCGAGCGACTGCACTCGTGACTCCAGGGACGAATGCATCTCGCGTACCGATTCGAGTTGGGTAGCTACGTCGTTGTACGGCTCGGTACCGCCAGTATTCGTTTCGGCATCGATACGTGTGACGTCGTCCTCGAGCGTGCCCAGTTTCGTTTCGAGGGCGGCTGTCTCCGCCTCGAGTGTCTCGAGTTCTACTGACTCGACGGTATCGGTCAGTGATTCGACCGCCGTCTCGACCGTGTCGATTCGTTCGGCGGTAGCCGTCGTCAGTTCACCGACGGTCTCGAGTTCGTCGGTGGCGTCGTTAATCCGTGTTTCGACACCCGAGACCGCCGTTTCGGTTTCCTCCCGAACCGTCTGCAGGTTGTCCTGGGTCTCCTCGAGACGGCTCTCGAAGGTGGCGAGTTCCGCTGAAACCGTCACCTCGTCCACGGGGCTATCCCGTGCGTCTTCGCTCGTGTCCTCGGTGGTTTCCAGTTCGGTTCTCGTGTCCTCGATGGTTTCGAGTTCGGTTTCGATTGCTTCGAGCGTCGATTCGAGTTCCACCACCGTCGTTTCGAGATCCTCGAGTGCTGCGCGACTCGCATACTCGTCCGGATCCAGTTCGGTTCCGTCGGTGTCAGCCGTCTGTTCGATGTCGGCCCGTATCGACTCGAGATCCGTCTGAATAGTCTCGGTTCCGTCGGTGTCAGCCGCCTGTTCGATGTCGGCCCGTATCGACTCGAGATCAGCTCGAAGCGACTCGACGGTTTTCCCCAGCGTCTCCGTCGATTTGACCTGTTCGTCGAGTGTGGTTTCGAGCGCGTCCGTCGTTTCGGATTGATCTTCGAGCGAAGCGTCCAGTTCTTCGACCCTCTCGTGTTGGGCGTCGAGTACCTCGCCATGTTCCTCGAGGGTCGTCTCGTTCGACTCGAGACGATTCCCCAGTTCCTCGTGTGTCGCCGCCTGTCCGTCGAGACGTTCGGTAATTTCTTCCTGGCGCTCTTCGACGGCGGTAACTGTCGCCTCGAGCACGGCGACCGCCGATTCGCGTTCCTCTCGTGATGTCTCCAGTTCATCCGAAACGTCGTCAACCGCTTCCTCGAGGGTCGATAGCTCATCAACGACGTCCTCGAGGACATCCAGATCGTCGATGGTCGCAGCCAGATCGGTTCGGATCGTCTCGAGATTATCCTCGACGGTATCAATTCGGCCCGTCGTGATCTCCGCACGTTCTTCGAGGCTGGTTTCGACAGCACAGAGCTGTGTCTCGAGCTCTGCTCGCTCCTCCTCGAGCCGTGTGGAGAGGCACGTGATGCGCTCTCCGAGTTCCGTTCTCGACGTTTCGAGGCCTTCTGAAACGTCGTTTACGGTCGACGCGACGTCGCTGACATCCGTGGTCACCGTCTCGAGATCCGCCGCTAACACGTCTACATGGTCTGTCACCTCCGAAACGTCGCTGGTTACCGTTTCGACGTCCTTCTCGACGTCATCGACAGCCGACGAGACGGCGTCCACGTCATCACTGACCGTCTCGAGCGCTGACTTCGTTGCCGCGGTTGTCTCGAGGTCACGGACGTCTTCATCGAGCCCGGTAACTGTCTCCTCGAGCGTTACCAGTGACCCATCGATGGCGGAAAGATCACCATCGAGGTCGGAAAGTTCACCATCGAGTTCGACGAGATCCGCATCGAGAGTGGCAACGTCGTCAGCTGTAGCCTCAATCGACTCTTCGACGGTCTCGACCTGATCGCTGTTGTCCGTGACCCGTCCCGAGACCGATTCGAGGCTCGACTCGAGAGCATCGACGTCCTCCCCGAGGGCGTCGAGCGACGCTTCGAGAGACGCAACGTCGTCGGCGGCCGCACGCGTCTCGATCCGGTCGTCGTGTGACTCGAGCGTTTCGGTGACCATTGTCAGGTCACCGCTGGCGTCCTCGAGATCATCGGCGATCGTTTCGACTCTCGACGTGAGCGCGTCTAGATCTTCGATCGAGGCGCTCCCGTCGGCGACGGATGCCACCTCATCGGTAACCGTATCGACATCACTGGCAACGGCATCGACCTCGTTGGTCAACGCCTCGAGTTCCGTGGTCAATGCCTCAACCCGTTCGTCTCGCGACCCGAGTCGGTCGAACAATTGCGTTATGGCGTCGTCGCTTCGTCCCCTGTCTGTGTCGTCTACGGACTCGTCAAATTCGATCGAGATGCTCGAGTCGTCGTCATCGTTCGATCCGGGCCAATTGGTGCGCTCGGTTCGGCCCGACGCCTGAACGATAGCGGTGTCACCCCCATCGTCGGAGCGTGCGTCGGTCGCCGACTGGTCGTCGCCCCACGTAACGGATTCGTAGGCGTCGACCTCGTCGCTCGCCGCTGCGAGTGCCCCACGAACCGGACTCTCGGAAGGATCCGTAGCGAGACGAACTCCTCGGATAGAAAACGGAAGCTCCGCGGCATCGAACCGGCCGCCGAGGAGAAACTCGATCCCTTCGATGGCCTCGTCGCCAGCGACCGCTACCGGCACGCTGATCCCTTGCTTGAGGTCGGCCTCGACGACCTGGCGTTCGATGGCCGCAACGAGTGCTGCCGCGAGGGAATCGTGTGCCTGAGCCAGCGCGCTCTCGATGCCACCAGCGGCTGCACTCGGGTCGAGTGCAAAACCATCGAGCACCGATGCAACCTGGTCGTGGGAATGACCCGTCTGTGTGGCAGCCTGGTCAACGATCCACTCACTTCCTTTGGCGAGCGAACAGGCGAGAACCGGAACCCCGTAGTACGACAGTGCGAGACTCGTCGTCTGGGACTCGATACACACACCTAATCCCGTGTAGTTGTCCTCCTCGAGCTGGTCGTAGACGACGGCAAACCCTTTGCTTATCGGGGTTCCCTCGAAACCGAGGTCGTTTATCGTCGTGGCAACGATGTCCCGGTGAGCGTCCGTTGGCTCCGACGCATCGACGAGCGTCCCAGGCGTCGTATACCAGAGGGAGCCAGCAGTAGCGTCCGCAGTGATCACATCGATCAGAATTTCGAGAGCCGGTTCCGCGTATCCGTCGACCTCGAGGACACCGTTCGAAAAAAGTGGTATCGGTGCCGTCTCGAGCGCCTGGGCTGTCGACACCGCGGCGTCGCCGACGAGATATGTGGTTCCATCGTGCTGGAACCGTAAGTTCGGGTCGTCGGTTGCGGTTTCGACGCTGTCATTGGCGACATCGTCGAGGTCAGTGTCGCTATCAATCGGGAGAACAACCGCCGGCTGTGTCGTTACCGCAGGTTCTGGTTGGCCACCACGTGCCGACCGGAGGGCCCCCGTTCCAATATCGAGACCGAAGTCCATGCGAGCGGATGACGTGGCGGGCTCTTTGCCTTTTGGCTCCGAATACCAGAAGTGAAAATCAGCGCTTGACGAGTGGATCGGATTCGGATTGTTGCTGTCAGTGCTTTCCCGGCTATTCCGACAGTGGCTCGAGACCGTTCTCCGCTCGAAGCACGTCGATGTACTCCCGGAAGCCCGACTCGAGGTCGTACTCGGGTTCGTATCCCAGATCTGCCTTCGCTGCGGTCATATCGAGCTTTTGTGTCCAGGGGAGTTCACCTTCGTCGGAGACCTCCAGATCGGCGTCCGGAACGATCGTTTCGACGGCTTCGGCTGCCTCTCGGATGGTTGCCACGGTACCACGAACGTTGTACACTCGACGGGAGAGTCGTGCGTCGGGGGCGAATGCCGCTTTGCGGAACGCCTGTGCAATGTCGCGAACGTACTGCCAGTCGATTACCTGATCGCCGTACTCGACGGCGAAGGGCTCGCCGAGCGCGGGCTTTTCGATGATGTTGGCGAGGAACGCCGAGCCGCCGGTTTCCCGGTATGGGCCGTACGCGACCGTTGGTCGCAAGGCGACGTGGGAGACATCGTGATCGTCGTAGTAGACGCGAGCCTGGTGTTCGTTGTACTCTTTGGTCGCACCGTACAGCGTATCGGGGTAGACGAGGTCGTCCTCGGTGACCCAGCCGTCGTTGTCGGTGTAGTTCGTTGGCGGCGCGAACACTGCGGCCGAGGACGCCCAGGCGACGCGTTCGACCTGATCGTCGAGAATGCGAGCAGCCTCGAACACGTTGTTCGTTCCCTCGATATTGACCTGCATCGCCGCCCGTGGGTTCTCGCGAGCAGTCGTCGTCAGGAGAGCAGCGAGGTGGACGATGTGCGTCGCTCCTGTGTGGCGGACGGCCCCGATGACGTCGGTGACTTCGGAGACATCGCCACGACGAATCTCCACGTCGTCGGCGACCTCGAGTTTCTCGAGAATGCGCGGATTTGTCGAGAGATCGAACGCGACCACGTCGTGGCCCTCTGCGACCAGATCCTCGACGACGTACGACCCGATGAATCCCGTACCGCCTGTAACGAGCACTGTATCTCCAGACATTATCACGAACGACCATCGTGGACGCTAAAAACGTTCTGACACGAGACGAACGGTCGAGACTGGAGTGGAGGCAGAATCCTCACACGAGGTGTGCGGTCGGTGATCGAATCGGTAGCAGGTGATGTTCGAGAGTCAACCCACAACCACGCTGTCGGCCTTTCGACCGTTGGTATTAGCGTGACGTCTTCACTCCCCGACAGTGACTGGGTCGCCGACGGTAAGCTGCTTCCCCCATTCAGGCTCGGGAATGTGCGTGTTAACCATGAGTCTGAAGTAGTGATCGAACCAGTCCGTGTTCACCCACGACGGCAGCGTCCGTTTCCGGTTCTCGACGAACGTCTCCCGGAATTCGGGGGTCTGGTCGCCGGTGTCCGGATCCCGAGTGGGGACAACACATCGCTGACACGGGTTGTTTCCGTGGAACGAGACGGAACCGATGTCGAATTCAACGGCCTCACCAGGTGACCCGTACAGGCGATCCTCCCAAAACGGGATCGGGACGTCGAGTTCGACGTTCGCACGCAACCGACGGCGCATCTCCACCGGGTCGATCTCTTCGAACCACGAGGCGACCGCCTCCAGCGTCGCGGTGCTGATGACCGTCGGGCCCGAAGCATCCGTATCGTCTGGATACCCGCCTTCGTCGTTGCGAACGACCTGTACTTCGTAGCCGAAGCACTCGGCTAGCCACGACTCGAGGGAACTCCGGTCGGCATCGAGGTGATACGTCCGCTCACGATTCCCTCCGTTCTCGCTGATCCTGACGGTTGCGCGTTCGAGGTCGTAGTTGGTTCGAATTCGGTGGATTCGTTGTTCTCGCTTCCCGTTGACGTACTCCCCAGCAGCGTCGAGAATAGCGTAGCGTCGATCCCACTCGAGTGCCCCATTTTCGACGAGCCTGGCCGTCGGAACCGACGTCGCGTCGAGTGACTTGATCGGATAGACCGAGAGCCGGTCGAGCTGAACCTGCTCCATTGGCGAGGGGTGGGCCTCCACTGTAATAACGGTTCGTCAACGGTTACTGGCACTATCGTCACCGATATTACCGTCTCCGTCCCGACAATACCGTCTCAACCCATCCGCGCACTCGAGTCAACAGAGACCTCGCTCTTTCCAGTGAGCCGAACGCATCGTCGACTCGTTCTCGGGCAGTCGAGCAGCCGTTCACGGTAGTCGAGCAGTAGTTCTCGGGCAGTCGAGCAGACGTTCTCGAGGGGTTCGGACTATCCCGAGGAATCGTCCATCTCGAGTAGGGTTCCGGGTGTTACCGTTCTCGAAGTGTTCTCTGTTGAGGCTGGGGGTCACTCGTGGAGTCCGCCAACCTCGTCGTAGAACGACGACGACAGCTGGTCGGCCATCTCCTCGTCGGGATCGATTCGAACGTCTACGACCATCGGGAGGTCTGCAGCTTTCGCATCCGCGAGCGTTGCCTCCAGGTCGGTCGGATCGGTAACGCGGACGCCGTCGCCGCCAAGAGCTTTCGCTATGCCGACGAAATCAGTGTCGTGGAACGTCGCGCCGGGGATTGCGTCGTCCATCTGGCGAACCATTCCGAGTGAGGTGTCGTTGAGAATGACGAACGTCGGGGCGACGTCACAGTCGACGGCAGTCTCGAGCGCCGTCATCGTCATCGCGAAGCCGCCGTCACCGGCGACACAGATCGCATCGTTTCCGAGCAACGCCGCCGTGACCGCAGCCGGAGCCGCCCACCCCATCGCTCCAACGCCACCACTCCCGTAGTAACTGCCCGTCGTCGGCATCTGCAGGTAGTTCAGGAGCCAGAATCGGTTGTTCCCGGAGTCGGCCGTTACGACCGTCTCCTCGTCGACGACGGACTGGATTGCCGCACAAACGCGCTGGGGTTTGATCGGCGTGGTGTCATCGTCGCAAGCTGGGGTGTGGAAGTCTTCGCGCGCGGTCGCCGCCCGCTCGAGTGCCCAGTCGTTCGTCAGCGTCGACGGCTCGCGGTCGGCTGCGGCCTCGAGCAACGCCCCAAGGGTTTCGCCTGCATCACCGATGAGGCCGATGTCTGCTGGATAGACCCAGCCGGCGTTGCGTGAATCGATGTCCGCGTGAATAATCGTCTGCTCGACGGGGCGAATGAAGGACTTCGCCTGCCAGTTAGTGTCCATCGGGTTCATCCGACAGCCGACGATGAGGAGGGCGTCCGCTTCGCTCACGACCCGGTTGGCACCCTCGTGGCCGAACGAGCCGATCACGCCGGCTGCTCGCTCGTGGGTCTCCGGAATCGTCGACTTCCCCAGATAGGAGGTCGCAACGACGGCATCGTAGGTCTCTGCGACGGCCTCGAGACGGTCGTAGGCGGTGTCTTCGGAGGAATCGGTCTTTCCAGCACTGGCGTGAACGCCGTTGCCTGCAAGAATAACCGGTCGGTCGGCGTTCGCGAGCGCGTCTGCGGCAGCCTCGACGTCCCGGTCGGTCGGGGCGGACGACCAGTTCTCGACCTGCGCATCGTCGTCCCAGACGGCTGGGGTGTTGTCGACGGGGAGGTCGTCGGTGATCGCCGATCCATCGAAGATGACAGCACACGGGCCGTTCCGACCGGCAGTGGCGTGTTTGAACGCCAGTTGCACTGTCCGAACGGTTTCAGTTGGCGTTCGGGGGAACCACCACTCCTTGGTGACGCCGTCGAGGATCTTCGGCAACGAGAGGCCACCGTAGTCACCTCGAGATTGTTGATACGGTGCCAGCGTGGAGTAGTCACCACGCTCTGAGGCTTCAGTCAGGACGACCATTGGGGAGGAGCCCAGTCTCGCTTCCATCTGGCCGATCGTGCCGAGGCTTCCAATCCAGGGGCCTTGACCGGCGAGTACGGCTGGGGAACCGGTCATACGGCCGTAGGCCTCCGCCATGACGCTCGCCTCACGCTCGTCACGCGGGCGAACGACGGTCACGTTCGTTTGTCGATGACCGATAGTCTCGAACAGTTCGATAATACGACCGCCAGGATAACCGAAGACGTACTCGACGTCCAGGGCCTCGAGGGTATCTACGATGCGATCGGTGGTCGATTGCGTCTCCGCTGTCGAAGCAGGTGTGTCGTCCATTGTAGCGTCGATAGGTGATTATTCGGTCGTCTCGCGTTCGACGTGTGTCGCCTCCTCGACGATGAGGATCTCGCTTGCCTCCATATCCGCAAACGTGGCGGCATCGACCTGTACCTCTTTTCCGACCTCGGATTCGAACGCCTTCGACATGGTCTGTTGATCCGGAAACGATAACCGGACAATCCCGTCGTACGGCGACTTTGTCGGATCGGTTGGCGTCGAAGTCGCATATCGCTCGAGTCCAGGGAGTTCCCGTGCGAGGTCGATGTGGTCGCCCTGCCAGCGCTCGAGAAAGTCCGTGTGGGTCAGCCCCTCCTTGCGAACGAGGAGGTTAACGAACGTAGTCATGTTCCGTGCGTTCTCTCTTCGGGTCGACCCTTTGCTCTGTCGGTTCACAGAACGTACCACTATGTCAAACAGTATGTTGTTTCGAAATCGAGTAAAAATACGCGATTGGTAATGAAGCGAACATGAATTCACATGCAAATATCGACGGTTGTCAAACACCGTTTTTGGTAGGAACCGCCACACAGAGTTGTGCTCGAGTTAGGTACTATCACACGAGGTGACGAAGCAGGTACGTTTATACCTCAGAACAGTGATCGTTCACCTATGTCAGAAACCGGGTCGGAGTCTCGACCGATACGTACCTCACTTCCGGATCCGACGACGGCGTCAAACATCCAGTACTTTGGTGGCGTTGGCAACGAGCAAACGAAATCACCGTATCCCCGAACTCACTCGACCGATTCGGCGCTATTCGACGATTTGCGCCGCCTCGCTATCGACGACGAGACGACGACCGAATTCGGATCAGCGGCGTATGTGAGCGCGTTCCGATCCAGAACTGCCGAGAAGACGGCAAACGCGGTCGACGACCAGTTCGACGACACCGATTTCGCCCACATCGATCGAGCGGTTTCAGCCGTTGAAGACCGTCAACTACTCTGTATCGACCGCCTCGTTGGGACTCATCCTGGGGCGACGTTTTGCTGTCGACTGTACGTCCCACCGTCGTACGCCCGAATCGCCCACGCGTGGGCAAAGTTGTTCGAACCGACCGATGGTCGCGAACCCGATTTCGTCACGGTTCAGCTTCCAGACGAGCAGGAGACGGCAATTCGCATCCTGCCCGAAGACGGGTTCACCGCGGTACTCGGCAGTGACTACACGGGTGAAGCCAAGAAATCCTTCCTCCGGCTGTTTATGTATCGACTCAAGCAAGCTGGTGGCCTTGGCCTGCACGCCGGCAGCAAGCGTGTGTGTGTTCGGACTGATTCGAATGTGATCGAGTCTGACTCAGATCGGACTGCCTCGAGCGTCACCGACCGTCCGGACTCGAGTAGGGAAGCGATAACCGATCACTCGTCGAAAAGCGACCACTCGTCGAAGCTCAGGACGGTTGGACAGCTCTTCATGGGACTCTCCGCGACTGGTAAGTCAACGCTCACCGCTCACGGGTGCTGGCTCGAGGAACCGGAGGATGCTGAGATGGTACAGGACGACGTCTGTGCGTTGTTGCCGGATGGATCCGTGGCCGGGAGCGAGGGCGGTGGTCTCTACGTCAAAACCATCGATCTCGACGCGGACGAACAACCCGGACTTCACGCCGCCGTCACCGACGACTCGGCAGTCCTCGAGAACGTCGATGTGGCCGACGATGGGGGCGTGGATTTCACCGACGATCGCTACACGCGAAACACACGGGCAGTCATTCGACGATCCGAGCTGCCGAGTGCGAGCGACGATATCGACCTCGATGGCGTCGATCATCTCTTTTTCATTACGCGGAATCCATTGATGCCACCGGTTGCGAAACTCGATGCTGAACAGGCCGCCGTTGCATTCATGCTGGGGGAATCGATCGAAACCAGTGCCGGCGATCCGGAACGCGCCGGCGAACACATCCGCGTCGTTGGGACGAATCCATTCATTATCGGCCCGGAGGGTGACGAAGGAAACCGATTCCGGGAACTCGTCGAATCGTTGGATCTCGAGTGTTTCGTGTTGAACACTGGGTCGATTGGCAGTTCGGATGGCATCGATACAGTCGATGCGTCGGATCATGGTGAGAGAGGCGAGTCGAAGCCCGATGGCTCTCGAGATATCGGCGTGAACGAATCGGTCACGATCCTGACGGAACTCGCGCGCGACCGAGTCGAATGGGAGCGTGACGACCAGTTGGGACTCGCGGTTCCAGCAGCGGTTCCTGGACTGGCAATCGAAGAGTACCGAGTTGCTGACTACGTCACTGACTACGAACAGGCACTCGAGTCGTTACGGGCCGATCGCCGGGCGTATCTCGAGTCGTTCGATCATCTCGACGAGGCGATCATCAACGCTGTGTACTGACGCTCTCTTCACTGCTGAGACGAGTTCCGTCTACTGATTCGTATCGGTACCTCAATCGACTCGTCGAGCGGATCGAAGGGAGTGTGGTGGGCAGGTCTTGCCGGTCTCGAGCACCGTTATATGCGAACAGACCAAAGTACTACCTATGAGTGTACAGCTACGGAAACCGACCGAGCGAACCTGTGAGCGCTGTGGCCGAACGGAACGGTGGGCGACGGGTCGGTCAGCCTGGAAACGTGCCGACGGCGGAGATCGTGGGAGTCCCCATTGTATCCACGAGTGGGATATCAACGGCACGTTTTACCCATTCGAGGACGAGAACTCCCGATAACTGAGTTTTCGATTCGAGCCAGTCCAACCAAACGAGACGACGGTACGGAAACGGGTCACCCACCCCACCGTGTCGAGTGTTGTGTTGGGAGTGGTGATTGGGTGGGGGAGAGAGACCCCACTGTGTCGAGTGTTCCGTCGGATGTGTGAGGTGCGCTGGTGGGGCGAGGTGAAGCGCGACGAGTGGGACGAGGTACGACGAAGTGAGATGAAGGTAGAGGTCGAGTACATGGTAGCGGCCGACAGTAAACAAGTGTATTAGAGTTAGCGAGTAAATGGCAGACTATTGGTTTGTGAACCATACCAAGTTGCCTATGGATAACAACCAGATGGGAAACCAGCGATCGGTAATCGATGGTCGTGGGAAATCGGCGGTCGGTAGTCGGTGATCGCTAACTGAAAAAAGAAGGAGTGGAGAGAGGAAATCCGAGGCACGTACTCGTCCGAATCAAAGGATAGGTGACGACCCCACCCGAGAGAAAATACCGAGCCAACATCGAAAAGATAGTGATTGTTGAGTTTGAATGGGAGTCTACTCGAGGGGAGAAGCGTGTTGAGTGGGAGGTCGGCTTCGTTCCGTTCGACTCGCCCAACTACGTTTCGCGACGATCGTATGGATCTGCCGTGGTGGTATGCCAGCGATCGTCGTTTCCGGGGTACAAACGGCGTGTGAAACCGGGGTTGCAAATCCGGATCAACGATGGCATCGTTGCGATCGGTACAATTCTGGATGCCCTTCGAATACCTCCCTTCGGGCGATTACTGGGTCACCACATCAACTCGAACACTCGACATGGTGGGGTGTGTTTTTACCCTATATAGCAAACACTAGACGCACAAGACACGGTGGTTTTATATATGATTGGGTGAGGAGTAGAAGGCATGCCGCTGTTCGACCGGGACACGTCGATCTTTTCCGATGAGGACGTGCTACGCGAGGACTATCAGCCGGAGTCGATCCAGGAACGGGACGAAGAGATCGACACGTACATGGCTGCGCTTCAGCCCGTCATCAACGGTGCACAACCGCGGAATCTCTTTCTGTACGGCAAAGCAGGCGTCGGGAAAACCGCCGTCACTCGGTATCTCCTCTCACATCTCGAGCAGGACGTCAATGCGTACGACGACGTCGAACTGACGGTCGTCTGGCTCAACTGTAACAATCTCTCCTCGTCCTATCAGGTCGCGGCCAACCTCGTCAACGAACTGCGCCCGGCACACCGACAGATCAGTACCACTGGTTACCCGCGACAGACCGTCTTCGATATGCTCTACACCGAACTCGAGGAAATCGGAGGCACCGTCCTGATCGTCCTCGACGAGATCGACCACATCGGCGACGACGACGGTATTCTGTACGAACTGCCACGCGCTCGAGCGAACGGCTATCTCTCGTCGGGAAAACCTGGAATCATCGGTATTAGTAACGATCTGAGTTTTCACGACAGCCTCTCACCGAAAGTCAAAGATACGCTCTGTGAGGAGGAAGTTCACTTTCCACCGTACACTGCAGGTGAGCTACGGAGTATCCTCGAACAGCGAGCAGAGAACGCACTCTACGATGCTGCCTACGAGACGAACGTCCTCTCGCTGTGTGCAGCCCTCGCGGCTCAGGACACCGGTAGTGCACGCCAGGCGCTGGATCTGCTCTACAAAGCTGGTGACATCGCGAGAGCGGCGGACGTCTCGACGATCACGGAAGTACACGTCCGCGACGCGCAGCAAGCCCTCGAACGCGGCCAGATTCGTCAGGGGATGATGGAGTTGACCAGACACGGCCACCTGGCACTGGCCTCGGTGTTGAGTATCGCGATCAATGAGGAAACCCCCGCTCGCGTTCGAGAAATCTATCCACAGTACTCCTCGATTGCCGAACGGTTCGGCACCAAACCGCTCGTTCGTCGACGAATGCACGACCATCTCGCCGACCTGGCGATGCAGGGGATTCTCAAACGCTATGCCCGCAATCACGGCCGATCGGGTGGGCAGTATTACGAGTACGATCTCGACGTCACGCTCGAGTTGGCCCTGGACGTTGTCGACGAACTCGAGGACGTCGATATCTCGCTCGAGGCGGTACGAACGGCTCGTCAGCGAGGATTGCAGTAATACTGATACCCGCTGCTAGTGATGTTCTGATACCGCTTTTGTTGAAGTGACGTTCTACAACCGTTTTCAGCCGTGCTTCTCTCACTGCTCGAGTCGCGCCTCGCCATCTCCTCCTGTACGCACTACGATTTCGGATTGCCATTCGTCTCACAACACTCGACACGGTGGGGTGGGGGTCTTCTCACATCGTATTGCCCTCGTTCAAACCCCTCGATCCAACCAGTACCTCTACCCGAACTCGAACACTCGACATGGTGGGGTGTGGGTGCCGACCTGTCGAATTACGTCCGTTCAGATGTTCTCGATTCGATTGCACCTTCACTTCACGGACGAACACTCGACATAGTGGGGTGGGTGAGGGTGCCAACACACGCGAATTACAGAGTGTCGCTGGCTGTATCTCCCGTCTTCCAACTTCCACGGTCACTGTTCAGCGGTTCAATATACAGCCTACCGGGCGCACGACAGCCCACCGTGCGCACGACAGCCTACGTTTTTACTCGAGTAGAGTCAAACGACGCTTATGCCAACTGTCTACATCACCGTGCCTCCAGACGCTGCTGGTAAACTCACAGAAACGCTGGTCTCCGAGCGACTCGCTGCGTGCGTCAACCAGCTTTCGACGACGTCTACCTACCGGTGGGACGGTGAAATCCACCGCGAGGACGAGACCGTTTTGCTCGCCAAAACGAGTGCCGACCGATACGACGACCTGGTCGATCGCGTCCTCGAGGTACACCCACACGAGGTTCCCTGTATCGAACGCTTCGACGAAACCGATGTCCTCGACTCGTTCACGGAGTGGCGGGATACCGCCACACGGTGACCGTCACCCGATTCCAGTCGTACAATATCACTACCTACCTTCCGCTCCGATACGCTCGCGCAATCTCGTGTCCCTGTCTCGAGTGGCACTTCGTCACACAGTCACAGGACTCGACTGACCCGAATGGCAACCCTTAAAACTCGAGCGAGGATTCATTCGGGTATGGCTGGAACCATCGAAGTGCTCGTACCGGGTGGCCAGGCCAATCCTGGCCCACCACTCGGCCCCGAGCTCGGACCGACGCCCGTCGACGTACAGGCGGTCGTCAGCGATATCAACGAGCAGACGGCAGCGTTCGACGGAACCGAAGTGCCGGTTACCGTCGAGTACGAAGAGGACGGCTCCTACACGATCGACGTCGGTGTCCCACCGACGGCTGCCCTCGTCAAAGACGAGGCCGGATTCGATACCGGTAGCGGCGAACCCCAGAAGGACTTCGTCGCCGATCTCTCGATCGAACAGGTGAAAACGATCGCCGAACAGAAGAAACCCGACTTGCTCGCGTACGACACGAAAAACGCAGCGAAGGAAGTCGTCGGCACCTGTGCCTCGATGGGCGTCACCATCGAAGGGGTCGACGCTCGAGAATTCAAGGCGAAGGTCGACGACGGCGAGTTCGACGACGTCCTCGTCGAGTAACGCGACTCCGCTGGTCGCTTTTCTGTCTTTGCGTGTTGAGGCGACAGCTCTCGCGACGGTCGTCTCAAGCGAGAGCGACAGATGTCTCTTTGGTTCGTGTCGGATCCAGGTACGGGTACGATTAGTCTCTCCCCCTGCTTCTACCTCCTCTCCGCCTCCCTACTGTTTCCTATCCTCTCCCTACTCGTTCCATTGGGTAGCCTTTCTCACCGTTCCGGCCGTATTCCTCGCAGCCGATGTCCCTCTCTTTGGGAGAACAGTGTTCGATGGAAAGGGGGCGTCGGCCTTCTCGAGATGTCCGCTACCGAAAACGTGTCGGGTGGGGATATGGGGGTCAGCTATCGAACGGATGAATCGTACTCAGACTTTGTTCGCAGGTGGGACGACTCGTTCGTCTTCTTGCCAGATACCCCCACCAGAAAAGAGGACTCGCGCCCCGGAGCCGATTCCCAGGGCGAGCGCGATGGCCGTCAGTGAAAGACCAATAACTGGCACGAGTGCTGTGAGGCCGCTGAGCAGTCCGCCGACGAGAACCCAGTGAGATCGCTGCGTCAAACCGAATCGCGATGCGATCAGGCCGCCAATGCTCACGAATCCGAGTGCTGCTCCAGCGGGGAGAACGAGCACGCCGGTCACGACGAGTGGAATGGCGAAGAAGATACCGAGTCCTGATCCACTAAGGAGCAAACCCGTATAAAATAGTCCTCCTACGACCAGCGTGGCTGGAACACCGATACACAGGGAAATGATCGGACTTCGTTTCGAGGTGTCGACGGTCTGGAAACCGAACCGCCTGAGCAGTCCGAGTAAAAGCAATCCCAGCAGCACCGTCCCGACACCCTGTACGACCGCCTGTTCAGTCACTGAAAGTCCAGTAAATAGGCTATACGCTTCTTCGTACACGGCGACCGAGTCTCCCCGACCAACACCTGACCCACTGGAAAGCACGTATAAATCTTCTGGCCCCATAGTTGGATCCAACTACACCCAGTATAATGTATATTTCGGTATTTCTATCATTTCATTAAGCGAATTTTAGGTTCGTTGTGATGTGTCGATCAACGGTTCGTTTGAAGGCCACCTCGAGAGTGGTGCCATCATCTATCGTAACAACTGAAACGGTTCACACACTGATCGCCGATACGTCTGGCGATCAGGTGTGCAATGACGTGCAGTAGCTACTATAAGGGAACATCCTTCCGATATGATATTCAACGCTCGAGTCACGCAAGTGGGCTCCGCCTCCCTACCTGCTCACGGCTTCCACCGCCCGCTCGTAGGGTGCGGATTCTGATTTAACGACGCGCTCTGTAGACACTCTCCTGTCAATTTTTCCATAAAAACAAGTGGTCTTCGAAAAAGGAGGATGTCGTCCTCTCAGTGGTTGACGATACACACACGGCGGGCTGTGGTGGTGACGCCGACACGTAGTTCGACGGGTTTAAGTTCACCATGACACTTTCTCAAACCGAGACAGGCATGGCCTGTTTCACTGACCCGTAGGAGCACACCCTGCGTACTACGGAGGTGAACGATGGCAAATTCGGATATTGAAAACGCAGTCACTCGCGCACTCGAGGACGCACCCGATCGGAACTTTACCGAGACGGTCGACCTCGCAATTAACCTGCGCGACCTGGACCTAAACGAACCGTCGAATCGTGTCGATGAGTCCGTCGTGTTGCCGTCCGGAACCGGCCAAGAGACACAGATCGTCGTTATCGCCGAAGGCGAAACCGCCGTCCGCGCCGAAGAGGTTGCGGATCAGGTGCTTTCGGGGAGCGACGTGGCCGATCTGGAGGACGACGATGCCAAAGATTTGGCAGACGCGACAGACTTCTTCATTGCCGAAGAGGCAATGATGCAAGACATCGCTCGGCACCTGGGTACGATCCTGGGTCCCCGAGGGAAGATGCCGGATCCGCTCTCACCCGACGACGACGTCGTGGAGACGGTCAACCGGCTGAAGAACACCGTGCAGATCCGTTCCCGTGACCGACGAACGTTCCACACGCGCGTCGGTGCCGAGGACATGACGGCCGAGGATATCGCCGACAACATCGACGTGATCCTTCGGCGTCTGCACGCCGACCTCGAGAAAGGCCCCCAGAACATCGACTCCGTCTACGTGAAAACGACGATGGGGCCGTCCGTGGAGGTGGCCTGAGATGAGCGCCGAAGCCGAACGCAAGACCGAGAACCTTCCCGAGTGGAAGCGTGAGGAGGTCGCCGAGCTCGAAGCCCTCATCGAGGACTACGAGAGCATCGGCGTCGTCGGTATCACCGGGATTCCGTCGAAACAGCTCCAGGACATGCGACGCGGACTGCACGGCACGGCCGTGGTTCGTGTCAGTCGGAACACGCTACAAACGCGCGCGCTCGAGTCGGGCAACCTCGACGACCTCGTCGAGCACGTCGACGGCCAGGTTGGTCTCGTCGCGACGAACGCCAACCCGTTCGCGCTCTACAAGGAGCTCGAGGCCTCGAAGACGCCCGCACCGATCAACGCTGGCGAGATCGCCCCAAACGACATCGTCATCCCGGAGGGTGACACGGGGGTCGACCCCGGTCCGTTCGTCGGTGAACTCCAGCAGGTCGGTGCAAACGCACGGATCGACGAGGGTTCGATCAAGGTTATGGAGGACTCGACCGTGCTCGAAGCCGGTGAGGAGGTGTCCGCGGATCTCGCGAACGTCCTCAACGAGCTCGAAATCGAGCCAAAGGAAGTGGGTCTCGACCTGCGCGCCGTCTACTCCGAAGGCGTGCTGTTCGACCCCGAGGATCTCGACATCGACGTCGAGGCCTACGAGAGCGACGTGCAGACGGCAGCGGCCTTTGCCCGCAATCTCTCGATCAACGCTGGCTACCCGACGGCACAGACCGTGCCGACGATCATCGCCAAAGCGACGGGCGAAGCGAAGAGCCTCGGCCTGCACGCAGCGATCGAAGACGAGGAACTCATGCCAGATCTCGTCCGCAAAGCCGACGCGCAACTGCGCGCCATTGCGGCCCAGATCGACGACGAGGACGCGCTCCCGGAGGAACTCCAGGGCGTCGAGGCGCCCGCCCCTGCGGCGGCGTCCGACGAGGAGGAATCGGCCGATGACCAAGACGAGTCCGACGCAGACGACGGCGACGATGAAGACGATGACGAAGACGACGGCGACGGCGCGGAAGGACTCGGTGCGATGTTCGGATAACAACTTACGAGGAATACAACAATGGAATACGTCTACGCAGCACTCATCCTGAACGAGACGGACGAAGAGATCAACGAAGACAACCTGACCGGCGTGCTCGAGGCCGCCGGTGTCGAAGTCGAGGAATCCCGTGTGAAGGCGCTCGTCGCCGCACTCGAGGACGTCGACATCGACGAGGCCGTCGCCGAGGCGGCCGCCGTCCCCGCAGCTGGAGCCGCCGCCGGTGGCGCTGCAGCCGCAGCCGACGAGGGCGACGAAGAGGTCGAAGAGACCAGCGACGTCCCGGACACGACCGACGACGACGATGACGAAGAGGAAGAGGCCAGCGGCGAAGGTCTCGGCGAACTCTTCGGCTAAGTCGGTTTCCGACGTTTCACACCCACATTTTTAGCGATGACTGGTCACCGAGAGCGACGGCGCCACTCACAATGAGTGGCCAACGTGGGCGGTGACCAACATGCCGGCATCAATGACGCTTTCGTCGCCCAGAAAGCTTCCACCTTCTACCTATTGTAGCTATTGCACCTATTCTCCATAGAATTGCGTGTCTCTCAATGTACGTGGTCTCTCGAGTGACCGCCAGCGATAGGAGCGACTCGAGGGTCTCGATCACACTACTGATCAGATCGACCACCGACGTCACGACGACGGCTCTGCTCGAGTTTAAGTACAAACGCGCAGCCAAAATGGCCAATGCTGGCTCTCGTCGAGGTAGGCGTGGATCCGTCGTTTACGGCGGCGCTCCTGTGCTGGATTCTCGGTGGGGCTGCCCTCGGGTCGATCAGCGGGTTAATTCCGGGGTTGCACGCCAACAACTTCGCCCTCCTGCTTGCCGGCGTCGCGCCGTCGATGCCCGGCCCACCGCTGTTCGTCGGTTGTGCCATGCTCTCGGCGGGCGTCGTCCACACGTTTCTGAACGCCGTGCCAGCGATGGCTCTGGGGGTTCCGGACGCCGAAATGTCCGTGACGGCGCTACCCGGTCATCGAATGGTACTCGAGGGGCGGGGATTCGAAGCAATTCGGCTCTCGGCAGTCGGTAGCCTGCTCGCGGTACTGGTGGCGATTCCGCTCGCTATTCCCATCACTGTGGCCGTCACCGCCGTGTATCCACAACTCCGGGCGAATCTCTCGATTATCCTGCTGGTGATCGTCCTCACACTCGTGGCGTCGGAGTACACCTGGCACCAACGGGCTGCGGGGGCACTCTCGTTTCTGCTCGCGGCCGTCCTCGGCTGGGCGACCCTCGATATTTCACCCGACGCGCCGCTAGACGCAGGTGGGATGCTCGCTCCACTGTTCGCTGGCCTGTTCGGCGCCCCGGTATTGATCGACGCGATCAGGGGCGGCGGTGTGCCACCGCAAGGCGGGCGTGAACTGCGAATGACACGGCCAATGCTGACGATTACCGCCATTGCGGGTGCACTGGCGGGGGCAATCGTTGGCTACCTTCCCGGAATTTCGGCTGCAATCGCCGCAGTGGCCGTCCTCGTCGTTCTCCCAGGTGGTGCGAACGATCGCGGCTACATCGTGGCTACCAGTGGCGTCGACACTGCCAACACGATCTTTGCCCTGTTCGCGCTCGTTGCGATCGGTCAACCACGATCCGGGGTAATGGTCGCGTTTCAGAACGCCAACGCGCCACTCGAGCTCCCGATTCTCGTCTCGGGAGTTGTCGTTGCTGGCGTGATCGGTTTCGCCCTGGTTATTCTGATCGGTGACGCATACCTCGAGCTGGTGGGCCGTCTCGCATACTGGAAAATCTCGGCAGTCGTCTTGACGTTGTTGTGCTGTCTCGCCTATCTGTTCACCGGGCCAATCGGCGTCGGGGTCTTCGTTATTGCGGGGGTCGTCGGCCTCGTTCCCGTCCGCCTTAGGGCTCGACGTGTCCACCTGATGGGAGTGTTAATCGGCCCCTTAACGCTCGCCGGCTTGTGAGCCGGTCGGCTTACCGCTGGACAACGTTCGGTTGGGGCTGTATCGGTAGGCCCCTTTTTCACCGATATCCATCGTGACCCTCGAGCGATGTGCCCACCGTACTCGGATTCACACACCGATACTCACACGACGCGAGCCACGACCACGCCCCTCCAACTGGTGGGTCTCCTCGCTGTTCTCGCCATCCTGTTTGCGCTCGTCGGGGTACTCCTATGGGTAGGCCTCGGCGTTGCTGGCCCGGGTATCGACGCTGGTGTCAGTCACAACTCCAGTCCCAGTCCCAGCCCCAACTCCACCGACGTATCGGATTTAAACTCGAGTCACACGCAGGAATCCGAGCCCGAAAGCAACGGTGATGGAAGCGGATCGGAAGCTACGGACGAGTCGACCCAGTCGGAGGACACGTCCGATCTATCGGCAAGCCTCGATACCGTGGAATCGACGCTCGACGAAGCGCACGGAATCGATATTACGGCTACGTACGACCATGAACAGAGTGTGCTCGAGGTGGAACACGTCTCTGACACTCGTTCACAGGATGCCTACGCAGACGAAGCACGAGCGATCACAGCAGCCTACGCCGATCTGATTGAGGGTGGATACGACGTCGATCGAATGGTTGTTTCGGTGATGCCCAGCCCCAATGGGCCGACTGTGGCTTCGTGGCACGTCGAGCAAGCATGGGTTACAGCCTATATGGAGGGAGAACTCGAAGAAGACGAGCTCATTGATCGAATTCAGGAGACTGCCAGCCTCGGCTGAGTTGGAGGTGGCGATTCGACATCACTCGTTGAACAGGCGACGAGAAAGCCGACCGCACCACCGATCTAATCATCACACTACCGATCCTTCTCGGAAATACTGTTCGAGCCAGTTTTTTGTTACGGGAAGACAATGTCCAACGTGGATGATTAAGCGCCTGTACACTCGAGTGTGCCGACTGTTCGGGCGGGACTCGAGGCCTGCGGATCCGAACCAGCAACAGTCCGATTCGGAAGACGATTCGGCCGACGATTCGGCCGACCGAGAGATCGACGGCTCCGGAAATCCGATCATCGACGAGGTGTACAACGGTCAGTTCACGGCCGCAAAGGAGATTCAATCGATTCAGGAGCAAGCGTCAGAGGTCGAGGAACTCGAAAAGGGCCGCTAATTCCGCTCTGGAACACCAGCAACGATTACCAGCTACGATTACCAGCTACGATTTCCAGGTCGGTCGTGACACCGTCCCGACCCCACATTCGAAAGACAACCGTTAAAAGCGACGGGCGGAAAGTGAGGGGTATGAGTTCCACGGATCGACGGGAGACTCGTTCCTGTGTCTCCTGTGGGATCAACATCGCGGGCACGAACGCCGCGTCGTTCAAATGCCCCGACTGTGGCGCACAGATCTACCGGTGTGCCAAGTGTCGCAAACAGAGCAACCTCTATGAGTGCCCCGACTGTGGGTTCACTGGCCCCTAGATACCATGGGAAAAGTTGCAGCCAAAATCAAAGTCATGCCGCAGAGTCCTGAGATCGACCTCGACGCACTCCAGGAGCGCCTCGAGAACGCCCTCGTCGAGGGCGCGAAGATCAACGGTGTCGAGCGCGAGGAAGTCGCGTTCGGCCTCGTTGCGCTCTACCCGACTGTGATCGTCCCCGACGGCGCAGGCGGTACCGAGGGCGTCGAGGAGACCTTCTCGGAGGTCGACGGCGTCGAGAGCGTCACCGTCGAGAACGTCGGCCGTATCTAAGGCGACGACTCGCTTCTTTCGAACATCCTTGCTCGAGGAGCGATTGCTTTTCGACTATCGGTATCGTTCGGTTCCCGACGTTCGGATCGTTCGGTTCCCGACTATCGGTTGCGGTCGCTCCACACCTATCGATTCCAGACTGCCGATAGCACTCGCTCTACACCTATCGACTTTCGACGCCGATATCCGCTCGGGCTCGAGCGACACGCGTTCGATATCGGGCTTTCAGCCAGGCATAGCTGAGCACCAGTATGGCGATCACTACGAGACCGAATCCGAGGTCGTGCCCGTCCGGAAACTGCATCAGTGCGACAGCGAGAACCGCCACCACCAGTGCCGACAGGACGAGACGAATCGCCTCGAGTTCGATGACTTGCTGGTCGTCGAGAGGGAGATTGCTCATGCTGTTACCACGGAGATGACATTGGTATAAATATCGATCGGCTGGAGAGAATACGTTTGATTCAGGCGGATGAATCGAGCGCCGTGTCGATCGCCTGCTCGAGATCCCCGATCAGGTCGTCGACGTGTTCGATGCCCACCGAGACGCGAATCAGGCTGTCGGTCAACCCGGCCTCGAGCCGTTCTTCCCGCGGAATCGCGGCGTGAGTCATCGGCGCGGGCTGCTCGATCAGGCTCTCGACGCCGCCCAGACTCTCAGCGAGGGTGAACACCGCTGTTTCTTCGACCACGGTCGAGGCTTGCTCGAGGGTGGCGTCGAGTTCGAAGCTCAGCATGCCGCCGAAGTCGTCCATCTGGGTGGCGGCGATGTCGTGTCCGGGATGATCCTCGAGGCCCGGATAGTACACGCGCTCGACGTCCTCGTGGTCGTTCAGCCAGTCGGCGATGGCGCGGGCGTTCTCGCAATGGCGATCCATGCGGACGGGCAGCGTCTTGGTGCCTCGAAGGACGAGGAAACAGTCGAACGGGCCAGGGGTCGCCCCGACGGCGTTCTGGTAGAAGCCAAAGCGTTCGTCGAGGTCGGGATCGTTCGTCAGCAAGGCACCGCCGACCACGTCGGAGTGACCGCCGAGGTACTTGGTGAGGGAGTGACTGACGACGTCGGCACCGAGTTCGAGTGGACGCTGGAGGTAGGGTGTCGCGAAGGTGTTGTCGATGACCGAGATGGCGTCGTGTTCGTCGGCGATGGCCGTCGCGCCCTCGATGTCGACGATCGACATGAGGGGGTTGGTCGGCGTCTCCAGCCACAGGAGTTCGGTGTTGTCCTGGAAGGCGGCTTCGATCGCCTCGAGGTCGGTCATGTCGACGAACGTGAACTCGATCTCGTACTGGTCGTACACCTGCGTGAAGATCCGGTGGGTGCCGCCGTAGACGTCGTTCCCTGTGACGACGTGGTCGCCGGACTCGAGCAGGTTGAGGACGGTGTTGATCGAGCCCATTCCGCTGGCGAAACAGCGGCCGTAGTCGGCGGACTCGAGGCTGGCGAGGTTCTCCTCGAGGTCTGTTCGGGTGGGGTTTCCGGTTCGGGAGTACTCGTAGCCCCGGTGGTCGCCGGGGGCATCCTGTTCGTACGTCGAGTTGGCGAAAATGGGAGTCATGAGCGCCCCGGTCTCCTCGTCTGGCTCCTGGCCGGCGTGGATCGATCGGGTTTCGATCCGGAACTGGTCGTTCTCCATACTTGGGAGATGTGTGGGTAGTTCATTATAGGTGCCGACTTCTCGAGACGAGTGGTCGTTCAGTATCAGTGCCAACCTCTCGAGATGAATCTGGTTCGTGGCTCGCGGCGGCTGGCACACAGGGGAACGGGACGAATCTCGAGTCCATAACGTGCGTTTTATAACCGTCACCGGTCAAGAGCGTCGTACGACTATGCCGAACTCGAACGGACCACGACAGGGAACCCGGCGGAAACTCGCGAACAAACCACGAGAGCGCGGGACGTCGCCACCGCAGCGTGCGATTCAGGAGTACGACGTGGGTCAGAAAGTCCACCTCAAAATCGACCCGAGCGTTCCGAAGGGGCGCTTCCACCCACGCTTCGACGGCCACACCGGTGAAGTGGTCGGCAAGCAGGGGAAGGCGTTCAAAGTCCAGATTACCGACGGACGAATCGAGAAGACGCTCATCGTAACAGCCGCACACCTCCGCGCTCAGAAATAGCGATGACTATCTTCAAAGAGATCGTCGACGAGGAGTATCTGACGGTCTCGGAGACGAAGGACTTGCTCGCCGACATCGAGGCCGAGCGAGCGCTTGACGAAGACCGCGAGCTTCGCTACGAACTCGCCCGTGCAATCGAGCACGTCAACCGCTTCGCGATCCTCGAAACCGACGACGCACAGGCCCTCGTCGACGACCTGCAGGAACTCGAGAAGATCGACGAACCGACGGCGTACAAGATCGCTAACCTTCTGCCGCGGGATCGACAGGAACTCCGGACGGTGTTCGCCCAGCAGCGATACTCCATGTCGGGTGAGGAACTCGACGAGATTCTCGACGTCATCGCTCAGTACGTCTGAGCTGCGAAACCGTCGAGGGAGGCCCGTTCGATTCTGGTCGCTGAGCCAACTCTTTAAGTATGCCGTCGCCGTATCGAGACGTAATGAGCGAAGCCGATAGCGATGAGAGCGACGTCCGCCGAGCAGTGGTTCTCGATTATCTCGCCCACGGGCTCTCGAGCGGCCGTCGCCGATACCAGCAGTCACCCGCCGGATACGCCCTTGCAGTGGACGACTTCACGGTGTACGAGGTCGCCTTCGACGAGGACGCACGGATCACCATCGGGACGCGCGTCATCGTCGAACCCACATCCGAACGGGACGTCGTCGAGGACTGTCGCCCGGTCGAGTACGAGCAGCTCTCCTCGGGCGCCCAGTCGGAGCTCGAGTACGTCGTCCACGATCTCATCGAGGAGGACGAGGAGCGATTCGTTGACTTCTACAACGAGGCCCAGCCGATCACGCTTCGACTCCATCAGCTCAACCTCCTGCCGGGAATCGGGAAGAAACTCCGGAACAATATTCTCGACGAGCGCAAGCGCAAGCCGTTCGAGAGCTTCGAAGAACTCGAAGAGCGGGTCTCGGGACTTCACGACCCAGGGGAGGTGCTGGCGAATCGAATCCTCGAGGAGCTACGGGACGAAGATCTGAAGTATCGGACGTTCGTCGGTCGGGAACAGTGAGGTGTCGGTTAGTCGAACCACGCTTCTCCTTCTGAACACCCTGCGATCGAGCTGATTCGGTTCCTCTCTCGAGACGGTGCGTTTACGGCGTTCTGTCTCTTACCCCCTGGAAATGAGAGATCCAGACGGATTGATCGCCCGGGCGGGGGTTCGCGGGAACCCGGATCGCGATCAACACTTTCTCGTCGACGATCGCGTCCTCGATCGACTGCCGACGTATCTCGAGGAGGTGGCGGGCGACGCCGACACGGACTCCGTAACCGACCACATCCTCGAAATCGGGGGCGGAACGGGGGCGCTGACCGATCGGCTCCTTGCCGTCGCCGACGAGGTGACCGTCATCGAACGCGACCGTCATCTCGCCGGCTTTCTCACCGAGGAGTTCGCCGACGAGATCTCCGACGGACGACTGACCGTCGTCTCGGGAGACGCCCTCGAGGTGTCGCTCCCGCCGTTTACTGCCAGCGTGTCGAACCTCCCCTACGGCGTCTCGAGCGAGATCACGTTCCGGTTGCTCCCCGAAAACCGCCCCCTGATCTTGATGTTTCAGAAGGAGTTCGCCGAACGGATGGTGGCCGACCCGGGAACCCCCGAGTACGGCCGGTTGTCGGTCTCGACCCAGCACTTTGCGTCGGCGGAACTGGTCGAGACCGTCCCGAAGGAGGCGTTCTCGCCGCCACCACAGGTCGAGAGCGCGGTTGTTCGGTTGCTGCCTCGAGCCCCTGACTACGAGGTCGAAGACGAGGCGTTCTTCCTTCGATTCGTCAAAGCGCTATTCACCCAGCGACGGAAGACCATGCGAAACGCGATCCGGAACACGGCGCACATTTCGGGACTCGACGATCCGGATGCGGTCGTCGACGCGGCCGAGGAGGAGTTACTCCAGAAACGGGCGGGCGCAGTCACACCCACGGAGTTCGCGGCACTGGCGAGCCTCGCCGCCGACGTCGGCCGTCACGCGGAGGTGGGGTGATCGTGCGGGTGACTGACCAATTGGCTGTGACCGTGCGCAACGTCCTCGGTGACTCGCCGCGATGGACGACTACAGCGGGTGAGGGATAACCGATGTACGATTTGCTCACCAGCCTCGAGTGGCTCGCAGAGCAGTTCCCGACCCAGAATCAGAAGGTCGCTGTAACCATCGCCGCGACGGGACTGTTGTTAGTGGTATTGGTCTCGTACCGTCGCTTCCAATCCTGGTTGTCGAGCCGAATCCAGCCGCTGTACGCCGACATCGTCACCACCATCGTGCTCCTGGGAACGAGCGTCCTCACGCTGTTGGTGACCATCGGCGTCTGGGACGCTTCCGACGACATCGCGGATCTCATGTCCCAGTTCGACATCGGTCAGGACGTCGTCGCCCGATTGGCGGTGTCGTTTATCCTCCTCGTTATGACCTACATCGTCTGGCGATTCGCCAAACGGCTGGTACACGATCTCGTGGCCTCCTCGACCTCGGTTACCGAACACCAGGAGGAGGTCTCCCACCGGATCTTGCAGGTCACGATCTGGTCGCTCTCGCTCGTCGTCATCCTCAGCGTCTGGATCGACGATCTCAGCGGGCTCCTCGTCGGTGCCGGCTTCCTGGGCATCATCGTCGGGATGGCTGCCAGGCAGACCCTCGGCTCCCTGCTCGCTGGGTTCGTGTTAATGTTCTCGCGATCGTTCGAGATCGGCCACTGGGTCGAACTCGACGGTCGCGAAGGTACCGTCACCGACATCTCTATCTTCAACACGCAGATCCGATCGTTCGACGGCGAGTACTTCATCGTCCCGAACGACGTCGTCACCTCGAGTATCGTCACGAACCGCTCGAAGACTGGCCGACTCCGGCTCGAAGTCGAAGTTGGCGTCGACTACGACGTAGACGTCGACCAGGCGGCGACGCTGGCTCGTGACGCCCTCGAGTCCGTCGAGGAGGCGATGGACGTACCGGAGCCCCGGGTGATCACGAAGGACTTCGGCGATTCGGCGGTGATTCTGGGCGTTCGATTCTGGATCGACAGACCGAGTGCTCGGCGTCGATCCAATGCGCGTACACACGCGATCAGTGCGATCAAGTCCCAGTTCGACGACGCCGACGTCAAGATCCCGTATCCACAGCACGAACTCTCCGGACGCGAGGAAACGGGCGGGTTCCAGATTACTGATGGGCCGGCTTCGACTGAAACCGAGCCCTCGGGCACGTCGAGCGGGAGTCCCACCAATGGGAGCGATCCTGGCACTGACGACCAGGCTACGACACCCGAGGCCCAGTCGACGGAGGACGACTGATGGAACTCGCCGAGCGACGTGGCCTCGAGACCGACGTCTACCAGCCTGCGGAGGACTCTCAGTTGCTCGCTGCCGCGGCCACCGACCGACTCAGCGACCGCGACCTGATCCTCGAGGTCGGCACTGGCTCGGGGTACGTCGCCGACCAGATTGCCGCAGGGACGAACGCGCGGGTCGTCGCTGCCGATCTCAATCCACACGCCGTCACGCAGGCTCGCGACCGGGGACTCGAGGCTGTACGGGCCGATCTGGTGGCGCCGTTTGCCGACGAGACGTTCGATGCGGTCGTGTTCAACCCGCCGTATCTGCCGACCGAGCCTGATCACGAGTGGGACGACTGGATGGAACGAGCGCTCTCGGGCGGCGAGGACGGACGTGCGGTGATCGACCCGTTCCTCGAGCGGGTTCCTCGGGTGCTCGCTCCTGACGGCGTTGTCCTGTTGCTTGTGAGCAGCCTGACCGGTGTCAGTGCGGTCGTCGAACGCGCGGGTGAGTCGGGGTTCAGTGCGGTCGCCGTCGCCGACGAGTCGTTCCCGTACGAGACACTGACGGTTCTCGAGTTGATGCAGTAGTCGGGTGGTCATCGTCTGGATGTAACGGTGCCACAGCTGTGGATTGTGAGTATACGGTCGACTCGAGCAGGCACCATCGATCGATATAATATTACTGTTGTGCATTTGTTGATATGGAAAATATTAAGCAACAGCATAGCCTACCCATGGACACGCATGACTGACTACGTATCGACCACACCGGGACTGTTCCCGCTTCCGGACTGGTCGAAAGACGAACTCTCGGATCTCAAAGGCCATCAGAAACACGACCTCGTCAGCGGTGACGAGGGAGCAGAGATCACCGCCGTCTACGAGAAAGCACGCGCGGAGGTCGTCGATGCACAGGTCGAGGCGGGGCTCGATCTCGTCTCGGAAGGCCAACTCCGCTGGGACGACATGCTCGCCCACCCGCTGGCGGTACACGACGCCGTCGACACCCAGGGGATCGTCCGCTACTACGACAACAACAACTTCTATCGCGACCCCGTCGTCACCGGCGACCTCGAGTTCTCGGGAGACGTCGCCTCGGAACTCGATGCCGCGGCCGAGTTGACTGACGAGCCACTCCAGGCCGTCTTGCCTGGGCCGTACTCGCTTGCTGACCTCGCTACCGACGAGCATTACGGCGACGAGGAGACGTTCCTCGCCGCGATTGCCGACTTCCTGGCCGGTGAAGTCGAGGCGTTCCCCGACTACGAGACGCTCTTCTTGCTCGAGCCCTCGCTCGTCGAGAACGCGCCAGGTGACGGCCTCGACGAACGCGCGAGCGAGGCGATCGACGTCGTGGCAGGAGCGACCGACGCCGACGTGATCGTCCAGCCGTTCTACGGCGCGCTCGAGGAGAAAGTGTACGCCCACCTGCTCGACGCCGATATCGACGCCGTCGGCTTCGACTTCGTCACCGAACAGGAGCAGAACCTGTACACCCTGCAGGAGTACGGCGCGACAGACGACATTGCATTGGGCCTGGCCAACGGGCAGAACACCCTGGTCGAGGAGCCCGAAGCGATCCGCGACCGCGCCGAATGGGTGTTCGACCAGCTCCCCGTTACGGACTTCGAGACGGCGTATCTGACCACCAACACCGAGACGTTCTACCTGCCCTACGCCAAGTTCGAGGCCAAACTCGAGGCCCTTGCCGAGGCCGCTGCACTGGCGGAGGTGACCCACGCATGAGTCCGAACCCCCCACGCAACGAGAACCGAGACCAGTTCCGTCCAGATGACCACGATCACGACCACTTTCTGCTGACGACCGTCGTCGGCAGCTACCCCAAGCCGAAGTGGCTCAACCGGGCCAAGGAGCTCTACCAGGATCCCGATCACAGTTTCGACGAGGACGACTACCAGGAGGCGCTCGACGACGCCTCCCGCCTCATCACGAACGAACACGAGCGCGCAGGCCTCGACGTCGTCGTCGACGGCGAGATGCGCCGCAACGAGATGGTGGAGTTCTTCGCCCACCGGATCGCGGGCTACGAGTTCAACGGCCCCGTCAAGGTCTGGGGACACAACTACTTCGACAAACCCTCCGTCGTCAGCGAGGTCGAGTACACCGATAGCTGGCTGGTCGACGAGTACGAGTTCACCGCTGAGGCGACCGACCGTCCGATCAAGGTTCCCATCACCGGCCCGTACACGCTCGCGAACTGGTCGTTCAACGAGGCCTACGAAGACGAGGAAGCGCTGGCGTACGACCTGGCCGACCTCGTCAACGAGGAGGTCGAAAAGCTCGTGGAGGCCGGCGCCCGCTACATCCAGATCGACGAACCTGCCCTCGCGACCACGCCCGACGACCACGCCATCGTCGGCGAGTGTCTCGAGCGCATCGTCGCCGACATCCCCGAAGAGGTACGTATCGGTCTCCACGTCTGCTACGGCGACTACTCCCGGATCTACCCCGAAATTCTCGAGTTCCCGGTCGACGAGTTCGACCTGGAACTCGCCAACGGCGACTACGAACAGCTCGACGTGTTCAAGGATCCCTCGTTCACCAAGGATCTCGCTCTCGGCGTCACGGACGTCCACGTCGCGGACGTCGAGTCGGTCGAACAGATCGAGCGCAACATCGAGAAAGGACTCGAGATCGTCCCGCCCGAACAGCTCGTCGTATCGCCCGACTGTGGCGTGAAACTCCTCCCTCGAAAGGTCGCTTACGGCAAGATGGCGAATATGGTCGAAGCGGCTCGTAACGTCGAGAAGCGTCTCGACGACGGTGAGATCGACGTTCGGTCGGCACCGACGCCGGCGGACGACTGATTCAGGGAATCGAGTGACTGCTCGAGGAAGCCCTCTGCTCATCGTACACCAACCGTCCCATTGATTGACCGCCGAAGCGGGCCATCGGCCCACGAAGGCGGCATTTTTGCATCATTAGAACCGTAACGGTTCTGATTAGCAATCAGAACGCGGGGCGTTCTGACAGCATCAACGGGTTTTGACGGGTGTTGAAGCTGGTGTCTCCGACGCCAGCCGAACCCCCGTGAAAAACGGATGGGTGCAAACCGTGACACCATCCAAACCGTTTTGCACGCCCGGTACTGAAGGGCGCCAATGGCAGTACGAGTAGGCATTCTCGGCGCAACTGGCGCCGTCGGACAACGACTGATTCAACTCCTCGACCCCCACCCGGACTTCGAAATCGCCGCCCTCACCGCGAGCGACTCGAGCGCGGGCAAATCGTATCGCGAGGCAGCCAAGTGGCGCGTCGACACGCCCATCCCTGCGGACGTGGCCGACATGACGGTCGGTGCGACCGAGCCCGACGACGTTCCCAGTGACGTCGATCTCCTCTTTTCGTCGCTTCCCTCGAGCGTCGGGGCCGCCGTCGAACCCGCGTTCTGTGAGGCCGGCTACGTCGTCTCCTCGAACTCTTCGAACGCGCGAATGGCCGACGACGTCCCGCTCGTCATCCCGGAGGTCAACGCCGACCACCTTGATCTGCTCGAGGTACAGCGCGACGACCGCGGCTGGGACGGCGCGCTCGTGAAGAACCCGAACTGTTCGACGATCACGTTCGTGCCGACGCTCGCGGCGCTCGAGCAGTTTGGCCTCCAGCGCGTCCACGTCGCGACCCTGCAGGCGGTCTCCGGTGCGGGCTACGACGGTGTCACCTCGATGGAGATCATCGACAACGCGATTCCCCACATCGGGAGCGAGGAAGAGAAACTCGAGACAGAGTCGAAAAAGCTCCTCGGGGACTTCGATGGTGCCGAACTCGCCCAGCACGACGTCGCGGTGAGCGCCTCCTGTAACCGCATTCCGACGCTTGACGGCCACCTCGAGAACGTCTGGCTCGAGACCGTCAAATCGCTCGATCCCGTAGATGCTGCCAGCGCTCTCGAGTCGTACTCGTTCGACGATGCCGATCTCCGCTCGTCGCCCGACCCGCTCATCCACGTCTTCGAGGAGTTCGACCGACCACAGCCACGACTCGACCGCACGCTCGGGGACGGAATGGCCGTCTCTGTCGGCGGTCTCCAGGAGTCGACGTTTGGCCTCCAGTACAACTGTCTGGCCCACAACACGATCCGTGGAGCGGCTGGCGCGAGCGTCCTGAACGGCGAGTTGTTGCTCGAGAACGGCTACCTCTGATCGAGCTCGACGTCCTGCCTACCCGTCCTCTCGAGCGAATTTCTGGTTCGTCGCCGCGGGTGGAGTCATGCCGCTGTGACTCGCCGGCGTCGGTGTAATCTCCAGCGGTACCGCCCTCGATCCGTGGAGTGGTCTCGGACACGTTCTCACCGGTTGCGTCCTTGGCGGCACGTCTGTCGCACTTCGTCGCAGGCTGTGAGTCCCAATTTCGAGCGACCAGTACGGTCTCTATCGGGGCCAGGAACTGCGTAGTGAACTGCCAACGGAAGAACCGATCAGGGTACTCGAACCGTGTGCTCGAGCGTTCCAACGCCTTCGACCTCGATTTCGACGTCGTCGCCGTCCTCGAGCGGGCCGACGCCTTCTGGCGTTCCGGTCGCAATCACGTCGCCGGGCTCGAGGGTAAGGTAGGTCGTAATCTCTGCGATGAGTTCGGGAATGGAGAAGATGAGCTGTGACCGGGAACCATCCTGTTTCAATTCGCCGTTGACACGCGAGCGGACGAAGGCGTCGTTGGGAACGGCCCCGGGAGAGGCGAGCACCGGGCCGATGGGAGCGGCACCGTCGAACGCTTTTCCACGAACCCAGTTCTGTTCCTGGCGCTGGTCGTCCCGGTTCGAGAGGTCGTTCACGCAGGTAAAACCGGCGACGACGTCCATGGCATGAGCTTCCGAGACGTGGCGACACTGCCTGCCGATGACGACGCCGAGTTCTGCCTCGTAATCGATTCGGGATTTCCCGGCCGGCAGGGTAATGGTGTCGCCGTGGGCGGCGAGCGTATTTGGCGGTTTGAGAAAGAGCAACGGGCGGTCGGGTACGTCCGAATCCATCTCCGCGGCGTGGTCGGCGTAGTTCCGACCGATGCAGACTATCTTCGACGGCTCACATGGCGGTAGGATTTCGATGTCGTCGCTGTCGAAGGGATAGCTATCGTTGGCGAAGTGGACGGTACCGCTCTCGAGGCGTCCAGTACGGACTGCTCCGGCCGGATCCCGAAATCTGACGGACTTCATGTTCACGTGGTCGTTGGCAGTGAGCAAAAACGTTGAGAAGACGGCGAGTGTCCAGCCCTCGAGTGGTGGCTCTCTCGAGGGACGAAACGGTACGGTACGAGCTATCACCCTCGACGCGGAACGGAACGCTTTTTACTAGCCCCGGGAAAGCAACGGGTGCAGTTGGCTCCGTTGGTGTAGTCCGGCCAATCATTTCGGCCTTTCGAGCCGATGACCTGGGTTCAAATCCCAGACGGAGCATTTTTGTGGCAACTGGCGTTGTTACCCCTGGTGTTCGCTCGAATGGCAATTGGTGCTGGCTCGAGCGTCTGACATCTGATACTCGAGTTTCGATCGAGCAACGAACCACTACTCGAAATCAATTAGTTCCCGTCACCGTACTCGTACTCTTCGTCTGGATCCTCGACCCCTTCGGTACGTGAGCCAACCCACGCACCCAGCGAGAGTCCATACACCAGGTGTCCAGCATGGAAAAGCGCGAGTTCGTCGGCGTCGAGTTCGATATCGAGGAGCCGTTTGAGCATGATCTGTGAACCGAACGCCGAGAGAGCCATCCCGTACACCGACCCCCAGACGAGGCCTCGCTGTTCGGGTTCGATGGATCGCTCGGCATCCTGCAGCGCGAAGAGGAAACCGAAGAGCGCCCCCGCCTGAATGCCGTACACGAAATGCAAGACGAGCCCGGGGATTGCGTGTTCGTCCGGATCATCGCCAGTGACGTACTGTGACCAGAAGTTCGCCGATGGCGGCAACGAACGCATGATAGGGAGGCGAAACGCGGTCATGATGAGCGTCGCGACGAATCCTGCCTGCACGCCACGGGTCACTGCAACGACGATACCGGTACGACGTGATGGGGCCACCGAGTCAGTCGTCCGTTCGGGTGTATCCTGTGCTGTCCGCGAACGGAGTCTCCGGAGGTGATCGGAAAGTAGCATACGGAACGCACCATACGACGGGGGCGACCTTAATTGGCCGGGGCGAGCATCGATAACTCTCGTCACCCGCACCGAGTTGACGAACCGTGGCGATACACAGGGAGAATCACACACTGGTTCGAGCGACAGTGGCGATGCTCGTTTGTGGCCCCAGCACGCCTCGAGCAGTTCGCCTACGCCGCCTCCCACGATTTACAGGAGCCACTCCGGATGATCTCGAGCTATCTCACGTTACTGGAACAACGGTACGGTGATGAACTCGACGAGGATGGCGAGGAGTTTCTCGAGTTTACGACCGACGGTGCCGATCGGATGCGGTCGATGATCGAGACGCTCCTGCAGTACTCCCGGGTACAGACCCAGGGGAGTGAATTCAGCGCTGTCGATCTGGAGATCGTTCTCGAATCTGTTCGATCCGATCTACAGGTGATAATCGACGAATCGGACGCCGAAATTACGACGTCGACACTGCCGACGGTCACCGGTGACGAGCGCCAACTGCGACAGGTCTTTCAGAACCTCCTCTCGAACGCAATCGAGTATAGCGGCGAGGCGGATCCGCGTGTTTCCGTCTCAGCCGAGCAAAACGAGTCGAAATGGACGCTGTCGGTTCGTGATGAGGGGATCGGGATCGATCCGGAGAGCCAGGATCGTATCTTTGACGTTTTCGAGCGCGCAGCCCCCGCCGATGCCACCTCGGGAACTGGAATCGGGTTGGCCCTCTGTGATCGGATCGTCGAACGTCACAACGGTGAGATATGGGTCGAATACGAGATCGGCGACGGGTCGATATTCTCATTTACCTTGCCCGCAGACACTAGCCAATGAGTGTGACCGATGACGGAGATCCGATTAATATTCTCCTCGTCGAGGATAACCCTGGTGACGTTCGGCTCACTCAAGAGGCGTTCAAGGGTGGGCGAATCAGCAATACCCTACACGTTACCAGAGATGGCGTCGAAGCACTCGATTTTTGTCATCAGCGTGGCGAATACGAAGATGCGCCTCGTCCGGATCTCGTTTTGCTCGACCTCAACTTACCCCGGAAAAACGGCGACGTCGTCCTCGACGAACTCAAATCGGATCCTGCCCTCAAGACGATTCCCGTCATCGTCCTCACCAGTTCTGAAAGTCACGAGGATCTGATTCGATCGTACGACCTTCACGCGAACGCTTACCTGACGAAACCGGTCGACCCGAACGAATTTATCGAGACGATTCAGGCCCTCGAGCAGTTCTGGCTGTCGGTCGTTCGATTGCCTGACGAGGAGTGCTAAACCCCCGAGCCGACATCGATCGAAAGCCGACTGCAGAACGTTGTCGTCTGAAGTTCAGTCGCAGCGATTGCTCAATTATTGCACGAACTGAAACGATGTACACACCGATCGCAGACGCTGTTTTCGATCGGGTGTGCAAGTGATGTTCAGTGGCTACTATCTGCAAACAACGAGAGTATCTCGCCGTTTCCGGCGGGCGAGGATGTCACAGTTCACTGTCCCGGCACGAGTCGGTGAAGAAGCGACGTGGTATCGGCATCCGCAGACGTCTGCATATAGTGGCTGAGTTCGTCGAACACATCCATGAGGGCGACCTCACCGTGTTCGGAGTTGTACTCGATGACGTGGTGATCCTCGAGTAACGGAATGTGGGTATGAACGAGTGCTACCGAGGCTCGACGGCGAGCGGCTTCTTCGTCAGTGGCGGGATCGTCTCGATGTTCCAACGAGGCAAGGTGACGGCTGAGTTCGTCGACGGTTGCGGTTCGCTGTTCCGACAGAAAAGTCAGCAGACGGCGACGCTGGGGATTCGAGATCAGCTTGTGGGCGGTTTCTTCAGGGAGCGAGTTTCTACGTGCCATCGGTTCATGGTCGGAACCGAAATGCCACAAGGGTTCTTCCAAAGTGGTTTGGCTTCCAGCAGTCGCTTAGTGAGTGACTGTATGTGCGTAAGCAGTAATTGAGAGCGGTACAGCCACTCGTTACCACGTCGAAACCTGTCCTTGTCGTTCGTACTCGTCACGACTTGCCTGGTCAGGTGGCGTGTTTCACGGGTCTCAGGCCAGTTCTCACGGAGATCTATCTGTATTACAGCGACCGCTGTCGCCCCTTCGGCACCGTCGAGCGAAGTTCACCGTGGAGGTAGAGACCGACGCCGATCGGCTCGAGATCGCCAGCAATCTCGTGGGCCGCGATGAGGTATCCCCAGTCGCCGTCCCACTCGAGTGACTGATCTTCGCCGGCGGCAAACCGGATCGCCTCCGATCCCGATAGCTCGATCACGCACGTCGTCGCGTGGCGGCCAAAGCGCTGTACGAAATCGGTCGTCGGCTTCCAGTGTTCCTGTCGAGTCCGCAAACAGGTCATTCCCAGCGCCTCGATGTCGGTTGGGGTAGGACTATCGCCGCCGTAGATCCAGATCTTCCCGGCTCCTTTCTCCCAGAACGTGTACGGTTCGAACACGGCTGGCGGGATGCCAAATCGATCGTGGAAGTACGTTGTGACTTCCTCACGAGTGGCTCGACCCGCGACGGTTCGTTCGTCAGCCGTCGGCGGTAATCGGTCGAACCGCTGACCGACGTTCTCCTCGAGGTCGTCGGATCCCATCAGGCCGTCACCTCCAGTTTCGCGACGAAGAAGCCGCCGGTGTCGTTGTGATGCGGGTAGATTCGGATCGCCTTCTCGAGGCTCGAATCGTACGTCTCGTCGTGCCACTCGGTGATGCCTGGTGCGGCGTCGAGCGGGAGGTCGATGTCGACGACACGGCAGTCTTCGGTCTCGAGGGCGTGTTGGATGACGGCTTCGTTCTCCTCGGGGGCGAACGTACACGTCGAGTAGACGACGGTACCGCCCGGTCGGGTGGCCTGTATTGCCCGGCGAAGGATCCCCTTCTGGATGCCGGCAACGGAGTGAACGTGGTCTTCGGTCCACTGCTCGAGCGTCGTGGGGTTCTTTCGGATCGTCCCCTCACACGAACAGGGTGCATCGACGAGGGCGTGGTCGAACGCCTCGAGATTCAGGGGTTTGAGCGAGTAGTTCCGGGCGTCCTGGTTGGTGACGGCGAGTGCGGTGACGCCGAGACGCTCGGCGTTGAACCGCAGCGCGGACAGGCGGCCGAGGTTACTATCGTTCGCGACGACGGTTCCCTGATCGTTCATCAACGCCGCCAGCTGTGTGGCTTTCCCGCCGGGGGCCGCACAGGCGTCGAACACGCACTCGCCGGGCTCAGGATCGAGAACGACCGGTGGGACAGCAGAGACCTCCTCCTGGGTGTGGATGAACCCGTGGAACGAGGCCCAGGTCGAGCCAGGTGAGTCGGTCTCGAGCCGGAAGACACGGGAATTCCAGTTGGCCTGTTCGTATTCGATATCGTCCTCGTCGAACGTCGCCATCACCCGTTCGGGGGTCGCTTTGATCGAGTTCGCGCGGACGACGATTCCGAGCGGGCGCTCGCAGGCGGCGCGAAACGCATCGAAGTCGTCGATGATCGGTCGGTACCGCTCGAGTGGCTCCATTAGCGCGCCCTTTGTGGGGGAGGTGTTTGTCGGTTTCGACCCACCGATTCGCTCATTGAACGCAATACCAACACCGAATCTGCATGCGGAGCCGGTTTTAAGTTCACGGGGAGAGTCACCTCACACATGTCACAGATCCGCCTCCAGGACGGCGAAGCAGATCTCGAGCAACCGGTGCTCGTCGAGGGATTCCCGGGTGTTGGACTGGTCGGAAAGATCGCAACCGATCACCTGATCGATCAGCTCGATATGCGCTACTACGCGAGTATCCACTGTGATGGACTGCCGCAAGTCGGCATCTACCGCGGGGGGGATGCCACCGTTCAGCCACCGGTTCGCCTGTACGTGAGCGAGTCCGACGACGTGCTGGCACTCCAGAGCGACGTCCCCATTGGTGCACAGGCACTCGAACCGGTTGCCGACTGTTTAACCGCCTGGATCGATAGCCACGACGCCACGCCACTGTATTTGAGCGGGCTCCCGGCCGAGCACGACGGTGATCCGTCTATTTTTGGCATTGCTACCGGCGGTGGCGGGACACTCCTCGATGCACACTCGATCGACACGCCGCCGGAAGACGGCGTGGTCAGCGGGCCGACTGGAGCCCTCCTCAACCGGAGTACCGAACGCGGCAGCGATTCGGTCGGCCTCGTCGTCGAATGCAGTCCACAGTTCCCGGATCCACAGGCAGCCAGCGTCTTGCTCGAGGAGGGAGTGTGCCCCATGTCAGCGGTCGAAATCGACGTGGGTGAGTTGCTCAACCGGGCGGCCGAGATACGTGAGAAACGGGAAACGTTTGCGCAGCGGATGCGAGAAATGGGCGAAGCCGAGAGTACGCAGGCACAGCCGTTGCGGATGTATCAGTAACTATGTAGCAGTAACCCACTGCTAACGCCTTCCTGTACTCGTATGCCGGAGCGATGGGTGGCTGCCCGACTCGAGAACACGTTCGACGATCGAAACCGCGGCAACCCGAACGCCTTTTCCGCTGACGTCCGATGGCCTAGACATGGACTCCGCCGACGAGATCGCCGCTACCGACTGTCCGCGTGCGAACGGAATGCCAATGCTCGGTCTCGGCACGTGGCAACACACCGATCCCGAACAGTGTGCCCGGAGCGTCAAAACGGCCCTCGAGATGGGGTATCGACACATCGATACCGCCCAGGGCTACGACAACGAGGCGTCCGTTGGACGGGGGATCACCGAGGCGGCTGTCGGCCGGGAGGAGATTTTTCTCGCGACGAAAGTCGCCACGTCGAACCTCGCGTACGACGACGTCCTCGAGACGACCCGGGAAAGTCTCGAGAAACTGGGCGTCGATGCGGTCGACCTGTTGTACGTTCACTGGCCGGTCAAGACCTACGATGCCGAAGAGACGCTGACTGCCTTCGACGAACTGTACGACGAGGGCCTGATCCGGAACGTCGGCGTCAGCAACTTCGAGCCGCGACACATCGAGGAGGCCGTCGAGATCCTCGACGCACCCATCTTCGCCAATCAGGTCGAGTGCCATCCGTTGCTTCCTCAGGAGGAACTTCGAACCGTCTGTGACGAGCACGATATCGAACTCGTGGCGTATTCACCGCTCGCCCGTGGAACGCTGTTCGACGTCCCCGAGATACAACACATCGCAGAGACCCACGACGTCACCGAAGCCCAGGTCAGTCTCGCCTGGCTCCGGACGAAGGGGGTGACAGCGATTCCGAAAGCGACCGGCGAGGAACACATCGCCGACAACTGGGCGTCACTCGACCTCGAGTTGGATACTGGGGATCTGGAATTGCTGGACGACCTCGAGGAGGGTCATCGAGAAGTGGATCCGGAGATCGGGCCGTGGAATACGGACGGGTAGCCTCTCGCAGTCGCGCGTATACATCACGGTTTCCGACTATTTCGTTTGTCAGGCGCAATATCGGGCGAACGAACGATTCTGCGAGAGGAGATGGCGCTATCGTCACAACTGAAACGGTTCACATCTGATCGTCGGGACGTCTGGTGATCAGGTATGCGAGGACTTGTAGGGCTACTATCGTTCGTCACGTCGTTACTCGTCCTCAACGACGATGTCAGTGATCGTCAGCTCGAGGTACGTCGTGTCCGAGCCGCTTTCACCGTCACCACCAGCATCGGCAGACTCCTCGAGTAAGGCTTCGTCGTAGTGAAGATCGATATTGTTGTCGACGCCGTCGACGGAAGCGACGAGGCCGCCGTAGAAGTCAACCTGTTGGTCAAATGACGCCCGTGCAACAGGCTCGTCTCCGTCATTCCCAGCATAGATTACACCGACAAATGTCGTGTCACCAGTCTCGAACGAAATATCTGTTCCCGGGGGAGCAAACATCCAGAAATTCGTTGCGTCGTACTCTGGGTTATTGTGTTCGTTCACCGTATCCCGTATCGTAAGCGATCTGTCTTCGTCGTCCGTTATGTAGAGGTTCACCTGATGGTCGCCGACGCTATCGAGAGTCACTTCATTATCAATATAAACGTCTCCATCGACGAGGATATCGACTTCACCCTCGTCCTCGAGGGCAACGTCAAGTGAGTCTCCCGACCGTATCTCCGTGAGATAGTATTCACCAGGCGTTTTGATTGGGTCATCAGTGAGTTCTCCATCTTCGATCCCGTCGGTCTGCTCGTTGTCGTTTTCCGTTGGTGTGATGCGTTCTTGCCACCAGTCGATCTCGAGGGCCGAAGACAGCACCTCGAGAGTGGTTTCATCGGTATACACAGAACCGGTATGTGACCCCTGTTTGACGTTCACACAGTCGGTAGTTCCATCCAGACAGTAGACGTCACCAGAAACTTCTGCGTTGTTCTGATCGAGTGTTAATTCCCCATCGATCATAATATCGGATTCGATCTGCGTGTTGTGATTGATCGTCACGTCATCCGCGAATCGAAGTTGCATGTCTTCGACCTCCTTATCCGGATCAGCGGAGTTGTACGCCGTCATGTTGACGTAATTATTTATCTCGATTTCTTCACCGCTGGCCGGTGAGGTCACGCCTGCGTCGAGATCAAATTCGTACGGAACGTCGATGACGAGGCGAACGTATTCCTCTTCGTGATCGACGAAAACGCTGCCGACGTCACCATCGCCCATTTCGATCCCGTCCTGTTCAGTGAAGTGCTCGGCCCAGGCCTCGTAGTACGTCGACTGAATCGCTATTTCCATCCGCCCCGGTGGTACCTCGGTCGGGAGCGCCTGTGCGGTCTGATTACCGCCAGTGGAACGAACGGCGAGATCACTCCCACGTTGCTCGACGCCCTGGAGACTGGGTAGCTGCATTCGGAGATTCGTCACCTCCGAATCAGATGTCATCACTTCGAATTCAGGTGCACTAACCACTGTACTCGTCTCGTCTGTGTACTGCCACACACCGCCACCCTGATAGGCCAGATGCGTTCCATCACGCTCGTAGTGGATCGTCCCGAGTGCATACGTAGTTGACTCCTGGTTCAGCGTAATTGTTACGTGCCCCTCGTTAGGTTTCACGTGGACATCGTCCTCGATAGATTCACTAAACGACAGCGAACGGGCCTCTCCCGGTTGAATCGACGCTAATTCCAGTTTCGCGTTCTCGAGTGACTGGGTGGCTGCCTCGTCGTTGCTCTGTGATTCCAGGTGCCCCATTGCACTGTACCCAACAGCGACGATGCCGAGTGCCCCGACAGCGACGAAACCGATCATCAGGACGACGGCGATAACTTCGGTTTGACCTCTCGGGACTCGGCTCCCGGAACGACCCCACCCACGCTCATCGCGCATAATTCCTTAATGAATATCATCAGGTAATAATATACCGGCCAGTGAAGAACGCAGCTCCCGGGCTTCGGAGCGGATCCGTTCTACTCAGTCGGCGAGTAGTTCGGCGCTTCGTCCGTGATAACGACGTCGTGAGCGTGTCCTTCTGCCTGGCCTGCCGAAGAGACCCGAACGAATTCGGATCGCTCTTTGAACGCCGGAATCGTCTCCGCACCGACGTATCCCATCCCGGACTGCATCCCGCCGGCGAGCTGGTGAAGTTCGGACTGGAGCGTCCCCTTGTAGGGCGTCGCCGCTTCGACACCCTCTGGGACGTACTCCTCGTCGTCCTCGGGGTCTTCCTTGAGATAGCGGTCGGCGTCACCGGATTTCATCGCCCCGACCGACCCCATGCCGCGGTACTGTTTGTAGCGCTTGCCGTTCATCGTGACGACGCGACCCGGTGCCTCGTCGGTACCGGCGAAGTACGACCCGAGCATCACGGCGTCGGCCCCGGCGGCAATCGCTTTGATCGCGTCGCCGGAGTACCGAATCCCACCGTCGGCGATCACGGGAACGTCGTGTTCGCTGGCAACGTCAGCAACCTGGGCAACGGCGGTGATCTGAGGCATTCCTGCCCCCGAGACGACGCGTGTCGTACAGATCGAACCCGGGCCGATACCGACCTTGAGCCCGTCTGCGAACTCGACGAGATCCTCGGCAGCCTCACGTGTGCCGACGTTGCCGACGACGACGTCCGCTTCGACGGCGTCTTTGATGTCCTTTGCACTGTCGACGACGTTTAGGTTGTGTGCGTGGGCACAGTCGATGAAGATGACATCCACGCCCGCCTCGTCGGCAGCGACCGCGCGATCCTTCTCGAACGGGCCGACGGCGACTCCACAGCGGAGTCGTCCGTCCTCATCCCGGGCCGCCTCTTTGTACTCGCGACGCTGGAGAATCCCCTGCATCGTCACCAGACCGACGAGCAGGTTCTCGTCGTCGACGACGGGCACGCGTTCGATCTTGTGCTCGTACATCAGATCGAAGGCCTCGCGGGCATCGATATCTTTGGGTGCCGTGATCACTTCGTCGGTCATCGCCTCCGTCACCGGGTCGTTCTCGCCGACCTCGAGGTGGGGGCGGATGTCCGTGCTCGAGATGATCCCCAGCACCTCGCCGTTTGTGTTGACGACGGGGGCGCCGCCGACGCCCTCGCGGATCATCATCTCGTCGACCTCCCGAACCGACATCTCGGGATCGGCCGTGACGACGTCCTCGAAGGGGATGATGAGTTCGTCGGCGCGCTTGACACGCGAGATCGACTCGACCATCTCGTCGATGTTCATGTTGCGATGGAGGACACCGAGTCCACCGTGTCGGGCCATCGCGATGGCCATCTTGCTCTCGGTGACTGTGTCCATCGCCGCCGACAGGATCGGCACCGATACCTCGACGGTTTTCGAAACTCGCGAGGTCAGATCGGCCTGATCGGGCTCGACACGACTCTCCTTCGGTCGAAGCAGGACGTCGTCGAACGTCAGCGCTTCCGGTACGCGAAGTTTTGCAGAATAGGGCTCGTGCTCGGGAACGTCGTTCGCCATGTAAACTGTCCGGAACCGTCGGTGAAAAACGTTGCGAGACCGCTCGAGTCTGTGAGTGGGGAACATTCAGCGAATCGACTCGCTCGAGGAACGTGGCACGTGGTTCCAGTCGATACGTTCATGGTCGATCGGTATCGATCGCTGTGCGCTCGGCACTCGTGGTGAAAACTCTGAGGCATTGTTGGATTTTCGGTAACTATCCGTCGGTCTCGCTGCCTTCTTGGTTTCAATCCTTCGTAGAGTGGGCCCGCTTCCCACACAACGTTTAATAACACCCGCCTATTTGTCTTGAGTATGTACGCTGTGAACTCCTGCGTTTCCCGCATTGTTGGCCTGACGAGTCTCGACTCCGACGCCACATTCTTTATTGGGAAACGCCGGTTCACAGCACGAGGTCTTCGGTCGAAGGGATGCCTTCGCTCGCCGATGGACTGGCTCCCGCTCGGATCCATACAGGAACTGGGAGACCGTTTATCACGTTACCCGCAGGCCTCGGGTCATGGCCATCGACCCTGAGCGATGAGCACGTCACAACACCCGATTGCGCTCCGCCTCGAGCGACTGGTCGGCGGCGACACCAGGCTTCTCGCGCTGGTGATGGCCCTGCCGCTGGTCGACGGGATCTTCGTCGCGTTGATCCTTGCCGGCGCGCTCGAGACGACGATGGGCGCTATTCAGGTCGGCCTGCTCATCTTCGGTGGGAGTGCGACCCTCGCGGTGATCCTCGCGGAGATGCAGGGATCGGTGCGAAAGCAGATTCGCGTCGTCTTGCTCGTCGGCATACCGTTGATCGTCGTCGCAGCCGTCCAGGCGGCCCTGGCCCCGGCGATCGGGAGCGTCATCGACACCGTCATCTTCGAGCGGTTCGCCGCACTGGTGATCCTCGCCATCGCGGCGAAGACGGCGAGCGCCACGGTCGGTGAGTATCTCCCGAGTCCTGGCGTCATCATCGGTCTTGGACTGCTCGCAAGCCTCGATCCAACGGGGGCCGAATTCGTGCTGATGACCGATTCGGCACTGGTCGCGAACGCCACGCTGGCTGCTGTCGTTGGCGTCGCGTTCGCCCTCGGCGTGGCTATCACCGGTCCGTACCTGCGCGCGTACATGGACATCAACCGCTTTCGCTTCGGCAGCGCGGTCGCCCTCGGACTGTTGCCCCTGTCGATCCTGGGAATGGGCTTTGGACAGGCGCCACTGGCTGCACTGGTCGTCGCCGCCGTGTTCGCGCTCGATCCTGACGACCGCTCGGATTCGGACGCCGACGCAGCGACTGTGGTTGCTGGAACGCGAACCGATGGAGGGGTGTCCGATTCCCAGGCCGGAAGCGACTCCGGGGCTGATGCCAACGCTGGGGGCGAAGCCGGTACCGATGCCGAGCGCAAAGCCGAAACCGAGGCCGAGACTAACTCGAGCGCCACGAATCTCGAGGCGAATAGAGATGGGAAGGATGGGGCCACTCGAGACGAAGACGCCCCCTATCCCAGCGACGACACCACGACGACCGACGGACGGGCCCCCTGGCTCTGACACCGAACCGTAACTGCTTTAGGCAGCATAACCCAACGAATGCTCGAGGGGTCGTGGCCAAGCCAGGCATGGCGACTGACTCCAGAGGTCCCGCGCCCGGGACGACACTCCAGACTGATATACTGATCGGACACCTGATCAGTGTCCGTGTGATGACCCTCTGGAGTTCCGAGGCGCACCGGAGATATCAGTCGATCGGGGGTTCAAATCCCTCCGACCCCATTCCTCACCGCGAACATCATCGTGAGCGGTAAGTGTGGGATTCGGTGGGATTTGAATCAGGGAGCAGCGTTGCTGCGACCGTGGTTCAAATCCCTCAGACGATACTGAATACACCCACGGAGCGGCTTTTCTTGCACTTTCGACATAGTTCTGAGAGGGGTGGTCGGCATAGCAGTACGCCACTGGTCGGCCTCGGGCGGATCAACGAGTCGAGTCGCCAGTCTGGGCTTGAAGTGCTGTCGAAGACAGACCGCTGAAACCAGATTGCCCGTAAAATACTCCAATTATTCTCTCTTACCAGTTGTATGACATTGATTGTTCGATCTCTAAGGAGTGGCTGAGTCGTTGAGTCGTCGTACCTTTGCACGCAATTTCGTTTGTGAGATACCACCGCTGTCAGCTTTTCTGTGGCAACCAGGGCAAAGGACGATAAGATTCGACCGGGTATTCGGGCCTCCTTCACTGCGTGGACGTATGTGATGAACTTCTGGATGGTCGACCCGTTCATCACACCATTCACATTTCTGACTGGCGCGTTCAAAATACAAATCATCTTACAACGATTGAAGAGCAGGTGGTGTTTTCTCGATTTTCTGATCCTCTTCACCGTTAGTTTTTGCCGACGAGTCATCTTCTTGGAGCGTAGTGAGAAAGTCCCATGCAGCCCTCGGACTTTGAGTTTTGAACAGCAGTGCGGCCCAACCAAAGATTATCGTCCCGATTGCAATCATCAATAAGCCGACTAGGAAGGGAATCGAATCGAGTGCAAAACCGAAAGAGTAGACGACGAATCCACCGACTGCAAGCAGTACTACTGCGAAACCACCTGGAGGGACATTATCAATGTCTCTAAAATCATCTTCGATAGCCCCTCCGGAGTCATTAGTTGCTTCAATTCCACTGTTCCCACCGAGTGAGCCAAAGCCGGCTACCTGCGATGAACCGCTATTTTGGGCCATCTCGGTAAACAGCGCTTCGGCCTCAGAAAAGGAACCAACCTCTTCAACTGGAACAACCAGGCCGTTCCTTTCATCGAAAACACCAGGGTTGTACTTTGGAGTGAATACCTGCACCTCTGTTTGGTTCTCGTATGTGATTTCATAGAAGCCGTTATCGATCTTTTCGAGCCGCCAATTACCCTCTCGACGTACAACACCTATATGCTTCAACAAATTTACTGGGCCCACATATAGATTAGGTGAAATTTAGGTCTGCGAGTCAATAAGAGGATTGCCGAGAGTTAGTGATTATCCGTTAAGATATTGTGGCCCGAACCAGTCAATTACAGTGTGGCCTCGTTGCCGTCATACAGACCCACGATTGTAATGTCGTCAGGTTCGCATACGCTCCCGTTGCCACTGAAGGCCCAACTTTGACCAACTTGGAGATCACGGTCATCAAATTCGTCCCAGTCGCCAGATGACGGGAGGTTGCAATCACTATCAACGCTGAATCTAACATCATCAAGCCGATCAATCGTATTTAGCTCGACGGTTGTGTCATTTCCACTTTGATCATAGCTAAACCCTGCAGACGGGTTCGCACCTGAGCTTTGCCCAAGATCAAGAACAAAGGCAGCAATCACAGCAGCCAGAATCACAGTTATCGCCACCATAAGAATAACACCGATCACTGGAGATACTGCTCGATCTTCTGCCTTATCTTCTTTCGAAATTTTGCTTTCCATTCTCATGGCACTAATTATAGAGTTGCCTCGTTACCGTCGTATTCGCCAACAACGGTGACATTTTCTTGTGGGTCATCACCACAGTCGCCTTCTACCTCGTATCTTTCGCCAACTTCAGCATCATCCAAACTACTCAGATCACTGCGATTTTCACAGAAGGCACCTACTTTGTCAAGCCGATCAATACTGGTGATTTGAATTGTTGTATCGTCACCATCACCATCAACTGTATATCCAGCAGATGGGTTTGCTCCTGAACTCTGCCCAAGATCGAGCACAAACGCCGCAATCACTGCAGCCAGAATCACGGTAATCGCGACCATTAGGATAACCCCAATAACCGGCGATACCGCCCGGCTGGACGATTCGTCTTCGGTTTCGAATTTGCTTTGCATACGCATAGTATGTCACAGCACCTGTGAACGATGAGAACCCTTATTGTCCGGAGGCCGAATCTTCCAGGCGACGGATGGGGTCGGGGGATGCTACCGCACCAACCTCCACCGTCAGTTTCTCACGTACACATCGGATGCTGATAGTCGAGGCTCAGCCATACCTAATAAAGACTGTGGCCAAGTCTAAAGAAACGACTTTCACCGCACCTGATACGCTTTCAAAACTGATAATCAGCCGCCCACGGAAACCCTACAGCGGGCCCTTGAAGCCGCCGCGTCTGTCGATTACCGAAATCACCGCCAAAACCTAAATCGTGATACTCACGGCACCACCTCACTATATCACTGCGTGATCGCGTGTTCGTCACCGATCGGGCACTCGCGCGCACCTTCGACGGCGGCAGCTATCCCGGCGCCTGGGAAGCCGTCCAGCAGTACCGCGAGGCCACTCGATACGCCTCGAAACACGATGTTGAATCCGGTGCCACGACATCGGCCCTCGAGTGACCACGATCTCGCCACTGTCCAGTAGCGACTCGAGGTCGTCACCCCAAACTCCCATGGTGGGTTTCACACGACAGTCTCCCACGACGGTCGGCACGCGCGAAGATCACTACGCGATTGCGCCAATCGATACGGTACCACAGTCGCTCATTCGTCAGTAAATGTAAACTCGGTTCCGCCACAACCGGGACACGAATCCCACCCACAAAACCCGGGCTCGTCTGCGCTTATCGAGTAGCTGATGAAGCCGCACTGGTTGCACTCGCTAAACTCAGACAGGGGCATCTGTGAATTACGTTCTCCGAATAGCAGGATAAGTGCATTCCCCAAACGTGTTGGTTTCTCTCTGTACGCTCGCCCGGTATGCACGACGCTTGGGTCGTCTCGAGCGTTTGTGAGCGCTCGATTCGCACGTTCGGGAGTGAGTTGGTTGCCCGCTGTTTTCACAGCCGTCTTTCCCCTCTACAGCATGCCACCCACGGTTCTACCGGCCCGGTGGCTCGACATCGTAAACTGAAATTTCTGGGAAGAACTGCCGCGCTCTATCGCTCTCGTCTGTACGCTCAGTCGCTGATGAACTTGTTATCTCGCCAGTTCACGCCACTCGATTTGCCTTTGCGCTCGCGTGGTCCCTCGACGACCTCCACGTCCGCCGGGCGAGCCTCTCCGTCGACGATCCGTGTCGCCTCGAGGTCGCCGTCCTGAACCGAAATCGCCGTCAGTGTCCCTTTCTCGGTCTGGAGGGCGATATCACAGAGCACCTGGAACATCTCGTACTGGAGCAGGGAGTTCTGGAGGACGGTCTCGCGGTCGCCTTTGAACGCCGCGAACTCCACCAGTTCCGATTCGATCTCCTCTTCGTCCTCTTCGTCCCATCGGAAGGAGTTGCGTCGCTCGTCCGGGTCTTCCTCGTAGACCCGATTTTCGGTGACGCTAGCTTTCAGCTGTGCCGTCGGGGTGTACTTGCTGACGCTGTCGTCGTCCGAGACGGCTTTGAGGATCAGCGTGTTGTTGCGGCGAGTCAGCTCGACGTCGGTAACCCCCTCAGGATACGTCGCGGTTTCGAGGTGCTCCTCGAGGTCTTCGAGGGGGAGTTCAAGTGTGGAATGCAACCGATACACGTGTCTGGAATCCTCAGTTGACATTGTGGAAGGGTAGGCGATAGTCGTCTGTGTCCTAGTACGGTACCTCCCCATATATGACCTGCTATTATATCCCTTCATTACTGGTTCGAATCCAAACACATTGGAACCAATACAGGTTTTTCTGTGTGACGCTTTGTCGCGAAATTCAACCCATAGGAAGTGAAAACGAGGGGGACTCGTCGCGATCGAACGGCAGCGAGTCGACTATGCCGATCCCAGCGTCTCCTCGAGTTCGCCGCGCTCGTCGAGTTCGGCGAGGACGTCCGACCCGCCGACGAACTCCCCGTCGACGAACGTCTGTGGGATAGTCTCCCAGCCGCTGTGGTCGGAGAGTGCCTCACGGAACTCCGGCAGCGACTCGAGGGTGTCGACCGTTTCGACGTCGGTGCGGTGCTGACGGATCAACTCGAGTGCGCGCTGGGAGTAGCCACACTGGGGCATCAGTTCGTTGCCCTTCATGAAGAGGACGACGTCGTTGGATTCGATCGTCTCGTCGACGATGTCGTTGACCTCCTCCTGCTCGAGACCGCTGTTAGGCTGAAACGTCATAGGTGTCTGTTGGGGGGTCACGTGGAAAGCATTTGCGCCATTGGTTGCTCCATTGAGGGTGCTGTCCGACCGAAGGGTCGGTGACCGTCATCTCAGGTGAGGTTTCCGTTCGAGACCGTTTGTGCAAGCCGTACGTCAATCGTTGCTGCTCTCCGTCTACTCACTATAGAAAGTATAGCCTAAACTATACTATCTATAGTCTAGCGACCGTTCCAGTCGATCGTGGCTCCATCGACACACGATCGAGACGGCAGAGTGAGATTCAGGTCGACGATTCGTCCCCGTCCCGCCCAGACGCTCGCTCGAGCACGAACGGTGGATCCTCACACCAACGCAGTCCAGGTCGCCACCTGGGGGTGACGACATGGATCAACGTCCACGGTTGAGTCGGTGGTGTTCAGCGGACACGCTGAGTGCCCCGCACCAGAATCATGCCGCGTTTCGATTACCCACAATCGGATCTGGACACGGTCACTGCCGATACCCCCAACGTTTTTCGTCGTGTTTGGACTGCTCACGGTATGCCCACCCACATCGGCTACGCGGACGAGATGGACTACACCACGCTCGGCGAGACGGGCCTCGAGGTGTCCCGGTTCTGCCTCGGCTGTATGAACTTCGGAAGCGCCGAACCGTGGATGATCGACGATGAGGCCCAGTCCACCGAGATCATCGAACGCGCCCTCGAGCTCGGAATCAACTTTCTCGACACCGCGAACGTCTACTCGCGGGGCGAGAGCGAGGAGATCGTCGGCCGAGCACTCGAGTCCTACGACCGTGACGGACTCGTCATCGCGACGAAGGTGTACGGCCGGATGGGCGAGGGGCCGAACCGGCAGGGGCTCTCGCGAAAGCACATCTACGACCAGTGTCAGGCGAGCCTCGAGCGCCTCGGGACGGAGTACATCGACCTGTATCAGATCCACCGCTGGGACGAGTCGACGCCGATCGAAGAGACGCTCGCTGCGCTGGACAGCCTGATCGACGACGGCCTCGTCCGATACGTCGGTGCCAGTACGATGACGAGCTATCAGTTCACGAAAGCCCTCTACACCGCCGATCTCGAGAACCTGAATCGATTCGTGTGCATGCAACCAGAGTACAATGCCGTCGACCGTCACGAGGAGGCGAACCTGCTCCCCGTCTGTGCGGGCGAAGGGATCGGCGTCATCCCCTGGTCGCCCCTGGCCGGCGGCTTTTTGACCGGCAAGTACGACCGCGACGAGGATCCGGCGGGTGACGTCCGGGCGGCTGCCGATGAATACACACAACAGCGGTTCACAGCGGAAAACTGGGCCGTTCTCGAGAGCATCGAAGAACTCGCGGCCGAGAAGGACGCCACGCCGGCACAGGTATCGCTCGCCTGGCTCCTGCACAAGGAGGTCGTCGACGCGCCGATCATCGGCCCACGGTCGATCGACCACCTGGAGGAGAACGTCGGCGCGCTCGAGGTCTCGCTGACTGACGATGCTGTCGAGCGAATCGAGGAACCGATCGAGCCGCGGTGGCCCGCCTCGGGGAAAGATTGAGTTGTCTCGATGGGGTTCCATCGAACGAGAGGACGATCCACTCGTGGCAACGTACTACTCCAGTCGACGTACTCCTCTCTCATGAGCGCCACCGGGAGCGCTGTATTCGCGTTCGCACTGGCGGTCGCCCTCGCTGCCGTTCATCTCGTTGCGGATAGGATACCGTTTTCGTGGCCGCTGACCCGTGCACGGTGGTTATCGGCAGCCGCGGGTGTGTCGATCGTGTACGTCCTCATATACATTCTTCCCAAATTGGCACACGAACACGCTCAGGTCACGGATACTGTGAGTGGAGGTGGAAGGTTGATATACGTCCTCGTTTTTTGTGGCCTGGCGGGCTTTTTTGGGCTGGAACGAATCGCCAGGGTTACCAAAACCCGTCGACCGACTATTGGCCCAAACTGGATCACGAGGGATCCGGTCTTCTGGATCCATATCGCCGTCTTCGCGGCTTACAACGGTGTGATCGGATACGTGTTGGTAAGCGGCGAGTTACTCGAAGACCCGATTCCGTTCGCCATCGCTATGGGGTTACACCTGTTCGGAATCGACGAAGGCCTTCGAAACCACCATAACGACGTCTACCACCGTTTCGGTCGCTGGGTGCTGGCGGGGGCACTCCTCGTCGGAGCCGTCGGGGTGTTCGTCTCTACCCTCGGAACGAGTACGCAGATCTGGTTGCTCGCACTCCTGTCCGGCGGGATACTCTTCAACGCGATCAAAGAGGAACTTCCGGCGGATCGGGAGAGCAGCTTCTGGGCGTTCGTCGTCGGGGCGGGCTTGTTTGCTGGTATCGTGGCTCTGCTTTTGTGATGGGGCGAGCGAGTCCGCTTGCCACTATCGAGATAGCGAGATCAGGTTGGACAACGTGGAAGCAAGCGAAAACCGAACGCTGTCTTCGCTCTATTCGGTTCTTCCGTGGAATGAATGATCGCGAGATCGGACGGCGGACGGCAACCGGCTCGAGAACACCGCTCGAGGCCGTTAAAACACGACAGAACCCGTTCGATTTCAGCGCGTGCGGAACCGACTACTCCTCGGTACCGACGCTGATGACCTGCAACAGCGAGTACACGGGCACGCCCTCGAGTTCGTCGACGCCCTGCTTATCGGCGAGGACGACACACGCGAGTGGCTCCCCGCCCTCCTCTCGGATGGCGTCGATGGTCTCTTTCATCGTCGTCCCGCTCGTGATCGTGTCGTCGACGATGTAACACTCGCGACCGCGAATCGTCGCGAAGTTCCGTGAGAAGGTTCCGCCGAGTTTGTCGATGTCGCCTTCCTCCCACTGGTGTTTCGCCGGGGTGTACGTTCCGAGGTCGGTCTCGAGTTCGTGGGCGACGAGGGCTGCGATGGGGCCACCGGCCTTCTCGATCCCGATCGTCAGATCGACGTCTTCACCGTGTTTCGCGAGCAGATCGGCCATCGCACTGGCGACGAAGCCCATCCGCTGTGAGTCGCGACCGATTGCCGACCAGTCGACGTGGATGTCGGCGGAGCCGCCGGTGTCCGGTGACGTGGCGGATTTCGATGGTTGCGTTGCGGCACCGCTCCGTTCGACGAGCCAACTCGCCGTTTCACGGGAGACGTTGAGCTCGTCTGCAATCTCACCTTTCGAGAGACCTCGGTCGGCGAGGTCTGACGCACTCTCGATGAGGTCGTCGACGTTTTTCATATAGTTCCGAATTGAACCGCTGTTTTTATAGTCGTATCGTCGTCGTCGAATGCCGCCTCGAAGTCGTCGAGTTCGTAAACGCCGGTGACGAGGTCGTCGGTGAACCACGCTGGAAGCTGGGCGAGCGTGTCGATGGCCGCCTCGAAGTGCCCACTGTGAGAGTTGACGCTCCCGACCAGGGCCTTGTTGTGGAGGACGAACTCCCTGTGGAGGGTTCCGCCGTCGATCTCGAACTCCCAGCTCGAGGGCACGCCGAGAAGCGCACCAACGCCGTTTGGTGCGAGCGCCTCGATGGTTTCGAACGCGTGCGGGGCGAAGCCGGTCGCCTCGTAGATAAAGTCCATCCCCTCGTGGGCTTCCGGCACTTCGGAGACGGGCGTCTCTCGAGAGTCGACGTATGTCGCCCCCAGTTTCTCGATGATATCGATCGTCGGATCCGGTCGATCCCGCCGACCCAGACAGTAGAGGCGCTCGAAGTCCCTGGTTTCGAGCAACATCGCGACGGTCACGAGCCCGAGTGAGCCGTTGCCAAGTACCATCGCGGATTCGGGTTTCCAGTCGAACGCTGACCGACTTGCATAGGCGTGCTCGAGCGCCTTCTCGGAGATGCTGATCGGTTCGACGAGGAAGCCCAGGGGAGCCAGTTCCTTCGGAATCGGGACGAGGTACTCCGCCGGGCTCGTGAAGTACTCCGCCATGAAGCCGTGCCCGCCGACGATTCCGCGCTCGACGTATTCGCCGTCGGGTGCCATGTCCGGGTAGCCGCTGTCGAAGTAGTGGTTGGTGCCGTTCGGGGGTCGCCGAACCGTCGGAACGACGATCTCCCCGGCCTCGAGGTCAGTTCCGTTCGGATCTTCGACGATTCCCACGGCTTCGTGGCCGAGCACGAGGTGGTCGTCGCCGTCGGGGATTCCGCCGTGTCCTCCCGAGATGACCTCGTGGTCGGTGCCGTCGACGCCGACCCGGAGGGTTCGAACCAGCGCTTCACCCGCTCTGGGCTCTGGCACCGGCTTCTCGAGAATCGTTGGCTCGCCGGCCCCAGGTTCGACTGCGATTGTTTTCATAGCTCTTAGTTGTCGCCCGAGTGCTAAAAGTTTATTCTATCTCGAGTAAAGATGCTCGGGGGTTGGGTGAAACGCTGATTGTAGCGTGCCAAAGCGATTTAGCCCCCACTCGAGATGATTGCGTATTGCCATGGACGACGGATTCCTGGGGCGTCGGTCGTATCTCGCCACCGTCGGTGGTGTCGCGTTTGCCGGCGTCGGTACCGTCCCACTCGCCGGCTGTCTTGCCACTGGCGAAAACGATGACCAACAATCAGCCACCGGCTCGACACCGCTGTTTCCTGACCCCGAATGGACTGACGATACGGTTGCAGACAGGACGTTCGAGCGGTCTGCAGTGCCGATTTGTGCCCACCGAGGTGAGATGGAGGGTACAGCCGAGAACAGTAGAGATGTCACCATCACTGACCACGGCTTCTTCCACGACCGAGACACCGGTCGATACGGCGTTCGTGGCCGAGTCCAGTTCGAGCGAGATTTCAGTACACCCACGATCAGGGTCGAGTTGCTCGGGGGATCGACGGTACTGGAACGAGCGAGTCGAACCCTGTATCACCCCAGCGAGGACGCGATTTTCACGATTACTGGCGACCAGTATCCGGATCGGATCGACGGCTATCGCTTGCGTCCCCCGGATGGCGATGACAGTGGCCCAGGCCCGGAGATCCACGACGGCCTCGAGGTGCGGGAGACATCGTGGGGAATCGTCGGCGACGCGAATGGAGACCCGGTTTACGGCGGGCTGGTGACCGTCGAGAACGTCTCGGACGAACATCCCGAGGTACAAAAGCCACGAACTGCACTCGTCTACGCACGCTCTCGGTACGAGAGTGGGACTACTGCACAGACCCACCACGAGTTCGCCAGTTCGGAACTCGATGTCGGCGAGACGGACACGCTTGTCCTGCCATACCGATGGTGTGACCCGGGTCGGATCGTCGACCTCGAGGGACGGCCGTTCTTGTTGCGCGACTGAGCGTGGGAGGTACCGCCGGTTTCCCCGCTGGCGTGCACCCGATCGAACCTGGCAACCGTCGCACCGTCGGAAACCATTATCCCCCAGCCCCACACAATCGCTGACATGGAACGTTACGACCTCGTCTACCGCCTCTACGACGAGTTTGACACGAAGACGCTCCGCGAATACCAGGAGTTCGTGGACGTCTTCCCGCCGATCGACTCGCGGGTCGCCCTCGAGCACTGGCAGGACGCGAGCGACGAACTCGAGTCACGCAAGGACGAGATTCGTTCGACCTTCGCGGCCGGCGAGACGTTCGCCGAAATCGCCTCGCGAGCCACGCGCGATCAGGCCTTTACCGCGCTCGATCTGGAGGCGAAATATGGTCGGGCGGTGAACGTCCTCGTGCTCGACGTCGACGAAACTCTCCGATCGGCCGGCGGGACGGACAACGAGATCCCACGGGACACCCTCCACGTCCTCACGGAGTTCCACGAGGCCGGCGTTCCGATCGTCATCTGCACCGGCCAGACGCTCGAGAACGTCAAGGGGTTCGCGATTCAGGGGCTGGGCAGTGAAATCGTCCACTCCGGCACGCTCTCGATCGTCTACGAGGCGGGGAACGGGGTCTTCACGCCGGGTCACGGTGCGGACACGAAGCAGTTGCTGTACGCGGATCTCGATACCGAAATCCGCGACATCTTCGACTCCCTTCGGGCGCGGATGCTCCCCGAAGCGCCCGAAACCCTTCGTCGAGGCTGTCACCTCCAGGGGAACGAGTTCAACGTCACGATGAAACCAAACTACGAGACCGGCTCGAACCGGGCCCGAGAGATCATCGACGAGGCTCTCGTCCACATGATCGACCAGCTGGGTCGAGCGGTTTCGACGGCGCTCGAGGGTGAAGGTGAGGGTGAGAATGCGGTCTCCCTCGATGCTGAATCGGCAGCGGATCTCGACGTCGATCCCACGATCGCTGCCACCCGCGCCTTCTACGCCGACGCCGATCCCGAGATCAGGGTCGTCCTCGAGCAGCAGGGAGCCTATCCCAACGTCGACCTCGCAGCCGTTCCCGACGCGCTCGCGAGCCTGTTCGAGCGAATCGACGTCGCGTACTACGAAGCCGACGCCGCCGAGATCGGCAGCCTCGAACTCAACAAGGTGGCCGGCGTCGAACGCGCGCTCTCGGTGCTCGATGTCACGGAGCCATTCGCCCTCGTCATGGGCGACTCCAAGAGCGACCTTCGCGTGATGGAGTGGGTTGCCGAGGACGACGCCGGGATCGCCGCCGCCCCGGAACACGCCTCGCGGGACACCCTGGAGCACGTGCTCAACTCCGACGAACTCGTCTTCGATCGTGGGAAGAGCGTCGACGTGTTGCGGACGATCTACGCACTGAACCACCTTGCACGGCTCGACTGAAACGCACACGGCTCCGACTGATACTCCCACGGCCGACTGATCGTCCTCTCAGTCCGAACGGTCTCATCACGCTGAACAAGCGGTTTTGCTCCGGAAGCCGTATCGTGTGGTATGGATCGTCGGCAGCTCCTCTCGTGGATCGGTGGCGCTGGAATCGTTCTTGGATCGGGAACCACCACAGCCGAAGACGATGGCGCGAATGATCGAACATACGCGACAGCGGATCGGCATCGATCCAGAACCGACGAGCACCGCCCGGATGGAATCGAAATCGAGATCGAGCGAATCGACGGGGAGTGTTTGAGCGACGAGACGTCGATGTATCCAACGATTGGCGTCCACGAGGATGGTCTCCGGATTCGGGCCGCGATCGAAGCGCCGACGCCCTGTCACGAGGTGGCGCTCGAATCGGTGGGTGTTCGCGACCGACCCGACGATGGAGGTAACAGGAGTGATTCCGTAAGCGAAAACCACGATGGTCGCTCCGACGACGAACCTCCGGTCGACGGAAACGATGCCGAACTCGAGATACGGCTTACCCCGATGGAACCCACGGTAGACGCGTGTGTCCAGTGTATCGGCGCTGTGCACTACGAACTCTCGATCGTGTGTACCGACTGCGAGCGCCGGCCCGGTGGCGTTCGATCCCAGCCCGGTCGCATTCGCCTTGTCCACGACGTCTTCGACGACCCGACGACGGTCTTCGTCCTCGGGTGGGCAGTGGACGGGACGACCGTCCGGTGACTACCCAGCCGTTCGACGGCGCTGCGTTCTGACGCAGTGGTCGACGACAGTCAGTGAGCAACGAACTCGAGCAAGATGCCACCGGTATCCCGCGGGTGCAAGAACGCGACCTCGTGGCCCCACGCGCCTGGTCGTGGCTCGTCGTCGATACACTCGATCCCCAGATCCCGTGCTCGGTCGAGCGCACCCTCGATGTCGTCGGTCTCGACTGCCAGGTGGTGTATTCCGGGCCCGTGGCGCTCGAGATAGGTTGCGATGGTGCCGTCTTCCTGGGGCTCGAGCAGTTCGAAGTACCCGTTTCCGAAGCCCAGAAAGACGACGGTCATTCCGTTGAACGTTTCCTCGTGAACGATGTCGACGTCGAAGAGGTCGGCGTACATCGTTGCGAGCGTGTCGGCGTCGTCGGTTGCGATGCCGGCGTGATCGAAACGCATTGGTTGTGCTCGAGCGTGTGACCGGTAGTACCGTCAGTGTTCTGTTCCGGCTGAACCTGTGGTGCGTCCCGACTGCGGGATAAAACCGAGGCGCGTCGAAGCGAATCCAAAGGTGTTAGTACGATAACACCATTGTCTCGAGTGGATGTTTATCACTACTACTGAAACGGTTCCCGACAGCGAAGTCGTCGAAATCCTCGGCGTCGCCCGCGGAAACACGGTCGAGGCGCGAAACGTTGGCCGAGACATCACCCAGGGCATCCGGAACGTTTTCGGCGGCGAACTCAAGGCCTACTCCGACCTGCTGACGAAAGCCCGCGACGAGGCGATCACGCGGATGGAAGCCGACGCCGAAAAGATGGGCGCCGACGCCGTCATCAACGTCCGTCTCGAGACCTCCCAGATCACCGATGGCGGATCGGAAGTGATGGCCTACGGAACGGCCGTCCGGCTTCGGTAGACGCCGTTGTACTCGAAAGTACAGAATTGAGCTACCTCGGGGCCCTCCAGGCGACAATGGATCCTTCCTCGAGTCGGCTTCTCGAATGGTCACGAGCGAACGGACTACAAGCGAACGGACTACGAGCGAACGGACTACGAGCGAACGGACTACGAGCGAACGGACTACGAGCGAACGGACTACGAGCGAACGGACTACGAGCGAACGGACTACGAGCGAACGGATCCGAGACGATTACCGGGCGAACGGCGGCACCTCGCCGCTCAGTTCGAAGATATCGTGCATCTCCTCCGTCGATAACTCGAAATCAAACACGTCGGCGTTGGTCTCGATGTGCTCGCGACTCGAGGCCTTCGGAATCGCCACGACCTGTGGCTGCTGGAGGAGCCAGCGCAACGCCACCTGGGCGGCGGATTTGCCCGGGCTCTCACCGATCTCTTCGAGGCGCTCGTCACCGACCACGTCGCCTTTCGCCAGCGGCGAGTACGCCGTCAGAGCGATGTCCGCTTCGATGCAGTACTCGAGGAGTGCGTCCTGGCGATGATACGGGTGATACTTCACCTGGTTCGTGACGATCGACGTCTCGGAAATCTCGACGGCTTCCTCGAGCTGGCTCACGGAGAAGTTGCTGACGCCGATGTGCTCGACGACCTCCTCGTCCTGAAGGTGGTTCATCGCATCCAGTGTGATCTCGAGGGGGATCTCTTCGCTCGGGGCGTGGAGCAACAGCAGGTCGATCGTCTCGATGCCGAGCCGGTCACAGCTCCCGTGGGCCGACTCGAGAACCTCGTCGTACGCGGCGTCGTCTGGGTGGACTTTCGTCACCACCAAAACCTCGTCGCGGGAGACGTCCGCCGAAGCGAGACCGTCCCCGACGGCAGCCTCGTTATCGTACATCGTGGCCGTATCGAGGTGTCGGTAGCCGGCCTCGAGGGCCCACTCGACAGCGTCCGTGCAGTCCGTACCGGTCATCGAGGCGGTGCCGAAGCCGAGGACTGGGATCGATGCGCCACCGGCGTCGACTGACGATTCGATCGTGGGGGGAGTCATGGCTGTCCCGTCATCGTCACCACTCTTGAAACTGAGCCCGAAAATGGTGCGGTGAGAGCTGGCCGGGCGAATCCTCGGCCTCCAGACGGAGAAGGATGTGGGCGGAACGTACCGCTACTGGAGGTTAGACCGCGCTGCCAGGCGTGTACTCGCCGAACTCCTCTCGCAGGACGTTACAGACCTCGCCTACCGTCGCGTACGCTTTCACGGCGTCGATGATGAACGGCAGCAGGTTGTCGTCGCCGCGTGCGGCCTCGCGGAGGGCCTCGAGAGCCGCCTCGACAGCCTCCTCGTCGCGGTCGTCCCGAACGGACTCGAGGCGGCGAATCTGTCGGCGTTCGTCCTCCTCGGTAACTTCCTGGACGTCCATCTCGGGTTCTTCGTCGACTTCGAACTCGTTGACGCCGACGATGATCCGTTCTTGCTCCTCGATTTCGCGCTGCCGTTCGAACGCCGTATCCTGGATCTGGCGCTGCACCCACTGCTGTTCGATCGCCCGACGCATCCCGCCGCGTCCGTCGATCTCCTCGAGGATCTCGTAGGCCTCGGCTTCGACCTCGTCGGTGAGGCTCTCGACGTAGTAGCTCCCGGCGAGCGGATCGACCGTATCGGCTGCACCGGACTCGTGGGCGAGAATCTGCTGGGTGCGCAGCGCGGTTCGAACCGACTCCTCGGTCGGGAGCGCGAGCGCTTCGTCTTTCCCGTTGGTGTGCAGACTCTGTGTGCCCCCGAGGACGGCCGCGAGCGCCTGGTAGGCGACGCGGACGACGTTGTTCTCGATCTGCTGGGCAGTGAGCATCGATCCGGCCGTCTGGGTGTGGAACTTGAGTTGTTTCGACTTCGGATTTCGGGCGTCGAAGCGCTCGTCAATCAGATCGTGCCACATCCGCCGGGCCGCGCGGAACTTCGCGACCTCCTCGAAGATGTTGTTGTGGCCGTTGAAGAAAAACGAGAGCTGTGGGGCGAAGTCGTCGACGTCGAGTCCTGCGTCGATCGCCGACTCGACGTACTCGAGGCCGTTACCCAGCGTGAAGGCGAGCTCCTGTGCGGCGGTCGATCCGGCCTCGCGGATGTGATAGCCCGAAATCGAGATGGTGTTGAACTTCGGCACCTCCTCGGCGCAGAACTCGAAGATGTCCGTGATGATCCGCATCGATGGCTCCGGCGGGTAGATGTAGGTGTTCCGGGCGATGTACTCCTTCAGAAGGTCGTTCTGGATCGTCCCGCGAAGGTCGGCCCGGTCGACTCCCTGGCGGTCACCGACGGCGATGTACATCGCCAGCAACACCGAGGCGGGTGCGTTGATCGTCATGCTCGTCGAAACGTCGTCCAGCGGAATTCCGTCGAAGACGGTCTCCATGTCCTCGAGGGAGTCGATCGCCACGCCGGCTTTGCCGACCTCGCCAGCGGACATCTCTGCGTCGGAGTCGTAGCCCATCTGCGTCGGCAGGTCGAACGCCATCGAGAGCCCGGTCTGACCCTGATCCAGCAGGTAATGAAAACGCTCGTTGGTGTCCTCGGGCGTCGAGAAGCCAGCGTACTGACGCATCGTCCACAGTCGCCCTCGATAGCCGGTCGAGTACACCCCCCGCGTGTACGGTTCCTCACCGGGGAACCCGAGATCCGCCCCATAGTCGAGATCGGCCACGTCGGACGCTGTGTACAGGCGATCGACTTCCTGTCCGCCGGTGTCCGTGGTGAACGTCTCGTTTCGCTCGCCAAATCGCTCGAGTACTGGCTCGACCTGGTCTGCGTGCCAGCTTGCTTCCCCCTCCCGGATGGCCTCGAGGTCGTCGGAGTCGAACATTATCGTTGACGACGGTTTCCTCCGGCTTGAAGGTTGACAAACCGACCGATGCAACGATCCGAATTCACTGACCGTCGACAGCTGTTTGAATATACGTCATGATCTCGTCGACGAACTCGGGTTCGTACGTCCAGAAGCCGTAGTATCGTCCGGGTTTGCGCTCCCTGGCGAGTAACCCCGAGGCGTTTCGGTCGGTCGGCCCACCGTCGAACAACACGAACCAATGCTCGCCGATCTCGGATCCAACGCTGGTGGTGACCTCGAGGCTGGAACCGCTTTCGATCGCGAAAGGTGTATCGTCCTCGATGAAAACCCGTACGGACACGTTGCTGTCGTGATCCAACCGATCGTAAATTGTCGCCTGTTTGCCGAACGCGCTCGACGTCTGGAAGCCGGCGTACAGCGTTCCGCTGTCGGTTCGCCACGCACGCTCTTCGATCTCACGTGTCGCCGCCAACATCTGGCGCCGGTCGTAGGTCGTGAAGATGGTATTATCGAGAAAGTCGAACACGTCGGCCGAATCGAGATCCGAGAGTTCCCACGGCGGTTCAATCTCCGGAGAGATGATCGCTTCCAGTTTCTCGAGACCCAACGCGGCGCGAAACTCCCCGTTCGAATCCCGGACAACGACGAATCCGAGATCCGTCTTCGACGGAAACGCGTGGTGGACGATCTGGACGTTCCGCGTCGAAAACTGCCTCTCGAGTTCCGATCGAACGGCGTCGTCGGCCGTATACACCTCGAGCGTTTTTTGTCTGCGTTCGACGCGCCCGAACGCATCGGCAAGTGCATCCATGAGCGTGTGTGGGTGATCGAGTTGGCAGCAGTCTGTGGAGTTACTGATCAATCTCGAGGAGGTCGTAGACGTCCGGAGGAACGTTTACTCTGGTGACCATCCGTGTGTCGACGTCGTACTCGATAAACCCGAGTGACTCGAGTTTGGGAAGGGTCACGTGGTAGAGCCGAACACGAATGCGCTCGTGGTCGCTCGGCGTTGTGACGGTATCCGTTGCCGTTGCGCGCATACCTGCGATGACGTCCGCGAGTTGTTCGAGCGCCACCGTTGGCTGATCGTCAAGACAGTACAGGGTGTACCGAGCACAATCGTTCGACAGCATTTCGAAGATGTCGTCTAGCGGGAGGTTCCGCTCGAGAGTCTGGAGCGTGTCGAGATCGACATCGAGTTGGTGCTCGTCCATCATACCCCTTACCAGACCCGCACGCATATATGCTCTTGTTACTCCCGTGTTACTTTATTGGTCGAAGCACGGTAATCGTCAGTTGGAACGTACCGAACACTGGTATTCACAGGTATCCTTCAATATCGAGTTGGTAACCTTCTACTATCGACTGGGAAATGACGCTATACGGTTCCCGAGTCTCGATCAACTGATTTTCGTCGATTGACCGATCGACAACAAACGGAGTGACGCCGCTATAGTAACAACTGAAACGACTTACACACCGATCGCAGACACGTCTTGCGATCGGGTGTGCATTGACTTTCAGTGGCTACTATAGGATTCGATCTTCTCTATAATTTCTCGAGCCTGTTCCTCGGCTTTAGCCTCGCCGACGGATTTTTTGATTAGCACGCTCGTCACCTCCCAGTCGTCACTCCCCTCGAGTTTGCCGGTGCGAACCTCGCTCCCCTGTGAAACTGACTCTGCTGGCTTCTCCGCCCAGTCGGGAGTGCGGATCTCGTCGTACCGGTCTGGGTCGCGGAACCGAACGTGAATGTAGTCGTCTTCGGTGTCAACACGCTCGACGTCTGGGATGTCGCTCATGTGCCTGCCTACCTCCCTCTCGAGCCTAAATCTCGACCTTGTATCTGCATCGTTCCGACGTGCAACAGCAATGGACGGTGACTGCATACCTCGAGTAGACGGCCGTACTTCGTACGGGCGATGGTCAGTGTCGTCGGTGGTACCTTGCAGATGAGTGCTCCAGGAGTTTCTCGAACATCCTTGTATTCCACCGCATGAGTGAATCCGAGCGGTTTGCTCCAGCACGCACTCCAGGACTGGCGTCCGCCGGTTCCGGTCTTTCGTCGACTCGGGATTCGACGCGACGAGCGATCGATACCGAGCACATCGCGCTCAGAGCGCTTCGGGATGGGCTATAACGTAGCGTATACAGTTACTCATCGACGCCCAGTGTCGTACTTATAGGTCGCTTTGTCGGGATCGATGCCGAAATCCTCGGGTGTTTCCTCGTCATCGGCCTCGCCAGCGACGGATGGGGTCGCCTCCTTGAACGCCTCCCGCAAGTGTGATGGCATCTGGAACTCCGACGTGTCGATGGCGAGTGGCACCGCGTCGGGGTCGACTCCCTCTTGCTTTTCGGCCAGTCGTTCCTGCAAGACTCCGGGTAACGCCGACTCGTCGATACGACTGAAGCCAAAGCGGGCGAGATAGGCGCCGTCGCCCGTGAGCGTGTAGACCGTTTCGAACCCCTCGTCACGGGCGTACTCGATCAACCGTTCGATCACGTGTGCGCCGACGCCCTGCCCGCGCCACTCCTCGAGGACGCCGATGCTCGTGAGCTCACACACGTCGTCGCCGTCGTCGGGTTTGTGGATTCGGATGCGGCCGAACCCAGCTTTGTCCCCGGAGACTTCGTCGATGGCGACGACGTAATCACGTGAACGGAACGCCGTGTCGTCGAGCCCCATCGCCTCAATGTGGTCGAGAAGCCAGACCTCCTCTCTGTTTTTCGCGTCCCGTACGTACATGGTTCGATGTACGGCCGCCGCGGCCAAAAGCGTTTGTGGATGTCTCGGTGATAGACTGGGGTGCGTCGCCGACCCGGTATGTCTGCATGGATCCCCCACCTATAGTAACTATAGTAACAACAAAACGGTTCACACACTGACCGCCGACACATCTGGCGATCGGGTGTGCAGTGACGTGCAGTGGCTACTATACGATAACGCACATCTCGCACGACGGTCTCGTCTTCCATACTACTACAGGAACTCGGAAGCCCGATGCGGGGAATGGTACCTCGACCGTCGGTACTCGGCACTCGAGACGACCGATACGTTCGACGTGGCCACGCCGAATGACGAAAGTAAAATTGATGTGTGGATGTTGTTGCGACACCGGGAACCTGGCACGATGAGTTGGCAGACTGGTGGTGGTTTCGATGGTGGTGGTGGTTGCTGCCGATCACCCCACTATGATGACCGAAACGGCCATCGATGATTCGTCGGTGCGCAACGCACGATATCTCGAGTCGGGGATGCTGACAGATGTCGAGGGTGCCTCCGTTCTGTGTCACCGTAGCGACGACTGGGTTACTTCGAGCGTCGCGCTAGAGTCGCGTCCCCGTCGATCTCGAGGTCGTCGGTGATGACGACACCGTACTCCTCTTCTGCGGCCCCCTGAGAGACGTAGCCGTCTTTGACGTCCTCGAGGACGGCTTCGGGGTCTCTGTCGAAGGGGTCACCGTAGCCGCCACCGCCGCCAGTACGGTTCGAGATGCCCTCGCCGGGGACGAAGTTCCCCCGGAAGAACCCGGCCCACGTGTTGTCGTCGTCGTACAGGTCGGTGTTGTCGACGAGTATCTGCACGCGTTCGTCGGCATCGTCCTCGAGGTCGAGCACGATGCCGTTTTTCGCGCCGGGCTCGCCTCCGTCGATCCCCCAGCCCGGTTTCTTGGTTTTCTGGATGATCGAGAGGGCGCCGACCGGGTGTTCGATGCGGAAGTCCCGTTGCAATCCGAGCCCCCCGCGGTACTCGCCCGCGCCGCCCGAATCGGTTCGCAGGGAGAGTTCGTCGAACGAGATTGGGGCTTTGTTCTCGAAGACCTCGACGGGAATGTTCTGCACCATCGTCTCGCTGATGTGCATGACCGCGTTCGCTCCGTCGTGGTCGTTCGTCGCTCCCCAGCCGACGGCGTCGTTGTTGGCCTCGACGAACTGGCGGCCGGTTTCTGGATCCTCTCCGTACAGCATAATGTCGTTGAGGTCGCCACCCGAACTCGCTGGAATCGTCTCGGGGAGCGCCTTCGCGAGCGCCTTGTAGACCACGTCGATGCTGACGATGCCGGTCCAGATGGTAAACGTGGGTGCTGGATAGCTCGCGTTGAACAGATTCCCCTCGGGAGCGTACACCGACAGCGGCGCGTACTGGCCCGCATTGGACACTTCCGTCGGGGTGGTAATCGACTTGAAACAGAGTTTACAGACCGTCTCGGTCATCCCCAGCGGGATGTTGAGCGGCCCCTCGACCTGGTCGGACGAGCCGCTGAAGTCGACGCTGAACTCCTCGCCGTCGATAGTCACCTCGACCTCGATTCGAATCAGCTCACCGGTCGACCCGTCGGCGTAGTCGACCGCCGACCACGTTCCGTCAGGGAGTTCGCGAACGGCGTTTCGAGCAGTCTGCTCGCCGTGGTCGTGGATGCGGTCGATACACTCGTCGACGGTGTCTGAGCCGTACTTGTCGTGGAGTTCACGAAGGCGCCGTTTACCCGTTCGAATGGCCGCAATCTGGGCGTTGAGGTCACCGATGACCTTGTCCGGGATGCGGGAGTTGAATCTGATGAGATCGAGCACTTCTTCGTCGGGTTCGCCGCCTTTGTACACCTTCGTGCCGGGGAAGATGACCCCCTCCTGGTGGACGTCCGTCGAGTCGAGTACGTACCCCGCGTCCTTGGCGCCGAGATCGAGCCAGTGTGCTCGCGTGGCTGCGTAGCCGATGAGTTCGTTGTCTTCGGTGTCAGCGTCAGCGCCTTCCCGGAAGATGGGAGCGAACACCCCGACGTCGAGCGTGTGGGTCGAACTCCAGTAGGGGTAGTTCATGATGAGCACGTCGCCGGGTTCCATGTTCTCCTCACCGACGTGCTCGATCAGTTTCTCGAGCGCGTAGTCGTTCGCCCCGAGGAACAGGGCCAGTCCGGGCGAGTCCGCGATCAGGTTTCGATCCCGGTCGTACAGCGAGATTCCGAAGTCGAGGATCTCGTAGATGATCGTGTTGTAGGCGGTTCTGATCAGGGTGCGTTGCATCTCCGTCGCCGCAGAGGTGAGGTAGTTCCTGACGACCTCGACGGTTGCTGCGTCCGGCCCGTTCGGTGGAGTAGTACTCATTGTTCCGCACCTCCGGTGATCAGCAACTGCCCATATTCGTCGACGGTCGCCGTCTGATCCGAGTGGAAGACGATGGTCGTCGTCGGTTCTCGCACGATGGCTGGCCCCGAAATATCGGTTCCCGAAACCAGGTCACCCCGATCGTACACCGTGAAGTCGGCGACCTCGAGACCGGCGAAACAGAACGCCTCGCGCGTCCCGACTGGGTCGGGCGACGCTCCCGCATCCACGTCGTTCGTCTCGAGCGGCGGTTTGTCGTTGTGCCCGGCCGCCCGAACTCGCTGGTGGACGACTTCGGCCGGATCAGCCATCTCGTGGCCGTAGCGATCGGCGTGTTTGCGTTCGAATCGGTCGTTGATTTCGCCAGTCGACTCGATACCGTTTGCATCCACTTCGACGGTGTGTTCCTGGCCGAGATAGCGCATCTCGAGGGTGTGATTGAGCGTGATCTCCTCGTCGGTGAACCCTTCGCTCTCGAGGGTTTCGACGGCCTGTTCGTCGAGTTCGTCGAACACCATCTCGATGTCCTCGATTTCGAGGTCTGCGAGCGCCTCGATATTGGTTCGGGCGAAGTCGTAGACGACGTCGGCCATCAGCATGCCCCAGGCCGAAAACACCGACGGTGCGTTCGGGATGACGATTTCGTCGACGTTCATCTCGCGGCCGAGCAGCGGCACGAACATGCCGCCAGCCCCACCGAATCCCATCATCGAGAACTCTCGTGGATCCAGCCCCTTCTCGATGGTGATCTCACGGATCGCGCCGACGGTGTTGGCGAGGGTGACGTCGAAAATACCACGGGAGACGTCCGTGACGGTAGCCTCGAGCGGGTCGGCGAGCACGGATTGAATCGCATCACGTGCGCCGGCCGCGTCGAGTTCCATCTCGCCGCCGAGGAAGTCCTCTGGGTCGATGTAACCGAGTGCGACGGCCGCGTCGGTGACCGTCGGTTCGGTACCGCCCTGGCCGTAACAGACGGGGCCTGGTTCCGCACCCGCACTCTCTGGGCCGACTTTTAGTAGTTCTCCGTCGAGCCAGGCGATCGAACCGCCGCCAGCCCCGATGGTTCGAATGTCGTATACCGGGATCATCAACGGCTGGTGCTCGAGACGGGAGTCGTACTTGACAGCGGGTGTTCCGTCTTCGATCACGCAGGCGTCGAGGCTCGTGCCGCCCATGTCGACGGTGATGAGGTCTTCCCGGTTGGTTTCTCGACCGACGTGAGCCGCGCCGATGAGGCCACCGGCTGGCCCCGAGAGAATCGTGTGCACCGGTGCTTCAGTGGCGCTCTCGGCGGTCAGCGTCCCGCCGCCCGAGCGCGTGATGAAGAATGGACTGTCGAAGCCGTGTTCGTCGAGTTCGCTCTCCAGGTCATCGACGTAGCTGCCGAATATGGGCTTGATATAGGCATCCATTACAGCCGTGCTCGTGCGCTCGTACTCGCGGTACTCGCGCGTGATGTCACTCGAGATAGAAACGCTCGTCTCCGGGTAGGCGTCACGTATGATGGCTGCCGCCTGGCGTTCGTGGGCCGGGTTTCGATACGAGTGCAAGAAACAGATGGCGATGGTGTCGACCCCCTGGTCGTCGACCAGGCGTTCAGCCGCGTCGCGAACCGCATCGGCGTCGAGCGGTTCGACTTCTCCACCGGTGGCATCGAGGCGTCCAGAAACGCCCACACGCCGACGCCGTGGAACGAGTGATTCTGGCTTCTCGTAGCGAATGTCGTACATTGCATGCCGCTCGACGTTCGTCCGCCCGATTTCGTACACGTCGCGGAATCCCTCGTTGGTGATGATGCCAGTAGTCGCTCCTTCCCGTTCGAGCACGGCGTTCAACCCGAGTGTCGTCCCGTGGACGAACGCTTCTGTCGACTCGAGATCGACGCCAACTTTGTCGATCGATGCCAGCACCCCCGATTCCGGTTCCTCCGGCGTTGTCGATGCTTTTTCGACGCGGAGATCCTGATCGTCTCGGTCGAAACTGATCGCATCGACGAACGTCCCGCCAATGTCTACTGCAAGTCGTTCTGTCACGTGTTATCTCCTCCCAATACCCTAGCTCTGGACGAGACGGGATATATAATTTATGCACAAATTGGGGGTTTTGACCACATAACGACACCAACGACATACGATGTGTTCACCATACGCCGTTATCGTATTCTGATAGTTCGGAAGAATACCCGAAGAGTTTACTCGCCTCTCGTCAGTGTGTGGGTATGGATCAAGTTACCATGCATCAACTCGATTCGGTGTGGGGAGACAGTGTCGACGAACCGCTGGCGCTGTACGAGTCGTCGGAACCGAGCGTCCAGACTGGTAGTTACGTCATCGAACCTGGCGAGCGTGTCCCCGAAACCGGAACGACCAGCCACGAAGGCGACGAGATATCGGTAATCCTCGAGGGTGAAGTCGAACTCGTCGCAGACGGAGAAAAGTATACCGCCGGGCCCGGCACCCTCTCTGTAATCCACGCAGGCACTCCTCACTACAGCGTCAATACGGGTGACGAACCCTGTCGGCTCGTCTATACTGTTCTTGGCGATCTCTGAGCGGAGTTTGCCGACACTCGAGGCGATGCGTGCCGAATGCGATCGGTACGTCGCCGAGCCTGACAGTTGTACTGGCCTGCTTCCATGTTTCTTATCCTATAAGTGGGTATTCTCAGACCTCACGACGTGTCAATCCCATCTGTGACGGAGTACGATGCGTATATACAGATTCGTTCACGTCTCCTAACTCTGCCCAATACCTTTTTATGTCCATTTCCATGTGGTAGGATAAAGTGAGAATGGGTGAATTGTGCACAAAAAGTTAATTAGAGGTGCCGTATTGTGTACTTGGTGTGAGAGAGAACAACACCCGTGTCGCGGTCGACATCGGCGGAACCTTCACCGACTTCGTCGCCGTCACCGACGGAGCGCTGTCCCTCGAGAAGGCGTCCACGACACCGGATAACTTCGCAAACGGTGTCATTGCGACCCTCGAGAAGAGTTCGTTGGCCCAGTCTGCCATCGATCAGTTCGTACACGGGACGACGGTCGTGATCAATGCCGTGACCGAACGCAACGGCGAACGCTGTGCGCTCATCACTACCGACGGGTTCCGAGACGTCCTCGACATTACGCGAGCAAATCGACCCGATATGTTCAACTTCCGGTACGAAAAGCCAGACCCGTTCGTCCCTCGACGTGACCGATTCGAGGTCACCGAACGCATCGACCAGGCCGGAACCGTACTGACGGCACTATCTGAACCGATGGTCAGGGCGGCCGTCGAGGAGATTCGCGACCGCGGAATCGACACCATCGCCGTCGCCTATCTGCACGCATACGCAAACCCGGATCACGAACGACGGACACGAGAAATCATTGCGGAGGAGTTCCCGGAAGCGTACGTCACGCTTTCACACGAACTCACGGGTGAGTATCGCGAGTACGAACGGACGAACACGGCCGTGCTCAACTCCTACGTTCGCCCCATCGCCGACGAGTATCTGACCACGCTCGAGTCACACCTCGATGCGAACGGCGTCGAGGGAAACCGCTACGTAATGAAATCGAACGCGGGGACGAGTAGCTTCGAACAGGCTCGACAGAGCCCAATCGAAATGGTCGAAAGTGGTCCAGTCGGCGGTGTCTTCGGCGCTGCCCGGGTGGGAACCAGTATCGGCGAACCCAACATCATCAGCTTCGATATGGGCGGGACGACCGCGAAGACCTCGCTCATCGAGGACGGCGACGTCGACATCGGTACCGAGTACTGGCTCGAGAGTTCGCGCCACCACGAAGGCTACCCGCTCCAGATTCCGGTCGTCGACATCGTCGAAATCGGTGCCGGCGGTGGCTCTATCGCCTGGGTCGACCAGGGTGGCTCGATCAACGTCGGCCCGGAAAGCGCGGGTGCCGACCCGGGGCCGGCCTGTTACGGCAACGGCGGGACGAAACCGACGGTCACAGACGTCAACCTGCTGACCGGCCGACTGAACCCGGCGTACTTCCTCGGCGGCGAGATGGAACTCGACGTCGAGCGAGCTGAAGCTGCCCTCGAGCCAGTTGCCGACGAATTCGGAACCTCAATTCGGGAGACCGCTCACGGCATCCTTCGCGTCGTCAACTCGAACATGGCGAACGCGTTGAAGCAGGTCAGCCTCCAGCGAGGGTACGATCCACGTCGGTTCGCGATGGTCGCCAGTGGCGGGGCTGGCGGGCTTCACGCCGCTGCACTGGGTCGAGACCTCGGGGTCAAAGAAGTCATCATCCCGCGTGCACCCGGGCAGTTCTCCGCCTGGGGGATGCTGCTGACCGATCTCCGCCGTGACTACGTGCGTACCTGGGTTCGGCCGTTCGACCGGAACGGCGCTCCCGCGGTGAATGAACGATTTGTCGAACTGGTCGACCGCGCAGCCACCGAGTTCGGTGACGAGGGGATCTCCCCCGAGGACGTTTCCCTCGAGTTGAGCGTCGACCTGCGGTACACGGGACAGGAACATACCGTTCAGACGCCGATTCCGGTGGGTGACGAAGACACTGGTAGCACGATTTCGGCTGCCTCGAGCGAGACACTCGTTACCCCCGATGCAATTGCGGCTACCATCGACCGATTCCACGACCGCCACGAGCAAGCGTACACCTTCTCGCTCGAGGATCCGGTCGAACTCGTCAACGTGCGTCTGACGGCGACGGCCGAAGCGGCCAAGCCGACGATCGAACCGGTGTCGCGTGGTGGCACGCTCGAGGACGCGTCGAAGGAATCCCGCACGGTCGATTTCGACCGCGAGGGAACACAGGAGACCCCAGTGTACGAACGTGACTCGATTCCGATCGACGAGGCGGTCGCTGGACCGGCCATCATCGAAGAACCGGCGTGTACCACGCTCGTCCATCCTGGACAGCAGTTCCGCCTCGACGAGTACGCGAACGTTCGCATCACGGAGGAGACCTGATGAGCCAACAGACGAACAAACCGACAGCAGACCTCGACCCGTTCACTCGAGAGGTCATCACGAACGCCTTGCAAAGCGCCGCCGAGGAGTCGTTTATCAACCTCGGCCGAACCGCCAAATCGAGCGTCATCTACGAGACGCTCGACTACGCCACGGGCATCGTCGACATCGACGGGAACGTCGTCGCCCAAGCCAATGGCGTCCCGGGGTTCCTCGGCACGCTGAAGTTCTGCGTCTCGGACACCGTCGAGAAGTTCGGTCGCGATGGGTTCGAACCAGGCGACGTCGTCATGCTCAACGACTATCACGGCGGCACACACCTGAACGACGTCGCGATGGTTGCCCCTGTCTTCCTCGAGGACGATGGCCGCGACGAGCCGGTCATGTTTCTCGCCTCGAAAGCCCACTGGACGGATATCGGCGGCAAAGACCCCGGCTCGTGGACAACCGATGCGACCAGTATTTTCCAGGAAGGCATCCAGTACCCGATGGTGAAACTCTACGACGGTGGCGTCGAGAACGAGGCCGTCGCCGACATCGTCGCGGCGAACACCCGCATGCCCGAGATGACCCTCGGCGACATGCAGGCCCAGAAGGCTTCACTCGACGTTGGCGTCAAGCGAGTCCAGGAGATCGCCCGCGAGTACGAGTGGGACACCCTCGAGGTGGCCGTCGACGCCTGGCTCGAGTACGGACACGATCTGGTTCGGGACGCCGTCGAGGAACTGCCCAACGGCGTCTATCACGCGCAGGATTATCTCGACGACGACGGCATTACCGACGAACCGATCCACGTCGAGTGTGAGGTGACGATCACCGACGAGACGGTCACTCTGGATTACACCGGCACCGACCCGGAAACCGAGGGGCCGATCAACTCGCCGTACGCCGCGAGCATTAGCGACGTACGATCGTTCTTCCAGGCAATCACGCTTCCGAGCGCACCGACCAACGAGGGCTTTTTCGAGCCGCTCGAGGTGATTATCCCGGAGGGAACGGTGCTCAACGCGACCAAACCCGCCCCTATCGGAACCGACTGGGAGTCCTCGGCGATGGCCGCCGAATTACCCTGGAAAGCGCTCGCTCCCCACTTGCCGGACAAACTCTCGGCGGGCCACTTCACGAGCGTCTGTGCGACTATCGTCGGCGGGACCGACGAGCGGACGGGCGACGATTTCCTCGTCATCGAGCCCCAGCCCGGTGGCTGGGGCGCCTGCGCCGACCGCGACGGGGCCGACGTCCTCGTCTGTGCCGGTGACGGCGACACCCTCGAGATGCCGGTCGAAATCATGGAAACACGATTCCCGTTGTTGTTCGACCAGTTCGCGCTCGACACTCCACAGGAGGCCGGCCACGGCCGCTTCCGTGCGGGAACTGGACTGGTGCAGGACTACACGATGTACAACGAAAGCGGCGGCTTCATCACGGCCTCTTTCGGCCGATCCGAGTACCCACCGTGGGGTGCCGAGGGCGGGCAGGAGGGGGACGGCAATTATATCGATCTGTTACGAAACGACGGCTCCGTCGAACGGACGTCGAAACTGACCAACGAGCCTCTCGCGGACGGCGAAACCGCCAGATTGGTCACCAGCTCAGGCGGTGGCTGGGGCGACCCACTCGAGCGTGATCCAGAACGCGTCCTCGAGGACTGCCGTGACGAGTACATTACCCTCGATATCGCTCGAGATGTTTACGGCGTGGTCATCACCGAAGCAGGCGAACTGGACGACGCGGCAACCGAACGCGAGCGAGCGGAAAAACGAGACGAGACTGAAGAGACTGGAGCGTGAGAGAGTATGAGTGCAAACGAAACCAGAATTAGATGGATAGACCCCGTCGGCCACGACGACTTTAGCGGTGACATCGAGGCCCTGTTGAACGACGTGAAACGCGACTCGACGACCGTCGAAACCGTGAGCCTCGAGCGAGGCCCACACCACGTCGAGTATCACTACTACGAGTCGCTCGTGCTGACCGACGTGTTGCACCTTGTCAAGGATGCCGAAAACGATGGCGTCGACGCCACCGTCATCGGCTGTTTCTACGACCTCGGGCTCGAGGAAGCGCGTGAGGTGTCCGATTCGATGCCCGTCATGGGGCCTGCACAGGCAACGACACATCTGGCATCGACGATGGGCGATACGTTCTCAGTCGTCGTCGGTCGCCGCAAGTGGATTCCACAGATGCGAACCACCATCGAACGGTACGGATTCGGCGACCGCCTCGCTTCGTTCCGTCCCGTCGACCTCGGTGTGCTGGACTTCCAGGCCGACCCCGAGTGTACCAGGGAGCGACTCACCGAAGCCGCTCGAGCGGCCGTCGAAGAAGACTACGCCGAAGTCGTCATCCTCGGCTGTACCGCCGAGTACGGCTTCCACGAAGCGCTCCAGGCGGAACTCGGCGTCCCCGTTCTGGATGCGGTCACCGCCCCGTTCAAATTCGCCGAACTACAGGCGGAGCTCGCCGATCTGGGGTGGGCACACAGCAAGGTCGGCGGCTACGAATCGCCGCGAATCGAAGAAATCGAGGCGTGGGGAATCGGTGACGACTACCAGACCCGGAACGTCTGGGAAGAGTGATAGCACACTCTGTCAGCCGTCGAGGTGGAAGTCGAACCAGACGACTTCTATCGGTTCACGTACCACGTTGAGCTTCGTTGACTGACTGATCGACACTGAACCGTTTCTTCGACCATCGTGCCACTTCACGTTCGATTACAGGGTGTTGCACGAACGATTCGTCATCGCTCGAGCCCGACGACTCGAGTTGCCACGAATATACAGCCCATATCGTAATCAAACCCCAACAGAATATCTATCAGTTTGCTTTGGAGTGAACGAATCGCCGTAAGCTATAAACGTTTTGTGTGCGGTATAGAATAACATGAGACGCACTACCGAATCACCAGGGGAGGGGGACGGTGTCACGAGGCGGAAGCTGCTCACCTACGCGGGTGCAACCGGACTTGCCGTCACGCTTTCAGGGTGTGCAGGTGAGGAACCCGAAGAGGGACTGGATGACGACAATGGCAACGGTACCGGAAACGGAAACGGAAACGGGAACGGAGACGGAACCGAGACCGATTCGCCACTCGTGTACGCGACCACGATTGCACCGAGCACCATCGATCCGATGCAGGTGTCCGACAACTTCGAGAACATCTACGCGGTCAACGTCTACGACTCGCTCATGATGTACTCCGATGAGACGCCACCAGAACTCGTCGATGGCCTCGTCACGGACTGGGACGTCGCTGACGACGATCAGACGTACGAGTTCACGCTGCGAGACGATGCGACGTTCCACAACGGTGATCAGGTGACCGCCGACGACGTGGTCTACTCCATCACTCGCATGATGGAGATGCAGATGGGGATGTCCTGGATGTGGGCCGGTACGCTGTCACCCGAGGGCGTCACTGCGGTCGACGACACGACGGTGGAGATCGAAACCGATCGAACCTTCGCGCCGTTTATCTTCACCCTGCCGTACCTCCCGATCGTCAACGAGGCGGAAGTCGAAGCCAACGACGAAGAGTGGCTGCAGGACAACGATGCTGGGAGCGGCCCCTACCAAATCGTCGAGCACGATCGTAACGAACGAATCGTCCTCGAGCGAAACGAGGACTGGTGGGGCGAGTGGCCCGACGGCGGCGATCCGTTCGACGAAGTCGTCATGGAAATCGTTCCCGAAGAGGGGACGATAAACGGGATGATGGGAAGTGAGGACGCGGACATCACCGACGAGTGGCTGTCACTGCAGACCTACCAGGAGATCGACTCGATGGATCACGCCTGGGTCAGCGACGAAGTTACCTTCTCTCCGCTGTACGTCTTCATGCACAACCAGCGGGAACCGCTCGACGACGAGAACGTTCGAAAAGCGATTTCCCACGCCGTCGATTACGAGACCATCGTCGACGACATCCTCGAGGGCAATGCCGAACGCCTGCATGGGCCACTCCCGGACGCGATGTGGGGCCACAACAGCGACGCGACACTCTACGAGTACGATCTCGAGCAGGCTCAGGCGTATCTCGATGAATCCCCCTACGATGGTGAGGACATCGAACTGACCTACACGTACGTCAGCGGGCTCACGGTGACCGAAAACGTCGGGCTCCTCATGCAGACGAACCTGGCAGAACTGGGGATCACCCTCGAACTCGAGGGTGCCCCGTGGACCCGTATTACCGATATGGTCACCGATCCGGAATCGACGTCCGATATGCACGCGATTTACCTGTCGTTCTCGTACGTCGATCCGGACACGTTCCTCTACCCTGCCTGGCACTCCGATTCCCACGGCAGCTGGGAGAGCGCCTCGTGGTATCACAACGAGCAAGTCGACCAGCTCCTCGACGACGCCAGAACGGAAATCGATCAGGACGCACGGATCGAAATGTACGAAGAAGTGCAAGAACTGATGACCGAGGATGCGCCAGCACTGTTCGTCGTCAACGAAGCCGAACTGTACGGCATCAACGAACGGGTCGGCGGCTACGTCGATAACGGGCTCGTCGGCTACTCCAAGGCCTTCTGGCGGCTGTACAACCAGGGGTAACGGGTCGATCTAACCACCACCATACTGATAAATGGGTTTTCAAAGCTACGTACTCAGGCGAATCCTCTCGGGAGTCCCGGTCTTTATCGGCCTTTCGATGCTGATCTTTTTCCTCGCGCGCGTTCTTCCCGGTGACCCAGCCCGGCTGGCACTCGGACCGCGTGCGTCGGAAGAAGCGGTTCAATCGCTTCGAGAACAGATGGGGCTGAACGACCCTGTTGTCGTCCAGTATCTCAACTACATGGCCGGCCTCTTCCAGGGAGACATGGGCATCTCGTTGACGACGAATCGAAACGTCGCGGCGGATCTGGTTTACTTCTTCCCGGCGACGTTCGAGCTGATTACGGTAGGGATGGCTATCGCCGTCCTCCTCGGCGTCCCGCTCGGAATCATCGCCGGACAGAACAAAGACCGCTTCGAGGACAACGCTGGCCGACTGTTCGCCTTCTTTGGCGTCTCGATGCCCGCGTTCTGGGTCGCTATCTTGCTCCAGCTCGTGTTCGCGTTCTACATGGGCTGGCTGCCGGCAACGGGTCGCATCGCGTCGGCACCACCTCGCATCACCGGGCTCATGCTCGTCGATAGCCTCATCGCCACCGACTTCGCGGCGTTTCGTAGCGCCCTCGCCCACCTCGCACTCCCCGCTTTCACCCTCGCACTCGCACCAATGGCCGACATCGCACGCATGACCCGCTCGAGTTTCATCGAAGAGTTCAACAAAGACTACGTCCACGCCCTCGAGACGTCGGGCATCCCGGCGAAACTTATCGCCTACAAATACGTGCTGAAGTCCTCGTTCGCGGCAACGCTGACGATTATCGCGCTGGACTACGGCTTCCTGATCGGGTCGGCGTTTCTCATCGAAATCGTCTTCGCCTGGCCGGGCATGGCTCGCTACGGCGTCACGGCGATCCTCGAGAACGACATTAACGCTATCATCGGCGTGACCCTGGTCGTTGGCCTGGTCTACATCATTGCGAACATGGTGGTCGACATCATGTACGGTTACTTCGATCCGCGCGTCCGCTACGGAGGTGAGGAGTAATGAGTACGCTCTCATCTGAGAATCGTTCCGAGGCGATGGAAAACCGGATCGAAAGCGCGAAGCGAATCGCCTACCGCTTCCGTCAGAATCCGCTTTCGCTGGTCGGACTCAGCATTATTCTGGGCCTGGTGTTCATCGCCATCTTCGCGCCGTACATCGCCCGCCACCCACAGGATGCCGGCTACATGGGCGAACCCGCCGTCGACTTCGCGAACCGGTTTGCCGAACCGAGCTGGGAACACCCGTTCGGGACGGATCAGGCCGGCCGTGACATCCTCTCGAGGGTCATCTTCGGAACCCGGTACTCGCTGGTTCTCGGCATCTTCGTCCTCACGTTCGCCATCGGCATCGGCGTCCCGGTTGGCCTCGTAGCCGGATACGTCGGTGGTGCGCTCGGAACCGTCCTGATGCGGGTTACGGACGTCTTCCTCTCGGTGCCACCGCTCGTCCTCGCACTCGCTGTGGCCGTCCCGCTCCAGCCGAGTTTACGGAACGCGATGATTGCCATTGCCATCGTCTGGTGGCCATGGTACGCCAGGCTGGTCTATGGCGAGGTGGTGTCCGTGCGCGAAGAGCAGTTCGTCGAAGCCAGCCGCGGTATCGGGGCGAACCGAATCCGAATCATGTTCCGTGAAATCCTGCCGAACGTCCTGGCACCGATTACGGTCAAATTCAGCCTCGACATGGGGTACGCCATCCTGATCGGGGCCGGACTCGGCTTCCTCGGACTGGGTGCCCAGCCCCCGACGCCTGAGTGGGGAACCATGATCAGCGAAGGGCGGGTCTACCTCCCCGCCCAGTGGTGGTACTCGACGTTCCCTGGGCTGGCGATTTTCATCGCCGTCCTGGGATTCAACTTGCTCGGAGACGGCCTCCGGGACGTCTTCGACGTGGAGGTGAAGTAAATGCAGTCTCCAAACACGGGAGGTGACTCGAGATGAGCGACCCCATCCTCGAGGTCTCGGATCTTCACGTCGATTTCAACACCTACGACGGCCGTTCGAAGGTAATCAACGGCGTCGACCTGTACGTCGACGAAGGCGAAACGGTCGCCATCGTGGGCGAATCAGGCTGCGGAAAAAGCGTGACTGCGGAGACGATCATGAGCATGTTGCCACAGCCACCAGGCGAGATCACCGGCGGCGAACTCCGTTATCGGGGTGAAGAACTCCTGGGTGACCCGACTGCCCACAAACGGGTCAAAGCCGACTCGATGGGGATGATCTTTCAGGATCCCATGACCAGTCTTTCGCCCGTCTTCACCGTCGGTGAGATGATGCGTGACGTGTTGACCTATACCGGCAAGACGGAAGTCGGCTGGCTCGAGTTAGGCAAGAGCATCCTCGGCCGTCGCGGGACAGACGAGGAAGCGATGCGTGAACGAAGCATCGAACTCCTCGATCGTCTGCAGATTCCCGACCCCGAGGGCGTCCTCGACCGGTATCCGATCGAACTCTCCGGCGGAATGCGCCAGCGGGTTCTCATCGCGATGGCGCTACTGAGTGAACCGGAGTTCCTCATCGCGGACGAGCCCACGACTGCCCTAGACGTCACCGTTCAGGATCAGTTGATCGAGCTTTTGCGTGAACAGATCGACCGAGAGGGCCTCTCGATGCTGTATATTACGCACAACCTCGGGGTCGCCCGACGCATCGCCGACCGGATCTACGTCATGTACGCTGGTGAAATCGCTGAAGTTGGCACGCGAGACGAGATACTCGACGAGCCACTGCATCCGTACAGTCGTGGACTGATCGACAGCGTCCCCAAACTGACCGCGTTCCAGCGCGAAGGCATCGACGGGTTGCTCCCGGATTACACCGATCCACCGCAGGGCTGTCGCTTCCATCCCCGCTGCCCGGCCGCCATGGACGGCGTCTGTGACGGTGAGAAACCGCCGCTGTACGAACCGGCTGACGGGCACGAGGTCGCCTGCTATCTGTACGACGACGAGACGACGGCTGAAGAGGCACTCGAGATCGCACGAACCGAAATCGACTTCGAAGGGGGTTCTGAGGTGTCGTCGTCACTCGACGACGAAACGACGGCCGAGCTATCGGAGCGAAACCAGATGACTGACCCAGCAGCCCAACAGACGGACGGTGGTAGCCAATGAGGACGCCGAATGCGGACGCCACGGGTACCAGCCAGGCACCCTCGTCGGGTGAGACGACGACTAATGGCCAGGCAGTGGATTCCTCCTTCGAGGATGAGCCAGTCCTCAAAGTTCGTGACCTCAAAAAGTACTATCCCATCACTGGTGGCCTCCTGAAAACGAAAGTCGGCGAGGTAAAAGCCGTCGACGGCGTCTCGTTCGACGTCCGTCGGGGGGAAACGTACGCCATCGTCGGCGAATCCGGCTGTGGAAAAACGACGCTCGGGAAAACGGTTGCTCGATTGCACGCACCCACGTCCGGCACGATCGAGTTCGACGGAACCGACATCTCGAGTCTCGGCGAACGCGAACTGAAGCCAATCAGACGCGAGATTCAGGTCGTCTACCAGGATCCGACGTCGTCACTGAATCCGCGGAAACGGATCAAAGACATCGTCGCCGAACCGTTAATCGTCCACGATATCGGCTCGAAAGCCGAACGCCGCGAGCGCGTCAAATCACTCCTCAAACGTGTCGATCTGCCGGAGGACTTCCTGTATCGGTACCCGAACGAACTTTCGGGCGGGCAAAAACAACGGGTCGCTATCGCTCGAGCACTCACCCTGAATCCGTCGTTGCTCGTGCTCGACGAACCGACGAGCGCGCTCGACGTGAGCGTCCAGGCGAAGGTCATCGCGCTGCTCGAGGAACTGCAGCGGGAACTGGACCTCTCGTATCTGCTGATCACCCACGATCTGAGCCTGACGAAGAACATCGCCGACCGCATCGGTGTGATGTACCTCGGGAAGTTTATGGAACGAGCCAGCGCCGAGACCCTCTTCCGGTCACCACAGAACCCCTACACGGAACAGCTGCTATCGGCAATTCCGATCGTCGAACAGTCCGAAGCCGAACTCAAACCCGAGAAGATACAGATCCGTGGGGAGACGCCCGATCCTTCAGATCCACCATCGGGCTGTTCGTTCCACCCGCGCTGTCATCGCGTGATCGACGCCTGCTCGAGCGAGGAACCGTCGCTCGTCGACGTAGGCCACGATCACGACAGTCGGTGTCTGTTACACACCGAAGACGATTGAAGTACGGGTGGTTCGTGACCGATGGTCACGGAGGTGACGCTGTACATCGAAAACGTCCCAACTGATGCAAAAGGGGTGCTGGATTCTATCAGGCGTTCTCGATTTTGCTGTGCCAGGCTTTGTGGGTTCTGATGACCGGAACGACCTCGTAGTCTTCGACGATGTCCACGTGCTGGATCAACTCGTTGACGTACTCTTTGACGTCACGGAGTGAAGCGTGCCAGACCCGAACCAACAGATCCGATTGGCCGAGATACTCGTCTACTTCGTAGACCAGTTCCTGATCGACCAGGTACGCGATAAACTCGTGTAGCTCCTCGTTCGTCGCGTCCGCCTGGATAGAGACCTGTACGTCGGCGTACTCGAGATCTACTTCTTGCAGTACCAGAACGCCGATAATCTTGATAATGTTGTTATCCTGGAGGTTCTTTCGGCGGCGTCGAACGGCCGTTCTCGAGAGGCCAACGCGTTCCCCAAGATCGGTGTCGGAGATTCGTCCGTTCTCGTTCAAAATTCGATAGATCTTGTAGTCGACCTCGTCCAGATTCTCGGTGACGAGTTGTTCGATGGTTTCCTCGAGTTCCAGTTCACCTGTATCCATCTGGCTCCCTGATGTATCTGACATAATCCCTAGTACCAACAGGTGTACCTTGAACGTAGTGTTTCCTCGAGATTGCAGATAGTCAGGAAGTGGCTTTCCTGACGGACGAAACAGGTAACGGTAACGGTAACGTTCATTGCACGGGGAAGCAAACCGTGCCAGCAATGGACGGGGATCTGATCGACGAGGTGGTTCACGAACCGTCGCGGGCGTTCGTCGAATCCACCAACGTCTGGGAGTTCATGCATGAGCACGGCATCGAAGAGTACGACGACCTCATCGACCGAACGACGACCGATCGAGGCGATGGTGAAAGCGGCGTCGAGTGGTTCTGGGACGAGCTGGTCGACTACCTGGGAATCGACTTTGACGAACCGTACGACAAGGTACGCGACGACGGCGACGGCCCGCAGTTCACCGACTGGTACCCAGGCGGCGAACTCAATATCGCCCACAACACCCTCGACCGCCACGCCAGCCTCGAAGCGGACACCCGCAACAAAGTGGCGACGATCTGGGAGGGCGAAGACGGCGAAGTTCGCGAGGTCACCTACCACGAACTCCACCGCCAGGCCAACAAAGTCGCCAACGCCCTCGAGGAACGGGGCGTCGAAACGGGTGACACCGTCGGGCTGTACATGCCGATGGTGCCCGAGGTCGTCTCGATCCTGTACGGCTGTTTCAAGGTCGGGGCCATCGCGGTTCCGATCTTTTCGGGCTTCGGCGTCGACGCCGTCTCAACCCGCATCGAGGACTCGGCGTGTTCGGTGCTGTTCACCGGTGACGGCTTCTACCGACGCGGCAGCCCGATCTTCCTCAAGGAGTCCGGAGACGAAGCCATCGACGAGGCTGGACACGTCGAACACACCATTGTCTTCGACCGATTGGGTTCGAGCGATCCCGACAGCCCCCACGAAATCCCCTGGAACGACGACCGCGACGAGTGGTGGGCCGACGCCGTGGAGTCCCAGAACGACGCGTACGAGAGCAAGTCCCTGCCCTCGAGCCAGGAGTCGATGCTCCTCTACTCCTCGGGCACCACGGGGAAACCAAAGGGAATCGTTCACACGCATGCGGGCGTCCAAACCCAGTGTGCCAAGGAACTGTACTTCGGGTTCGACCTCAAACCCGCCGATCGCTTCTTCTGGGTGAGCGACATCGGCTGGATGATGGGCCCGTGGACGCTGATCGGCGTCCATACGTTCGGCGGCACCGTCTTCATGTACGAGGGCGCGCCAGACCACCCGAACCCCGACCGGTTCTGGGAGATGATCGACCGGCACCAACTGACGCAGTTCGGTATCTCCCCGACAGCTATCCGCGCGCTCCGCAAACACGGTGACGAGTGGCTCGAAGGCCACGATCTCTCGTCGCTTCGCCTCCTGGGATCGACGGGTGAGCCCTGGGATCCGGAGTCCTGGCGCTGGTTCTACGAGCACGTCGGCGGCGGCGAAGCCCCCATCATAAACATCTCCGGGGGAACGGAGATCTGTGGCTGTTTCCTGATGCCGATGCCGATCCAGTCGCTCAAACCCTGTACGCTTGGCGGCCCGGGGCTCGGGATGAACATCGATATCGTCGATTCTACTGGGGCTTCGGTCAAAGACGACCACGACCGTGGCTTCCTCGTCGCTCGAGACTCCTGTCCGTCGATGACGAAGTCGCTCTGGAGCGGCGACGAACGCTACCTCGAGGAGTACTGGTCGACGTTCGAGGATCTGTGGGATCACGGCGACTGGGCCCAGAAAGACGCGGACGGCTTCTGGTTCCTCCACGGGCGAGCGGACGACGCGCTGAACGTCGCTGGTCGAAAAGTCGGCCCAGCCGAGGTCGAGGGCGCGCTGATCGATCACGAAGCGGTCAACCAGGCAGCTGCCGTCGGTGCCCCCGACGACACCACCGGCACCGCCGTCGTCGCCTACGTCATCCTCGAGCCAGGAATGGAGGAGGGAGATGACCTCCGTGGTGAACTGCGCGAACAGGTCGGCGAGGAACTCGGGAAGCCGTTCCGGCCCCGCGAAATTCTGTTCGTCGATGCCTTCCCCAAAACGCAGTCGGGGAAAATTATTCGTCGAGCCGTCCAGGCGGCCTACACCGGTGAGGATCTGGGCGACCTCTCGAGTCTCGAGAATCCGCAGGCGCTCGAGGCGCTCGAGCACGCTCGGTAATTGGGAGTACCTGGATTATTCGATCAAGTCTATAGTAGCCACTGCACGTCACTGTACACCTGATCACCAGACGTGTCGGCGTTCGACGTTGTGCATCAATGCAATTGGTGCTATTGATGACACACCACCGTAACGCCTAATCGTCGGCCACTCGCTTTCTCTGTATGGACTGGCCGCGACTGCCCAGTGCGTCCAGGGTTCAGGTAGCGGCCACCCACGCACCGAGCGAGGTCGATTCATGAGCAGGGGAACCGATCGCTCGGTCGATCTCATCGACGGCGACTTGATCTGGCCGCTGATCGCTCTCTCAGTACCGATCGTACTGACCAACGTGTTGCTCGTGGGATACAACCTCGCGGACACCTTCTGGGTGGGTCGGCTGGGCCAGGAAGGCGTCTCCGCGCTGTCGTACGCCTGGGCGATCATCTTCCTGGTCATTAGTTTCGCGATCGGATTCAACATCGCCGGCACCGTGCTCGTCGCCCAGAACAAGGGAGCCGGGAACCTCGACCGCGTCAGCGGGGTCGCCGGTCAGACGATCAGCTTCGTTCTCCTGCTCTCGATCCTGTTCGGGGCGGTCGGCTACGTCCTCTCACCGACGCTCCTCCAACTCATCGGTGCCGAATCCGGCACCCTCGAGTACAGCTACGCCCTCGAGTACGTTCGCCTGGAGTTCCTCGGGATGCCCTTCATCTTCGCGTTCTTCATCTTCCAGTCGCTCCTCCAGGGGTGGGGCGACACCCGGACGCCGCTGTACCTGATGGCGGGAAGCGTCGCGCTCAACGTCGTCATCGACCCCTTCTTCATCCTCGGCTTCCAGGATAACGTCGTGTTCGCCTGGTTCGGGCTCGAGGATCTCGAAACCCGTCTCTACGAGGCGACCGGCTTCGACGGGTTGGCGGTGATGGGGGCGGCGGTCGCGACGATTCTCTCGCGAACCCTCGCGGCTGCCATCGGGTTGTGGTTACTGCTTTCGGGGCGGGTCGGTATCCAGCTCACCTGGTCGGATCTGCTCCTGGAGCGGCGGACGGTGAAGAAAATCGTCACCATCGGCGCCCCCGCCAGCGTCGAGGTGAGCACCAAGGCCTCGAGCGTGACTATCCTCACCGCCCTCGTCGCACTCGCAGGTGCCGAAGCCGTCGCTGCGTACGGTATCGGGTCGCGTATCACCTCGATGGTCGTCCTTCCGGCACTCGGCTTGGCCCGAGGGGTCGAAACCGTCGTCGGCCAGAACCTCGGCGCGCGACAGGTCGAACGGGCAAAGCGGGGCGTGTACGCCGGGATCGTCCTCATTACCGGGGCGCTTCTCCTCTTTACTGTCGTGGTGTTCGCCTTCGCGTACCCGATCGTCGACATCTTCGTCGCCGGGCCGGGTGCCGAGACGGTGGTCGACATCGGCGGCGAGTACCTGCAGATCGTGAGCCTCTCGTACGTTTTCCTGGGTGTCTTCTACGTCATCCAGGGTGGATTCCGCGGCAGCGGGAGTACGCGCGTCGCGATGGCGTTTGCCATTATCGGTTTCATCATTTTCCGGGCCACGTTCGCTTACACGCTGGCCGTTCCACTGGGACTCAGCGCGACCGGTATCTGGTACGGCGAGGCCATCGCCAACGTCTGTATGGTCGTCCTCGCCGGACTCTACTTCCTCCGGGGAACCTGGACAGAGGGTGTCATCGAACGACAACAGGAACTGGCCACTGGCAGTGACGCCAGTGCCGGGAACGACCCCTCAGCAGTTTCGGATGCCGACGCTCGAGACCGGTGAAGATCATCCGCCAGATAGTTCAGAATCGGAATCGGCGTGATCCTACCCCCCACTGACCGTCTATATTGCGTACCTCCTTCGAGCGGCGACGATTGCCCGACGAACCGAGTCGGTCGGGCCGTTCGTCTCACCGGAGACCGCGAGGACTGACCGCCAGTTGCTGGTGACGAATGTACCGAACAGCCATGCCGACTCGGACATAGCTAAGGTTCTGGGTTCATAACGTCACGACATGCGCCACGCACAGGGGCCACTGCTTTCGGTCGACGTGAGCGACCGGAGCGCCAGTCGGATCGATATCGACGACGTGCTCGAGGCGACCGTCGGCGGCCGGGCGACGGCCACCGCGCTCGCTCACGACCGGATTCCGTTCGACGCCGACCCTTTCGGCCCGGAGAACCGAGCGTACCTCTCGACGGGGCCGCTCCAGCAGAGCCAGATGTCCTTCACGGGACGGATGAACATGACCGGACTTTCGCCGTTGACCGACGGCCTGGTTTCGACCAACGCCGGGGGCTACCTCTCGAGGAATTTCGTCGGAACCGGAATTAGCGTCCTCGAGCTCGTCGGCGAGAGCGACGACCTGCTCGCGATCCACGTCACCGACGACGGTGTCGAGTTCGAGTCCGTGCCGGAACTCGAGAACGCCCTCGTTCCAGAGGTTTCCGACTACATGGAACGGACGCGTGATCTCGGCCCCGAGAACTGCATCGCGATCGGGCCGGCCGGCGAGAATCTCGTGCGGTTCGCCTCGGTGATGACCTTCGACTCGCGGGCGTTCGGCCGTGGGGGGCTGGGTGCCGTTCTCGGTTCGAAGAACGTCAAGTGCGTCACGTTCGAGGGCGATTCCGCACCCACCGTCGAGTTCCCCGCCGTCCAGATGGACGTCCATCGGGAGGCTGCCGAATCCGACGATCGGATGAAACGCCAGGGGACGACCGGCGGCACGGAGTTCATCAACGACAACTTCTCGCTGCCGACGCGGTACTTCGAGGACTACGAGTTCGAGCACGCCGCCGACATCGGAGGCAACGCCGTCGAGGAGAAGAAGTACAAGCGTGGGGCCTGTTCGGCCTGTGCCTACGCGTGCAAACTCCCCACGAGAGATGAGGAGACCGGCCTCGAGACCGAAGGGCCGGAGTTCGAGACCGTCTACGCCTGTGGTTCCATGCAGGGCATTGGCGACATCGTCGACGTGATGCAGAGCAACGAGCTGTGTGACACGCTGGGGATGGACACCATCTCCGCTGGCGTCACCGTCGCGGCCTACCTCAAGAGCGAGGACGCATTCGGCGACGCCGACCTCGCCCACGAAATTACCGAACAGATCGCCTATCGGGACGGAATCGGCGACACGCTCGCCGAAGGCGTTCACCGGTGTCACGACGACCTCGGTGTCGAGGACTACACAGTCAAGGGGATGGAGTTCGCCGCTCACGACGGTCGCGTCCTCCACGGCCAGGGACTTTCCTATGCGGTCGCCAACCGTGGTGCCGACCACATGTACGCCGGGATGCTCGGCCTCGAGTACAGCGGTGAACTCGATCCTGAGGGGACGCTCGGCAAAGCGGAGACGCTCGTCGAACAGGAAAACCGCAATGCGTTCCGGGATTCTGGCGTGGTCTGTGCCTTTGGCGGCGACTACGTCACCGACGAGCGCCTAGAGGAACTCTTCGACGCCGACTTCGACGAACTGTTGTCCGTTGGCGCGGCGACCGTCGAACGCGAACGCCACTTCAACAACGAGCGTGGATTCGACGTCGACGACGACTGGACGCCCTACGAACTCCCGGATCTCGAGCAGGCCGTCCAGGAGTACTACGATGCCCGCGGCTGGAACGAAGACGGAACGGTTCCGGAACGTCACGTGACGACCGTCAGTCCCAGTGCCGATTAGTTCGAGGGTACGGTCACATCGGCGTTCGTGTGATCGCGCCCCTCGAGTGACCACTCGAACGAACCGTTTTGTGGTTCCGTCGCCGAGTACAATCCCGGCGATCAGTACGCTGGCGAGTGCTGCCGATCACTACCGGTAGCGACGTGCTTTCACGAGCACTTGTTAGCCACAATGCTTATGCTCTCGTTCTAAAACGTTCAGTCGTGTATGCAGGGGGAGGGAGGACATGCAAACGGGGGACGAACAGACGAATCACCCACGTTCGACCTCGGCCGGGAACTAGCCCGACTGAACGGGACGGACGGGGAAACACGGATGAAGGCTGTGGAGACAATTCGCGAGACGGTCGACGAACACCCGGAGCAGTGCCTGCCGACGGTGCCGGTGTTGCGATCGATCCTGGGGGACTCGAGCGCAAGCGTCGACGCTGACGTCGCCTACTGTCTCGAGACACTGGCAGCCGAATCGGCCGCTGACGTCGCACCCTCGGTGCCGGCGATCGTCTCGTTTCTGGAAACCGAGACGGAACCGGACTCGGAGACGACCGACTCGTTGCTGACGTGTCTGGAACGGATCGCCGAACACCGACCCAGCATCGTCACTGACCATCTCGAGACGCTACGTGAGACCGATCTCGAGATGACGTCCGACCAACGGTGGCCGCTGACTGACGACCTCGGTGAAGAGGATGGACAACGACCGGTGACGGACGCCGTCTCCGAATCGCCTTCACACTGACAGCGGCCGATCGGCGGAGATACAGTCGACGCCTCGATACCCAAGGAGGTGAGCCACGATTGGTCGCTCGATCGACCACGCGTGTACCTCGAGGGCGACTGTTTTCGCCCGCGGCACAAGTGTCGTGCTCAGACACCGCCAGTAGTTCGCGCCGATCACGTCGCAGTTGAGTTCGACCGCGGTCGTCACCGGATGGACGAGCCGTCGGCTGACGAGCAAACCCGTCGGCTGACTCGGCTCGAGTTCACGAAGCCGTCGAAGTTCCGGTGTCAGGAAGGACGTGGTCACCACGCGATTTTTGATTCCCGTACTCTCGAGGGCCTCGAGGACGTCCTCGGCGATACCGAGTGCCTTCATCTCGAGGTTGACCTCGACCGATGACGGAAGCGCCTCGAGAACGGCCTCCAGCGTCGGAATCGGCTCATCGGAATCGAGGACGGTCAGTTGCTGGAGTTCCTCGAGCGGCGTGTCGGCGATGGCCCCGGTTCCGTCGGTGACTCGCTCGAGGGTTTCGTCGTGGAAGACGACCAGTTCGCCGGAGCCACACCGACGGACGTCGAACTCGACGGCGTCGGCGACTTCGGCGGCGGACTGGAGGGCACCGATCGTGTTTTCGGGGGCCGTGGCGGCGAAGCCGCGGTGAGCGATCAGTCGCATTCGTCGGGGATACATCGCGAGATGGCTTGAAAGCTTGTCCGGACGAGGCCCTCGGGAGTGCGTCGACGGGATCTCCAACTGCTTGTGATCGTCGCTGGTCGCTGGTCGCTGGTCGCTGGTCGCTGGTCGCTGGTCGCTGGTCGCTGGTCGCTCGAGGGAGCCACCACCCAACTGTCGATCAGATACCGCTAACGCAGACGACCAGCAGTTTGATTCCCCTGGACGATGAGTCCCCCGTATGGCCAGCCCAATGATCGATTTCGAGGGAACCGTCGCAGTGGTCACCGGCGCGAGCGGGGCACTCGGCGCTGCTGCCGTCGAACGCTTTCGCGAGACAGGTGCCACCGTCTGTGCCGTCGACGTTCGCACACCCGAAGACGACGAGACCCAGCTCGAGTCCGAATCGCCAGCACACTTTTACCAGGCCGATCTGACCGAGGAGTCCGCCGTCGCGGACGTCGTCGAAACCATCGTCGACGACCACGGACGGATCGACCACCTGCTGAACATCGCCGGCACCTGGCGCGGCGGCAGCCACGTCGAGGAGACCGATCTCGAGGAATTCGAGTTCCTGCTCGACGTCAACCTCAAGACGGCATTTCTGGCGTCGAAACACGTCCTCCCGCACCTCCAGGAGACGTCGGGGTCGATCGTGAGCGTGAGTGCCCGATCGGGGCTCGAGGGTGGCTCCGGGGACGGCCCCTACCGGATCACCAAGGCAGGAATCCGCATTCTGACGGAGACGCTCGCCGAAGAGAATTTGGGGTCGGTTCGAGCCAACTGCGTCATGCCGAGCGTGATCGACACGCCGATGAACCGGGAGATGATGCCCGACGCCGATCACGACTCGTGGGTCGATCCAGCCGACATCGCGGACGTGATGGCCTTTTTGTGTAGCGACGGTGCCAGCGTGACCAGTGGTGCGGCGGTTCCGGTGTACGGTGAGGCGTAGCTGTCCACAGGTAAGATATCACGACAGCACGTCCATCCATTACTCAACGATTTCGGACGGTATGTGATCGATTTGCGATGCTACCGGTGACAACATGCGGTAGTAATCGTGAATTCATCGTGCGATACGCACACAGGAACCGGGAAGCATACTAACACATAGCGTGAAGTATATCACTCATAGCTACGGATACCTATTCATAATGGCATTCGAAAGCATTCGAGTGCCCGTGTCGAACCTCACGTGGGAGGAACGGCTCGGGTTGCTCCTGGTGGCTGGTGTTGGGGTACTAATTCTTGATCTCTTCAGACGGCTCCTCGTCGGCGACGTCGGTTTCTCGACGTTTTCAACATACCTCTGGCGTGGCCTGGTCGACGGTTTGGTTATCGGCCTGGCAGCTGTCGGCCTGTCGATGACCTATAGTATCCTTCGATTTGCCAATTTCTCACATGGTGATCTCGTTACGACCGGTGCGTTCAGTGGCTGGGCGGTCGCATGGATCATCGGCGGCATTGGTACAGCGGGGCTTGGCTCACGGCTCTTGTTAAATGCCGACCGTGGAACGTCCGCTCGTGAACTCAACCTGCAAATCTACGCCGAACCGGTGGCGATCATCGGCGGATTGATTTTTGCCGCGGTCGCTACGATTCTCGTCGCCCTAGCGATCGATCGACTCGTTTATAAGCGGATGCGAAACGCCGGCGGGATTCCGCTGTTGATCGCAAGTGTCGGTGTGGCACTCGCGTTACGGTACATCATCGTGTTCTTTTTCGGAGAGCGAACACGGGGGGTCGTTCGGAGTTCACCGCGGGTCGATGAGATCCCTGTATTTGGTCTTGATCTTCTCTTCTGGACGAGTTCAGTTGCCCTTCACCAACTCCTGCTAGTTGTCTCGGCTGTGATGCTGATGGTTGGCCTCCACTTGCTGTTACAGCACACAAAACTCGGTAAGGCAATGCGGGCGATGGCTGATAACCGAGATCTGGCGATGGTTACCGGGATTCCAACGGAACGTGTCATCCTGGCGACGTGGGTGATTGGAGCCGGACTGACGGGCATGGCCGGCTACCTGATCGTCCTCGAGCAGGAAACGTTGAATTTCAATACCGGTTGGTTCCTGTTGCTATTGATTTTCGCCGCGGTCATCCTTGGCGGGATCGGATCGATATACGGTGCTATTGCTGGTGGCCTGATCATCGGCATGGCGGACAATATGATGCTGGTCTGGATTTCTGGCGATTTGACAAGGGTTGCGGCATTCCTGTTGATGATCCTGATCCTGATCTACCGACCACAAGGTCTGTTCGGAGGTGTTGAAACCGCATGACAAACGACACGTCCGACACGGGATCAGAGGGCGGTGACGGCCGGAGTACCCGTGATCGAATCGAGGCCCTCCCGCGCTGGAAATCGGATCTGTTGCTCATCATCGCCACCTTGCTCGGTGTCTACGCGTTGATCGGAACTCTCGGCCTCATCACCGGATTCGGCTTTAGCGGGGTTACCCGAACGTTGCGGACGGTGACCTTCCTGTCGGCAGCGTACATATTGTTGGTTCTCGCGCTCAACCTCCACTGGGGATACACCGGTCTGTTCAACATCGGCGTGGCCGGGTTCATGGCAGTGGGAGCATACACGATGGCCATCGCGACTGCACCCGTCGATCCTGGAGCGACCGGAACGCCCGGCCTTGGCCTTCCCATCCCTGTTGGGATTTTGCTCGGGATGGCTGTTTCCGGCCTCGTCGGCCTCGTCGTCGTATTGCCAGCGCTTCGTATTCGGGCCGATTACTTCGCTATCGTGACGCTGGCGTTCGCCGAGGTGATCCGATTGCTGATCACCTCAGGCACGTTGCGCGAGTTCACCGTGCTCGGACGGGAGTTGGGAACCGGTGGCGGTGCCGGTATCAATTTCGCCAGACTCGATTCGGTTATCCCGAGTTGGGTTCTCTACCGAGGCGGTGACATCGAGAACGGAACCAACATCCTCGGCTATCAGCTGCTCACGATAACGAATGCGCTCGGCCTCGAGCGGACGATGGTCGAGAACTGGATCTACACGATGGCGATGATCCTGCTCGTCGCGCTGGTATTCTGGCTGCTCGTGCGAACCGGCAACTCCCCGTTCGGGCGCGTACTCAAGGCGATCAGGGAGGACGAACTTGCCGCGAAATCTCTGGGGAAAAATACGAATGCGGTGAAGATCAAGGTGTTCGTCCTGGGGTGTGCCATCATGGGACTGGCAGGAATCTTCTGGCAGGGCCGGAACGGCTACGTCGACCCCAACGCCTTCATGCCGATCGTCACGTTCTACATCTTCATCGCACTGATCATCGGCGGTGCTGGATCGAACACGGGAAGCGTGATCGGCGGCCTCGTCTTCGTTGGGCTTCTGCTCGAAGGGCCACCGTACGTGCAACGGATTGTCCGTCAGAACGTGGATCTGCCGAGACCCACCACTGTCTATGATGGCGTCGTGAGCCTGGGGAGCCTCGATCCGTTGCCGTTGCTTGGTTACGTGATCGGTGAACTTCCGAACATCCGGTTCATTATCTTCGGGATCATCCTGATCCTCTTAATGATTTACCGGCCAGACGGCTTGCTCGGACACCGCAACGAGCCGGCATCGCCAATCGATCTCCGCCACGAGCGGTCACCGACGTCCGCCACTCCGAATCCCCAGGCCACCGACGGGGGTGAGACCGATGAGTGATATCGAGGTGGACGAACAGTCGTCGAGGTCGACGGAGCCCTCGGATACGCCCCTCCGTGTTTCGAACCTCACGAAGACGTTCGGCGGTGTGGTCGCCGTCGACGGAACGAGTTTCGCGGTCGAACGGGGAACGATCACCGGCTTGATCGGTCCGAACGGAGCCGGCAAGTCGACGACGTTCAATCTGATCACGGGCGTCCATAGCCCAGATTCCGGTCAAGTCATCTTCGAAGGCGAGGACATCACCGGTCTCAAACCAAACCAGATCGCCAACCGAGGACTCGTTCGGACATTCCAGATTGCTCGCGAACTCAGCGAAATGACCGTCCTCGAGAACATGTTGCTGGCGTTCGGCGATCAGAAGGGAGAATCCCTCTGGCGGTCGGTCGCACCTATCGTCCGGAACGAGGTCGTCACCGAGGAACGCGAATTGCTCGAGCGAGTGTGGCAGACGCTCGAACTGTTCGAGATCGATCACCTCGCCCACGAGGAAGCCGGTAATCTCTCAGGCGGACAGCGCAAACTCCTCGAGTTGTCTCGCGCACTGTTAACCGATCCTGAGATGCTGTTGCTCGACGAACCGATGGCCGGGGTCAACCCATCACTGGAGAAAAAGTTGCTCGAACGTATTCACGACCTGCGGGCGGAGGGCTACTCATTCCTGCTGGTCGAACACGACATGGACGTCATTATGGAAAACTGTGAACACGTGATTGTGATGCACCAGGGTCAGGTACTTTCTGAGGGGCGACCCGAAGAGATTCAAGAAGACGAACAGGTAATCGATGCGTACCTCGGAGGTGATATCTGATGCTCGAGGTTTCCTCGCTCGATGCAGGATACGGTGATCTGCAGGTACTCTACGACGTCGATCTGAGCGTTGACGATGGCGAGTACGTTACAGTCGTCGGGCCAAACGGTGCGGGTAAATCGACGGTGATGAAATCGGTATTCGGGTTGACGACACACATGGGCGGTCAGGTGACGTTCAAGGACACCGAGATCAGCGGCCTCGATCCGAACGAGATCATCACCCACGGGATCGGCTACGTTCCCCAGAACGACAACGTCTTTTCGAGTTTGACCGTGCGAGAGAACCTCGAGATGGGGGCGTACATCCTGGATGAGGTTCCCCAGGTCGCTCTCCAAGCCGTGTTCGATCGGTTCCCCGTGCTTGAGGAACGACAGGATCAGAAAGCTGGGAGTATGAGTGGTGGGCAACAACAGATGGTCGCGATGGGCCGGGCGCTAATGCTCGAGCCAGATCTGCTGTTGCTCGATGAGCCCTCCGCAGGGCTGGCGCCCGACCTCGTCGACGATATGTTCGATAGGGTCGATATAATCAACGAAGCCGGAACGGCGGTTCTCATGGTTGAACAGAACGCCAAAGAGGCTCTTAGCCGGTGTGACCGGGGTTACGTCCTGGTACAAGGACGAAACCGGTACGAAGACTCCGGAGAAGCCCTGCTCACGGACGAACAAGTTCGCCGGGACTTCCTAGGTGGGTAGTTGGTTCGACGGAGTCTCTACTCGAACGTCTCTGAAAAATTGAAGTTTCAGGAACGACAGCCTACTCGGCTTCGAAATCCACCGTATCGACGACTTCGATCTCGTAATCGCCAAATTCGTGGATGTCGTATGCGACGGACGTCATGTCGCCGTTCTCGTCGAATACGACTGGACTCGAGGCGCCCTGATACTCTATTTCCTCGCCATCGGCGGCGAGGTCGACAGCTTCGGCGAAGTTCGATGGTCCGACGACCTCGCCGCCCCCGCTCGTTACTTCGCGGATCTGCTGGCTAATTACCTCGCCGTCGTTGTCGCCACCCCGAAGGTTCGCAAGGATTTGTACCGCACTGGCGTCGTAGGCCTGTGCGTTGAAGACGCCCGGGCTGGTTCCGTACTCCTCCTCGTAGAGGTCAGCGAACGCGTCGGCTTCTGGCCCGGCCGCAGCCGGTGACGTACCGATGACATTGTCCATCGGATTGTCGACGTCGTTCGGAAGGTCGGGCTCGATCAGACCGTCGGTGACCATCACCGGAATTTCGTCGAAATCACCGTAGAAGTCACGGAACATCTGGATCCCACTGACCGGGAACGCGACGATCATCAGGAAGTCTGGATCGCCGGTAAGTGCCGACTCAATCTCGGACGTGTACGACGCCTGTTCCGGTTCGAACGGCACCTCGTCGAGAACCTCACCGCCGAGTTCCTCGAAGCCGTTACGGAACTCTTCGGCGAGTGCCTGCCCGTAGGCGTCGTTCAAGTGCAACGACGCCGCAGTTTCCCATCCCTGGTCTTCGAATCCGACTTCAGCCATCACTGCGCCCTGGAGCGCGTCACTCGGTGCGGTTCGAAGTACGTAGTTCCCATCTAACTCGGTGATCGCGGGAGCGGTACTCGCCGGCGAAATCATTACTACTTGATTAGGGATGGCGACACTTTCTGCAACCGGAATCGTCACGTCGGATGCTGCGGCGCCGGTAAACGACGGATAACCGGCAGCAACGATGTCTTCTGCCCGAGCGATTCCGGGCTCTGACTCGGTCTGACTGTCCTCTCGCATGACGTCGACAGTGACTGGGCTTCCTTCGTTTGCAAGCTGGATGGCCGGCAATTCGGCGGCATCCGCAATCGGGGTTCCCAGTTCCCCGAGGTCGCCGGTTTCGGGTTGCAGGATTGCATGCATTACGTCACGTTCGTCTGGATCCGTCCCTGGTGCATCCACCGTATCGTCGGTGTCGTCGGTATCGTCGGTGTCGTCGGTATCGTCGGTGTCGTCGGTATCGTCCGTTGTGTCGTCCCCGACTGGGTCGTCCTCGCCGATACAACCCGCAATGGTCAATCCACCAATAGTTCCAACCCCAGTGAGCACCTTTCGCCTGTTGATTCGTGCCATGTTTTACTGTAAAGATCGAATGGCTATTTAAAGGTTGTGTGGGTTGCTGGCAGTTATCCCACCTGTAACTGACGAGTAGACTGTTATGTATCCTCAGGCCCAATCGTTAAGCCCACTTGGTGTCGTACAGATTCAGGAATAGTACAGCCACTTCCAGACCCCATAGCACCCACTCAAAGTCGTTACTTGCAGGAAGATCTTCGATCAGTGTGTGAACGGTTTCTGTTGTTATTACCCGATGAAAACCCAGACACACCGATCACCTGGCGGCATCGACCTTGCTCCAGAACGCTTTTTGTGCCCCTTTACGTTACCTCGGGCAATGAGCCGATATGGGTGTGTAGAGCTATGACGATGGAAGAACGCATCAATGAACTCGAGGAGCTCCGTGAGGAGGCGTTACTCGGCGGCGGGGAAGCCCGAATCGAACGCCAGCACGAGAAGGGCAAGATGACCGCCAGGGAGCGCATCGAGTACTTCCTCGACGACGATACGTTCACCGAGTTCGACCAGCTTCGCACCCACCAGGAGCAGAATTTCGGGATGGAAGAGCGCAAGATTCTGGGCGACGGCGTCGTGACGGGCTACGGCGACGTGAACGGCCGGAAAGTCTTCGTTTTCGCACACGATTTCACCGTATTCGGCGGCTCCCTCGGCGAGGTGTTCGCCGAAAAGGTGACCAAGGTGATGGACATGGCGACGGAAGTCGGCGCTCCCATCGTCGGGCTCAACGATTCCGCGGGAGCCCGCATCCAGGAAGGGGTCAAGAGCCTGGCCGGGTTCACCGAAATCTTCCGACGGAACCAGGAAGCGAGCGGCGTCGTGCCTCAGATATCGGCGATCATGGGGCCGTGTGCCGGCGGGGCGGTCTACTCGCCGTCGATCACGGACTTCATCTTCATGGTGAAGGACACCAGCCACATGTACATCACCGGCCCGGGCGTCACGAAGACGGTTACGGGCGAGGACGTCACCCACGAGGAACTTGGCGGCGCGCTCACCCACGCGAACAACACCGGTGTGGCGCAGTTTGCCTGCGATTCAGAGGAACAGGCTCTCGACGACATTCGTCGTCTCCTCTCGTACCTCCCCCAGAACAACGTCGAGGATCCTCCGCGCGTCGAGCCGTGGGACGATCCCGACCGCCGAGACGACGCGCTCGAGTCCATCGTCCCCGACAACCCGCAGAAACCGTACGACATGACCGACGTCATCGAGTCAGTGATGGACGAGGGATCGTTCTTCGAGGTGGCAGAAAACTACGCGAAGAACATCGTCGTCGGCTTCTCACATCTCGACGGCCGGTCGGTCGGTGTCGTCGCCAACCAGCCGCGGGTCAACGCCGGGACGCTCACCGTCGACGCGTCGATGAAGGGATCGCGATTCGTCCGCTTCTGTGACTCGTTCAACATTCCGATCGTCACGTTCGTCGACGTCCCCGGCTACATGCCCGGAACGGACCAGGAACACCGCGGGATTATTCGACACGGTGCGAAACTCCTCTACGCCTACTCCGAGGCCTCGGTGCCACTGTTGACCGTCATTACGCGAAAGGCCTATGGCGGGGCTTACTGCGTGATGGCCTCGAAGAACCTCGGTGCCGACGTCAACTACGCCTGGCCGACGGCCGAAATCGCCGTCATGGGGCCGAAAGGTGCCGTGAACATCCTCTACCGAAACGAACTCGAGGAGGCCGACGACCCCGACGCCCTCCGTGAGGAACTGATCGAGGAATACCGCGAGGAGTTCGCCAACCCCTACACGGCGACCGACAAGGGCTTCCTCGACGACGTGATCCGGCCGACCGAAACCCGACCGCGGCTCATCAACGACCTCGAGATGCTCGAGACCAAACGCGAGGACACGCCGTCGAAGAAACACGGGAACATCCCCCTGTAATGACGACGAACGAATCACACGCCTCCGACGGCGAATCCGGCTTCGACGCCGATACCGGTCAGAGCGACTCACTGGACGAGCCAGATCCGGTCGGAGACGTACCACCGGCCACCGTCGCCCTCGACGAAGCCATCTCGGTCACGCTCCCGGACGACGCGTCGACCGAAGAAGCGGCTGCCATCGTCGCTGCCATCGGCGCACATTTGCAGGATCTCGAGCGAGCGGCCGCACAGAGCGACGAGGTCGACACCTGGGAGGGCAACCGCTGGTCGTTTACCGGCCGTCTCGAGGCCCACCAGGGACGCACTGTACGCGTCCCGTCTCGAGCACCGACGAATCCGTGGTCGGCAGCGAGTCGCGCCGATCGCTTCTGAACCGCTGGTCTCGTCACGAATCCTGTCGAACATCGCTTGCTACCGGTGCTCCGTTACGATCGAACGCGCTCGAGCACCCGTTTTGCGAGCGCTCGTTCGATCACCGCCTCGGGAAGCTCTGTGAACCAATCCGCCCGATCGATCGGTTCACCCGGTTCCCCCAGATCGGTTCCGATCGCCGTCGACGTCGCGTCGGCCGAGAAGAAAACGACGGTGAACGAACGCGCACGGGCGTCGTTCTGGACGACGTTTTCGACGATGGCGTACGGTCGCACTGGCTCGACCTGAACGCCGGTTTCTTCCGCAACCTCTCTCACGACGGCCTCACGTAGCGATTCGTCCGTGTGGACGCTACCGCCCGGAAGCAGCCAGGCCTCGTCGTCCCGATGGTACGCGAGGAGGACTCGCTCGAGCGGATCGAGGACGACCCCCACTACCACCCATCCGGCTGTGTACGCTTCGGAGTCCCCCAGTGCGTCGTAGGTTTCAGCGTCGACGTCCCGAGTCACACGGTTCTCGATGAGATCCGGGAATCGTTCACGTGGATCGACACGTTCCATACATCGACACTCGAGTGCGGCGAGAAAAGTTTGGGCGTTCGTGCTCGAGGTTTGGAGAGTCACTTCCCCGGCAGGTCGCCGATGTCGGGGTACGTTATGAGCCAGCACAGATCGTGTTGTCTCCAGCGTTCGGCGATTTTGCCGTATTCGAATCACTCTAGTCACGAACTCAAGGGGATCGTACGGCCAAACCCCGTGGTCACCTGACAATTGAATAACGAAATCAGTTGCGAAAAAGTAAGGTAGCACCTTTTCGACTGTCCATACACGAATGTTCAGGAAGGTTCTGGTGGCCAACCGGGGCGAGATCGCCGTCAGAGTGATGCGAGCGTGCGAGGAATTGAACGTCAGCACGGTCGCCGTCTACTCCGATGCGGACAAACACGGCGGACACGTCCGGTACGCTGACGAAGCCTACAACGTCGGCCCTGCCCGCGCTGCCGACTCCTACCTCGATCACGAAGCCGTTCTCGAGGCGGCTCGCAAGGCCGACGCCGACGCGATTCACCCAGGGTACGGTTTCCTCGCGGAGAACGCCGAGTTCGCCCGGAAAGTCGAGGAAGCAGATGGGATCACCTGGATCGGCCCCTCGAGTGATGCCATGGAGTCCCTCGGGGAGAAGACGAAAGCCCGAACGATCATGGCCGACGCGGAGGTTCCGATCGTCCCCGGGACGACCGAGCCCGTCACCGATCCCGACGAAGTGCGCGCCTTCGGCGAGGAACACGGCTATCCTATCGCGATCAAAGCCGAGGGTGGCGGCGGCGGTCGCGGGATGAAAGTCGTCGAAGACGAGAGCGAGGTCGACGATCAGCTCGAGAGCGCACAACGCGAGGGCGAGGCCTACTTCGGTAACGACTCGGTGTACCTCGAGCGCTACCTCGAGAACCCCCGCCACATCGAGGTACAGATCATCGCCGACGAACATGGCAGCGTCCGTCACCTCGGCGAGCGCGACTGCTCGCTCCAGCGCCGCCATCAGAAAGTCATCGAGGAAGGGCCGTCGCCAGCACTATCCGACGAACTCCGGGAACGGATCGGCGACGCTGCCCGACGTGGGGTGGCCGCTGCAGACTACGTCAACGCCGGCACCGTCGAGTTCCTCGTCGAGGAAGAACTTGGGCGCGATGGCGTCCTCGGCCCGGACGCAAATTTCTACTTCCTCGAGGTCAACACCCGGATTCAGGTCGAACACTGCGTGACCGAGGAGATTACTGGAATCGACATCGTCAAACGCCAGATCCGGGTCGCCGCCGGTGAAGAACTCGACTTCGCACAGGACGACGTCGAGATCGACGGCCACGCGATCGAATTCCGTATCAACGCCGAGAACGCCGCGAAGGACTTCCAGCCAGCGACCGGCGGTACCCTGACCACGTACAACCCGCCGGGCGGCGTTGGTGTCCGGCTCGACGACGCCCTGCGCCAGGGAGACGAACTCGTCACCGACTACGACTCGATGATCGCGAAGCTCATCGTCTGGGGCGAGGATCGCGAAGAGTGTATCGAGCGTTCGCTGCGGGCGCTCGCGGAGTACGAGATCGAGGGTATCACCACTATCGTCCCGTTCCACCGTCTCATGTTGACCGACGAGCGCTTCGTTGCGGGTACCCACACCACGAAGTATCTGGACGAAGAGATCGACCGCAGCCGATTCGAGGAGGCCCAGGAGCAGTGGGGATCGTCCGATTCAGCCGCTGGCGACGGCGATGAGGTCGTCGAACGCGAATTCACCGTCGAGGTCAACGGCAAACGGTTCGACGTCAATCTCGAGGATCGAGGTGGTGCCTTCCCGGCCGGTGGAAATGGTGGCAACAGTCCGGCCGCGAGCGCGCCCCAACCCGCAGGGGGCAGCTCTTCAGAGGATGTCGAGATCCAGGGCGACGGTGAAGTTGTCGACGCCGAAATGCAGGGAACGATTCTCTCCGTCGAAGTCGACGAGGGGGACGAGGTCGCCGCCGGCGACGTCGTGGTCGTCCTCGAGGCGATGAAGATGGAAAACGACATCGTCGCCTCTAAGGGTGGCACGGTCGCACAGGTCGCCGTCGAGGAAGGCCAGAGCGTCGACATGGGCGACACGCTGGTCGTCCTCGAGTAAACCGTCGACGCTGTAATCAACCGAAACTCGCGTGTCGGCTGCCACTATTCGTGTTATTCGTGTAACCCACAGTTCGACCGTCGGTGGCTGAATTCTGGCCCCTCCCGACTCTCCGTCACTCCTCCGTCTCGGGCTTCCTTCTCCGCACTCGCGCCGTTCTCAAGTCGGCAAGTCGATGTCACTGGGGATACCGGAAACGGTCGGTGGTGACGGTAGACCGCTGGTCGGTCGAATCGCTCGATCTCGAGTGGAATCCGGCGGTTCGCTTACACCGACATCGATTCGGGTACCAGCGGCTCGTACTCGTCGTGTCGAACGGTTCCGAGCACGTCGCCATTGATCAACTTGAAGTGGGAGAACATCGCCTCCTCTTCGAGAATTGCGGGTATGAGCGGCTGGAAGTACTTGGTCTCGTAGGAACTGGCGACGAAGATGGCGATCTCTTCGTCCGGATCGAGTAATTCGGTGACCAGGAAGGTCACGTTGTTCGTCTCGTTCTGGTAGGCTTCGTAGGTTCCGAACGTGCCGCGTTCGAACGCGTCGGTGAACGCGTCGGCGTGGTTGTTCGGCACCACGTACACGAACCCAAACCGGTCGTCGTCGCCGGCGTCACGCGGGACGACCGAGGTGTGAACCGTCGGAACCGTCGTTACCTCCCACCCGTCTTCGCGACGATCGTCAGCCATAGCCTGCATCTCCTCGTTGGTCTGTTTCCAGGCCTGTTTGAGCGCACCAGACGTTCGACGCATTCCCAGGCTGTCGTCCTCGGCCTCGTCCATGGACGAATTCCGTTTCAAAGCCTGTTAATGGTTTCGAGGTAACATCGCTTCTCGAGCGCCGTCGTCGGTCGCGTCCTCAAACGATACCGAACCAGGTTTCCATTAGATAGGAGACGAAGAGGACGCCGAGGCTGCTCACGAATAGTTTCGTCGGCGGGGAAAGCCGCCAGTTCGACGGCGGCACTGCGACCCAGCGAAGCGGTGGTAACGCCCGGACAAACGTTTGGAACCGTGTTTGGTCGGCGACGGTGCTATACGTGGGCGTTTCGGATCCATGAAACTGATCTGCTTCAGCGTCGTTCGCGGTCTCGGGCTTCGACGGCCACAACCGAATTACCGAGTAGGCCATGAGGATGAATCCGAGTATGAACAGGATGTACTTCCCACGGAGGAATCCACCGCCAGTCGCAATGCCAAGAGTCAGTGCGAGTACTGTGATGACGGCCACGACGACGCTCGCATAGGTGACCGTATCGATGACGACCAGGGAGGCGATTCGCAACTGTTCACGAAAACGACTCCCTGACACGTCCAATCACCGATGCCGAGCGTCGAGAACTGGCCCCGGCTCTTCATGTTCGGGCGCGTGACGGTGACAGAAGCTTTTCCTACCTGACTCACTGACCTCGTAGAACTCGGGCGTTTCGGAGTCACAAACGCTGCCGAACGCATCGTTCAACGTCTCGAGGGCGGCACCCTCGTCGTTTTCCCGAACGTCGTCTGCAACGTTCGATAGGATGCCTTCGACCTCGTCGGGGACGGATATCTCGCCGAAGAGCTCCTCGTAAATTTCGTCGACCGTCCCGAGACGGGGTTCCTTGCCGAGCAAATCTCGGATCCGGTCGGTCACCGTCCGTTCGGTTCGTTTGCGCTCGCGGAGGATCTCCCTGAGCGTGTTCAGTTGCGTCCAGAGTTCGTCGTCGAGGTGTTCGTACTCCTCTGGCCGGATCCAGGCTGGACAGCGGGTACTGAACGGACAGCCGGCCGGCGGGTGGCGCGGATTCGGTGGCGTGCCGTGCAGCGTGATCCGATCCTTCGATGCGCTGGGATCCGGCTCTGGAATCGCCGACAGCAACGCGTGGGTGTACGGATTCGAGGGATCGGTGAACAGTTCCTCGGTCGGCCCAATTTCCATGATGTTCCCGAGGTACATCACTGCAACCCGGTCACAGATGTGGCGCACGACGGAGAGGTCGTGAGCGATGAACAGATAGGTGAGCCCGAACTCCTCCTGGAGATCTTCGAGCAGGTTGATTACCTCGGCCTGGACACTCACGTCGAGCGCCGACACCGGCTCGTCGAGGACGATGAACTCCGGTTCGAGCGTCAGCGTCCGGGCGATACCGATTCGCTGCCGTTGCCCGCCGGAGAACTGGTGAGGATACCGATAGTAGTGTTCTCGCTGAAGACCGACCTTCTCGAGCAGTTCCCGAACACGCTGACGTCGCTCCCGCGGCGTCTTCCATTCGAAGACGTCGAGGGGTTCCCGAACGATCTCACCGACGGTCATCCGATCGTTGAGACTCGAGTCGGGATCCTGGAACACGATCTGGGCGTCGCGTCGCCAGGCTTTGAGTTCCGGACCGCTTAGAGTCGTGATGTCGGTGCCGTCGAAGCGAATCTCTCCGCCTGTCGCTTCCTCGAGCTGGACGAGAGTCCGACCGAGTGTCGTCTTGCCACAGCCGGATTCGCCGACGAGTCCGAGCGTCTCCCCACGTCTGATATCGAACGAGACGCCGTCGACCGCTTTGACCGGGTTCCCACCCAGGAGGCCGCCGGTGTCGTAGTACGTGCGAAGGTCGTCGACTTCGACCATCACATCCTCTTTCGCTACCTCGTGTTCGTCCGCCAGTATTTCCTGACTCATTGTGCATCATCACCCCTGCGTTCTTCGACTTCAGAGTGCCACTCGAGTCGCTGCATCTCCGAGTACCCTTCGGGATACAACAGACACGCGGCCGTGTGATCTTCCGACTCGCCGTCGACTTCGACTGGCACTGGATGTATCTCATCACAGGAGTCGAATCGTTCCGGACACCGGGGGGCAAACCGACAGTAGGTCGCCGGCTCGTTCGGTGTCGGTACGTTGCCTTCGATCGTCTCGAGTCGATCCCCACTCTGTTTCCCCGGGATCGATCGAAGCAGCCCCTGGGTGTAGGGGTGTTTTGGCTCGCCAAACAGCGTGTGGACGTCGGCGGTTTCGACGATCTCGCCGGCGTACATGACGTTCACGCGTTCGGAGACGTCTGCGATAACGCCCATGTCGTGGGTGATAAACATAATCGCCAGATCCCGTTTGGCCTGGAGATCCTCGAGCAACTCGAGAATCTGGGCCTGGATCGTCACGTCGAGTGCCGTCGTCGGCTCGTCACAGATCAACACTTCCGGATCACAGGCCAGCGCCATTGCGATCACCGCTCGCTGGCGCATTCCGCCGGAGAACTGGTGTGGATACTCCTCGACGCGTCGTCGCGCGTCCGGAATCCCGACGTCCTCGAGGAGCGAAATCGCCTCCTTGGTCGCCTCGCGACCGCTCATTCCCTGATGGAGCCTGAGCGCTTCTTTGATCTGGTTTCCGACGGTGTAGACGGGGTTGAGACTCGTCAGGGGATCCTGAAACACCATGGCAATCTTGCCGCCGCGCATGGCTCGCAAGGATTGTCCTTCGAGACGGGTAATCTCGACGAACCCGGACTTGATCTGTTCGGGCGTGTTGGGATCGCCTTCGGTCACGAACACGCAATCGTCCTCGTCGATCGTTCCGTCGGCGACCAGCCCGAGATCCTCGCCATAACCCGCTGCGAGGAAGTCAGCGAGCGTCGCTTCCTCGGTCTCGCTGTACCCGAACGTCTCCGGCGTCACGTCGGGCAATCGATCGAACAGCGATTGCGGATCGTACTGTTCCTCGAGTCTCGCGACGTCGACGGTCTTCCCGCTGAATCTTGCAGCGAACTCCCGAACGGTCTCGAGGTGCGTAAACCGGATACTGCTCGTCTCGCTGATTCGACCCGGGCTGTCGACCAGACCCATGATCGAACGCGCGGTGACGCTCTTTCCGGAGCCACTTTCGCCGACGATCCCGACGGTTTCGCCGGGAACGATATCGAACGAGACGCCATCGACCGCACGGATAACCTCTTTGTCCGTGTAGAACACGGTCTGCAGGTTTCGAACGGAGATGATCGGCTCGGATCGTTCAGTCAGGGGATCGGCGGGGGTTTCCATCGACATTATCCACCACCTCCGGCGGCCGCAGCGTTGGCCTCGCCGGCTTCGACATCGCTCTCCGGATCCATTGCGTCCCGGATACCGTCACCGAGGGCGTTGAATCCGGTCACGACGAGGACGATCAGAATCCCTGGAAGTGTCGAGATGTGCCACGAGGACGTCGAGACGTAGGAGCGTCCGTCGTTGACGATGCGTCCCCACTCGGGCGTCGGCGGGTTGATGCCGAGTCCGAGGAACGACAGTGCCGCCGTCGCAATGATCGCCGCACCGAGCAGGAGCGAGGCGTAGATCATGATGTAAGCGGCGACGTACGGAGCCATGTGTTTTCGCATAGTCATTACTGGACTCTGTCCGTAGCTCTTCGCGGCGTCGACCCACTCCTGTTCGGCCACCTGGAGTGATGGCCCACGTATCGACCGCCACAGTCCCGGCCAGTACACCAGCGCGAGAATTAACGCGATGAGCAACCCACCGTCGTAAATCGCCGCCAGCGGGTGGTTCGCTTGCTGGAAGACCACCGAGACCAGTAATAACAGCAGGAACCCTGGAATCGTCATTATCGTATCGCTGGCGAGCACGGTCAGGAGATCAGCGACCCCCTTGTAGTAGGCCGTGATCAGCGACAGCGACAACGCGATCATCGTGCCGAGACCGATCGCAACGACACCGATTACCAGTGAGGTTCGAGCTCCGAATACCAGGAACGTGAACAAATCCTTCCCGGATTGTGTTGTGCCCATCGGCGCGAAGCGGTCGTACTGGTCGTAGCTCATCGGCCCAACGTTCGAGGTACCGCCCGTCGACCTGGTCTGTAGGTTCGCCGTCCCGTGGGTGATCGACGTCACGGTCTCACCATCGAGGTACTCGAACTGATGATCGTAGGGGTTGTAGTGATTCGCCTCGATGGACACTGGTGCGAGTGCTGGTGCCCAGAGCGCCATCACGACGAAACAGAAGACGGTGGCCAGGCCGAAGATTCCCCAGTAGTGGGTTCGGAACCGGTTGATACTGTCGTCACGCGGCGTCCAGTCGGCCTCCCGGTAATGCGCCCGGAAGATCGTGTATCCTTTCCAGAACCAGGCCAGCAGTGCGAAGGCGTAGGCGTAGACAACTAGCACGCGGATTGCCCAGGCCTGTCCCGGGGAGAGACCGAGGAAGGTTCCTTCCCACCCGCCGTCCGGTGACCGATGCCCGGTGTTCTGGATCGTGTCAGGACTGGTCAGCGTCGGCAGGTTAGACAGCCACTCGACCCGGTTCGTTAACCAGGCGATAGCCAGCTCGAGGCCGCCGCCGACCGGCGTGAAGACGACGAGCACGACACCGACTGCCAGTCCCGCAGCAATCAGCGCACGCTCGAGAACCTCGTCTACCGCCGTTCCACGGTCGGCCCCGACCTTCTTGACGATCGAGATAGGGATGAAGAGTTTGACGAAAACTGCTGCAACCGCGATCAACAACGCCGCCGTTAGGAGCATCCCGACGGTTCCAGCGGCCGGCCCGAGAGTCTCGGTAACGTTTCGGCTAACCCATGGCGGTGTTGCAGCGACTCCAGCGAGCCCGAACCGCGCCGCTTCCCCGGCGTTGATGAGTCCTGCGGCGAGCCGACCGAGTTCGAGCAGCATAAACACAAGCAATCCTGCTAGCCAGAGTAGTGCTGGCCGGGGGTTTGCAGCGATGCGTTCGCGAAGCGTCTTGTCGTCGAATTCGTCCATACTCATGTTTCGTACCCCACTCGTGGATCGAGAACCGTATACAGGAAGTCCTGAAGGATGTTCAACGAAATCGTAATCAAGGCGAATATAAATATCAGTGATCCAGCTAACGGCAGATCACCCTGGTAGGCCGCGAGGAAGAACAGCCGTCCCAGCCCGTTGATACCGAAGATAACCTCGACGATGACTGACCCCCCGAGCAACAGCAGTGCTTCGTTGGTGATCACGGGCAACAGCGGGATCAACGCGTTGCGGAAGACGTGCTTCCAGATGATCACTCGCTCGGACAGCCCCTTCGCTCTGGCCGTTTCGACGTAGTTCGAGTTGATCGTCTCGAGCATCGCCGTCCGGCCGATGCGGAGTTCGGTTGCCATCGAAGCCGAACCGAGCACGATCGCCGCAGGCAAGATGACTTTGATCGCGACCGCCATCGTCCCCGGATCGAAGTAAAAGCCGCTGGGAGGCATCATCGTCTCGACCCCGATGAAATCGAGTGGTGGCGTTCCGATGAGGCTGCGCACTTCGGGGCCGAACGTGTACCAATCGAACCCGAGGAAGCCACCGCCGTCGGTTCGCCGGAGGATGGCCAGCACCATGATGGCCAGCCAGAAGTTCGGCATCGCGAGCCAGACAATTCCGGAGAACGAGGCGATGTAATCCGCCCAGCTGTTCTGGTTCAACCCGGCGTAGAACCCGAGCGGGATGCCGATAAACAGCGGCAACAGGACGGCCCAGAATCCGAGCCAGATCGTCCGTGGAGCGTAGATTGCGACAAGGGAGTTAACAGATCGCCCCGAGTGAATCACCCACGACTGGCCGAGATCGAGCGTTATGAGTCCCACCATAAAGTCCACGTACTGTTGCCAGAGCGGATCGTTGAGACCGAGTTGTTCGCGGATCGCTTCTGCCTGCGCACCACTCGCTTCCGGCCCGAGCATGGATGCAACCGGGTCGAGTGGCCCCATCCGGATAATGACGAAAATGAGCGTCATTACGAGAAAGAGCACCGGAATCGAGAGAACGAGTCGCTGGAGGAAGTACTTCCACCGACTCATGGTTCCTCACCTATCGTCCGATTTGAGACCATATGTCGAATCGTGGAGTGGATAGGTGATCTAGCGTAATAGGTATGCTGATTTTCCCCGATCAGCAATCTCGAATAACTGAACGTTCGTTGTAACTACGAACGGATTGTCGCGGCAAAAACGGAATAAAAGTTAGTGGTCGTTACTCTTCCAGCCAGACTCTCTGGAACTGTTGGCGGTGGCCGCCGAGCGGTCCCGTCTCCTCGACGTGGACGTGGTCGTACCAGAATCGTTCGTTGAGGTTGTGGAACAGCGGCAGGAGGATCATGTCGTCGCGGACGGCCTCCTCGATCTCGATGTGGGCGTCGCCACGAAGCTCCTCGTCTTCCGGTGCCGGGTTCTCCACGATCGTATCCCAGGCGTCCTGGGCTTTCTGCATGTGCTCGGAGTCTTCAGCCTGCCAGTCGAGGTAGTATCCGTCGGCCTGCTCGGGAATCAGATCCGTGTTGGTGTTCTCCGGTTCGAACCCGAAGTGACCGTACGCGGGGTCAGTCCAGCTCCAGATCCAGCCGAGCGAGTAGAAGCCGAGGTCACCGTCCTCACCGCGGCTGATGAGGGTTCCGAACTCCGCGGTCTCGATGGAGAGATCGATGCCCAGACCGGCAACTTTGTCACGCGTTAGTTCGGCGAACTGCTCGAACGCCTCGTTTTCGTAGGTCGTAATCGTCAATTCGAACGGATCGTCCTCGGTGTAACCGGCGTCTTCCAGGACTTCACGAGCCGCATCTCGGTCGGTCTCGTTGGGGCTGTAAGGCCACTCGTCGACGAAATCATTGTACGCGTCGGCACCGCCTGGCCACATTCCGGGTGGCGTGAAGCTCCATGCCTCTTCGCCGCGCTCTTTGAACACGATCTCGATCAGTTCGGAGTGGTCGGTGACGTACGCGATCGCCTGACGAACCGGACGTGGAGTCTGAATCGCGTTGAACGCCACGTAGAACGTACTCAGTTCGGCAACGCCGAGGTAGTTGACGGTGTCCTCGTTCTCGAGTGGACCGTAGGTACCGACGTCGCGACCCTGGTCGTCCTCTTCGGCGTCGATGTTGTCTGGCTCGTAGAACGGCGTCGGGATGCCGAAGATGTCGGCGTTCCGCTCGTTGACGTACGTCCAGATGGCGTCGTCGTCCTCGATGATCTGCCAGTGGACGGAGTCGAGGTACGCCGGCTCGTCGTGGTAGTCGTCGAAGCGGGTGACTCGTGCTTCCGTGCCGGGCTCCCACACGTCGAACTCGAAGGGGCCGGTACCCACCATCACATCTTCCGCGATCTCTTCTTGCGTGTATTCGCCGTCGTAGCCTTCGATGTCGTCGACGAGACCTGCGGGCATCGCACCAAACGAGTCGTACGCGAGGATGTCGAGCGCCGCAGGCTCGACTTCTGCGAGGGTCATCTCGAGTGTGTTGCCGTCAGCTTCGACGTCGAGGGAGTCCGGAACGACGCCCATCGGTCCGACGCCGTCGTCTTCGTCGAACTCGGCGTTGATGCCGAGCATGCCGGGATCGAGCGCGAAGCTCGCACGCTGGCTAGCTGGCGACTCCGCGAGGCGGCGCCACGCGTACTTGAAGTCCTCGGCCGTCAGCTCGCTACCGTCGTGGTACTGCGCTTCCTTGAGCGTGAACGTGTACGTGAGGAGGTCGTCGGAGAGATCGACCTCTTCGACGAGCTGGTTCTCGAGTTCGGATTCGCCGTTGGGGTAGTGAACCAGGTTCTCGTAAACCTGGTTGATGATGATCGCGGACGCGGTGTCGGTCGACTGGATGGGGTCGAGCGACGACACCGTCGAGTTGACAAGGTTGAGCTCGCCACCCTCCTGTGGCTCGACATCGCCGTTGCCGTTGCCGTTGCCGTTGCCGTTTCCATCATCGTCGCCGTTGCCGTTTCCATCATCGTCGCCACCACCGATACACCCTGCGACAGCCGCCGTCGCTGCACCTGCACCAGTTGCCTTGAGGAATGTTCGCCGTGAGTAGGCGTTTTCGTTCGACATTTCAACTGACAAGAACCCGTCGAACCGTATAAAATTTGCTTTCTTGAGTGGTAATGTATCTCATTCCATATTAGTACACTCTGGATTAAGAATTGGTTTCCGTGTCAAAGGGCATACTGCGGCGACGTAGGGGGGCTACTGACCAGTGCGTGTGAGTAGTTTACCCTGTCGAAGTGTTGTGACTATCGTCAGTTGATTTATTTCTTGATCGTGCGCACAACGTTAGAGACCATTCCGGCAGTTCACCCCATCGACAGTGGAGTTATCCGAATCAATTTTTGATAATTATAGTAACAACTGAACCGATTTTCGAATCGTTCGTGACTGTATCTTGCGCTCGATTGTAGATTCCTTTCAGTGGCAACTATAGGATGGCCACCGTCGACCCTCCCCGATCGATTTGATCGCCGCTTTCTGTACCCTTTTTTTCCGTCACCGACGAAGGAACGGTAGATGACCCGTACCCCAACGCAACTCGACCTCGAGTTCGCGCCACTCGGCCGAACCGGTATTCACACGAGCGAACTCCAGTTCGGGACGTGGCGGTTCGGTCGAACCACCGAGGGCGGTGATCTCGAGATTTCCGAGGATCGCGCCCACGAACTACTCGACACCTACGCCGACGCTGGCGGCCGGTACATCGATACTGCTGACGTCTACGGCGGGGGCGATAGCGAGCGCTGGATCGGCCAGTGGCTCGATGAGCGTGGTCGTGACCGCGAGCGATACACGATCGCTTCGAAACTGTACTGGCAGATTCGGGACGGCGACCCGAACAGTAGGGGGACGAACCGAAAGAACGTGAGACACCGTGTCGACGCACTTCTCGACCGACTCGACACCGACTACATCGACGTCCTGTACATTCACCGGTGGGACGATGCGACGCCAACTCGTGAATTAATGAAGACGCTGAACGCTGTCGTCGAATCCGGAAAGGTACACTATTTGGGTGCATCGACCATGCGCCCGAACGCGTGGAAGGTCGCTCGTGCAAACGCCATTGCCGATGCTCACGGTTGGGAGCCGTTTACCGTCCTCCAGCCGCGGTACAATCTCGTCGACCGCGAAATCGAAGGCGATTACCTCGAGTTCGCTCGCCAGCGTGGACTGGCGGTCTGTCCGTGGAGTCCGCTCGGGCAGGGGTTCTTGACCGGCAAGTACTCGCGCGACGAAGATCTTCCGGAGGACTCGAAGGTGGCGGCGTCGAGCAGATTCAGAGAATCGTATCTCACCGATGAAAACTTTGACCTCCACGACGAACTCGATGCGGTCGCCGAGGAGGTCGATGCCTCACCAGCACAGGTTGCACTCGCGTGGCTCATGCATCGTGACGGCGTCACCGCACCGATCATCGGAGCGCGTACGATCGACCAATTAGAAGAGAATCTGGCCGCCGCCACTATCGATCTCTCCCCGGAGCAGGTCGAGCGGTTAACGACGGCAAAGGAAGGACCCTACGACGGCCTGTAACGTTTCTTCCAATACCCAAGGACGGGACGGATTCGAAATTAGTACAGTGACGCGACCCGAGTGCTGTTTTTCCCACCGGCTTCGTTTAAGAGAACATTCCAGTGGGGTGTAGGCTTTTACCACATCGTCCCGACAGCGTCAGTATGAGTGGTGGATTGGAACCGACTGAAAAGTACGATGGCTCTATCAGAGTCCGGTTACTGGACGACACCGCTGGAACGGAAGAGGTGCGCTGTTCGTCGTACCACGATGCGATCGACATCGTGAAAGAACACCAGTTCGCCGTCACAGTGGCCAAAATCATCGATCGAGACGGTGACGTGGTGTTCACCTCCGCCGATATGCGGATCGAAGACTGGGCTGTCGAGTGGAAGCACGCAAAACGGAGTCTTTCAGTTACCGTCGAGGATTACGACTGTCCGTACGACAATATCGCGTGCTTCGCTGATGACCTGTGTGTCAAATGTAAAATCGACAAAGTCCAAGCGCAGTTCTGAGAGATGTGCATTTGTTCCAGTCATGCACGCAAACTTATACTCGAGGACGGGATGAGTATCGTATGAAGCGACCGTTGTTCGTCATCTTCGTGGCGTTCATGGTCGTCCTCGCCGGATGCGCCGGAGGCACCACCGATGCGCTCGGGTCAGACGATACTGGCGGTGAAGAGACGCCAACCGACGATGAGGTTAACGCGGATCGTGATGCCGAAACAAGCGACCCTATCGACGACCCCGACGCAGTCGGTGACGCACTCGAGGTAACCGACGTGAACGTGGAGGGGATTCCTCCCGATGAGGAGTACATCGTCCTTTCGAACACGGGTGAGGATCCTGTCGACCTATCTGGTTTCGAGATTCGCGACCGCGAGGGTGGACAGGTCGATCGTGGATTCGTACCGTTTCAGTTTCCGACGGACTTCGCTCTCGAGGCGGGCGAATCAGTGACTATCTGGACCGGTAGCGGCGACGCCAGCGAGACCGATCTGTACTGGGGATACGGCGTGAACATCTGGTCGGGTGATGGTGACGTCGTCACGCTCATCGCCCCCAATGGAGCGATAGTTCTGGAACACGCATACGGCGATGTCGACCTCGACCATTCGGATACCGATGACACCGACGACGGCGATGCCGCCACGGACGACTCGGACGACGATGATAGCGGCACCGACGTCTCCGATGAACCCGACACTGACGTGGACGGTGAACTCGAGATTCACCACATCGACGTCGGGCAGGCCGACTCGACGCTCGTGATCACCCCCGAGGATGAAACGATCCTGATCGACACCGGTGACTGGCGACAGGATGGGGCGGACGTACTCGACTATCTCGATAAGCGCGGAATCGATCGGATCGATCATCTAGTTGCGACGCACGCTCACGCCGACCACATCGGCGGGCACGCAGCCCTCATCGAACACTTCGAAGAGCACGGCGACGGTATCGGAGCGGCTTACGATTCTGGTGTCCCGACGACGACGAACACCTACGAGAACTACCTCGATGCCGTCGAGGCGTACGGTGTTGACCTATTGCTCGTCGAAGAGGGTGATGAGTTACCTATCGATGGTGACGTTACCGCGAGGGTGTTGAATCCACCGGTGGACACTGCGAGCGATGATCTCCACTACAACAGCGTGTCACTGGCGATCGAGTTCGGCGAGTTCCAGTACGTGACGACTGGCGACGCCGAGGCCGATGCTGAGACTCGGCTAGTCGAGGAGTGGGAGAGCGACCTCGAGGCCGACGTGTACCAGGCTGGCCACCACGGATCGTCGACGTCTTCGACTGAACCGTTCATGGGCGCGATGAGTCCAGCCATCGCCGTCATCTCGAGTGCCTACGACTCACAGTACGGTCATCCGAGCGACGAAGTACTCGATCGGTTCGCCGCCCACGGTATCGAGACCTATTGGACGGCAGTCCACGGCGACATCGTGATTACGACGGACGGATCCACGATCGACGTGGAAACGACTGAGGAGTTCTCCACGGATGCCGAAGACATCGCTGCGGAGACACCCAATGACGATGATACGGCGAGTACAATCGCGCCGACCCCATCGTTTGATACTTCGCAGGCGCTTGTATCCGGGTGATGACGATGGAGGGGACGTTCACCGGTGTCGTCGATCGAATCGAAGATGGCGAGACGGCGGTCATCCTCCTCGAGGACGGTGAGAACGACCACGAGGTCGTCGACCAACTCGACCTTCCACTCGAGCAGGTACCCGAGTCTGCTCGAGCGGACGGAAGCGTCGTCGCCGTCGAACTCGAGGATTCCGAGGTCGTTTCTGTTACCTACAATGATGCAGAGACGCAAGCTCGCGAAGAATCCGTACGAGAGAGACTCGACCGGTTGTCAGAACGCCTTTCCGAGGAGTGATCTGCCGATACGATCGGCTCTTCTGAACGACGACGGAGTACTCGCCTTGCCTCTCTGTGGAACGAATCCCTATTTACGGATTCAGTCGGGATTAGTGGTAACGTGCGCGACGCGTTTCCGAACGAATGGGCGTCTGGCGAGGTAGGGACAAATGGAGCGAGCCTCCGCTACTTTCGATCGGGGGGAACCGGTCGAACACTCGTCTTTGCACATGGATTTTACGACAATGCAGCCTGTCGACTACCACTCCTGTCAGCACTCGCCTCGACGTACGACGTCTTGGCCTACGACGCTCGAGGCCATGGCCTGTCGGATGCGCCGCCGACAGGCTATTCGGTCGAGGATAGGGTGGCCGATCTCACCGGTCTCCTCGACGAACTCTCGATCAAATCACCGATTCTTCTGGGGCATTCGACGGGTGGAAACACGATACTCGCCGCGGCTGCTTGCCAACCGGAGCGACCGCACGCACTCGTCGCGATCGATCCGGCTGGACTCCTCGACATCGAATCTGACCCGGCCGTTCGGCTGTCCAATACTCGAGACCGAATAGACGAGTGGCACGACTACTCCGTCGACGAGTTGCTCACAGTCGACGAGAGTATACGTACCCATGTGGAGGAAGGGAACGAACGGCTCGCTCGACTCCTCGCGCGTGCTCGTCTACAGGTACATCCCAATGCAGCGTTGGTCACGCGTCATGGGTTTGCGTCGCCCGAGGAAATATATCCAGAAATCAGTGCGCCAGCGCTCGTCCTTCGAGCGGATGGTGAGGAAGCCCAGCGAGTACGCGACCGAACCCGCTGTGACTTGTTACAGAATGGTCGTCTCGTTCACATCGATGGTGCGAGCCATACAGTCGTTCGGGACGCACGCGAGGAAGCTACATCTGCAATTGTGGAATTTCTGAAGACTCACTCGAGTACCAGCAGTCGGTGACACAATTTGTTCATCGCCCACAGACAGATCTCGATACGGCTGATTTTCGATCATAGGCGCGACTGCGGGTCCAATGACTTTCAACCCTGTTTTCGTCCACAACCGAGGATCTCGAATTCAGCGTCTACAGTAACCGGTGGAATCGACGTTACAGACGAACGGAGATCTCGAGCCGACCTCCGCATTAGTATCGCGATATGGAGTTTATGGCTTCACTATACACTGCCCCTTCTTCTCAATCGTGAATATGCGAAAAGCGTCGAGTTACTCGCTCTGACGGCGCTCGAGAACGATTTCGACCAGTCGTTCGGGCTCTTCGACAGCGAGGGAGATTACTGCATCGTGAATCTCCCGCTTTTCCTCGTCTCGAACCCCTGCTTTTCGAAGTTCGGGTACGACCGATATGCCGACGGCGTCCTCAAACTCGTCCCACGTCTGTCGTCGAACATATAGCGGGCGTTGTTGTACCTCGTCGTATTCGAACGCTGGCCCCGACAGACCGGGTTCCGATGCGTGTTCCGTTGGCTCGTGTGGCTGCGGTGTGTCAGCCGGTTGCTCAGCGGCAACGGGCGACGACTCCGTTTGAGCCGTCGTCTCCGTCTGACCGTCTCCATCATCGGCATCATCTCCATGATCCAGTGTCCCGAGGTCTTCGAACGGGTTATCACCACTCATCGTTCAACACCGCCTTGTGCTACGATAGCCGCTAACTCTGCGAAATTCTCGAGTTGTGCGTTCTCCGGATCGTAATCGAGCAACGGCTGATGTTCTTTGAGCGACTTCGAGAGCGCTGCACTGTATCGAATTCCCGGCTTCGGGGGACGCATCTCTCCGCTATCGATCGCGTCGAACTCTTTGTCGGTGATTCTGGCGAAATTTGGAACCATTCCCTGTGTCGCTTCGGCGGTATTCAGGTTCTCGAGCAACTCTCGATCCTCTGTTTGATGGTCGATCCGCTCACGGAGCTTATTCGGCACCAGTGCAAGCACCTCGATATCGATGTACTCGAGGGCTGGTTTGATGAGCCGATCCATCGTTCGTTTGTAGCCGCCTATCGAGCTGGATCCTGGCTCGAGCGGAATAATGACGTTGCCGGTGGCGACCAGGGCGTTGTTGTTGAGCATCCCGGGGTACGCGGGGCAATCGAAAACGATGAAATCGTACTGGTCACCGAGGAGGGGGTCGACGATTTTCGTCTTGACGCGAGCCGATCCCTGGAGGGCTCCTGCAAGCTCTTTTTCGACGTCCTCCAGGACGTTCGAGGATGGAAGCAGGTCGAACTCGTAGGGGGTTTCGCGGATAAGATCCCCTACAGTCGCATCCCCTTGATCGAGGAGGACGTCCCCAAGATTGGTGTCTCCCCGGTAGGCCTCACCGAATCCAAGACCGTTGGTTGCGTGTCCGTTTGGATCGAGGTCGGCGAATAGTACGCGGCCACGTTCAGTCAACTGGCGTGCGAGATTCATCGATATCGTCGATTTCCCCACACCACCTTTCAGGATAACCACGCTGACGGCGCGTGATTGGTCGGTATCCTTACTCATACTCCTGTTCCCTCTCTCTTCTGTAACAATAGTTGCCTATTGTGCCTATTTCGTCCATAGGGGGCATCTATCCTCTTCATTGACCCATCACACGTGTGGCGCTTAAAATTACCGTAGGCACCTTCAGTGCGTTAAACAGGTACAATAGGTGCAATAGGTTGTTCAGGTGACTTACCTGAGGTAGGTGGTTATGGTAACTTGGTTTGGGTAGGTGGTGTGCGTCAGGCACGTTGCTTCGCTGTCCCTCCTCCAGTAACCACCATGGCTGGCTAACATCGTATATCCTGAAGGTTCGGAAACAATAGGCACAATAGGGGCAATATGTGGGGTAGATAGCTCAGGTACCTTGCCTGAGGTAGGCGAGTTCGGTGCGTGGGCGAGGTGAGTTACGTCGTTCGTGCATCTGGGGAAGGATACTTCGATGCCGCGGCTATCGGTGTAGATCGTTTGCCTTCTCCAGGCTACCTTGGACAATAGGTGCAATAGGTATCTAACGTACCTTACCTGAGGTAGGTGGTCAACGTGGCGTGGGTGTGGCGGGCACTATCGGTGTACACCTGGCTGAAGCCGCTTGATACCGGGCTATCGCAAGTGTTGTTGGCCTGTCCGGTCGCCAGGCGCCGATATCGACCTCTGGTTTGCACTGTTGTGAGTGTGGGATTGACTCGTTCACATTTACCTGCCAGCAGTTGTAGGACGCTGTTTCGATCCTGAGTAGGGATTACTCGACCGTCTATACGATGGGGCGAACTTTGCTTTCGTGAGCCTCGTCGATCGGATCGTATTCTCGTTTCACTGGCTTCGTCTATCTCTATCTCCAATCTAGAGACAAATGCTCTCTCGAGGTGGCAGACCACTGTACATGGCGGTGTATGCCATTGGCGAACACTCTTCGCGATAGTCGGTTCGTCGGCTGTGAGGAACCTCATCATTGAATAAACTCGGTAGCGGGTTACCAAATCGCGTTCCAACGGAACCGACTTGAATCGTCGAAGTGGTTGGCTGGGTTTTTCTGCGCGTAATTGGTATTGTCTATGCACAACGCTGTGTAGCTCGCCTGAAACGGTCGTTCCCCTATTTAAACTAAGAATTCTACCGGGCGCAATACGCCAAGAGTAAACCCCATATTGCTATACCAATTCTGAGAGGGTGCCCCCTCGAGAGGGAGATCTTGGTGAAGTGAGTGCGCTACACGAAGGGTGTTCCCTCAGGTACGTCTGAATGGGGTACTCGAGATGGTTGTGAACGTCGTTGAGGACATCGAAGAGCCACATACCAACGGTACTCAGAGCGAATTAGGGACATTCGTGATCGAACTCAGGAATGGGATTTGGATGATCAATCTGAGACGAATGCTGGCGGAACCAGCTGAACAACGTGCCTGCAAACATCGGTCTATCGAGTGATCGGTACGTCCTGGATTCCGATCGACCCAGAGCAGGGAAGCGATTACGTTCGTGTTAGGACTCCTGACTCATCACATCCCGAACGAGATCGACCAGCGCATCTTTTTCCAGCGGATCGATATCAACCAGCGTCCCGTCTGCAGTGTAAAAGATCCCAGCACGCACTGCTCGAGCAGGGAAGTACTCGTCCAACACGTGATAGTAGACGCTCAGTTGCTTGCGATACTCGTCCTCTGCGTGCCGGCTGAGATCGGTCTTGAAGTCGATGATCTCGATCGTCTCGGGTTGGACGTGTACCAGATCGACGATCCCGGAAATCGTCACCTGTTCACCGTCGACGGTAAACGGGAGGTAGGCCTCTTCCTCGAGTCGAAGCTGCCCCTCGAGTGAGTCGATGAACGTCCTGACGTGTCGTTCGTCCTCGTTCGGCGGGGCCACGTCTTCGCCCAGTGCATAGCGCTCGGCGAATTCGTGCGTCCGAGTTCCAAACTCCGTGCCTCGTCCCTCGTCGACGTCCTCGAACACCGCATCTTGCATCAGGGTGTGAGGGGTGTGTCCAATCGGACCATCTGGTGTCGGAACGGAAATCTGGAGCGTGGACTGTGTCGTCTCGTCGGATTCGACGTCCTGAACCTCCGGCGGGTATTCGTCGACCTTGAGCGGAAGCTCCTCGAGGAACATATTCGGCTCCTCGCCCGCCGTAAAGATGAGATGACTTTCAGTACGAGTCATCGCAACGTAGAGGAGTCGTCGCTCTTCGTCGTACCCTCGAGGTAGACACGTCCGAAGAATATCGGTGCGCCAGTTGTCGTAGACGTGGGGGTGACCGTGATCGGTCGCATACAGCTTCCGCTGTCGAAGGCCGATCGGATCGTCGAACGTAACGACACCACCGTTCCCGCTGCTCGTCGGGAACCGGTAGCGGTTCATATTGGCCAGAATCACGATGGGGTGCTCGAGTCCCTTCGCGGCGTGTATCGTCTGGACGGTAACGGAGTTGACACCAGCGCTCGCGTGAACGTCGTGCGTACTCCCGTTATCGATACCGCGTTCGATGTATTGGATGAGGCCGCCCCGTGTCATCGTCGTCGTGCTGTGAATCGATTGAATCGTCGTCAGCAAGACATCGGCAACACTGCCGTCGTATCCGTACTGAGTGAAGACCCGCTGGGCGACGCTGCCGATCGTCTCCAGTGTTTCGAGTTCGGCCTTGAACGCAGCCATCGACGTGGGGTACTCCTCGGTATCGAGGATCGTACGTACTTCATCGAGCGTGTACCCGGTCTCCTCGAGAACAACAGCCCAACCGCGATCGGCATTGGACTCGAGGATACGCAGCCACGCCAACAGAAGTTTCGCGGGGTCTGATCGAAACAGTTCGATGCCACCTTCGTAGGCCAGCGGCACACCATACGCCTCAGCCACGGAGAGGAGTTCTCGACCGAAATCTCGTGTCCGAGTGAGAACCGCGATGTCGTTGAAATCCGGCACCCTGAGTTCCCCGTCGTCTTCGACCTGGTACGCCTCGTTACCGACGACCTCCTGGATCTTCGTTAACACCGCCTCGTGCTCGCTATCGTGTTGAATTGCCTCGATACGAGAGTGTTCGTTACCTGCGTTCGAGGACAGCGATACGATTCGGTCTGCTACGGCACCGACGTCGATATCGTCTGCACTCGCCGCCGGCGTGACGAGGCTGTGTTCGGAGAAATCGAGAATCGCCTGCGTCGAGCGGTAGTTCTCGACCAGCTCGAGTTCGGTTATCGAGTCCGGTGACCAGAAGACACGCACTGTGTCGGCGTTCAGCTCCTCCACGAACCGGGTTAGCCGCGACTCGAATTCGGTGATGTTCTCGACGGCAGCGTACTGGAACGAGTAGATGCTCTGTTTCCAGTCGCCGACCACACAGAGATTATTCGTGTCGGAAAGCAACAGTGCGAGCTTGAACTGAATTTCACTCGAGTCCTGGAACTCATCGACCATCACGTACTCGTAGGAAACTTCCTCGCGAACCCGGTGATCGTCACAGAGTACGACGAACGCGAAGAGCTGCAGGAACGCGAAGTTCAGGTAATTTCGCCGGAGGGCAAACGAGAGGTACTCGTAATAGACGTCGTGAACGAACGCCTTGAGCTGTGTCCGTTCCTCCTCGAACGCCTGTCGAGCGACGTCTGCGGGAACCCGCTTCGTTCCCGTTCCGCGTACGTCACCTTTCTCGGGTGCGGCGAGTCTGTAGCATTTGTCCGTTCCAAAGCGTCCGAGTTTCGACCGCAGCCGTGATTGCTTGCGGCCCTCGTTTCGCGGTTGGTTGAGCGATTCGAATCGGGCCTGGAACGCATCGAAGTCGCCATCCAGATACCGCTCGCCATTACGATACCAGCCCTCAGCCGTCGGAAAGACGCCTTTCGACGCGAGTTGCATAATCAATCCGAGTAGTTCGACGGGCTCGTCCAGCGTACGGAAGAAATCGTCGTACTCGGGATGCTCATCTGAGAACTGACGGACGAACTCCCGGAACAACGGCTTCTCGACGGAACGATCCTCGAGGAGACGCGTCGAACCCGTGATCCGATCGTCGATACCGAGGTGGGTCGGGGCCTCGAACCCGTGTTCCATGAGGATATCGTTACAGAGACTATGGAACGTCTGAATAGGGGCGTCAGAAAGTTCGCGCATTCCGTAGTCGCTCTGGGTGACGATCCGGTCTTTCATCTCCGTGGCGGCGTTGTTCGTAAAGGTGACGAGCAACACGTCTGCCGGGTCGACATCGTCCTGGTCGATGATCGCCGCGTAGCGTCGCGTGACGGTGAACGTCTTCCCGGTTCCTGCGCCAGCGTCGACAACGTAGATGCCGTCCGTGCTATCGATGAGTTCCTGCTGGTTCTCGTTCGGCGTCATCTCGTCTCACCCTCGAGAACGCAATCGCGATGATCGACATAGCGATAGTTCGGCTCTCCAGCGAGCCCATCGACCGGGAACCGCTCGGTGCCTGCACAGCAGTCGTTCAGTTCCTCGAGTCGTTCCAGGACGAACCGCTCGAAGGCGTCCAGATCATCGCTGAAGTAGTTCCGGTTTCGAATTCGAATGAGGTGTCTGAGGGCCTGCACACAGCCTTTCTCGACGTACTTGTAGTCTCCAACTACGGCTTTCATCTGTGCAGTCAACGCCTCGCCAAACGCCGAGTCGATCAGTTCGGCGCTGTCTCGCGTCGAGGGAAATTCTTGCGTTTCGAATACGCTACTGTAGTCGTCATACGTGGCCTGTGAAAACGTCTTCTGGCACTTTTTGGCGGCCTCGTGTTGCAGTTCCTCGAAGAGTTCTGGGCTCGAGATGTGTTCCTCGAAAGAGATGGGGTGATACGTGACCGTCGTCAGGCAGTCCTCGAGGTCGGGATCACCAATTATCGCCTCGTCGAGCGTCTCGAGGAAGTGAAAGAACGTGAACTGCAGCGTTTCTCCCGGATGCTCGGATCGCTGGTGCGTGAGGTACAACAGCGCCTGAAAGTTGGGCGTCTCACTGGGTGGCTCGATGGCGGCGTTCTTAACGACCGAACGCGCGGACTTCTTCGACCCGCTCTTGTAATCGAGGAGGTGGGTGCGGTCGTGGACGAGATCGATCTTCCCCTTCAGGCGAAGGTCGGTATTCTCGAACCACAGTTCGGTGTGTGGTGTCTCGACGGGTCGATCGTAGTACTCGGCGAAGAAGTTTCGTCCCCAGCCACCGTCCGCGGTCACGAACGCTTCTCCTCGTGGCGGATTTTCTTCGAGGAACTCGACAATCGTCTCGAGTCCGATTCGGTATCTCGTGCGGCGAATCTCCCGTTCAACACCTCTGAGGAACGGATCGACTTCCTCGAGTATGACATCTGCAATCACCTCGAGGTCGGCCACGTCGATGTGGTCGGGGTGGGCAACGTAAAATTCGGCAAAGTCGTGAAACAGATTCCCCTCGACGAAATAGTCCCTGTCGGGATTGTCGAGCAACCGGTTAAAGAAGTAATCACGGGGACAGTTGACGTAGGTGCTCAGACTGGACTGACTCATAGCGTCGATTGGACGAGGATCGACATCCATCGATTCGTTCTCGAATCCACGCTGTGTCGCCTGTGTCCCGTGAGAGCGCCGTGTGTACGAAGTAGATGAAAGATCGCTGAATCGGTCGAACTCCGTGTCGAACAGTTCCTCGAAGTACAGACACGGCGTCACGGGCCTGCCGCCAGCGGAATCCTGCACGAGATAGTACTGGTCGACACCGTTCTGGAGCAGCCGTTGGAACTGCCTGATGTTGCGCTCGAACTCCCGGTCGCTATCGACCCACGGCCGCGACGGCGACGAGTGCGTCCAGCCCTCGTCCAGACCGAGATAGAAGACGACCGGACGGTCGACGTGACCGGCAGACTTCGCGTCTGCGAGCAGCACACCCTCGTTCTCTCGATCGATCGGTACCTCGTAGGTCTGCAGATAGAACTCGAGGCGGTCGACGGCCGATTCGGTGATAGGTTCGTCGAGAATACCGAGTCGCTCGAGTTCGTCACGGAACGCGACGAGATTGGTGTCGGTGACCGATTCGTACGTATCGAGTGCCGTCTCAAACGTATGGGTGTCGATAGATTCGCTAAACTCGAGTAACCAATCGGCCGCCTCGTTGTCGACATCGAAGACACACTTTTCGGCGTGGTCGATCGCGACGGGCATCTCGAGTTGCGTGAACAGGGCGTTGACGTCGCTGACGCGTGTATCTCGTCCGGCGTGAGCGCTTCTCAGCAATTGCAGAACGGCTCTATGGTGTTGCTCATCGGTAAATCCGGGCCCGCCGTAGTATGGGAGGTTCGCCGCTTCCAGCGCCGATTCGACGAGCGAGGAATATTCGCTCGAACCGTCGAGTACGACGCCGATCTGATCGGCATTTTCGGACGTCACCGTGTTCACCACCGTCTCGACGATTGCAGCCGGCGAGTCGTATACTCGAAACGGTGGATGAGCGAATGCATCGTCGGTAAACGGGTCGATGGTTTCGTACTCCGCCGGAAGAATCGACCGCTCGAGTTCGGTGAGCTGTTCGATCCCGACGACTACGACGTTCGCTTCGTCGTCGATCGTATACTCGGTGAGACGACGGGACGTCGTATCCAGCTCCGCGATACAGTTCACGGCTGTTCGAGTCGCCGGAGTCGCGAACGCTTCGTACTCGAGGATTGCGTCGATGCTTCCCCGATACTCCCAGCATTGGAGGATGTTTCCAACGACGTACGACGCTTCCTTCCACTTGAGATCCGTTTGCTCGATGACCGCCAGGAACGCGAGTCTATCTTCCGCCTGCTCTCGGCGGCGAGCGGCGAGCCGACGTGGGGTGATCGCGAACGAACCAAAGTGCGGTTGGTCGAGTCGACGATTCAACGCACTGGCCAGGGGGGCATCAGGCACGATAACGAGGTCGAACAGTTTGCACTCCTCGTAGAGAGACTCGAGTGATTTGGCTCGAGAGATCGACATAGCTCATGGAACTCGCGTCGTTCCTAAAAGTGTACTGTTGGGTGAGAATCAGCATGAATTGACTGTTAACCAGACTCGAGTGTAGGCTTGAACCACGCACTTGAGTGTGCACTGGGAACCTCGTGTTGGTCGCGTAGGGTGACCCGAAATGCTGTGTTCGAGCCTCGAGGTGTACGCATACTGGATGTACGGCGGCTCAAATACCTGTTCGACGATAGGAGGGCTTACAATAGGTACCTCATTAACAATAGTTACCTGTTTCTAATGATAGCGCGGAGAGGCCTGTCACAGTCGTGACGGCTCCGACCTGAAATTGACGACTCCCGCACGTGGATCACGGCTCCAACAGACCGAGAATCTCCACCAGTTCTCTCTCCTTTCGGCGAGCCAACTCTCCAGTTATAGTAACAACTGAACCGGTTCACCCACTGATCGCCGATACGTCTGGCAATCAGGTGAGCACTGACGTGCAGTGGCTAGTATATCGCTGCAACGCGCGTCGCTGTTCGAGGTGCTCGAGCGGATTGTGGACGCCGAGACCACGTTGTTCTTGCAATCGACCCCGATCCTGTGTTCGGTGGTGGAATTATTGTTCTCCGAGGTGTACAAACGGATATGGAAGCGGATTCGATCGTATTCGGTGCCCCACTGGTTGGGATGGTTATCGGCATGACCATCTTCCTCGTTGGAATATTCCAGGGTGGATTGACGACACTGGCCCTCGTTGGAGGGCTCGTCATGTTCCTTAGTATAGTTTGGTTGTCATACTCGGCGAGCATGGCCGCTCGATAACGGTTACTGTCATCACCCACATTCCCAGATCCCATCACCCTGCTCGAGTTGTACATTTATGTCGAGTAGTGTGGATGATTCGGGTATGCATCCGTCCAGCGTCTACCTGAAAACGCTCCTCTTCACGATTATCGTTCCGGGAACAGTCGCTGTTGGCCTTCCACAAGTCCTGGGAAGATGGCGACCTAATCCCCAGCTCCCGATTAGTAAGAGAACCGGACGCATCACTGGGGCGCTTTCGCTCGTATTCGGATCACTTCTGTATGTTTACACGGCGTTCCAATTCGGATCTGAAGGGGGCGGCACCCCCTCACCAACCGACGAACCCGACGAACTCGTTACCGGGGGACTCTACTCGTATTCACGGAATCCAATGTATATCGGCGTCCTGCTGATCATCCTCGGACAGGCACTTCGACAACGCTCGGTGTCAATTCTCTGGTGGGGTGTCGGTATGTGGATCGGGTTTCACAACCGCGTCATCGGATTCGAGGAGCCCCATCTCCTCGAGAAACACGGCGACGCCTACGAACAGTATCGAGAGCGCGTTCCACGGTGGATCCCCAGATCCATCGTTACAACGTGACCGATGAGATTCCTGGAGCATCCGTCTCCTGTACGAACGTATGACGTCGTCGACGAATGCGAGCGTGTCGTGCGTCGGCGAGTATGGCTTTCACCACGAGACGCTGCTCTCTCACTATGCGCGCTGGCCCTACAGGGTCGCTTTGTAGCCACGGGAATGATTCCGCTCGTCTCCGCCGAACGACTACCCAACCCGACTTCACGCCGGTTTTCCGAGCGTATAGAGAAACATCGGCGTCTGGCCGTCGGCTCGAGGGGATAGAAACGACGTCACGAGGTCATCGTAAAACGTTAACCCCGTACCACCCAGATCTCGGTGGGCGTAGGTTGCCAGATAGCAACGGCCAGCCGTCGCTGCGGCCTCGAGCTGAGCCAGCCGGTATCCCCGATTCCCGAGGCGGTCGACGACTGCCTCGAGATCGGTCAGGAAGTACAGACAGGCGGCAGCCTCTCCACCGAGACGCTGATCGAGGGCGAGGTGTGCCGCCTCGCTACGGCACTCGCCGTCGAATAGGCGCTCGAGTTCTCCCGCTTCGGGATGGTAGTGGTAGGCACCGGGCGAAACGCCCTCGACGCCGTTGACGATCACGTACGCGTCAACGAACTGGAGCGGTGACGCGTCTGATCCGCGGCCGTCGAGCGGAACGCCTCGCGTGGCACGATCCAGCACCGTCGAGAATTTTCGAAAACTCACCGATTCACGTTCGTAGGCTCGACATGAGCCGCGACGACGGATCGTCGCGTGAAGTGGCCGCTTCGACTCCGTCTCGTAATCGACCGGGTCGAGTTGGATCCGGTGGCCATCGCCCCCTTCTCGCTGCCCGATCGACTGCTCTCGAGCGCGAGAACGCCACTCGCGGGCCGCCTCGCCGCTCTCGAGCGTGCTCGCACGCCAGGCATCGTGGATGAGCGGAAACTCCCGCTCGTCTGGTGACAGTGGCGACGTCGCCGGATCGATCGGATCGATACGAAGGGCGTCGGGGACGCGATTACCGGCACCGACGGGAACCAGGTGGAGCGGTGCTTCACGCTCGGGATCGATGCCCACCAGTTCGACGACGGGGTCGTCGGCGAACCCGAGGACGACTTCCGCAGGCAGGGAAAACGACTCTGCGGTCGCCAGCAGGTTGGCGAGTACCGTTCCCGAATCCCAGAAGGCGTGGCGATACGTCCGATCGCGGTACTTCCAGGCGTTTCGCCACCAGATCGACGTCGCGACGAACGTGACCGGGGCAGTCGCGACGCCGTCGTGGTCGCTCGCGGCGGCGAGGACGCCCCGGTAGTCCCCTTCGCGAAGCACGTCGAGCGACAGCGACCGGGGATCGACGTGGTAGACGCCGGCTTCCAGCCCCTCGAGGTCGCCACAGACTGCGTAGAGATCGATATGGTACAGTGCCCCGGTACAGGCCGCGGCGCGAAAGAGCAGATCGCGACCCTGGCGGGAGAGTCGTTTCGTGATCCCCGTCGAGAAGTACGACAGCGCCGTCAGATCCTGCAGGTCAACGGCTCGCATGTGTTCGTAGTTTGCCTCAGCGGGCGTTATCGTCGACAGTGCCGGAATCCCGGTTACGCGAACACGATTGGACAGCGCTCGTTGAGGGAGATCCTCGTAGCTCTTAAACGGGCGGGGCTTGTTGTCGAAATCGAGTTGATGACTGCTCTCCCGGACGTTCTGTGGGGAGTGTTTGGTGCGTTCGTGGTACTCGAGGGCGCAGACCATACGATGTCCTCTACGGCAGCCCCAATCAATCCGGGGTGTGGTTCGGCCAGGGGTTCCGATGACTCGGTGGTGTTCACTTTCGGTTGGCGCTATGAGTACATGACCTGGCTGCTCAATGAAGGGATCAATACCTATTGTCAATAAAGTGGTTTAACGGAGCAAAACTGCAAGATAGTGCCGAGAAATCGACATTCGTTGACGCCGGTGTTAACATGTACACATTTGCCTATTTTATGTGTTAACAACTATCATCTACATGGCCACACAGCCACGACAAGGTGTTCATACGCGATGACGGATACGGGAATTTCGACCACTGACAGGGGGAGTATCGAACGGCGAGATATGTTGAAACTCGTTGGCGGGTCGGCGCTCGCGGTCGCACTCGCTGGCTGTACAGAACTACTGGGAGACGATGACGACGTGACTACTAACGGCGAAAACGGAGATATTCCCGACGACCCGATCGAGGCTGGTTTGCAAACGTTTAGAGAGGGTGCCCCTTCAGTTCTCGGGTTACAGGCGGAGTACGGCGCAGAAACGGCTGTCCGACGAATCAACGACAACGGTGGCGTTGCCGGCAGACAGATCGAACTCGACATCGTCGAAGAGGGCGATGAACAACTCGACAACTACCAGCAGTTCGTCGACGAAGGTAAAGAGGTCACGTTCGGGCCGATTTCGAGCGGTGGTCACGAGGCGATGGTTCCTGAAATCGACGATCAAGGTGTGATCAACGTTGCGACCGACGGAACGGTGACGACGCTGTACGAGGAGGACTACCCAGATACGACGTACTCGTTCCGATTCCAGAACCACGACGTGATGGAGGCGCTCGCGGCGGCTATCGAGGCGGTTGAAATCCTTGGCGCAGACAACATCGACACGTACGCTGGCGTCAACCCGAACTACGCCTTCGGTGAAGACGAGATGGCGATTTTCCGCGCGGGGATCGAACAACTGACGGATGCGGAGGAAGTCTACAACGGAACGCCGGATCTCGGCGCGGACGACATGTCGACGCACGTCACGAATATCAACAGCGAGGAGCCTGACGTCGTCTTCACGAGCTGCTGGGGCGGCGACGCCACGTTGCTCCTCTCGCAGGGGCAGGCAAACAACATGCTCGACAACACCGAACTCGTCGTCGGCCCCGTCCTGTACGGATCAGCCAACGATTACGAGGAAGGCGACCTCGAGGGGCCGATCTACTCGGGCTCTCGAAATTTCTACTGGGATCAACCCAGCACCGACCAGTGGTCGCCTGCTGCGGATCTGTTCGACGAAGTGCAAGACGAGTACGGCGTGATCCCGACGGCCCACTTCATGAGCGGTTATGGGGCGGTTACCGCGTGGGCGACGGCAGCCGACAAAGCAGCCAGACTCCTCGGGCGTTGGCCCGAGCAGGAGGAGATCGCGATGATGCTCGAGGAACACGGCTTTTTCACCCCCGCAGGGTACCACGTCATGTCGACTGACCACCAGGGCTACTCCAACGGCCACTTCGGCGAAATCGTGTGGTCGGATGACATCGGCGGTGCGGTTCTGGAGGACGTCAATGTTTACGCTCCCGAAGAAGTGTCACCGCCCCCAGGAACGACGTCGCTGGACTGGATCGGTGGCTGGTGACCGGTACCTACGGGTTACTCATTATCAGTTTATAATGTTTTCAGAACAATACAACCAAGACCAGCAGGATAGTGGGGTATAAAAACAATGGTCGAATCCCTCGTAGCACACACGCTCAACGGCCTCTACTACGGGCTAATCCTGTTTATGATCGCCTCAGGAATGACGATCATCTTCGGCGTGCTGGGTATCTTGAACCTCGCCCACGGTGAGCTGTACGCACTTGGAGCGTTTCTCGTGTTCAGTATCGTGGGCTTCCTGGCCGGACTGGTCGCTGAACCGGCTGATCCGATCACAGCCGCCATTTTCGCCGTCGTCGTCCTGCTTGGATCGCTCGCGGCAGCCGCCGTCTTGTTGCCGGTCGGTGCTATTATCGAGACGATCTTCATCAGACCGATATACGAACGAGAGAACGTCTACCAGCTCCTGTTGACGTATGCGCTGTTACTGATCTTTATCGACGTGATGAAATTCGGCTGGGGGACGTCACCGATTAACACTGGCGTGTACAGCCAACTCAACGAGGTTCCGACGACGGAACTGGTCGGATTCAGTTACCCCTCCTACAACATCATCGTCATTCTCGTTGGCACCGTCGTTTTCGCGTGGCTCGTCTGGTTCTTCGACCGAACGAAGACCGGCCGAATCGTCCGTGCGACGGCGATCAATCGGGAGATGTCGACCGCTATCGGGGTCAGCACGGATCGGACGTTCACACTCGTCTTCGCGATGGGCGCGTTTTTCGCCGGGTTCGGCGGTGCCATGGTCAGCATCGGTCCAGGCCCCGCCTTCCTCGAGATGGGGCTCGATCCCCTCGTACTCTCGTTCGTCATCATCGTCATCGGCGGACTCGGGAGTCTGAAAGGAGCGTTCGTCGCCGCGATACTGGTCGGCGTTATCAGCCGGTGGACTGTCGGCGTCTTCAACCTCCCTCAGCTCGAGCTGGCAGCACCGTTCATCCTGATGGCCATTATCCTCCTGCTCAAACCCGAAGGTCTCTACGGAACGTGGGGTGAGATCGAATGAGTCGCTTCATCGTCGAACGAGATGGCAAGAGGTACTTTCGACCTATGAAGGGACTCGAACTCACGCGTGGGCAAGTGGTATTGGCACTTCTGGGAATCGTCGCGCTCTTTGCCGTGCCCGACATCACCAGCGCCACGCGGCTGTCGTTCTCGGTTATCCATCAGGGCATCCTGTTCGGACTCGCCGCAGTCGGTCTGAACTTACTGTTGCGCCACACCGAACTCGTCTCGTTCGGTCACGCAGCCTTCTTCGGTGCCGGCGCATACGGAGTTGCCGTCCTGGCCTCACATTACGAGATCTCGAGTGGACTGCTGTTGCTCCTCGGTGCGATTGCCGTAGCGACGGTTCTCGCACTCGTGATCGGCTATCTCGTCGCTGGGTACCTCGATATCTACTTCGCGCTGTTGACGCTCGCGTTCAATCAGGTGTTGTTCGCGTTCGTCCTCCAGAGCGGGTACTTCAATTACAACGACGGCCTCTCGGTTCGCGTCGGCGGCGACCGACCGTCACTGCTCGGGATCGATCAGTGGCTCGTCGCGACGCTCGGCACCGATCCGATTACCGCTTACAACTACACCCTCTACTATCTCACCGTGATCATCCTCCTCGTCATGCTCGTCGTGACGTGGAAGATCGTCAACTCACCCTTTGGCAGGGCACTCGACGCGATCGGTCAAGATCGAACCCGTGCCCAATTTGTCGGCATTCCGGTCAATCGCTACGTCTGGATCGCATTCACGCTTTCCGGCATCTATGGCGGGATCGCCGGCGGACTGTTCGCCCTCTTGCAACTGCACGTCCGTCCCGAACCCGTCCTGTTCGTCTTCGTTTCCGGTGAGATCCTGTTCATGGCAATTCTCGGCGGACTCGGGACGCTCGTCGGGCCGATCATCGGTGGCATCGTTCTCATCTATTTGCTCCGACTGGCCCGATTCTACGTCGAGTATCATCACGCACTGACGGGTATCGTGTTGTTGTTCGTCGTATTCGTACTGCCAAAGGGTATCCTGGGATCACTCCCAGAGATATCAGCTGGACTCGAGCGCCGCCGTCGCGATCCGACGCTTCTTCGCGATGACGTGACCACGATTGGGGCCTCGATCCAGCAGCGAATGTATCGTGCCGTTAGTACAGTCCGAATCATCGTATTCGGGGTGAAATAGATGCTCGAAGCACGCAACCTACGCAAAGAGTTCGGAGAACTGCGCGCCACCGACGATGTCTCGCTCCGCTTTGGCGAGACGCCGGGCGAAATGGTGTTCATCGTCGGGCCAAACGGCGCTGGAAAGACCACGCTGATCAACCTCCTTACGGGGTTGCTCGAGCCCGACCAGGGCTCGGTCGTCATCCACGAAGACGACGGAAACGGCTCGATGTCCGAACGCGATATCACGACAACGGCCCCGGAAAAGCGGGTCAAGTCTGGCCTCGTGAGGAGCTTCCAGATCGTCCACGTCTTCGAGGAGATGACCGTTCGGGAGAACTTACGGGTCGCCGTCCTCTCCCGATACGACAGAACGCTGAGTATGGGGTCACTCGACGACGAACACGGCGACGTCGAGGAGACGATCGACGACCTGCTCGAGCAGTTCCGCCTCGAAGATGTCGCTGGTGAAGTCGCCGATACGCTCCCGCACGGCGACCGCAAACTGCTCGACGTCGCAATGTCGTTCGGTCTCGACCCGACGTACCTGCTCCTGGACGAACCGACGTCCGGTGTCGCCACACGGGAGAAGGAGTACGTCATCGAGACCATCGTTCAGGCGAGCGAAGCTGACGGCGTCACCACGGTGACGATCGAACACGACATGGATCTCGTCAAGGAGTACGCCGATCGGCTGGTCGTCCTTCACAACGGGGCTGTCTTCCGGGAAGGATCGCCGGAATTGCTCGAGACCGATTCGGAGCTGCGGCGAGTGCTTCTGGGGGTGAACGAATGAGCCGTCCGCTTCTCGAGGTTTCGAACCTTTCCGCCACCGTCGCGGGATTCGAAGTAACCCACGATATCGACCTCTCGGTCAAGGAAGGTGAGGCGGTCGCCCTCGTCGGTCGTAATGGGGCTGGGAAGACGTCGACGTTCCGGTCGATCATGGGACTGACGCCGATCGCAACCGGTTCGATCCGGTTTGACGGCGAAGAGTTGACCGATCTTCGACCGGAGCTCATCCCGCGGCGAGGGATTGGGTACCAGCCTGAAAACCGCGAACTCTTCACCGGAATGACCGTCGAAGAGAACTTTCGGCTGCCGATCTGGACGTCCGGTGCCGCCCGTGGGATCGATGACGAGGACGCGATGGTCGAGGACATCTTCGAGTTGTTCTCGGAACTCGAGCGCCGACGGGACGCCGAGGTGCAGAACCTGAGCGGGGGACAGGGGAAGATGACGGCGATCGGTCGCGCCCTCGCCCTGAATCCCGACTTGCTCATCCTCGACGAACCGCTCGAGGGATTGGCACCGGTCGTCGTCGAGAACCTCAAAACCTACATCCACGAGATCATCGACCGCGACATTTCGGTGTTGATAGCGGAATCGAACGCGAGTCACGTCCCCGAAATCGTCGATCGGATGTACGTCATGGAGCGGGGCGAAATCATCGACAGCGGCGATCCGGACGTACTCATCGAGGACGAGGAGATACAGATGCTGATGCAAGGTGGCGGCGAGTGACGAGCACGCTGTTCCGCATCCTGTACCGAGTGGGCGTTTTCAGCATCCAGTATCGCGTTGGCGTATGACTGGACGAACCGTCTTCGTTACCGGTGCCAGTCAGGGGATCGGCCGACAGATCGCTCTCACATTCGCTGCTCGAGGCGCGAACGTCGCACTCGCGGCACGGAGTGATGGAATCGACGAAACGGCAGCACTGATCGACGACGCTGAACGGGCGCTCCCCGTCCGAACCGACGTTACCGACGAGTCATCCGTTCGAGCGGCGATCGAACAGACCGTCGAAACGTTCGGCGGGCTCGACGTGCTGGTCAACAACGCAGGTATCGCCGGTTCGACGGCCCCGATTGAGTCGATCGAGCGCGACGAGTGGGATCGAACGATGGCCGTCAATGTCACTGGCGCGTATCTCACGACGAAACACGCCGCGTCCCACCTCCGCAAGAGCGAGCGGGCGAGCGTCATCAACATCTCCTCGATCAGCGGCAAGCGACCGCTCGAGAACCGGACGCCGTACACCGCTTCGAAGATGGCGGTGATCGGGCTCACCAGGACGCTCGCTTTCGAACTCGGCAAGGACAATGTGACGGTGAACGCGATCTGTCCCGGTGCGACCAGGGGGCCACGGATTGACGCCGTCATCGAGGCCCAGGCCGAATCACTCAGCGTCGATTTCGAGGAGGCGAAACGGCGAGTGTTCACCGACGATGCCGCGCTCGAGACACTCGTTGATGCCGAGGACGTTGCCGAAACGGCGGTGTTTCTCGCCAGCGAAGCCGGGAAACACATTACCGGGCAGGATATCAATGTCGATGGCGGGACGGTCTGGTACTGACGTGGGAACCCCTTTTCGCCGCTCGGCGATCACCACTTCTCGGTGTGCTCACCGAATCGTTTCTCAGCGGAGATGCGATGTGCAACTGTCCCCTCGAGTTCGCAGATCTTCGCTGCGTGTGGCGCGATTGAAGCCGCCCCGGTGGCTGTCAGGTGCTGATGGGTGAGCGTCTTCAGGTACGTCCCCACCCAGATACCGCCGGTGTACGTCGACACCTCGAGCGTCGGCAGGCAGTGGTTGGTTCCGACGGCCTTGTCACCGAAGACGACCGGCGAGTGGTGCCCGAGAAAGAGCGACCCGTAATTCACGAGGTCGTCGACGTACTCGCGGGGGTCGTCGCTCATCACCTGGAGGTGTTCCATCGCGTAGTCGTTGGCGACCTCGATGGCGGCGTCGCGGTCGTCGGCCACGATCACCTCGCCGTTTTGCTCCCAGCAGATTCGTGCGGTTTCGCCCGTCGGTAGCTCTTCGAGTTGTGCCTCGACGGCGTCGATGGTGTCGTGAGCGAGGGAGTCCTCGAGTGAGACGAGGACGACCCTCGAGTTGGTGTCGTGTTCGGCCTGGGCGAGCAGATCCGTTGCGACGAGTTCCGGGTCGGCCGACTCGTCGGCGATAATGAGTACTTCGGTCGGACCGGCGAGGAAATCGACGCCGACGTGACCGAAGACCTGTCGTTTGGCTTCGGTGGTGTAGACGTTTCCGGGCCCGGTGATGACGTTGACCGACGGAACCGTCTCCGTTCCGTAGGCCATCGCCGCGACCGCCTGTGCACCACCGACGCAGTATATTTCGTCCGCACCGGCCTGATCCATTGCGTACAGCTGTGCTGGCTGCACTCCGCCGCCCGTCTGTGGCGGTGCACAGGCGACGATGTGATCGACGCCGGCGACCGCTGCGGGGACGATCGTCATCGCTGGCGAGGCCACGAGCGGATACCTGCCGCCTGGAACGTAGACGCCTGCCCGTTCGATCGGAACCACTCGTTGCCCGAGACGGATTCCGTCGCCGAACTCGCGTTCGAATCCCTCGATGTGCGTGGTCTGTTCCTCGTGGAACGCGCGGACGTTATCGATGGTCGTGTCGATCGCGTCCCGATCCGATTCGGAGAGCTGTTCGCGCGCTTTTGCACGTTCGTCGTCGCTTACCCGTACCGACGCACGCTCGACGCCATCATATTTGGCGGTGAGATCGGCGAGTGCCTCGTCACCATCCTGTCGAACTGCGGCGATGATCTCCGCCACGGAGTCGGTGACCTCCGGTGGAAACTCGAGCGACGGTCGCTCTGTCCCTTTGAGGTGCGTGAAATGAGTACCCATGCCAAGGTGAACGGTCGGCTATCGAATAAACGGCGATGTTAACACTGCAACACCATCACCGGAATTGCTCGCCGAACTCAAATCGCGTTTTCGGTCTCGTCCAGTTTGGTGAGTGCAGCGAGGGCTGCCTCGAGCAGTTTCCGCTCGCTCCGTCGAAGGTTCATCGACACGGCGGTTTTCGAGACGTCGAAGTGCGCAGCGAGGTCATCGAGGGTTGCCTCACGAGGGGTTTCATAATAGCCAAACTGTGAGGCAGTCTCGAAGGTCTTGCGCTCGGTTTCGGTCAGCGACCGGCAGCCATCGAGTAACCGTCTCGCGCTGTCTGCGTTCTCGAGCAGGTCGAACAGCGTCGTCTCGCCGAATTGGTCTCTGTTCTCGACGTCGAAATCGTTGTGTCGCTCGAGTTCTGCGAGGGTTCGATCCTCTGCGTCGTCGTCGTCGAATCCGACGTGCCAGTGTTCACGGCCGCTTTCGATCTGAAACGGGCCGGTGATGTAGCCGCCGTGTCGCTGAATCGTCTTCATCGCGTTCGTTTGGTCGATGACAGTGCTGATCTGGGCAACGTTTCCACGCCGAGAGAGGAGATAACACTCGGACATGTTGCGATGGTTCTGAAGCGTCTGGAGTCCAGTGTCCAGCGCACCCGACGACCCGCCTCTGGCGATGAGGCGTGTCTCGAGTTTTTCGGCGTTCGTATCCAGTTGCCACTGTACGGCCGAGAACGCGATGTCGACATCGTCCGTGGTGTCGATGAACGGGCAATCGTATTGGCGCATGTCGATATTTAAGTCGATCATCGCGGATCAGTAGCGTAATGGTACTCTGGTATATTAATTGCTAGCATTTACCACGCACTAATGTATGCAGGAACGCATTTTCCGTTCGAACGGAGGGTGTTGACCGACGCCAAACCCCCGATATCGGCGGTTGATATGTTAACATACGTGCTTTAGCGGATATACGAAAATAGATGAAGTACTAATGACTCAGGATCACGTCGCTGTCCCTGCCGTCACACGAAAGACGATTCACACCGTAGACGACGAGTCGTTCACTGCCGACAACGTGTGTATCGTCACCGGTGCTGCCTCGGGAATCGGCCAGGCGGTCGCCCTCGCAGCAGCGGAAAATGGGCTTACTGTCGCGGCAACGGACTACGACGATGCAGGACTCCAAGAGACGGTCGAACGCGCCGAAACGATCGGCGTGTCCGGTTCAATCGAGCCGGTTGTGGGGGATCTCACTGTCGACGGTGACATCGAACGGATCGTCAACGAAGCGGCGGATCACGGGTCGGTGAAGTACCTCGCTAACGTCGCCGGAATGCAACACATCGACGCCATCGAGGACTTTCCGATGGAGTCGTACGATCACATCCACCAAATAATGCTCCGTGCCCCGATCTACCTCACCAAGCTGTGTATCCCGCACTTCAGGGAGACGACCGACGGTCGAGGATGTGTCGGAAACATGGCGTCGGTTCACGGCCACTACGTCACGAGTGACAAGGTCGCGTACAACGTCTCGAAGTTCGGATTGCGCGGTCTCACGCAGTCTATCGCCGCCGAAGGCAACGGCGACATTCGATCGTTTTCGGTCAGCACGGGATACGTCAAGACACCTCTCGTCGCGGATCAGTTAGAGGATACGGCACAACAGCGCGGAATTAGCGTCGACGAAGTCATCGCCGACGTGATGCTCGGCCAATCTCGAGTCAAAGAGATGATGGATCCGGTTGACGTCGCCAACCTCTTCATTGTCGGCTTTTCGAAACTCGGACGCCACCTCGACGGCGGTGACCTGCTCTTCGACGGTGGAATGACCCTGACCTACGAGTGACCATGAACGGGGATACGACACTCGGCGAACTCGATCGAGTAGTCCACGAACCATCCGAGTCGTTCGTCGAGTCCACGAACGTCTGGGCGTTCATGCAGGAGCACGGTATCGAGGACTACGACGACCTCATCGATCGAACGACGACCGACAGGGGGGACGGCGAAAGCGGCGTCGAGTGGTTCTGGGACGAGCTGGTCGACTACCTGGGAATCGACTTTGACGAACCGTACGACAAGGTACGCGACGACGGCGACGGCCCGCAGTTCACCGACTGGTACCCAGGCGGCGAACTCAATATCGCCCACAACACCCTCGACCGCCACGCCAGCCTCGAAGCGGACACCCGCAACAAAGTGGCGACGATCTGGGAGGGCGAAGACGGCGAAGTTCGCGAGGTCACCTACCACGAACTCCACCGCCAGGCCAACAAAGTCGCCAACGCCCTCGAGGAACGGGGCGTCGAAACGGGTGACACCGTCGGGCTGTACATGCCGATGGTGCCCGAGGTCGTCTCGATCCTGTACGGCTGTTTCAAGGTCGGGGCCATCGCGGTTCCGATCTTTTCGGGCTTCGGCGTCGACGCCGTCTCAACCCGCATCGAAGACTCAGCGTGTTCGGTGCTGTTCACCGGTGACGGCTTCTACCGACGCGGCAGCCCGATCTTCCTCAAGGAACTCGGAGACGAAGCTATCGACAAAGCCGGCCACGTCGAGCACACGATCGTTTTCGATCGGCTTGGAACAAGCAACTCCGATAGCTCCCACGAAATCCCCTGGGACGACGACCGCGACGAGTGGTGGGCCGACGCCGTCGAAGCACAGCCTGACGAGTTCGAAACGAAATCGCTCCCCTCGAGTCAGGAGTCGATGTTACTCTACTCGTCCGGGACGACAGGTATGCCAAAGGGGATTGTCCATACGCACGCTGGCGCACTCGTCCAGTCGGCGAAGGAACTGTACTTCGGGTTCGACCTCAACCCCGCCGACCGCTTCTTCTGGGTGAGCGACATCGGCTGGATGATGGGCCCGTGGATGCTGATCGGTGTCCATACGTTCGGCGGCACCGTCTTCATGTACGAGGGCGCGCCCGACCACCCGAACCCCGACCGGTTCTGGGAGATGATCGACCGGCACCAACTGACGCAGTTCGGTATCTCCCCGACAGCTATCCGCGCGCTCCGCAAACACGGAGACGAGTGGCTCGAGGATCACGACCTCTCCTCACTTCGTATTCTCGGCTCAACGGGGGAGCCCTGGGATCCGGAGTCCTGGCGCTGGTTCTACGAACACATTGGCGGCGGTGAGGCTCCAATCATCAACATCTCCGGGGGCACCGAACTGTTCGGCTGCTTCCTCCAGCCACTTCCTATCCAGTCGCTCAAACCCTGTACCCTCGGCGGCCCTGGGCTCGGGATGAACATCGATATCGTCGACTCTACTGGGGCATCGGTGAAAGACGACCACGACCGTGGCTTCCTCGTCGCTCGAGATTCCTGCCCGTCGATGACGAAATCGCTCTGGAGCGGCGACGAACGCTACCTCGAGGAGTACTGGTCGACGTTCGAGAACATGTGGGATCACGGCGACTGGGCCCAGCAGGACGCAGACGGCTTCTGGTTCCTGCACGGGCGAGCCGACGACGCACTGAACGTCGCTGGTCGAAAAGTCGGCCCAGCCGAGGTAGAGGGCGCGCTGATCGATCACGACTCGGTCAACCAGGCGGCTGCCGTCGGTGCGCCCGACGATACCACCGGGACGGCCGTCGTCGCCTACGTCATCCTCGAGCCAGGAATGGATGAAGACGAGGCCCTTCGGACGGAACTACGCGAACAGGTCGGCGAGGAACTCGGGAAGCCGTTCCGACCCCGCGAAATTCTGTTCGTCGATGCCTTCCCCAAGACGCAGTCGGGGAAAATTATTCGCCGAGCCGTCCAGGCGGCCTACACCGGTGAGGATCTGGGCGACCTCTCGAGTCTCGAGAATCCGCAGGCGCTCGAGGCGCTCGAAGAGGCTCGGTGACGGCGGCGAGCGAGGGTGAAATAGGTAGCCAAAATGGTATGCAGCTTAATATACGATAGCTCACGAAGCAATCGATAAGCAAAATTTTGAGATGCCGGATCTTACCGCCCAAGAGATGTCGAAATCACGGGTCGATCGGAGTTGGGATGACGGCCTAACGAGAGCGTATCCTATCCCTGATCGTTCACACGCCCGATCCTGAGTGCACTGGGGCCGTGGCACCATCGGTCTGCTCGTCCTCGAGCTGAATCTTCATATAAACCCGGCCCAGGATCGTGTACAGGAATGCGGAGTAGTAAAAGAAGGCTGTCGGGATGATGATGATCCACCCGATGATGGTGATGAACGAGACGAGACTCACCAGCGTGACAACGACCCAGCCGCCAATGGCTCCGACGATAGCAAGAAGAAGGCCCACGAAGTACGTTTTGTGCGTGAGTAAATGCTGGAGGCCGTCCAGGTCATAGGCTCCCGAAAACGTGTGCGTGACCGCGAACTGAAGGAACACCGCTGGAAATACGTAGTAGAAAGCTAGCGTCGCTATGACTCCCAGCGATTCGCTTACCGTTCCAACGATGTAGGATACGATGGATATCGCTAGTGCCAGCGGAAGCATCACCAGAATCGCCATCACGCCGAGTGTGAGCAACTCGCCCCAGTCCTCGAATCGTGGGGGAGTTGGCTTTCTGCTCGCGACCGCTTCAGTGAGTTTGACGAAGTATCCAGTGACAAGAAATAGCGGAACGATCAGCCAGATGAACAACGTCAGTGCTCCACCGATCAGGATCGTTCCCCATCCATTTCGAATCGGGTATCCGATCGCGTAATCGAGTATTGAATCAGTGTTCTGTTCCTGTTCTGGTTTGGCACCTGCTTCGTCGGCCATCTCGGCCGGTTGCGTCTCACGCTCATGGGTGTCTCGCTCGGGTGTCTTACGTGTATCACGGCCCCGGTTCGCTTCGATCTCCGCCCCACATTCCGGACAAAACCGTTCTACTCCCTCGAGTTTCGTTCCGCAGTTCGAACAATATGACATATGCTCACAACCTCTTGGGTACGTTAGCGGCCAGGATAGATAGAGTTGTTACATGATTTTTTCACTCTGGAAGTGATTCGAGTATCGCAGCATAGAGCGACGACTGGTACCGTCTGTTTTGTGATCTGTTTTGTTATTGTATGGTTTGAAACACACAATTCTATTTCAAATGAGTTCGCACTTGTTTACTAAGATTATTATAGTATCTGACTCGTATTTGTACTTGTGCCATCCTTTCTCGATAGCCATTCGATCACCTGATTTGAGATTCTACACTCTACACGAGCAGTACTACTCATATTTCGGTTGATCTCCACGGGGAACAACATCTCAGATGATCATGCTCCACGGGTAGTAGATGTGTATTGTACCGACAAAATCGGTATCCTTCTGGGTCTATATGGCGACAATAATAATCAGTGAAGGGATAGGTAGTATTGCTTAATTTAAACAATACCGATTGGATTTGTAATTGGCAGAAATCGGACTGGTGCTCGTTCATGCGACTCTGTGTCCTCTGAACAGTACGCGTTCTGTGGGTTATCACCCCGGGTTCAATTGATACCAATCAACCACCCTCTGTTACGCGCATAGGTATGTAATGGTCGGGTGAACAGTCGCTGCTGTCCATGATAGAGTTTTCAAGATCATTGATGGATTGACTCAGATGGGTTGCCAACGCACTGAGAGCGAGCTGTGGTCAGATATCGTAACACGTCGGTTGTTTCCCGTCCGATACTTGGTCGAGTACAAAGTACTCCGAAATCCCGCATCGTAACGCGTTCGTTGGTTATCCCAAACACGAGCGAATCCCCAACCAGTGAATGTCTGGTCACGTTTGCGAGCGGAATGGGCACATTCAGTTCGTACTCAACCGCCCTTTCTTCCACATCTAAATTGCACCAGGAGCCAATGGCCCTCACAATTATACCAATATCAAGATATTGTTTACTATATTCCCTACAGTTAATCATTGGACAATTCAAGGCCGCCTCTTCGGGTCATTTTATTTTAAATGCGGGCGGTTTGAACAAGTCAGAAATGTTTAGTATACTCACTCAGGTTACTTTCTCATGCTCACAGAGGGTGGGTGAAAGGGGATCGTGGATTGAGTATGTCGAAGGCAGATGAGAGACACCCAGTGGATATCCATAACATTAAAATATAGTAGCAGATAACCGATAACGTGTCACGTTAACGTTTAGCAATATGGCGGACTGAATCACGTGAATTTCGCCCAGAAACCATTTCGCTGGGATCAACACGAAAAACGTCATGCCATGGATAATCAGTGCGTGACACAACAATACGATCATGATGCGAAATAACAACACCGACGGTTTGTTCAATCTTTCACGGCGAACGTTCGTAGCATCAACAGCTATTGCAGGTAGCCTCAGTGGGTGTTTAATTAGTACGGCTTCGGGTCAGGACAGCGTGGAGATTGGAAAAGGCAGTTACACAACGTCGCTTCCCGACGGCATGGATGAGCCACCAGAATCGATTTCCGTTACCTCGAGTGTGGAGGGCCCCATCGACTCGAACAGTTGGTGGAGTAGCCTCTTGTGGGACGAGTTCTCCGAGAACCTATTCATCCATCCGTTATTCGCAGCGGCATCCGAGAACGGTCTCGACGTGGGTTTTCCCACGGAGTGGTCGTTCAGCCGGGATCAATCGATGGATCACGCCATCGCGATGCTGAACGTGGAGACAGATCTCACGATTGGACATACTGAGGGGGCGTTTGACGAAGCGAGTGTTGATGGGTGGGGAGACTGGTCGGTGAGTACCGTCTGGGGAAGTGGGACGGCGACCACGTTTCGCGTCACGATGGCCCAGGGATCACCGTTCGTCTATTGTGAGTACGGAGGAGGTGGCGCCGAATTGTCGTTTCCGAATCCACCCAACGTTCACGAGAACGGGAACATAATTCGCGTTGAGAGCAACAATAACGTATACGGCGTATTTGCCCCTGCAGGTTCCACGTGGGAGGGAATTGGTTCTGACACACTGTCGAGCGACCTCGACGACGAAGGGTACCTTTCGGTGGCACTCCTCCCTGACAGCTCGGACGACACCCTATCGACGTACGCCGACTACGCGTACAACCGAATCGTCGACACGCAGGTCGACTGGATCTACACCGAGGACGAGGCGATGGTCGAGTCGACGTTCACGTTCGAGACCGACGATCGACCCGAGAGCGGTGCCGACGGCGTCCTGACGACGCTGTACCCCCACCAGTGGAAGTACAGCGACGCCGCGACCGAAGACTGGAGTTACACCACACAGCGTGGCGAACAGCGTGTGTACACTGGCTCGTCCTTCTCCGTCACCTACGAGTACCGCGGTATGCTACCGTACCTGCCTGACGTGGGGGAATACGATTCGCACGAACTCGAGAACTACGTTCAGGAGGTAGCTGCCGAGGACGAGTTGATTCGTCCTGGGCCAGAGGAGCCGGGAGACGACACCTACTGGACGGGGAAGAACTTCGAGCGACTCGTCCAGTTGGTCCCCATCGCCGAAGTGGTGGCCGCTGAGGATGCACGTGATCAATTCGAGAAAGCGATCCGCGACGAACTCGAGATCTGGCTAGACGCAACCGCCTCGGGCGATACTGATTCCCCGGACGTGTTCTACTACAACGACGTCTGGCGGACGCTTCTGGGGTATCACGATAGTCACGGCTCCGCGAGCGAACTCAATGACCATCACTTCCACTACGGCTACTACGTGAAGGGGGCAGCAGCGATCGCTCGGCGTGATCCCGAGTGGGCCGAGCCCGATAACTGGGGAGGGATGATCGACCACCTGATTCGTGACTACGCGGGCTACGACCGGAACGACGACACGTATCCGTTCCTCAGAAATCACGATCCCTACGCCGGTCACTCCTGGGCGAGCGGCAATGCCATGTTCGAGGAAGGCAACAACCAGGAATCGTCCTCGGAGTCGCTGAACGCCTACGCGGCGATGATCGAGTGGGGCGAGTACACCGATAACACCGAACTCAGAGACGCGGGCATCTTCCTCTACACGACGGAGCTTCACGCCGTCCACGAGTACTGGTTCGACATCGACGGAGACAGCCATCCCCCGGAGTGGAACCACGACTACTCGTCGAACGTCTGGGGGAACGGATACTGGTACAAGACGTGGTGGACGCTCGACGTCGAGGCGATCCATGGGATCAACTTCATGCCACTCGACGGCTACTCACACCACCTCGGCTGGGACGACGAGTACGCCGAGGCGAACTACCAGGAAATCGTTGAGAACCGTGGCGGCGACGACTTCGAGTACTTCCCCGACCTCATGTGGATGTTTCGAGCGTTCTCGGATAGTCAGGACGCGCTCGACCTCTGGGAGGCGAATAAGGACGACTACGACGTCGAATTCGGCATGTCTCGAGCCCAGACGTACTACTGGCTCACCGCACTCGACGCAACCGGTTCTCCTGAGCCGTCGATTACGGCCGATCACACGATGTACACCGTGTTTAGCACCGACGATGGGACGCTGACCTACGCGGCGTACAATCCGAACGATTCCTCGATCACTGTCTCATTCTCCGATGGGATGACGCTCGAGGTTCAGGCGAATTCGATGGGAGTTGCGACGAGCGAAGACGATAATGGAGATTCCGGCGAATCGGCCCCACGTATCGATCAGTTCAACGTCACAGAGACGAGCTCCGGCCCGTGGGCTCGCTTCTCAGTCGAATGGGCCGTCTCCGACCCGAATAGCGATTTGAACCTCGTCGTGGTCGAGCTAGTCGATGACAACGAAGACGTGGTCGACTCGGCGTCAACGAATGTGAGCGGAAGCAGTGATTCGGGTGAGGACTCAGTTCGGGATAGGGATGATGGGAGCCCGTACGAGATTACACTAACAGTCTCAAACGAACAGGGTGAGCGTACCATCGAAACGAAGGAGATAACCACGTGATGAGGGCATTTACTCCCCGTTACCGCGAGAAACCCGTTTAATCAACTTCCACATCGGGCAATTGGAACCCAGAGTGAACTGCACTCTTGAGTACTTGTAAAATCTTGTTTTGTAGCCCCTTACAAATCGGATATTTGATAGTACTGGTGGGTCACTGCTCCCGGTTTGCAGCCAGTAGTATCGACGACGAAAAACTCCAAAGTTCGACATGATCGGAAAACTCGACGTCAATCTAAAAAGTGCCATACTGGAAACGGGTTCACAATGTTGGGAACTGAAAATCACAGCATAAGGTAAATATAAATACTATTAGCTCACACATTGTGATGTCATGGCAAATGGCAATGAGCATGAGGCGTTTGAATCGTTACCAGTCGGACGACGAAACGTTCTTCAGGCAGCCGGTTTAGCTGGGGTGGCTGGGCTGGCTGGCTGTATTGGCGGCGATACTGATGACAATGGGAATGGGAATGGAAATGGTGGTGACGACGACGGCCCTGCTGGTGGTGAAGCCGAATTCGTCGATACAGCGTACGTTACGCCTGAAGTGGTTCCACCTGAGAACATGCAGTTCAACCCGTACAACGACAACAACTACCCGTGGCGGGCGGGACTCGTCCTCTTCGATGACTTCGTCTATTTCGAGAAACTCGAGAACACGTTCCAGCCAGGGATCGTCACCGATTGGACTGTGACGGAATCGGACGCCACGCTCGAGATCCGCGAAGGCGTTCCGTGGCACGACGGTGGAGAAGTGACCGCTGCCGACGTCGTCCGAAAGCTCAAGATCGAGATCTACGACGGCAGTAACCTCGGTAACTACGTCGACGTCGAAAGTATCGAGGCTACCGAAGACTACTCCGTCGAACTCGCGTTTGACCAGTCGCTCGGCGAAGATATGTTCCTCAACTTTTTGATGGGAATGAGCCTCGATACGTCTGAAGCCCATTTCCAGGCGTTCCTGGAGGACTTCGAAGACGGCGGCGATGGCGAAAACGAAGCGGGAGAAACGCTCGGTGAATTTACGATTGACGAACCGATCGGAACTGGACCGTTTGCCTTCGATCAAACGGCCGAACAGGAACTCCATCTCGCACGATTCGAGGATCACCCTGACGCGGAGAATATCAACTTCTCAGGGTATCACTTCCGGTTTCTGGACACCAACCAGGCTCGCTGGCAGGAAATCGAGTCGGGCCACATTGACGGGTTGCACGTCGTGTTCACTCCACCAAACATCGTCGAGGGCTTTCCGGATCACGTCGAGGAGTTCCGGATCGAAGCCAACTACGGGATGGGGATCATGTGGAACCACGATCACAAACACTTCGGACAGCGCGAGGTTCGTCAGGCGATCGCCCACGTGATCGATCGCGAGGCGACTGCGATGAACGCCGGACCCGATACCGAAGCACCGGTCGGTACACCGTCCGGAATCCTCGGCAATCACGACGGCAGTGCCGAAGACTGGCTTGGTGACTATGCAGACGATTTCAATCAGTACGAGACGGACACCGACCGGGCAGCTGACCTCCTCGAGAGTGCCGGCTTCCAGCGCGACGACGGGACGTGGTACGACGGGGATGGAGACGTTCTCGAGTTCCCGGTGAAGGCACCTGGCGGCTACAGCGACTGGGTCGATGGGATTCAGACGTTCAACCAGCACCTCAACGACTTCGGCATCGAAGCGGAGTTCATCGCTCGAGACGAAGCCGCCTACTGGGGGCAGGACATCTACGGTGACGAAGGGTTCGACGTCGCACTCCACGAGTGGGCGAACGTCCAGCGCCATCCCTACTTCAGCCTCGAGTGGCTCCTCGACAGCTGGGACAACGAGAACGTCCGGAACTACGACGCCAGTGGGATCGACCTCCCGCCGGTCGGTGAGGGGAGTGGGTCGGAGACCTATGTCCCCGGTGAGGATCTTCAGGAACTCGCCACGGCTGATGGAAGTGATGAAGAGCAATCGTACGTCCAGCGACTGGCGTGGGTCGTCAATCAAGATCTCGTGATGTTGCCTATTATGGAAAAACAAGATCAGTCATTCATCGCGACAGAACGGTTCGACACGGTCACTCCGGACGATCCAGATGCCCACGTGGACTTCCCGACGACGTACCTCGTCCGAAAGGGGAAACTGACTGCAACATCGGAATGACGCCGGTCAACCAACAGGGAACTACATAACATATGCGACGGTACTACATCGAACGGACGGCTCAATTGGTCTTCACTATCTTCGCAGTGATGACGCTCACGTTCTTCTTGATACGGCTGTTACCGGGTGGGCCGGCGGACGCGATGCGGGCGAATCTCATCCGGAACAATCCGGACATGACAGCCGACCAGATCGACCGGCGGGTTGAGGCCCAACTCAACATTATGCCGGACGACCCACTCCACATCCAGTACTTCACCTACATCACCGAGTTGCTGCAGGGGAATATGGGGCAGTCGCTGTCACAAGGTGCCCCGGTCACTGACGTGATTGCAAGCGCCGCTCCCTGGACGATATTTACTGTCGGAACGGCAGTTTCCATCGCGTTTGTCCTCGGCATCTCCATGGGTGCCCTGATGGCCTACCTCGAGGGGAGTACATTTGATAGCGGCTCGACCATTACGTCGATCCTGCTGAATTCGATCCCTGACTACATCTACGGGATCATCTTCCTGTGGATTCTCGCCTATCAACTCGACATCTTCCCAACCGGTGGGCGGTATTCGAGTTCGACCGAGCCCACAGTCAACGTCCTCACGCCGATGCAAACGCTCGCGTTCGTCGGTGATGCTTTCTGGCACGCTGCACTGTTGATCAGTGCGATCGTACTGGTCGCATGGGGTGGATGGGCGCTTGGTATGCGAGGAAACAGCATCCAAATCCTTGGAGAAGACTATCTTCGAGTCGCCCGGCTTCGTGGACTCTCACAGCAGCGCATCGCCTTCCGGTACGTCGGACGAAACGCCGTCCTGCCGATGTATACCTCGATGCTGATCACGGTTGGCTTCCTGCTCGGTGGATCGATTATCCTTGAACAGGTGTTCAGCTATCCAGGGATGGGATATTACATGATCGAGGCACTGGAGCGTCGTGATTACCCATTGATGATGGGCGTGTTCCTGGTCATTACGATCACGGTCGCGATTGGCGTCTACATCGCAGACCTCACCTATGGACTAATCGACCCACGTGCCCGTGTCGATGGAGGTGGCTCGTCATGAGCAACCAGGCAGAGTCAGTGGAACCTCTCGAGAGCACCGACGCAATCGAGGCGGTTGCCGACGAAACGATGTCGAAACGAGATCGGTGGATGCTCTCGATTGAACGCAGCGTTCTCGCACCGGCACGAATCGTCTGGTCGGATCTGCGAGCACGGGTAGGACTCCTGATTATCACCGGCTTCGTCGTTATGGGAGTCGTCGGAACACGAGTGATCGACGAACCGCGCGTCGGTGAAGGTGGTCGACTCGAACCTGCGTTTCAGAGTTGGGCACATCCGCTCGGAACCGACAGCGTCGGCCGTGACGTCCTTGGACAGATCGTCCATGCAACACCGAACATGCTGTTGATGATACTCGCAGGTGGTGTCTTCACCACCGTAATGGCGACCACCGTTGGAACGACGTCAGGGTATCTGGGCGGCCGTATCGATCGATCGATCATGTCCATCACCGATATCGCAATGACGATTCCCGGACTGCCGCTCGTCGTCATCCTGGCAGCGGCTCTCTCACCACAGAACCCGCTCGTGATCGGGGTAATTCTCACGATCAACGCGTGGGCAGGGCTCGCCCGGGCAATTCGGTCGCAAGTGCTTACGATCCGAAAGAACGCGTACGTCGAAGCCTCCAAAGCGATGGGGATTTCGACGGCGTCGATAATCAGACGGGACGTACTTCCGAACATCATGCCATATGTACTGATCAATTTCGTCGAAGCGGCACGCAACGTGATCTTCGCTTCCGTCGGATTGTATTTCATTGGCGTGCTCCCCTACGATAGTGTCGTCAACTGGGGTGTGATGATCGACCTCGCGTACCAGGGCGGTGCGCTTCAGTCGTCAGCTGCAACGCACTGGCTGCTCGCACCCCTGTTCACGATTACGTTACTCTCATTTGGCCTAATCATGTTCGCCCAAGGAACTGACAGAATGTTCAATCCACGTGTTCGTGCTCGTCATACAACATCGAAAAAGGAGGAAACGGCTTCCTCTCCAGGTGATCGTCGATGAGCAAACCTGATGGAACCGTGGTAACTGATACTGGTTCCGACGTCGATCCGATACTCAGTATTCGGGATCTGACAGTACGGTTCGAGATGGATCGAGGAACGTCGAGAGTACTCAACGGCGTTGACCTCGACATTCGACGAAACGAAATCATCGGCATCGTCGGTGAATCCGGATCCGGTAAGTCGATGCTCGCCTCCGCGCTACTCGACGCTGTCGTCCCACCTGGGGTTACCGACGGAGACATCACGTATCATCCCACAACAGATAAATCGATTGATATTCTCGATCTATCACCCGAACGGCTTCGGCAGTTCCGGTGGGAGGAGATTTCGATGGTATTCCAGGGGGCACTCTCGTCGTTCAACCCGACGATGGACATCGGCGGACACTTCGAGGAAACCCTCGAGGCGCACGATTATCCGATCGGATCTGGAATGGAACGAGCAGCCGACCTTCTCGACGATCTCTACCTCGATCCGGATCGAGTGCTGGAATCGTACCCCCACGAACTGTCCGGGGGAATGAAACAGCGTGCACTGATCGCACTGGCACTCGTCCTCGAACCTGAGGTACTGGTGATGGACGAACCAACGGCGGCGTTGGATCTCCTCATGCAGCGATCGATCGTGAGTCTGCTCGCTGACATTCGCGATAAGCACGACCTGACGATGGTGTTTATCACCCATGACCTGCCGCTCGTGACGAAACTTGCCGATCGAATTGGCGTCCTCTACGCCTTCGAGTTCGTAGAGATCGGGATAACCGAACAGATCCTTCGAGACCCTGCACACCCGTACACGCGAGCGTTGTTGAACGCGACGCCGAACCTCGACGCCCCACTCGAAGAGATGCGGCCAATCGACGGATCGGCACCCGACCCGGTGAACGTTCCATCGGGTTGTTCGTACCACAGTCGGTGTCCATTGGCGACGGCCGAGTGCGAACATGACCAACCCTGGATGGAACCAGTCACGACCAGGCACGAAGTCGCCTGTCACCACTGGCGAGATGCGGACGAAATTCCGTTAACAATCGAGGTGGATCGATGAGCACACACGACCCCGTCGTCTCGCTCGATGAGGTAGCGGTGCACTTCGAAACCGGAGGTAGCATCAACCCCTTCACCGACTCCAAGACGGTTCGTGCCGTCGACGGCATCGATCTCGAGATATTCGAAAACGATGTCGTTGCGATCGTCGGTGAATCCGGCAGCGGAAAGACGACGCTGGGCAAGACTGCGATCGGACTTCAGGAGCCGACTGGTGGTACCGTCAGTTACCGAGGACAGGACGTCTGGTCCGCACAAAAGTGGTTCTCAAAGTCAGAGATCCCGTTCGACGAGATACGGCGGTCACTTCAGATAATACACCAGGATCCAGAATCCTCGCTGAACCCGCATAAGTCGGTTCGGTCGTCACTCGAACAACCGCTAAAGAAATGGCAACCAGAACTCGGGCCGGAAGACCGTGAGGCACGCATTCTTGCGATGCTCGAACGAGTGGGTATGTCGCCTCCACACGACTACGCACAGCGATATCCCCACCAACTCTCGGGCGGGGAAACACAGCGCGTCGCGCTAGTCCGTGCACTGTTGATGAATCCGGACCTAATCCTCGCCGACGAGGCAGTTTCGGCGCTCGACGTCTCCTTGCGGGTAGAGATGATGGATCTCATGCTCGAGTTACAGGATTCCTTCGATACGTCGTTTCTGTTCATTAGTCACGACCTCTCGAACGCGCGGTACGTTGCAGAACACGCCGGTGGTCGTCTCGGTGTAATGTACCTCGGTGAACTCGTCGAGATCGGGCCTGCGGAGGATGTTCTGCAGAATCCACAACATCCCTACACAAAGGTGTTGAAGTGGGCGACACCGTCACTCGAAATTGGTGACACTACGGAACCACCGATTCGTGAGATCGATATTCCTGATCCAGTGAATCCACCGTCAGGCTGTCGGTTCCATACGCGGTGCCCGAACGCCACCACGTACTGTCGAGAAACGAAACCAGAGCCGCTGTCGCCCGAGAAGAGCAGTCACCAGACTGCGTGTTACCGGGTCGACGAGGAGAGCGATTACTGGCAGCACGAACCACTCGAGGGGGTACATCTAGATTGAGATCGTACTTCCGCTGTAGCCCGGTTCCGAACCGGCTGTGGAGTCGTGTACTCCCTCAGTACGGAACACACGACCCGGTAAACCGTTGAGAGTAACAAAATTCACATCATACAATGAAACCACACAATCGAAACAAACCGAACGGACGAACTACCGACGTCGCCGACCTACTCGGAGAATTGAGTCTCCGCGAGAAAGCAGCACAGCTCGCAGGGACGTACGTTGGAACGATGGACGAGACGAGAACGGTCGAGGACGTCACAGAGTTAATCCGCGAGTATGGCATCGGCTTTGCAACACCGTTTGGATACGGTGCTTCACCGATCCGGGATCCGATCGAAGCCGCGAACACTGTCAATAAACTACAACGGACTGCCGTCGAGGAGACAAGCCACGGCATTCCATTGCTTATCCCGGTCGACGCAATTCACGGGAACGCCTACGTCGAAACGGCGACAATATTTCCACACAACGCTGGCCTATCGGCAACGAGAAATCGAGATCTGGTCGCCCAGGTGGGCACAGTAACTGCACACGAGGTCGCGGCCACCGGTGGAAAAATCACCTATGGCCCTACCTGTGACGTCGTACGTGATCCTCGGTGGGGCAGAACCTTCGAGAGTTTCGGTGAATCGGCGTACCTCTGTGGCGAACTTGCCGCCGCGAAAGCACATGGTGTCGCCGCTGCTGAACCAACCGTTGCGACGATGGCCAAACACTTCCCCGCATACGGGGAACCATGTCGTGGTGAGGACGCAGCGCCCGTCGACCGATCGGTCTCATCGATCCGACGAGACTTCCTTCGTGCATTCGAGCCGGTACTCGACGCCGGCGTCGACGCGATCATGCCGAGTTACAATTCGATCAATGGCGTCCCATCCCACGCATCGAGGCAGTATCTCAGCGAGGTTCTTCGGGATGAACTCGGTTTTGACGGCTACATTGCTTCGGACTGGAACGGCATTGGGATGCTGCACCAGAACCACGGCGTGACACGGTGTCTCCGAGACTCGATCAAAGCGTCACTCGAGGCGGGCGTCGACGTTCATTCGCTGGGTGAAGGTGAGCACGTCGACCACGTGGTTGATCTGGTTCAATCCGGTGAGATCGATGAGTCTGTCGTTGATGAGTGCGTTCGTCGCGTGCTAACGATCAAACACGAACTCGGGTTGTTCGACGATCCGTATATCGATCCCGACGAAGTAGCGTCGATTCTCGGCAGTGAACCGCACCGTGAAATCTCACTCGAAGCGGCTCGTCAGTCGATGACCCTCGTGCAGAACGACGATGACGTACTCCCATTTAGACCCGATCTCGACGAGGTACTCGTTACCGGTCCAAACGCCGACGACCTCTCCCATCAGGTCGGTGGCTGGAGTCTCAAGCCGGACGAGGGACTGGAGGGAACGACGATTCTCGAGGGCGTCGAATCTGTCGTATCGGATGAGACGTCGGTAACCTACGAGCGAGGGGCTGGTATCAGTGAACCTGACGACATCGAAGCGGCTGCCGCCGCTGCGGCGGATGCAGACGCTGTCGTGATCGCCCTCGGCGAAAATTGGTATCTGCACGAATTTGGCCCACAGGACGTCACTGGCCCAACCGAGGAGTTCCCGAATCGAACTGATCTCTCGTTGCCGGCCGCCCAGCGTACGCTGCTCGAGGCTATCGTGGAAACCGGAACACCAACTGCACTGGTGATGATCTCGGGCCGACCGCTCGCGATTCCCTGGGCTGCCGAAAACGTCCCGGCGATCATGCAGGCGTACTACCCTGGTAGCCAGGGTGGGCTGGCTGTCGCCGAAACGCTCTTTGGACTCGTCAATCCAAGCGGAACACTACCGACCTCGGTACCTCGATCGACGGGGCATCTACCGGTTCGACACAACTTCCTCCCAGGCCCACATCCGATCGGCGAGGAGGAACACCAATCCTCGTTCGATCCGCTCTGGCCCTTCGGACACGGACTCTCATACACCGACTTCGAATATTGTGATTTCGAGATCGATCGAGACAGCGTCAGTGCCGGCGAGACGGTGACAGTTGACGTGACCCTCGCGAACGTCGGCGATCGAACCGGTGCCAAACCCGTACACGTCTTCGCCAGTCGGCCCGTCAGTTCGGTCGTCACGCCGGACAGTGACCTTGTCGGGTTCGATCGCGTCCGACTCGAGGCTGGTGAGGAACGGACGATTTCGATCGAGATTGCCGCCGAGCAGTTCACCGTCGTTCGACCGACCGGCGAACTCACTCTCGAGAGCGGAACGGTCGAGCTCTCGTGTGCGAGGTTCTCCGGTTCGCTCGCGGTCGAGTAGCGGTCGCCCTCACTTGGTATTGGCACATGGCTCGTGACCCGTGATCGCCGCGGTGATCACGCGACGTTCGCTCGAGCGGTCAGTCGCTAATCGTATCTCTCAACGGTAAGATAACAGCATCGTCGGTCAGAATCAACTGGACGAAACCGAGTCAGTGTGGTCACCCGTGATCGGTGGTCATCAGTCATCACTGACACCGACGAGATCGATGCGACGGGCTTCGATATCCTCAAACACGGCTCCCCATCCACCGACGCTGACCGTCTTCTCGCCGGTGTCAACGACCATGGTCGTGTACGCACCCAACTCTGCGAGCGTCGGTTGAGTGGTAGTTCGATCCATCCACGTGTATTGCATCGATTCGACGGTTCCAGTGACTGTCGTTTCGGAGTCAGTATCGACATCGGCTCCACGGATTCGCACGTCGAGTCGGTAACCGTCCTGTGACAGCTCGTAGAAGTCACAGAAGAATTCTTCGATCGTCACATACGTAATCGTTTCCGGGTCGTCGAGATAGACCGTCGGAAAGAGGTTCCAGAGACAGGTGAGGAAGTACCAGTGGAAGATAAACGGGAGTATGCGATCGTGAACCAGCACTCCATACGTCTCGTCCGATCGGGTGTTCGGTGCAAAACAGGTTCGATGTCGATCGATCGTCACGAGGAACGGGCCCGGAATCGAACACACCCGTAGTTCGGAGATCGCGCCCTCGAGTTTCTCTCGGTCGATTGTGACGTCATCAGTAGTCGTGTACACGGTCGCTCGGATGACGACACCACGTTCTCGAGCAATTCGCAATTCGGGGATCATCTCCTCTAACTGTTCGACGGTTGCGGCAAGGTCGACGACGATAGCTGCCTCTTCAACGAGTTCGATCGCGTGTTTAACGACGGTTTCAGCGTGCTTGGTTACGCTGAGTCGATAATCCATGGTACCGGGTTGCTGGTACCGTTCGTCGATCTCCTGGGCAGCATCGGTAAGCAACTGCCCGCGATCGGTTAACTCCTCTAATATCGCTTCCGGCTGCCGTGGTTGTGCGTAGAGTTTCTCCCGCTCCATCGTTTCGATGTACTCGCGCGCTTCGAGATCTCGCAGGACGTCGTAGATCTGTGAGACGGGAACAGAAGATTTCCGACCAACTTCGACAGCTGGTGCTGATCCAAGCTCTAACAGGGTAAGATAGGCGTCCGCCTGGTATGACGTCAACCCAGCGTGTTCCAGCGCCTGTCGAATGTGGTCACGATCCATACCCCCAGTATTAGATTCAGGTGATAAGAAACATGCGGGTGGTACTTACTGGCCTTCACATTGACCGTAGACGGTTTCGTCGTTCGCGACGAAGACACCGAAAGAGTATGTATGCACAGGCGAGAAAGGTAGTACCAACGAGGACGAGATTTACGGCCAGAATGGCGCGTGTGTACTGATCCCCGGGATTAATCCACAGGGAAAACACGATCAAGAGGAGGAGTATCGCCTCCACACCGAGCAGTGCAAACCAGGCCGGTTTGTACGCACATACGATTCTCCAAAACCGATCACTGAACGACCTGGCTTCCTCCATCTTTCAAAAGGAAAGGAAGAACAGTATTTGATTGTGACGGTTCCGAAACCACTCTTGACGGATACCGACGAAGAAATACCTGAAGCAGTGTCAACAGTAATGCACGTCGGGTGGGGGTTTGAATCAAACCGGCCACTCCCGTTTCCCTTTGTACTTCGCGAAATTCTGTCGAACACCACGTCCGACTTACACTTCTGGCAACGAATCACTCTCGATTCGATGGCTTGACCCTGGAGTCCTTCGATTAGCGCCCCACTCGACCTGCTCTCTACCTCGTGTACCAATCAGGCATTCTGTCGATGCAGACCAGTTCCTGAACACTCTTACCAAACGGAATTTGAAATTGGGAATTACTCGATTACACCTCCACTGGAAACTACCAGTATAGTGATTGTATTCTCTAGTTCGTGTTATAGTAGTGTGTAAATTTCACAAAATAGTTGATATTTTACTAATCTGCAGCCTAGATCGCATAGTCGAGTTGATCGTACAACCCTACCGAGAGATGAAAGACAAATACCCGTGACCAGTGACGAGAGTCGCAGTATCGTCGAGAGCGTGTCTTCGGTCGGAGATACAGAACCGCAGCGGTGGATCAGTGCCTCGTCATCCTAATACGGTGGTATAATGAATAGCATGGAGCCATTTTACAATGCATAACGTATGCAAGACAGGAATCGATCGAAAATGAGTTATACCTATCAATAAGGCTGAAAACTTTGGCTGAATCGTCGTTCGCCCACCTTTGCTTCATCACATCCGCCTCTTAGGACTCGCTGAGCAGGTGAACGAGTCCATACCAACTCAACGCTACGACCTCATTGCATCTCAAACCTAGCTTGACGGTGCTGCTCTCGTCTATAGGCGGAACAAGGGGCGAAAACTCCGACTCTTGAGGTCGGGGTTGTTAGCTGATGCCAACGTTGACGGTCTGACCCTCGTGAACTGGTTTCGATACTGGTGTGGCAGTGTCTGCTCCCCGAAAGATGCCTTTCGGACGTACCTCGAGGAGTTCCGTCAGAGGCGCTCGAGAAGCGGTTCGCAGTACTCACGGGGATACCGTCGACAACGGTATATCATGTCCATATCGCTCTCGTCGTTTGCTTCGGTAAATGGATGATCGAACTCCCACACGATATCACCCGACGGCGTCACCTCGAAGAGCCACTGTTGATTCCCCGAGCAGATCAACGTGTTTCCGTTCGGCAAACGCTGTGCGCCGGAGATGGCCGGGCTGTAGAAGTCGTCTTTCGGATCGGACGTGTACTCCCAGACGATATCCTCGCTGAGCGGATCGACTTCGATCACGCGTGACCAGCCCCGCTCGGTGCCGTTGTCGAAGATAAGTAGGTTACCGTTCTCGAGCACGTGCGGGAGGTGCTGGCCGTCGAGTTCGTCCGGCCCCCAGGCCCAGACGATGTCTCCGCTCGGGTACTCGATGACGCCGATCACGTCGATGGAGCGATACGAGAAGACGATGTTTCCTGGTGCAAAACGGGCGTCCTCGCCAGCTTCCAGTTCCGTCCGATACGTTTCGTTTTCCGGAATGAGCTGGAGGGTGTTGTTGTGCGCCCAATCGAAGGGGTATTCGGTATCGATACGGTTTCGGACGTACTCCCACTGGTCGGGCGGCAGCAGCTCTTTCAGCTCCTCGAAGTGATCCTCGCCGTACCACTCCCAGTGTAGGTTCTTCTCCCGGTCGATCTCGACGATGTACGGGTTCCGGACGAGCTCGGGAGCGATCTTCGGAACCATGTGGTCGGTGACGGTGTGCAACAACAGGTGATCGTCCGGAATGTGGGGCGAGCCGTGATCGTGCGTCCCGACAATCTGCATGTCGTGATCGATACGGCAGTGGTACGACCACACGACGTCGCTATTCGGATCCAGTTCTCGAATTCCTGCCTCCTGAATATCGGTTCGATCGCGGGTGGGATACACGAGGTTCCCGTTCGAGAGGAGCTTACAGTACGACTGGAGGGCCGTGTCCACGTCCCAGGTGTGGACGATTTCGCCGTCCATGTCGACCAGGTAGATCGCCGCCTGGTCGGACGGCTCTTTGTAGATGTACGAGAATAACGTATACCCCTCGTACGCTCGGCTCGGATCGTGGTATTCCGGTCTCTCGCTCATCGGCCTCGCACCCCGGATTGCTCGTTCGCGGTGTCGATACTTCCGGTCGATTCTCTGGACGTCTTGAGTGACACACTCTCCCATTCCAATTAGCGATAGTTATACTTTTTCTTGCCGACCATCGTCGAGGGTCGTTTCAGAACAGCAGATTACCAGACACAACACGATCGAGACTGGTCGAGGTCACACTCCGGGTACCGTCAACTGGACGCTCGAGATACCGCTGTAACGACGCGATCAGGCTGTGTCGATATCGTTTCGATGCTCGTCAAGTTCCTCGAAGAACGCGACGCCATCGATCGAGCTAGCGCCGCCGATCGAGTTAGCTGGAATTAGGCGCTAAGCCCCCTTCCTCAGCGAGCGCCGACCGAAGGGAAGGCGCGAGCAGGGAGGGGATACAGCGCCGCACGGTTCTCATACACGATTCGGTGACAGGCCCACAGGCCCACGCAGTCATAATGTTTTTGCAGTAGGATACCATAGTATTGACTGAACCCAATGGAGTACGACCTCGACTCGGGAGCGCATTCGACGTTATCCCTGCACTACCACCTGATACTCACCACGAAGTATCGGCGCGGTGTGCTAACCGAGGAGCGAACCCAATTCATTCACGAGGTCATAAGCGGGTTCACGGACAACTACGGCGTCGAACTGACGAACCTCAACGGCGAGGACGACCACGTACACATCCTGTTCCGAGCGAAGCCAACCACAGACCTCGTGAAGTTCATCAATACGGTAAAGGGCGCGACTGCCCGCCGTATCCGCAACGAGTACGCGGACGAACTGAAGACCGAACTGTGGGGCGACTCGTTCTGGAACGACTCGTACTGCCTCATTTCGACGGGGCAGGTGTCGCTGGATGTGCTGAAACAGTACGTCGAGAACCAACGCGAGTAGAGGGCCATGCACTACGCCTACAAGTACCGTCTCAAGCCGTCCGACGCCCACCGCGAGGAGTTGAACCGCCATCGAGACATTTGTAGGCAACTCTACAACCACACGCTCTACCGCCTCAACGAGTACCAAGACGAACACGGCGAACTGCCGTCCATGACCACGCTACGGTCGGAACTGCCCGACCTCAAGAAGTGGTGGGATGGCCTCTCTGACGTGTACTCGAAAGTTCTCCAAACCGTCGTGGAACGACTGTTCGACAACCTCAAAGGACTCTCTGCACTCAAGAAGAACGGCTACGGCGTCGGTCAACTCAAGTGGAAGCCGCCACGGGAGTTCCGCAGTCTCACGTACAGTCAGTCTGGCTTCAAGCTCGACAAGAAGGGCGGTCAGACTGTCCTGTCTCTCTCGAAACTCGCGGACATACCGATACGGCTCCACCGCGCCATCCCCGACGACGCCACGCTCAAGCAGGTCACGGTCAAGAAGGAACCGACAGGCGAGTGGTTCGCCACCTTCGGCGTCCAAATAAATCGCGAACCCCCCGAACCGCCTGAGAATCCCAAGAAGTGCGTCGGCATCGACGTGGGGATTCTCAAGTACGCTCACGATACCGACGGCACGGCGGTCGGGTCGCTCGACCTCTCCACCGAGCGCGAACGCTTGGAGCGCGAGCAACGGAAGCTCTCGCGGAAGCAACACGGGTCGAACAACTACGAGAAGCAACGACGGCGGGTCGCGGAGTGTCACGCCGACCTCCGACGGAAGCGCCGCGACTTCTTGCACAAGCTCTCGAACTACTACGCTCGGGAGTACGACCTCGTGGCGGTCGAAGACCTGAACGTGAAGGGGATGATGGAGTCGTCGTCAAACAGCCGCAACACGGCGTCTGCCGCGTGGCGGACGTTCCTCTCGTTGCTCGAATACAAGTGTGAGCGCGAGGGGACGCACTTCGTGGCGGTCAACCCGAGAGGGACGACCAAGGAATGCGCGTCGTGTGGTGTCTCGACGGAGAAGCCGTTGTGGCTCCGTGAACACTCTTGTCCCGCCTGCGGGTTTGAGGCGGACAGGGACGCGAACGCGGCGTGGAACATCCTTTCTCGCGGCCTCGAAGACGTAGGAGTGGGATACTCCGAATCAACGCCTGTGGAGACTGCGCTCCCTGTGGATACACCTGTGTCTGCAAAGCGCGTCGTGGACGCAGGAAGCCCTACCCTCAAAGAGCGAACGGCGTCAGCCGTGAGCGAGTAGGGTAGGGTAGTTCACATCCCCAAGTAGCGCTCGGCGTTCGTCACGTAGAGTTTCTCGAGAACATCTCTGGGAAGGTCGATACCGTCGATCTGCCAGTCACAGATCCAGGGAGTAGGATTCGTGATGTCCGTGTTGGCCGTCTCGAAGTACTCCCAGTGAGCGTCGTAGAACGTCTCAATGTCCTCCGGAGTCGGGTCGAACCCCTGTGGGACGCCCAGCATCATCGTTTCCCAGGCGGCGAAGTCCGTCCCGAACAGGATCCGATCCTGGAACTCGAGGAAAACGTCTCTCACGAGGTCGGCGCGGTGTGCACCGATCCAGGGGATGCGGGCGGAGACGTCGACGATGTAGTTCGGATTCTCGCGCATGACGTCGGCCACGTAGCCGACCTCTTCGGACGCACACCCGAAGTGCACTCCCAGAAACGTCGTATCGGGGTGGCGTTGAATCACTCGTTCGAGTTGGCGGATGAGCGCCCACCACTGGTAGGGATACTCCTCGCGGTCACCCCACCACCATCCCTTGTCGACCCACCGCTGATCCACCTCGTCGAGCGGTTCGAAAAACGATTTCGGATCGGCAATGTGGAACGCGATGAGCGTGTCGAGTTCGTTGGCCTTTTCGAACAGCGGCGCCAGCCGTTCGTCGTCGGCTTTGATCAGTTCGCCGTCCGGATCCGTGTGCTCCAGTCCGAGGGCCTTGTGAATTTTGAACCCGACCGCTCCGGCCTCGACGGTGTCCTCCATTCGCTCGAGTTCGCGCTCGATCCATCCACTCTCTCCGAATCCCTCGAAATCGAACCCGCCGAACAGTTCGAACCGGCCGGGGTGCTCGGCGTATGCGGCTACCTTTCGCTCGAACCGCTCCCCGAAGCTGGGGCTGATATCGACCATCTTCTCGATCCCGATTTGATCCATAACCGCCACCGCGGTATCGGTGTGATCGGCGCCTATGTGGGTGTGCATATCTATTACCCCCCGTTCCCGACGCCAGTCGCTGTGATTTGTTTCGAGTGACATGGTTATTACTGGTCACCTGTAACGAGATTCGCCACCCGCTCGTTCCGTCGTAATCGAAACGATACGTCCTGTGTGTGGTTGGCAATACACATACGCTGATTAGGGCTCTCTCTTGGTCGGAATAACCGTTTCGTTTCAGTCCGCAGTCGCTCCTCGAGACGGTTTTGCTCGTTGTGGCGTTCAGAAGATCCCGAGTACTGGACGGTGATGATCGAAATGGCAAACGTTCAGCCATGGTAAACATTGGCCGACGCTGTTACAAGCATATCATTGTAATGTACTGGTCGTTCAACGTGCGCAAAAGCCGCCAGTATCGGTTTGCCCGCCGCAGAATTCCGACCGGTGCCTCGTTACATACGTTTACGAGAAGGAAACATGACTGGTCAACAACCCCGACCTCAAGGGTCGGGGTATCCGCCTCGACCGCCGATGAAAACACCGAATAGAGCGGGTTCGCGGCGAACCGCCGGTCAGCTAGGTGCTCGAATCCTCGAAGGTGAAGATCGGTTTGCAGGTGTCTGACTCTAAGAAGGCAGAAAACGCTTTCTCCGGCTCCGAAACCGAGTACGATCTGTCGATTATCTCGCCCGGATCGATCGTCCCGTTTTCCATGAGCGTCAACGCCTGTTCGAAGTTCTCCCACTTGGATCCATAGGAAGTGCTGATACTGATTTCGCCTCGAACGACGGGTGCGAGACCGAATGAGCTTTCGCCGCCCGGAAGACCGACGACAACGATCTGCCCGCCCTTTCTCACCAGTTCAACGGCGTATTCGATCCCCGAATAGTGTCCCGTCGTATCGAAGATCACGTCGAATCCGACACCGTCCGTCAACTCGTCCGCCTTCGACTCGAGGTCGCCGTCGATGAGGGCGGTTTCGATACCAAGCCGTTCGATGAGTGGCAGGCGATACGTGTTATCCCGCTCTAAGCCCGAGACGAGGACGCGACAGCCGATCGAATCCGCAACGGCGGCGACGAGGACACCGATCGGCCCGGGACCCTCGACCAGAACCGTATCTCCTGGTACCACATTCGATTGTGAGAAGACGGCCCGTGTAGCGATGCTCAGCGGTTCGGTGATTGCCGCATGCTCCAGTGGCACGGCGTCCGGAACGATATGCAACCTGTGCGGATCGGCCACCGTGTACTCGGCGTACGACCCATCGCGATGCATCCCTTTCACGGAGAAGTTCTGACACACGTTCGACTGACCGTTGTTACACTGAAAGCACACACCGCACGTTTGCGTCGGGTTTTCGACGACCCGGTCGCCCACCGAAACGGACGTCACGTCCGATCCGAGTTCGACGATTTCACCCGCGTACTCGTGGCCCATAATCCGAGGCAATTCGACCCACTCGTACCCGCCATCGTACAGATAGGCGTGTGCGTCGCTTCCGCAGACGCCTGTTGCACGAACCTTCACGAGAACCTGATCATCTTCGATCGATGGTCGCGACACCTGCCCCACTTGCAGTGATTTTGCTCCCGTTTGAACGACGGATTGCATCTTTTCGCTCATAACTGTCTATTGATAGGACTCACCGCATCCTTTCTCGAGGTTCTGAGCCAATCCTAATAACAATTTGGCTGAACCACTGTCAGGTAAACGGTCACTACAGTCGACTACCGGAATACAAACGCCTGACCTATCACTATCCTTTCTCAACAGGTCAAAATAGAACTGGGTGTCAAATATATCTAACAGACTATAGTAATGTAAAACAGCTTAATTTATGACACCTTGGAGATGTGGCAGCTACGACAAATTCACCAAATCAAATGCTAACGGTGGCTAAAACGAACGATTCTCCTTAAGACGCCCACATTCACATTTTTGAGAAACGCAGAAGACATTCGATATTTCCGATGGCACACCTCAAGATGAGTCCCGAGAGCTGGACAATCCAGGTTTGGGCTCAACCGGGTCGCCATATCTGCGTCGACGGACGGTGAATGGCGGTTCGACGTACGACCGGAAACGGTTGCTATGAGGTTGATCCGAACGTTGCGGGTACTGGTGAAGGGAACCATTGCGATAGTTGTCCACCGCTGAAAACCAGCCTCTCATGGTTTTTTGCCGAAGATCGTCTCAATCGAACCCTTGTCAGTCCTGGGTATGATCAGTTGTCAATGGTTCTGCTGAGAACTGCCCGTTACCCGCCCCATCGCCTATTGTATCATATCTCAATCTATATCAAAAATCAGAGAAAATTGCCAGCCAACGAACACCGTTGTCTTGATCGATGTAAGTCACAATGTCACGAGACCAAGCCTGGCGAGTACTCATTTTGGACAGTGGAATCAACTCCTATCGACGCAACACCGATCTTGCCACGATAATCGATCACGTCACTCGAGTCGTAGCCCAGGCGGCTATCGAACGAACCTCCTCGTCGGGATTCGCCCGACCAGGGGGTTGTGTAGCCGAACGGGGATCGTGCCCCTCAGCGGAACGCAGGACACCGCGGGGCCGATCACTCGAACCGTCGAAGATGCCGCCCGGACGCTCGAGGTCATCGCCGGGTACGATCCCGAGGATCAGGTCACGTCACGGGGCGCCCGACAACCGCCTGCGGAGGGGTACGTCGACGTTCTCGATGCGGATGCGCTCGACGGTGCCCGAATCGGTGTCGCCAGACAGTTCTTCGGCCTCCAGGGAGACGAGGGTGCGACCGAGGCTGACGCCGAGGCGGTGACGATCGTCCTCGAGGACGCAATCGAATCGATGGCGGCCGTTGGAGCGACTGTTATCGATCCGGTCGACGTGGTCGATATCGATCATCTCAAGAGCGCCCGAGTCCTCCGCTACGAGTTCGCTCGTGACTTCGACGCCTACCTCTCCGAACTCGGGGACGCGGCGCCGCACGACTCGCTGGCCGAGGTTGTCGGAACTGGGAAAATCGCCCCTTCAATCGAATCCCGGTTCGACGAGAGCGATATATTCGGCGTCGACCCCAATACGGTGGATCGGGACGCCGGCTACCTCAGACGACTCGTCCGACGAGAACGGCTCACAGAAACAACGCTCTCGACGCTCGTCGAGCACGACCTCGACGCCTTGCTGTACCCACCGTCGACGATTCCACCAGTTCGGTTTCCCGACCACCAACCGTTCGACGAGATGAACTGCGAGCTGTCCGCTCACACGGGACTGCCCGCGGTCGTCGTCCCCGCTGGATTCACTGCCGACGGGCTTCCTGTTGGGCTCGAGTTACTCGGTGGCCCGTTCGACGAACCCGACTTGCTCACCCTCGCGTACGCGTTCGAACAGACGACCACCCATCGTCGGCCATCAGACCAGTTTGGAGAACTCGATCGGCACGATTGAACGCTGGGAGAGAAAAGGTTCAGGTCTGTGGTCTCGCTTTCGCCACTTCAATTAGCGCCGTGAATCAGTTCCCGAATCGGTCGACAGCGAAATCACCGGGAACAATCCGTGCTCCGGTTCGAACTTCCTCAGCGACGAGTTTCCCGCTGTACGGGCCGAGCGTGAGACCGGTCGCACCGTGGCCGGTGGCGAGGTAGGCGCCGGTCACGTCCGATACGGCACCCAACACCGGCAACCGATCCGCGGCCACTGGGTGGAGGCCGACGCGCGATTCCAGGTGACGCGCTTCGGCGAGCCCCGGCGCAACCCGAAGCGCCTCCGAACTCACCTCCTGGAGCCCCTCGAGCGTCACGTGAGGTTCGTAGCCGGTGTCGTCCTCGCGGGTGGCGCCGACGGCGATACGGTCGTCCGGCCACGGTACCATGTACTGGTGGCGGAACGCGCTTCACAGTCGATGTGCTGGCACTGAAGGCGAACGGCTTTCGCGCCAAGCGCGACGCCGTTCGCTCGCTGCTCGAAACGGCACGAGAGTACGTCTCGATCAGACACGTCTACCTCGATAGAGGCTTCTACCAGGTTCACGTCGTTGCGGAACTCGAAGAGCTAGACATCGATTACATCGTCCGCGCACGCCCGAGTAAAGGGATGAAAGCCCGTCTCAGCGCCGGCGCTGAGACAGTCGTCGACGAGTATCGCATGCAACGAAAGCGGAAACCGACCGCCTCAGTCGGAGTAACCGTGTTTGCCGTTCCACATCAATCAAACGAAGACGAGCACGTCTGGTTCGTGACGAACCTCGAGCCCAAGACAGAGTCGGCGAGAGCGTACGCGGCGGCGTTCCGCCGCCGCTGGGGAATTGAAACTTCTTATCGCCAGATCAGTGACTTCCTCCCGAGAACATCGTCACCGACGTTCTCGGTGCGGCTGCTCTATTCCTGTTCGCGGTTTCGATGTACAATCTATGGATCCTCGCAAATGTGCTCGTCACAGCTGGTACTGTATCAGAGAAACCACCGATTTCGACGCGTCTCTTCCGGGAATTCGTCGTAGTAACTGACTACGGATAGTGGTTGATCGGTTCGACCGAGATGATCGGTCAGTACGTCGAATCCGAGTGGAAACGCTCAGAAACGCCGCTGTTGGCGGCGTTTCTTCGCCCCGACCCTCTCTCTGTTTCACCAAGATCATCGCAGCGTCCCAATCCAAGTCGTTCGATCGACCAACTTCGTTCAGCCGTCACCGTTGAATCGGCGTCTACTGTTTACGCCGAGGAGGATGTCACTTCAGCACACCAACCCTGTTCTCAATGATTGGTTGATATTTAATTCGCGATATGACCGTTACACACTTAGGGGCGTAATAGACGGGGTTACATACTATAGCAATCGCCCTACAGGATAGCGGTATGATGATGTTGACTCTGTAACAGTTGACCCGGCCTGAGGTAATGTCGTCACACCTGTCGGTATGACAAACGGATCTCGTTCCCTTCAACGCATCCGTCGAGTCTTCAGCGTCGACGCGGTCGGCGGTACTCAGTAGCGACACCGAAAGCATCGATCGTCAGCTATCCACTCCGTCGCTGGTAGCATGTGCTAGTTCAAGGATGAAACTCGAAGAGGAGACGATATCGCCGATGCCGACCGTCCCGGCGGGATCCTGTACGACGCGGTTGGGACAGGCGACGACGAAGGGGGTGGCGAGTCGTCCGTCGTCTGCTGACGTACCGACGAATTCGGCTAGCAGTTCGATTGCCTTCCGCCCTCGTTTCGACGGTTCGTACTCCAAACCGGTACCAAGATCCTCGGGAGAGGTGATATCGCCGCGGGCGGCCTTCGTCGCTGCGTTGACGGCCGAGAACTCGAGTCCACGCAGTACCGCTTTCGGTGAATGGTGTGAGTCGATAACCGCCACGTGATACTCCATCGCGTGTAACTGTATACAGTTCACCCCGAGTTCGTCCCGGATAGCCGAAAGCATGCGGTAGTGAGCGAGAATTTCCTCGGGATCGAACGGGGTTGCTTCCGAAGGAACCTCGACCTTCGCGTCGAGTCCGGCGTCGACGTACAGGAGACCGAGTTCGTGGGTATCAACCCCGATGACGTTCGCTTCCGGAAGTATCCACTCGTAGATGTTGTCTCTCAGGTTGTCGTCGTGAGTCACGGCATATTCGACGTGTACTGGGAGATCTCCGTTCGATTTGATCCCCCGAATTACCTCTCTCGCGTGGTACTGTAGCTCTTTGTAGCCGTCGTTGTGCTCGGGAGAGAGGTTGTGATAGCCCGCGAGCAGCGCGCCGTCAACGTCGTCACCGACCTGATCGATTGCCGTATCAAGAGCACCGGTCAGCAGATCGAACCCCGGGGGTTTCGAGGCTGCGATAAACCGGGTATCTTCCCTGGCTTCTACGCCGAACAGTTCGTCCCCGGCCCCGAACTCGAACACCCAGTTGATCTTCGTTCGGTCAGTGTTGACGGCTTCATCGAGCGAAATATACGAGACAGTTCCGTTTTCGACCAGCGGATACCGTACCGAGTTCGGGTGATCGAACAGTTCCAGCTGCCGATCCGACACGAGGGGGGTGTACGTGATCGGTGCCGTACCGAGCGAGGTCAGCAGGTTCGTCATGATTCCAGCCTGCCCGCCCATCTGCTGGACGTCGGGGGTCAACTCTGAATCGAGGGTGGCCGCAAAGTCGTCGATCATCGCGATCTCGTCACCGCGACCTGCCGCCATCGTGTGCGTTATCGCCGTGCTGAGATCCCGCTTGGATCTGAGCAGACTCGGAACCGGTAGAGTACCGGGTTCTTCAGGCGGATCGAGGAACCCTTCGAGCGCTTCGTCCACCTGTACTATCGCGTCGATGTTCACGTTGTAGGCGACGAACACTGGGAGCCCATCCAGCGCTTCGAAATCCAATTCTAACCGATCGCGGTCGTACGGGTTTGACTCCATGGGAATCCATCCATTCGCAGCGTGTTAATTCCGACAGGATCTTCAGCCGGAGCAGGCCGAGTACCTTGGGGTCGTTCGGAAGACTGTGTCTTCCGTGATCTGGCGAAACCAGCGTTTCGCTGACCTCGCGGAGCTTCGCTCCGCTTAGTGACGTGAGACTCCGTCTCTCGATCCACTTGACCCCCGAGGCGGTTCACCCGTTGTACCGGGACGTCCCGGGATGATACTATAGATGGTGCGACACGCGAAAAGACAATCCTACTGCTCGTGATACCATCACCATGGTCGAAACAGAATGGCCCGAGATCGGTGGAAAGACGCTTCGATATGGCGGTCACACCTGGGAACTCACCGGAACGGTCGCCGTTCGGAATACAGGCGAACTGTTGACGGTAGATGCGAAACGAATCAGTGACGTCAGCCAGCCCCGTGCGACCCTTCGCTTCGCATGCGTTGAACGAGGCCCATCGCTGAATCCCGGTAATCTCGGTGAGCACTTCGACCGAATAGAACGGGATCGGCGCGCTCACTACCTCGTCGTCAAGAACGAATCGCGAACCTATCGATACGAATTACTCGGAATCGATCGTGTGTGAGCGATCAATTCGTTCGTTGATCGGAGGGTCGTCTCTCGAACCCTCGTCGTGCTGAATCGGCGTCGTGGGTTAGGGGCCGTCACAGGCCCGTGTTTTCTGGATGTCGGCCCACCCATTGGAATCGAAGACGTCGAAGAACGCGTTAATTCTCGTCCCACAGCAGCGTCGCGTGGATCACCCGCATCCGGCTACATACCGACCAGTTGCTGTAAATTGCGTTGGGAGACGAGAACGTGTTCGAGACGTGTGTGCAACGGAGCGATAGATGTCCTCGAGCGACACATCCGTGACAGAAAGGGTGACGACCGCAGCGAAAAGCTACTAACTGTGAAGGGCTGGGAGCAAGGCTGTACCCGGATGCTGGAGACGTGATCGTCGAACGACCGACGCTCGAACGAATTCCTGGCAAGGGCTTGCCCCGCCTTCGGTCGTGGTGTCGTGGAGTGATACGTGCAGCGTCGCCAGCGGCAAGGTCGTTCCCGTTCACCCACTCGGTATTCACGGTCATCTGAAGGTGTCTAACCCATGTTGGTTAACAATACACACGGTAATTTTTAACACACTCGGCCGCATACGACTACTGGTATCTGCTCCCGGGTGAAGAGGAGAACCGCCCTTTCATGCGGGTGAGGTTACGATAGAACTCGGTCGGATACGACGGCCAAGCATTCGGTGATCCGAAAATGAGACATGCAATCTACGGTTCAAGAGGGGAGCGACGATGAGCACAGAGGATTCGTCATGCGGCTGTGACACATGCCGCTGTAGCACCGAACCGGGGGCCGAGGCCGGTGACGAGGCGTCGCCGGAGCCCCTCCCGTGGGAGAGTGGCGACTCGTTTCACCCGATGGGCAAGGGGTGGGAAAAGGAGATGCGTGCGATGCTCGACGACACCGAGTACGACACCGAACTCGGGATGGAGATGGCCGAGGATGCCATGCGATTGGTCGCGGGTGAAATCTCCGAGGAGGAGTTCCACACCGAGTATCACGACGCAGTTACGGAGGAGTTCGGTACGGACGACCGCCCGCTCCCCGAGGCCTTCTCAAATCGAGACGGTGGCGGGAGTCTCGCCGAGCAGTTGGAAAAACTCGCCAACGGTGACGTCTCTCGACGGGAGACGATGAAGAAGATGGGCCTCGGCGCAGCGGCAGTCGGGCTAGGTGGCGGATTTTTAGGCGGCGGCGAGGACGACGGGAATTCGACCTTCGCCGACACAGCCGCCGCCCAGGAGGGCGAGAACGACGAGAACGACGGGACACAGTGGGGAATGGTCATCGACCTCGAACGATGTGACGGTTGCCTCCAGTGTGTGATTGGATGCATGGAGGAGAACCACACCTCGACCGGGGCAAACTGGATGTACGTATTGACGTACGAGGACGAGCGAACCGAGGAGGAAAACTTCCTCGTCCGGCCGTGCCAGCACTGCTCGAACGCCCCCTGTGCCAAAGTCTGCCCTGTCGAGGCTCGACACATCCGGGAGGAAGGGGGCATGGTATTGACCGACTACGAGACCTGTATCGGCTGTCGGTACTGTCAAGTCGCCTGCCCATACGGCGTCAACTACTTCCAGTGGGGCGTACCAGACACGCCGTTGGAGGACATCGAGCGAGTCGACGTATCGACCGGCGAGCTACAGGCAATGGATCCCGAGGAGCGTCGGGAAACCCTCGAGGGCAGCGGGGAACACTTCCGTGACGGGCGAGGTCGGGAGGTGGATAGCCGCCCGCGAAAGGGTACGATGGGCAAGTGTACGTTCTGTCCCTCTCGCCAGGATGGCAACATGGGCGAGGACGCGGTGGGTACGGTCGCGTGCATGGACGCCTGTGACGCAGCGGGGATGAGCGCCATCCACTTCGGCGACATGAACGATCCAGAAAGCCGTCCGAACCGATACCTAGAGCGGCGTCGGGAGGTCGAACCTCGCGCTGACGAGAAGTTCGAGGATCCGGAAGAGGAGTGGGAGGAAGCCGTCACTGGAAGTCCCGAGTCCCAGCTTTCGGCGTACAAACTCCTCGAAGAGATCGGCACAGAACCGAACGTGGTCTACCTCGGAAACGAGCCGGGCCCCGAAGCGGAGCAAGTCGAGGGACCGGTCGCGTACGAAGACATCGGGGCGGTCGACCGGCGTAAGGATCACCTGGATCTCGGAGCAGGCGCCAACGAGGAGGACTGACGAGCGATGAGTTCCGACGTCAGTCGAGCGGACATCTTGCGCCCAATTCAGCGAACGACCAAGGCGTACTACGTCGCGTTGGGGGTTGCAAGCCTCGTCGCTGGTATTTGGGCTATCGCATGGATCTACCAACTCTATCACGGCCTGATCGTCACTGGACTTTCCGACTGGGGAACCGGCGGTGGCGTTACGTGGGGCATGTACATCGGCCTGTTTATCTGGTGGGTCGGCATCGCTCACGGCGGGATCATCCTCTCGGCTGCGGTGCGTCTGATTGGGCTGACGCGCTACCAGCCCGTCGCGAGACTGGCCGAGTTGTTGACGATTGGTGCCCTGATGATGGCTGGGTTGATGATCATCGTCCATCTCGGACGACCAGACCGGGTCGTCTGGAGCGTCGTGCTGGCGTTCCCACGGACAATTCATACATCGCCACTGATCTGGGACGTCACCGTCATCACAATGTACTTCGTGTTGACAGCGACGTATCTTGCGTTGACGCTCCGATACGACGTTTCTCGGCTCCGGGACGATCTCCCTGACCAGTTCTCTCCCATTTATACAGTACTCACGCTCGGATACACCGAGGAGGAGGATCCAGTCGTCCAGCGTATGGTCTGGTGGCTCGCACTGGCGATCATCATCCTCGCACCTCTCCTGCTTCACGGTGGCGTCATCCCCTGGTTGTTCCAGTTGTTGCCGTCGATGCCGGGCTGGTTCGATTCGGTTCAGGGGCCACAGTTCCTGACGATTGCTCTCTCCTCGGCGATCAGTGGGGTGATCATCCTCTCGTACTCGTTCAGAGTGCGGTACAACTGGGGACACTTGCTCACGGACGACATTTTCCGGGGGCTGACGATGTGGCTCGGGTTGTTCGTCCTGTTGTTCCTTTGGCTCCAGCTTCAGCAGATCATCTCCGGCGTCTACGCGCCGCCTATCGCCGTCGCCGCCGCAACGGATGCGATGCTCAGTGAACCGCTTTACTGGGTCGCGATCGGGCTCGCTGTCCTGGTGCTCGCGTTCTCGTTCATCACGGTGGTTCGTCCCGCGGTGTTTAGCAAGGAACGAGCCGTCGTCGCGAGCGCCGCCATTCTCGTGGCGACGTTCACCGAGAAGGTGCTGTTCATCGTCGAGGGGATGATGTATCCCGGCTTCGGTCTCTACCGGGCCGTTCCCGGTTCGTACTTCCCAAGTCTGATCGAACTGTCGACGTTCGCCGGAACGATCGCCATGGTCGCGATGTTCTTTCTCGTGGTCTCGAAGATTATACCGGTCGTCGAGTTACACGTCGTGGAGAACGAGCACGGACAGGACGGGAGCGACCGGGCCGACGAGCAGGTGAACCCATGAGCCTGCTGCCTGGCCCGGGAACGTGGCTAATATTCGGAATCGTCCTCGTGCCCGTTTACGTGATGGTTCTGGCGTGGTTCCTCGGAGCGCCGCGAGACGTCTCGACCGCCCTCCGTGGGCTGGGATACCTGATCACCTTCGTATTGTTACTCTGGATTCCGATGTACATCCTCTCGGTCATTATCGGGGTGATCTTTTTCTGATCGCCCCTCGCTCTCGGCTCGATCGGAAAGCAAATCTGAAACGACACGCTCACACGATGGATGCTTACATGATAACGAATCACTCACTTCGCGTGGACGCATCGACGTTCGAACAAAGGAGACGCGCATCCGACCGCCAACACCTATGACGGTGACCGAAAACGACCTTCGAAATCGGCTGCGCGGCGCCGATGATCCGCTCCTCGGAGACGACATCGTCTCGCTTGGCCTCGTCGAGGACGTGACTATCGCCGACGGCACGGCCTCGATAACGCTCGCGTTGAACACACCGTATGCGCCGACGGAGATGGAACTTGGCGACCGAATCCGGGAGATCGTCTCCGACGCCGGACTCGAGCCCGAACTCTCCGCGAGCGTCGGCGAGCGGTACGGGTTCGACGAAGAAATACTCCCGAGCATCAAAAACGTGGTTGCCGTTGCCTCCGGCAAGGGCGGCGTCGGCAAGACGACCGTCGCGGCCAACCTCGCCGCCGGACTCGCCGACCTCGGCGCACGGGTCGGACTGCTCGACGCCGACGTTCACGGTCCGAACGTCCCCCGACTGTTATCGGTGGAAGACGAACCCGGCGTCACCGAACGAACAGAGAAACTCGTTCCGCCTGAGGCCTACGGCGTCAAGGTAATGAGCATGGCGTTTCTCGTCCACAACCAGGACGATCCGGCGATCATGCGAGGGCCAATGATAAACAAGGTGATGACGCACTTCTACAGGAACGTCGAGTGGGGATCGCTGGATTACCTGCTCGTCGACTTGCCGCCGGGTACCGGTGACGCGTCGTTGAACCTGTTACAGAGTCTCCCCGTGACGGGCGTAGTCATCGTGACGACGCCACAGGAACTAGCCGTCGACGACGCCAGGAAGGGCCTACGCCTGTTCGAGAAACACGACACACCCATCCTGGGCGTCGTCGAGAACATGAGCCGGTTCCGATGTCCGTCCTGCGAGGACGAACACGAACTGTTCGCGGGCGATGGCGCGGTATCCATCTGCGAGGAGTACGACGTCACTGCCCTCGGAACGCTGCCTATCCACCCCGACTTCGGCGGCGAGGGGGGTGCCGAACCCGTCGTGAAAGACGAGGGGAGCCCTGTGCGTGACGCGACCCGAGACCTCGTCGAGAAGACAGTGGATCGTATCGGTGCCGTGAACCGGCAGCGTGTATCCGATCATGGCGTGGAGACGGGCGAATCGACCGTGTCCGAGTGACCCACCATGGAAACGCACAGTTACACCGACGCATGACGAACCGAACCAACGTTGACACTGGTCGGGAGATCAGACGCCTACACACCGTTCTCGAGGATGTGTACAGTGGAATCCGCAAGGATCCGTCGCCGATCGCCAACGCTCTGGCATCCTCGTTCACCTACGTGGCGCCGGATGGAACCGTCCACGACCGGGAGGGCGCGCTCGAGACGTGGCGCGATGCCGTTGGCGAATTCGATGATTCCGCGCCTCCATACACCGTTGACGTTCGCGACGTAGAACGCCGCGGCTCGATCTACGACGTTCACCTGGTGACCTACGAGCGACGAGAACGAATCGACGGCGACTGGAACGCCCTCACGAGCAGCGTGTGGCTTCGAGAGACTTCCGATACCCTGACGGGGCTCGAGTGGCTTCACCTCCACGAGACGTGGCAAGCGGCTGCGGAGCCTAACGGCGTATAGACGAATCCGGCTTCCTCGGTGGCGATTCGGTTCGCTCCTCGAGCGTGATCGAGACGAATTGGCCAACGAATCCGAAAACGGAGTCGATCACGAAGTCGCTCGGTTCGGCATAGTGCCGTTCCAAGCCTGAACTGATGAGTGAAATCGATGGCTTTCTTCGGGTTTCACTAATCAGTCGACGTTTGGGAAGGTACTAGTCGAACGGGGCTGGGTCTGGTGGCTCGTCGAGCCGTTCCGTGTGTTCGTAGAGCCCACACCAATCCTGCGAGCGCACCCGTCCATCGACTATCGCACACGCACCGATCGGCATGTCGTCGTCCTCGGGCAGGATGAAGTACCGGCAGTTCGCACAGAGTTGGAACCCCTGTGGGTGACACTGATAGGCCACCTCGTATCGCGAATTGAGCTCGTCGAGGTCTCGCTCGATACCGTCGATGCTCTCAGCCGTCTCCTGGGCCTCCGGGACGGGTTCGTCGAACTCCTCGATGCACCAGTCCGGCTCGCGGGGTTCCGGTTCGGGTTCCTCGTCTTCGATGCCGACAAGCTCGGCACACCCGGCCAGTCCGAGCAGTGACGTCGTGGTTCCGATTTGCAGCATTTTCCGCCGGTTGATCGGGGGCATCGTTACCCCTCGTGAACTACGAGGTCGCCGACCTGGGTCGTCCGGTGGTACTGACAGACGTACGTCACCATTTCCTCAGTCGCGACGACGCCCTCGAGTGTCGTCTCTTCGCCTTCCTCACCGACGTCGTCGCTCTGGTAGTCGTCGATAATTTCGTCGTCATCGTCCCAGATCTCGAGGTTGTGTGTGACGCCATCTCCGTTGACCCACCGAAAGTCGTACTCCTGGCCTTCGATCAGGTGTAACGTTGGGTTCTCCTCGTCCTCGATGACGTCCGGTTCGATACCGGTCCATTGTTCGACCACTCCCTCGAAGTAGAATTCGTCGATGTCCTCCCACTGATCGAGGTCAACGTCGTTGTTGTCGTTATTATTGCCCGGACATCCGGCGAGCGTGACCGTACTTGCCGTCGCTCCGGCAACGAGCAACTTGCGGCGGGAAATTCGTTCACTGCCATACATGGATCGATATGGCACTACTGACAGGTATAATACCCTTTTATCACTACGATGAAGTTCTCGACAACTAACACGGTCGCGGCGCTCCGATCAGAGGTTCTGTCTGCTGGTCGGCCTTTCACGCTCTTGTTTCCCACTGATTCTCGGGCGATCCGACGATGAGCGGACGTCGGCGACCATGATACCCTGACCGGGAACGGGTGTAGCTCGAGTGAAACCAGTCATTTTTCGCCATTTTCCGCTCCCTCGAGTAAGAACGTATTACTACAGGAAAACACGTCTACCTGCCTGCAACACACGGATTATCAATCAGGACAGCCTTCGTAATGTATGATATCCGACTGCAATTGAGGAATCCATTTAATAGTGCGTTCGTGGTGAGCGAACCGTCATGGGCAAGTCACAGGTAACTCGCGAGATCACTCACGACGAGTTCGATCCCGTCGGGACGCTCGCGTTAATAGTACTGTACTTCATCGTGTTGACGTTGATGTGGGTGTTCACGTACTTCGTCGAATTCGTTGGAAATGACCCCACACCCTTCGTCGTCGCATGAGAATTCACGTATACGAGCGGTTGTGGCTCGTGGGTTCGATGATTCTCATCGTCGCTTTCATCGCGACAGTTACCTACGGTACCGTCGGCCTCGGAATCACGATGGTCGACGACCGCGAAGATACGCTTTCACCCGGCGATATCGACGAAGACGAACGGTTCGAGGATCCGCGCGTCGAACAGGTGGGAGAAAACGAGTTCGAAGTCTATGCCGTGGCGATGACCTTCGTCTTTCAGCCCGATCCGATCGAAGTTCCTGCCGACAGCGAAGTGACGTTTTACGTCACGAGCCGAGACGTCATCCACAGCTTCACGGTCGTCGGAACGAACACGAACACGATGGTAATTCCCGGCGAGGTGTCGGTGATGACCGTCGAGTTCGACGAACCGGGCGAGTACGGCATCATCTGCAACGAGTACTGTGGTGCGGGCCATCACGATATGGAAGCCGAGCTCATCGTCGTCGAAGAGGACGAGTTCGACCTGACGGAACTCTCCGTCGACGCACCTGAGACGGTCGAACCGGAAGCGGAGATCGAACTCACAGCCACGGTGTACAACGGATTGGTCGGCGACCTCGAGACGACAGTCACTGTCGAAATCGGCGACGAAGCCTTCCAGGAGGAGGTTGCCGTCGGCGGCGACGAATCCGAGGATGTCTCGATCATCGTCGATGCGAACGACCTTGGCGAAGGCGATCACGACTGGACGGTTACAGTCGATGATCACGAGGAGACCGGGACGGTATCAGTCGTGAGCGACGCGGACGAGAACGATGATGGAAATGAGGAGGCTGGCGACGGCACTGATGAAACCGACGCCAGCAGTACAGTGGGGGATCGTAGATCATGACGCAACTGTTCGTGGATCGGTTTCCAGATCAGGCGCGTCTCGTGAGGCTGGCGTTCTTCAATTCGTTCGTCGCGTTGGGAATCGGCGCACTCTTCGGCCTGATTCAGGCGCTCCATCGAACGGACGTGTTGCGTATCGTCGAGTCACCGACGTACTATACCGTATTAACAGCTCACGGCGTCTTTCTCGTCATCACGTTCACGATCTTCTTCCTCGTGGGACTCTATCAGTGGGCGGTCACAATCAGCCTCGAGCGCCGTCCTGTCGATATGCGAATCACCAGGGCGTGGTACTGGTTGATGTCGATCGGAACTGTCATCGCCGGAGTCACCATTCTCGCCGGCTTTCTCGACAACCCGCCTGACGTTCTCGGTTCCCAATTGAGCGCGGACGTCCTCTTTACGTTTTATGCACCCCTCCAGGCAAACCCGCTCTTTTACGTTGGGCTCGTCCTCTTTGTGGTCGGCACGTGGCTCGCAGGGTTCGACTGGTTCCGCACCTGGTGGGCCTGGAAAGGAGACAATCCAGGGGCCCGTATTCCACTTCCGACGTTCATGGTGCTGACGACGATGATCATGTGGTACATCTCTTCGATCGGCGTTGCAGTCGCCATCCTTGCGTTTATTTTGCCGTGGAGTCTCGGGCTCATCGACAGCCTCAACCCGACGCTGACCAGAACCCTGTTCTGGTACTTTGGCCATCCAGTCGTGTATTTCTGGTTACTGCCAGCGTACCTCCTCTGGTACATCGTCTTACCGACGATCTCGGGCGGTCGATTATTCAGTGATCCGCTGGCGCGGGTCGTTTTCATCCTCTTCATTCTGCTCTCGACACCGGTCGGCATTCACCATCAGTACCTCGACCCCGGAATCTCGGAGGGGTTCAAGTTCATTGTGATGACGAACACCATGTTCTTGCTCCTTCCGAGTCTGTTGACGGCATTTACGGTGGTCGCGAGCATGGAACACGGGGCTCGCCAGCGCGGCGGCGAGGGCTACTTCGGCTGGCTCGGCGCGCTCCCCTGGCGAAACCCCGCCTTCACTGGCATGGCGCTGGCCGGCCTGGTATTCGCCTTTGGCGGTTTCACGGGTATCGTCAACGCCGGAATGAACATCAATTATCTCGTCCACAATTCGGCGTGGGTTCCCGGCCACATCCACACCCAGGTCGGTACCGCCGTTGCATTGACGTTCATGGCCGGTTCGTACTGGTTGATTCCCCAGTTGACTGGCAATCGTCTCGTCTGGCGACAGGCCGCCCTCGTACAGGTTCTCCTATGGTTCATCGGTATCGTGCTAATGACGAACTCGATGTATCGTGCCGGGTTAGTCGGCGTTCCGCGACGAACGGCGGAACCGCAGTACGACTTCGAGTACGACGTCGGCGTCGGGTCGATGGCCGAACTCGACTTTCAACTCGCACTCGGCGGTTTCGTGCTGTTTGTCTCGGCCATGCTCTTTCTCGCCATCATACTCATGACGTGGCGTAATACCGAGAGTGAACCGATCGTTGATGGAACGATCCCACCGGCCCTCTCCGGGCCGGAGGATTCTCCACGGGTTCTCGACAATCTGCGGCTCTGGATTGCAATCGCTCTCGTCCTGGTCGCAATCGCCTACGTGATCCCACTCGCCAGCATCGTGGCTCGAGGCGGACTATTTGGGCCGGACATCGGACCGTTCCCCGTCTTCACCGACCCAATAACCCTGCTCGAGTACGGCAGCAAACTCATCGGAAGGGTTGTCATCTGAATGCGAATCTCAGTCGCCAAATTACTGCTCCTGATTGCCTTTTGTATCGTCATCCTTGTCGAGGCACGGACGGTGTTTGCCTTCTTCGGCATTGACGTGTCCTTGATCTGGATTGCCGTCACCGGCGTCCTCGTGATCAGTGCGCTCGTCCTCTGGGCGATACGCCCAGGGAACGACGAACCGACGGAGCCGTAGCCCGGGAAGCCACCTCAGACGAAATGTATTGATCCAATCCACTCTCGACAGCGGCGATGATCGCACACATATACGACCGTTTCGAGTCACGACTCGAGAAAATTCGGTGTTCGATGTAGTATCCGTTTCAGGAGGGGGAACAGTGATGGGGGTTAAAGACACACCGTGCAGTGGAATCGCATATGTACGAGAAGCTTTCACCGCGCCACGCAGTCGCAGTTGGATTGATCGCACTCATCCCGGCGCTCATCTATGGACTGGGTCGACCGGGGCTTGCAGGTTTCATCGCAGCAGTGAACGTTATCCTGATATTCGCATCCCTCTATCTGGCAATGTCACCGATTGACGGTGCGAACCACGCCAACAACGGATCATCGACGTGAGGGATGTCGTACGGGTACCTGACTTCGCCGCTGATAAGCCTTCGTCAGACGTACTCGGAACACCGACACGGTTGTGCCGACACGGTTGTGATTCGTGAAGTCGCCTTCGATTTCCACCATTAGTCCGCTCCAAATCGGAGACGGCGGCGGTTACATTCCTGTCCAATCGCTATCTTCGACTGTTGTACACAAGCAAATCAGTGGTGTGTCCGTATCGAACCCCTCTCGAGTTCGAGTACGGCCGCCGGCTTCGACGAGATTCTGTTACTGTTCTCCCGGCGAAGGGTGGAGCGTGTTTTCACCCCGGTACAACCGTTACAGGAACCGAAGCGCGGCGAATCGTAGTCTCGGTTACACTCCCGATCATGAGGCGTTCGATACCACTCCGGCCATGGCTTCCCATGACGACGTGATCGAAATCACCCTCGTCGATATAGGAAACGATTTCGTGACCAGGTCGTCCGTACCGCCACTCCGTTTTGACGAGGCTGTCGTTTTCATCCGCGATGGTTCGTGCCTTCACGAACCGTCTATTTGCGATTTCACTCGCTTTTTCGAGCCACCTTCGGCGATAGTCTTCCATCCCTGCGTCAGTGTGCTCGGCGAACGGTTCCACCACGTGAAAGATTTCGATGGACGCCTCGGGAAACGCTTCGAACGCGAATCGCAACGACGCATCTGCTGGATCACTCCCATCGTATGGGACGAGAACACGCATCACCATATTCGGCAGAATCGACCCAGGCAGACATATAGTGTGGGCCGAAACTGAAAAGCGATTATCTGGCAGTCGCGCGAGCGTTCGGCGTGGGCGACGCTCACGGCCGCTCGCTCGAGGAGATTCACCGCGGCCGTCGCCCATGCCCTTCACGAATCGCGTTGAGATGAGCCACTAGTCGTCCTCAGAGAGCGCCTACGGTTCGACGTTCACCGCGAGAGCGACTGTACCTCCCGGATCGTTCACTGGACGTTTTGAGGATCGGTACAAACGAGTCTAACTGTGACGATTCGGTTATCGGTGACGTCTTCGACGACGATGGTCACCTCGTCGTGAACGATCCGCTCACCTTCTTCGACCATCCGGCCGGTACGGCTGAGAAGGAATCCCGCAATCGTCTCGTATCCAGGTTCCTCCGGGAGTGACACTTTCAGTGCTTCGTTAACTTCGGTGACAGAAACATCCCCCTGGATGAGTGCAGTGTGTTCGTCGAGACGGTCGATCGGAACCGGCTCTCTCGGCTCGAGAATTTGACCGACGATCACCTCGACGGGGTCTTCTGTCGTGACGATTCCCTCGGTGGTTCCGAACTCGTCGATGATTGTCGCCATGTGGATATGTGCCCGTTGGATCTTCGAGAGTACCTCGTCGGCTGGCACGGATTCCGGAACGTGAAGCGTCGGATTCAGTACGTCCCGCAGTTCGACCTTCTCAGGGTCGCGTTCCCCGTAATCTCGTTCACGAACGAGATCGCAGATGTGCACGATCCCGATGACGGTGTCGAGGCTGGATTCGTAGACCGGCAGTCTCGTGTGGCGGTTGTAAACGGCCGTCTGAATCGCCTCCTCGAGACTGGCCGTCGACGAAACAGCGACTACGTCCGGCCGGGGAACCATGATCTCGCTGGCCCGCGTATCGGCGAACCTGAAGATTCGTTGCAGGAGATCACGCTCGTCCGCCTCGATGACCCCCGCCTGGCGACTGACCTCGATCAATTCCTGCAACTCGGCTCGTGTAACGTACGCCGATTCGATCGGCGTCTCGGTTCCGATTAGCTTGTTGAGGACACGCGTCAGTGCATCGAAGACGATGACCAGCGGGGCGAGAACGTAGCCAGAAATTTTGAGTGGGCGCGCGACCCGAAGTGCCCACGAATCCGTATGTTCGACTGCGTACGACTTCGGAACAGTCTCACTGAACAGCAACACGAGCGACGTGACGCCGAACGTCGCGAGCAAAACGGCTTGCCCCTCGGTGACATAGAATCCGAGCAGTGCAGTCGCCAGACTCGACATTGCGATGTTGGCGACGTTGTTCCCAACGAGAATTGTCACGAGCAATCGGTGGGGATCCTCGCGTAGCCGTTGGGCGACCGTGGCGTTCGCTACGCCGTCGCTGGCGAGTGCATCTAATCGGTGCTTCGGTAGCGCGAACATTGCGATTTCCGATGACGAGAAGAATCCGGAGACGGCCATCAACACCGCAATCAAGAACACACCGAGGATCGTGACGACCGGTAGGGATGGTTCGGTTGCAACCGGCGAAACGAATTGCAGATTCGAGCCGATCGACTCGACGTAACGCATGGAGTGACTCCCGATACCAGGCACCATCTCCTACTGTTCGATCGATGGCGACATAGAACTGTTTCCACACCGTGGCCACTGACGGGCAATCTTCGACGTGATGCGACCGAATTTCCACGATGGTGGCCCACCTGATCGGTGTCACCCAAATACTGGCGGGAGTGACACGTTGACATCCTCCTCCGCGTGAACACGGAGGAATCCTGAGCGTTGGAGATTTCAGGTTCGCAGTTCCACCGAACCCCAGCGCGGTGAGAATCCGTGTGGGGTTCACGGACTGTGGCGGGTGGGACTGCTGGGAGTGCCAAGCCCCCGGTACTCCTATCCTCAGCGGTCTCCGACCCTCGTGGTTGTTTTTGCCCAGCGCGGGTCGAGTCAGCGTCAACGGACTCGGAGTTACTTTGAGTCGTGCTTACAGCAGTCAACTCCACTCGTACGCTGTGAGCGTACGGCGGTCATCGACTGGTTCCGATTACTGCTTGGTTGCTTGGGGCGGGCAGGCCGCCATCGTAGGACTGGGCGGAAATCGCTCCGTTCCCAGCCTGAATCCTATTCTATCAGAATGTCGCCTGCCCACTTCAACGTTAGCATTCAAATCTCGGTTGGGCTGCATCACGTGGAGTGATTCCCAAGTGACGGCGCGTATCCACGGCCTGAAGGCCGTGGTATTGCGCCTGCTCAGCGTATAACACCGAAAATCACGCCGAGTCGATTTTCGGAGCGCTCACGGACTCGTAACGGAACACGACACGTACGTTCGAGCGGTTCCGAGTTCGGAACGCCCGCAGACGTTGTCCTCGAGTACGGTGACGAACACGAGATCGATCGGATCGTGCTGGGGAGCCATTGCAGATCCGAGGCGGAACGATTCCCGCTCGGTAGCGGCACAGAAACTGTGGTTAAACGAGCGGCGGTTCCCGTTCTGATTGTCAGGTGACCCCGTCGGTTTTTAGCCATCTCGCGTCGTCGGGATACGCCGTGATCACCAATGACGAACGCCGATCCAGAGGTATTCGCAGCCCAGGCTCGCGACCAGTACGCTACCGTTCTCGTCCCGACGGACGGGAGCGACCAGTCACAGCAGGCGGTCGAGCGCGCAGTCGAGGTTGCGGCCGCGCTCGACGCCACCGTCCATGCGCTTTCAGCGATCGAAGATCCGGGCACGCTGAAGCGGGATCAACTCCGCGCAGACGCGGAGCGCGACGCGAAGGAAGCCGTCGATCGCGTCACGGCCGAAGCCGATCGCGCAGGCCTGGAGGCGACGAGCACCGTCGAACCAGGCGTTCCGCACGAGAAGATCCTCGAGTACGTGACGGACGAGGACGTCGACCTGATCGTGATGGGAACCCACGGGCGAACCGGACTCGATCACGTCCTGATCGGCAGCGTTGCCGAACGGGTCGTCCGAACGTCACCCGTACCGGTTCTGACGGTTCGCCCTGCTGAGTAACGAAACCGATAGCGAAATCTCGGTCGCAGTCGAGGTCGAATGTCTGGTGTTGATGGACGTCGATTGTTGACAGGCTTTCCGAGCGACATCGATCGGCCCCTCGTGTGCAATCTTGGGATCGAAGCTGCCGATACCGCCCTCGCAATTCGCACACGAGCGCTTGCCAGAGGTTTCGGCGCCCTCGAGACGACGGGTCTGGAGGGCGCGAGGCGATTCGTCCGCAACGCGACACCCCGGCCCAACTCGCTCGCCGCGGCAGCGATATTATTGCACAGGGTGTCGAAGCGTCGCGTATGACGTTCGTTGTCCCGTTCGACGGATCGCAACTCGCGGAAGCCGCGCTCGTCAGGGCCGTCGAGTATGGCGCTGCCCTGGACGAATCCGTTACGGCGGTGTCAGTCGTGCCGGAACGGAAGCGGTACGCACGCGAGAAAGGGTGGATCGAGGAGGGTGAGGGCTACGAGGTCGATGCGGTTGTCGCGACCCTCCGCGATCGGGTCGCGGAGCTCGCTTCGGACGCGTCGTTCGACTACGAGCGGATCCGTGAGTTCCCGCCCGAGGCGGAGATCGCCGATCACGTCGAACGGTTGGTACTCGCCCACGATCCGAGCGTCGTCTTCCTCGGCAGCGACAACGTCGGGCGGGTCGTGACGCCGTTGACGAGCGTCGGCGTTCACATCGCGGCGGAAGAGGCCTACGACGTGTTCATCGTCCGCCATCGCAGGCCGCCGATGCTCGACGCCGTCGATCCGCATCCGGAGTTCTATGCGGACGAGTCGTCGTAGGACTCGTAGCTCGGTTGCGCAGTCTCACAGTCGTCCGGACTCGGCCGTTACTCGACAACCGTCACCACCGTTCTTACGGGGCGCTCGCATTCGGGATCACACGCTGGGAGAAGCTGCCTATGACGAGTTACTCTCGGATCCCACGACAGGGGGTTCGAACCGCTTGTCGGCCGTACTCGAGGATCCGTGAGCGTCGAAGCGCTCTGTCAGATCCGTGAAGCAGCGCCAGCGCGTCATCAGTGTGACCGGTATGGTGCACTCGTCTGCCCGATCCACTACGACGTCGAACGTGAGAGATTTCGGAGTGTGCATCAACGCCTCCGTCGTAGTAGTGGTGGGTGTTCGATTCGTCTGTACGCTACCGATGGCTGATCCATCGGTCGTGAAATTTCCCGAGGCGATCCCGAGGCAGAATCCGTCCGCGAATCTGGCGAACGTTATTCAGGTTCTGGGTTGGATTCGTCGTATGGACGCGCCGCTCAATTCAGATCAGCTCGATCGCTACTCACGCCAGCTACTTCTTGACTCGATCGACGAGTCGGCCCAGCGAACCCTGCTCTCGAGTCGCGTCCTCGTTGTCGGGGCGGGCGGACTGGGCTCGGCGGTACTCCAGTATCTCACCGCGGCCGGCGTCGAGACGATCGGCATCGTTGACGACGGCGACGTCAAGCGATCGAACCTCCAGCGACAGGTCGTCCACACCGTCGACGACGTCGGTGAACCGAAGGTCGACAGCGCGGCCCGCTTCGTCGAGGCGCTCAATCCTGACGTGACGGTAGAGAAACACCCGGAGCAAGCGAACCTCGAGACGGTCGAGTCCCTCGTCGACGGCTACGACGCTGTCGTCGACGCGCTCGACAACTTCCGCGGACGGTTCGTGGTCAACGACGCCGTGCGACTCGCCGGCCTCCCGTTCGTCCACGGCGCCGTGTACGGGTTCGAGGGGCAGACGACGACTTTCGTCCCCGATGGCCCCTGCTACCGGTGCCTGCTCCCGGAGGCACCCGACGAGGAAGCCGTTCCATCCGACGAACCCATGGGGATCTTTCCGACGTCGCCGGGTACCATCGGCTGTCTCCAGGCGACGGAGACGATCAAGTACCTCGTGGATGTCGGCAACCTGCTTAGCGGCGAACTGCTACGCTATGACGGTTGGGACGCGACGTTCATACGGACGCCGCTTGAGCAGCAGCCTGACTGTCCCGTCTGCGGATCCAACGCGATCGAATCGATCGACGAGGTCGAGTACGACGATCGGTGTCGAATCGAACGCTGACGGAGAATGCACCGTATCGACTAACTGTACGTGACGTTTTCGGAACGGTCGAGTCCGGTTTGATCGTCGGCGTTCGCACTGCCGATCGAAGCTGGTCGTCCGGCGACAGTTATTTCCCCGTCCGTGTGGCAGTCGACACCATGCTCACCGACGAAGAAGCTGATCGGCTGGTCGAGGCAGTTACCGAGGTCGCGGGGGACGAACTCCGGAGCGTGGTCTACTTCACGGCGGACGATTTCGGCCAGCTCGCGCTCCGAGACTACCTCTCGGCAGACGCGGACATCGGAGCATTCGTCGAGAACGAGCGGACGGGGTTTCACCGCATTCCGACCCACGAGGGCTCGGAACTCGGCCAGTACGAGTACACGATTCGACGGTTCGAACACGGCTATCTCATCCGTGTCGTCGACGACTCACATGGCGTGTTCGTCACGACGAACCAGCTACCGATCGAGCGATACGACGATCTAGCGAGTACCATCGAACGCAAACTGGAGACGATCGGAACCGAGGGCGACTGACCACGTTCGCCGATCCACACCCGTGATCTATTCGACCAACGAACCCGCCCTGAATCGTAGTTCCGTTGTGAGATCGGGACGCGACCGTCGCGCTTGCACGGACGGCGGTTCGACCGTCGGCGTCGAGTTTCTTCCGTGTCGCCGACGTTGAGGAGCTCCAAGTTCGCTCGGGATTCAAACGGTAAAGACTCTCTTCGAGGCGATCTAGGGTCTCCCCTAGCGCCTTCGTTCGCTCTCAAACGTCGTCAGGGGTGCTGTCTTCTGGACGGGTAATCGTTCAACGTGCTGACGGCGCCAATCCACGCTGAAACCCCGCCGATCTCGCGAACATCTCCGTGAGTTAGCCGACTCGAACTCGATACCGTGATCGAGCCCTGAGCTGATGGAACGTCTCTATTTGACGTCGATTCGGATTCGGTAAGTGCATACTCGAGTGCGACGATCTCGCCAGTGATCGGTTTTACACACGGATCGAAGTAGTCGCATGAGTGTTCGGATTGCCGCATTCTTTAGTAGCCACTGTAAGTCAATGCACACCTGATCGCCAGATGTGTCGGCGATCAGTGTGTAAATCGTTGCAGTTGTTACTATAGCTTTTCGAGCGAGAAAACACGATCAATTTTGAACCAAATTGCTCTATTGAGCCGTTTGTCGGCTTCTTTCATGCCACGTTAGCGTGGGTATTGAGTAATTCTTCGACAGAAATTTCATCGATATAGACGTCAATGTTTGTCGAATTGGTGAGTAGAAAGTTCTAACGTATATGTCACAGAACGCTTCCTCTCAAAAATTAATCAGGTCAGCCAGGAGATGGTTCTCATTGACTACTAATAGGGTGGGGTATTTCATTCGGGGCTGTGGTAAGCACCGTGATGAACCGACGAAGGTATCTTGCGGGGTTGACCAGTGGTATCGGCACGGGAATCGCGACGACGGGAATCGGGACTACGGCTACTCGAGTGAACCCACCGATCTCGATTACCGAGACGAACGATCCAGTCGACGGCGGCGACACCCTCGAGGTGACCGCTACGTTCGATTCAGAGGCAGGACTGGAAAGCCAGGATCTCGAGTTACTCGTCGCCGGCGAGCCGTTACCACGACGATCGATCTCCCGGGGGCCAACCGAAGACTCCGTCACACTCCACTTCCGAACGTATCCGGTACTGCAGGACATCGAGTTCGAAGTCGTCGTGCAGGCTGGCTCGCACTCAGTCGAGCAAGCGGTTACCGTCCACGGGATCAGTGAACTGGATGAGACGTATGGACGACCGACTAGTGAACTGGCTGTACAGCCAGACACGACGGTCATGTTCGAAGTCGATGACATCTACGCGGATACCACCGGTATCAGTGACATTCACTGGTTCGTCCACGGGGAGCATATGTTTCGAGGGGCACCCATCTGGGAATCTCACTACCGAGCTGAGGTTGGGGCCGACTACTGGCTCCAGCAGTTCGGAACTGAGGGTACCTACGAGGTTGTGGCGGCTGTTGTTAGCGACGACCATCCGAACCAGATGACGCGGTGGGATGTGAGCGTGACGCCAGATGGGGCTGCACCACCGACGATTGAGGCCACTCGGCCAGCGTCGAGTACCCTCGAGGCCGGTGCAGACGTCACCCACCAGCTCGAACTCGACGTCTCAGCACCCGATGGCGATCTCAAGCGCGTGCTCTGGTGGCTCCATCAGTCGGATCAGTTAGTCGGCGTCTCGTCCGTCTCGGGGGAGTCAGATACGGCTACACTCGAACAAGGCGGCGGCTGTTATACGTGTGACCTTCATAACTGGGTTCTCACCGAGTCAAACCTTCTTACGGAGCAAATTTCGTGGACGTTCGGTACACCACACCAAGACGACGAGCAGGATGACGATCGTCCCGTCGCAGATGACGATCACAGGGTGTCGATCGTCGACACGAACGCGCCCGTCGATGCTGGTGAGTACCTCTCGGTGACGGCGACCGTGGAAAACACAGGTAATGAGTCAACCACGGTCGATGTTACCCTCGTCGTCGGTGACGAGACCGTCGACTCGGTCGCTGTTACCGTAGAACCCGGCGATAGCGAGAGTGTTACGCTTGGTTACGAGACGTATCCGGTTCAACAGGATGTCGAGTTTCCGGTACGCGTCGAAACGTCTGCAGATGCTGATGAGCAGCGTGTCACTGTCTCTGGGGCCGACGGGTAGCGAGCAAGCGTGGAAGTTACGAATCGTACTACCAGCGATCGACAATACGGCTGTAGTAACTACTGAAACGGTTCACATACTGATCGCCGATACGTCTGGCGATCAGGTGTGTAATGACTTACAGTTGTTACTATAGTAGCCACTGAACACAACTGTGTATCCGATCGGAAGACGGGCCTGTGATCGGTATGAAATCGGTTCGATTGGCACTGCAGATCGTGGCAGTCGATCAAATACGTGATCTCCGAGAGCTTCCTTCCAAAATGTATGACGTGTGTCTGACGAATATGGTGATGTCGCTGTCATTTATGCCTGACTTATAAGTCTCGAGCCACCAACGGATCACACATGGTAGTAGGCACCATCGTTTCGTTCGTCGTTGCCCTCTTGATCGGTGGACTGGCAATTTACATTAGCGGCCGCATCGTCACTGGGGTCGAAGACTACTCGCACGCGGTGATCACTGCGCTGATCGGTGCCATTGCGTGGGCAATCGGGTCGTTGATTCCACTCATCGGGGTGCTGGTCGCCCTGATCGCGTGGATTTGGGTCATCAACTGGCGATATCCTGGCGGCTGGAAGGACGCAGCGATCATGGGTGTTGTCGCCTGGGTCGCCGCACTCATCATCATCGGCCTCCTGAATGCTGTCCTCGGCCTCGGCATTGACGCGTTCGGTGTACCCGGCGTGTAAACGGAGCAGCGAGGATCCTATGGATTGGTGATTCTTTTATCGGTACTCAGTCTGAGGCGCGGATGTATCGCCACCAATGAGCGTAACGCGTTCACTCCGAGTTCAGACCGACTGGAATCACTCCGGTCTGAATTCTCCCAGGGTGATACTCAAAGCGTACCCTGGTTATACCGCTTCGAGGCGAACTTCGGCCTCGGGAAACAGAACGTTGTTCTCCTTGTGAACGTGCATGTGCATGTCCGATTCGAGCATATGTAGTCGGTCGAACATGTTCCGGTAGCTCATACAGGCATCTTTTGGGATCTCGTAGTCGTCGCTCAGTGAACGGATCTCATCGAGCAGTGATGCCGCGCCTTCGTGTTCCGACTCGAGGTGATCGATCGCGTCGCGAATCGCTTCGGTGTCGGTATCAGTACACGATGAGGCGTCCTCGAGTCTGTGAATCTCCGGGAAGACGTTCTCTTCTTCGTCTTCCATGTGATGTTCGAGCTCCGCCTCGAGTTCCAGAAACACCGCCTCGATTTGCACGAGCTCGGGGTGGCTCTCACCGTGTACTCGCGCGACCTTCCGGACAACGCGCTCGAGCGAGGGGAGTTCGGATCGGAGGTAGTCGTGATGGGTCTCGACGATGTCGTCGATGATCGCGGACAGGGAGTCGTAATCGGGTTCCGTCTGATCTTCCGTGCGGGCGTCGTCAAGTCGGTCGAGCACCGACTCGACCTCGAGGTCGTTCGCTTCGCAAGCCTGCTCGAGCGGCGTGTCACCGCCACAGCAGAAGTCGATGCCGAACGACTCGAATACGGGTGCGAATTCGGGATTCGTTCTGACGAGCTGTCCGAGTTTCGTGCTGGGATCGATCGTTGAAGTCATTTCTTTGGAGTTGATGGTGCGGTTGGCCCGTCTGTGGATCCACCGGTGCCGGTGGGCCTACAGGATCCGGGATGCCACACCGTCGCTGACCGAATGCAACGGCTACTGGGCGAAACCGATCACCCCGAATATGTTCCTCCTCGAGTCGTCCTCGATCACGATCACCGAGCGAAAGTAGTTCGCTCGAGGCTCATGGGAGGAGCGTTCCGGGTTCCACATGGTTGGAACCGCCGTGTACTGGCTCGAGCACGACACCGATGGTTCGATTCGAAAGGACGCACTCGCAGACCGCCCGGCGGTCTCCTACTCGACTGAGCCGGACACGGCGTACCGAATCAGGTACGTGCTCCGATCGATGCGGTCACACTCCTCGGGGTTGCGGTCGAACACCCCCACACCAACGCATGTCGATAGGTCTCCGCCGGAACCGATAAGTGTTAGATCGGTGCCAATCTTCTTTATGCAGCAGGCGGTTTCTGACAGAATCTGAGTAGAACGGTCAGTATCTGCTGCATACAGAGCGCGAATGTCGCACGACATCTGATAGGGGTGGTATGGTGTTGTGACGAGGGAAATCAATTGAGGGACAAGCGAAATAGGATAATAGGAAGTGACGATTTTCACCTCGTTTAAAAACTGTTCTCTACTGTCAGGTCACGCCATGACTATGACTAGTAATTTCATCACTAACAAATATCCCATAAACAAGAGCACACCCATAACAAACAAGAATCCGATAAGCAAGAGCACAGGTGCATATCCCGAACCACCAGAGTGCATCACGATATTTTCTACAGCATTCACAGTTGCGAGAGTCACGCCAATGCTCTCTACAGCATTTACAGCACTCATTGTCATTGTATATGGCCGGTTAGATCACGTATGTGTTCAGTAATACCTACCCTTGTGAGACTGGTTCGTCGCTTCATATCCCTCTTCTTGGAGTCACCAGCAAGTACTTTCTGGCGAGCTAACAATAACACACTTTAGATTGACACAGTGATGGCCTCTCAACTCCACAGGTTCAAAGTAAAAGATGCGGTTTCGTAGTGCTGAAATCATGCTCTGAATCTCGCATGCCTCTACTGGCAGAAAACCTAGAATTTGATGCATCTCTGTAAGATACAGGGTGTGCATGTGGAGCGGATTGCGGTGGTTCCAACACTGCCGGACGGCGATCACTCTCTAGCCTTGAGATTGTGTACAACCTCGAGCCAGTCAATGATCTCCGCGGTCGGTTCGATGGCGTCTGCGATCGCTTCGGTCGGCTTGTACGCCATCGGTGCTTCGTCGACGACAGCCTCGACGACTGACTCCGAGTAGACATCTGCCATCGCCGCTTCGAACGCCTCGACGCTCAGTTTCTCGTGAGCCTCTCTTCGGCCCATGATGCGTCCGGCCCCGTGGGGTGCCGTCTGGTTCCACTCCTGATTGCCCTTTCCACGGGCCAGGATCGATCCCTCTGCCATATTGAACGGGATGATCAGTCGTTGGCCCTCGCGTGCCGGTGTCGCCCCCTTTCGAATCGTCAGATCACGAAAATCGATGTAGTTGTGGATCGACTCGATCCGATCGACTGGTTCGACGTCCAGTTCCTCACAGATGGCTTCACTCATCACCTCACGGTTCCATCGGGCATACTGCTGGGCGAAGAGCATATCGACGTAATACCCGTGGGCTTCCCTGCCTTCGAGCCAGTCGAGATCCCTGTTGCGCTCGCCGACCATGTCCTGTGGTCGTGAGAGTACGTCGAACGCTTCCTCAATCTCCGCGCCCTCGAAATCCGCCCGGAGACGCTCCTTGTCGAGATGGGACTTTCCTTTCCCGCCGGTAACCCACTCGTAGAGGTCGTGATCGCTCACCGTCTCGAGGTCGAACTCGAGGTACTCCTCGTACCGTTTGGGGATGGCGTCACGGATGGCGTCGGCGTGGCGATACTGACTTGCTCTGTGTTGCCAGAACTCGGCGATGGATTTTCCCAAGTAGCGCGAGCCGCTGTGGACGACCAGCCAGTAGTGGCCCGTCTCGCGTGCCTTCGCGAACTCGATGAAGTGGTTGCCGCCACCAAGGGTGCCCACGCTCCGGATAACGTGTCCGATCCCCTGGCGCTGGCGAGCAAGGACGCGCCGGCACAAGCGCTTGAAGTAGTCGCCGTCGTAGCCGTCGAAGTCGAACCCGAGCGGATCGACCGTCCGACCGAAGCGCTCCTCGTAGGCAGCGGCGAACTGGTCGAAAACATCGTTCGCACGCTCGAAGGGAAACTCATCGACGAGATGTGGGGCGTCGTCATAGTCGTGGACGTCTCGGCCCATCGGCACGCGCTCGCGGATGCGGCGTTCGCGTTCCGGTCCCTCGAGTGGGAGCGTAGTCCCGATGTCGGTGGCGGCCATTCCACAGCCAACGTCGACACCGACGATGTTCGGCACAATTTTATCGGGGAGTTCCATCGTGAACCCGACGGGTGCGCCTGCACCCCAGTGGGCGTCCGGCATTACTCTGACCGGCTCGGTAAACGCCGGATGGTCGATGAGTTCGCGAATCTGCTTGAGACAGTTCGCTTCGACGAGCGACTCGTCGTCGACCATGATTCGAGCGGTCGTGTATTCGCCATCGAGTGTGAGTGTCATACTCCACTATTTGCTCGCTCCGTATTGACACCCTTGGAAACCTATTGTAGCCACTTCAAGTCAATGCACACCTGATAGCCTGGCGTGTCGGCGATCAGTGTGTAGATCGTTGCAGTTGTTACTATAAATCAAATCCAGTCGAAAATCGCCAGTTCCAGTAGATGGCGGTTCGGTTCATGAGTTGTTCTTGCAAGGTTCGATCCTTCCAGTGACGCTATGCCAAGCTCAACCCCCGCTACGTTGATACGTTAGTGTTGTGAACATGTGAATATGAATCAGGTCTGGATCACGAACGGGTCGACGAGTATCGCACCAGTCGTCAACCCACTTACGGCCGCCTGTCACAACGAGTACGTCCCGACCGATATCTACGTCCTCACCAACCCAATCATCGACGAGATTACCGACGCCGCAACCTCGTTGATGAAAACAGTCGTGACTGCACACGGTGGGGAGGAGCCGACGATTACGGTCGAGACCATCGAGGATGAAACCGACTTCGAAGCGATCCTCGCATACGTCCAATCCGCAATTGAGGCCGGGGCTGACGCAGACGCTGATATCGCCGTGGATATTACACCTGGCCGCCGGTTCTGGTCGATCATCAGTTTTCAGGCTGGACTCAAACACGACGTCGATCACCTGTATTACGGCCACGTCCAGACCGAGGCGTATTTCGGCGAGTGTTACCCAACGATTCCGCGGACGGCGATCAACCTGATCGACTTCACGGAGGTGATCTGATGCGGGTCAGACGCGATCACCTGACGGTGCTGTTGAATCGGCTGTACGACCGTGGTGACGACGAGTTCACTATCGAACACCCCTCGAGTGAGATTGGCGATCTGCTCCGTATCGAACTCGATTCCTACGACGACTGTACGATCCACTTCGTGACAGACGCCGACGAATACGATGCGGCCAGGCAAGCAGTCGGCCGGCAGTACGGTGACAACGTATTCGACGATTTGCCCACTGCAGACGCCTTCCGAAAGACCCTCTTGGCCAGCGGCATCCTCGAACCGGCGAATCAGGATGAAATCAAGACGTTCCTCGAACGGTACGGTGACCCGGATCTGATGGCCGGTCACGCCCCCGCGTTCGCCGGCTTCGATACGAATCTGATGCCGTGGCGAATCGACCGCGTACTCGGCCTGCACGATCCCGATAGCGGCGTCGGTTACGTCAACGGGTTCGTCCTCGCGACCGGCGTCCGCGACGAACTGGAGTGGGATTACAAGTGCCACGATACCGACCCGTTCGTCGACGCGTTCGGTGGCGCGTACGAGGAGTACTGGAACCAGCCGTTAGGTTCCGCTCGCCTCGGCAGATTGGGGCTGCTCACGTATCGCCGAATCCGTGACATCGAGCAAGCCGTCGAAGTCCAGAGCGACCGTGGTGATGAAGAGATCATCGCTGCTTACGACGAGTACGACCGCGAGTACCGGAGTGACATCTTGCTGTTTAGCAACGACCGGAATTTCGTCGAACGTGCACAGGCCCACCGGATGCTCGGGCAGTGGGTCGACATCCCTGACTACTTCCCACAGAAGACCACTGCAACCTGGCGCGAACTCGAGATGCTACTCTACATGTTGGCGGTCGTCTTCGGGATCATCGAGGTGCCGAGCGTCACCGTTTACGGTGTCTGGCGCGGCAAAGACGAACTCGACTGGCAACACGAACGCGTCAAAATTGATGCACGGAGTCCGAAACTCGATTCGAGGTTAGCAGGCGATCTCTCGATCGTCGAATCGTACGAGGAACTCAGATTCCGGTAATGACTCTGCGGAAGCGATACTTTGGAGACATGGCACTGGTTTCAGATGATCTCAATACGGATCGACCGCTTTTACTCATTCATGCGAGACTGTCTAACCAGCGTTCGCCGCTAGCTGAGACGCTTTAGACACCATTATAACCATGATCGGGCGGTTATCGGTGCTCATTTTTACCGACGTTTCATATCGATTTGATTCGTTCCAGAACGTGATCTGATCGATACCTGCAGTCAACTCATTGAAAGAAGCATCGCCGCTGATGAGGATGTTAGTGCCGAACCAAGTATCCTGCCAGTCGGATTTGCCTCCGGGGCAACTAACCGGGTTTTTATAAGGTTCAATCACATTTCTCAGCGTAAGCGGACCGAAATCGGGAATTTCGGTGGTCAGAACGGGCAGGATGCTGCCAAAAAGTCCTTCCAGTCCGGATGGACTCTCACTCCAACAGGTGAGGTGGTAATATGATGCGAGCCCTACAGCTAGGATAGTTGAGAACAAGTGTTTGAATGTTTAACTGTCGAGTCAGGCGCTTCGACCGACGATTTCCTTACAATACGCCAGTTTGACGAATCTTGGCTCACAGGATTCGCCGCTTTTCTTACTGTCAAGCAGTACTCTTGATGACCGTATCAGGTGGAAGGTTCAAGTGGTAGTACCATTGTCAGTCACTGCGTGCAGTGTTGCGTTTCTTGTTCTGGTGTCTCGTTTCGAGATCTGACTCGATGAGTTCGCGAATCTGTTCCAGGCAGTTCGCTTCGACGAGTGACTCGCCGTCGACCGTGATTTGGGCGGTTGTGCACTTGCCCTCGAGTGTGAGTGTCGCACTCGAAGTTGTCTCGCTCCTTATTGGTGGCCGTCATCCGCTGCCGGAAGCGTAACCGAGAACGTCGCCCCCTCGCCGGGTTCGGACTCGATCCGGATCCCTCCGCCGTGGCGTTCCACGATCCGTTGGCAGAGGGCAAGACCGATGCCAGTTCCCGGGTGTTCGTCGCTTGTGTGGAGCCGCTGGAACACCTCGAACACGCGATCCTGATTGTCGGGATTGATTCCGATCCCGTGATCGGTGACTGCGATGCGCCACCGATCACCGGCCCGTTCGGCTGCGATGTCGATCCGGGGCGGTTCGTCGCCGCTGTATTCGATTGCGTTATCCACCAGGTTCTGGAACACCTGACGCAACTGGCTGGCGTCACCGGCCACCGTCGGCAGATCCTCGGCCGAAATCTCGGCGCCCGTCTCGTCGATCCGAAGTTGGAGATCGTCACGAACCTCGTCGAGGATGGCGTCGAGATCGACCGGTTCGAACGGCTCCCCTTGCGTTTCGACCCGCGAGTACTCGAGCAGGCCCTCGATCATCTTGCGCATCCGCTCGCCGCCGTCGACGGCGAACTCGAGAAATTCCTCGCCGTCATCACCGAGCGCATCCCCATACCGTCGATCAATCAGCTGAAGGTAGCTCGTGACCATCCGCAGCGGCTCTTGGAGATCGTGCGAGACCGCGTAGGCGAACTGCTCGAGTCGTTCGTTCGACTCCTCGAGCTGGCGGCGGTATTCCTTGCGCTCGGTGATGTCCTGTACCACGACCATCCCTGCGTAGATCTCATCGTTGGCGTCTCGAACTGGTAGCGTGTGGGCTAACAGGTCTTGCTCGCCGAGATCGATCTCGAACGAAGTCGACTCGCTATCGAAGACAGCGCGGAAATGTGGTTTGATCTGATCGACAAGGTCGGCCGGATAGCGGCCGTAAATCGTCGTGCCGACGATGTCCTCCGGGGAGTGATCGAGATCGTCGAGGAGTTCACCACCGACGACCGAGTAGACGAAGTCCCCGTCGTAGAGACCCACGGCGCCGTTCGGGAAGTTCTCGACGAGCGTCCGGTAGCGACGTTCGCTCTCCTCGAGGGCACGTTTCTGTTCCCTTTGTTCAGTGATGTCTTCGATGGCGAACACGATGCTGATGATCTCACCCTGGTCGTCGTAGACCGGCGCCCCGTTGGTGGAGATCCAGATGCGCTCCCCGTCCGGACGTAACACGCCGCTGACCTGATCGAACAGGGGTTTTTCTGACTCCACGATTCGCGGGAAAGGCAACTCGTCACGCGAGAGCGGTTCACCGTCTTCGCCGACTTCGTCCCATTCGGGGTCGTCGAAGCTGAGGTCGTTGATCCGGTCTTTGCTCCGTCCGAAAATCTCCTCGGCGCGACTATTGGCGAATTGCATCTCGCCGTCGCTGCCGACGATCGTGATACCGGTGGGACTCGTTTCGACGATCGTCTCGTACCGGGCGAGTTCTCGTTCACGTCGTTTCTGCTCGGTGATCTCGTAGAAGTAGACGGAGAGGCCAGATTCTGAAGGATAGATGGCGTTGTGGAACCACCTATCAACCGGGTGGTAGTAGTCTTCGAAGATCACGGCCTCCTGAGCTTCGAGAGCGTCGTTCAACGCGGTCTCGAAGGCCTCCGTAAGGATAACCTCCTCACGGATATCCGAATCGATTGCTGTCTTGTCCAACCCCAGAACGTCCGCTGCGTGGTCGTTCAGATAGCGAAAGCGAAACTCATCGTCGAGGGCGTAGAAGCCATCCGAGATACGGTCGAAGACCTCGTCGAGTTCGCTTTCGACCGCATCTCGTTCCCGCTTGAGTCGGTCGGCCTGCGCCTCGAGCTGTCGCTCGTACTCCCGGCGCTCGGTCATGTCTCGGGTGACCTTCGCATACCCTTCGATCTCGCCGTCGTCGCCCCGAATCGTCGTGATCGTCACGTTCGCCCAGAACTCCGACCCGTCGGCGCGGACTCGCCACCCCTCATCTTGAATCGAGCCATTTCGCGCAGCCGCTGTCAGATTGGTCTCTGGAACACCAGCCGATCGAGCGTCGACAGTGTAAAACGTAGAGACGTGTTTGCCGACGATCTCGTCGCCGTCGTATCCTTTAATTCGTTCGGCGCCTGAATTCCACGTCTGTACCCGCCCCTCTGGATCGAGCCGAAAGATTGCATACTCCTCGGTTGCATTGACGAGCGTCTGAAATAGATCGTCCTGCGCGTTCTGCTCTGTCGAGGTCGTTCCTCCGTCCGCAGACGCCCGCCACCAGACCCGGCCGTTTCCCCCGACTTTCTTGGTCTCAAGCCGGCCGAGGTCGACGAGGCGTTCCAGCCGCTCATAGGCGCTCCGTCGGCCGATATCGAACTGTTCGGCCACCTCGGTCGTCGTCTGAGGCGCCACGCCTTCCTCGAAGGTTGTGAGGGTCTCCCGAAGCGTGTCTGTTAACGGAGTCGAACTCATTACTCCGTAGATGTACTCGATCCGGATAAACCCTCCACTGTTGGAGGCAATCGTCCAGTCGACGATTCCTCGAAATGGCTCGCAGACTCTGCGATTCTCGGTGGGTAGCGGGCTTTACGATGTCAGGAGCGTTACTGCTGGGATCGCTGTTCACACAAGTAGATGCTGTATCCATCCTCTGAATTCAGAAGCCCCCGAACTGACAGTGTCACGAGAGTCTGCTAGCCTGGTGCTGCATACACAGCGCGTATCGTTCACCAGTCGCTTTCTGTTCACCCTCTGCAGATTCGTCACCAGTTGCCGTAATGTGACTGGCCCACATAGTGAAACGGGGGGTGACCTTACCCTATGGTACACGCAACCTCAGACTCCGAACAGCTCGTGAGTGACTACGTGGACGTGTGGAACGGGTACTACGCGAAACTGGACGTGTTTTCTGAGTCATTTTCGTTCAATTTTCCTACCGACGAAATCCACGGACGGGACGCGTTCGAAGAGTGGCTCCGCGAACTGAACACGGCGTTCCCCGATGCCAGGTTACGAATCGATGAAATGCTCGCCAGCGACGAAATTGTCATGGTGGGATTCACGTGGGCGGGAACCCACGAAGAGGAATACAACGACATCCCGCCAACAGGAGCCGACGTCGAATTCAGTGGCATGGGGAAATTAGTCATCAGCGACGGGAAAATCCAAGAAGCCCGGTCGCATTACGACTCACTGGACTGGCTCGCGCAACTCGGGATCGAACCACAGGAACCGCCTAATGAGGCTGAGCAGGCTGCCAAAGACGCTGTCCAGGCTTACATCGACGCATACAATGCAGGGAATACTGAGGAGATTGAGGAGCTTCTCACCGAGGACTTCGTCGTCTACGGCCTGCCAGGGATTGCTGGTGACGAACACGGCCGGGAGGCGTTTCTCGACTGGTTGCGCGCCACGTTCAGTGCGTTCCCCGACAAGCACACGGAAATCAAGAACCTTATCGTCGAGGACGATACGGTGGCGGCGCGGTGGCGATCGACCGCTACTCACGAAGGGGCCTTCGGTGACATTCCCGCGACGAACCGAACGTGGACTGCGGAGGCCCAAACATTCGTTCGGGTAATCGATGGAAACTTCGCTGAAATGAGGTTCCAGCCGGATCAACTCGGTATGCTCCAACAACTTGGAGTCTTCGAATCCCCCGACGGCTGACCTCGTCCAGTTGTCATTTTTCCAGCGGAGACTAGATGCTTGTTGATTGCAGAGTGGACGATAGATGTTGCGGTTCAATTAGCTACAGTATACTGGGGTCGCTGCTGATTACACGCTCTATATCTTGCACGTCGCACCCGACAGTGGTTCGGTAGCTCGATCAAGATTTGCTGAATACACAGCGCGTATCTCGCACGTGACGGTATTCTGGTTTGATTGTCTGGAACGGTCGGAAGATCACTATTTGGGCCGCGGTGGCCCTCCTGGCAGGTCAAATCAGGCCCCACGGTCGTCCTGCTCGGTCACAAAGAACGCCGGGTGGCTCCACAGCTCAAGAGACTCCTCTCGGCTATACCGCAACCACGCAATTCCAAAAACCAGCACAAGCACGTTCGTACTGAACATCATCGCGCCGCCGTGCCCGAGCAGGATTGCTTCGCTGGCCGGCTCGACGAACACGAGTACACTCCAACCACTATCTGCAGGATCGGTCGCAGAAATCAGACTGGCCCCCGCAGCATTCCCGCCTGCATGGGCTGCAATCGGGAACGCAAGATCGTTACTCAGTAAATACAACACACCATACACGAGTCCGGCGAAGATCCACGTCACGACGAACGCTGGGTGCGGAGCCTGCGCCGTCCAGTGGTCGATGTGAATGACACCGAACAGTACTGTTTGCACGGCAAGCACCACGATGAGAGCGCGTTTCGGCGACAGCCACCCGCGAAGTCCTTCCGCAGCGTTCGTCATGAACACCCCGCGGAAGAACAGTTCCTCCCACAGGCCTGTCCCCAGAGACCAGACGACAACCAACCCAAGTGCCACCCAGAAGCCCACATGACCGACAGCGAACGTCTCTGAAACCTCATACCAGCCCATCGCAATCCCGACGATGTACGGGATTCCCACTGCACTGGCCGCGAGGACGAACCCGGCAAGCAAATCACGCCCCCAGCGCCGGTCAGCCCGTAGCCCGTACTGCCAGACAGTTCGTCCCCGGTCAAGGTACCGGCTCGTCACCGCTATCGCGGCAACTGCAGCAACCGCAAGCGTCATTTGGGTCGCCGTAAGGAGCACCGGGAGCGAAACACGGTCGAACAGGATGGAAATCACGACGGTGCTGGCACCGAGTATGGCCAGGAGCGGGATGAGAATCCGCCACGGCGCTCTTGCTCGACCTTGCGTTTCGTTCCACAGGAGGTTCCTGATGGAGGTCAGTACCGTCCTGACTGCTCGTGTCATATGTCTCGCTTGGGTCAGTCTCCCTATATTAATAGGGGGATGGTTGGGGACTACACAACTCGGAGAAAGAATTATACAGCGGTTCAGCCGTCAGAGTCGTTCGATTTCGAGGGCTGTTACAGTCGCCAAGCTTTAGGGAGATGTGTTGTGTATTACGGCTGCACAGTCATTCTGCAGGCTCGTTCTTGCACCTTCTCACCAAGAAATCAACATGAATAAAACGTGGCCGTTGTGCTGCATCATGCTCTGAGTCGGTCACGCCGATTTTGACAATAATTGGATACCTCTATCAGTGTCTGCTGAACTCAGGGCGCATATGTATCAATTGCTCCAGTGGGAACCGTTCCAATTTTCAGCAGCAAACAGCAGCATCTCGCAGAAAGCGAGCACAACTGTGTGTCGCTGGGCTTGACACAGAACTTTTACTGCTAACCGAGTTTTTCGTCCCAGAAGGAGTGACAGCGGGCGCTATGAAGCACGACCCGCCACCAGCAGTCACTCTCGACTGTCCAGTGTACGCGACGAGCGCAGAACCGAACGTGGGCCGCGAGCCAGCGGAACGGCTAGCTAGCTCGATTTCACAATCCCCTTTATACGAAGACGTGAAATCAGAGTCTAGCGAGTCCGTCTCGCTAAAGAACACTCGCGCCACGTTGACCGCGCCAACGTAGTCACGGTCAGCCTGATAACCACACCGAGTGTTGTCACAGCGGAAGTGACCACCGTGCCACACCTCGAAGGAGTGGTCAGGCGACTTCGTTGTATGGCCAGTTGAACCACACCGAGGACACGACCGACTCGTGTTTCCTGCATACACTCGTTCGATGTGAATACCCGCAATATCGGCGCGGTATTCGATGTTCTCGATAATCTCTCGGCGTGCCCACGAGGACAACTCCCATGATAATTGCCCTTCACCGCGTGGTGGGGAGAGTGACCGCAAATCTTCGTGGACAATAGCGTCCACTTCGTACACTAACGCGAGTGCGATCACTTGGTTGGATACGTCGTGGACAAGTTGCTCGCGCTTGTGTCGAATCTTATTGTTCACTCGCTCATACTCCGATTGCACGTGTTTGAAGTAGTCTGTATGGTCGCGTCCTTGTCGGCGGAGATGAGCGAGTTTCGAGTTAAGTTGGTTGCGTTCACGGTTCAGGTTCCGCATTCGCTCCCGTTCAGTGTTCTGAATGAAGTATGGTGTTGAGAGGTGTTCGCCCTCTTTGTCCACGACGACAGCGGTGGTGTCTTTGCGAAGCCCGCCATCAATCGCCAATACAGTCTCAACATCGTCTCGATTGTCTGCGTGTTCGACTTCGACAGGGAAGGATAACTCGTAGTAGTCGTCGCCTCGCTTCGACGTGTTGGGTTGGAATGATGGAGCGCAGAGACTGCCGTGGTCTACGAGTTCGTGAAAGGCGTCATAACCCTCAAGAGTGTATTCAGTCCACGTCCAATCCCCATACATCTCGGGTTCGAGTGTATCGGGCGTTTTGAGTTCGACAGTGAGTTGTTGCATGGAGTCGTCGTACTGGTATTTGACGGCCTGTCCGCTGGTAGGGCCATCATCCGCCGAATACGGTAATACACCAGAGGAGTATTCAGGGCGGTCTTGGAACGCAAAGTACGACTCAGGGTACTCGCCGTGAACGTCGTAGTAGGCGTTCAACTGGTCGATGAGCAGGTCAACGTACCCTGATGAGAGGTATTCGTCCGAATCCCAGAGTCGTTCTTTGATTCGGCGGGTGTGGATGCGTCGAATCTTGTGGTCTGGGAGGAGTGGTTTGATGGTGTGGAAAGCGTCTCGTTTGTCAGCGTGACTTCGTAAGGTTTCTCCGACTTGCTGTAACAGACAGCGTTTGTATCTGGAAGGAAGGTAGATGTCGAACGCTGCGAAGGCTTCGTGTTCGTCAAAGTATTTCCACGCTTGATGTGAGGACTCGTTAATCTCTGTAAGGTGGTTTGGTGTCCAGTAGTGCGTGATGAGTGTGTTCGCTGTCTTCTTGGTGAGTTCTGCGAGTCGGTTGTATCGCTCCCGCTCCTCGTCTGGTAATCGTAGAGGGAGTGAGAGGTGTGTGGACGCCATGTTGCGTTATTCTTCGGCAGTGGGTTCGTCTTCATCTTGTTCTAGTTCGAGGCGGACGACGGCGACGGTTTCTCCAATCCAGTCTTTGGGGACGAGGACGTGTGCGCCACCGCCAATGGGTTTCGCTTCTTTCTCTAATGTTTCCCTTCCCTCGAACGTGAACTCAGCCATACCCATGTTTAAATTATATTTAAACTTAAAGGATTGGGTTAGCATCTCGATTTGCTGCTGACTGCTGCTGCTTACTGCCGGATTTTGTAACTGTTACGTACCCCATAGCTGGCACCGTGGATGTGTGTTGGTTCGTTCTTCGTGAATAACTATAGTAGCCACTGCAAGTCAATGCACACCTGATCGCTAGGAGTGTCGGCGATCAGTGTGTAAATCGTTGCAGTTGTTACTATATCACTGATCCCACCGTTGATTATTTGAGCGTCTTTGTGGCTTGCGATGTCGATGTCTGACGAGAATTTATACCATTAGGGATCCCCTCAAGAGATATGAGTAGTGATTCGAAGGAATCCACGCAAGACGTCAAAAAGAATCAATCCCCTGAGACAGATAACACTTCATCTGCGACTGACACGCCCGAAACACAACCTCTGTCGATAACGCTGCCAGACGGGAGTGAAAACGTTGCTGACGCGATCGTCACACATAGAGAGATGCTGACTGATCCCCATGAACATGGGCTGGCAACTGATGAGGACATCTCGCATCTCTCAGAGGCTATGGAAACATTCTCGGGCAGATTTAAAAAAACCAGCCAACAGTACGACGAGACTCAATCAGAGATCGATGAACTCCAAAATCTCGTGGAACAACAACAGCAACAAATTAACGAACTGCAATCGGTAATCATCTCACTCGCAGATATTCTGGGAACCGAAGCAGAGTGGACAACGTTTAACGACACATAAGCAGCCGGGGGATTCTTCCGAACGTATGACAAGTCTGAACTGTAGTACCAGCAGTTGGTGACCTTCTACCGAATGACCCGAAAGAAAATCACTGCCGCCCGGTCAATCTCACAGCTTTGCGAACCAGTAATTTCGATTGGTTGAATCTAATTGAATAGCGGGTCAAACCCTGTACTTATGCTCTATATCCAGCAGGCGTCTTCTGACAGAATCTGAGTAGAATGTTCAGTCTCTGCTGAATATACAGCGCGAATGTGGCAGTGCATTTTGTTCAATATAGATTCATGTATTACCAGAGATGAGTAATGTCGTTATTTATCCACAAAATAAAAAATTTAATGTGTTCCTGATGGCACTACAGTTTCGGAAATCGATTCCGCTTCACTGGGCGTACCAGCGGAAGAGTTAACCGTTGAGACGAAATCAATGCCAAGATTCAGGACGCATATGCAGCCCGCCTCAATGGTTCTCGGTAGACCTCGTCAGCTACCCAGACTGCAGAGGCTGATGAAATTTCACTAGCTGATTATTTGCTCCCGCAACGTCTATTGTTAGCGATGGACACTCAACGTGCAACTCGAGAAAAGGCGGTCAAGGCGGCCAACACGAGTTCATCACGTCGAAGCAGTTGCGGGGCCCACCTACAGAGGGACGACCCGACGGCTCGGTTAGGGGTGCCGCTCACGCGACGCGGAGTGCTGAGAGCCGTCGGCCTGACCGCGGCAGCGGGGGCTGCCGGCTGTATGTCACTAGTCGTGGGCGATCCCGACCGACATGCCGATCTGGCTGACCTCGATATAGATCCAACCGACGGGTGGAACGAACTCCACGAGGGGGTTACCGTTCCGACCGAACCAGGTGAAGGCATACTCGATCTCGATGGTGAACAGATCGATCTGGAGGGATATTGTGGCGGTGGGGAACTCATGAAGGACTATCCAGAGGTGCCGTGGAAAGGGAACAGGCTGCCGGCGGAGTATTTCGAATACGGCGGCCATTTCTGGGGCTGGGACGACGACACCCCGCTCGAGATGGTGTTCCATCGAGCACTGGGTTATCGAGACCCGAGGGGCACGTTCAGGGAGTCCGACTTTCTCGCGCTGCTCCTCGACGAGCGGCTGGCGGGCATCGTGATGTACGGCCTGTTTGCAGATGGAGACGCGATGACGATGGACGACCACCTCGACGACGAGGGGAACACACTGGAGGCGAGAATGTTTGGGCTCTTTTCGAGTGGAGAGAACCGTGCCGGGGAACCCCACAATGGTGCGAGTCAATGGACGTATACGGACACGGAGTTTATAAAACCGGATTATCGTGGTGGGACGACGATCGTCACCGAGATCGGTTTCCCTGACGAGGATATGTATGGGAGTTCGCTCGAGATGGGAGTTTGGGCCACCACGGAGGGGTGGCACGACTTTCGATCCTGACCGCAATCGCTGCCCTGGCGGCGGTTGCGCAGTTCGGCATCAGCCCGGAGTTAATGACGCTCGAGGGCGTTTCCTTCGGGGCTGCAGGAACCATTTTCGACGGATGGGACTAGTTCTGAATGAGCGTCAGCCCCTGGCTCGGCCGACTGATGGACTTTAATCAGGCTGGACATCGCTGAGGCACCGGTTTCTATCAATACCCAACATCTCATGAAGAAATGGGACGTCTTCTCCCAAACGGTTTTCGGTGACCGGGGGGTATCGTTAAGTGGTAACATGCACCAAAATGGCGTGTACATCAAGTCTATTAGGTGGAGGCGGAGCTATGAATGAGGAAGTCGACGACGTTCTGATCATCGGGGGCGGGGACGTTGGTCTCATAACCGCACTGTGCCTACGACGTGTTCGTCCGGATACAGCCATTCGGGTCGTTGACGATCTCGACTCCCCCTCGCCGAGAGTTGGAAAGAGTACGTTTCGGCCTATCATGAACGTCTTGCACGATTTTCTAAAGATCGATGAAAGCGAATTTATTCGGGAGGTGAGACCAGTGTGGAAAGCTTCCGTGTACTTCCGTGACTGGGCAGAGCGACCCCCGTTCCACTTTCCATTCGATACGCCGAAGGGGTATCCAAAAAACGACGTACCCAATCGCTATCGGCAGTTGGAAGCACTCCAGGCACGTCCGGAATACGTATCCACACCGGGACAGGAAATCGCCGAACAACGGCGGACGCCATGGGATTATCGACCGGAGAAGGGGAAGCTCGTCCGATACCGGGACGTGGCGTATCATCTACCGACTGGGGAATTCGAGGATCTTCTCAGGGTATCGTGCGAGAACGAGGGCGTTCAACTGATTAACGATCGCGTCACGCATGTTGCTGTGGAGGATACACGTGTCACGAACGTAGAGAGTAGCAAGTCTTCGCATCGTGCCGATCTATACATCGACGCCTCGGGTTTCAATCGAGTCATCCGATCGGAGTGCGACCATGGTGATTTCAACGCATTCGAGTTCCCACTGGACCGCGCCATTCGATACAGCGTTGAGCGGCCACTCGAGCAGATCATCCCCGCAACGGTCGTTGAATCCGACTCGTACGGCTGGTTTTGGACGATCGATACGTTTGACGAACGGGACCGGGGATACGTCTATTCGTCCGAGCACATCGAGGATTCGGCGGCAGAAGATCGCCTACGTGAGAGGGGAGGTCTCGAGGGGATGGGCTCTGACGCCGATTTTTATCGGTTCGAATCCGGATTTTATCACACCCCGTGGATGAAAAACCATCTGACGATCGGCAACGCGTGTGGCTTTATCGAGCCACTCCAATCGACGGCATTGACGACCAACGCGGTGTTCGCAATGTTCCTGGCACGCCTTCTAAACACCGTTGGCTTCCGAATGAACCAGCACGTTCGTGAGACCTATAACAGATACGTGCGCGCGCTCTGGAACAACGTCTACAGCTTCATCTCGATACACTATAAATTCAATCAGGTCGACGCGCCAATGTGGGAGGAGATGAGATCGTTGAAACTGCCCCCGCTGGCACGCCGATTCTATCGATGGTACGAGCGTTTCGGGTTGTCATACTACGAGTCGCCGAACATCGGATTCATGATCGATGATTGTGGTATCCAACAGCGAGCCTCACCGTTCGACAAGGAGAGTTTCTTTCATATGCTCTTACAGCTGGGCGTCAAGTCAAATGGGTTTGACGGATGTTCGACACTGTCACCAGGGGTGGAAGAACACCTTGTAGGGAAAGCCGAACAAATCACGGAGCGGATCGCAGGTTTTCATCGGTATGATGAATACTACCACGGAGAGTTAATGGTCTAGACGATCTTTTCGGATACGAACTGTCGGAATTATCAAGTTATGGTGGTTATGGACGTTCGACAGCCATCGGAGACATCCTCTCCGCGATGGAACTTGGCAACACATTCAGCGTCGTCGAGGGACGGACGTTTTTACAATCTCTTCTCGAGGAGGGGCTTGGGTGAGCTGGAAACGTCGGTAGTGGTTGACGACATGCTTCACGTCGACGGACTCACGACCTCGTGATGTATCAATCATACAATGGTGGGTCGCAGATCACATATCATAAATTCACAGTAAGACGATAAATTGAGATTCCACTGAGGACTATAGCCCCTCAACACATCAAGTAGAATTTCGTATACATTGTCGTCGATACCTTATTTTCCGAAATCTGTTTCGCTCCATCGCGTCACTAAGACGGCGAACTAACGAGATGTAGAGGTGAAATTACTTCGGCACTCAGGGCGCGTATGCAGCCCACCCCAATGGTTATCGGTAGATCTCGTCGGCTACCCAGACTGCAGGGGGTGATAAAATTTCACCAGATGATTATTTGCTCCCTCAACGTCTATTGTTACCGATGAACACTCAACGTACAAATCGAGAAAAGGCGGTCAAGGCGACCAACACGAGTTCATCACGTGGAAGCAATTGCGGGGACGACCCGACCGCTCGGTCAGCGGTGCCGCCCACGCGACGCGGGGTGCTGGGAGCCGTCGGCCTGATCGCGGCAGCGGGGGCTGCCGGCTATACGTCACTACTCACAGACGACCCCGACCGACATGCCGATCCGGATGACCTCGATATAGATCCAGCCGACGGGTGGGACGACCTCCACGAAGGAGTGGCCCTCCCGAGCGAACGAGGTGAAGCCGTACTTGTCCTCGACGGTGAACAGTTCGATCTGGAAGGGTACTGTGGCGGCGGGGAGACCATGAGAGACTATCCATACGTGCCGTGGGAAGGGGAGCTGCTTCCCGCGGAGTTTTTCGAATACGGCGGCCATTTCTGGGGCTGGGACGACGACACCCCACTCGAAGTGATGTACCATCGAGCACTCGGATGGACCGACTCGAGAGGGACGTTCAGGGAATCCGACTTTCTCGCGATCCTCGTCGACGAGGTGACGGCCGGCATAGTAATGTACGGGCTGTTTGCCGATGGCGATACGATGACGAGGGACGACCACGTTGATGAGGAGGATCCCTCATCAGAGGACGCGATGACTGGTTCCGATTGGTTTGAGCTCTTCTGGAGTGACGAGAATCGTGCCGGAGAACCCCGAAATGGCGAGCTAGAGTGGCGATATTCAGATAGCTCGTTTATCAACATAGACGGTGAAGTTGATGGAGAGTTTGGAGTAACCACTATTTTGACCGAGGTCAGTGTCCCTACTGAAGCCGGTGAGGGAAGTTCGTTTGAGATGGGTGCGTGGGCTAGCCGGGAGGACGGTGCGGCGTGGGGCGTAAGATAACAATAGTCGCTCGTCGATAGTGTAGCGGAATACATTGACGGCAACGCAGTCAACGAGACCATGGTTCCTCGGGGGTACGTGGTTTCCACCTGCAGCGTCCATACCAGATTCGTGAAGCACCAGCGAGCGTGTCTTTCGTCGTAACGTGGGCAGGATCAGGCGCTTTTCCTAGTGCGGCTCTCCCCCCGTAGTACCTGACTGGAATAGACGAATCAGACCCGGCGATTGGCGTGTGCGTTACTCGATCGGCCGAAGATGGGTATCAAGCACCCAAGTTGCCAGCTCATCGCCTTTGGCCGCACCGTCTTCGAGGGCGAAACGGAAGTGATTACCCAGGAAGATACGACTATCGATGGCGTCCCTCACGGCATGCTGAAACCCATCGTACGATCGCGAAACACCGGTCTCATCTGCGTCGAGTCCCGTCGTCAGGCTCTCTCCGAATTCGAATACATACTCATCAGTTCCGATGATGTCGGTCAGGATGCGTGCAGCTGCGCCACTGTACGTTGCCAGTCCGGCCGAATATTCGGGCGATCCGCCAACCGATAACGGTTCCCAGTCCGAATCCAGCTCCGTGTCTGGGTTCCCGTCGCGATCGGCATCTCGAATAGCGGTTCGTGGCCGCCAGAATCCGAACATGTACTTTGCCTCCCAACAGGAGATTCCTGCGTCTGCGAGAACCAGGCTCAGCAAGGCAAACATTCGAGCGTTCTCTACGATCGATAAATCCTCGTTATCCGCGACGGTTTGGGCGATGGTATTCCACATTCCCGGAACCCGCGGTGAACCACGGGTACTGCGCCAAAACGCAGCTTGTTCAACCTCCGACACCGATCGGTTTGGTCGATCCCGACCGTATTCGTAAACCTCGTTCCAGGCTTTGGCGTATACGTTGCTGTCGAGCGCAGGGGCCCCTTCTGGTCGGAATTGCGCAGGATCGTCCAGCGTCCATGGCGGAACAAATGCGAATTCCGGAAGCCAACTCCCGCGGAAACATCCGGGTGCGTCGGCCGGATTATCACACGCCTGGTAGGGTTCGTCGACGAAGGTTTGATCGTACGGACGCGTATCGAGAATCTGCTCAGCGACCTGTACACCCCAGTTGAATCCATCACGGAGATCACCGTCATCCTCTCGAGCACGCTCGAACGATTCATCACGAATTTCCGCGAAATATGGCTGACCGTACCCTCGTTCAGTGATGGTAAAGGCGGCTCCGGTCACCGCTGCTGGGCGGGATCCATCGACGGGAGCGTTTGTTCCATCAACGGCATATGCTTCATAGTGCGGATCGCCGCGCGCTGCGGTGATGCTATTTACGGCCTCGAAGATGGCGACGTTCAGCAGGGCTGCCCATCGAACTGGCCCGACGTTTCCTCCTTCGAATGCCTGGATTGCCTCGACAAATCGTTCGTTCCATTCGACGACCATCCCCTCATCGTCATCGATGTGGCCCCCCAATCGGGTGCAACCACTTCCACCGACGATCCCCGGAAGAGCAACAGAACCGAGGAACCGTCTCCGGTTCATGGAGGCTGTTGGAGATGTCATGGCTCGAGTCGAATGGTTTCGACGATGCCCTCGGGTGTAATGGTGGTGCGCGTGTTTGCGGTGACCGATTCGATAGTCCCAACTGTCCCGTCCCGCCATTCGATCGTGACGCCGGCGGATTCGGCCGAGCCGATTCCTACGTGGCGAACGTGCGGTTTTTGGGAGAGGTATCCCTGTCGGTCATGTATCCAAAGCACTGTATTTCGCCCGTCGTGCTCGACGGTTACCACGGCACCGATAGCCCCAGCCAACGATTCGTCGACACCGAGGATCTCGAGTTGGATTGCATTCCCGGTCTCGGCGGTGTTTTCGTACAGTCGATAGTCGCCATCGAAGCCAGTCGGAATATCGGTAGCGCCCATTACGAGATCAAGTTTTCCGTTGTGATTGGAGTCGAGACTGATGATGCTGCGGCTATCCATCGGAACGAAGCCGACCGCCGTGGCATCGAGGTTGGTGAATACGCCTGCCGATTCTTGTTCCCAGATAACTGGCAACCTGTAGTACGGGTTCGTCCGAAGTTGCTCAATCTGATCTGGTGAAAGTCGGGTGTCGAACTCCGTGAAAGTCATCACTCGCGTCGTTTGAATGATGTCTGGATAGCCGTTATTCGTGAAATCGTCGACAACCACATCCCATCCCCATCCACCTTCGTACAGTCCGAGGTCCGTCTCCGTCAACTCGAATGAGCCATTTCCCCGGCTGCTGATAACATTGTTGCCCCCCGCATGAACCTGCCGTCCAGGCATAATATCTTCCACCGCCCAGTCGGGATAGTAGATGTTCGTGACGAACACATCCGGCCGTCCGTTGTTCGTCAGGTCAGCGACTTCGGAGGACATCGCATGACGGTTAGTCTCCTCGGGTAAGACGATCTGTTCGAATGTACCGTCTCCCTGATTCAGGTAGATAACATCGTAATTGAAATCATTGCCCGTATGGATGTCGGGTTCGCCGTTTCCGGTCAGGTCGATAGAACTTGCTGCCAGTGTCCATCGTGTCCCCTTGATTCCCGCGTCTTCAGCCAGTTCGAATTCGCCCCCATCATTCCGGAATAAGTAATCCGGATTCCCATTGTCGTCGTTTATTTTCGCATCGTACCGTGGATTGCCATCCGGAATCGCTGTTTCCCAGTCGCCGTTTTGATAGATAAAAAGGTCCAGATATCCGTTTCCCGTATAATCGGCAGACGTTGCGCCCATTGGCACGTTCAGTTCGATGTCGACGGCGTTCTCTTCGGTCGAAAACTCACCTGTATCATTTTCGAGAAACACCGGTGTATCGTCATCACGAAGAAGGAGGAGATCCGGGTAGCCAGTGTTTCTCGCGTCGAACCAGTGGGCTGCCCGAATAGTTCCATCCACATCCGGGAGGAGATCCGTTTCATGGAACGTCCCCCCATCGTTTTCGAACAGGACGGGTTTGGAGCCGCCTGTCGCAAGCACATCGGTCCAGCCGTCGCGATCGAAATCTGCTGCAAATACTCCCGCATTCGAAATGATGGCCTTGTTGCGATCGGTGTCAGCATCCTCGTACCGATAGTCCAATCCGGCAGGCCGTGACGTGAACGCGAATTGCTCTCCGGCCGTCCCGGTGAGACTCTCTTCTCCCTCATCTGCCTCGTCGAATTCTTTCGGTGTCCAATCATCCTGCCTGAGTGTTGCACATCCAGTCGCAGCGACTCCCACAGAAACTCCGAGTGATGAAATGACCCCACGCCGACTTATTCTATCAGTCATGTAATGGAATCAGACCGTTCCCTGTCATGGCACTTATCTATCGTGAGTTGCCGTCAATCGGATGAGTCACTAGTGTGTTCTTTGTGAGGCCGTCACAAAACTGTATCCGGTGAAAAATTTGCAGGGAGTGATCAGCAGTCATCGGGGACAAATCCGTCCGTAGCTGCACAAACAACCGCATATACCTATCTATCTAAGCCCATTTCACCTATTCAACTTCGCACGGTTATGAATAGGTCTTCGAACTCGGTCATGATCTCGGTGATAGCTGGGTCGCCCTGGTCTCGGACCCACGTGACGAGGTTGTGAATGACTTCCCTCAGCGACCATTCCCATTAGGTTCGCATTGAGGTGGCTTTGGTCCGGATCGACTTCGCAAGAGGGGCACTGCGCAGGGTCGAGCTTCGGCAGACTGTAAGCCAGCATCCAACTTGAGAAGGTTCGTCGTGTGTGTTATTGTGGTGATGCGCTGATTTATAGTCTTGGTCAGGGTTGTGTCCTCGCAGGCGTTTCGAGAATGTTCATTGTGGCGTCCTCAATTCTGGAGCGAAAGCTGAAGGTCACCAACCGACGGGTTCGGTTGGTTGATCCGGACCGCGACGAGTTCCTGAACAACGAGCCATCTGAGCAGAAAGCGACTGGGGAGGCGACCGAAATGGCCTCTTCACTGCATCGGCTTCGCAGATCGTGAAATCTGCCAATCCATCGCTCGTTGAGTGAATCAACCCAAATCCAAGACAAGGGCTGAATGTTTCATCCCTACCTTCTTAGAAAGACTTGTTGACATCCAAACATGGCAACCCCCTCCCCCCCACCCCTTGCTGCTTGGTAGATTCACCCTCGATCCATCAAGACTTTGTCAAGATCCTGCTGATGTGTTCGATCGTTGTATTCATCAATCAAAATCTGTCAATCTGATTTTGATTCCGATTAGTGTTGCAACATCCAATCTCTCTATTCAGCAGGCATCTTCTGACAGAATCCGAGTAGAACGTTCAGTCACTGCTGAATACACAGCGCGAATGTGGTACTCGTAGAGCGCGTTCAACGCGAAAGAGCAAACGTTCAGTACAGGTGAGGCAAGTAACACAGTGCTGACCTCTTCCGACACTCTCTCGGTTACATTGAGATGATTCCAAGAAGGTCGAGGATCATCCAACTTGCCCAGAATACCGCCCACAGGACGACACCTATTGCTACCCACTTAGGGACATTCCCCGACAGATCGGGAGTCTCAGATGGATAGTATGGTGAAAGCGGATTGTTCGGCTTCTTGTCACCCATGCTCGGTATTATACTCCAAAAGAAGTTAAATCCCGCACATTAGAAGGGTGATTAGAATGTATGGGTCGCGGTACATCCGCAGGTTCTCTTTCGGGTATATCAGCGTTGGGAGGGTGAAATAAAGCCAACCCTCGTGCTGCACTCATCCTCTCTATTCAGCAGGCATCTTCTGACAGAATCCGAGTAGAACGTTCAGTCTCTGCTGAATACACAGCGCATATGCAGCATTCGATATCTCGCTTCAGAAGGAAGGCGCAAGCGGCCAGTACAGACAAATCACATTACACATCAGTTCGTCCTATCACGAATCCCGAAAGCGTGACCAAGATACTGGCCCACATCAAATACACCATCGGAGTCCCTGTTGTAAATGCCACTTCGTTAAGAAGCTGATGTGTTCCAGCAACGACGGCGATCTGCAAACCAAGAATGCCTACAAGAACCCTGTCTGATTCCATATGATTAGTAGCGATTTATTTAATAAGTGTCTTCTGAAGTTCGGTTAATCAACACGTGTAGTGGACGAATCGTTCATAACTTCCGGTGTGAAACAAACGAATTCGAAGTGCTGCACTAATCCTCTATATTCAGCAGGCATCTTCTGACAGAATCCGAGTAGAACGTTCAGTCTCTGCTGAATACAGGGCGCAAGTTCAGCACGACAACCTCGCTTATTTCACATCAAGGTGGACGATTGATTATCGTCACATGAGCAGGCAAACCGTTTTCATTGTTGTTGGTGTACTCTAACCCAGAGGGATGCTAACATGGAACGCCATAAGCGAGACTCACCGATCGGCGACATCGCGTATCTATCCCGATCCGAACACCGCGTCCCAACACTCACCGCGTTGTCAGACTGTCCCCGGAGTCGCTCCGAACTCTGCGAGTTGACCGGGGTTTCGTCATCCACGATTCGACGGACACTAGATGAATTCGAAGATCGGAGCTGGATTCAAAAGGTTGACTACCAATATGAGGTGACACCGTTGGGAAAGGCCGTCGCATTCGGGATGAACGATCTGGTCGGTCAAGTTGAGACCGGGCACAAGTTGCGCGACGTGTGGCAACAGCTTCCAGAGGTGGTGATTGAATTCTCACTGGGAACGGGTTCAACGGTGGCCAGGTCGGAACACGATGCCCCATACCGTCCACTAAATCGGTACAGAGCTCTGTTTCGTGAATCGAACCGATATCGGTTCGTTGGCTTCGATGTCGGGTTATATGAGGCCTGCAAGGATGAGTTCGAGCAGCGCGTTCTCGATGGGTTGGAGACGGAAATCATCGATCCACCGAGCGTTGCCAGATACATGATCACAACGTACCCAGAACGGTGCGCTGACCTCCTCGAATGTGATAATATGACTGTTCTTCTCCACGATGATGTACCATCGTATGGACTCTGTCTGTTTGACGATCAAATCGCAGTTTGCGTCTACAACCTCGATGGTGGTGGAATGAAGGCGTTGATCGATACTGACACACCAGAAGCACGCGAGTGGGCAGAATCGGTGTACGCCACATACAAAGTCGAAGCTCAACCGCTCGAAGTCCAACAGATCATCGATTAACGATTCACCGATCTGCCTGTGGTTCCCGCCTCTGTTCGCTCATTTCTAATTGATTATCGTGGAATGTCAACCAGAGCAACGGATAATGTGGATCCACGTCACTCCCGTTTCTGAATCGAAGCTGTTGACGATACTTCAACGGCTGCAAAATATGGCAGTCCCCGCCGAAATGGCACAAAATAGCTACAACGGCCTCCGCTTCGTAGTCTCTCTGGCAGAAGTGTAGTGAAACCCATGGAAAAAAGCAAGTCACCCACGGAATAGATCTCGAAACACTCGAAGGGCTCGCCAACCACGCAGCAGAGCTCCCTGAAGAGGTTCAATTCGGCCTCGGCGCAGCCGCGACGTATGAGGGGGCGGCCGCGCATAGCCTGGCGAAAGTCGATAGCTACGAACATGGAGGCGAAACGATCGCTCGTGAAACGCGTGCATTCACGACACCCTACGGCCCCTGGAAGGAAGTGCTGGACGCTGGTGGGTGGGTCGGCGCGACCGACCGGCTTGAGCCGATCGAAGCGGCAATGTCGGCGCTGGCCGCCTGCCTCAACGTCGGAATCACCATCAACGCCGCCGCCAACGGCGTAGACATCGATCACCTCCAAACGCGCGTCCGAATCGATTTCGATCCAGCGGTTCTCTTCAGTCTCAAGGAACTCACAGAGGGTGACTCGGTCTTCGAGAACCTCACTGCCGAGGTTGAGATTGACGGCGAGAATCTCGATCAGGATCTGATCGACGAATGGGCACGGCGGGCACCCGTCTACACGCTCGTCTCACATGCTCAGGACGTCGAGATGACCGTCAACACGCCCGCTGAGGTGACGGGCGACGACTAACAGGTGTTCAGCAATGAGCGAATCACTCGACACGGGAAACTCGAACGCGAGGTCAAGTCGATGTACCGGGACGTCGCGGAGCCAGCCGATGCGGAGTTCCACTTCGAGACGGGTCGTGAGCTCGCTGATCGGGTCGGCTTCGACCCGGACACCCTCACTTACGTCCCCGATCGGCCGGAACTCTCCGACGTCCCCGATCGGCCGGAACTCTCCGACGTCCATTCCGTTCTCGCGGAGGACTGGTGAGCGACAGAGATGACGTTAGCAACCATCCCCCAATACGACCCCGAACAGATTCCCGAGCAGAGAGGGCGGGCGGTAGTTGTCGGTGCGGGCATGGCCGGATTGGTAACAGCCCGGGTACTCGAAGACGCGTTCAGTGAAGTCACCGTAATCGATCGTGACTCGTTCCCCACGGAATCTATTCCACGACGTGGGGTTCCCCAGGGGGCTCAGCCACATGCACTCTGGGAGAGCGGTCGAGCCACGCTGGAGGATCTGTTCCCGGACTTCAGTGAGGAACTACTCGAAGCCGGTGCGGTGACGAGCGAACTCGGAAACGACTTCAAAATCCATCTCCAGGGTGACTGGGCGGCACCTGGAATGGAGCGCCACGTAATGTATTTCGCTACGAGGCCGATCTACGAGCATTTGCTTAGGCAACGCATCTCCACGTTCGACCACGTCGATATTCGAACACAGTGTCAGTTCATCGAGTACCTCGTCGATGACGAGGCAACGGGCATCGAGGGAATAGCGATGCGAAGCCGAGAATCAGAACGCGAGGAACTCACGGCCGAGCTAGTCGTTGACGCCACCGGTCGAACGAGTCGGACGCCAGCGTGGCTGGAAGATCACGGATACACGCCACCACCTCTTGAAGAGATCCATATCGACCTTGGCTACACGTCGACCTTTATCGAGCGCCCCCCCCCCAGCCGATAACCGGGCGTTCGCAGTGATGGCAGACGCGCCTCACACACGCGGAGCACATGTCCATCCCGTCGAGGGGGATCGATGGCTCGTCTGCCTCTATGGTATCACGGTGATCATGCGCCAGACGATGCCACGGGTTTCAAAGAGTTCGCTGAGCGCTTGCGCACCCCCATCGTGAAAGAACTCCTCGACGAGCATCCGCTGACCACCGGGGACATCAGATACTATCCGTTTCCAGCCAACCGTCGATACAGGTACGAGGATCTCGATCGATTGCCCACCGGGTTGGTCGTTATTGGCGATGCCATCGCCAGTTACAACCCAATCAACGGGCAAGGCATGTCGGTAGCGGTCCTCCAGGCGCTGGCGCTCCATCACGTGCTGGCGACGAGTGACCGGACGGGGATGGAATCCCGGTTTTTCGACGATGCCACAGCGATTACCGATGTCGCGTGGGACCTGACGATCGGCGGTGACCTGGAGTATTCGCAGACCGAAGGCCCCAGACCACGGGGAACGGGCGTTCTTAACTGGTATACCAACCGCTTGTTCCGCCGTACCCAAACGGATAGAAGGTTATCAGAAGTCGCAATTCAGGTCTTCTCATTACAGCAACCGCCGGCTAAACTGTTCCGTCCACAGATCATCTGGCGCGTGGTTGGCCCGAGTCGCCTCGTAACGGAACCAAGCGCAAAGGGGTAGTCAAGGTACGTAATGAGGACATGTTATACGCGGTACAGGCGCAAAACCCACGACTTGTGTCGTGGGATACGCGCCGTCGAACCCTGAACTAAACATTTACAACCAGTGTGAGCGTACAACCGCGTATCGGTTCGCAGGTTACGACCCCTTCGAATCGACAGCCCGGAACTGGCGGTTCACGTGTCCGCCCACTCCAGAAATGGAGTGTGCCCCACGTGGGAACAAAAACTAAGCAACGGGCTTCAAGCAACACAAGTAACTTCGAGTCCAGTGACGCCCCGTTTCGGTTTGGCCGGAACCGAAACGCGAGAACCGAGCGGGGTGAGGATAGGAGTACCGGCGGCGTGGCACCGCCAGCAACCCGTTCAACGCCTAACGGGTCACACGCATAAATTCCGATTCTGCGTGTGACAATGGGTTGTAAACCTGCAAACACCCAATTCAACCGCGGCGGCGCGGTGGGAAGCCCACGACGTTAGTCGTGGGAGGATGTCACTCGATTTGAATCCGGCACGTAGATAGAATCGAATCAATTCACATCTGAAAAATTATACTTTTGCTGCATACATTCTTTACATTCAGCACGCTCTTTCTGACAGAATCTGAGTAGAACGTTCTGACGCTGCTGCATACAGGGCGCGAATGCAGCGCTCCAAGTCTTTCAAATTCAACGTCAAAATAGACTGCTTTCTTGATCCCCTCTCATACACCCGCCGAGTTGGTGAATAACTGATTTAGACGGCCCATTAGCAGTCTGGCGGTTCGACCCACTCGGTTGCTGGTTCGCCGTCAGGGGTACCGAAGAACATCAGGTAGGCGCGGGCTCCGTCGTCGCTGTCTGCCTTGTGAACTTCGCCAGGATCCATCCATGCGTCGCCCGCCGAGTACGTGCGGGGCTCGCAATCGCGCTCCTGGGTCACCTCGATCTCGCCTTCGACCATGTTGATGATGGACATGCCAGGGTGACGGTGCCAACCTGATCGCGCTCCCTCCTCCCAATTCACTTCGCCGACGAGGATGGTTCCCGCGTCCTCCATATCGACCTTGATGGGCTCGCCCTCTTCGTCGTCGGCCCACTCAAGCGTGAACAACGCCGACACGTCGTCGGGGAACGACGCATGCTCTGCGACAATATCGACGCTGAACCCCTCGGGTTCGTCAACTTCCGGGTCGTCATCGTTCTCGTCGTTGTAGTCGTCCTCCTCGTCGTCTTCGTCGGCGGCCGTTGTCCCGCTCAGGGCGAGGACCCCTGCCGCTGCCGCGCTTGCATTCAGGACTGTTCTCCGCAAGATGCCGTCGGTTGGTTCGGTATCGGTGGTCATTGTTCGCCCATCCTCCACCGTGTACTCCCAATTATGTGAGTGAAATAACTATCACATGATATTTAGGCACTCGCTGGCGGATATGCAAGCGATGACGAGGCATCACCTGCTACAAGTATAAAACCACATAGTTTAGCCATTAGACCAAATAATAGTGCTAATTTCACTAATTATATTGTGATTTGTACCGTTTCGCCCATATCAGGTCAGAGATGTTTGCTGCATCCATCCTCTGAGTCGGTCACGCCATTCATGACACAACTCAAGGAGTTCGAACCGTCCGTGCTGAATATACAGCGCAAATGCAACACGAAATCGGCCTGATTTGTGACAATAAAGTACCAGACGGGGAAGGTCTATAGCGTCAGGCATCGAGCGGTGGCCTAGTACCGTCCCAAACGTCGATTGATGGGTGAAATCGAACAGCAACAAATGATTTTACCCACCAGTTCAGGTTTGGGAAGCCACTAGACACCGGGATCGGGTTTGCTGAGGAGTCGATCAATTACGCGGGGAGTAGGAGTCGAGCCGAGAAGGTCGGAGTAGTATAACGATGGTTCGAGTAGTATAGATTCAGCGATGCCCGATTCACTGAACAGACCGGTTCGATTCGCCGAAGGCAACGGAACGGGAGCCACCGATGGCGATGGTTTAGGCTTCGCCGTCGAGCATGGATTGCAACCATCGGCCCGCAACCGCGAGCGGACAGAACCGACTCACGGGCAGCGCGGTGACCGCTTCCTCGTCGCCGGTGCGGGTGGTGTACTTGGCAACCGTATCGCCCGGGCGATCGCTGAGATGTTCGGTCCAGGTCGGCTCGTCGTCGGTGACTACCGCGTACGTCGGGCTCACGCGGTCGCCACGGCGATCGATCCTAAGGCCGACTACGCCGTCGTTGACGTCACTGACTGGCACTCAGTCAAGCGTGCCCTTGAGGATGTCGCATGCGTTATCGTCGCCGCCCCGCAATCTGAGCCGCTTGTTGAACGCGCCTGCGCCGCCGAGAACACCCCCTGTCTCGACGTAGTCCCGGATCGATCCCTCGTCAATGCGACGCTCTCTATCGAGAGTCCGCGAACGACGATCGTTCCGATGGCGGGATTCTTCCCCGGGCTCTCCGGGATTTTCGCGTCGGACGCCGCGACCGAGGTCTACAACTCGCTCTCGGACGATGCAACACTCGAAATCGACGTCGGTCTCGCCCAGAGTAGTCAGGCGACGGCCGGTGCGACTGGCATCGCGGACATGTTGGAACTCGTTGGCGAGTCTGTCGCGTTTCGAGCAGGAGAGGACGAGCGGACGGTTCCGGGGTTTAGCGAATCCCGATGGTTCAAGTACCCGGAGCCGATCGGAAGTCAGCGCCATCGACTGGCGAACTTCCCGGAGCGTGAGTACCTGGGCACTCACGGGCCGACGCTGAACGTGAACTATTGGACGAGCTGGGACGATCCGGCCCGAAACCGGCTGATCGCCGCGTTAGCACGCACGAGGGTGCTCCAAGCGTTTGCCAGCCCCCGACTCAGAATCCATCTGGCCCGACCGCTCGCCAGGCTCGGCGCGGATGAGGGACCGGAGTACGCTGGCATCGGCGTTCGGGTGCGCGGCGAGCACGACGGCGAAACCGCAATGGCGAATCGCGCGGTCGTCTTCACTGCAGACTACGAGGCGACGGCCAGTGCCGCGGTTGTGATGGCGACTCTGCTTCTCGAAAGAGATCCGCCTCCAGGAGTCCACTTCCCCTTTGAGTTGTGGTCGTTTGAGGATTTGCGGCCCGGGCTTGAGTCGGTAATCGTCGCCGAGTGCGGGACTTGACCCGTAAGACCATTGTGCATCACTGCGACGATGATCAGTCCGGCGACCTTCTGTGACCGATACATTCTCTAGGCCGTGTTTAGACGCCGGGAGATCGACTCTACCGTTTCATTCACGAATTCGGAAACCCTCCCGTGAAGCCTCCATCCCGGATTCTGTTCAGTCGGGATAGCTCCGATCTCGTCTCTTTGGGAGCGTCTAAACAAGGCTCAGCGCGCGTATTCAGCACGTTCGACAACCGAATCAGCGAATTCGATCTATGAGTTCTCGTTTTTAATCACGTACCGATTGGGTCGTGGGCGTGATATTTTGATTCAATCGGAACAGATTCTTCGGATCGTACTCGTCTTTCAGCGCGACGAGGCGCTCGTGGATCTCGTCACCGTGGGCCGCACGTACCAGTTCCTCTCCCTCTTCACCGAGGCCGGGGAAGTTCAGATAAAGCCCACCACCGGAGAACTGGTGCATGTCACGCCAGAGCTCCCGAGTCCACTCGATGTTTTCCTCGGTAGCGGACGGATCTTCCCACGTCGAATCGATACTCAAGAGATATGGCGTGCTTCGGGCGCCGTAGGCCGTCTCGGTCGCACCGACACGATGCATCGCCCCGCCGTTGTGCCAGATCGGCATCATTGTGTGGGGAGACGGTCGGGCCTCGGCTGCGGCGATGACTGCGTCGATCACCTCCTCCTTGAGGTTCGCTAGCTCGATCGACTTCCAGTAGTAGTGGAACTCCCCCGCCGGCAAGAAGGGGTCGTACAGCTGTTGAATCTCCGTGTAGGGGGCAGGCCCACTGAGATCGATGAGTGGTTCGTCCAACTCGCGGAGCGGCTGGAGAACACGTTGCCCCTCCGTAGCAGCCCCACAGTGGGTAGCGACGATCGCGACGATCGGTTCGCCGTGTGCCTCCTCCGGGAAGTCCGGAATTGCGGGCACAGACCAAACAACCGCCTGCGAGGAGACCTCCTCGGGGGCGGTGTTCATGAAGTTCCGCCACTCCCGGAGGACGTGGCGAGCCGTTTCGAGCGGGTACAGTGCCCCGACGAACATAACTTCGGGACCGACCGGGTGGAGCTGATATTCGAACGAGGTCACGACACCGAAGTTCCCGCCGCCACCACGGATCGCCCAGAAGAGATCGGAATTCTCGTGATCGCTAACGGTAAGGAACTCGCCATCGGCGGTCACGATGTCGGCCGAGACGAGGTTGTCGATAGACAGGCCGTACTTCCGGCGGAGCCAGCCGAGCCCGCCGCCAAGTGTCAGTCCGGCGATTCCAGTCGTCGAGACCACGCCGCCGGGCGTCGCCAGCCCGAAGGCCTGCGTTTCTCGATCCAACTGCGCCCACGTAGCGCCTGCTTCGGTTCGAACCGTTTGTGCGTCGAGGTCTACGTGAATCCCGGTCATCGCGGACACGTCGATCACGAGGCCGCCATTACAGACAGCCGTGCCGGCGACGTTGTGCCCGCCGCCGCGAACCGCCACCAGGAGGTCGTGCTCCTGGACGAAGTTCACGGCGTCGATGACGTCCGCCACACCCGTACATCGGGCGATCAGGGCCGGATACTTGTCGATCATGCCGTTCCAGACCGCTCGCGCCTCGTCGTATCCGTTGTCGTCCGGACGAATTACGTCGCCGACAAAGTCCTCGACGAACGCTTCCACGGTGGCGTCGGCGAGCAGCGTTCCCGACCACTCCACGATGGCCCCGTTCTCGACGTGGAAGACCTCAAGGCCGGTGAGGGTCGTTTCGTCGTCCTCATCTACAGGGTCACGACCCAAGGGATTGGCTGCTTGGCTGGCACGTCCGCTCGTCTGTATGACCACCGTCTCGTCAGCGACAGTGACGTCGTCGATCGTCAGTTCCAGATCGGCAACAGCGTCCGTGATCCGCGAGACGTACCGTGTGTATCCCTCCGGGCCGGTCGCGGCGGTCGGATTCGCAGCGTCCTGAACAACCATATCAGGGGCACACAGGCCTTCAACCTTGTCGAGGTTACTGTCGTTCCAAACCGCATCGATTAGGGTGCAGCCGAGCGTTTCGTGGTCGGTCGGCGTTGGGGAATCAGTTGTCATTGGTGACTCACTCGATGGTTTGGTAGTTTCGTCGAACTACGGCCGATGCTACCGTCGGGAGAGAGATGTACTTAATCAGTGATATTTTCCCCCGTTGCGGAACTGCCTATATAGTGTCTCACCCCCTGGGACAGACCTATTACGCGGTGACAACGATGTTTGTGTATGACTCGCGCGGCCACGAGCCAGGATCTCGACTTACTGATCGATCTGATTCGGCGCTCGCCGTTGCTCGAAGAACTCCAGGAGGAATCGCTCGACCGAGCCGAGTTACAGGACCGTCTGAACGTGTCGAAATCCACCAGCCATCGCCACACGCGGTTGCTGGACGAATTAGGCGTGATCGAAAAAGTGGACGGGGAGTTCAGGCTCACTGAGTCGGGGGCGCTCCTCACGGACGCGATGATCAGATTCAAACACGAGGCCACCTCCTCGCTCCGGCTCGCTCCCGTGCTGGAAGCGATACAGAATGCCCCAATAGAAATCGACAGCGGCGCGTTCGCCGGTGCGACGGTGACCAGCGCCGAAAAAGGCGATCCGTACAGCCCGGTAGCCCGGTTCGTCGAACTCGTTGGGGAGACGGAGACACTCCGCGGATTCGATCTAGACGCGATTGCTCCGATTTATATGGACGAGGTCCAGCAGCGCATCGTCAACGGGATGCAGACGGAAGACATCGCTCGGCCCGAGGTCACCAGAAACGCCCTCGAAGGCTATCCGGGGAAGTGTTTTGACGCCTGCGTAAGCGGGAATCTCACTGTCCAACTACATGACGATCTCCCGTTCGCGCTCGCTCTCTTCGATCACCGGGTGGGAATCGGGGTCTGTGAAGCCGGTTCCAGTCAGCTCCGGGTGTTTATCGACACCGACTCGCCGGAGGTGCACGAATGGGCCGAGGCCGTCTACGAGACGTACGAATCTCCGGCGATTCCGCTAGAGGAGTTCACCCAGCAGTGCTTTCAGGAGACCATGGAAACGATGGCACGCCTGAGCTGATGTGGGCATTCCAGTAGTTCCAGTCTGTTCAAAAGGCAGTATGAGAATTACAACCATTGGTGTTTGGTTAACACTGCCAGTAATATTTTCGGGCAGATGCTACCTTGAACCGAGCAGTTGAGAGACCGTTTCCGGCCGTTTGGACATGTTCAGTCAGAGTTCAAGATGCCGCAATTTGATACTCACCACCTTAACCGAACACGGATGGAATTACAACCAAATTACTGCATCTCCCCTCTGAGTCGGTCATGTCGGTTTTGACCGGAATCGGGCAGTTCGTTCGGTGACTGCTGAACTCATAGCGCGAATGTGGCACGGACTGAGGAGCGATCAACGCGGGAGGTCGAACGTTCAGAACAGGTGAATCACTTATCGCTGTTTTCTGCCTGGGTGCTACTCTCAGGAAATCCGGGTGGGCACGTACTGAGCACGGACGAGGGCGTACCAGTCGAGTAACTATCTCTCTACGTGGTCCAGAGGTATTATACGAACAGTGTATGACATCCAGCATACACGGCCGAGTGACCATTACGTCACCTGTTAGCGCGTTTTCACTCGTATGATCAAAGACATGAGCACACAATCGACCCGACGACGAGTCTTGCAAGCACTGGGGGCGAGTGGTATTTTCGCCGTCACGGGTGCGCCAGTGAGCGCCGATGAAGACGACGAAGACCTCCCGAGCCTAAAGGAGGCGCCCACAGGGGAACCGCTGACGACCGAGGAGCTTCAGCAGCTCGTCGAGGTGTTCGACGACGAGCCGACGAACGCTGACCAGCGGGAAATCGAGGGCGAGCGACGCGACTACACTCCATCTCACGTCTGGAAGTGGGTCAGCGACGAGACGCTCATCGCGCTCCACTTCGACGACCCGAATCCCGAGGAGGCAGAACACCTCAACTACATCGTGATCGGCCAGAAGGGGCTGTTCACCGAGGAGAGCCAGCCCGACGAGGAATTCACCCACTTCCACGCCCACACCGCCGACTCCTGGGAGGGTGGCCACGGCGGCGAGGAGGGTGACGAGGGGTACTGGCTCACGCACATCGCCGTTCGTGAGTTCGAACTTCCCTTCCATGACGAACCGACGTCTCCCGGCGTCGACTACGAGTTCATGCCTACTCCACCTGCCGAGGGAAGCGAGGGTCACGACGCCGACTGGACATCGCCGGAGGGTGCGGAAGGCGACCTCTCAGAGGAGGATCGACTCGAACTGCTCGATCTCTTCGAGGACAAGCCGATGAACGCCGACCAGTTCGAAATCGAGGGCGAACGCTCGCGGATCCGTGACCGAACGATGCTGTTCTACACGCCATCGCACGTCTGGCACTGGGTCACCAAGGACGTGCTGCTGTTCCTTCACTTCGACGAGCCAAATCCCGAGGAGGCCGAGAACCTCATCTACTTCGGCATCGGTACGCGCGCTCAGTTCACCGCCGAGAACCGGCCAGACGGGGCACCCGACCGTGACGAGGAGGACTTCACGCACTTCCACAAGTGGGAGGCCGATGGCTGGGAAGCGGGCCACGGCGGACAGTCGGCCGACCAGTGGGGCTACTGGCTCGTTCACCACGCCGTCCGACCCCTCGAGATGCCCTGGGGCGACGTCGAGGTGGGCGTCGACCGCGAGTTCATGCCGACACCGCTGCCTGACGACGAGGAAGACATCGACGACGAGGAGGTGGACGACGAGGACGATGAGCAAAAAAATGACGTAGACGAGAACATCGCCGACAGAACCGGCGAGGACGAGGCGGAGATCGAAACGCGAGCGGGCGAGGACGACGAACCGGCGTTCCTCTTCGATCCAGACCACGTCCGCGTCGACGCGGGGACGACCGTCCGGTGGGTCAACGCAGACGGCGTCTTCCACACCGTCACCGCAACCGACTCGCTCGAGAATCGTACGCCAAGCGATGAGTTCGACGCGACGATCTCAAGCGAGGGCGACACCTTCGAGTGGGACGCCGACGAGCTGGGGACTCAACACTACTACTGCCAACCCCACGCGGAGTTCATGTACGGAACGATCGAGATTGAGTGAGAATCTTGGCCGTGAATTCCTCGGGGTTAGGCTCCGGGCCGTTCCCCTCTATCGGTTGGAAAATGGTCGAACGTCCAACGTATCCGGGGAATGGGGCGATGGGTTCGTAATCGAGGTGAATTTGTGCATAGGGGAAAGCGAACCAACCGTATCGCGTCGGCAACTCGCCCGGCGCGCTGGTCATTCCCGTTCGTCGGGATCGTCGACCGGGGCGAGCGAATACGGATTCGCTCGTGACTCTCGGCCGCTGCTGTGGCTCTTTCGCTCGACGCGTTTTCGGATTTCGAGACCGTCATCGGTCGTGGCTTCGACGAGCACCACGAGCACATCGTCGCAACCGGGACAGGTCACCTCCATCTGCATTCGCCCTTCGACGAACTCGGGATCGGGCTCGTTTGCGGTTGTCTTGAGCAACGCCCCGCAGGTTGGACAGCGGAGATCGACGCCCGAGACGGCCGGTCCTTCGATTACGAGTCGTCGCTGACGGGCGGTGATCACGCCGGCGAGCAACGCGACAGACGCGACCCCTACGATCGGGCGGGTCGGGACGAGATACGTCGCAATCATCGACGGACTCAGCGCATCTTCGATACCCGGCAGACAGTAGGGACACGACACGGCAATGTACCCGCCAAGTGCACCCAGGCACCCCAAGAGAAAGCCCGAGCAATCGACACGAGTAGATCGCTGTGCGGTGTACACACCGAGCAGGAGCGTCGTCAGCAACAGAAACACCACGTCCATTCCCGTGCGGGGAACGATCCGGTCGAACCTCGGGTTCGGGAGTAATCCCGTAAGGAGGGCGGTCGCCACGAGGAATCCCCCTGCGACGATCGCCCCTTTCACCGTCGCCTCCCGAGTAAACCGCATGGATAAAAAGACCTGTTCCTCGGAGATAAGCGATTCGCAGCCGTGCATCCGCCGTGCACGAATAGGGAGAGATTTACATACGTGTTACTCTCAGCGTTGCATCAGTCGGCTGCAGAACGAGGATCAGGCACTCGACGTGAGTTGTAACCGCTCGATGCATCGTTTCATGCCCTGTGGATCGTCGTACGTCATCAATTTGACCCCCGTGTCACAGACGTATTCGCCGTTATTCTTTCTGAGGATGATCTTTCGCTCGATACCGAGTAACTCGACAGAGATTAGTACTCGCTTCCCCGAGTCGAGCTGTTCGAGTATTTCCTCCGAGGAATACTCTTTCCGGTCGATCCAAATGGTTTCCTCAGCCATTATCCTAACTATTGGGGCGAGCTATCAAAAACCATGCCGTGAACGTAGAGGCAGCAATCCTATGTGAAACGAAGGGATGTTTTCAGCCCAATGTTCTGAACGGCCTGTAATCGGAGTAAACGGTCGGCGGTCAATAAGCAGGTCTACTGAGCATTTAATCATCTACTCCAGCGCGAAACAAACGAGACCACCGTGCTGAACTTATCCTCTATATTCAGCAGGCATCTTCTGACAGAATCCGAGTAGAACGTTCAGTCTCTGCTGAATACAGGGCGCGAATGTGGCACGAACTGAGGAGCGATCAACGCGGAAGGTCGAACGCTCAGTACAGGTGGTATAGTACCAGATCGGCACCCTTTTTCCGGCGTTTCTCAGTAGTCATTTACTGTAGAGAGCGTGTATCCTGCTATGGCTCGTTTAGATTAACACGGTTGAATGGCCAGAAAGGCCGTTATCTCGCCCGTCATCTGCCGTTTCTCCGGAGAAACAGCTATACTTGTGTGCGGTGTATTACCACACATGATTGATGAGTTACAAGTGAAGTCACTTGATTCACCCGACATAACGGATACATTCGATAACGGCAGGGTCGAAGGAGTCGAGTTCGAGGACGGGACGTTCTGGGTGACCACGTTAGAGCCGGGATACAAGTTTTCCAGAGACAACGCTCCCGATCTGGAGACCGAGAATTGTCCGTGGCCGCACCGTCTGTACATGTTATCTGGTCGGTTGACCGTTGAGATGGAGGATGGAACGCACGAAACACTCGGACAGGGCGATGTCGCCTTGATACCACCGGGGCACGACGCATGGGTGGAGGGAGACGAGCAAGTCGTGTTCTTCGAAGAAGAACAACCGATTCCCGAAGAATAGGTAACCTCCCGTGTGCCGGTTTTGTAGGCACTGGTCTGTCTGTACTGAATTCGACTCGTTCGATCCGCACGTGTAGTGTACAGATGGTTCACTGCTTTCGATGTGAAACAAACGGAATCGTCGTTCTGCACTCATCCTCTGGATGTTGCACGCGATCTCTGCCAGCCACTTGATAGATTGAACGGGACGTGCTGAATTGAGAGCGCGAATGTGGCACGAGCCAAGCCTGATAAGGTTTGAAATTGCGTCAATATATCTCCCAAAAGAAGCATCATCGTTGGCATGGGTGGTGTTAACATGGACTCGCCCATCGAAGAAATCGAGTTTATTGCAAGCTCGATCCACCGGGTCGGGGTACTCCACGCACTGGCTGAAGGGGACTGTGATCGGGCCGACTTGCAGTCCGAGACTGGCGCCCACGCGTCGACCATCGGACGTATACTCGGCGACTTCGAGGAGCGACGGTGGATCGAACGTAGCGGGCCGACGTACGAACTCACACCGCTCGGCGAATTCGTTGCCGAACGGTTCGTGGAACTGCGTGATGCGATGGAAACCGAGGGAAAGCTCCGTGACGTCTGGCAGTGGCTTCCACGAGAGATGGACGGGTTTTCTGTCGACCTGTTCGCGGACGCCGTCGTTGCATACCCCGGGACGGGCTACCCCTACGAACCGCAGGAGCGAGTGATACAACTGGTCGAGGAAAGCGACACGTTGCGCGGTCTCGGTGCGACAATATTCAAAGCGGTCGCCAACGAGGCGTTCTGTCGAGCCGCCCTCGACGGCATGGACGTTGAGTACGTGTACGAGCCGGCGGTTCTGGCAGCGACCGCCGACTGGAATCCCGAACTGTTCGGGAAGGCAGCCGCCCGGGACAACTGCACCGTCCTCGTCCACGACGAACTCCCCGACAGAACGCGGTGTGGGATCGACATCTTCGACGACCACGTCTGCATCTGCTGCCACGACACCGAGACCAGAGCGCTGCGCGCCTGGATCGACACCGACGCACCCGAGGCCAGGGAATGGGCCCTTTCGATTTTCGAGCGATACTTCGAGGAAGCGCGCCCAGTCGACCAGGGTGCGCTGAAAACGTCTGTTCCCGAGCAGTTCACGGATCCGTAGCAGGAGCCAGCATCCAGTTCATCCCGTTTGCACGCCGTGCAATATTGCACGAAATAGTCTGATTAGCACGTCCCTCGTTGATCCACATGTTGAGAGGTGGCCGACAGTGACAGATCCAACATACCCGGATGGGAACGAACAGACGGACTCGAAACCATTCCAAACGGGGGACAGTACGACACACGAACAACTTGTGAAAGAACGATACGACGACACGCCATTTACGGCGTGGTTCGACCAGTACGCCGACGGGCAGATGCACTTGGGGTACTGGCCAGCCGAACAGGAAGACCAGACGTTCGCCGACGCAGCAAAACGGTTGACCCGACTGCTGATCGAAAAGCTCCAGATCAAGGACAATCACCGCGTCCTGGACGTCGGCTGTGGCGTGACCGCCGGGCCCGCCATCCACCTCGCCGAGCAGACGGGGTGTACCGTCGAGGGCGTGACACTCGAAGACAGCGCCGAGTGGATCGTTCCGGAGCGGGCGGCTGCCGCCTGCGTCGATGATCAGGTGAGCGTCCACGTCGGGAATGCCAAGCAGCTTCCGTTCGCTGACGAGCAGTTCGACCGCGCCTGGATGATCGAGATGCTCATCCACGTCCTGGACAAGGAAGCCGTACTCCGAGAGGTGTACCGTGTCCTGCGTCCGGGAGGTCGGATCGTGATCGCGGACTTTCCGACCGACGAGACGCTCACAACCGATCACGAGTGGGTCGAAGCAAATCACTTCGCGCCGTCCAGTTACGCCGAGTTCGAGGAAATGCTCGAAGACATTGGCTTCGAGGGGGTCACCGCCGAGGACTACAACGACACGGTTGCACTCCCCACGTTCCGACGTATACTTGAGCACGTCCGCACGAAGCCTGAGGAGACCGAAGCTGTCCTTGGCGAGGAAATGTTCGACGTGTTCGAGCACGGGTTGCCTCTGGGCGTGGAATCCCACGAAAACCGAGTCCTCACGTATGGGATCTTCACGGCTCGGAAGCCATAGACATCACAACCGAAGCAGGAAAAATCGAGTCACCCAATGATCCTGGCAACTGTTCCAGCCGTACGATCCCGATCAGATTGAGGACAGCCGGGGACACGCGATAGGACATGTGGATGTCTTCCAGTAGATCACCGTCCATATCCTTCGACCAGGCAGTTGATTCAGGCCAAACAATATTCACGGCCGAAGTGCTGTATTCATGTTCTGTATCTTGCAGGCATCTTTTGACAGTGTTCCGGCAGTTCACTAAGCCTCTGCTGAATTCACAGCGCGTATCTTGCAAATGAATGCCCGATTGATGAGACAAAAGTCACAACACGAAAGGTGGGCTTCAGAATGCCGCTGTGAACAGATTCCAGTACCACGCTTGCCAGAGTAAGAGCAGAAGTGCCCCTATCAGGATAGTCAGATATCCGAGCCCGTAGCGGTTGGTTGATCCTGCGTCAAGATCGCGTGCGGCGATAACTTTCTGCCACTCAATGCCGACCGAGACCACCGCAACGACGGTTCCGATGGCCAAGACGTAGAGTAGCCCAAACGTCAGTCGTTGCACCAGCGAGAAGCTGAAGACCCAGGCTTCCATATCATCCGGTCCGTTGAGGATAATTCCGCCGAGGAAGAGCAGCAGGAACCCGACGCAGCCGAGGGTCACAAGACGCGGTCGAGTCGCATGGTCGCGCATCCGGCCCCAGCCATGGCGGCGATAGGCGTTAACAGGCCAGATCACCAGTGTCGAGAGGAGCGTCACTAACCAGGCACCAAGAAAAACAGCCTGAGCAACGATTGTTTCGTACCACGAAAGCTGTTCGTAGGGTGGGGTTGCACCACCCATATAGAGGTGCCCGTCTTCGATAGCTATGCTGGTCTGGCCAAACCCGTAATCATCGATGGTTCTGGGCTCGGACTCCCCCGGCTCGTACACTCCCGGCTCTACCTCGACCGTTTTGGGCTCGAACACTCCCGGCTCTACCTCAACCCACCGACTTGTCTCACCCATGATGGGCGTTAGCTCCAAAACGCCGTCTTCGGTCACATAGACGGTTACTGTGCCAGGAACTCGGGCTGGCTGTAATCCCAAGAATTTCTCATGCGTCGTCTGGAAAGACGTAATCCGGTACTCTCCTTCGTACTCGTCTGCCCGATCAGCGGTCGTCGAATTCGGTTCGAGCGCTCGCTCATACGCCCCGAATCGCTCCTCCATGAACCCATCGAGCACGTCATCAAACGGTTCCATTGTGTTGAAACTCACAAAGAGGCCGACATCGTGTTCCGGGAATAAGACGAACAATGTGTGGAAATACATCCCTCCGCCGGTGTGGACGACGAGTGTCTCTCCACGATACTTGGTTACCATGTACCCGTAGCCAATCCCGTCCACACCTGGATGGTTCGTCGCTTGCTGTTCGAACATCTTTTCGACCGATTCTGCCTCCAGAATGCGAACCTCCTCACCATCATCGTCGAATGCCCCGTACTGGAGTTTGGCAATGGCGAAGTTCGCCATATCGGGTGCGGTTGCGGTCACCGAACCCCCGGGTGGTGCGGGAACGATCACCGGGTCACGGACTTCGAATCCGTCATCTACCATTACATGACCTTTCGAAAGCGTGCGGTCCGCGGGAACGGGTTGTTCGTATGTTGCACTGTCCATCCCCAGCGGTTCGAAGATATTGGATTCGATATGGGATTCGAACGGTTCACCGTACGCCTCTTGGACGACAAGTCCGGCGAGGTTGGCACCATGGTTCGAATAGGAGATCGTCTCACCGGGGGTCCATACCTGCCGTGGCATCCCGGCTTCCAGATTTCTTTCCCAATCATCAACCTCGTCATAATCTCTGGCAAATATTCCTTTCATGCGGTCTTCATAGCCGGGAGAGTGCGTCATGAGATGTTCGAGCGTTATTTCATCATCTCCCTCGAACTCATAGTCATCGAGGTACGTTCCGACTGGTTCGTCTAAGTCGAGTGTCCCGTCCTCGACTCCCTGCATCACTGCGGTCCAGAGCATCGTTTTCGAAACCGACCCGATCAGGAAAGAGGTCTCATTTGGATCGACTCGCTCATTTCTCTCGTAATCCGCATATCCGTACCCCTCAGCGTGGACTATTTGGTCCCCCTCGACATATGCAACCGTTGCACCGGCCACGTCGTATTCGGTCATCGTCTTCTCAATGAGTTCATCAATGACTATCGGTTCAAGCGGTTCGCCCCCAGTAACTGATTCGGCTGGTTGTGAGAAAGCCGCCTCGCCTGTATCTGGTGCGTGTCCGCTAACCAGTGCGACCGATCCCACCGTGGCCAGTGCGAGAACAACACAAATCGTCAGAACAGTCGCGTGAATACGTAGTGACTGCATACCATACATCTTGTTTGACAAACAACATATACCTAGATGGTGCTTCTTAGTACCGTCCCAGGTGTTGAGTTATTAGTTAAGAGCTGGGTCAAACTCATTACAGATTTCGATCAGAAATAGATGTCACTAGTAAGAGTAAACGTGGGACGATACTTAGGCCCTGAGAACAAAAGTCGGAGTGCTGCATCCATTCTCTAAGTCTTGCACGCCGCTTCTGACAACAAGTCGGTAGTTCAGTGAGTTTTTGCAAGATACAGGGCGCGAATGCCTCACCAATCGCTACCCAGTCATCAAGGCGGAAGATCGTTCACTAAAGGCGAACGATATACTGCATCCACCACCAGAGGCAAGGGTCTATGTCTATCATAGAGTCCTATGGATGATTCTGACGAACTGCCGGGTTCTGACTCTGATATGGTCGTGAATCGGGGTGAAACGTACGACCACGCTGAACACGGCCAAGTTGAAGTTACAGGGATTTGGAAGGGCGTTGAGCAAGTTGATACAGCCCGTCACACCAATGAGAAGGATGTGATCATCGTCAGGTACTCGGCTGAAATCAACGGAGAGGAGGTTGACGAACTCACAGATACGTTGGACGAATTTCTTCAGTCGATTCAATAATCCTCTGAATGTTGCACGCCGTTTGTGACACTCGGTGAATAAGTTGAGTGAGTCGTGATGAACTCACAGCACGAATGTTGCAAGAGGTGAGTGGGAATATACGAAGGGGAGTGAGCGGTCAGTACAGGAAAAGTACCGAGCGATTATACCATTCGTGTCTTGGACATCGATAAAATGGAGTTAATCGCACTATGAGGGAACCTGGTGATCTTCAGACGGTTCCATTTTGGTGTCCAGAAACTCTCGGATTTGCGCTCGGATGAACGACGGGTTATCCACCTGAGCGTTGTGGCTCGCCCCCGGAATCTCCACACTTTGGCAGTCACTGAGTTCTGTTTCGAGGTACTCTGCGTGAGCGTCAATCATCGGCTCGTTTTCACCGTACAACATAAGCACGGGAGTTTTGGGGAGTTCCCACGATTCGGTTGATCGGTACTCTAGTATTGCACGCATGACTTTCCGGCGTTCGCTGGGTTGTATGTCCTGAACATCACAGTCATGAGCTTTGCGGAGTTGTTCCCACTCATCAAGATCCACTGTTGCATCTTCCCCCCATATCTTGATCATTACCCGCTCAATAATGTTCGAGAGTCGTTCGTTCGTCATCACCGGGAAAAGTACACGGAAAATGACGGATTTGAACAACCATTCCTTCTTCGAGAAGGCGTAGGGTGTCGATGAGCCAACCGTGATTAATGCTGAGAGTTGGTCAGGATACTCGGCTGCGAACGTATATCCGACCATCCCACCCCAAGAGTGACCGAGAACGACCGGTTGGTCAAGGTCAAGTGCATCGATGAACGCAGCGAGGTCATCTGCATACGTCTCAGCCGTATAGTGGTCGGGGTCTGACTCACCTGTTTTCCCGTGGCCTCGGAGATCGTACGGAAGAACGCGAAACTCGTCGGTGAGTGGCTGTAACTGTTCAGCCCACACCTGATGATCCGCAGTCATCCCGTGAAGCACTACTAACGGCTGTCCGGTTCCGTAATCGTGGTAAAATGTATCGATCCCGTTAGTCTCAACCCATGGCATATGAACACCTGAATGGTTGCTATACTATAAATTCCAATGGAACGGTATCTTTTGAAATATTATATTGGTGGTTAGAACCCGTAGAGCTAACATTCCTCCAGGGAACGAAACACTTCGAGTGTTGTTTAACTCTCACAACTTTCAATAGGATTTCAACAGCCTACACTTCCTGCAATCGATCAAATTGAAGTCGCTATTACTGGTTGGTTTTGGACAGAACGAGTGACTCAAACGAGAGTGCCGTGGACACTCATCCTCTATATTAACAGCCCACTTTCAAGCGACGAGGGGGCCAATAGGATCGGCTCACCCAATCCGATCTAACGCATCCTGACGATCCTCAACGGGCGCCTGGTCATATTTCATCGTGGTCTCCGGACTCTTGTGCCGGAGTTGCGTCTGTGCGGCAGCCAGATCCTCTTCTCGCGTCATGTACGTCCCCGTCGAGTGACGGATCGTATACCAACTCATCTGCCGGTTCTCGTACTCTATGCCAGCGATCTCACACAGTTGATGGAGGATGCGACGGAGCGACGCGGATCCATATGGGTTCGCCTCCCGAGTCAACCACAACTCATCGCGCCCATCGTACAGATCGTACGTCGCTCGTTGGTCGAGCCACCGCTCGAGCATCCCGACCGACCGCTTGCTGAGACTAACGCGCCAGTTGTCTTCGTTCTTCGAACTATCCTCGATCGGGATGCGCAAGATCCCGTTGTCGAGATCGACCCATGAGATGACTGCTCGTTCGACCTCGATTGGGCGTAACGCCGCGTCGAGGCTGACGCTGACGAGACTCGGGATCTTCCAACTGTTCGCACGCTCCCAGTCACGGGCGGTCACGTCCGCGATCGGTTTCTCGAACCGCTGTGCGAGGTATGCCTTGATCTCGCGGCGCTCGGTCGGCGAAACGTTGTTGTACGAGGGGATGCTGCCGTACTCCAGCGCTGCTTCGCGGATTTGTTTTCGTTCCTTGAGGGTGAGGTAGTCCCGTGGGGTCGTCGTTCCGTCGTTCGAACTGAACGTGATCGTCGGCTCCCACTCTTCGCCGCCACGCTCGTAGGCACGCCATTTGAACAGCATTCGGACGGCCTTCTGACAGAGATCACGGTGGGTGTCGCTACACTCGGCGTAGGCCAGTTCTGTCATCCAGGCGTCCGCATGGTCGTGGGTGACCGCTGTGGTGTACTGGCCCTCCTGATCCCAGACGAACCGGTAGAACTGATCCATCCGATAGATCCGGTTTTTGACCGTGCTTTCAGCGTAGCCATTCGCTTTCTCCGGTTCGATCCCGAACGTGAGTAACCATTTGACCATATCCTCTCGTTCGGTTCGGTAATCGACGAGTTGGCGCTCACCGAGTCGGTCTTCGGTCGGGCCTGGAACGAGCGTGAACTCGCTTAGATCCATGCCGACCACCCCCGAACGAATCCTTCGAATCGGATTGCAGGGCAAATTTTCGAAATCGCTATACTGCGTCGGGGTGACCCGACCATCTTAATCGCATTGCCTTCGAAATTCATGCTTACGTGAGGGTAGCACGGGCTCGAAATCGGGAGACGGCGTCGGGAAAAGGATGCTCCGTCAGGGATTCGAACCCTGGTCATTGCCGTGAGAGGGCAATATGATTGGCCGGACTACACCAACGGAGCGGTGTCGTACACTCTATGGTTGCTGCGAGGACTGTTTAAGCGTTCCGTTTCGAACCTGGACTGCGCCCCCGTGGCACGGTTCGGGCTGGTCTACTCCTCGTAGGGGGACTTCGCTGCTTCGGGTTCGAAGCCCTCGAGGCTGATGATGTTCTCACGACCCACGCGGAGTTTGCTGATGGTACCATCGGATTCCATTTCGGAGAGCAGCATACTCACTTTGGATTTCGACCATCCCGTCTGGTCGACGATGTTGACCTGTTTCATGCGGCCACCGTTGTCCCGAATCAACGAGGTCACGCGATCCTCGTCGCTCAGCAGTTCGTCGTCCGGGATTGGATCTGCTGGCGGGGTTGCTGCGGCGTCGACCGTGGCCGATTGCTCGTCGACGGGATCCGACTGGGCTGTCCCAACCAGGTCGAATCGTCTCGCTGTCAGGGCGATAGCGGCTATTGTGGTACCAACGACGAGCACACCCCCGAGGATTAACCAGAGACTCGAGGCGCTCGTGAACCGCTCCACGAGCGATCCGGCGGTATCGTTGGAGCTGGCAGCGTCCCGCTCGAGGACGACACGCGGTTGGCCGTCGAGGAACTGGAACGAACCTTGCCAGGTTATCGAGGAACTCCCTTCGAGCGAGGCGCCGTTGAGCTCGCCGTCGGGTTGCATTTGACTGAAGGTGAGCCCCGAGTCAGATTCGATGACCAGATACTGGTCGGACGCAATGTTGAACGCTCCATCGAAGACGTCACCGACGATAATTTCGTCGTCTTCGACCTGTGCGAAGTTCGTCCAGGTGAAGGACATTTCGACGACACCAATTCTGTTGAAGCGTTGTTCGACGCCTGCAGACCGGTTGAAGTCTGTGGCTTCCATCTCGCGGTCGGTTTCGGCGGTTCCGATGCTTACCAGGCTTTCAGCTTGGTCGATGAATCGATTGTAGAGATCCGTTTCCTCGGACTCGAAGTCTTCGAAGGCGTCTTCGAATGCTTCTTCTTCCTCGGTATCGTTCAAATCCCGTTCGTAGCGAAACGTCCACGTTGCCGATCCGTCATCGTGGACGGTGATCGTAAAGGTCGTCGAGTCGAAGTTCCCAGTCGACGTAGCCGAAACGCCCGAACTGTAGGACGTGACTGTGGTCTGCCCGTCGGTCGTTTCGGTGGCAACTGAGGTGGAGGATCCGAACTGGTCGCCGTCGGCTGCCCGAACGTCCGTTGCAAGCAGCGGACTGCCCACACCTGCCACGAGGAGCATGAGGACGACGACGAGGACACCTCCGACGAGAGCCGACCTATTCATTCGTGTGCTTCCTACGTGCTCTTCCTAAAAGACCTTGTGAATCCTGGTTCACGTCGTAACCGTGTCCTGTGGTTGGTAGCAACACCCCCAGACGAGCACCCCGGTGTTCAGTTGCCACCGCCGGAATGTCATGATGGGACATTCTTCGCCGAGGAACCGATTGACGGTGCCGCCCTCGAGCGGTATGGATCCGGATTACTCAGATCTCGAGTACCGAAACACCCGTCCCGGATCGAGTCGTGGACACTCGCCAGTGGGTCGATACCCACAAATCCTCGAGAGCCGTAGCGGCGAGCGATGATCCACAACCTCGCTGCTGGAGAGCAGGTCTTTACGAGCAACGCCTTTCTGGTGACGGGCGACCGACCCGTGCTCGTTGATACCGGCGCGAACTTCGACATCGTCTCTCGGATTCAGGAACGAACGGATGCGCTCGAGGCCGTCGTCCTCACCCACACCCATCCCGATCACGTGGGGAATCTCGCCGCGGTCACAGAGGCGTTCGACGTCGAGGTGTGGGGGTACGATCCGGACGTTGACGGCATCGACCGTTCGATCGCGGACGAATCGACGATTCGACTCGGAGATCACGAGTACGTTGCCTTACACACGCCCGGGCACAAGGACGATCACCTCTGTCTGTACGCCGCCGAGCCGGGAATCCTGTTCGCCGGCGATCTGATCTTTCAGAACGGTGGATTCGGGCGAACAGACCTCCCGGAGGGAGATCGGGCGACGCTGATCGAGAGTATCGATCGCGTCCTCGAGGTCGTTGACGGCGAGCTTAGCGAACTCCACACTGGCCACGGCCCAAGCGTCACCACACGGCCGTACGATCACGTCGAACTGGCTGGTCGCATGGCTCGCCAGATGTAGCGGTATCTGGGCCTGGAGCGGGTCGAGTCGCTACGACTTGAGACCGTAGTATCCGGGTTCCTCGTCCGTTCGCGGCTCCGCGACGACGAGGTCGTCCGCGTTCGTCATGATCCAGGGGATCGCCCAGTCGAGCAAGATGTCCTCTGTCTCCCGGTCGATTTCTGCGTCGGGATCGAGACCTTGCAAGAGTCGGGCAATCTCGTAGACGGTGTACATCTGTTCGGACTCGAGGAGCTCCTCCGGCGTGTAGAAGTCACACGGTGGAAGCCGGTCGAATTCCTCCTTTGGGACGGGCATAGCTTGCCGTACGACGGCGCGTGGGTAAATGGTGTGGATTTCGGGCAGGTACAACGGGGAGGTGCATCCGTGCAGGCACAACCGTGAGGTGCGTGCCAGCGCGTCCGCTCGAGACCTGGTTGCCAAAAAACGTGATGGTGAACGGCTCGTCGCTTACTCGAAGTGGTCGAGACACTTCTGGTACTGCTCGTCGACGGAGTCCCAGTTGATGACGTCGAAGAAGCCATCGATGAAGCTGCCGCGGTCTGGGCCGTAGTCGTAGTAGTAGGAGTGCTCCCAGACGTCACAGGCCAGAATGGGGTGGGATCCCCAGAGCGCGCCCTGATCGTGCTTGTCGACCTTGACGTTACGCAGTTGTTTCGCAACCGGGTCGTACACGAGCAGCGCCCAGCCGCCAGCAGCGCTTGCTGCGGCCTCGAACTCACCCTTCCAGCCGTCGTAGGAACCGAAGTCCTCCTCGATGCGCTCGGCGAGGTCGCCCTCTGGTTCGCCGCCGCCGTTTGGTGACATGTTCTCCCAGAAGAGCGTGTGGAGGTAGTGGCCACAGCCATTGTGGGTGACGTTGCCGAGCGCGCCAGCGGTCGAACCGTAGTCGCCGGACTCGCGGTTTTCGGCGAGCGTCTCTTCGGCCGCGTTCAGGCCGTTAACGTAGCCCTGATGGTGGGTGTCGTGGTGCCAGGTGACGACCTGTTCGGAGATCGATGGCTCGAGCGCGTCGTAATCGTACGGAAGTGGTGGAAGTTCGTGATCAGTCATTCGTAAACACCGATTGTGCCATCGCGGGCTAACCTGTTAAATATTGAGGAAGGGAATGCTACCGTGGCGCATAATGTTGTCGCGGCAAGGCGGTTTTCATCGCCGGGCGTCCCCAATCAGTGGGTGCCCGAAACTCGCCGTGTTTGACCCCGATCACGAGCATGACGGCGCCGAAGATGGCCATCGAGGGCATGACCATCATCAAGATGGTGTCGGTCGTCATGCCCATCGGCATCGTCAAGAGCGCACCGACGGCGGCAGCGACGATCAGTACGAATGCGGCGACTGTTTTTGACAGATCGAACTCGAGTGCCATAGTGAACACGAGGGCGAGAACGTGCCTAAGAATATCGGATGGAGGGCGAATCGAAAAGCGGCGTTATCTCTCAGGCGTCGCTGGAAGGCCGGACGACGTTCGCGAGCGAAACCATCGTCCCGAGGAACCAGCCGACCGGGAACGAGAAACCGATCCACATCGCCGCGTAGGCGGCGCCCTCGAGCTGATAGTTGTCGCGGAGGTACTGGTTCAGGTCGCCGACGACGAACACGGTATCGAGCAGCCAGACAGCGAGGTCGTAGCTCGGGTCGAGGACGTACGGCTCGAGCGACGGCGTTACGAGGGCGGCGACGACCGGCGGCAGGAACAGCGCCGTCATCGCGAACGGGTAGGCGAGGATCACAGAGAGTGCGCGCCCCCCGAACTTCGAACACGTTGCGGCGAGGGCGGTCGATATCACGGCCACCCCGCTCGCTGCGGCGACGGCGAGGACGGCGTCGACGGGGATGTTGACCTGATCCATGTAGGACATAACTCCCCAGACGATCGTGAGCAGTCCCCAGCCGAGTAAGGCGATCCCGGTGACGCCGACGATTCCGAGTCGGGTTCGTGTCGAGTCGAGTTTTTTCGCGTAAAACCGGGTCGCGAGGCCGATCACGGTGAGTGGGTAGACGAGGAGCAAGCCGATGGCACCGAGCAGACTCCAGAGGTAGTAGCCGAGTTTCTGCGGAATCGTTTCCGGTTTCCACTTGCCCATGACGGAGTGGCCGCGGCCGCGCTGACGGGGGAAGATGAGTTCCATCCACGCCCCGTGTAACCGCGCCAGGTCGACTTTGATCGCGGCGACGAGCCCACCGCCGCCACGGTTGCGTGCGTGGGTAGACATACCCAATCAAAAATACTGTGTTACCGTAAGTTTTCCTCCTTGGAACTGTCCGTTCAGGGTGACAATCGGAAGTAGGTGGCATCTGTGCGAATCCGTCTCGAGTTGCTCGAGTCGCTCGAGTCACAGGCTATCGATGCTAGAGCGCTGGACAACCGACTCTCGAGTATCCTGCTATGGTTCCCCCGAGTACCCTTTCTTCGAGCATCTCGAGTATCCTGCCATCGCCCATCCACATCGTTTAAGCGCGCTCCCGAATCATCGTGACGTATGGACATCGAGTCTTTCTTTGAGGAGATGCCATTCGCCGACCTGCTGGGTGTCGAAGTCACCGAAGCCGCTGACGGCCACGCCGAGGGACGCCTCGAGATGCGCGAGGATCTCTCCTGGAACGCCGACCGGCTGATGGCCCACGGCGGCGTGACGTTCACCCTGGCGGACACCGTCGGCGGCGCGGCCCTCGTCTCCGAAGTCGAGCAGCCGGTGCCGACGATCGACATGCGGATCGATTACCTCGCGGCCGGGACGGGCGACCTCTACGCGGAGGCGGATGTCGTCCGGTGTGGCGGCGACGTCGGCGTCGTCGACGTCGAGGTATACAGCGAGGACGGTACACTGATCGCGGACGCTCGAGGCGTGTACAAGACGGGGTAGCAACCTACAGCTCCGAACAGACGTCCTACGTCCGTTCAGTCACACATACTCGAACGTCCTCTGCGGGCTGGAGGGTCGCCCCCGGCGCGAGCGTCAGGTCGGGATCGCTCACGAGTTCGATATCGAACCGCTGCAAGAGGGTGGGGAGCACTACTTTGAGCTCGAGCATGGCGAATCGCATCCCGATACAGTGGCGTGCACCGCCGCCGAACGGGAAGTATGCGTACTCCGGTCGCTCGTTCACCAGTTCCTCGCGCCAGCGGTTCGGACGGAACGCCTCTGGGTCGTCGTAAAACCGTTCGTCGCGATTGATCTGATACTGTGGCAGCGAGAGAACCGTCCCCTTGGGCACCTCGTAGCCGCCGATCGTGACGTCACGTCTTGGCTTACGGAAGATGATATACGCCGGCGGGTAGAGCCGCATCGTCTCCTGCAGTACGCGCTCGGTATACTCGAGTTGGGTGACGTCCTCGAAGGTCGGCGTTCCACCGTCGAGAACCGCCCGGTGTTCGGCTTCGAGTCGCCGTTTGACGTCGTCGTGCTGAGTGAGCAGGAAGAACGCGTAGGTGAGCACCAACGAGGTCGTCTCGTGGCCGGCGAAGGTAAACGTGATCAGGTTATCCTGGATCTCGCGTTCGGTGAGACCTGTCCTCTCAGAGTCGGCGTGGTGGACGAGCACTGACAGGAGGTCGTCACCGGCTTCATCGCCCCTTGTGGTGTCCGCTCGCCGATCTTCGATCAGTGTATCGACCCGGTCACGGTACGCCTCGAGCGTCCGGTGATATCGGCGGTTGCTCGGCGTTGGTACCCACTCGGGGAAGAATCCGGCGACGCTTCGGGAGTTGCTCTGTTCGTTGATCAACTGAGCGGCTTCCGTAACGGCATCGCTCTCGCCGGGCTCGAGGTCGAGGTCGAACAGCGCGTTCGTGAGGATTCCGAGAGTGAGCCTCGAGAACGCACGATTCAGCGGGATTTCGTCGCCCGATTGCCAGGAATCGGCGGTCTGTTCGGCGTATCGGGCCATCGTCTCGGTGTACGAACGAATGCGGTCGACAGTGAACACTGGTTGCATGAGCTGGCGTTGTGTGCGCCACTGCTCGCCCTGCGTGAACAGAATTCCCTCGGGAGCGAAGTCGAACCCCTGATCGGCGAACAGGTACCGCTCGAACGTCTCGGGTTCTTCGACGAGTACCCGCTGGACGTAGTCGGGGTGAAACAGCGCGGTGACGGTGTTACCGAGGATTCGATAGCGAACGACGTCACCGTAGCTGTGTAACTCGTCCAGAAAGCTGAACGGTTTGCGGATGATGGAGTGGGTGTTCCCGATGACCGGCAATCCATCGGGGCCAGGTGGCGTACCACCGGGTTGTCGACTCGAGCGCGATGGATCGCTCGAATCGGTCGCCGTCTCCCCCACTGGGCCGTCGACGTCACGTCGGCGTCGGGAGGTCATACCAACTGGTACGCGCGGACTCTCCTTCGAAATTTTGTCGAAGAGCCTAGCCCATTTTTATGTGATCCGGCTGATTCACCGAACGATGCGCTATCTTGACGTCTGGCTCGACCAGCCCGACTGGATGTTGCATCCGATGCAGTCGTTCATCCGGCGGACGGACGTCGTGGCATACGAGGAACTGCTCGCCTGGACGATCCTCGACGAACGGGATCTCGAGTACGAACTGTTCTACGTCGAGGCCGACCTCGAGCGTTACCGACCGGCGGTCGACGCCGTCGACTCGGTTCGATCCTACACCATCGTGCCGATCGACGACAGTGCCTTCCACCTTTACGTCTGCCAGGAGACCCGCACGGAGGACGCGAACTGGCGGGCAGCGTTCGGCGAGCGGAACCTCGTCGTCGTGCCACCGGTGCGGTTCGACGACCGGGCGCGAATGGGTCTGACGGTCGTCGGTGAGGGTGCCGATCTGCAGCAACTCCTCGAGGATATGCCACCCGATATCGAGATACAGATCGAGGAAATCGGGCGGTTCGATCGACGCGGCGGTGCCCTCGCCCGCAGCCTCACCGATCGACAACTCGAGGTCGCGTTGGCGGCGTTCGAGTGCGGATATTACGACGTGCCGCGACGGGCCTCACTCGCTGACGTGGCCGAGGAGCTCGAGGTTGCTGAAAGCAGCGTCTCGGTGACGCTTCGCCGTGCCGAACGGGCCCTTCTTGAACGCGTCTTTCGACGATATAGTGGGCCGGAACGGCGGTGACGCAGATGCCAGGGGAACGAGGTTCCAATTCGCAGTGCTGAACGCTGCTCCATCGGGATGAACCACTTCTCTACGTGAGGATGATTAACAAAGTGTGAGTACAGACAGCGTTCCACGTAGACGGCATTGTAGTCCCCATACTCGCGAGCCCCACGTCATCGGACATCGGAGACTGTCACGTTCGTTTGGGGGCGAGGTGGGCGAGTTTGAGCCAGAATTCCTCGATTGCTCGAGCAAGCTGATCGAACTCGTCCGCTGTCTCCGGCTTTTTCAGGTAGGCGTTGGCAAAACGCTCGTACGCCTGGTTCACGTCCGCCGTTTCGTCGGATTCAGTGAGCACGAGCACAGGGATGTGTCTGAACTCGGTGTGATCCTTGAGTTCGTCGAGGAGCTCGATACCACTCGTGTCGGGCAAGTCGAGGTTGAGAAGTACCAGATCAGGTTGTGGTGAGTCCGCGTAGTTGCCTCGTCGATTGATAAAGTCGAACGCCTCGGTGCCGGTAGCAACCACCGAGATGTTGTTCGTGAGCGCTGTCGCTTCGAACGATCGAACGAGTCCCCCAATGCTATCCGGTTCAGGTTCGACGAGGAGAACGTCGTAGATTCGGTCGCTCCGTTGTCTGTACGTATCCACACAAATCCTATATCAAACATAGTGTAGTAGAATCAAACCACCTATGCCCAAACATTTTGGCTCGATCGCCAGTGATGGCCGGGTGATCGGTACAAGCGAGTCTGGTGTGAACCGCATTCACCCAAAAACCTGTCCGAACATGGCCGCTTGCCCCCGTCGAAGCCGCTCGAGGAACGCCGATTTCCCGATTCCCAACTCGTCCGCAACGTCGCTGGCGGTGACGGCTTTCGGCACCTGGAAGTACCCCATTTCGAAGGCTGCCCGGAGGGCTGCTTCCTGTGCTGGTGTGAGATTCCACCGGCCAGCGATCGCTCGCTCGTCCTCGTCGCCGAGTGGGTAGATTCGCTCGAGGGTCACACCGACCGTTTCGCCGGCGGCCTCGAGGACGCCCTCGAGAACGTCGTGGCCGACAACGGCACCGGTGTAGCGCTCTTCGCCGCCGGCGTACTGGATCGCGTCGACGAGAAAGCCCGCGTCGATCAACTCGTGGACGACACATGGCTGGCGCGAGAGACACCGATAGTTGATTCGGCCGTCCGAACGCGAGGCATGCAGGTACCGAAGCCGTTCGTCAGCGTCGAGTGTCTCAGTAAGGCTTCCCGCACTGGAAGCACTGAATCGCAAGAGTGTGTAGCCATCAGAGCGGCGCTGTGGCGGTTGTGCGTCGACGGTTTTCCCCGTTGCCCGGGTGGCGTCAGCCAGCGGACACCGGTCGCCGGTGACGGCGAACTCGACGACGAGGCACTCCTCGATCATAGCAGACACTACTGCCCACCTGCTTATAAATACCGTCTATGGGCGGGCCAACAGGTAGGCCGATCGATCCCGAATAATTGATCATGGATCTCGAGACGGTCAAACAGCGGGCTGAGCCACGGGCGTTCAGTCCCAAAGACGACCTCCCCGAGGAGTACCGGAAGGCGGCGACCCGAATGATCCAGTTCCACGCGAACTCGGAAATCATGGGCGCGTACCTGGAGCGGCCATTCATCCGACAGGCGCCGTCGCTCGATCGGAAGCTCGCGTTTTCCGCGAAGGTACAGGACGAGATCGGTCATGGGCAGTTGCTTTATCGAGCCGCCGAATCGCTCGGGATCAAGACCCGCGACGAGATGCTCGACGAACTGGCTAACGGCGAGGGGAAGTTCCTCAACTGTTTCCACTATCCGATGGAGAAGTGGACCGAGACGCCGATGATCGGTTTCTTCGTCGACGGCGCCGCGATGCGACGCCAGGCCACGCTCAAGCGCTCGAGTTGGGAGCCATACGCCCACGCGATGGACAAGATCTGTTTCGAGGAAGGGTTCCACGTCAAACACGGGGAGGACATCCTGCGTGAACTCGCGACGGGCTCGCGGAAAGAACAGGAGATGCTTCAGGAAGCCTTCGACGAGTGGTGGCCCCGCATCATCCAGTTCTTCGGGCCAACCGATGACAAGAGCACCCACCACGACTTCTCGAGCGAGGTCGGGCTGAAGATGATGAGCAACGACGAGCTTCGGAACGCTTTCCTGACGGCGTACATCCCGAAGGCGAAGAAGTACGGGCTCGAGATTCCGGACGAACCGCGTATCGAGAAGCGCGACGACGGCACCTACAAGGTCGTCGAGGACGACCTCGACTGGGACGAGTTCTTCACCGTCGCGAAAAACGACTACGACGGGAGCTACGAACAGATCGGGAAGCGCCACGACACCCAGGAGGCCGTCGAGTGGGTGCGCAACGTCCTCGATTCGAACGAACAGGCAACGATGGGAACCGCCCCGCAGGCGGCTGATTGACCATGATCTGGGAAGTTTTCCGACAGGAGAAACCGGGTGGCTACCACACTCACTGTGGCAACGTACACGCGCCGGACGCGGAGATGGCGAAGCTGTTCGCCGAGGTTCAACACGGACGCCGAAAGCCGACCAACAGCCTCTGGGTCGTCCCGCAACCGGAGGTCGCCGAGGTCGACACCGAAGACGCGAACTTCGGCGGGACGACCGACAAGTCCTACCGGTGGGCGATGACCTACAACCGGGTCGACGAGTCCTTCGCCGAAGAGGTAGCCGAGTCCCAGCGCGAACAGGAAACCGCCGATCGTGAACGCGACGAGGTTACCGCGGGTGGGAACCGATGAGCGCCATCGACCACCTCTCGAGCCCCGACGATCTCGAGGCAGACGAGCGCGAAGCCGTCGAAGCCCTGCTCTACCGACTCGCGGACGACGAGTTCGTCATCGCCGAGCGCTACACCGAGTGGCAGGTGCGCTCGCCGACGCTCGAGTCGGATCTCGCGCTCTCGAACATCGCCCAGGACGAACTGGGCCACGCTCGCCTCTGGTACGACCTCCTCGAGGATTTCGGCTACGAGGAGGCCGACCTGCTCTGGGAACGCGATCCGGCCGACTTCAAGCACTCGACGCTGGTCGAACTCCCGTTCGAGTCGGGTGACTGGGCGGACGCCATCGTTCGGTCGTATCTGTACGACGAGGCCGAGCACCTCCGTCTCGAAGCGCTCGAGGACTCCTCGTACCCGCGGATCGTCGACCGCGTCGGCAAGGTACAGGGTGAAGAAAAATACCACCGTGAACACGCCACGAACTGGCTCGAGCGGCTGGCATCGACCGACGAGGGTCGCGAGCGCGTGCAGGCGGCCGTCGACCGGCTGTTCCCCCACGCGTTGACGCTGTTCGAACCGGTCGAACCGGAACTCGAGGCACGAATCGACGAGTACGGCATCCGCACCCGCTCGCTCGACGAGATGGGCGAGGCGTGGCTCGAGACGGTCGTCCCGTTCCTCGAGTCGCTCGGCCTCGAAACGCCCGTTTCGGACAGCCACGAGGTAACGGCGGACGACCTCCCCGAGGTGTGCGGACGCGACGGCACCCACACTGACGAGTGGTTCGACCTCTACGACGAGTTCACTCACACCTACCACGAACTCGGGCGGACGAGCGCGGATCGGATTATGGCGGATCCGGACGACGACTAACGAGGTTCTGACCAATACTGCTCCACAACATGACCGACGACATCACACCCACTGACCCCTCGAAGGCTGTTGCCAACGGCCGGCACGACGTCGACGTCGCGTTCGACCCCGACGCCGAGGCGACGCCCTGTGCGTACACCGAGTACGTCGAACGCGGCGACGTCGACGGCCTCCCGGCGACCGGCGAGGACGCCACGGGTCTCGAGCGCGCCGTCTGGGACGCCCTCTACGCGGTCGAAGATCCGGAGATGCCCGTCTCCATCGTCGACCTCGGGTTGATCTACGGGGTCGAACTCGAGGCGGCCGGAGGTACGGGCGAAACGACTGCCGGCACCGAGGGCGACGCCCACGTCCGCGTCATCATGACGCTCACCTACACCGGGTGTCCGGCTCGGAAGATGCTCACCGAGGAGGTACGCGAAGCTGCTGCCTCCCCCGATGGCGTCGCGTCGGCCGAGATCGAACTCGTCTGGAGCCCCGAGTGGTCGCTCGATATGGTGACCGACCAGGGAAAAACCGACCTGCGCGAATTCGGACTGAGTGTCTAACATGCGACGAACGACCGACCCCAGCGTCCAGACGACCGGCGACGAAAGCGGAGCAGCGTGTCCGTACTGTGGCTCGACGAACACCGTGCGCGAGCACCCGAAGGGGCCGTCGCTCTGCCGATCGATGCACTACTGTCGGGGCTGTGAGCAACCGTTCGAGAAATTCGAGTAACGGATTTCGGCAGGTTCCCCTCGAGCAACAGTGTGTTTTGACAGGTCGCTCCCGAGCGTTAGTGTGGTGCTGGTGACACTCGAGTCTCCGAAACAGTACGCTTAGGAGACTCCATTTCCTACGTTCGGGCGTGAACCGCCGTCACGTCCTTCGAACGGCCAGCGTCGCCGCGCTCGCGAGCGTCGCGGGCTGTCTGAGTGGGGTACGAGACCACTTTACCGGCGAGTTTCGAACGAACGCCCCAGTCGAGATATACAGCGAGGCGGAACTTCCGTACAACATCGTCCTGGAGGCCCACGAACAGGGTACGAACCGGCAGACGTACGACCAGAGCTTCAACGTGATTCCCGGCGAACGCGTCGCCCCCCAGCACGTCGAACGGAGCGACCAGCACTTCCGCGTGACCCGTTATGGCTACGACGATAGAGACGGCGGGCCGGGGGACGACCTCGTCGCCACCGATACGATTTCCGCTGATACCCAGCTGGTGAGCATCCGTATTCACGACGACGAACTCGAACTCGAGGTCATCGAGGACGTGTCTCGGGCCGAGGCCGAACAGGAGGAATTCGAGGAGGAGGCGGCGAACCAGACGAATGCGACCGATTCCTGACAGGGCTTCTCAATCCTGCCGGTTCCCCTCGAGCAGTGTCGATGCTCGGACGTGGGAGGACGTGGGAAGGTCACTGAACCCGTTCTATCACGGATACGGATGGAACTCCCGCTCGAGACGCGACTCGAATCCGAGGGCCTCTGGAACCGTCTCGGCTCGCTCGGCGAAGTAGGGATCCCTCGTAAAGAGCGGCTGTGCCTTCGGTACCACGACTCGCACGGCTTCGAAGCCGAGTCGTTCGACGTCGCGTGTCGTCAGCCGGGCCGCGTACGGGGTCAGCCCGGAATCGGTGACCCGCTCGAGCAGTTCCTCGACTTCATCGGAACCAGTCGGGGTCGGATCCGGGCCCACGCGTCCGGCTGCGACCTGCGGTTCGACGTCGACCAGGGAACGAGCCCGATCCGGGAACGCTCCGTACTCGCCGATCGCACCCCCGGCCTGTTCGGCGTCGTCGGGGCCGATTCCCCGTAACTCCATCCAGTTCTGGAGCGCTTCCTCGAGCGCGCCGACGGCCGCCCGCTCGCCGTCGAGGTCGGCCGCCGAGCCGATGGCGAAGTGGGGCCAGGGTTCGTCGTACGCATCCGTCGCGGTCTCGAGATCGCGGTGGACGGCGACGGCGACGACCGGCACGTCCACGTCCTGGGTGCACAGCAGGGCTGTCGTCTCCAGTCCCTCGCTTCTGGCTCGCTTTTGGAGGGTCACGTACGCCTCGTGGTCGACCTCGAGACCGAGTGGCTCGAACGTCGAGTACCAAGAGAGCATCGTCGCGTCCCGTTCGATGACCTCCGTCAACCCCGAGGTGAGCGCGTCGCTCATCGACGAGCCGAGGCCGAGGCCGGTAGTGATCGACGGTATCAGTGCCTCCCCTGGTTGCGGGAACTGGACGGCTTCGGCCGGCAGATAGGCGCGTTCGCCCGTCGCGAGGTTCGTTCCTTCGACCCAGCGGTGCTCGCCGGCGGGGTCGTAGGCTGGTGATCGCTCTCGCCGGGGAAAGTCCGCCGGGGAGAGGGTGTTCTCCAGGTCGGTTTCGCTGGCGTGGACGAAATTGTCGTCACGGTAGGTGCCGGCACAGTAGCGCTCGAGCCCCTCGCCGACGGCTTTCATCAACGCAGTGTTCCAGTCGACGGCACAGCCGGCCGACTGAGTGGGCGCGCTCGCATCGCTGAACGCTGTGGTGTCGGCCACGGTCGCGAGGTAGTACGGCAAGGGAAACGACTCGAGTTCGCCGATGGATTCGACGAGGCCGACCCGGTCGTCGATGGCGAGTTCCGCTCGGTCGACAGCTTCCTCGAGCGAGAGCGAGTCGTCGCCAGTGGGATCGATCGCCCGATTTCGGCCGTTCGTGTCACAGATGCAGCCGGGAACTGGAAGCAGGTTTCGTCTGGCGTGGGGCACCTCCCGAACCTGACCGAGAATCGACGGCTCCTCGCCGCTGAAGAGGCGTATACACTCCCGGCCGGCGATCGCCCCGGCGAGCCTGGCCGCGCTGCGGTTCGCTCGCGGCCGCCGTTTGGCGGTCTCGTCGTCACCCTGCGTCGAGGCGACACGCGACTGCAGGCACTCGAAGCATCCAGTTTTAGCCGAGAAACCCGATATGGCGGCGTCGACGTCCTCGAGCGGGTGTCCCCCGACGCCGCCGACTTCGACGGCGATCCACGGCGTGTTTCCGGCTCGTGCTGCAGCGTTTGCCTCCTCAAATCGATCAGCGCCGACGACGTCGCTCACGAGCCCGAACCGGGCGTCCTCGAGGTCGACGGGGTTGGCATCGACGACGGTGACCGACTCGACGTCTTCGAAGGCGGCGACGATGGCCGCTCGAACGGGGTCGTCACCGACGACGCGTACATCCATACGCTGACCCACTCACTCGGGGACAAAAAACGCGCTGCTCCCGGAACGCGTTGCCCGCCGATGATCTGGGCACCCGGCTCGAGACGGTTGTAGCTGGGTCGGCCACCGGCTGTGGTGGGTCGGCCACTGGTTGTGGTGGGTCGGCCACCGGCTGTGGTGGAATCGACCATCGACTACGGTACGATCCCCCATCGACCGGGCCACACTCGGCTATGACCCCATCACAATCGGTCATTACCGCGGTACGACCGGTTGTCAGTCGGTCGCCGCTACTCGCGCTCGCCGAATGTTCGTGGGGCGCCCTCGGTCGGTGTCGCCCAGTCGACGGCGTTGCGGATGACGCGCTGGATCTCTGGATTCTCGTAGATCGGGATCGTCTCGTGACCGGGTCGGAAGTAGAAGATTCGTCCGCTGCCGCGACGGTAGCAACAACCGCTGCGGAACACTTCACCGCCTTCGAACCAGCTCGTGAAAACCAGCCGATCGGGCTCCGGGATATCGAACGGCTCGCCGTACATCTCGGTCTCCGGCAGTTCGATGTACTCGCCCAGCCCGTCCGCGATCGGGTGGCCCGGATCGACGACCCACAGCCGTTCGAGGCCGTCGTCCTCGCGCCACTGCAGGCTACAGGTCGTCCCCAGCAACCGCTTGAAGATCTTCGAGTAGTGGCCCGAATGCAGGACGATCAGTCCCATCCCCTCGAGCACCCGCTCCTGGACACGGTCGACGATCTCGTCCTTGACTTCGTCGTGAGCGAGGTGGGCCCACCAGCAGAGGACATCGGTTTCCTCGAGGACGTCCGTGGTGAGGCCGTGTTCTGGCTCGTCGAGGGTTGCCGTCCGAACCTCGTGGTCGGCCTCGAGAAAGCTGGCGATCGTCGTGTGGATGCCGTCGGGATAGACGGCTGCGATTTCCTCGTCTGCCTGTTCGTGTCGGTACTCGTTCCAGACGGTCACGGTGGCCATTGACCGACACTCCCGTTCCCGCCGTGAAAGGTGGGCCGGTTCCGGCGGGGGTTGGCACGACCGTAAGTTCGTATTTGTGTGAATAAATGAGTGACTTACAGAAACTTAACCAATATTCACACAAAATACGTACGAATGTCTAGAGGAGCCGGGTCACAACCCTTATTTTGCTAGCCACCCCCTTTCCATCCATGAACCGCCCGCGCCGTATTCGACCCCACTTGAAATGCAGCATTGACCGAGCACTCCTCCACTCTGCATCCGGGAAATCGGGGGTTACTGAATGACGATGCGAGACGTTGGCGTCGGTATCGTTGGCTTAGGCGGGATGGGGCAACTTCACGCGTCGAACATGCGCGAGGAAGGGGCCGAAATCGTTGCGGGTGCGGATCTAGTTCCCGAAAAACGCGAGCAGTTCGGACTCGAATTCGGCGCTGAAACGTACAACTCTCACGAAGCACTCATCGCTGACGCTGACGTCGACGCCGTCGTCGTCACGACGCCAAATAAATTCCACGAGCCCATTTCGGTTGCCGCACTCGAGGCCGGACTCGACGTCCTCGTCGAGAAGCCCCTGGCCCACACGCTCGAGAGCGCCGAACGGCTCGCAGCCGTCGCCGACGACGCCGACGGAATCTGTATGGTCGGCTTTCACAACCGTCACGCGGCGTCGGCGGCCATGTTCGATGCCTACAAAGCCGACGGCCGCTTCGGTGAATTGACCCACGTCGAAGCGAACTACGTCCGGCGGCGCGGTGTTCCCGGGCCAGGCTCCTGGTTTACGAACCCCGACCTCGCAGGCGGCGGTGCCCTGCTCGATATTGGCGTACACGCCATCGACCTCGCCCTCTACACGCTCGAGTTCCCCGAGGTGATCGAAGTGTCGGGCGTGGCCCGAACGACGTTCGGCACCGACGAGGACTACGCCGACCCGGACGGCTTCGGCAGCAACTGGGACGCCGAGGCCGAAACGTACGAAGTCGACGACTCCGTCACCGCCCTGATTCGCTGTGCGGGCGGCCAGACGATCTCGCTCGAGGCCGGGTGGGCGACCAACCGCGAGTCGAGTATGGACTTCCGGGTGCGCGGTACGGACGCCGGCGCCCAGTTCGATATCGGCGACTCGGATCTTCGAATCATCGGTGCGAGCACAGCCGGCTGTGACCACTACGCCGACGCCGAACTCACCGGTGACGCGTCGGTGACGGGTCATTACGAACAGGATCGGTACTTCCTCGAGACGATCGAAGCCGGCGTCGAACCGACGACGAACACGGTCGAGGAGGCGTTGACGGTGCAGCGAGTGATCGACGCGATCTATCGCTCGAGCGAGACCGGGCGATCGGTCAGTCTCGAGTCCGAAGCGGAGCCGATTCAACACGCGGATTGACGAACCTATCAGTCGTTTCGTTCCTGATTGCGCAGGGTATTTGTCGTCGAAAAACACTGTGCACGTACGACATGAATCCTCGATCTCGCAGGCGACTCCTCCAGGCGATCCCGTTCGTTGGTCTCTCGGGGCTCGCCGGCTGTCTCGATGGCCTGAACCCTGACGAAAACGATACCGACGCTGAACCTGCTGGGGACGATACCGACCGATCAGGGACGGATGAGCGGTCGGACTTCGACATCGACACTGCGTCACCTACGCTCTTACTCGAGCAGTGGGCACCAGCAACCGACGTCTTCGACGACGGCGCCTCGCTTGCGATTCGTGAAGTCGATCTCGAGACCGTCCGGAACTATGCTGATCTGCTCGAAGACGACGTCCACGAAACGATCACCGACGATTTGGATCGCTACGTCGGCCCGGGATACGACCGCGACGACATCGACGGCTTCCTCGAGGTCGAGGAACTCATCGTTCTCGAGGGGACGTTCGACCCGACGGCGGTTGGGAGCGCACTCGAGGAACGCGCCGAGGAAACGACGGCTCGTGAGACCGTCACTCTGTACGACGGGGTCGTAATTGATCGAGCCGAACGCATCGATGCTGGCGCTGCGATCGCGGTCGGCCAGTCGGCCATCGCAATTGTAAACCCGGTCACGTCGGTGAACGGCACCGAGGTGAGCGCGCCGCTGGAGACGCTCGAGGCGGTACTCGATACGCCCGCTGGATCGGCAGCGCGACTCACCCGGGAACACGGAGACCTCAGTGGGCTGTTCGACGTGCTCGAAACGGGTGGCTTCGACCCGAACGCGACCACGCTCTTTCTTTGTGAGCGGTTCGAGGACTCGCCGACGTCACTTCCCGTGGGGACGCAAGCAGTCGGTGCGGCCTGGGCGTTCCACGACGACCGTGCCTCCCTCTCGTTCTCGCTCGTGTTCGGCGACGTGAGACCCGACGAGGACGAAATTCGGGACTACTTCGAGGAGTCCGAGGCAATCCCACACTACGACGATACGCAGACGACGGTGACCGATACGGGAGCCGTCTTCAGTGGCTGGATCGGCCTCGAGTCGTTCAATTTCCTCGATCAGCCGCCAGGCGAACGACGTATGGAACCGAGTGCAGCGTTCGATTTGACGATCGACGATGAGTCGAACGAAGCCATCGTGACGCTCCTGGCAGCAGGTCGCCTCGACGCCTGGGAGATCCACCGGAACGGCGATCAGATCGAACGAGTCACCGACGTGGCCGTCGGCCAGGCGGAGACGGTCGCGGTCGAACCCGGCGACACCATCGTCATCGTCGGCGAATACGAGGACGTCCAATCCGTCCTGGTGATGCAGGACGTCTGATCGACACGGCCGTCCGAAGACCGTCAAACGCGTCAGTGATCCGTAGCGTGACCGCTCTCGGTAGACGTACGGGTGTGAAAACGAACGTGGAATACGTCGAGTCTAGATGACTTCTTCGAAGTCGTTGTGGCCGTGGATGTCGACGCCCTCGTCGGTAATCTCACAGAGGAACACGCCGTTTCCGGAGCCGGTGTCGCGTTCAGCGGCGGACTTGATACCGCGGGCGGCGATGGTCATCGCCTCCTCGTTCGAGAGGTCGTCCTCGTAGGACTGCTCGAGGTGGCCGTAGGCCAGTTGCATCCCGGAGCCGGTGACGGTGTAGTCGTCTTTCATGACGCCGCCGGCGGGGTCGATGCTGTAGACGTGGCTTCCCTCATCGTCGACACCGGCCAGAATCGGGTGGATGGCGAAGAACGGGCCGCCACGGGCGAAGTTCCCCGCGAGGGTCGCGAGTGCGTCGATCCGCATATCCTCGCCACGACGGGCGCTGTAGAGGTTGACTTCAGCGCGAAGGCTCTTGATGAACGACTGGGCACCACCGACGCTGCCGACCATCGTTAGCGCGCCCGTGGGGTGGATCTGCTCGACCTTCTGGACGTTTTTGTTGGAGACGAATCGTCCACCGAGGCTCGCACGCATGTCCGTCGCGATGACGACGCCATCGGCAGTCGTGATGCCGATCGTCGTCGTCCCCGTCTTGTTCACGTTGTCGAGGTCGGACTGCGAGAAGCCGTTCTGTGGGAGCGAGCCGAGTTCCGGCTCGTACGGCGAGGGCTCGTTCGCCAGCTGGTCGACCGTGCGAGCAAAATCGGAGTCGTGGGTTGGCGTTCGCATTACTCGAGTGTTAGACCGACAGGGTATAAAACATCGGCGGTCACTTTCGCTGGTTACTTTCGCTGGTTACTTTCGCCAAGTCGATCGGCTTTAGGCGGCACTCGATCCGGCGCTGGGAGGTTCGAAACCGACCGAACCATGTGGCTCGAGCGGTGGAACGTCGGAAAAGTGTGATCGATCAGTTGGCTGGCTGGGCGTTCTCGTAGGCTTCCCCAACGGTGACGAGCACCTTGTGGATGGGCAGGGAGATGCCTGCACGGTTGGCGGCGATCGCGAGCGGCATCATGACGATGCCGACTGCGATGCACAGTTGGTACAGTGCGAACAGGGACGCGTGGTACACGCGGGATATCATCAGCGTTCGGTCGATGCTCAGTCCAGGGGTGTATATAAGTCTTCTTGCCTGATAGGAATTATCACGATTGAACAGGTACGTTTGAAGTCGACGCCCTCTTGCGATTAAAGTCAGCTTGTAGGTGGGTCAACTCCACCAGTGTTCGGTCTCGAGTGACCCGTATCCAGACGGGAATTCACGGGCTCAATTTCCATAAGTTATGGCCAACGTAGAGGAACCGTGCGCGTTCATACGGCCGGTGTGCGGGCTGTACACACCGTACACAACTCGTCGCGACTCGTCAGTTCGCCCCTGCGTTCTGAAACTGGATCACCCGCTGGCCGATTCGAGAGCGGTCGAACGGTATAGTAACAACTGCAACGATTTACACATTTATCGCCGACACGTCTGGCGACCAGGTGTGCATTGACTTGCAGTGGCTACTATAGGTGCTCGAGTCCGCGGCCAAACCGCAAAGCAGGAAACCCCCCAGACCGTCCACCGAGTATGGGAAACTATCTCGTCGGGATGGAGGCCGCGTGGCTCGTCCGTGACGTCGAAAAGATCGACGACGCCATCGGCGTCGCCGTGAGCGAAGCCGGAAAGCGCCTCAACCAGCAGAACATGGAGTACGTCGAAGTCGAAGTCGGTGCGACGGGCTGTCCTGCCTGTGGCGAACCGTTCGATTCGGCCTTCATCGCCGCAGACACCGCTCTCGTTGGTCTCGCCCTCGAGATGGACGTCTTCAACGCCGACGGGGAGGAACACGCCTCGCGCATCGCCAAGAGCGAAGTCGGCGGTGCACTTCGAGACGTGCCGCTGTCGGTCGTGGACGTGTTCAAACTCGAGGACGACGACGAATAATACACGGCGATCGCTCAGCGTCACCCAAACACATTTCTATAACCCGTGGTTATCCCCACGTATGGAGCTACCGACGCCGACGGATCTCAGACAGCGCCGCAACGAACTCGAGTTGACGCAGAGTGAACTGGCCGACCGTGCCGACGTCTCACAGCCGTTGATCGCCCGAATCGAAGGCGGCGATGTCGACCCACGCCTGTCGACGCTTCGACGAATCGTCAACGCTCTGCAGGAAGCCGAGAGCGACGTCATCAGAGCGGACGATCTCATGCACGAGAACGTCGTGAGCGTCACGCCCGAGGATCCGGTCAGCGAGGCAGCGAAACTGATGGAAGAGGAAGCGTACTCCCAGCTAGCCGTCCTGCAAAACGGCATTCCAGTCGGTTCGATCAGCCAGAGCGAACTGGTTCACCTCGGGGAAAACGACCGGAACGAGTCGGTCGCCGAACACATGGCGGAGAGCTTTCCGACGGTGTCGAAAGACGCGACCCTCGACGAGATCAGCAACTTACTCGACCACTACAAGGCCGTCATGATCACCGAGGCAGGCCAGACCGTCGGGATCATCACCGAAGCCGATCTTGCCGCGCGGCTCTCCTGACGGGCGGCTTCTTCACGCTCGAGTCGCGATCTACCCACGAATTGCTCGCCCCGATTCTCCGGGGCGCTCAAGTCTCGACCGATCCGCATCTATATCTCTGAAAACTGCTGCCGACGTCCCTTGGTTCCGAAGAATTCGTGAAAGTCTCTCTCGAGGGACGCCGAGGCTACGCGAGCCAGTCCGCTGGCTTCGTGTCGTAGTCCACGTCGTCGGCCGCCAGGTGTTCGACGGCCTCCCAGGGCACGTCCTCGACCGTCACCTGCTCGCCGTCGTAGCGAATCCGCTTGCCGGATTCGCTCGGCTCCGGTTCGCGGTTTCGTCGTTTCGCTACTTCGATGTCGTGATCGTCGACTTCCTTGACGATGGTCAACAGGTTCACCGGCCGTCCCCACAACTCGAAGACTCGCTCGAGGGTCGCTTTCGCCTGTTCGACGTCGAGCATCACGCCGTTGTACTGATGACCCAACAGGAGTTCGTTTGCGTTGTCGTAGTTGCCGTCGTACACCGCAATCGTGGGCTTGCCAAAGTTGGTAAACTGCAACAGCAGCTTCTTTTTGACGTCCTCGGCGTCGACGCTCGAGACGTGGTATTGGCCGGTCGTCCGAGAGTACTCGTAAGTGAAGTAGTCGTTCTCGGTGATGAACTCCTGGGTGAGGTACTCGTCGAGGAACGTGACGTCGTTGTGACTCTCGCGGATGTCGTACATCCGATCCCAGCCAGCGGTGTACGACACGTTCGTGAGCGCCTCATCGACCGACTCGTATCGGGCGTCGTCGAACAGGTAGCGGCCGATCGACTCGAGGTCGTTCTGGCTGACTCGAGCGAGAAAACCCCGATTCTGGGGTTTGACCAGCGAGTAGTGCCGGCGGGCTAGCCCCTCGTACGTCAGCACCTTCCAGGGGTAGCGATCGACGTCGATCGCTCCGTCGCGGGCGGCCTCGAGGGCATCCCGATCGATCCAGGCGTCGGGCAGTTCCTCGAGTTCGTCCAGCGTCTCGGTGCCGATCGAGGCGAGGGTGGCGGGGGGCTCGAGCGTCTCCAGCACCTCGTCGAAGTCCACGACGTCGGTGAGGTTTCGCCAGGAGATTCCGTCGACGCGAAGCAGGTGCTCGAGCACCTCCCGGCGGTTCGTCGTGTTTTCGACGTACTCCCACAGCGCCATGCCCAGGCTGTAGGGGTTCAGCCCCGGCGAGGCGAGCACCTTCGCCATGTGGTCAGCGTAGTTGAGGAACTCATCGGTGCCCGCGAACGCCTCGTCGCTCATCATCGTCGACTCCCAGTACGCCGCCCAGCCCTCGTTCATCACTTTCGTCATCTTCTGCGCGGCGAAGTAGTACGCTTCCGCGCGCATCATGTCGAGGACGTCGCGTTGCCACTCCGTCATCTCGCGGGCCTTGCCCGTCTCCCGGTCGAACTGCTTGCCATACTCGCGGACGAACGCCAGCACGTCCGACTGTGGCTCGGCCGGAAACTCGGACGCACCGTCGTCGGCTTCCATCTTCTCGAGCCACTCCTCGTCGAACACCTCGTCTTTGACCTCCGCCGAGAGGCCGAGTTCGTCCAGTTTCGACGCGATGTCGTCGTCGAGGCCGTTCTCGCTCCCCTCGAGTTCGAGTCGTCGCTCGAAGACGGCGTGCTGATCGATGGTGTCCTCGAGCACCAGTGCGTTGTCGATCCACTTTTCGACCGCCGCCCGATCGATCTCCGGGTCGGCCATGTATTCGCCGATTGCGCGGGCGTGGCGCTCGAGCATCGCCGCGGCGTTGACCGCGTCCTGGTCGGCGCTCGCACCCGTAAACAGGCCGAACCAGTCGTTGTTGGCGAAGAAGTCAGAGTGGGCCTCGACGTGGGTGATGACGGCCTTCTGGTCGGCCATCGTGTTCGACTCCTGGAGGAACGCGTGGGCCGGGTTGTCGTTGTTGACGATCTCGAAGGCTTTGCCGCCGCCGTACTGGCCCTGTTTGCGCTGGCGGTCGTACTGCATTCCCCATCGCCAGTGGGGGTATCGCGACTGGAATCCACCGTAGGCGATGAGTTCGTTCATCTCGTCGTAGTCGACGATCCAGTACTTGACCGGGTAGGGCTCGAGACCGAGTTTCGTCGCGAGGTTTCGCGCTTCGGTCACCGGCTCCTCGAGGTCGGTGGCGATCGCCTGCTTGCGGAATCTGTCGGCGTTACTCATGGGGGTCACCTCGTTCGTTCGAACCTCGGTATTCCGCACCGCTTCGTTCGATCGAACCTCGGACTCTGGTACCGTTCCGTTCGATCGAAACGCCGTATTGGGAATCGTTACGCATCTCTATCACCTGTCTCGGTGCTGAGGATTCGGTAGATTGCGTCGGTCACATCCTCCGCCGAGTTGACGTAGGCAACGGCGACGTCATCGTCGTCAGTGCCGAAGTGGCGCTCGAGTTCCTCGGCGTGGGTCGCGTTGATCGCGTTCCCGCTGGGCTGGGTCTCGACGTAGGCGTGGAGGTTCGCCGGAATCGACTCCATCAGCGGGATCACGTTCTCCTCGGTGTCGTTGCTCGAGTTCTCGGAGTCCCCCGCGGCGAAGACGTATCGGTTCCAGTCGCTCCAGGGGTACTCCTCGAGCAGCTCCGCGGCGAGTTCGTAGGCACTGGAGATGCGGGTGCCGCCCCCACTTCGGATGCCGAAGAACTCCTCGCGTTCGACCGGCCAAGCCTCGGCATCGTGGGCGATGTAGATGAACTCGGCGTTATCGTATTTCCCGGTCAGGTACCAGTCCAGCGGGGTGAACGTGCGCTCGACGAGTTCGCGCTTTTTCTCCCGCATCGAGCCGGAGACGTCCCGGATGTTGACGACGACGACGTTCTTCTCTTTCTCTTCGATGATCTCCGGATATCGGTAGCGTTCGTCCTCGCGGCGGAAGGGGACGTGCCTGATCCCGTCCCGACGGATCTGCTGGGTGATCGTCTCGCGTTCGACGTTCGCCTCGACCTCCTCGATCGACGACCACTTGCCCCGCTCGTCGGCCATCTCGTCGTGGGCCTCTTCGATCCAGGCCATCGACACGGGTAGGCTCTCGCCACGGGCCCACTCGAACACCTCCCGCGGAGTGATCTCCTCGACGGCACAGACCTCGCGAACGAACTCCTCGTCGAAGTCCATCGCGAGCTTTCGTTTGAGGCCTTCTTTGAACATCCGTTCGAAGTCCAGGGTGCTGTCCGGGCCGGATCGCGTCAGATCCGTGTACGGCCCTTCCTTCTCCTCGATCACCCGTTTGCCCTTGGGCTCGAGGTCGAGGCCAAGTTCCTCGTCCAGTTCCTGGGCGAACTCCTCGGGATCCATCTCGTAGTACTCGTGTTCGCCGCCCTCGTCGCCGGGTTCGCCGTTGTCGCCGTCGTCACCGTCGCCGTCACCGGGCTGGGGCTGTGGTCGGCCGACCGGCTGACCGACGTCCGGCGTGTCGCCATCACCCTGGCCGACTCCACCCTGGTCGCGCTGATCGTATTCGAACCCCGGAAGTGAGACGATTTTCACGGGAATTCGGATGTCGTCGTTGCTACCGCCGCTCAGATCGCCGTACTGGATGAACTCCGACAGATCCTCGCGGCGCTGTTCACCGACCTCCCGAAATCGGTCGAGGTCGTCTCTCAGTCCCATGATCGTCCCTCCGTAATCGTCGTCAGTTCCATCGGTAACTCACCTGTCCCATGACGTGTCGACTGGTCAGTTCGGCGGAAGCGGGCGAGTAATCGAACTCGTCGATCAGACACTCGATCGTCGCCGCTTTGACGGTCGCGGTTTCGGTTCCGCTCGGCGGGTCGTCCCACTGGCGCGGATCCAGGTCGTCGAACGTCCGCTTGACGTCGTCCCAGTCGTGGCTCTCGAGGACGTTCTTGATCACCGGGATCGACCCCAGGTCGACGTCCTCGACGGAGAAGTCCTCGTCCCGCTGTTCCCAGGCCTGACGGTTGAGCGCGGTGATGACCTTCTCCCGACGGAACTGCCTGACGCTCTCTCGAGGCAGGTTCGCCTCGTAGGCCTCCTCGGAGAACCGGCCGAGGTGTTCGACCTCGAAGAGCTTCATCTTCAGTGGATCCGGATCGATCTCTTCGCCGCGGTCGTTGTACAGCGATTCGCCGGTTTCCCAGGCGTAGACGTGTTCGACGTACTCGGCGACGGTCGCCTCGTCGACGCGCCGATCGTGCATGATCGCCTCGATGACGTCGGCTTCCTGTTGGTCGTAGACGTAGTTCTTCACGGGAACGACCCTGTTTTCGAACTCCGACCGTTCGCCGGTCGAGAAGACGGGTGCGTCCGTCAGCCCTTCGGCCATCGCGTTCAGCACGTCGCGTGGCATGACCACGTCTTCGACCGGTAGTTCTGGATGGTGACGGTCACGTTCGTGCTGGAGGAGATCGGCGAGCGTATCGCGGGTAAAGGTGACCGGGATCCCGTGTTCGCCGTCGTGACTCCCGTCGTCGAACTCGAACTCGTCTTTCTCGCGTCGGCTGTCGCCCTCCTGTAAGTAGCCCTGATCGAAGAGCAACGCCTTGTCGATCAGGTCGAGTTCGGCCGGCGTCGACTCATCGTCCAGCCGCGTCACGACGGCGTACATCGCTGCCGCTTCGAGCGCGTGAGGGGCGAACTCGCGGTCGCGAAGTCGTCCATCGTCGTCTTTGATCGTCACGGTTACTGGCGCCCGAATCTCGTCCGCGACGTCCTCGTACCGGTCGCCGTCCCAGACGGTCGTCTCCCCGGTCAACTCACGACGGATCAACTGCGTCTCGAGACTCAGATTCGTCAGGTAGCCGAACTCGTGTTTGTCGAGCCGACGTTTCAGTGCCTTCAACGGATCCATCCCGTTTCGATCGGCGTGCTGATTGAGCTGTGCCTCGAGGTCGGGGTTCGAGATGATGAGCAGCTGGGTATCGATGTCCATGACGATTCCCTTGTCGAGCTTGACGGCCCGCTCGTCCGGGACGTTGAGCAGCTTCTGGAGCAAGTCAGCGTGCTGGGCGGCGTCCTCGACGACCGTGAGGACACCGTTGCCCTGTGAGAGCACGCCGTCGTAGCTGAACGCCTGCGGGTTCTTTCGCCCGCGCGAATCGAGTTCCTGGAGCATCCCGTGCATCCACGAGCCGACTAAGCGTTCCTTCGGACGGCCGTCGTCCTCCGCGTGAAGGACGCCGATGCCCGACCCGACGTCGACGACGTAGTTCTTCACCCGGAGGTGGCGGTCGTCGGTGATCGCCGAGAATAGTCCATCCGTTCCCCGGCGTCGGTACTGCTCCTCGAGGAACGCGTACGCCTCTCGCGAAAACGGGTCGAGGTCGGTGTCGACGCTGATCGGAATGTGGTCGTCGAGGCGGCCGTTGAGTTCCTCGAGGACGTCCGCACGAACCGAGTCCGGAAGAACGGCGAGCGGGTGAACGTGTACCGGACTCTCGTACCAGTTGTCGTCGACGTCAGACGTGGGGTTCCCGCCGTAGCTCAACCCCCGTTCGTCCGGGTTGGTCGCACTGACGTTCCACTCAACGGTGTACCGTCGACCGTCGGGCGTCTTCGAGTACTCGCGCAGCCCGTTGATCAGGCACCGTTTGAGTTCGGACTTTCCCGTCGCGGTTGGCCCCTCGAACCAGATGATCTTCTCGTCTTTGGCGCGACCGGCCGCGATCGAACGGAGGTCGTCGACGAACGCGTTCAACACGTCCGTATTGCCCAGGATCGCGTGCTGGCCGTCGTTGAACGGATCGTCGAAGAAGCGGTAGCGCTGTTTCTCCTCGCCTTCCTCGACGACCGTTCGCGTTCCGGCGGCCTCGATCGCCTCGAGTAAGTACTTCGATGCGTGAGATGCCGTCGTCGGGTTCTCGAAGATGCGGTCGATGTACGCCGCCAGACTCATCGGCTCCTCGTAAGTCTCCTCGAGGCGGCGGTCGGCCGCGTCAACGAAGTCGGTTCCGCGCATATTAGTCCTCAATTTCGGCTTTTGCCACCTCCGCGCCGGCGAATTCGAGGACTTCCTTCGCACCACCTTCGGAGTACCCCTGTTCCATCAGCGCGTCGATCCAGGCGCTGCGCTCGTCGTCGTCGTACTCGCTTGCGCTCACGAGCGCTGAGAAGTTGATGTTGTGTTTCTTGTCCTCCCAGAGTTTGCGCTCGAGGGCGCGGCGCAGGCGCTCGTTGTCCTGCGGGTTGAACGTATCCCCTTCCCGGGCACGGCGGGACACCCAGTTCGAGACCTCCTGGCGGAAGTCGTTCTTTCGATCCTCCGGGACGTTGAGTTTCTCCTCGACGGAACGGAGGAACGTCTCGTCTGGCTCCTGTTCGCGGCCGGTCAGTGAGTCCTCGATCGTATCGTCGTCGATGTAGGCCATGACGTGATCCATGTACTTCTCGCCCTGGCGCTGAATCTCGTCGACGTCGTAGGCGAGCGCGTGGCGAACGTCCTCGATAGCGCGCTCGCGGTACTCCTCCCGAACGGTCTCGAGGTAGCGGTAGTAACGCTCGAAGTTCTCCTCGGGGATCGAGCCGTGGTGCTCTAAGTTCTCCTCGAAGAAGTTGAACACCGTCAGCGGCGAGAGGAAGCCGCGGGAGCGGTGTTTCGAGTCCATGATCGCCTCGGCGATTTCGTCCCCGATAAACCGTGGTGAGACGCCGACCATTCCCTCGCCAATCTCGGCCTTCCGTGCGGCTTCCTCGCGGAGCTTTTTGACGTCGATGTCGTCACCCTCGTCGATCTCACCGTTGTAAGCTTTCGCCTTCGAGAGCAGATCCACAGTCTCAGCGTCAGGCTCTTCGACGCGGGTCAAGACCGCGAACAGCCCAGCCATCTCGAGGGTGTGGGGCTCGACGTTGATGTCGGGGACGTCCGCGTTGGTGAGCATCTTTTGGTAAATCTGGGACTCCTGCTCGTAGGCGAGGACGTACGGGAAGTCGATCCGTTTCGTCCGGTCGTTGAACGCTTCCATCTTCTCGTCGCCCTTCTTGTCCTTGTACTCGGGCATGTTCGTCCGGCCGACGATCACCTGGTCGATGTCGATCCGGGGATTGTTCTTCGGTTTGATCGTCATCTCCTGGGTCGCGTGCAGGAAGTCGTAGAGGAACTCGCGCTGGAGCTTCAGGAGCTCTTCACCGCTGAAAATCCCCCTGTTCGCGTTACAGAACGCGCCCGAATAATCGAACGCTCGCGGGTCGGACTCGCCGTAGATGGCGATCTTCGAGTAGTTGACGTCGCCCGTCAACTCGGTTTCATCCTGGTTTTTCTTGTCTTTCGGCTCGAACGTCTCGAGACACTGGCGTTTGTTCTCGTCGGCGACCAGCCGCACGATCTCGACGTGATTCTCGAGCACCTGCTGGAGGTCGTCGTCGTAGTGTGCGAGTAGCCTGTCCATGTAGAACTCGCTCTCCGGATCGAGGCTCTGTTCGTTTCGGATGGTGTAGGGTGTGTCGAGTTGCTCGTTCAGGTCGTCGAGCACGCGCTTGCGTTGCTCGAGCGGGAGCAAGACGAGCGGATCCTGACTCATCGGGGAGCGAACCGTATCGTCGGTTGGATCCTGGTCACGGATGACGTCCCCCAGGTTGATCCACTGGAAGGTGTACATCCGGCCTTCCTCGCGAAGGGTGTAGTCCTCGAAGTACTTGCGCACCTGTTTGTCGAAGTGTGATTTCCCGGATCCCACCGGTCCCAGGAGCAGTTTGATCCGGCGTTCGGGCCCCAATCGGCGGGCACCGGATTTGACCTTGTTGACGAACTCGTGGATGGACTGGTGGATGACCGTGCCGTAAAACGTGTTCTCACCGTCGCCGAGTGGATCCTCCGAGGCGAGGAGATACTCGACGACACCCTCGGTCTCGTCGTAGGTCGTGCCGTAGAAATCAAACATGTCGGCGACGCGCTGGTGAGCGTTCCGCGTGATCTTCGGATCCGCGTAACACGCCTCCAGATACCACTCGAACGACCGCGTCTCCCGCAAGTCCTCGGGCATCGATGCTTTGTAATCGGTACTGAGCGTCTCGAGCGTCTTGATGTCACCAGTCATGATAGCGTAGGTCGCTGGGGTTCCCCACAGCTGGAGTCCCACCTGCGTTTGCTCGGAATTCCACGGCCGAGAACCCATAACCCGGCCGTGCGGAGGAGCGATCGACGATTGTCGTGCCGTGCACTCGTTGGTATTGGGCGAACGAACGAAGTCGTTCGGGCGGCAATCGTAGGGTCTGTCATGTGTGAACCATCACCACTCCGTCGACGCTGTGACCCGTTCGCCACATGTATCGACGACAGTGCGCCGGGGACGGGCGCGAAGTGGATCGATCCGCCGATCGGATTCCGATAGTGTTTAATGAGTGTGTATTACAGATACTTAACTCTATCCCTAACATGTATTTACCAGGAGCTTTTTCCGGCAAAAACATTCACAAACCAATCTATGTTAACATAGCTCACTTCAATAGTTTCGCTGTGTTGCACTCGGTGCAGACACCGTGCGCGCTCGCTGCCGGATCGCTCCAAATCGACCCCAGCGCTACTCGAGGTGGAAGCGAACTCCCTTTACAGCTACCACGATAACTCCCACCGATGAGCGACTTCGAGGCACTTGCTGCGGGGTGGGTGGTCTGGAGCGACCAGGACGACGGCCGCGCCGTTCTCACGTTTCGCCCAGACGTCTTCAACGCCGACGATTACCCAGCACCGTGTCTGCCGACCATCTATCTCACTCACGGTCGACGCACACGCCGACCCGGGGTCAATCCAGGCGACCGCCAGGCAAACCCCGACTGGCACGTCACCCTCTATCTCGAACCCGACGTCTACCTTCGTGAGACGAACCGGTTTCCGACCCGCGAGGAGGCCGTCGAGTGTGCACTCGAACTGGCCCGCCGGTTCGTCGCGGGAGATATCGATTATCGCGGTCTGTACCAGGTACCTCGTGAACGCTACTTCGAGCGGCTGGACGAGCTGACCGGCGATCAGAAGTAATCGACTGGTGTCGTCATGCCGGGAACGAAGTACGCGAGGTATCCACGTGCGTACGTCAAGAACAACCCACCGTACCCCTCCCGTTCCTGGCGGCGAACGGAGGTCTCGACGCGACAGCCGGAGTCGTATACGATTTCACCGTCACCATCTCGACGCAGGCGCAACGAGAGATCGGTGTCCTCGAGGAAGGCCAGCGATTCGTCGAACCCGCCACACCGTTCGAACGCCACCCGTCGAACGCTACAGTTCGGCCCTGGCTGTTGGACGAAGCCGAGTGGCCAGCTCACCCGGTACCACCAGTCCGAGAGGAACCGAAAGCAGACCCTGTGGCGAAGCCCGGCCTCGAGCGGGTCGAGCGGGCCGCCGACACCAACCACGTCGGCACGCTGGTAGTGACGGCGGTGGTCGGCCACCCACGTCGGCGGAACGACAGTGTCGGCGTCAGTAAAGAGGAGGACGTCGCCGTTCGCCCGTTCTGCGCCTCGATTTCGGGCCCACCCTGGCCCGTCCGTTCGTGTTCCGTTTTGGGCACAATTGTCCCGGTGACCCTGTGGGCCAGTCGAGTGCCCGCCACCGTCGGCCCTCGGGATTCGAGCACGACGGTGTGGCTCCCGTTCGGGTTCAGCGGAGAATCCGTTTCCCCGAAGCTCGTCTTCTCGCACGACCACGTCAACACGAGCATGTTCGCGTGCAACGGTCACGGTCGCCTCACCGCTGGCGACGACGATAACCTCGTCGGGCTCAGTACGCTGGTTCGCGAGCGAATGGAGTGTCCTCCCGAGTCGATCAGCCTCCTCTTTCGCCGGCACGATCACGGACGTCGTCAACGTCGTCACGGTAGCGGTCTCTCGAGCGAACCGAGATAAGTCCGGGTGATCGAAGACGTTGCCACCGTCGCAACGCCCTTTGTCCCCCTCTCCATAGGAACGGCTATGCCAGCCGCAACCGTCAGCGCTGGGGCCCGCCTCCACATCGGGTTCCAGAACCTCTCGCTCGCTCGAGAGCGCCTCTACGGGGGGATTGGTGTCGGCCTCGAGCAGCCACGGGTGACGGTGACGGCAACGCCAGCGGAACGGGTCGACGTCCGTGACGACCTCGCCCGAGACTATGCGAACCGAGTTGTCGACCTCCTTGACCTCCCGGGCGTGAGCCTCACCCTCGAGGAACGCCTCCCACGACACGTCGGCCTTGGAAGCGGCACGCAGCTTGCACTCACAATTCTTTCGGCAACAGCCGATGCGTACGGCCTCGATCCAGCGGTGCGCGAGCACGCGCCCGCCCTCGGCCGTGGTGGACGGAGCGGCGTCGGCGTCGCGACCTTCGAGACCGGTGGTTTCGTCGTCGATGCCGGCCATCCAACGGGCCGGTTCACGACCGAACGGCCGGCCGACGGCGACTGGACGGTTCCACCACTCGTCGCCAGCCATCGACTTCCCGGGCACTGGCGATTTCTCGTCGTCGTCCCCGAGGCGGAACCCGGTCGAAGTGGCGCCGACGAGGATGCCAGCATGCGGGCAGTCGTCGAACGGGCCGACCCCACAATCGCCGACGAGGTCGCCGGTTTACTCACTCGTCGGCTCCTTCCCGCAGCGGCCGACGGCCGACTCGAGGCCTTCGGCGAGGCGATATCAGCGATCGGGCAGAAAAATGGCGCATGGTACACCGACGTGCAGGGCGGCGTGTTTCGTCCGCCTGCAGGTGCACTCGTTGATACCCTCTCGAGCAATCAGGTCGTCACCGGCGTCGGCCAATCGTCATGGGGGCCAGCCGTCTACGGTGTGACCGACGCATCCCACACTGAGGAAGCAACTGCCGCTGCGGAGGCAGCGCTTCGGGAAACGGGATTCGACGGACACGTCCTCGTCTCGAAGCCGGCCGATACCGGTGCGACACGGACGACTCGTGACAAGAAACAGTAGCAGGGAGATCAGGAACGAAGCAGTTCGATTTCGCTGGTCGTTCGAGGAAACACTACGAGTTGGTGTCGGAGAGGTACAGCGTTCGGTCGATAATGCTCACCGCGCCCCGACCCCACCGCTGAATAGCGTTCCCGTCCGCGTCGGGGATGTCGATGGTGATCTGCTGGCCCTCGATCGACACCGACCCGTCCGGAGTCGACTCCTGGTTGGCGAAACTCTGCAGTTGATAGGTGAGCAGTCGTTTCGTCGAACCAGTGATGGAGACGACTGCTGAATCGAACGAGAATACGAGCGTCGCGTCGTCGTCGTCTTGCTCGGCGGTGACGTCGAACTGGTGGCTACTCAGTGACAGCGTCGGCGTCTCGTCGTTCAGTTCTTCGAGTGCATCGTCGACGGATATCGACGGATCGAGATCGATCGGCTCCTCGACGTCGAACGCATCTACCTCGTCCGCTTGGTGGTGTGTCGACTCCTCGGCCCCGGAGTCGTCCTCCACGTCGTCGATGTCTTCCATGCTCTCGTCGTGCTCGTTCCTCCCTTCCAGGTCGGTTGCGGCTCCATCACTCACCTCGAGACCGACGTCGTCCTCGGCATCGGTTTCTCCTTCGGCGTACGAGAGTTCGACCGTTGGATCCGCTTCGGCCGTTGGGTTCGCTTCGACATTATCGGCTGTGCCGGTCGGCGTCTCGTGATCGGCTGGGTTACCGGGTATCTCATCGACCCCGCCGTCCGAATCATCGTCGGTCATGTCAGTCTCGGGGCTTTCACTCCGAGTGTCCGATGGCACCGAGTCCCCATCGACCTCCGCTCGAGTGTCATCGACCTCGGAGTCGACTGGTTCGGGAGAGTCCGTGCTGTGTGCAGGTGGTGAGGCGTACATCGTCGACTCTTCAGCGTCCGATTGGTCGGTGTCAGTTGTCTGTTCCTTGTCCGATCCATCGGGCTCGAGTGTCGATCCACCGTTGGTCTCGGCGTGCACGGTTTCGCCACCCGTCCCGGCGGCGGATTCGTCGCCATCGACGATAGCTGGGCTCTCGAGTTCGCCGGCAATCGTCGGTTCCAGTGCGTCGGCGATCGCATCCCAGTCGAGGTGGGTGGCGTACCAGGGCGTTCGATCCGGGGAGGTGACGAACCGACCGCGGTTGTGCTCGGCCATCGGGTGCGGTGTCGAGTCGGGAGCATCCTCCTCGAGCGGTTCGTCATCGTCGGCGCTCGGTTCGGGAACAGTGTCACCGATCTCGTCCGTATCGTCAGCATCGTCCTCGGCTGTTTTGTCGCTCGCATCGCCAGCCGATTCCTGATCCTCGTCCGGATCGTCGACTGGCTGTTCCGCGGGTCGTGATGTGGTGTCGGGTGCTGAATCCTGGGTAGCCGTGTCAGTTTCGGGTGGGTGGGATGGCTCACCGGATCCGTGGCGGGGCTCCTGGTGACCGGTTTCAGCGTCGGCACCCACCGATGGGGGTTCGGGTTGTCGTTGCTGAACTGGCCCGTGTTCGGCTCCGGAACTGATCGTGCCGCTACTCAGGTGAAGCTGGGTGCCGCCGCCACCCCCGACGTTCGAGAGGTTGTCGAGGGAGTACCCCATATCTGACAGATCGTCGTCGAGGGTATCCTCGAGTTTGTCGACTTTGTCCCCGACGCTCCGGAGGGCCAGCGAGATGTCCCAGAGGACGATCACGGCGAAAAAGAGGAGCGCGAGGAAGACGGTCACGGCGACTCCGGCGAGGAAGTGGATGTCTACTTCGACCATAACGGTAACTGAATTTGTAGTTGCCCGGTCACCACTTAGTGATTCGGTGCGTTTCAGTGCTCGACTCAGTTGTCGATACGCGGCTCGTCCGTACTCGGCAATTCGTCATCGACCACCCTGCCCTCACGAACTCGGTCGTCTGATCGACGCTACCCTGCCCACCCGACTCGAGTCGGGTTACACTTCGGGCCTGTATTTGACCTCAAGCCCATACCACCCAATACGGCCTCGAGCCCATGACACCGGTTACGATCTCGAGAGCACGCCCCCAACACGACTCGAAAGCGTATTCCACTACCCGCCGTAACGAACGGCCATGCTCACCTTCATCGGCCTCGGCCTCTACGACGAGCACTCGATCACCGTCGAGGGCCAGACGGCGCTCCGGGCGGCCGACCAGGTCTACGCCGAGTTCTACACCAGCAAGCTGATCGGCACCACCATCGAGGATCTCGAGGCCCACCACGGGATCGACATCGAGGTTCGCGATCGGGCGGGGGTCGAACAGCACCCCGACGATATCCTCGAGGCGGCCGAAACCGAGGACGTCGCCTTCCTCACCGCCGGCGACACGATGATCTCGACGACCCACGTCGACCTCCGTCTGCGGGCTCACGAACGCGGGATCGAGACGCGAGTGATCCACGGCGTCACCGCCCAGACGGCGACCAGCTCGCTCACCGGCCTCCAGAACTATCGCTTCGGGAAGGCGACCACTCTGCCGTTCCCCTACGCCCACGGAGCCGACGGCTTGCCGGCGAGCGTCACGAACACCATCGACGAAAACCGCGAGGCGAACCTCCACACCGTCGTCTATCTGGACATCAAAGCTGACCGAGAGGAGTACATGACCGCCGACGTCGCAGCCGACCTCCTCGCCGAGGAGTATCCGGATCTCGTCGGCGTCGTCGTCGCTCGAGCGGGCAGCCCCAATCCACTCGTCGCCGCCGGAACGATGACCGATCTCGCCACCAGGGAATTCGGCGACCCGCTGCACCTGCTCGTGATCCCCGGCGAACTCCACCTGCTCGAGGCCGATGCCCTCTGTGAACTGGCTGGAGCCGATCGAGACGCACTCGAGATCACCTGACCCGAACCTGTTTGTATGTCAGATCACGACGAGACGGGCGACCGATCACTGGGCCTCGAGCGAGGTGTCGTCTCACTCGTCGATCACGAGTCGGCATGGGCCGATGCTGCGGCGGACGAACTCGAACGGCTCGAGTCACGGTTCGAGGAGGCGAACGTCGACGATCGAGTACTTGGCTACGAACACGTCGGGTCGACGGCGGTACCGGGACTCGCCGCCAAGCCGATCCTGGATCTGCTCGTGGTGGTCGACGATCTCGACGTCACCGCCCGCTTGCGACCCGTACTCGAGTCGATGGGCTACGAACACCGACCGACCGACGACGTCCCGGATCGCCTGTTCTTCGCGAAGGGGGCGGCGTCGAACCGCACTCACTACCTCTCGGTGACCGCACGGGGCAGCGACTGCCACCGCGAACAGGTGGTTCTCCGGGACTATTTGCGCGACAATCCAGCGGCACTCGAGCGGTACGAGCGACACAAACGCCACCTCGCGACGTCACACGCCGACGATCGGGCGACGTACACCACCCGAAAGTCGACGGTGATCGAGAGTCTACTCGAGCAGGCCAAATTGGCTGGGTACGAACTCGAAGAGCGGTAGGAGGTAGGTGGTCGAAAACAGCAATTCGGTGGCAGGTAACTCGCTACAGCCGATCGATGATCGCGCCGGTTACGTCCGCCGTCGACGCATCGCCACCCAAGTCGGGTGTTCGCGGCCCGGACTCGAGGACTGATTCGACGGCCGTTCGAACCGCCCTACCCTCTTCCTCGTGGCCGAGATATTCGAGCAACATCGCCGCCGACAGCACGGCGGCGGCGGGGTTCGCGATGCCCTCTCCGGCGATGTCAGGGGCCGTTCCGTGAACCGGCTCGAACAGCGCGCGCTCGGAGCCAACGTTCGCGCTCGGGAGCAACCCGAGGCCGCCAACGAGGCCGGCCGCCAGATCGGAGAGGACGTCACCGGCCAGATTCGGACAAACGACCACGTCGAACTGCGTCGGGTCGAGACAGACGTGGGTGGCGAAGGCGTCCATCAACACTTCGTCGGTCTCGAGGCCGTGGTCGTCGGCGACGTCCACGACGGCGTCGCGGAATCGGCCGTCGGTCTCGCGCATCACGTTCGCTTTGTGGACGACCGAGAACCCATCGAGGCCGCGGTCGTCGACGAACTCACAGGCGTACTCGGCGAGCCGACGCGAGGCGGAGTCGGTGACGACGCGGGTGAGCGTCGAGAGGTCGTCGCTCAGCCGATTCTCGTGACCCGAGTAGACGCCCTCGGTGTTCTCCCGCAAGAAGACGAGATCCGTCTCCGGGCGAACCGCGTCGATCCCGGGGTACGCTTTCGCGGGCCGGACGTTGACGAACGAGTCCACGGCCGTCCGTAGGGGGAGGATGACGTCCGCGGCCGTCTCGCCCGCCGCCCCGAAGAGCGTGGCGTCGCTCGAGGCCGCGAGGTCGTACGTCTCCTGGGGCAGTGCCTCGCCGGTTTCGGCTTCGACGGCGTCACCGGCTTCTGCCTCGTGAAACGCGAAGTCGATCTCGAGGGACTCGAGTATCTCGACGGCCGCTGGGGTCACTTCCTTGCCGATGCCGTCGCCGGGAATGACGGCGATGTCGTAGTCGCTCATCGATGGAACCCTCGGTACCCAATCATACCAATTCTACCGATCATACTCGTTTCCCGTCCTCCACGTAGGGAAGGCTCTCGGCCGTCTCGCGAACGGCGTCCGCGTTGGCTTTCATCAGCGCTGTCGTGTCCCAGACGCCCTCGACGAGCGCCTTCCGCTGGGCGTCATCGACCGAGACGTCGACGGTCGTTCCCCCGTAGGTGACCGTCTCGCCGGGCACGTCGATCTCGAGTTCGCCGTCGGGGTTGGCCTCGACCCACTCCTGGATCGCTTCGACGGTTTCGGTATCGGCCTCGAGCGTCGGGATACCGAGCGCGAGGCAGTTCCCCGCGAAAATCTCGGCGAAGCTCTCGCCGACGAGTGCGTCGATTCCCCAGCGCATGAGCGCCTGCGGGGCGTGCTCTCGCGAGGAGCCACAGCCGAAGTTGGCGTTGACGACCATCACCGAGGCGTCCCGGTGAGCTGGTTCGTTCAGCGGATGTTCCTTTTCGGTATCGTCGTCATCGAATCGCAGATCGAAGAACGCGAACTCGCCCAGGCCATCGAACGTGACGACCTTCATGAACCGAGCGGGGATGATCTGGTCGGTGTCGATGTCGTTGCCGCGGATGGCGACGCCGCTTCCGGCAACCGACTCGACGCTCGGAATCTCGAGGTCGTTCGTTCCGTTTTCGTACTCACTCATTGAGCGTCACCTCCTTCATCGCTCGCACGTCAGTCACTTCGCCGTTGATCGCCGCCGCGGCGACCATCCGGGCGTTCATGAGCACCGTCCGACCGTCCTTGCTCCCCTGGCGGCCCACGAAGTTTCGATTCGAGGAACTCGCGCAGGCTTCGTCGCCCTCGAGTTGATCCTCGTTCATGCCGAGACACATCGAACAGCCGGCACCGCGCCAGTCGAAGCCGGCCTCGGTGAAGACCCGATCCAGTCCCTCCGCTTCGGCTGCGGCCTTGACTCGCTGGCTACCGGGGACGACCATCGCGCGAACGTCCGGATCGACCTCGCGACCGTCGACGACCTTCGCGGCTCGACGGAGGTCGGGAAGACGGGCGTTCGTACACGAGCCCAGGAAGGCGACGTCGATCGGGTACCCCTCCATCGTCTCGCCGGGGTCGACGCGCATGTGTTCCTGGGCGCGACGAGCCGTTTCGACCTTGTCCGCAGGAAGCTCCTCCGGGTCGGGAATCGGCTTGGTAACGCCGACACCCTGGCTGGGGGTCGTTCCCCAGGTGACGACCGGCTCGAGTTCGCTCCCGTCGATCGTGACGACGTCGTCGTACTCGGCGTCTTCGTCAGACCGGATGGACTCCCAGTACTGTTTTCGATCCTCGAACGCCTCGCCCTCGGGGACCCGGTCGCGGCCCTCGAGCCAATCGTAGGTGGTCTCGTCGGGGTTGACGTAGCCCGCGCGAGCCCCACCTTCGATCGACATGTTACAGATGGACATCCGTCCTTCCATGCTGAGGTTCTCGATGGCCTCGCCGGCGTACTCGTAGACGTAGCCGACGCCGCCCTCGGTACCGAGACGGCGGATGATCTCGAGGATGACGTCCTTCGCCTCGACGCCCTCGGCGAGCTCGCCGGTGACCTCGATCTTGCGAACCTGCTGTTTCTCCATCGCGACGGTGCCCGTCGCGAGCACGTCCCGAATCTGGCTCGTGCCGATTCCGAACGCCAGCGCACCGAATGCACCGTGTGTGGATGTGTGGGAGTCACCACAAACGATCGTCGTGCCGGGCTGGGTCAGTCCCTGCTCAGGCCCGATGACGTGAACGATGCCCTGTTCGCCGGTATCGGGATGGGAGAACTCGATGCCCGACTCGCGAACGTTGTCCTCGAGTTCGGCCATCATCTCCTCGGCTGCGGTGTCGGGGTAGGGCCGTTCCTTGCTCGAGGTCGGCACGATGTGATCCACCGTCGCGTGGGTCAGGTCGGGGTAGGCGACCTCGAGGTCGCGCTCTCTGAGCATCCCGAACGCCTGGGGACTCGTCACCTCGTGGATGAGGTGGAGACCGACGAACAGCTGATCCTGGCCGGTCGGCAGTCGGGTGACGGTGTGTCGATCCCAGACCTTGTCGTAGAGCGTTCCGTCGCTCATTCGTCTACGTCTGCGTCTGGCTCGGCGCGTTCGCTCCCACCGCGTTCGAACACCGCGTTCGCGTCGTCGGCGTTGTGCGGGGGCGTGTGGCTCACCGATTTCATCGTCTCCGTCGCAGGCTCGTCCGCGTCCACCGGTTGTTCACCCGGCTCGACGGAGTTCGCCTCACCGCCGTCGGCGATCACGATGGGGCCGCGGTTGAACAACTGACCGGAGGTCTCGCCCGTGTAGGGGTTGGCGTGGCTGATCTCGCCCATCGTCGCTCGCGATTTCGGTCGGTTCTGTCGGTCGGGTTTCGTCGTCTCGCTCGAGTTCGTCTGTCGTGTCATCGTGAATTCCTCGTTATTCCTCGTTAGTCGTCTGCCGGAACTTCCGCCGGTTCGTTGTCGCTCGATTCATCCTCCCACTCGAACAGATCGCGCAGCGGGGCACCGATCTCCTCGATCTCGTGTTCCTCGTCGTGGCGTTTGAGCTGAGTGTAGGACGGTCGCCCTGCCTGGTTCTCGTTGATCCACTCGCGGGCGAACTCGCCGCTCTGGACTTCCTCGAGAACCGCCTCCATGTTCTCGCGCACTGTCTCGTCGACGATTCGGTCGCCGCGGGTGAGGCCACCGTACTCGGCCGTGTCGCTCACGGAGTACCACATGCCGCCGATCCCGTCTTCGTACATCAGGTCGACGATGAGTTTGAGTTCGTTCAGGCACTCGAAGTAGGCCATCTCGGGGGCGTACCCGTTGTCAACGAGCGTCTCGAAGCCGTGTTTGACGAGCGAGGTCACGCCGCCACAGAGGACGGCCTGCTCGCCGAAGAGGTCGGATTCGACCTCCTCGCGGAACGTCGTCTCGACAACGCCCGCGCGGGTGCCGCCGATCGCCTGTGCGTAGGCGAGTGCCTCCTGTTTAGCCTCGCCGGTGTAATCCTGGTAGACGGCGATCAGCGCCGGGGTACCGCCGCCGTTTTCGTAATCCCGGCGGACGATGTGGCCCGGCCCCTTCGGGGCGGCCATCGTCACGTCGACGTTCTCAGGTACCGAAATCTGGTTGTAGTGGATGTTGAAGCCGTGGGCGAACATGACGGTGTTGCCCTCCTCGAGACCGTCCTCGACGGCCTCGAAGACCGCCGGCTGGATGGTGTCGGGGACGAGGAACATGACGACGTCGGCCTCGGCCGTCGCGTCGTCGGGCGTCGTCACCCGGAGTCCGTCGGATTCCGCCTGGGGCCACGAGGAGGAGTCCTCGCGCAGGCCGACCACGACGTCGACCCCGCTGTCGTGCAGGTTCAGCGCGTGGGCGTGGCCCTGGCTCCCGTAGCCGAGAACGGCCACGGTTTTGTCCTGGATATGGCTGGCGTCGGCGTCGTCGCCGTAGTAGATATTCGTCGTAAATGCGTCGTCAGTGTCGGTATTGGTGTGTTGATCAGTCATCGTCTGCTGGAACGGTGTGTATCTGGTCGTCAGGCTGTGCGTGCGTGTGGGTTTTGGCGGCCGTGTCGTCGGTTCCGCGGGCCATCGCCGTCGTGCCGGTTCGGGAAATCTCCCGGATACCGAACTGTCCGAAGGCATCGATTGCGGCGTCGATCTTCTGGCGTGACCCGGTGACCTCGATTGTCGCTGTCTCCGGGGTGGCGTCGACTGTCTTGCCGCCGTACATGTCCGCGACGGCAGCGACCCGATCCGGGCGCGTCGCGTTCACCTTCACGAGCGCCAACTCCCGGCGCATCGCGTCTGGCTCGAGCTCGCTGACGGCCATGACCGACAGCAGCTTCCGGAGCTGCTTTTTAACCTGTTCGATCCCCGGATCCGGCTCCTCGACGACGACCGTTATGCGGGCGGTGTCGTCTGACTCTGTGGGCCCGACGGTGAGGCTCTCGATGTTGAACTGCCGTCTCGAGAACAGCCCCGAGACCTCAGAGAGGACGCCGGGTTCGTGTTTGACGAGCGCCGAGATCACCGTTCGTCGTGGCTCTCTGGCGGCTTCGGCCTCCGGATCGACACGGATCCCGAGTTCGTTGCGTTTCCCTGCCGGCGTTGGTCGCTCCTCGGGTGCGGGTCCGTCCAGTCCGGTCATAATTGCTCCTCCGACAGGGCGAACTGTCCATTGTCGCCGCCGCTTGGCACCATCGGGTAGACGTTCGCTCCCGGGTCGATGTGGACGTCGATCACCGAGGGGCCTTCGTAGTCGAGGGCAGCCTGGATCGTGTCGGCGACCTCGTCGTAGTCGTCGATCCTGAATCCTTTCGCGCCGAACGCCTCTGCGAGGGTGTCGAACGCCGGACACCAGTTGTACTCCGAGGCCGAGTGTCGGCCCTCGAAGAAGGCGTCCTGCCACTGGCGAACCATGCCGATGTACTCGTTGTTGAGCACGGCGACCGTGATGTCGAGGTTCTCGCGAACAGCGACCGCCAGCTCCTGAATCGTCATCAGGAACGAGCCATCTCCTTCGAAGCAGATTACCTCTTGGTCGTCGTCGGCAGCGAGTCTGGCTCCGATGGCGGCCGGCAGTCCGTAGCCCATCGTACCGAGGCCGTGACTCGAGACCCAGGTTCTGGGTTCGGTGTACGTCCAGTACTGGCAGGCCCACATCTGGTGCTGGCCGACGCCGGTGGTGACGATGGCCCGGTCGCTCGTGGCCTCGTCGAGGGCTTCGACGACGAATTGCGGTTTCAGTGGCTCGTCGTCGGGCGTCTCGTAGGCCATGGAGTACGTCGACTTCCACTGCTGGCACTGGGCGCGCCACTTGGTAGCGCTGGGGGACTCGGTTATCGCAGCGGCCAGCTGTTCGGTGACCGTCGCGGCGTCGCCGACGAGCGGGTACTCCGCGTGGATGTTCTTGCTGATCTCGGCCGCATCGATATCGACGTGGATCAGCTCTGCGTCGGGGGCGAAGGTCTCGATGCCCCCGGTCAACCGGTCGTCGAACCTGGTACCGATGCCGATGAGCGTGTCGCAGTGGGTGATCGCCATGTTGGCGTAGCCGGTGCCGTGCATGCCGGCCATCTCCATCGCGAGGTCGTGATCCTCGGGGAACGCGCCCTGACCGGGCATGGTCGTCACGACCGGAATCTCGTGTTCGGTCGCGAACGCACGCACGGCCTCGGTCGCGTCGCCTTTGATCACGCCGCCACCCAGGAGCATGACCGGCCTCGAGGACTGCTCGATCCGCCTGGCAGCGCGACGAACCGTATCCGAATCGGCCCGGTCGGGAACGTCGTACGTGTCCGGCGTTTTCGCTTCCGGTGGGTCGGCGTCGCCGGTGGTCTCCTCGAGGGTGACGTCTTTTGGGAGGTCGACGAGCGTCGGGCCGGGGCGGCCGGCCTTCGCGAGTGCGAACGCCTCGCCGACGTCAGTCCCGACCCGGTTCGGATCGGTCGCGAACGTGTTGGCCTTCGTGATCGGTGCCGTCACGCCTGTCGTGTCTGTCTCCTGGAACGCGTCGTTGCCGACCATCGCCGTCGGGACCTGCCCGGTCAGCGCGATCATCGGATCGGAATCCATGTCGGCGTCGGCGATGCCCGTCACCAGATTCGTCGCGCCGGGGCCAGACGTCGCCAGGCAGACACCAGGGTCACCCGAGACAATCCCGTAGGCGTCCGCCGCGTGGGACGCCCCCTGTTCGTGGGCCATCGTCACGTGACGAATGGTCGAATCGTACAGGGCGTCGTAGACGGGCATGATCGCTCCACCCTGGACGCCGAAGGCGTACTCGACGCCAGCGTTCTCGAGGGCGCGAACGACCGCTTCGGCACCCGAGGTGACTGGGGTCGAATGGGTCTCGCTCCTCGAGGCGTTGGTGGTCGTCGGTGCCGTTTCGTCGTCGGCGTCGCCGTCGTACGTGGTCTCCGTCGCTGGTGGAACCGTGGGCGCTCGTTCGCTCATCGATATCGATACCTCCGTCCCGTCGTGTAACGGGGTGTTCGCGTTCGTGTGTCCGTTGGTGGCTGTGTCTGTGACATCGTCGGGGGTGTATCCCTGGTCGCTGCGGTGTCGCAATTGCTGCTCGCTTGGTAAGGTGCAAATTCGCGTCGAGGAAGGGGGTGAATAGGGGCTAGGCTGCCCCTACAATAATGAGCGCAGCGACCGCGCCGCTGTGGGCACAGCGAGCCGAATCCGTGGCGCGGGTCGTCATTACTACACAGTTTGTGACCCGGAAGCATATAATCCTTCCCCGGCTGGCAAACGTTGCACGAATCATCCGCTCGAGATGCCAGCCGGTGCTGGCGGTTGGAAGCGGCCGTAACGGACATGTTTACGCTCGCACCTCCTCCATGTCCTGGTCGGGGAGTCGTGCGACGCCCTCCGCTTCGGCGAATCGCTCGAGGTCGGTGACCGTGACGCGGCGTTTTTCCGCCCCGTAGTCTTTGACGCGACGGGTGATAGCCCGAACCTCCGTTTCCGTCGGGTCGAACCCGGTTTCGACCAGCCGTTCGCGGACGGAGTGGGTACCCGTGTGCTTTCCCAGGACGAGTCGACGGCGCGCGCCGACCATCTCGGGGGTCATCACGCCGGGTTCGAACGTGTCGGCGTTCTCGATGACGCCGGCGGCGTGAATACCGCTCTCGTGGGAGAAGGCGTTCGCACCGACGACGGGTTTGTTCGAGGGAACTGGAACCCCGCTACGGTCGGCGACGACCTGGGAGAGTTCTGTAATTCGCGTGGTATCGATACCGGTGTCGGCCTGGTAGACCGACTCGACGGCCATCACGAACTCCTCGTAAGCGGCGTTGCCGGCGCGCTCGCCGATGGAGTTCACCGAGACCTGCGCCTGGTCGGCACCCGCTTCGATTCCGGCCAGCGCGTTCGCCGTCGCCAGCCCGAAGTCGTCGTGGGTGTGGACGTCAATGCGCGCCTCGGTATGGTTGGCCACCGTCTCGATCAGGTCGTAGAATCGCCGCGGGGTCGCAACCCCACAGGTATCGGGAATGTTGATCCAGTCGGTGCCCGCCTCGGTGACGGCCTCGATGACCTCGATGAGGAACGCCTCGTCGGTTCGGGTGGCGTCCATTGGCGAGAACATGCAGGTTGCTCCGGCCTCGGTGACTCGTTCGACCGACTCGATTGCCCGTTCGACGACGGTCTCACGGCTCGAGTGCATCGAGTCTTCGATCTGGACGTCGCTCGTGGAAACGAAGACGTGTACCATTTCGACGCCCGTCTCGAGCGCGGCTTCGACGTCTGTGTCGACGACGCGGGCCAACCCGCACGTCGTCGTGTCCGTCGAGGCGGCAATCTCTGAAACGGCCTCGAACTCGGCGTCGGAGTTGACGGGGAATCCCGCCTCGATGACGTGGGTGTCCATCTCGTCCAGAATCCGAGCAATTTCGCGTTTGTCGTCGGCTGTAAACGACGTACCGGGGGACTGTTCACCGTCGCGCAGGGTCGTATCGAAAACGCGTGTCGTTGCGATTTCGTCAGTAGAATCTAACGTGCCCTGGAAGAACTCGACCGCCCTGAGTGGGCTCAGAGCCGGTGTCGTGTGGTGTCGACATTGTATCCGGCTCCAAGGCTCGATGGTGTATATAAACCTGGCGCTGTGACAGATATTGGCAGTTTTCACGCACCAGTGTACAACCGTGTACGTCGAGGTAATCGCAAGACATCAACGACCTAAAACGGCACCCCTGTCCTTATATCCGACTGCATGATACTATGTCAGTTCCCCACACGGTAGACCATGACACTATTTATTTCACCCCCCTTCTTGAGGATGTAACAAACGACCCGTTGGCGCGCGCCATCAGGTGCCCATTCGTTTACTCGATGAATCACTGGTCGAGTAACACGTAACGTGACAGCGCAATGATTACGAAAACGACAATAGCCTGTCCTGACTCGATACACGAACAGCCACACAAAACGGATTTAGTGACAGTGACACACCACCACCGTACGCCGTTCGGGCGTCACGGTCACGATCCATCTGTCACTGCATTCGGGTCTCGAACTCGTCACACGTATTCCCTGGTTTCACGTCGAACGACGACTGTGAGTGGCCGAATCCCCGGTGAGCCGAGGATCGGATTCCGCTGCAGGCGTGGTTGAACGTACCCCCTTCCTACAGCGTCAGCATGACGATCCATCCTCGAGTGGGTCGCTAGAACCGGCGTAATCCCGGTTGAATTCGACCAATAGCTACTCCGTCCCCCGTGGACATTATCTTTCGCCAACACAATTGTAACCGTGAGGTTACCCACAGGTAAGTGGTTACGGCTGTGCGACCACGCATTGCCATTGGCAGCGTCGGCCGGTTACATCACTGTGCCCGTTCATTCGACGGTTTTCGCTTCGAGCGCCTCGAGGCGTTCACGGAGGGCAGTATAGCCGTCGACATCGTCGAGACGAACCCTGGTGTAGGCGTCCTCGAGCAACGCCCGTTTCGCGAGCAGGGAGGCCTGTTCGCGCGCGAACTCGGACTCCCCCTGTCTCCGCAGCTGCTCGGTGATCGCTTCGTGTAGCGTCTCCTGGATCACCGGCTTTCTGTAGAGGGCGTCACAGTCGTACTCGAGGATGTCGAACGGCGGACGGTCACCGACCAGCACGATCGTTCGACAGGCCGCCTGAACGGACTCGAGAAGTGCACCGACCGACGTCCCTGGCACGTCTTCGTCACAAACGAGCACGTCCGTGCTGCCGTCGAGTGCGGCCTCGAGTTCATCACTGGTGTGTGCGCGCCGAACGGTGAAGTGATCGGTGAGCCACTGCTGATACATTTCGGTCAGTCGCCGGTCGCTATCGGCCACGACGACCGTTGGCGACGAAGCCGAGAGGTGGCGTTCACCCCACGTGCTCAGTGCATCGAACACCGGTTCCATCTCGGCACCCGCAATCGTTAATTCGTACTCGACGCGCAACGGTGACTCACTCACGACGCGTCGCTCCACGAGTCCGTTCTCACCAAGCGTCTCGAGCGTTTCGGAGAGTACTTTCCCCGAGACCCCTGGGATCGACTCGAGAAGTGCGTTAAAGCCCATCGGCTCATGATGATGGAGGGTCACAATGACCACCGGTTGCCACTTTTTGGTCAACAGCGACAGTGCCTCGAGCGCCGTCTGTGATGACGCTGGAATGTCTGTTTGGTGGTCGACCATACCTCCCGTTCTGAGCGCGGTCTCATAACTATTCGGACGGGTTGGCAGGAAAACCGACCCCTACGCAACAGTCGAACGATAAGACGGCTGAGAAGGAGGGTTGGGTTCGCCGTGAATTGATTGCGACGATTCTGGTAGCTTCGACCTGGCCAACACCGAAAACGAATAGTGGTATCGCTGTATTGGCCTGCGCATGGAGTCTTCGTCCGGTGCCGACCTGTTGATCGTCGAAGACAGCCTCGACGACGCCCAGTTCGTTCAGCGACTGCTGGTCGAACAGCAGGCGAACGTCGGTGCCCACGACGGAGACACGCACGTCGCGATCGAGACGATCGACCACGCCGGTACCCTTGGTGACGGCCTCGCGCACGTCACGGAAAATACACCGGACGTCGTCTTACTCGATCTCAACCTTCCCGATAGCCGAGGGATCGACACGGTCGAACGAATGATCGCCCACGCACCGACACTCCCGGTGGTCGTACTGACCGGTCGTAACGACGTCCAGACCGGAGCGAATGCGATCCGACGCGGGGCACAGGACTACCTCGTTAAAGGCACCATCACGGGCGAGTTGTTGCTTCGAACCCTGCGCTACGCGATCGAACGGGCCGAGAGCAAACGGAAACTTCGCGATCGCAATCACCGCCTCGCGATGCTCAACCACCTCCTCCAGACCGGCATCAGAGACGACGTGAGCATGATCGTCGGCCGTGGTGATCAGCTGTACGAACACACCGACGAGAGCGGTGACGCCGTCGTCGACTCGCTGCTCGAGGCCGCTCGACACGCTCTCGACCTCACCGAGACGGCAGCGGAGTTGATCGACGTCCTCTCGAGGGAGAGTGCACTCGGCACCGTTACCGTCGACCTCACCGCGGTACTGGAGGCAGAGATTGCGCGCGTCCGCGATGAGACCGACAACGCGCTCGACATCGACCGACGAGGACGTACTGATTCGGTTCCGGTCACCGCTTCGCCGCTTCTCGGCTCGGTCTGTCGCCATCTGCTCACGAACGCAGCCGTGCACACCGATCGGGAGCACCCCCACATCGTCGTTACCGTCGAGGCGACCGAGTCCGAGGCCACGCTCATCATCGCCGACGACGGGGTGGGCATCTCGGACGCCCAGAAGGAGTCCCTCGCCGACCCAAGTATGCGTCTCGATCGCGGAACCGGAATGGGTACCGGGCTCTACCTGGTAACGACCGTTCTCGAGGAGATTGGTGGCGATCTCTCCATCGAGGACAATTCGCCACGAGGAACGATCGTCACCGTCACCCTTCCACGCGAACGGCAGGCTCGAGGCGACTGAACCGAGTGAACGAATGTAAAGACACGTTCCACCTGATGGAGTCGGGATGGGTATTACCATTTATGTGGGGAACGCTTTTGTTTTCGCCCACAGTACACCGAGACATGGTAAACGTAGCACTGGACGACCGTGGTCGTCTCACGCTCCCGAAGGAGATTCGAGAGCGATATGGAAACCGATACCACGTCGTTCAGTTGCCCGATGGTGTCAAATTGATCCCAGTTGCGGACGACCCGCTCGAGGCGCTCAGGGACGAATTTGCGGACGTCGAAAAGTCGGTCGACGAACTTCGTAACGAAGCGCGTGAAGCAGCGCTCGACGAGGCTGGACAGTAAATGTATGCGGAAACCGATTTTCTTCTCGCACTGATCAAGGACGACGACTGGCTCGGAAACGCCGCCGAGGCAGTGTACCGAGAGCGCCGTGACGAGTTGTGGACATCCCAGTTCACGCTTATCGAGCTCCTGATGGTCGCCTACCGCGAGGAACGTGATACCGAACGCGTTGTTGCAAACGCCACCAGTCTCGTCGAAGTACGCGGTAACGTAGAGACGGTGGTTACGGCGGCGACATACGTGGAAGACCACGGGTTTACCCCGTTCGATGCGCTTCACCTCGTGGAATCGAACGGAGAGACTATCGTCTCGAGCGACGATACGTACGAAGACATCGCACCCCGCCTCGACCTGAAAACGGTCACCGAGGACTGACCCGCAACCACTAAACGCGACTCACTCCAATCAACCCTCAATGAGTGACTGGACCGAAACGTACCGGCCGACGACGCTGTCGGAGGTACGGGGGAACAACAAAGCCCGCGATCAACTCGAGGAGTGGGCGAAGACGTGGGACGAGCACCGGAAAGCAGTCATCGTCCACGGCAGTCCCGGTATCGGGAAGACCTCGGCGGCCCACGCGCTGGCCAACGACATGGGGTGGCCGGTGATGGAACTCAACGCCAGCGACGACCGCCAGGCCGACGTCATCAAACGGGTCGCCGGAGAGGCATCAAAAAGCGGCACGCTCACCGGCGGCAGCGGCGGCCGGCGACTCGTGATCCTCGACGAAGCCGACAACTTCCACGGCAACGCCGACTATGGCGGCTCGAGGGAGGTGACTCGAGTAGTTAAATCGGCCGGGCAGCCGATCGTCCTCGTCGCCAACGAGTTCTACGACATGAGCCAGTCTCTGCGGAACTTCTGTGAGACGATCGAGTTCCGTGACGTTTCTGCCCGCTCGATCGTCCCCGTGCTCCGGGACATCTGTCGACGCGAAGGGATCGAGTTCGAGGAAGAGGCGCTTCGAAAGATCGCGGAGGCGACCAGCGGCGACCTGCGATCGGCCGTCAACGATCTGCAGGCGGTCGCCGACGGGGCCTCCCGGCTGACGGTCGACGACGTCGTGACCAGCGAGCGCGACACCACCGAGGGGATCTTCGACTTCCTGGACGCCCTCATCAAGGAGAAAGACGCCCATGGCGCGCTGTTGGCCGCCTACGACGTCGACGAGACGCCCGACGACCTGCTCAACTGGGTCGAGGACAACGTCCCCAAAGACTACTCGGGTGCCGAACTCGCCGACGCTTACGAGTTCATGAGCAACGCCGATCGCTGGCTGGGCCGGGTACGAGCGACACAGGACTACTCGTACTGGCGATACGCGACGGACAACATCGCCGCCGGCGTCGCCGCCTCGAGGCGCGAACCCAAAGGCGGGTGGACGCGGTATGGCCCGCCGAGTTACTGGTCGAAGCTCGGACGGACGCGAGGGACGCGCGACCGTCGAGATGCCATCGCCCAGCGGATCGCCGACCGGGAGGGCGCGAGCGTCGCGACTGTCCGCCAGGAGATTCTCCCGTTCCTCTCGGCGATGTCGCACCTCTGTCGCAACCGCGACCTCACCGTCGCGATGACCGCCGCCTACGACCTCGACGAAAAGGAAGTCTCGTTCATCACGGGAAGCGGAGCCGACACGAACAAGGTCGAGTCGGTCGTCGCGGACGCGGCCGAGCGTCGCGCCCAGGAGACGGTCGAGCACTCCGGCTCGGCCTTCTTCGATGGGCCAGAATCGAGCGACTCTGACACGAGCGAGACAGACGAGTCGGCATCAACCGAGACCGCCTCCCTCGAGGATACGTTCGGCGACGATGCCTCGAGTGAAGAGGCCACGGAGGAAGCCACCGACGATGACGAGTCGACCGAGGAAGCCGATGACGACGGCCAGTCGGGGCTCTCAGACTTCTTCTAATCGAATTCGCCGCTCGGCTGGTGAACGCGATTCGCTGCTTGTCTGCGGACGCAATTCGCCATACACCTGGTGAACGCTGTACTGACCGCAAAATGATCGTGAACGAGTACACGGCGACGACCCCGTCCCAGACGACACCAGACCGCAGGACTACTCGGCGACAACTTCCGGTAAACTACAACAGATCGCAGGCGTCACCTGCGTCCTGAAACGCCTCGAGACAGGCCATTACCTGTCCGCGGGTGTGCGCAGCCGACGGTAAAATCGTGACGGTCGTATCCACCGGGACGGTGCAATCAGTGAGATCGGTTTGGAGGGGCGTCCTCGGTGGCTGGACGATCACACCACGGGCGGTGAGTGCGTCGGTTAGTTCGCGTGCCGTTTCGACAGTCCCGCACTCGACTGCGAGAATCTGTGAGTCGCCACGGACGTCATACCCCATCCCAGCGACGCCCTCACGGAGATGGGCGACGTTTTCCCACAACTGTTCGCGCTGATCCCCGTGTTTCGAGAGGTGAAGTGCCTCGCTCGCCGCTGCTGCGGCCATCGGCGTCAACCCCGTCGATTCGACGAACGGCGGTGCTCGATTGAGCACCCACTCGATCAAGGCGTCGGTACCAGCGATGTAGCCGCCCTGGCTGGCGAGCGCACTCGAGAGCGATCCCATCTGCACGTGGACGCGGTCGGCAACACCTTCGGCCTGGACGATGCCGCCGCCGCGGGCGTACAACCCCGTGGCGTGGGTTTCGTCGACCATTACCCAGGCTCCAACGGACTCGGCGACATCGCAGATGGCGTGCAGTGGCGCAACGGCTCCGTCGAGCATGAACGTCGAATCGGTGACGACGAGCCAGGATTCGTCGACTGACTCGCCACCATCGCCCGTGACCGTCTCTCGTTCGGTTCCGGTGTAGCGGTCCATGGCCGCCCGGAGGTCGTCGGGATCACAGTGATCGTAGGGGACGACCTCCGTCCCTGACAGCTGGCACCCCTCGAGACTGCTGACGTGCGTGTAGGCGTCGACGAACACCACGTCCGGTTCGAGCGCTCGTATCGTCCCGACGTTCGTCGCATAACCCGAGGGGAAGGTCAAGGCTCGATCCGTCCCCAGGGTTTCGGCGAGCAGTCGCTCGAGGTCGTGGTGGACGATCGTATCGCCGGTCGTGAGTCGACTGCCGCCGGCACCAGTGCCGACGGATGCGGCGGCCTGGCGGGCTGCGTTCTGGACGCGCTGGTCGGCAGTCAGCCCGAGATAGTTCTGTGAGCCGAAGATCAGGTGTTCGTCGGCCTCGAGAACCGGGAGCCCACCGTTTGGCGGTTCGGCGCGATAACTCCGGGCATCGATCCGATCAGTCGGGGCCAGCGAGCGCATTCCGTGTATGCTGGCCTCGTCGCTGAGTCGGGTCTCGAGATCGAACCCACGGTCTTCCATCTGGTGCAACCCTGTCGGCCGGCAGGTTTGACTCTCACGGTTCGCAATTCGCACCGGAAACGCTTTCTGAGCGGTTAAAACGACGGTCTAATGGCTTTTCTGGTGTTCTCTCCAGTGTCGGCCTGTGGGTTGGGTTCGGTACGGATCCCGACGCAGTTTCGAATCCGTTTAAGTCGTGGCGTCCGTACGCTCGCCAATGGACTCCTCCCCGGTGCCCCAGGAAGCCGGTGAGAACCGAACGGGTGCCACGCGTCGGCGGGTGAGTGTCGATGACTGAGCCTCGTGACCACGAGCGGACGCCCTCGGAACAGTGTTCGGTGTGCGGCCGTGACGACACCGACCCAACCCTCACACTCGAGGGGGCCACCGCGAGTTTTTGTTCGATTGGGTGTCGGAACGTCTGGGATACCGTCGGCCCAATTACGGAGCCATCGTCGCCCACACCACGTACGATATCCCAACACACGTCCGGTTCCAACAGCTCGTCGCCATCCGATTCCGATATCGACGAGACAGCATCACAGGTCGCCGACGCCTCGATCGCCGGTGCCTCAGCCGGGGACGCATCCATCGACGACCACGAGGTCGAAGACGACGATGAGACGACGACTGAAGATGAACCGGGTGGGAACCGTCGAACCTTCCTCCGAATCGACGGCATGCGCACGATCACCTGCGAAGCGTTCCTCGAGTCCGTCGCCCGCGACCAACCGGGAGTCGTGGACGCCGAGGCGAGCCACGTAACCGAATCGATTCGCGTGACGTACGATCCCGCAGGGTGTACTGACGAGGCGCTCGAGGATGCCCTGAGTACACTGGGCTACACGGCATACCTTCGAGAGAACGCCGAGGGATCCGGGACGGCGGCAACGACTGGCGAGACGCGACGCGCTCGAGAGATGTCCGGGATTCGGAAACGGCGGACGGAAGACATGATGGACGTCCGATACATCCTCGGCGTCGTATTCGGCTCGTTCCTCCTGTTGCCGTACGTGACCATGCTGTACCCGGCGTATCTGGCGCCGTTCCTCCCCAACAGCCCACTGCACACGTTCGAGGAGCTGTTCACCGACAGTGGTGTCCTCTTTTTGCGGGTCTACTTCGTGCTGACTGGCATCGTCCTCTACATCACCGGAAAGCCGCTGCTCCGGGGGGCGTACATCAGCCTGAAGATGCGTCGGCCGACCGTCGATCTCCTCGCGGCCGTCACCATCGTGAGCGCGTTCTGTTACAGCACCGTCGCCGTTCTGGCCGGCCATACGCACGTCTACTTCGACCTCGTTATCGTCATCGCCGCGCTGGTAATGGGGGCACTGCTGTACGAATCCCAGGTCAAACGACGCGCACTCGACACGCTCACCGCACTGACGATTTCGCAAGTCGACACCGCCCACCGGTACGAGGCCGATGGAAGGACGACCGACGTTCCCGTTCACACGCTCGAGCCAGCTGAAACGGTGCTCGTCAAACAGGGCGAGCGAATCCCGGTCGACGGCGTGCTCGAGGAGGGGCCGTGTACCGTCGACGAGGCGATCATGACCGGCGAATCGGTGCCGATCACGAAGACCGCGGGTGACGACGTCATCGGCGGGTCGGTCGTCATTGGCGGCGCGGCCGTGATCTCGGTCGGCGAGCAGGGGGCGAGCAGCATCGATCGATTGACCGAGACGGTGTGGAACCTCCAGAGTGCGACCCACGGCATCCACCGTCGGGTCGACGCCCGCGCCGGTCGCGTCCTCGCTGGTCTGGGGGTGCTCACCGTTTTCGTCGCCGTCGTTACCCTCCTCCTCGGTGGCGGCGTCGACGACGCGCTGCTGGCAGCCCTCGCGGTCAGTTTCGTGGCCTCGCCGTGGCTGATCGGCGTCGCGACTCCCCTTTCGATTGCCACCGCCATCGAAGCCGCCCTCGACCGCGGCATCGCCGTTTTCGACGCTACCGTGTTCGGCCGCATCGCCGCCGTGGACACCGTCGTCTTCGACAAGACGGGCACCCTGACCAGCGGCGAGATGACTGTCCTCGACGCGGATGCCCCGTCTGCCACGCTTTCCGCTGCTGCCGCCCTCGAGCGACGCGCTGCACATCCTGCGGGCGAGGCGATCGTTCGAGCGTTCGGCAACGCCGAGCGCGAGAGCGACGAATCGTCGATCGAACCCGATGGGGGATCTCCGACGTCACCTACGCAACCGACGGATACGAGCCACGAGGTCAGCGAGTTTACGAACCACGCGACCGGTGTCGAGGGCGTCGTCGACGGGTCGCGCGTCCTCGTCGGTCACCCCGGCCTCTTCGACGACCGCGGCTGGTCGGTGAGCGAGGAACTCGAGGCACAGGCACGGTCGGCCCGGACTGGTGGGAGACTCCCGATTCTCGTCGGGACAGATGGCGCCGCCGATGGCGTCGTCGTCGTTGGCGACGAACCCCGAACGGACTGGGGGGAGACGATCACGAGCCTCAGTGAACGTGACCTCGAAGTACTCGTGATGACCGGCGACGACGCCGAAGCGACGGCGACGTTCGACGAGCACCCCCACGTAGCCGCGACGATTGCGGGTGTCTCCCCAGCTGGCAAAGTTGCCGCGATCGAACAACTGCGACGGGAGTCCAGTGTCGCGATGATTGGGGACGGGACGAACGATGCCCCCGCTCTGGCAGAAGCCGATCTCGGCATTTCGCTCGGGAGCGGAACCGATCTGGCTTCGGACGCCGGCGATCTGGCCATTGCGAACGACGATCTCGAAGCGATCGAAACGGCGTTCGAGGTGGCTACTGTGGCCGAACACCGGATGCGACAGAACACGCGACTGGCACTGAGTTACAACGCCATCGTCATCCCGTTCGCGCTGCTCGGTCTGTTGAACCCACTCGTGGCGATGGTCGCGGTCGTCGTCGCCGCCGGAATGGTGATTATCAACGCGTTTCGACCGTACCTGTAGCCCTATCAACGTCCAGAACCGACCCTGCGTTCGTGTTACGTCGATCGGATCTCGCTTCGTGCTATGGTGTGTGGAATGATGATCGCGGTGAAATATCGTCCACTACCGGTCGAAAAGGACTGTACGGGCGATGGCTACGCTTCACCGTCCGGGCCCAATCGTCTGCCTGCTACCTGCCCGCTGGCCCACTACTGGACGCACTCTTTGTGGTAGGCGTGCTCGAGCCACTCTTCGAGAGAGGGTTGTGTCCAGTAGCGAACCGTCTGGCTGCGGGCATCGTGTTCGATGACGCCCGCTTCCTCGAGTTTCGGCAGGTGAATGTGGTGGAGTGCCGTCATCAACTGATGTCGACCCTCCGAGACCTCTGCGAGCGCTGAGTCGTGGGTGAGGATGTACTCGGCGATCTCTTCGACAGTCGCCACCCCGTCCGGAAGATTGTGGAGGTAGTAGAGCGCCCTTCGTCGACGACGATCTGCGAGCAGTTCGAAAACGAGATCTAACGATGGCGTCGTACAGCCCGTTCGAGCCGTCGACTCTTTTTCAGTATCACCCATATATCAACCACCTACCATAACGCACCATTCGAATCCACCGTGGCAAGCTTCTATTGGTGAGACATTAGCTGTTACGTCTTGTTGCCGCCGATTTCTACTTGATGTTTTACCTCCATTTATGGATAAATCGTGGTGGTGAACGATGTATTAGTTCGTAATAACTATCGAATTGCCAGGAATCGACAGATCATGATCCCCGAACGCAACGCGGGCTTCTCCCCACCCTATGTAATTGTGTAACGCACCAGGTGGCTCGAACGCCAGCCGCGTCCTGTTACTCCGCCGAGTGTTTCGGAAACTCCGCAACGAACCGTCCCGGTTCGGTTTGGTCGACGGTGTAGCCATCGGCGTCGAACGTCGGTACTTCGGCCTGGAACTCATAGAACAACGGTTTCGGTTCGTGATCGTTGATAATCGTCAACGACTCGCCAGGGTCGAGTTCGGCGAACGCGTCGTGAATCGTTGGATGTCGGTCGACCGGTGGAATCGTACGTACGTCGAGTGTCGTCATACAAATCACTGTTCTCGTGGCGCACCCATCGGCGTTCCTCCGAATACGTTCGGGTGAGGGGAACGAACTGTCGAATCGGTGAGTGTCACTCACCCGGGCCGAACGAGTTCGTGACGATTCCCAACGCGACGCCGTTCACTGTCGTTCGAACCAGTGAGGGTGGTGAAGCCCGGTCGGTTTCAGACCGTTTAACTCGTTCGGGCGCACCAGCACCGACAATGGCCAACCAGAACCTCATCGATGCATTGCGCGCGGCGGACGCAGTTCGTTTCGGCGAGTTCGAACTCTCCCACGGCGGCACCAGCGACTACTACGTCGACAAATACCTCTTCGAAACCGATCCACGGTGTCTCGAGTTGATTGCCGAGGCGTTCGCCGACCGTCTCGAGGGCGATACGAAACTCGGCGGCGTCGCCCTCGGTGGCGTCCCCCTCGCGGCGGCCACGAGCGTTGCAGCGGGCGTCCCGTACGTCATCGCACGCAAACAGCGCAAGGATTACGGGACAGCGAACCTGATCGAGGGAGCCCTCGAGGATGGCGAGGACGTCGTCGTCGTCGAAGACATCGTTACGACCGGGACGAGTCTGGTCGACGCCGTCGAAGCCCTCCGTGACGCCGGCGCGACCGTCGAACGTGCCCTGATCGTCGTGGATCGCCAGGAAGGCGGCCGTGAGAACGTCGAGGCTGCAGGCGTCGAGATGGAGGCACTGGTGACGGCCGAGGAACTGCTGGCAGACCGCGATCGATCTGAGAAGTGAATCGGGCAACTACTCCCGTGCGTCGATCGGCGCCGTGTCACTGCCCGTATGATTCGAACGCCTGGAGCACCGCGTCCAACTGCTCGTCGGACAGCGTCTGGGGCTCGAGACCGGCAGACCGGGTTTCGAGGTAGAGCCGGGCGAGGCTCTCGACGTGACGGGTGTTCTCGAGGGCGGTCTCGAGGTCGGGGGCAGTGACGACGAGACCGTGATTTTCGATGAGCGCGGCGGTGGAATCGGCCTGGCGCATCGCCGTGACGATGTTTTCGGCGAGCTCGTCGGTACCGTAGGTGGCGTACTCGGCGACGGGAACCTGCTTGCCGACGGCGACGATCATGTAGTGAATCGGTGGCAACGGCTGATTGGCGACGGCCAGTGCCGTCGACCACGGCGAGTGGGTGTGGACGATCGCGCCGACATCCTCACGTCGGTAGATAGCGCTGTGCATCGGTACCTCGCTGCTGGGTGTCATCCGGCCGTCCCGTTGCTCGCCGTCGACGCCCACCACGGGAACGTCGGTCGTCTCGAAGGCGTCGTAGGGGACGCCGGTCGGTGTGATGGCGAACGCGTCGCCCTCGCGAACGCTCAGGTTACCGGTTCGTCCAGGGGTGAGCGTCGCGAGGTCGCTCGCCCGTTCGACGACCTGCTGGCGCTGGCTCTCGAGAGTCATCGTACCAGACCCGTTAGGTCAGCGAACGCATCTATCTGATGGTCGGGTTTCCGATAGCCGGTTAGCGTCGACTCGTCGATGTCGCCGGCGTTGAACAGCACGGTTTCGATGTCGAGTGCGTTCGCGCCGACGATGTCCGCTGACACGGAGTCCCCGACCATCAGTGCCTCGTCCGGGTGACTCCCGACTCGAGCCAGCGCCAGCGTGAACATGACCGATGCCGGCTTGTCCTGACCGACCTCCTCGGAGGTGAGAAACAGGTCGATGTAATCGGAGAGACCGACGTGTTCGATCTTTCGAAGCTGGATTTGCGTCGTCAGATTGGTGACGATGGCGATGGTGATGCCTGCCTCGCGCAGCGTCGCCAGCGTCTCCTCGACGCCCGGAAAGAGCGTCATCTCCTCGAGGTACCCCGACCAGTAGGCCTCGCTGAGTGCGAGGGCGTCAGCCGGTTGCGGTGACCCGGTGTGTCGCTCGATCGCTCGCTTGAAATACAGCAATCGGTGGTGTCCCGCCGCAGTCCTCTCGAGGTCGCGTTTGACGTCCCGACGCCCGGACTGATAGAAGGCTTCGAAGGCCTCGGCGTCGAACTCGTAACCGCGTTCGCTGGCGGCTCCTCGAGCCGCGGCTTTTCCGGCCTCGTTGCAGGGCTGGTAGGGGTAGAACGTGTCGTCGAAATCGAACAGCACCGTGTCGACCGTCATGGGCTGACACACTTGGCGGCGGGTAAAACCCGTATCGGTCTGTTGCTGGCTCAGGTGGGCAGCATCGACAGGACGTCGAGGAAATACAGTGGAACGCCGACCACCGCACCGCCGAGAATAATCCACGCGGCGTGAAGGCCCCGGACGAAGAGCAGACAGGAGACGATCGCCAGCGCGATCGGGATCGGGTCGACCACCCCGTCGACGACGAACGCCTCGAGCGCCAGCGTCACGGTCGCCCCGAGAATCGCCCCGACGACGGCCGCATTGACGCCGACGAGCGCCGTCTGGACGACGTCGTTCTCGCGCACCTGCGCGAAGTACGGGAAGAAGCCCATGATGAAGACGAACGACGGGCCAAACGCCCCAACGGCGGCCACGAGCGCGCCCAGCACCGCCAGCCAGAGGACGCCCCCGGAGGCCTCGAGGACGAAGGCGTAGCCGACGAACGCCGTCGTCATCACGACCGGGCCGGGTGAAAGCTGGCCGATGGCGATCCCGTCGACGAACTCCTGGCCGGTGAGCCAGCCGAACTCCCGGACGACGTAGAGTTCGATGAACGGGATCAACACGAGGCCACCGCCGTAGATGAACGACCCAGTGTAGACCATGAACGCGAACAGTTTGATCCACTCGTTGGCCCACAGCGCCAGTGCGTAGCCCCAGATTGGGCTCGCCTCGAGCGCCCGCCGAACCGACGGCGCCACGACTGCTGTCAGGCGATCGCGGAAAACCACCAGCGCGCCGACGGCGGTCGTGACAGCGAGTCCGATCGACACCCTGGAAACGTTCTCGCGCACCCACCCCGACCGGTAGACGGCGACCGCGACGAACCCAGCGAGGACGAACGCCACGACTGGATTCGGGTTGAAGGCCGCGACGACGACCGTCGCGACAACCAGAATGGTGACGAGCAGGTAGTCGATCGTCCACGTGTCCCCGCCGACCGCGAGTTCGTAGTCGGCACGCCCCTCGGCAAACGCACTGTGGGCCATGGAGTAACAGGCGCCGACGATGAGGCCGATGACGACGGGGTTGATACCGTAGAAGACGGCCTCGACGGCGGGAAGGGCCTGGTAAGCGAAGTAGATGTACGAGAAGATCACGACGAGGACGAACGTCGGCAACATGAAGAAGAAGCCGGCGACGACGGCCCCGAGTTTCCCGGCGTAGGCCCAGCCCAAGAAGATCCCCAGCTGGGTCGAGGCCGGGCCGGGGAGCATGTTGCAGATAGCCAGCCCCTCCATGAAAATCGAGTGGGACGTCCACTCCCGGCTGTCGTCGCCGACGAGGTCGTCCTCCATCATCGCGATGTGCACGAGCGGGCCGCCGAAGCCGACGATGCCGATAAAGAGGAAGTACCGGGCGATCTCGGCCAGTTTCGATGGGGTTGCCGTGCCCCGGTAGCCGTCACCGATGGGTTCTGCACCGTCGTCCGCACCCGCATCGGCGTTCGCTCCCGTCACACCCGCTCAGATTCCGGGCACGACTGTAACTGTTGTGTCGGTTCACACTCGAGGCGGCCTGCATACGGCTCCTTCCTACAATCCCTGTGTACCGACAGTGAGCTGGCAAGGCGCTCAAAATCAGCTAAAGACCGTCAGTCCGATGGTTCGGCTCCGTACCGATCCTCCCACAGACGCAGGTAGACGAACAGCGGAGCGAGCGACGTCGCCGCCTCCGTCGGGTGATACTCAACGCGCGGCGGTACCTCGTCGTAGGTCTCCCGTTCGAGCAAGCCCGCATCGACGAACTCCGAGAGGCGTGCCGAAATCGTACTCGGTGAAGCGGAGACGACGTCCTCGAGTTCCGAGAAGCGACTTGCGCCGCCACCGGTCGTCGTCGCTCGCAGGATCGCCAGCGCGTGTCGCCGGCCGAGCAGATCGAGAATGTCGATTGCCGTTTCCTCGGGGGCGGCGTCCTCGCCGGGAGTTGGTGAAGGTGTAGTCGTCGAAGCACTCTCGAGCGACGAGGACGGGTTCGACTGGTTCTCGAGGGATGACTCGACAGCGTCTACGGCCGCGAGCGCATCGGTTGCCGGTGCCTCGAGCAGCGTCTCGAGGGCGTCCGTGATGGGTTCTGGATTGCTCATAGGCACTCTACGGGTTCCGTAGTAATATACTTCACCTTCTGAAGCATCATTCGGGGCGGTTGGAGTGAGAACCCACGACTGAATTACTCGTACCGAGAAAACTCAACTGGACAAATCGATACCGGCTGCTCCAATCGGATATGACGACACACACGAATCAATCGACACCCCGTATCAGTCCGAGATGGCCTCCGAACCCGGACCACCTGCGTCCGTAATGGGCTCGAACTCGGTTGCGCCACACTGACAGCCGTTGCGTGCGCCAATCGGAATAATACGACCACTGGCACTCGTCCTCACTGCGTATATCTTTCCACAGGCGGTACAGGCCGCCGCGAATTTCGACCGCTCGTCTTCGGTTCCCACTCGGTGCTCTAGCGCATATCCGATAATAAAGAATCAGTGAGGTGCTCGTGAACATCCGCTTTCTCGTCCAACGTTCGGGCCGAATCGATCGAAGCCAACCAGTGGCAACCTATCACCTCGAGATAGTCGAACCCGCCACAACTATCACGAAAAACGATACACGTGGCAAAGATTCGTACGGTGGGGAGCTTTTTGCAATGGGAGACGGTGTGTAGTGGTATGCAACTACACAACAGGGAAGTCCGTCAGGACGTCCGCGAACTCGGGGCGTTGCTGGGGGACGTGCTAGAGGGACAGACCTCTCGAGGGGCGTTCGAGACCGTCGAATCGTGTCGAACCGCAGCCATCGACTACCGCGCTGGAGATCTCGACTCTCGAGACCCACTCGTTGCCGAACTCGAGGGTCTCTCGCCGCACAAGCAACGAACCGTCGCCCGCGCGTTCACCACGTACTTCGAACTCATCAACCTCGCCGAAGAGCGCGAACGGGTGCGCTCGATTCGACAGGATTCACAGGAGGGGACTCTCGAGGACAGCCTCGAGGCAGCGGCAATCGAACTGTCCGAAATCGACGACGACACGGTCGAGCGTATTCTCGACGATGTACTCATCGAACCGACGTTCACCGCCCATCCGACCGAAGCGCGTCGGAAGACGGTCAAGGCCAAACTCCGATCGGTGGCGACCCACCTCGAGACCCTCGACGAACGACTCCTCACGGACAAAGAGCGCGAGCAGGTGTGGCGCGACGTCGACGCTGAGGTGACGAGCCTCTGGCAGACGCCCCAAGTTCGAAAACGACAGCCCGAACCCGAGGACGAAGCCAGGAACGTCCAGTGGTACCTCGAGAATACCCTCTTCGACGTCGTCGGCGAGGTGTACGACGAACTCGCGGACGCGCTGGACGACGAGCTCGAGCGAGTGCCGGAGGTTCCCAAACTGTTCGAGTTCCGTTCGTGGGCCGGTAGCGACCGGGACGGGAACCCGTACGTAACTCCCGAGGTGACGGCCAACACGCTCGAGCGCCAGCGAGCGGTCGTCATCGACCGGTACCGCGACCAACTCAAGCGCCTGTCGGGCGTCCTCAGTCAGGACGGGAGTCGGATCACGACCGGGAGCGCGTTCGACGCCTCCCTCGAGGCCGATCGCGAGCGATTGCCGGGCGTCGCCCGCATGGCGGAGGAACGCTATCCAGGCGAGCCATACCGCCAGAAGCTCAAGCTCATGCGTGAACGTCTCGAGCGTGTTGGCGACGTTCGTCCCGGTGGGTACGACGAGGCAGACGAACTCGAACAGGATCTGGACGTCATCGCAGCGAGTCTCCGCGAGAACGGGGGCGAAACGGTCGTCGAAGCCCACGTGGATCCGTTGTGTCGACAGGTAGGGACGTTCGGTCTCTCGCTGGCCAGCCTCGACCTTCGCGATCACCGGCAGAATCACACGGACGCGATTGCCGAAACGCTCGCTCGGGAGGGGATCGACTACACGTCCCTCGACGAGGACGAACGCGTCGAGTTGCTCACCGACGCGGTTCTCCAGGAGGGGACGATCGTCGACCTCGAGCAAACCGACGATCTCTCGGATCACTCCGCACGCGTGGTCACGCTGTTCGACAGTCTCGCCGGTTGGCAGGCCGAGTACGGCGTGGAAGCGATCGACACCTACTGTATCTCGATGACGGACGAGCCGTCTCACGTTCTCGAGGTGCTGTTCCTCGCCGACCAGGCGGGCATCGTCTCCCTACCGGAACACTGTGGGATCGACATCGTCCCCCTGCTCGAGACCGAGTACGCCCTCTCTGGTGCCAGACGAATCATGGGGACGCTGTTCGAGAACGAGGCCTACGCCCAGGTGCTCGAGGCACGCGGCCACACCCAGGAGATCATGCTGGGGTACTCCGACTCGAACAAGGAGAACGGCTTCCTGGCGGCGAACTGGTCGCTCTATAAGAACCAGCGGCGACTGGCCCGGATCTGCGACGATTTCGACGTCACGATGCGGTTATTCCACGGCCGTGGCGGCTCGATTTCTCGCGGTGGTGGCCCGATGGGGGAGGCCCTGCTCGCACTGCCAAACAGCACCGTCACCGGCCAGGTCAAGTTCACCGAACAGGGGGAGGCCATCGCCGAGAAGTACGGTAACCCCCGAATCGCCGAGCGCAACATCGAGCAGATGCTCAATGCACAGCTCAGGGCACGCAAACAGGCGATCGAGCAGCCCGAAGAACACATCGAGGACGAGTGGATCGAGGCGATGGACACCATGGCCGACGCGGCCCGCCAGGAGTACCGCGACCTCCTCGAGAGCGACGGGTTCGTCCAGTACTTCGAGCAGGCGACGCCGATCACGGTGATCGAAGACCTCGACCTCGGGTCGCGACCGGCCTCCCGGAGCGGCGAGCGAACGGTCGAGGATCTCCGGGCGATCCCGTGGGTGTTCTCCTGGACGCAGTCCCGGTGTATCCTCCCCGGCTGGTACGCCGTCGCCACCGGTATCGACGCCTACCTCGAGGGGGGTGCTGAACCAGGTTCGACGGGCGACTCGAGCGGCGATCGGCCACGAGAGGGTGGCGACATCGAGACACTCCAGGAGATGTACGACGAGTGGCCGTTCTTCCGGACGATACTCGACAACGCCGCGCTGTCGCTCTCGAGAACCGAACTCGAGATCGCCGAGCAGTACGCGAACCTGGCGACCGAAGACCTCCGCAAGACGTATTTCCCCCGGATCACAGCCGAGTACCAGCGCGCCGTCGAACTGGTGCAGACCATCGGCCAGCGAGAGGAACTGCACACCCGCGACTGGCTCGGTGAGAACCTCGAGCGACGAAACCCCTACGTCGACCCGCTCAACTTGCTACAGACGCATCTCCTCGGTCGAACCCACCTGACCGACGTCGAGGAGCGAACCCTACGTCTGACGGTGAAGGGAATCGCTGCTGGGATGAAGAACACCGGATGATCTCGTTCTGATAGGTTTCGCGATTCCGGTACTGTTATTTTGGTACCGTTTAAGCTACCGTCATGAACCGGTCAGCGATTGGACTGGTCGTGATCGTCGTCCTCTGTGTGACGTCACTCGTTATCGTGGCGGGCACGCTCGAGACCGCCGTCCACGCTGACCCATCGCCGACAGGAGCCGATTCCCCAGCCGCAGACGGAGCCGAGGATGACGTTCCCGAGGATGAAGACGACCCGGACACTGACGGCACGTTCGACACGTCGAATCTCTGCGTTCCGATCCTGACGTCGCCGTGGGTTCTCGGCTTGCTCGGGCTGGTAATCGTGGTCGTTAGTGTGTGGTTGATCCGGTCGTACGGCGTCGTACTGGGCCTCATTCTCTTGATATCCTTTAGCGTGCCGTTGGCTGGTGCGTACATGGTTCCGGCGACCTGTGAACCACCCTCGCCGGCGACGACGGCGGATCACGAGACGGTCGATGACCGCGTCGCAAACGAGTCGCACGCGGAATTCATCGAGGGCGCACCGCTCGAGCCGACGAATCGACCGGCGCTGTCGGTGACGGCGCTCGGTGCCGTTCTCGTCCTGTCCATCGCCGGGGTGCTCGGCTACTATCTCAGATCACATCGGTTGAAACGGATCGAACCGCCCACGTCGGAGGAGCCGACGCCGGCCGTCGATCCGGAGGCAGTGAGTCGCGTCGCCGGGGAGGCAGCGGATCGAATCGGTGCCAAATCCGGGCTCGAAAACGAGGTGTATCGTGCCTGGCGGGAGATGACCGACCACCTCGAGGTCGACAGGCCGGAGTCGAGTACACCGGGGGAGTTCGCGACGGCAGCGGTTGCGGCTGGCTTCGACGCCGATGACATCGACGAACTCACGTCGGTCTTCGAGGCGGTTCGGTACGGAGATTACCCCGTCACACCGCCACAGGAGCAGCGAGCGATCGAGTGTCTCCGCCGACTCGAGAATGCACATTCTACGTCGGCGAGCGAGCAGGGGGTGACCGGTGGCGAGGTGAGCGAGCAGAGGGCGAACGATGACGAGGGGGGCGAACCATGAATCGGACGCGAGCCGTCGTCCTGATCGCTGGCGTCGCAGCGATCGGCCTCGGTCTCGCCTCGATCGTCGGCGCCGAGGTCGTCTTCGTGACCCAGTACGAAGGGCTTGCACTCGCGCTGTTCGCTCTTTCGACGTGTCTCGTCGGGGCGCTCAGATGGAAGGCCCGACTCGAGACGCCGCCGACACGCCACTCGCCACCGACCGTCGAGCGTTCACAGCCGCTTCCAGCCCCCGGTGACGAACTGGATGGCGACCTCGAGCTGACTGTCGGGGTTGGCCATCGCGATCGCGACCGACACCGACGAGCGGTCTCCGACCGGCTCGAGTGGCTCGTCATCGCGACCCTCTGTCGAACGCGCGGCTGGTCGGAAGCCGACGGTCGACGCGCCCTGGAACGAGGGACGTGGACGGACGATCCCGTCGCCAGCGCGTTTTTCACCGATGAGAGAGGCTGGCGCTACCGGCTGGCGATGGCAGTCGAACACCGCCAGTTCGTTCTGATCGAACCCGACTTGCGTCTCGAGGCCAGTCACGTCATCGAGGTGCTCGAAACGATCGACGCTACGGAGGCCGAAACGCCGTGACGGCCGAGGGTCAGTCGTCGGCCTCGGGGCCGACCCAGTCAGTATCCGAGCGGGGTGGCAAATCTGTAGACGACTCGATCGGCGGGGACGCATCGACGGCTGGAGTGTCGCCGTCGACGTCGAACGAAACGGCGTCGGAACCACCATCGACGATTTCGGCTTCGAACGGACAGGTCGACAGCTATCCGACGGGTCACTGGTCGGGTGTGGCTGCAATCGGGCTGCTGTTGACCGGGATCGCTCTCGCCTCGGCGATCACGACGCTCGAAATCGAACCGCTACCCGGGCTCCTGCTGGGGGCCGCGGTTGGTCTCGGGTACGTCGTTTACGGCGCCGTCTCGAGCCCCCCGAAACCGACCCTCGAGCTTACCCGAACGCTCTCGACCGATCGGGCACCCGTGGGATCCGAGGTCGTCGTCACCACGACGGTAACGAACACGAGCGAACGAACGCTTCCTGACGTCCGCGTCGTCGACGGCGTCCCGCCCGAACTGACCGTCGTCGACGGCTCGGCGAGAGGCGGGGCCCCCCTCCGACCGGATCACAGTCTGAAGCTCGAGTACGTCGTTACGACACGCCGAGGGACGCACGAATTCGATCGGGCTGAGACGATCCTCCGGTGTCTCTCCGGGACGACGGAGGTGGTAACGTCGCTCGAGAGCGAGAGCGAATCGACGCTTACCGGGACGACGTCGTTCGTACCGCTTCCGGAGGCCCCCTTGCGAGCCCTGCTGCGTCGTGAGACGGGACGCCTCGAGTCTGACTCCGGTGGCGCCGGAATCGAGTTTTACGCGACCAGACAGTACCGACCTGGCGATCCGATGCGACGAATCGACTGGAACCGGTACGCTCGAACGGGGTCGCTGACGACGCTCGACTTCCGCGAGGAACGATCCGCGACGGTCGTGATCGTCCTCGACCTCCACGCACCGGCATATGTGCGGGCCGACGAATCCGGCTTACACGCCGTCGATCACGGCATCGAAGCCGCTGGCCGGCTCTTTTCGACCTTGCTCGAGGGTGGCGAACGGGTCGGAATCGGGGCGGCGACACCTCGGGCGGAACTCTGGCTCGAGCCGGGAACCGGGAACGACCACCGATCGCGAGCCGAGTCGCTGCTCGCGTCGCATCCGGCGCTATCGCCCAGCCCACCGAAAACCGCGTTCAGAGTGCAGTACGGGACGAAACAGCTTCGAAAACGATTGCCCAGCGATGCCCAGGTGCTGCTCGTTTCGCCGCTTCCCGACGACATGATCGTCACCCTCGCCCGTCGGCTCGAGGCGTACGGACACCCGGTTTCGGTGGTGAGCCCGGACGTGACTTCAGCGGAGTCGCCCGGACAGATCGTCGGCCGAGCCGAACGGGCGGTTCGAATGACCCGCCTTCGCCAGTATGGCGTTCCGGTTCTCGACTGGGACATCGATCAGTCGCTGACGGGTGCGATTACGACGGCCGTTCAGAGTGATCGCCGATGACCGATTCGCAAACGAACCCGCTCGAATTCGATCCCCGCCCCTCGATTGTGGGTGCGGCGCTGGCACTCCTCGTGGGCGCACTACTGACGCTACTGACCGCGATGGGGTCGTTGTTCGCGACGCCGTTCGCCCTCGGTGGTCTCCTCTCCGTTGCGTATGGCGTGACGGTGGGGTCGGCTCGGAGTGTCGATATGGGGGCTGTGAGCTTCGTGCCAGCGATCGCCGCTGGGGCGGCTGGCACGCTGTCGATTCCGTTGACGGTCGGTGCCGTGGTTTGCCTGTACACCGCGTGGGACGTCGCCCACAACGCGATCGGGGTTGGGGAACAACTCGGCCGCTGGACGAACACCACGAGTCTCGAGCTCGTTCACATTGGCGGGACGCTCGTTGTCGGCACCCTCACTGCCGGGATCGTGCTTCTGTTGTACCAGGTGGCCGTCGAAGGGCTTCCGTTCGCGGCACTGGCGTTCACGGCTCTCGGTGGGGTAGTGTTGCTCTGGATCGTCGATCACGAGTTCTGAGGCGGACGCCACCTCGCCATTGCAGGTAACCGGTGTACCGGTTCTTCGACTCAGTCGACGGTTGGCACCGGCACGGACTCGAGGACGGCGTCGACGATCTGAGACTTCTGTACCTCGTTGACCGTCGCATCGGGCGTCAGAACGAGTCGGTGGGCCATCACCGGCTGGGCGACGCGTTTGATGTCGTCCGGCGTGACGTAGCTTCGCCCCGCGACCGTCGCGTAGGCGCGTGCGGCCTCGAACAATCGCTGGGTTCCGCGGGGGGAAACCCCGACCTCGACGCGGCCGTCGTTTCGTGTTGCACGTGCCAGTGCGACCACGTAATCGATGAGGTCGTCGTCGACGGTTACGGTTTCTGGAACCTGCCGAAGGGCGGTGACGTGCTCGGGTTCGAACACCGTCTCGACGCTCGGACTCATCTCGTCGCGACTCGCGCGGCGCTGGAGGAGTTCGACCTCGCCGGCTTCGTCTGGATACCCCATCGACGTCTTGACCAGGAAGCGGTCGACCTGGGCTTCTGGCAGGGGGAAGGTACCTTCCTGTTCGACGGGGTTCTGGGTCGCGATCACGAAAAATGGCTGTGGGAGCTGTCGAGTCTCGCCGTCGGTGGTCACCTGGCCTTCCTCCATCGCCTCGAGCAACGCGGCCTGTGTCTTCGGTGGGGCGCGGTTGATCTCGTCGGCGAGGACGATGTTGGCGAAGATGGGGCCCTCGTTGAACTCGAACTCGCGATCCTGTTCGTTGAAGACGTGGGTGCCGGTGACGTCGGTCGGCAGCAAGTCGGGCGTAAACTGAATACGAGAGAACGAGAGTCCGAGCGCGTCCGCGACGCTGCGGGCCGTGAGGGTCTTCCCCGTTCCGGGGACGTCCTCGAGGAGGACGTGTCCACGTCCCACGACGCCGAGTAAGACAGTCTCGAGAAAGTCCCGTTCGCAGATGACGGCGCCACTGATTTCGTCGAGGACGGTTGCGCACTCCTCGCTTGCCTGAGTAACGTCCATGCGCGGTGACTCGAGTTCGTCACCCATATCTCTTCTGTTCGTGTCACGTTCGTGTAGTGTCGGCGGCTGGTTCCGACGGCGAGGCGGACGTGGCGGTCTCCCACAGGGGGAGGAAATCGAAACGGCTAAAATCAACACCCGGGTATGTACGAGTGAGCCGAGATAGCCTAGCCCGGCCAAGGCGGCAGATTCGAAATCTGCTGTCCCCACGGACACGGGAGTTCAAATCTCCCTCTCGGCGTTTTCACGACCCATCACCGTGAGCAACGCGAACGGCTGGGTCGTGAAAACCCGTACTGGGAATTTGAACGAGAGAAGAGGAAGTCCGTGAGCGACGCGAGCGGAAGCGTCTTCGCGTTGTTCAAATCTCCCTCTCGGCGTTCTTCCGCGAACACAAACACCGAGCACTGTGTAGCGCGTGCTCGTACCGGTGAGCGAGAAATACGAACAGAAGATTTGAAGGAGACCAGTCGTGCGCAGCGGAGCGAGCACGTCTGGGTGTAGTTCAAATCTCCCTCTCGGCGTTTTCACGACCCAACACCGTGCCCATCGCAGAGCGAGTGCTCACAATCGTGAGCGGACATCTCCGTCTCGAGTCTACAGAAAAACCGTCTCGAGCCCACCTCGTCTTCGAACCATCGACTCGAGATTGCTGGGTCAACCCACTCGAGCCCACTTACCCGGTCTGGACGAACTCGGTGAACAGCCAGTAGACGACACCGAGCAGCAGCGCGACCAGCACCAGCGAGACGAGGAGGCTAACGATCCACGACACGATCGAGAGCAGGATCGACACCACTTCGACGATCACCAGCAGGGCGATGAGGGCGAGCAGTACCAGTCCGCCTGTCCGTAACCAGTCAGTCATACCCGGCCGTAGGTGATCGTCGCGTATCAGTGTTCGTGATACTGTCCGGGAGGACGATGAGCTCCTCCTCGAGCGGAACTCGCCGACTTCATAGCGGTCGACTCGAAAGCCACCATATGGAACGACGACAGCGGAACATCATCGGCGGCATGTGGATCGCCGTCGCAGCGGTTATGGCGATCACGATCGAACCGAGCATGCCGACGACCATCGGCGCCGTCGCGAGAATTGGCGTCGTCGTTCTCGCCCTGTTTCTCGCGGTCACCTATCTGGTCGACCCGTGGGGGATCATCGAGCGCACACACGGCGACTGATTGTACGTGAAGCGTCGATAGCTGATCCTCGAGCGACCGCGATCAATCGTCGGCCGGTGCCAGCACCTGCCCATCGGCCTCGAGCAGTCGGTCGAGTGCGTCGACCATCGCGTCGACGCTCGCACGCGTGATGTCGGCATCGCTTCGGGCGACGGTCACGCTCCGGTCGTCCCTGGACATCGTGACCTCCACGCTGACGACCGCGTCGGTGCCGCCGGTGACGGCGTCGACGTGGTAGGCCTCGAGTTCGGCGTCCGCAGCGGAGCCGATCGCCTGTCTGACGGCGGAAACGGCGGCGTCGACCGGCCCTGATCCGGTACCGGCGGCGGTGCACTCCGTCCCATTGACCTGGAGTCGAACGCTCGCGGTCGGCACCTCGCCGCCGCTGACGGCGGTGAGATCGAGCACTTCGACGGTTCGCTCGCGGTCGGCACCGGTCACGTCCTCAGCGATCGCGAGCAAGTCGGCGTCGGTGACCCGTCGTCCGCGGTCGCCGAGCTCGGTGACTCGCGAGGCGATTTCCGCGAGGTGCTCGTCGGAAACCGAGACGTCGTGTTCCTCGAGGGCCGCCCTGACGCCAGCCCGTCCGGCGTGTTTGCCGAGCGCGAGTCGGCGCTCCCGGCCGACCGTTTCCGGCGGGTACGGCTCGTACATTTTGTCGTCCTTGAGGGTGCCGTCGGTGTGGATGCCGCTCTCGTGTGTGAAGGCGTTCTGGCCCACCACCGCTTTGTTCGGCGGGAGCTCGACACCGGTCGATCGGGCGACGAGCTGGGCGAGGTCGTGGAGCTCCGTGAGATCGACCGTATCGACCCCGTAGACGTGCTCGAGAGCGATCGCGACCTCCTCGAGGGCGACGTTTCCGGCGCGTTCGCCAAGGCCGTTGACGGTGCAGTGTACCAGATCGGCACCCGCACCGATGGCAGCGAGCGCGTTCGTGACGCCCAGGCCGAGGTCGTCGTGCGTGTGCGCGCTGACGGGCCCCAGATCGGCCAGTCGGCTGACGGCTTCGTACGTGCGTTCGGGGCCGGTGTGGCCGACCGTGTCCGCGAAGCATGTTCGATCCGCGCCAGCTTCGAGGGCGGTTTTCGTGAGCGTCTCGAGGAACTCGAGGTCTGCCCTGGATCCGTCTTCGCCGATGACTTCGACCCAGAGGCCGTGATCGACCGCGTAGTCGACGAGGTCGGCGGTGCGTTCGAGGACGCCCTCGCGGGTGGTGCCAACTTTGCCCTCGACGTGCCGGTCGCTCGAGGGAACGACGAGGTGGACGCCATCGACGTCGCACTCGAGCGCCAGGTCGATGTCGGCTCGAACGCCGCGACAGAAACTCGTCACACGGGCCTCGAGGTCGAGGTCGGTCACGCGGGTGATGGCTTCGCGTTCACCGGCACCGGTGCAGGCGCTGCCGGCTTCGATCACGGAGACGCCGGCGCGGTCGAGCCCGCGGGCGATGTCGACCTTCTCTGCGGGCGTGAGCGAAACACCGGGAGCCTGCTCGCCGTCGCGAAGCGTGGTATCGAGCAAGGAGACGGTCGTGTCCGACTCGAGTGAAAACAGTTCAGTGAGGGAGGTTTCAGTACCCGAGAATTTCCCGGCCAGCCGGGTCGCCCCGACTTCCTCTATCCTCTGACGTCGACGTTGTGCACGTCTCTCGTGTCATTGTATATCGTGACTCGGGCTATTGGTCATTAAAGACGCCGGTCACGGCACTTCCTGCCAGCGGCCGATCGATCTGTCGATGATTCCCACTCAGGAGCCATCGAGAACCAGCCGCGTTCCCGGTTCGACGTCGGTAGCCGCTCCCGCAGGGAGCTCGAGGATGAGGTCGGCTCGTTCGCGTGCGTAGCCAGTCCAGGGGGAGAGCCGTTCGACGCGACGTACCGTCTCGGCTTCGACCCAGATCACGTCGAGGGGGACGAACACGAACAGCATGTGAATGTCCCGGGTCTTCGCCGTGCCGAACGGAAACGCGAGGGCGTACGACTCGGGAAGCGAGCGCCGGAACATGAGTCCCCTCGTTTGGGTGTACAGCGAATCCGCCACGTCGACGTTCGTCGCCAGGGTTCGGTTTACGCCATCGGGATCGTAGACGACTTCCACGACGGCTGTTCCGTACGGGACGGATAAATAGGCCGCGGCCGATCCCGGCGGGAGCCGAATCGCGGCGTTCAAACGGGTGGCAGACGGACGTGCGCACATGACCGACGACGAGCACCACGACGGTGAGCACGCCGAACACGAGGATGAAGCTCACGGGAGTCACGACGGGCACGGCGACCAGGACGACCACGATGGCCACGACGGCCACGACGATCACGGCGACGATGGCCACGACGAAGTCGATGAACACGCGCACGAGCCGCCTCGAGAGACCTTTTCCCACGATCCGGTCGGCCACGCCGAAGTTCGCTCGGGAATGTCCGTCGACGAACTCGGCGCCCAGTACGGACGGGCGGGCTTCGGCGCGGCGAACCTCCACGAGGCCATCGACGTCACGAGCGCGATGTTCGACGAGGACGTGACCGTCTTCTTCGGCCTGGCGGGTGCGATGGTGCCGACCGGGATGCGAAAGATCGTTTCGGATCTGATCCGGGACGGCTACGTCGACGCCCTCGTGACGACCGGGGCGAACCTGACCCACGACTCGATCGAGGCGATCGGCGGGAAACACCACCACGGCTGCACCCACTCCCCGGGGAAGACCGAGCGCGAGCACGACGAATCCCTCCGCGAGGAGGGCGTCGACCGTATCTACAACGTCTACCTCCCCCAGGAGCACTTCGCGCAGTTCGAGGGCCACCTCCGCGAGGAGGTCTTCCCGGTACTCGAGGACGAGTGCGAGTACGGGGGCTCGGTCTCCATCGAACGGCTGACGCGGGAGCTCGGCCGCGCGAACGCCGAGGTGAACGACCACGACGACGTCGCGGAGGATCCCGGCCTCGCCGCGGCGGCCTACGAGGCGGACGTGCCGATCTACTGCCCCGCCGTCCAGGACTCCGTACTCGGCCTGCAGGCGTGGATGTACTCCCAGACGACCGCCTTCTCGCTCGACGCCCTGGGCGACATGACCGCGATCACGGACCTGGCCTTCGAAGCCGAGGAAGCTGGCGCGTTCGTCGTCGGCGGTGGCGTCCCGAAGAACTTCACCCTCCAGACGATGCTCGTCACCCCTCGAGCCTACGATTACGCCGTCCAGTTGACGATGGATCCGCCCCAGACCGGCGGCCTCTCGGGGGCGACCCTCGACGAAGCCCGCTCGTGGGGGAAACTCGAGCCCGACGCCCGGAACGTCTCCGTGTACGCTGACGCGACGCTCACGTTGCCGCTGGTCGTGGCGGCGGCGCGTGATCGGGTCGAGTGAGCGTGGTGGCGGACTGACTCGCGTGCGGATACGCTGTCTTCCGTTGGCCGCCCCCTACTCTCGAGCCGCCGGCTCGTATTCGAACTCCTCGAGGTTGGTAAACCCCGACAGCGTGCGTTCGCCGTCGGCACCCGGCGCTGCGTCGGTGTAGACGCCGAGTTTGCCGATGTCGGGGTGGACGGTTAGATCGGGCTCGGTCATCGTCGACATCGCCAGATAGCGCAGGGGCTCGTCGCCGTCGTTGACCACGCAGTGAGCGCCCGAAGCGTTCGCTGGACAGGGCACGTAGTCGCCAGTTTCGAGATCGTACGTCTCGCCGCCAAGGCAGAGCGTTCCGGTCCCCGAGAGGACGTAGAGCGCCTCCTCGTTCGCGGCGTGGTAGTGATACGACCAGGGCTGACAGCCGGGCGGGAGTTCGTACAGGCTACAGCCGAGGCGGTCGCCGCCGGCCGCCACACTCAGCCGTTTCTGGGCGAACGTTCCCTCGACGCCGTCGTGGGTCAGTTCCTCGAGGTCGGCTTCGTTGATCGGTTCCATGGATAAACGTGTGAGATCAGGCATAAAAACTTCCGGTGGGTCGGACGGCTCCGGTGGCCGTTCGACTCAGATCGCCTCGATAACTTCCTCCAAAACCGACGCATCGACGAAGAGGACGACGTGGTCGCCCGCCTCGATGACGGTCGTCCCGCGGGGCGTGATGAGGGTGCCACCCCGGGAGATCGCCCCGATGACGACGCCCTCCGGAAGATCCACCGTCGAATCCATGATCTGGGTGCCCGCCAGGGTGCTATCACTCGAGACCTCGATCTCGATCACTTCCGCCCGGTCGTGTTCGAGCATAGCTACCTTCTCTGTTTGACGGGCTCGCGTGAAGCGGACGATCTCCTCTGCGGTTTCCTCACGAGGGTTGATCGCCACGTCTATGCCGACGGTTTCGAACAGTTCGGCGTACTCGAGGTTCTCGATGACGGCGACCGTTCGGTCGACGCCGAGTCGCTTTGCCAGCAGCGAGACGAGCAGGTTCTTCTCGTCGTGACCGAGGGCAGCGATGACGATGTCGGCTTCGTCGACGTGTTCGCGCTCGAGGAAGGCCGTGTCGGTCGCGTCGCTCTCCATCACCATCGTCTTCGGTAGCGCTTCGGCGACTTCTCGTGCGCGGTCGTGATCCTGTTCGATGAGCCGTGGGCGGAACCCGTGTTCCTCGAACTCGCGGGCTGCCTGGAACCCGATTTCGCTCGCGCCGACGATGACGATTTCGTCTCGATCCCCGTTTCCAGGGGTAACGATGTCGTTCGCGAAGCCGGTGACGGAGTCGGGACTGCCGATGACGACCACCCGATCGCCGGCTTGTATGACGGTGTCGCCGGTGGCCACCACCATGTGGTCGTTACGGAAGATGGCGGCGAACGTCAGCGATTCGTACCGATCGGCTTCCTGGATGGTCTGGTCGGCGATTGGGCTCTCCGGGGCGATTTCGAATTCGGCCATCCTGACGAGACCACCGGCGAACATGTCGACGTCCTGGGCGGCCGGCAAGCCCGAAATGCGGAAGATCGCCTGTGCCGTCAACAGATCGGTACAGATCATGAAGTCCACGCCGAAGGCACCCTCAGATCCCTCCCACGTCTGGAGGAGCGTTCGACGTTTGACCCGCGCGATTGTGAACGCATCCGTACTCGTCTTCGCCGCGCCACAGACGACCAGATTCACCTCGTCGTCGTCCGTACAGGCTATGATCAGACCCGCGTCTTCGATTCTCGCATTTCGGAGCGTTTCTATGTCGGTACCGTCGCCCTCGAGTGCGAGGACGTCGAGCGAGTAGGTGAGTTCCTCGACGACGTCGCTGTCCTGATCGATGACGACCACGTCGTGGCTGGTCTCGAGGTTGGTCGCAATCGCTCGGCCAACCTCTCCGGCACCGACAATGACTACGCGCACCGGAGTCCCTCCCGTGGCATTTCTGGCGGGAGGTTTCGTAGGGTGCGACAAAGGTGTTACGCCACGCAACCGGGGCTCTCGTATCGGCCGGGTGAACGACGATACGAACGGGTTCGAGTCGCGTTCCCGCGGTCGAAGCCGGCTGCAGTGGCGAACTTATTTGGCCACGCTCGCTCAAGAGATTCTCACCAATGGCCGTCTTTCGACACCTGCTGATCCCCGTGGCGACCGAAGACGACGCCCAACAAACCTGTGACGCTCTCGAGCCCTATCTCGAAGAGATCGAACGCGTGACGGCGGTTCACGTGATCGAGAAGGCGGGCGGAGGAATCGACAAAGCGCCACTGGATAAACGACGTGAGGACGCCGGTGACTTCCTCGCGGTCGTCGACTCGAGACTCAGTTCGTCCGTTGCCGTCGACACGCAGACCGTCTACGGGACGGATCTGGTCGACACGCTGTTCGACGCGGCCGTGGACGTAAGCGCCGACGCCATCGTGTTCCGGGCTCGAGGAGGGAACAGAATCACCAGGCTGTTGGCGGGCGACACAGCGACGGATCTGGTGACCGATCCGACAGTTCCCGTCATCTCGTTGCCCCCAAAGACGGCATAACCGAATCAGTTAAGAAGAACGTCTCGCTTTGCCCGAGTATGAAGATTAGACGTTATACGCAGTCACGACTCTCCGCGAGGAGACTGGTGTTGATCGGTTCGGGGTACACGGTAGGTGAAGGGTGATGGGGAACCGGAACTCGATCTCGAATCGAAATAGAGCGTTTCCGAATCATCAACGCGGTCGCGTCAACGGAGGCGTCTAGGATGAGCGAAACCGACGAAGAACTCGCCAAAGACCTGGGTCTCGTGTCGGCGCTCGCGATCGGTATCGGCACCATGATCGGTGCCGGCATCTTCGTTTTACCGGGCGTCGCTGCCCAGGAGGCAGGGCCGGTGGTTGTCGTGTCGTTCATCGTCGGCGGCTCCGTCGCCATCATCAACGCGCTCTCGGTGAGCGAACTCGGGACTGCGATGCCGAAAGCGGGCGGTGCATACTACTACATCAATCGGGCGCTCGGCCCGATGTTCGGATCCATTTCTGGGATGGGCGACTGGATGGGGCTCGCGTTCGCGAGCGCTTTCTACAGCATTGGCTTCGGGAGCTATCTCGCAATCTTACTCTCTGGAGTCGTCATCTCGATTCCCCTGGTTGGAACGGTCGAACTTCTCCCGACGCTCGTACTCGGCCCGCTTGTCCTCTCTGACATCCAGATCGGCGCGCTCATCGCAGGGGCCGTCTTCGTCGGCGTCAACTACATCGGCGCGAAAGAGACTGGCGGGGTGCAGACAGTCATCGTTACCCTGTTGCTCGGCATCCTCACGGTGTTCGCGGTCGTCGGCTTCTTCTCGTTCGACTGGGGAACCGTCACGGCCGAAGGCGGCATCGCCCCCCTCGGATACGGCGAGATCCTCCCCGGCGCAGCGCTCGTCTTCGTGGCCTACCTCGGCTACGCGAAGATCGCGACGATCGGCGAGGAACTCCAGAACCCGGGTCGAAACCTCCCGATCGCCATCATCGGGAGCGTCGTGATCGTGATGACGATCTACACGATCCTCGTCGGCCTCCTGATGGGGATCGTGCCGTTTCAGGACTTCTTCCTCGAGGAAGTGGAGAACGCGCCGATGTCACACGCCGCGGAGATCATCTTCGACTACCAGTTCGCGCTCGTCGGGTTCGAAATCCCGGTTCTCGGTGTCGGAGTGACGTCGATCACCCTCGCAGCGCTACTGGCGACGGCCTCGAGCGCGAACGCCTCGATTCTCGCCTCGGCCCGGATCAACTTCGCGATGGGTCGGGACAAGATCGTCACCGACTGGCTCAACGAGATCCACCCGCGGTTCGCGACGCCGTACCGATCGATCGCCGTTACCGGTGGGATGATCCTCCTCTTCATCGTCGTTCTCGGGGGGAGCCTCGAGATCCTGGCGAAGGCAGCGAGCGTACTTCACCTCATCGTCTACGCGTTGATCAACGCCGCGTTGATCGTCTTCCGCGAGGCGGATGTCCCGGAGTACGATCCAGACTTCACGGTACCGCTGTATCCGATTACGCCGATCCTGGGGATCGTCTTCTCGCTTGGCCTCATCTACTTCATGGACGCCACCGAGATCGCACTGAGCATGGTGTTCGTCCTGGGTGCCATCGTGTGGTACGGCGCTTACGCTCGAAACTACACCAGTCAAGAAGGCGTCCTGAGCGAGTACATCCTCTCGCGATCCGACGAGATGCCCGACGTAGCAGTCTCGGCCGCCACCGCCGCCCAGCCGAAGGCGAACGAGGAGTACACCGTCATGGTACCTGTCGCGAACCCCCGGACGGAGTCGACGCTGCTCTCGCTGGCGAGCGTTATCGCGAAGGCCAACGACGGGCGCGTCCAGGCCGTTCACATCGTCGAAGTGCCCGACCAGACGCCGTTGACGGAAGGGTCAGAGCACGTGCGTCGCATCGACGACGAATCAAAGAAGCTGATGGAGCGAGTGCGTGACAGCACCGAAACCATGGACGTTCCCGTCGACATCAAGACGATCGTCTCCCACCGATCGTTCGAGGAGATCTTCAACGCTGCACAACGGAACACGGTCGACACGGTCGTCATGGGCTGGGGTGGCGGTCGACCCTGGTCTGCCGGCCGGGCACAACGTCCGCTCGACGAACTGACCCACGCCCTGCCGTGTGACTTCCTCGTGCTCAACGACCGCGGCCTCGAGACCGACCGGGTGCTCGTCCCGACAGCCGGCGGCCCGGATTCGGTTCTCAGTGCGGAAGCGGCCCGAAACCTTCGGGATCAACTGGGCTCGTCGATTACGCTCTTGCACGTGGTCGACGAATCCGACACGGGCGAGGGCGAACGGTTCCTCACCGAGTGGGCATCGGAACACGACCTCGAGGACGCCGAGATCCGGATCGATACTTCCGGCGACGTCGAAAATGCCATCGCGGCGGCAGCGGCCGATCACTCCCTGCTGATCATCGGCGCGACCGAACGCGGGTTGCTGTCGCGACTCGTCCGCGGCTCGCTCGCGTACGACGTCATCAACGACGTCGACTGTTCGGTCTTGCTGGCCGAACGGCCGACGAGTCGGTCGCTCCGAGAGCGGCTGTTCGGCTTGCAGACTGACGAGGATCGATAGGCGCTCTCGTCCACCTTTTCACTGCGCAACGCATGTTGGAAAAAGCGAGACCAAAGCGTCCAGCAACGGAAACAGCTATTATCCGTGCTTGATACTCTCTGTCATTGATATGGCTGAGAGTGACGAGACGACGTCGATTATCGGGAGCGAAATCGGGCTGATTGGGGCGGTTGCACTCGTCGTCGGGAACGCGATCTCGGTGACGATGTTTCTCCTTCCGGCACACCTGATGGCCGATGGCGTGGGGCCGAGTATCGCACCTGCAGTGGTCGTCGCTGCAATACCGATGGTGTTTGGCGTCATCGTGATGCTCCAGCTCGGCGCTGCCCTCCCCGTTGCCGGTGGCGGCTACGTCTATCCCTCGCGGCTCATCGGGCCGTTCTGGGGGTTCACGATCCCGTGGCTCGTCGTTCCGACGATCTGGTTCGGGCTCGTCTACACCGCCTACGGCTTCGCCGAATACGCCCGTTTCTTCGTCGACGTCCCGCTCGAGGCGCTGATCGCCGGCGTGTTGCTCGCGTTCATCCTGTTGAACCTGCGTGGGATCAAGCTCGTTGCCGCCGTGCAGTTCGTGCTCGTGCTGGTCATCGTGGGTGGGATGGTCGCGTTCATCGTTCCGGGCGCCTTCCACATCGACCCGGACAACTACAGTCCGATGTTCCCCGAGGGGTACGGCCCGTTCGTCGTCGCCGTCATCTCGCTGTTCATCGGCATGTACGGGTTCAACCTGGCGATCGATCTCGGTGAGGAACTCGAGGATCCCGAACGCAACGTCCCTCGAGTTCTCATCTACAGCGCCGTCATCGGGATGTCGCTCATGATCGGGATCGTCGTCGTCGCAGTCGGGGTACTCCACTGGACGGAACTCGCCGGGATGGAGGCCGGAATCGCGATGGTCGCCCTCGAGTTCCTCCCGTGGTGGGGCGGGGCGTTCGTGGCCTTCGCTGCCGTGATCGGCGGTCTCACGACGGTCAATACGCTCATCGTCACCTACTCCCGCGAAATTATGCGGGCGGCCCGCGACGACGTGTTCCCCTCGTCGCTGGCGGTACTCCATCCAGAACACCAGAGTCCGAACCGGGCGATCCTCCTGCTCGGGCTTCCCGCACTGGTCATCGTCCCGGTTACGCCGTCCCCCGCGCTCCTGGCACCTGGACTGGGACTGGTGCTCCTCTACGCGTTCTTCTTGCTCTCGGTTGCCGCGTGGCGATTGCCTGATCGATTTCCGGATCGGTACGCAAACGCCTCCGTCCGGTTACCGCCGGTCGCGCTCATGCTGGCAGCCATCGGTGGCGGCCTGTCGACGCTCGTGTTCTGGCTCCTGTTAGTCTCACAACTGCCGTGGATGGGCGCGCTGATCCTCGGGTGGGTCGCAATCGGCTACCCGGTGTTCCGCTACCGTGTCGCCTCACTCGAAAAGAGTGGAATCGATCTCCGCGCCCGGTTGCGGACACTCGACGAACACGAACGTGCCACCGATCGGGCGTCGAACGAGTGACGACGTGGCACATGCGTTCGTACCGGACAGGGTGTATTTCCCGCTGCTTCGAAGACTGCCTTGAGCCCTTACCGAACACGAACTGTCGATTACGACTACGGAATGTGTCGCTCTCGAGTGACGGCTATCCGGGTTGGTATCGGGAGACCGGATGGGGGTCGAAATTCATCGAACACATTATCACCCCTGGAGACACACGTCGGATCGTTCGATGTCGATGAGGATCCGTGTCGACTGGCGCTCGAGTGCGAGCCTGACGGGCACCGTCTTGAAGTGGCTCGCTGTGCCGCTTGCGGTGCCACTCCTGCTGGCTGTGTTCGACGGCGACGACGTCGTCCCCTTCGCCGTTGCGATCGCGTTCACGGTACTAATTGGGATGGGGCTCGAGCGACTGAGCGACGAACGGGAGCTCTACCAGCGAGAAGCCTTCCTGATGGTCGCACTGACATGGTTCGGCGTCGCTGCCATCGGCGCGATCCCGTTTGCCCTCGTTGGAGTCGGTGCCCCGAGCGCGTCGGCATTCGCCGGCGGCGTCGGCGGCCCCGTCAACGCCTGGTTCGAGAGCACGAGCGGCCTCACGACCACCGGCGCAACCGTGATGAGCGCCTGGGACTTCGAGAACCAGTCTCGAGCAATCCTGCTCTGGCGACAGTTGATCCAGTGGCTCGGGGGGCTTGGTATCCTGATCGTCGCGATCAGCCTCCTCTCTAACCTGATGGTGGGTGGTGCCCAGCTGATGGAGACGGAGAGTCAGACCCGGAACGTCAACAAACTTACACCTGAAATCGCGAGCACCGCCCGACTCATCTGGGGGCTGTACGTCGGGCTCACGCTGGCGGCGGTGGCCACCTTCTACGCCTTACACCTGCTCGGGCTCGCACCGAACATGGATCTGTTCAACGCGGTCTCCCACGCCATGACCAGCGTCGCCACTGCCGGATTCTCACCCGAGCCGCTGAGCGTCGGTGCCTTCACGCCGATCGTTCAGTGGGCCGTTATTCCGTTCATGATCCTCGGGGCGACAAACTTCGTGCTGTTGTACTATCTGGTTCAGGGCGATCTCTCCAGGCCTTCCAACTCCGAGGAGTTGCGATTTTATCTGGGCGTAATGGCCGTCTTCGGAGCGATCGTATCGCTGATAATCGGTCTCGATTCCGAGATCAATATGGGGCTCGAGGCGACGGTTCGCCACGGCCTGTTCAACGTGGTCTCGCTCGTCACGACGACCGGCTACGCCTCGATGGATTTTAACGTCTGGTCTGCCGGCGCAAAACACGTCCTCTTTCTGTGCATGTTCATCGGCGGGATGGCAGGGAGTACGACCTGTTCGATCAAGACGATACGCTGGCTCGTGATCCTCAAGGGGCTCTACCGGAACCTCTTCGTCTCGATCCACCCGCGGGCCGTTCGCCCCGTTCGCCTCGGCGAGAGCGTCGTCGACGAGGACACGATCAACGACATCTTCGCCTACGTCATGCTCGCCATCGTCATCTTCTTCCTGCTGACAGTGTACGTCGTCGTCGACGCCGCTCGAGCGAGTACGGCAGTCACCGAGTTCGAAGCTCTGGGCGCGTCGGCGTCGATATTCCTGAACATCGGCCCGGCGTTTGGAATGGCCGGCCCGATGGACAATTACGCCGGGTTCCCCGTCACCACCCGGTTCGTCATGGTCATCATGATGTGGGTGGGTCGGATTGAGATCATTCCCGTCCTGGTGTTGTTGCTGCCGGCGTACTGGCGCTCCTGATCGTCGATGTCCCGAATCGGGCCGCACGATTATCACACTCCGCAATCTACGCACACCCGGAGAAACGTTCACCGATGACTCGACTCGCCCTCATCGCCCACGACGAGAAGAAACCCGACCTCATCGAGTTCGCTCGAGCGCACGAATCCCAGCTCGCCGAGTACGATCTGATCGGTACCGGGACGACCGGCGGCCGACTGATCGAAAAGACCGACCTCGAAGTCCAGCGCATGAAATCCGGCCCGCTCGGTGGCGACCTGATGATCGGCGCCGAAGTTGCCCAGGATCGCCTCGACGGCATCATCTTCCTTCGCGACCCGCTGACCGCCCAGCCACACGAGCCTGACATCTCGGCGCTGTTGCGCATCTGCGACGTCCACGACACCGCACTGGCGACCAACCTGGCAAGTGCGACGTACCTTCTCGAGGGGGTCGAGAACCATACCCACTAATCACTGCGCTATTGGAGAGTCAACACATTCGGGTCACCATCGGTAATCGGCCGTTCCGGAGCTCAAATGGCTACCGACGAAAGTGACCGGACGTCTAAAAATAACTCTCGAATCGTCCAGTACTCCATCGGTCGCGCCAAGCGCTTTGGTCGGTTCCGCTTCGCTGCCCCCATCACTGCGCGCATCGTTGGTTGAATCTGACATACATCGGACATAGATCACTGATCTAATATAAACGAACTTGCCAATAACGAGATCAATACCAGGAACGCATTCGTAGCCAGTCAGATATCGATCGGTTTCGTTCGTCATCGTCCGCGGTATTTATAGTACCGCCCCACTGTCGTTCGAGCATGGTGATTTACGAGAGCGACCTCCCCGGCGTCGGGAAAAAATACGAGGTCGAACTCGAGGACGACGAGCGGCTAGTCATCGTGACCCACAACACGGGCAAACGCGAAATCTTCAAAAAGAGCGGCGAACACGCCGACAGCGAGAAGGTATTCGAACTCTCCGATCGCCTCGCCCGAAAGGTCGGGACGATCCTCGAAGGGGCACACTTCCAGCCAATTCAGTCCGACCGCGTCGAGACGATGCTTGCCGACGAGACCTTTATCGAGTGGTACAGTCTGGCAAATGAGTCAGAACTGGTCGGCGAAACGCTCGCCAGCTCGGAGGTACGTGATCGGACGGGTATTTCCATTGTCGCGATCCAGCGTGACGACGAAGTCATCTCCGCACCCGGCCCGGACACGAAGCTTGAGGCGGGCGACACGCTGGTCGTCGTGGGTGATCAGGAGGACTGTCGGGCGTTCGAAGCACTCGTCAGCGGTAACAACCGGTGATCACGATGTGTGGATCAGTCGGAGGTGAGACGTAGTGGCAGCTGAGACCCAACTCATCGAAATCGGGTTCCTATTCGCGGCCGTCGCAGCGGTCGGACTGCTCGCGACACGACTCAATCAGTCGGTGATCCCGTTTTACATCGTCGCCGGCATGCTGCTCAGCACGCACGTCCTCGGCAGCGTCGACTTCGCGGCACTCGTCGGCATCGACGCGCTTCCCCACGGGGAGGCACTGGCACTCGACGGTGGCAGCGAGTTCGTCCACCTCGGCGCTGAACTCGGGATCGTCTTCCTACTGTTCTTCCTCGGGCTCGAGTTCAACCTGGATCGGCTGTTGGCAGCCAAAGAGCGGATCGGTAGGGCCGGAACTATCGACCTCGTAATCAATTTCGGCATTGGGCTAGCACTCGGATGGGCGCTCTTTGGCGATCCGCTTCCGGCGTTTCTCGTCGCCGGTATCGTCTACATCTCCTCGAGCGCGATCATCACGAAATCCCTGATCGATCTTGGCTGGATCGCGAACGACGAGGCCAACCCCATGCTCGGCACGCTGGTGTACGAGGATCTCTTCATCGCCGTCTACCTCGCCATCGCCTCCGCGCTGGTCGTCGGTGGCGGCGAAGTCGGTCAGGCGCTCGAGTCGATAGGCATCGCAATGGCCTTCCTCATCGTGTTGTTGTTGCTCGTCTACTTCGGCACGGCCTGGTTCCAGCGGAGCCTCGAGACCAGTTCGAACGAGTTCCTCGTGTTGCGAGCGCTCGGCATCCTCGTCCTCATCGCGGGCGCGGCACTCGCACTGGGCGTCAGTGAGGCGGTCGCAGCCTTCTTCGTCGGTATGGCGTTCTCATCGACGGATCACGTCCACGACCTCGAACAGCTGCTTGAACCCGTTCGAGACACGTTCGCAGCCATCTTCTTCTTCTGGATCGGCCTGGAAACGAACCCGGCGCTGTTCGTCGACGTGGCGGCACTGATCGCGATAGCCGTCGTGCTGACGACACCGACGAAACTCGTCAGCGGGTACCTCGGTGGCCGGGTGTACGACCTCGACGAACGGCGGTCGCTCCGTGTCGGCCTCGGGATGACCACGCGCGGGGAGTTCTCCCTGATCATTGCCAGTCTGGCTGTCACCACCGGAACCGTTCTCAGCGACGGCGTGGCCGCAGACATCTACGCGTTCGCCGTCGGCTACGTCCTCCTCATGAGCATCCTCGGGACGACGCTCATGCAGAACTCGGCTCGGATCGAACGGGCCATCGTCCCCCGACTCCAGGGCGCCACCCCCTCACCGCAGCCAACCGACGACTGAGCGCGATTCCTGATCACGAGTATCGATCTTAACGACCCATTCCCGACACAGATCTTCGGGACTCAGAACGTGTCGTCAACAGATAGCTTCAAACGGCTCGAACACCCTCTTGTATCCATGCCCGCAGCGGTCGTCTTCGACCTCGACTATACTCTCGCCGTCCCAGATCGTGACCGTGAAACGATTCTCACCGACGCAACGGCCGCTGCCAACGCCCCGTCGCTCTCTCGTGAGGCTTACCTCAAGGCCCACAGCCGACACCTCACGGAGGAGAGTCGCGAACCCATCTTCGAGGAGTTGCTCGAGCCCTACGAGACGAGCGCCGACCCGGAGGCCGTCGCGACCGCCTACAGGCAAACGATCGCCGACTCGCTGCGCCCCCTCCCCGGCGTCGAGTCAATGCTGGAAGAACTTCGCTCGGAGTATCGACTGGGGTTGTTGACCAACGGGCCGGTTCGAGCTCAGCGGGATAAACTTGAGACGCTCGGCTGGGAGTCGGCGTTCGACGCTGCGCTCGTAACTGGCGAACTCGAGGCCGGCAAGCCCGACCCGCGGGCGTTCGAGGCGATCCTCGGTGAACTCGGCGTCGATCCCGAAGAAGCGGTCTACGTCGGCGATGACGTGGAGGCGGACATCGAAGGGGCGACCCGGGCGAACATGGCTTCGGTACAGGTCGTACTCGAGGACACCGAGCCGGATCCGCGGGCAACTGCTCACGTCGACCAGCGACGGATCGCGACGGAGTTGCCAGGGGTTCTTCGCTCGCTCTAATTTGCCCGAATTCGGCGCTCCCTACCCAATGGTGGCGTGACTGGCTCATCGTGTACGTGAGCAGCGAGGATCAGTCCGCGCACACACCACCCCGAGCGAACCGGGGTCACGAACCGATCGGATCCAACGCTGTGTGTGGGTTGCAGTATCATGCCGGTGGCCAGGAGAATAACCACTTTAATTATTTGGTTCGTGCAAACATTACGGTATGGTACACCAGCAGATGGCAGCGTTCGGCCACGAACAGGTCACACACTTCGTCGACGAGGAGACCGGCCTCGAGGCGATCGTTGCGATCCACGACACGACGCTCGGCCCGTCGCTGGGGGGAACTCGACTACTTCCGTACGAATCCCACGACGACGCGCTTACTGACGTTCTCCGACTCTCTCGAGCGATGACGTACAAGGCGGCCGCGAGCGATCTCGATCTGGGTGGCGGGAAGGCCGTCATCGTCGCCGATCCGACGGAGAAGACCGAGGCGTTCGTCCGCGCCTACGGGCGAATGATCGATCGGCTGGGCGGCCACTACATCACCTCCGTCGACGTCAACACCGGCGTCGGCGACATGGATCTCATCGCCGAGGAGACCGACCACGTCGTCGGGACGAGAGCGGGCCTGGGTGACCCGTCGCCGATCACCTCCCGCGGCGTGTTCGAGGGCCTCCGCGCCTGCGTCGAGGCGACGTACGGAACCACCGACGTCTCGGGCCTCTCCGTCACGATCCAGGGAGTTGGAAAGGTCGGTAGCGGCCTCGCCGAGTTGCTCGTCGACCACGGGGCGGACGTCACCGTGAGCGACATGAACGAAGACGCGATGAACGACGTCGCCCGCGAGTACGGCCTCGAGACCGTGTCTCCCGACGGGGTCTACCGTTCCGATTGCGACGTGTTCGCGCCGTGTGCCGTCGGCGGCGTCGTCAACGACGAGACGGTTCCACAGCTCACCTGCGACATCGTCGCCGGCGGGGCGAACAACATCCTCGAGCGCCGCGAACACGCCGAGGCGCTCCTCGAGCGCGACATCCTGTACGCCCCGGACTACGTCATCAACGCCGGCGGGCTGATCACCGTCGCCGCAGAACACACCGGCGACAGCCGAGAAGACGCCCTCGCCGACGCAATCGCCATCGGTGATCGGATGAGTGAACTAATCGACCGAGCCGAAAGCGAAGACACGACGGTACTCGAGGCAGCCGATCGGTACGCACGCGAGCGGATCGAATCAGCTTCCGACGAACCAGTGGCGCAGTCTGCCGACTGATCGGTCTATAGGCGGTGCAGGACGAGAACCCCGACCCTTGAGGTCGGGGGTGAAGTCCGTCGTGGGATGACGCTATCCACGTGCTGCGACTCCATACCAACCGCAACTATTTAAATAATAACCACCCCACTAATAGAGTGTGATCGTCGTCAGGAACATCCAAGTCAAACTCGCCATCCCCGAGGAACATCACTCAGTAGTGGATGCCACGTTTGACGAGTTCCAACGAGTCACTGAACCCGTCATCGACTACGGCTGGAGCGACGACCCTGACGACATCATCACCAACAAAAACACACTCAACGAAGCTACCTACCACGACATCCGCAAGGGCAGCCCACTCACAGGCGGACACGTCCAATCCGCCCGAAACCTCGCAGCTAACGCTCTCTCGAACTGTAAGGACTTGTTCGAAGATGGGAAGAACACGAGCAAGCCAGAGTTCAAGGGAACGGTCGTCACGTACAATTCCAACACGATAACGTACAACGACGACCACTGCACACTCTCCACGGTAGACGGACGAGTCCGTGCAGAGTACGTCTTCCCACACGAAGCCGAGGGAACGCCGTTCGAGGAGTACTGGAACGGCGATGAGTGGGAGAAACGAGAAGCCACGCTCCACAAGCGAGATGGCGAATACTACCTTCACGTTGCCGTTGAACACGTAGGCGACACTGTTTCTAGCGATGAATCGACCGAGAACGGAGTGGTTCTCGGTGTCGATTTGAACGTGGACGGCTACCTCGCCGTTACCAGCACCGGAGCGTTCCTCGGAAACGCGGACGAATTGAACCACAAACGCGACGAGTACGAACGCCGCCGTGGACACTTACAACAGACGGGGACGCGCTCGGCGCACCTCACCATCCAATCACTCGGTGACAGGTTTGCCGAGTGGAGTCACCATCGTCTGCACGACGTGTCGAACGGTATCGTTCGAGAGGCCGTTGAGAACGACTGTACGCACATCGCGTTCGAGCGGTTGAGGTGGATTTGGACGCGTATCTCGAACGCCTCGAAGTTCCAGCAGTGGGCATTTCGGGAAATTCAGCGACAGGTCGAGTACAAGGCCGAAGCACACGGTATCGACGTGGATACCGTCGCTCCACAGTACACGAGCCAGCGGTGCAGCCACGGCGAGTGTGGGTTCACGCACGAGGATAACCGTGATGGTGACGAGTTCGAGTGTCTGAAGTGCGGAAAGGAGTTGCACGCGGATTACAACGCGGCACGGAATGTGGCGTGGCGTCTTGTCCAGAACTGGCTCAAGTCTGGTGCTGGACGGGCTACAAGTCAACTGGCCCTGAAGTCAGGAACGGTGAACGCGAACGGTGATTTCAACGCCTCCGCTGTCTAGCGGCAGAGCGAGAGTTCACTGACAAGCCCCGACCCTTGTGGTCGGGGTTGTTGACTCTTCTACTCCGTCTCGACGGCACCGCGGAACGCTTCCTGTACGACTGCGACTCCGCGTTTTACCGACGCGCCGCTCTCGAGAAACACGAGCGTCTTCGGTGGCGTCGACGCTTTCGGGCGCGTTCTGAGATCGGCGGTTTCAGCGGCCTCGACCGCGGCTTCGCGGCCACGGTCGAACTCGAGGTGGATCCGATCAGGATGGAGAAAGACGCGTGCGAGTCGAGTGCTCGAATCGGTGTCGGCAGCGACTGCGCTCCCGCCACTTTCGCCTTCGTCTGCCGCTCCCATCCCGTCACTGCTATCGTCGTGACCCGCTATCGAGATGTCGTACGCTCGAGTGCCATCGACAGTTGGCTCGGCGTCACGGTCGGCATTGGTGACGGTCAACCACTCGAGTTCGTCGTCGACCCGCCCATCGATCTCTGAGGCGAGCAACTCCGCGATGCGTCGTCCATCGGTGATCCGGTCGTCGACCATTAGCGCTCGATAGCGCTCGCGGGCGTTAACGCTCTTCGATTAGCGACGATCGAGCGATGGCACCCAACTCCTCGACATCGATCCCCTCACCGCGGGCGTAGACGACAGCAGCGGCTTCGATCGTGATTGCGTACTCCTGTTGTAGCGAATTGATCGCGCCCACGGCCTCGTGTTTTTCGAGTCCTGCCGCGACCAGTGCATCCAGCACACGTTCGAACGCCGAGCGCTTGCGGAGCAGGTCGTCGTCCGGTTGAAAATCATCCGGGATGGCTACCCCGGCTGGATCGAACGTCGGTACCAGTTCCGTATCCTCCCGTTCGAGAACGCCTTCGCTGACAGCGATATCGATAAGGCGCTGTGATTGATCGGGTGAAAACCAGTCGCGATCGAGCGAGAGCGCAACGACGAACTCGTTCTCGCGGAGACGATCCGTTCCGTGTTGTTTGAACGGCGCGGCGACGGCGACACGAAGGCTCATCGAGGATGACTCTCCACGGTGGATGAATAACTTTGGCGATTCCGGCGGAACCGGCTTGTTCGCTCGAGTTTCGATCGGCCGAGTCGGACTGACCTCGAGTTTGCTACGTTCACCCCTCTCCGACTCCGTGAGGGGTGTTCGAGAACCTACCTCGAGCGTCGCTTAAAGCACCTCAGTCGGAGGCTCGCCCGCCACTGTGACGGTTCGCTCGAGAAGGCGGCGGGAACTGTGACGGCGTCGCTTCCGGTGGATCCGGCAACACGCATCGGTCGAGTTCGTGGTTGACGTGTTCGAACTCGGTCGGCGAGTTTGCGAGTGGATGAGCGGGGTTCTGTCGGCTTTCGATACGCGCAGCGCGAACCGCCCCGAAGCCGTTGAGCCGTGCAGTGATCCCGCGCCAGTGGTGAGTCGTCGCTGGCGGAACAGTGTACGGTCGTGGCGGTTTGCGATCCGGATGATCGGCTGCGAGGATCGCCGCGTTGACGTTGCTCGCGAGTTCGTCGTGGTCGACGAGAATGCCAACGCGTGCGTTCGGCGGTGCCCTGACCGCCAGAATATCGAGTCCCAGGTGGAGGGCACGATACTCGGCGACGTTGTTGTCAGGGGGTGTATCGGCAGTCGAGACCCGACCGACGCGGGTGCCATCTCTCGTTTCGATCACTGCTCCAAGTCCGCCACCGTGGTGTCGGTACGACCCGTCAGTCGCCACGTAAAAGTCACGGTGATGGGTACTTGGTGGATGTGCAATGTGCGGAGTCGGGGACTCGTCGAACAGATCCCGAAGTGCGGGGCGGCCGTAGGCGGCCATACCTCATCTACGGTGCGTGAGTCACTTAACTGTGTTGTCGGTTATCCCCCACTGCAACGGAGAACCGATTGACCTGTCCGGGCGGATCCAGCCAATTGTGAGCTGTCGAGCGACCAGCTGTCGATGGCTGTGTTGTCGTTTCTGAAACGCTTACCCAATCGGCTACAGTTGTGGGTGAAACGGCTGGTTCCGATCGTCTACTCCCAATCGAAGGGGTGATGACGGTGAACGCATGGGAAAAGAGAGCTCCATTCGTTTGGTTTGATCTCGAGCAGGTTCCGTCGACATCGACTTGGGAGTGATCGAGGGTGCGTCAACAGAGTCGACCGTAGGTACTCCCTTCTCGATGTAGCCCCTCCAATCGTATTTTAATGTACCAAGGATTCTCGAGCGTGTCCAGTAATGTATAAATAGGATGGTTGTTCATGTAGAAGCTATGCAAGGTGCTGAAAAGCGCGTTGTCGGTCGTCGATCGATACTTCGATACACTGCCGGCGCGACTTCGGTTGTCGGGCTCGGTGCGCTCGCCGGTTGTATCGGTGACGAAGGCGATGATGGCAATGGCAATGGGAACGGGAACGGAAACGGGAACGGAAATGGGAACGGCAACGGCAACGGTGACGGTGATCTCGACGAGATCACGATCACGCTGTCACAGTTCCCGGACACGATCGATCCACTCGATCACATCACCGGGGACTACTTCGACGTGTTCGATCACATCTACGAGCCGCTGTTCGACTTCGAACCCGGCGAGGGGATCTTCCCACGCGTTGCCGAATCCTGGGAGGCCCAGGACGATGGGGCGACCCACGTCGAGCTGAGAGACGACGTCGTCTTCCACAATGGTGACGACCTCACCGCCGAGGACGTCGCCTGGACCATTAACCGGACTGTCGACCCCGACATCGGCGTCGTCAGCCCCATCGGTACGTTCGGACTCGGCTCGATTGAGGGCGCCGAAGCCATCGACGACACCACCGTCTCGATCAGCTACGGCGCTTCTGCCGGCCTCGCCGAATTCGAGTTCGGTAACTACGCCCGAGCGATCAATCAACAGTGGGCTATCGACAACTACGACGCCGAGAACGAGGCCATCGCCGGAGCCGACGCCGAAGACTTCAACGGAACGGGACCGTATCAGGTCGTCGACTTCACGTCAGGCGAGGAGATCGTCGTCGAAGCGTTCGACGACTACTGGGGCGAAGAGCCCCCCTTCCAGCAAGTAACGTTCAACGCGTCGGGCGAGTCGAGCGGCCGCGCAAACGCCCTCGAGACGGGAGAAGCCGACGTCACGATGAACATCCTGCCCGAAGACGTTTCGACGATTCAGGACGCTGACGGCGTAGAGGTCAGAAACGTGACGAGTTTCCGGAACATCTTCTGTCCGATGAAGAACACGGTCGAACCGTTCGACAGTCAGGAGTTCCGCCAGGCGATGAACTACGCCGTCGACAACCAGGAAATTGTCGACACCATCCTCAGTGGCTTCGGCGAGGCACGAGGGCAGCCGGTCGCACCCGGAATCAACGGCTTCAACCCCGACATCGAACCGTACGAACAGGACATCGGCCGGGCCGAGAGCCTCGTCGAGGACAGCGGCTACGGCGGTATCGAGATCGAACTCACCGCACCACAGGGCCGATACCTCAACGACGCGGCCATCGGCGAGACGGTCGCCGACATGATCGATCAACTGGACAACGTGAGCTGTGAGGTTGACGTCGTCGACTTCGGTGTCGTTTCCGATGCTAACCAGGCGGGGGTCGACCCCGACGAGTTCGAGATCCCGTTCTACATGATCGGCTGGGGTACCATCACGGGCGACACCGACTACGGTGTCCAGGGCTTCTTTACGATCCCGGACAATCCAGCCCGTACCTTCGACGACGAAGAACTCAGCGACGCCATCCTCGAGACCCAGCAGATCGACGACGTCGACGAGCGAACGCAGGCGCTCGAAGAGGTCAACGCACTGGCACACGAGAAGGCGCCATTCGTGTTCCTCCACACCCAGGAGTCCATCTACGGCGTCAACGACGTGATCCAGTGGGAGCCGCGTGAGGACGAGACCATTTACGTCTGGGAGATGGACGCCTGAGTCGGCCGTCGTAACGAAAACATCATTACTTTTCATCGATTTCTTCGAAACATCCGATGGCTATGAGGAAGTTCTTGCTTCGACGGGTACTCCAGGGCATCATCGTTATCTGGGGGGTCGTGACGATTCTGTTCGGGCTCCGGGCGGTGTCGCCGGGTGATCCAGCGACGTTGATGCTCGGGGAGGGGGCGAGCCGGGAACTCGTGGAGCGAGTCAGGGAGGAGGAGGGATTGAACGAGCCAATATACGTTCAGTATCTCGAGTACATACAGGGGCTGCTGACGGGGAACCTCGGGTACTCCTGGCAATCGAATCGACAGGTGTCGGCGATGGTGATCGAGCGCATTCCGGCGACCATCGAACTCGCCGTCGCTGCGACGATCGTCGCCATCGTCATCGCGATACCTCTCGGCGTCGTCTCCGCGACGCGGCGAAACGAACCGTCTGATTACGGAGCGACGCTGTTTTCGCTGCTCGGCATCAGTACCCCAAACTTCTGGCTTGGTTTGATGTTGATCCTCGTCTTCGCCGTTTGGTTTGGTATCCCCTACCCGACTGTAAGCACGTCGGTGCTCGCACTCGGGGTCGTACGGATTCCGTACCCCAGTTTCATCGGCTACGACTTCCTCAGCTTACCAACAGGGAGACGCGCGGTCGGGTTCCACGACGCGGTTCTGGCCATCTTCCTCGAGCGATCGTTCAGCGAGATGGGTACCTGGTTGCGTCACATCGCGCTCCCGGCGATCACGCTCGGGACGTACTTTACGGCGCTGATCACTCGACTCACCCGGAGCGGGATGATCGACGAACTGGGGAAACCCTACGTGACGGCGACGAAAGCGAAGGGATTGCCGGGCGTATTAATCCGGTACAAGCACGTGCTTCGTAACACGATGATCCCCATCATCACCGTGCTGGGTCTTCAGATGGGGACGTTGATGGGCGGGGCGGTGATCACGGAAACCGTGTTCAACTGGCCAGGTCTCGGACTTCGGCTCATCGACGGGCTGAATACTCGAGACTGGCCACTCATGCAGGGCATTATCATCTTTATCGCCATCGCGTTCGTGGTGATCAACATTATCGTCGACGCGCTCTATTCCACACTCGATCCCCGGGTGAGTGACGAATGATCTCCAGTCGAATCACGTCGAATCTCAGACAGACCTTCCGGGAGAGCATTCTCCCCAAAATTGGATTGATCCTGTTGATATCCATCGTGCTGATGGCCGTCTTCGCTCCGGTGCTGGCGACACACGATCCGACGCGCACGGGCCATTACGACGACACCGGTGCGCCGTATCCACCACTCGGCCACAGTTACGAGACGCAGGTTGCACAGGATGGCGAAATCGGCGACGTAACCGTCGAACCGACCACAGAACACATCCTCGGGACGAATAACGTCGGCCAGGACGTGTACTCCCGATTCGTGTACGGGGCGCGGGTATCGCTCATGGTTTCCGTCCTGGCGACGTCCTTTGCCTTACTCATCGGGGTTCCCGTTGGCCTCGTCGCCGGGTACTATGGGGGCAGAGTAGACGACGGGCTGATGCGAGTTGCAGACACCATGCTCGCGTTCCCGGCGCTCATCCTCGCGTTGGCGCTCATCGGAGTGTTCGGATCGTCACCAGTGTACGTCCCGGATCCGCTGGTGATGATCGGCCTCGCGGATGGAATGCCCGAATCGATCCCGATACCAGGATCGGTCACGGTCGTCGCTGCCCTCGTCATATGGGTGTGGTTCGCCCGCGTTGCACGTGGCGAAGCCCTCTCGCTTCGTAACCAGGAGTACGTCAAAGCGAGCAAGAGCTTCGGGATGAGCGACGCGAATATCGTCATCAAACACGTTCTCCCGAACAGCCTGACACCGATCATCGTACTGGCGACGATCCAGGTCGCCGTGATCATCCTGCTCGAGGCGTCGCTGGCGTATCTCGGCTTCTCCGGGACGACGCTCTCCTGGGGGTACGAGATCGAGCGAGGGCAGGACGTCCTGCGAACCCGCCCCTGGGTGTCGATAATACCGGGGATCGGCATTATGCTGACCGTGATTGCGATTAACCTGTTGGGCGACTGGTTGCGGGATGCACTCGACCCCAACATCGAAGGAAGCGAACGAGGTGCCTGAAATGAGCGAGGATATCTTACGGATCAACGATCTGTCGACCCGATTTTTCACCAGCGAAGGCCAGGTAAACGCCGTATCGAACTTCGATCTGACGATGAAACGCGGTGAAGTGTTCGGCATCGTCGGCGAAAGCGGGAGCGGAAAGAGCGTTACAGCGCTGTCGATCATGGATCTGGTCGAAGCACCAGGGGAAATTACCAGCGGGTCAATCGAGTACCGGAACGCGTCGTTCGCGGAGACCATACGCGACGTCCACCCAGATGCCGTCGACGGGGATCTGGTCGACCTCCTCGCTATTCCAGAAGACGCCCGACGCTCGCTTCGGGGGACGTCTTTCAGCATGATCTTTCAGGATCCCGAAAGCAGCTTCAACCCGAGTCTCACCGTGGGCGAACAGATCGCCGAGGCCGTCGAGGTTCAACGTCGGGCCAACGCGAATCCGCGGTCGACCAAAGCGAAAACGCAAGGACCGCAGTACTCACTGGGGTCGTACGCCCTGTCAATCGCGCTCAAGTCGAAGCGTTACGTCACGAACGCGAGTTACGAACGGGCGATCGAACTCTTAAAGACTGTCGGGATTCCGGATCCGGCTCAGCGAGCCGAGGAGTACCCTCACGAGTACTCCGGCGGGATGCTCCAGCGGGCGATGATCGCCCAGGCGCTCGCTGGCGAACCAGACGTTCTGGTAGCCGACGAGCCGACGACCGCTCTGGACGTGACAATTCAGGCCCAGGTGCTCGACCTGCTCTCAGAACTGCAAGAAGAGACCGGGATGACGATCCTCCTGATCACGCACAACCTCGGCGTCGTCGCCCGGATGTGTGATCGGGTCGGCGTCATGTACGCCGGTGAGATTGTCGAGCGAGGAACCATCGAGGACGTGTTCGACGATCCCGTCCATCCGTACACACAGGGCTTGCTTGGCTCGATTCCGGATCTCGATGCCGCGACCGACCGGCTGAACCCGATCCCCGGAAACGTCCCGAGTCTCCTCGATCACGAGATGGACGACCGGTGTTACTTCGCCGACCGATGTCCAAAAGCGATGGAATCGTGTCTCGAGCACCCACCGGAGTTCGACGCCGACGGGAGCGAATACCACGCGGCCCGCTGTGTACTCACCGAACGCGAGTACGACGAGATCGAAGCACTCCCGAACGCGTACTTCCAGAGTACGCCAGAAGAGGGAGAGACGGTCGACGAGCGTACGGCAACGACCGATGGAGGTGAGACCGAATGAGTAGCCAGCACGACCCACTCGTACGGGTCGACGGTCTCCAGAAGTACTTCTGGGAGAACGATTCGATACTCGACCGACTCCTCGGGGACGAACCGGTCGCCGTGCGAGCCGTCGACGGGGTGAGTTTCGACATCTACGAGGGAGAGACACTGGGGCTGGTCGGCGAGTCCGGCTGTGGGAAGTCCACGACCGGCGAGACGCTTTTGCGGTTGCAAGAGCCGACCGACGGCCGCGTCGAGTTCGAAGGCGAGAACGTCTACGAGATGGAAGGCAACGACCAGACCGCGTTTCGACGGGAGGCCCAGGTCGTCTTCCAGGATCCCTTCTCGAGTCTCGACCCCCGAATGACGATCGGCCGGATCATCCGGCAACCGCTCGACGTCCACGAGATCGGTACCGTCGAGGAACGCCGAGAACAGGTGCGTGACCTGCTCGAGCGCGTTGGTCTCTCGGCCGATCAGATCGATCGCTACCCCCACGAGTTCTCGGGAGGCCAACGCCAGCGGATCGGCATTGCTCGGGCGCTGGCGCTCGAACCGGAGTTTATCGTCCTCGACGAACCCACGAGTGCCCTCGACGTGAGCGTCCAGGCGCAGGTGCTGAACCTGCTCGACGACCTCCAGGACGAATTTGGGCTCACCTACCTGCTCATCAGCCACGACCTCTCGGTGATTCGCCACATCTGTGATCGGGTCGCCGTGATGTACCTGGGGGAAATCGTCGAAATCGGCCCCGTCGAGGAGATTTTCGACGACCCGAAACACCCCTACACGCAAGCGCTGCTCGAGAGCGTCCCCCGGGCCTCGACCGACGAACGCGAACGCGAACGCGAGACGCTGTCGGGGGACGTTCCGTCACCGCGGAATCCGCCCAGTGGGTGTCGGTTCCGGACGCGCTGTCCGCAAGTTATTCCACCCGAGGGGATCGAGAACGAACTCGAGCAACACCAGTACCGCGAGATCATGAACCTCCGGGAACGTGTGGAGTCCCGGAGTATCAGTCTCGAGGTGGTCGACGAAAGCGTCGAGGAGACCGACGACGGCATCGTTGTCGGGGACGTCGATGCGTTCGTTTCGGCTCTCCGAGCACACGTCCTCGAGACGGAACTACCGCCAAGACACCAGGCGATCGTCGATGATGCGCTGACCGAACTCGCCGACGAAAACTGGGAGGAAGCCGCCGAGCAACTACGATCGGCATACGAAAGCGTCTGCGAACGCGACAATCCTGCTCTCAGCGGTGAAACCCATCCAGTGGCTTGCCATCTCTACGACGATAGTCCACACATTTGAGGAGTCATCGTCAGCGACTGATCGAGTCGGCGACCGAAGGGTTGTTTTTCCGTCAAACCATCGCTGACAGCCGACGTGCCGTACGTTCCATAATTCCCATCACTAGTCTGTACTTAATTGTATTCATTTAGTTGTCATGCTACCCCGATAGCGGTTCTGAATACGTGTAATTATGCAATACATTCGCCGAACGACCTATAACTTATATACTAGTGCGCCAATCCTGTACCATGTCACGTGGAAACAACTCGCGTATCGGTCGACGATCATTCCTCGCGTATGCTGGTGCAGCAACCGCGACGGCGAGTGTGGCTGGGTGTCTGGGCGAAGGAGAAGACGATCCAGGTGCAACCGACGACGATACTGATGACACTGGCAACGGTACAGACACGGGCGACGATGACTCCTCGATCTGGATCAGCCAGACGCAGGATCCGACGACGCTCGATCCCCATGACCACCGTGAAACGACGACGGACAACGTCCTCTTACAGGCGTACGAACTCCACCTCGCCCGTGATCCAGATGGCGAGATCACGGACGGGCTCGCAACCGACTGGGAAATCCTCGACGACGATCGACATCAGCTGACGATTCGAGAGGACGTGCAGTTCCACAATGGGGAGGAACTCGTCCCTGGAGACTGTGCATTCAGCATCAACCGCGTCGTCGACCCGGACGAAGGGAACCTCGAGAGTCCACAGGCAGACCAACTCGCGGGTGTCACTGGGGCCGAAGTGGACGACGACGAACACGCGATCATCGTCCACTCCGACGGAGCGAACCCGACTGCGTTCGCCAATCTCGCGTCGTACTGTCCCGTCGTTCAGGAGTCGTGGGTGATGGATAGGGATGCAGACGAGGTGGCCCAGGAGATCAATGGAACCGGGCCATACCAGCTCGAGGAGTTCGTTACGGACGAGTATACCCGATTCACCAGCTTCCCAGACTACTGGCAGGGCGAAGCCGAGATCGAGGAGCTCACGATCGATGCCGCCCCCGAATCGAGTACACGGATCAACAGTTTACAGGCCGGAGAGGTTGACATCGCGACCGCCGTTCCACCGGACGACGCACCAGGCATCGACGGTGACGACGATCTGCACATCGGCGAGGCACCCAGCACGCGAATTCTCATGTTGCCGATGCGTTACGACGTCGAACCCTTCGACAGCCAGGAGTTCCGCCAGGCCATGAACTACGCGATCGATTTCGACTCGATCATCGAAAACGTCCTCAACAACTTCGGCGATGCGACCGCTCAACCGACGCTCGAAGGGTACTTCGGACACAATCCCGATCTCGAACCGTACCCGTACGATCCCGAGCGAGCCGAGGAACTGGTCGACGAAAGCGGTCATGCGGGGGTCGAGATCGAACTCCACGTGCCGGCCGGCCGCTACCTCCAGAGCGACGAGATTGCCCAGTCCTGCGTTGGATACATCGACGATCTCGACAACGTCTCGTGTGAGATTGAGATGCGCGACTTCGGCGAACTCGCGGGAGCGTTACTCGACGGCGACATCGAAACGACGCCGCCGTTCTTCCTGATCGGGTGGGGGAACACGACGTTCGACGCTCAACAGAACCTGTTCCCCTGGTTCACCGAGGACACCTCGCAGTACACGTTCATCGACGACGATCTACAAGAGCTCATTTACGCCGCTGCGACCGAAGTCGACGAGGACGAGCGCGAACAGCTGCTGATGGACGCGTGTGAACTGGCCCACGAGTTGGCCGTGTTCGTGTTCTTGAACCGCGAATACCTCATCTACGGTCTCAACGAGCGCGTCGAGTGGGAACCGCGACAGGACGAGTACTCCCTCGCCTACGAGATGTCGCTCAGGTAGTCGGACGGTCGCTTATCGATTCATGTCACAGTATCACTTCCTCTTGCGACGGGGGTTACAGGGATTGTTCGTCATCTGGGGGGTCGTTACGCTCGTATTTCTCCTCCGTTACATGACACCCGGGAGCCCAGTCGACTTCGTCGCACCGTTGGACGCATCGCCCGAGCTCCGCGAGCAAGTTGCCGCGAACCTCGGTCTCGACCAACCGATTTACGTACAGTACTTCGAGTACCTCTTTGGCCTCGCGCAAGGGGATATGGGGTACTCGTACCTCCGATCACAGCCAGCGAGCTCGATCATATTCGCCAGACTTCCCGCGACGATCGAACTCGCGATCGTCGCGACCATCGTCGCCATGATCTTCTCAATCCCCCTGGGCGTGATCAGCGCAACCCGTCGTCACGAGCCCGCCGATTACGCCGCAACCGGATTCTCGCTGGTCGGCATCAGCACCCCGAACTTCTGGCTCGGCATCATGCTGATCCTGATCGTCTCGGTTGGACTCGGAATCCTTCCCACGAGCCGTCGCCCTATCGGGTTTTTACCCGCCATGGAGCTACTGATATTCCAGCTCGAGACCCAGGAGATTCGGACGTGGGTCGTCCACATCATCCTTCCAGCGATCACCCTCGGGACGTACTTCACCGCGATGATCGTCCGGCTGACCAGGAGCGGAATGCTCGACGAACTCGGCAAATCGTACGTCCAGGCGACGCGGGCGAAGGGACTCCCGGAGACGCTCGTCAGGTACAAACACGTCCTCAGGAATACGATGATCCCGATCATCACCGTCCTTGGACTGCAACTCGGGTCGCTCATCGGCGGAGCAGTTATCACCGAGTTCGTCTTCAATTGGCCGGGCCTCGGGACGCTGATCATTAATGCGATCAACGTCCGCGATTGGCCGATCATCCAGGGCGCACTCATCGTCATCGGGGTCGGGTTCGTCGTCATCAACATCGCCGTCGACGCCCTGTACACGTATCTCAATCCAAAGGTGAGCTACGAATGAACGGTGGGGATACTCAATGATCTCGGATCGAGTTCGACAGAGTCTCAAACGCGAGTTTCGAAACAGTTTGATGGCCAAGATCGGCCTGTTCTTCGTGGTTGTCGTCCTCTTGACCGCGATTTTCGCTCCGTTCTTTGCCCCACACGACCCGACGCAGCAGGGGCTCGATGAGTCGAATCTGCCGCCGGCAGGCGTCACCTACACCACCGATGAGTTCCGCATGGTCGATGGTGAGCGTGAGACCGTCGAAACGACCACTCGAGGAACGATGGAACATCCCTTCGGAACGGACGCGCTTGGGCGGGATCTCTTCTCGCGTGTGCTATTTGGGGCTCGTACGTCGCTCATGGTCGGCATCGCCGGAACGGGAATCGCCGTGGCCCTGGGCGTTGGTGTCGGCCTGGTTGCGGGCTACTACGGTGGTCGGGTCGACGACACGCTCATGCGATTTGCGGACATCATGCTCGCATTCCCGGCACTCGTCCTCGCCATCTCACTGGTTGGACTGTTTGGAGCGATGACCATACGGATACCCGACCCGTTCGTTGCTGCCGGCCTGGTCGAGGGAATGCCGGAGACGTTCGCGTTTCCGGTAACACTCACGCTGGTCGTCGGCATCGTTAACTGGGTCTGGTTCGCCCGCATTTCTCGTGGTGAGGCGCTCTCGATCAGACAGGAAGAGTATGTCAAAGCGGCACGGAGCGTCGGAGCAAGTGACTGGACGATACTACGCCAGCACATCTTGCCGAATAGCCTCACGCCGATCATCGTTCTCGCGACGATCCAGGTCGCCGCGATCATCCTGCTCGAGAGTTCGCTGTCCTTCCTGGGCTTCTCGGGGACGACACTCTCGTGGGGCTTCGACATCGCCCAGGGTCGTGGCTATCTCGGAACGTCCTGGTGGATCGCCAGCATCCCGGGACTGGCAATCGTCGTGACAGTCGTTGGCATCAACCTGCTCGGTGACTGGCTCCGGGACGCCCTCGATCCGGGTATCGGCGGCGAACACGGAGGTGGCATGTGAAATGAGGTACGAACCGCTACTCCGCGTCGACGGCCTCGACACCCGCTTTTTCACCGAAGAGGGGCAGGTGAACGCGGTCGAAGGCCTCGACCTCGATGTGTACGAAGGCGAGGTGTTCGGCATCGTCGGCGAGTCCGGGAGCGGGAAATCGGTCACCGCACGATCGCTGATCGACCTCCTCGAGCCTCCGGGGTACGTCACGGCCGGTTCGATCCGGTACCGAAACGCCGATCTGGCCGATACCGTGGCGGACGATCACCCGGACGCGGTCGACGGGAAGTTCGTCGATCTCCAGGCGCTTCCATCGAACGTTCGGCGAACGCTTCGGGGAACACACTTCAGCATGATCTTCCAGGATCCGATGAGCAGTTTCAACCCCTCGATCACTGTCGGCGAACAGATCGCCGAGGCCGTCGAGGCACAGCAACGTGCGCGGGCGAATCCACGTTCGGTGGCCTCCCGAACCCAGGGGTACGGACTACGCCAGTACCTCATGAGTACGGTGCTGGACTCGAGGAAGTACGTGACTGAATCGAGCACTGAGCGAGCAATCGAATTGCTCGAGCTGGTGGGGATCCCCGACGCACCGCTCAGGGCGGAGGAATACCCCCACGAGTACTCCGGCGGGATGCTCCAGCGGGCGATGATCGCCCAGGCGCTCGCCGGCGAGCCAAACGTCCTGGTAGCCGACGAGCCGACGACCGCCCTGGACGTCACGATCCAGGCACAGATCCTCGATCTGCTCTCGGAGCTCCAGGAGGAGACGGGAATGACGATCCTCCTGATCACGCACAACCTCGGCGTCGTCGCCCGGATGTGCGATCGGGTCGGCGTCATGTACGCCGGCGAAATCGTCGAACGGGGCACCCTCGAGGACGTGTTCGATGATCCCGTCCATCCGTACACACAGGGGTTGCTCGGAAGCGTCCCCGACCTCGCCGGTGCTGGCAGTCGGCTCCAGCCGATACCAGGCAACGTTCCGAGTCTCCTCGACAGTGAGATGGGGGATCGGTGTTACTTCGCTGACCGCTGCCCGAAAGCGATGGAAGCGTGTCTCGACCATCCACCGGAGTTCGACGTCGGGGACAGCAACGAGCACAAAACGATGTGTTACCTTGCCGATATGCCATACGACGAGTCGCAGGCCCTACCAAACGGGTATTTCGGCGATGAGACATCCACCGAGGCCGGGCAAGAGGCGCAGCCATCGTCAGTCGAGCAAACGCAATCGGACGGTGGTCACGAACCTGCAATGAACCGATCGACCGAACGCAACGGATCTGTAGAGGATGCACAATGAGTCTCGACGATCAACACGGAGTAACAGAAACAATAATCGATCGAACGAGGGATGAGCCGCTCGTGTGCGTCGACGGCCTCGAGAAGTACTTCTGGGAGAACGATTCGATACTCGACCGACTCCTCGGTGACGAGCCAGTCGCCGTGCGAGCGGTCGACGGAGTGAGCTTCGACGTTTACGAGGGGGAGACGCTGGGTCTGGTCGGCGAATCCGGCTGTGGAAAGTCCACGACTGGTGAGACGCTCCTGCGATTGCAAGAATCCACTGGCGGTCGCGTCGAGTTCGATGGGGAGAACGTCTACGAGATGGAGGGGGACGCACTTCAGCACTTCCGCCGGGAGGCTCAGGTCGTCTTTCAGGATCCGTTCTCGAGTCTGGATCCCCGGATGACGATCGGCCGGATCATCCGGCAACCGCTCGACGTCCACGAGATCGGAACCGTCGAAGAGCGACGAGAGCGGGTTCGCGACCTGCTCGAGCGCGTTGGTCTCTCGGCCGATCAGATCGATCGCTACCCCCACGAGTTCTCGGGAGGCCAACGCCAGCGGATCGGCATTGCTCGGGCGCTGGCGCTCGAACCGGAGTTTATCGTCCTCGACGAACCCACGAGTGCGCTCGACGTGAGTGTCCAGGCGCAGGTGCTGAACCTGCTCGACGATTTACAGGACGAGTTCGACCTGACGTATCTCCTGATTAGTCACGACCTCTCCGTGATTCGCCACATCTGTGACCGGGTCGCCGTGATGTATCTGGGCGAACTCGTCGAAATCGGGCCGGTCGAAGAGATTTTCGACGACCCGAAACACCCCTACACGCAAGCGCTGCTCGAGAGCGTCCCTCGAGCGTCAACCGAGGAGAAACACCGGGATCGAGAGCCGCTCACGGGTGACGTCCCGTCGCCCCGGAATCCGCCGAGTGGCTGTCGGTTCCGGACGCGTTGTCCGCAAGTCATTCCGTCCAACGATCTCGAAATCAACCAGGATTGCTACCGTGACCTCATGAACCTCCGGGAGCGCATCGAGTCCCAGAGCATCAGTCTTGAGATGGTCGACGAAAGCGTCGAGGAGACCGACGACGGCATCGTTGTCGGGGACGTCGATGCGTTCGTTTCGGCACTCCGAGCACACGTCCTCGAGACGGAGCTGCCGCCGAAACACGAAAGGATCGTCGACGACGCGCTCGAGGCACTCGCGTACGACGACTGGGAACTGGCGGCGACTACGTTACGCGAGGAATACGAGAGCGTGTGCGAGCGGGATAACCCACCGCTTGGCGACGGGGGACATCCGGTTGCTTGCCATCTCTATGGTGACCCCGAAACGGCATCGGGTCGAAACGAAGCGACACCCGACGCTGATGGCGTCTGACGGCCGACCCAGTCGGTGGTCTCGAGCGACGCGGAGGACAACGTTTTTCCTCCTGACGCGCACGGATTGGAGTATGGAAGAGGGAGCATGGCTCGGTGCCGGTCTACGCGAGAGAGGTGACACGAAACGATGAAAAATGCAGATGCCGATCTCTGGGAGGAGGTGATGGCGGACGCGACGGCACTCGCCGACGAGTATCGGGAGGAGGGTTGGGAGGTTTGTTCAGTACGGCCGGGAGACGTCTCGCCAGCGGAGAAAGACGATCGGTTTGGATTGAGCGTCCTGCTGCCTGGAAGCGACTACGAGGCAGTCGAATCGCTCATCGACGATCCCGACGTGTCCTTCAACGGAGCCGAGGTGTACCAGCACACGGTCGGCACCGTCGTGTACGCCGTTGCGATCGAACTCGATACGGCGAATGAGGTTGCCATCGTAATTCCAATGGCCTATTCCGTCGCCGATTTCCAGACGATTTTCGAGCACGCGTTCGAGGACGGTGAGCTACAGCTTCACCTGCGGCCGCTGACGATCGACCAGTGGGTGACGTTCGTCCACGATGACCCCTCACTGTTCGTCGACGAGTCACACCTCGAGTCAGTCATCGAGCAGGATCCACGTCGACAGGCACAGGCAGCGATTCAGGCCGAACGCGACCGGTTGAAAGCGGAATCGGAACGTGCTGGCAGCGACACGGACGGCGATGAAGAACGCGACGACGATTCCTGAGTCAGCATCGATTGACCTCCTCCACGCCCTGAAGGACGTGGAATCCGACCATCGGATTTCCGCCGAGTGTGGCGTTCGAGGTTCCA
>JBKKHJ010000003.1:0-621124 GCA_046614605.1 Natrialbaceae archaeon A-CW3 | reverse complement strand
AACGTCTGGTCAACAGCCGAGTGTCGTGACTCGGGGATGGTGAGTTTGACTTGGATGTTCCTGACCACCTCCGCCATTCTTCATAAGAAGGGACAGAACTATTTAATAATTAGTGTTTGGCAGCGTGGGGGAGTTGGCCGTCCTGTGAGGTGTGGTTGGACTCCCACGTGTCGGCTTCCTCCCCGAGGTCAAGCCTCGGGGTATCCGCCTCGACCGCTGATGAATTGACGCAGGTCACGGGGATTGGCGAGGTGCGTGCTCAGGAGATTCGACAGTCGGCAAAGCAACTCCTCCATACTGAACGTTGACTGCTGCCTGTATTGTACGCTCTCATCATTGACTGCTGCCTCGGGGCTTGCCCCGAGGTACTTCACAAAGCTGCTACTGTCACACGTTGTCGGCGTGATCGGTCTCCTCCCCGACCGCCGCTTTCGCTTCGGGAAGCCACGCCGGCGGCTCGAGGGCGATAGCCGGATCGCCGACGCGATCGACCGTGACCTCGGTGACGACGGTCTCTCGTTCGGTGCCGGCCATCCGCTCGTACTCGAAGCGGTACGACTCCACGTAGCCAGCTTCGTGAACGACCACTCGAACCGAGCCGTTGTGGTAGGCGTATCGCTCCGACTCCGACTCGAGGACGTATCGGGTCACTCCATCGATCTGTGTCGTCGTGACCGTGAACTCGTCCATCGCGGCGAGTCCCGTTTCGAACGTGTCGATCGCCGTAAAGTCGTGGGCTGAGCGCGACGTCAACTCGTACTGCTGTTCGTGCCACCGCTCGTCCCGAACAAAGACGCCCTCCTCGGTGCCCCATTTCTCACTCACGACGGTCTCGTTACCACCCGTGACGACTCCGTCGTGGGTATACCGAAACGCGACCGACCCCTGGCCGTCGGCGAGAACAGTAACCGATGCTGTTCGAACCGTCGATTCGTTCGCCTGTGAGAACCGTTCGGTGGTTCGATTGAGGCGATACGACCGATCGGCCAGGGTCTCGTCGTGTGTCTCGAGCAACGCCTCCACGTCGGTTACGGCGGTTGCGGTGAGCTCTGGAAGCACCTCGCTCTCGGGTGACGTCGGCTCGTCGATGCCGTACGGTTCGCGGTCGGAATCGTCGGCCCCGCCGAACGCACTACAGCCGGAGAGGAGCACGAGGAGGGCGACCAGGCCGAAGACGGCACGGAGTCGAACTCGAGTACACGCACGGCTCACTGTGACGGACAGATCATGACAGGAAAGACAACAGTATCGGTAAGGGCCGTCCTCAGTTGCGAACCCACTCGAGGGGCTTGAACAGCCACAGCGTGTAGTCCTCGTGGGGGTCGTAGGTCGCGAACGAGAGGCTGTTCGCCATCACGCTCACGCTCGAGCCGGCCATCGCCAGTCCTGCGAGGGCGGGGTTGAGTAGCCCCAGGGAGGCGATCGGGATGAGCGTCGTGTTGTAGGCGAACGCCCAGAAGAGGTTCTGGCGAACCTTCGAGATCGTCGCTTCCGAGATGCGCACGGCTTTGAGGACGTCTGCCGGGTCGTCACGCATCAGGGTCACGTCGGCCGATTCGATGGCCACGTCGGTGCCCGACCCGATCGCGACGCCGACCTGAGCCGTCGTCAGCGCGGGGGCGTCGTTGACGCCGTCTCCGACCATCATCACGCGCGAGTCCTCCGTCTGGAGAGCCTCGACGTGATCGGCCTTATCCTCCGGAAGCACTTCCGCCAGGACGTTGTCGGGGTCGATGCCGACCGCTTCGGCCACCGCTCGCGCCGTCCGCTCGTTGTCGCCGGTGAGCATGACGACGTCGATGCCGCGCCTTCGCAGGGCGGCGACGGTCTCTTTGGCGCTCTCGCGAATCTCGTCGGCCACGGCGACCACGCCCAGTAACTCGCCGCCGACGGCGACCGGGATGGCGGTCTTGCCCTCGCGCTCGAGTCGAAGCAGCGTCTCTTCGGCGGGTTCGGGGTCGATCCCTTCGTCCTCGAGCAGTTTTCGACGGCCGACGACGACCGTGCCGCGGGTGGTTTCGGCGCGAACGCCGTGTCCGGGGACGTTCTCGAATTCCTCGAGGTCGCCGACGTCGACCGATCGATCCTCGGCACCCGATACGATGGCGCGGGCGATGGGATGTTCCGATCCCGACTCGGCAGCGGCGGCGGCCCCGAGGACGAACGCCTCGAGGGACTCTTCGCGTTCCGCCAGTATCCCGCCGTCGGCCCGGTGGTCGTCGCCGCCGTCGGTTCGGGCCGCCCCCTCGTCGAAGACGACCACGTCCGTCAAGGTCATCTGTCCGTGGGTTAGCGTCCCCGTTTTGTCGAATATGACGGTGTCGATGCCCCGAACCTGCTCGAGAACGTCGCCACCCTTGAACAGGACGCCGTTGGTCGCCGAGAGCGTCGAGCCGACCATCGTCGCGGCGGGCGTCGCCAGCCCCAGCGCACAGGGGCAGGCGATCAACAGCGCAGATGCGAGCACGACGACGGAGAACTCGAGGATGGGCACGCCACCGGCGACCGGGCCGCCCCCGACGGGGCTCAGGATCGGGATGTACGAGCCGAGCCAGGCGGAGGCGCTGTAGAGCGTCTCGGGGAAGAACGCCCAGACGAGCGCCCAGAAGACGGCGTTAACGATCACTGCAGGGACGAAGTAGGCACTGACTTTGTCGACCAGCCGCTGAATCTCGGGCTGGCGCGACTGGGCTTCCTTGACCCGTTCGACGATCTGTTTGAGCGCCGTTTCGGAGCCGACTTTCGTCGCTTCGACGTAGAGGACGCCGTTCTCGTTGATCGTGCTGCCGACCACGTCGTCACCCTCGCCCTTTTCGACCGGGACGGACTCGCCAGTCAGCATCGATTCGTCGACGGCGCTCTGCCCCTCGAGAACGACGCCGTCGGTCGGAATCCGTTCGCCGGGGCGAACCTTGAGGACTTCACCGACCTCGACGTTGTCGAGTGCGATTTGTTCTTCGTCGCCGCTCCCGGCCCCGTCACCATATCCACGGACGATGGTCGCCTCGTCGGCTTCCATCTCGAGTAACTCTCGCAGGGCGTTCCCGGCCCGAGCCTTCGACCGAACCTCGAGCCAGTTGCCGAGCGTGATAAACCAGAGGATGAACGCGACGGCCTCGAAGTAGAGCCCTTCGCTGACGATGACGCCGCTGAGTGCGCCGACACTGTAAATGTAGCCGGCAGAGGTACCGACGGCGACCAGGGTGTCCATGTTCGCTCGGCGGTTGTGTTTGAATGCCCGCCAGGCGCCGACGATGAACTCCTTGCCGAGGGTCGCCATCAGAACCGTCGCGAGGACGAACTCGAGCCATCCCGGCGGGTGGGCGAGGGCCATCGGCACCGGTGAGGGCAGGCCGAACTGGACGACCACCATGTCGATCATCATCGGGATGAATGGGAGGGTGAGCAGGCCGCCAAAGATGACCAGCTTTCGCTGGCGGGATAGTTCGCGTTCGACGGCGCGCTCGCGCTGGCTCCCCTGTTGACCTTCGTCGCTCTCGTCGACGACAGGCTCGTAGCCAGCGTCTTCGATCGCCCGGTGGATGTCGGATCGCGAGACGTCGGCCGGGTTGTACCGAACCCGCGCCTCGTCGGAGGCGAAGTTCACGTCCGCGGAGAGGACGCCGGGGAGGGCCTCGACGGCCTCCTGTACCGACCCGGAACAGGTTGAACAGGACATTCCCATCACGGTAATCGATTCGGCCTCGGTCGCGGCCTCGTAGCCGGCGTCGGCAATCGCGTCGACGATGGTCTCGAGGGAGACCGACTCTGGATCGTACTCGACGACGCCTTCGTCGGTGGCGAAGTTTGCACTCGCCTCTTTCACACCCTCGAGGTCGGCTACGGCATCCTCGACGCTCCCCGAACACGTCGCACAGGACATGCCGGTGATCTCGAGGTGGGCCCGTCTGGTCGTCATGGCTAGTACTATGGGTTGGGGGTTCATGCGAGTTGTGCCTTTGAAATAGCGATTGATTCGAACTCCAATTTTCGATTTTAAACCGCCGCCTCGATTTACTTTCCTCTCGGTCACGCTCCAGCCAGGAGCCGGTTGCGTGGCTGCCCTAATCGATACGAACCGAACTCCCTTTGAGCACCTCACTCCGTTTGCGTCTGCCGATTTCGTACCCAGTGGCTACTTACGAGCGTTGACCGACGCTGCCGTCGCTCGAACGGCGCCGACGTGGAAGCCGCTGCTTCCGGACTCCGATTTTCGATTTCAACGTTCGTTGTGGATCGGGTTTTGGATTTTCGGGGCCCGTCTTCGTGTACAACTCACCCGTTCTGGTGCGCGATGCTTTCGAACCGGACGGCGACGTAGTGGTCGAGCCGCCGTCGCCCGACCGTCGGGTCGTCCTCGAGATGGAAAGACAATTGGCCGCTCGCTCCTAACTCCGGCCAATGCGTATCGCCGTCCCCAACAAGGGCCGCCTGCACGACCCGACGATCGACTTGCTCGAGCGGGCCGGTCTCCATCTCGAGAACGGCGCCGCCAGGAAACTCTACGCTGACACCGTCGATCCCGAGGTGACCATCCTCTTCGCTCGAGCCGCCGACATCCCGGAGTACATCGCCGACGGGGCGGCCGACATCGGGATCACGGGCCTCGACCAGATGCGAGAGGCGAACGTCGAATCCGTCGACGAGCTGCTCGACCTCGCGTTTGGTCGCTGCCGACTCGTTCTCGCCGCGCCGGAAGACGGCGACATCGAGACCGTCGACGCGCTCGAGGGGAAAACCGTCGCCACAGAGTTCCCGAACATCACCCGCACGTTCTTCGCGGAGCGCGGCCTCAGCCCGACGATCGTTGAGGTCACCGGCGCGACCGAACTCACGCCGCACGTCGAGATGGCCGACGCCATCGTCGACATCACGAGCACGGGAACGACGCTCAAGATGAATCGCCTCGCTGTCATCGAGGAGGTACTGGCGAGCTCCGTCCGGCTGTTCGCCCACGAGGACGTCCGCGAGGAGCCGAAAGTACAGGAGATCAAAACGGCGCTCTCGTCAGTCCTCGCGGCCGACGGCAAGCGCTACCTGATGATGAACGTCCCCAGGGATCGGCTCGAGAACGTCCGCGAGGTGATCCCCGGGATGGGTGGGCCGACGATCATGGACATCGCCAACGGCGGTGGCGAGAAAGTGGCCGTCCACGCCGTCGTCGACGAACGCGAGGTCTTCGAGACGATCACCGAGGTCAAAAAGGCTGGCGCGAGCGACATCCTCGTCACTGAAATCGAACGCCTCGTCGAGTAAGGGACACCGACTCGAGGGAACCACGTGCCGGCTTCCGAACGTTCATTGCACTTCCACAACACAACTCACCAGTGAGCGACGAGTACAGTAACTCGAGTGACCAGTCCGATGACTCGAGTGACGACTCCGCTCTCGATCAGCCGATAGTGGCAGACGGCTCTGGTGAACGGAAGGACGACACGGACGGGGTCGATGATGACTCGAACGACGACGCCCCGTCCGACTCGAGTGGCGATGGCGACGGTGACGGCTCGTCCGACCCTCGAGACTCGATCACCGAGGGGAGTCTCGTCCGCCCGCTCTTTCACCTCGCCTGGCCCATCGTCGTCATCCAGCTGTTGCAGGTCACCTACAACGTCGTCGACACCCTCTACCTCGGTCGACTCTCCGCCGAAGCCGTCGGCGCGATCAGCCTCGCCTTCCCCCTGATCTTCCTGTTAATCGCCGTCGCCGGCGGCTTCACCACTGCGGGAGCGATCCTGGTCGCCCAGTACACCGGCGCGAGCGGCGACCGATCGGCCGGCCTCGTCGCCGGACAAACGCTCTCGTTCGTCGCCATCCTCTCGGTGTTCATCGGCGTCGGCGGCTACTTCTACACCCGACCGGCGCTCGAGTTACTCCCCAGCGATCCGGACACGGCCGCGACCGTGATCCCGCTCGCCGCCGACTACATGGAGATCATCTTCCTGGGGATTCCGCTCATGTTCGGCTTCTTCGTCTTCTCCGCGCTGATGCGAGGCTACGGCGACACTCGCACGCCGATGCTCGTGATGGTCGTCTCGGTCGTGCTGAACGTCGTCCTCGACCCGTTCCTCATCTTCGGCTTCGCCGACAACCCGCTGTTCACCTGGCTCGGCCTCCAGGGGCTCGAGGCCGCCATCTACGCCCAGACCGGCTTCACTGGGTTCGGCATCCAGGGAGCGGCCCTGGCGACGATCGTCGCCCGCGGTGTGGCGACCGGCCTCGGCCTGTGGATTCTCTTCACGACGGCCAGCGGGCCGGCCGTCACGCTCGCGCACCTGTACCCGGATCTCGAGTTCATCGGGGATATCGTTCGGCTGGGCGTTCCCAGCACGGTCGAACAGACCACGAGTGCGATGGCGATGATCACGTTGACGGCGATGGTCGTCACGTTCTCGCCGCCGGTCGTCGCCGCCTACGGGCTCGGCAACCGGCTGATCTCGCTCGTCTTCCTGCCTGCGATGGGGCTGGGACGCGCGATCGACACGATGGTCGGCCAGAACCTCGGAGCCGACCGAAGCGACCGCGCCGAGCGCTCGGTCTGGCTCGCCGCCTCGACGGGCGCGGGGGTGATGCTCGTCGTCGCTGTGATCGCGGTTGCGTTCACCGAACCCATCGTCAGCGTCTTCCTCGGTGACGTGCCCGACGCCCCGGCGACGATCGCCTACGGCGTCGAGTACGTCCGGATTCGATCCGTCGAGTTCGCGTTCATCGGCGTCTCGCAGGTGATCCTCGGGGCGTTCCGCGGAGCCGGAAACACGAAGACTGCCATGGTGATCTCGATGCTCACGCTGTGGGTCGGCCGCGTCGTGAGCGTGCTCGTCCTGGCGCTGTCCTGGTCGATTACGCTTCCCGTCGTCGGAATCACCGTCGCCGCACTCGACTGGGGCGCGACCGGCATCTGGGTCGGCATGGCCCTCGGGAACGTCCTCGGCGCGATCGTCGGCGTCGTCTGGTTCACCCGCGGCACGTGGAAGGAGAAGTACATCGACGATGCAGACGTGGACACCGACACCGACAGCGACGACGGGTCGCCTCGAGGGGAGGAGAGCCAGGAACTCGAGGCGACGCCGCAGGAAGACTAGCCGACTAGCGTCGGTCGTCGCCCTGTGGGTTCGTCCGGTCTTCGGAGTCTGCTTCTGAGCCGGAATCTGCTTCTGATTCTGAGGCCACCTCACGGTCGCGGACGTCCCACGGCACCTCGTCGGCTCGAGACGGGTGGACGTTGACCTTTCCGCCCCGGTAAGGGTCGGTTTCGGGGTCGTAGTCAAGCTCACTTCTCGTCAGTAGGTAGATGATGAAGCCGTACACGGGAACGAACAGGACGATTAACGCCCACCGACGCGGGTTCTTCATGCCGATGGTGGTCGCGTCATAGTAGGTGAACGCCGACAGTAAAACGAGGACGAACACCGGGATGAAGACGAGTGAGACGAGCAACAGCGTGCTCATACGTGACGTTCGGGATGGAGCGACGTAAAGCGATTGCCTTCGGTGAGGGCGGTGTCTGCTGTACAGCGTCGCGGTGTGCGATGGCTGTACGCTGTACGGGCCGCCTCGGCTCGAGCGAGTCCTTCGACGCTGTCCGCACTGTCACCCGTTCCCACTTTTGTGTATTCACATCGAACACACGCGTATGGCGGCGAATACCGACGATACCGTTCGCGTCTGGCTCGTCGAGCGAACCTACTCCGACGACGAACAGAACCTCATCATCCTCACCTACGCCACCACCGACGGCGAACGGTACTTCCGAAAGGAACGGGCGCTCACCTCCTTCACCGACGTTCGCGACACGACCGTCGCCGTCGAGGCCGAACTGGACAACCTCGGTACCGTCGACGACCCGGCCGATCGCGAGCAGTACGCGACCGAAGCGACTCGAATGGCGGCCGAGCACGATCCGGACGACGTAATCTGAATCGGGTCGAAACTCGGATTGGGTCGTTGGGTCGTTGGGCCGAAACTCGAGAATTGCACGCCGTGGGAACCGATGGCCTCATTTCGCGGCCGCGTGAACGAGTGCTATGGAACGCCGGTCTCGAGCCCTCGAATTCGAGCGCGATCGCGACCGTGACCGCGGCCGGTTTCACTCGGCCACCCTGCCTGGTGCCAGCGGCGGTGATCGGCCGTGACCGACGCCTACCGAACGGTCGCCGAGGCCGCCACCGCACGTTTCGTCGTGCAGGGCTCGGAGTTCATCGGCCACGTTCGCCCGGTCGAGGACGTCGAGACGGCAGAACGCTTCGTCGAGTCGATTGAGGAGGAGTTCGACGACGCGACCCACAACGTCCCCGCCTACCGCGTGCGCGCCGGTGCGGACGGAATGCTCCGGGAGTACTCGAGCGACGACGGCGAGCCGACTGGCTCGGCGGGGAAACCCGCACTCAACGTCCTCACCCAGCGCGACCTCGAGAACGTCGCCGTCGTTGTCACCCGCTACTACGGTGGAACGAACCTCGGCGTCGGCGGCCTCGTTCGCGCCTACTCGCGGGCGGTCAAAGACGCTGTCGACGCCGCCGGGGTGGTCGAAGAGCGTCCCCACGAACGCCTCGATATCACCGTCGAGTACGATGATTCGGGCACCGTTCGAGGTATTCTCGAGAGCGAAGATCTCGAGTTCGAAGCCGACTACACCGAAACCGTCCACTTCGATGTCCGGGTGCCGATTGCCGAGGCCCCGGCCCTTCGGGATCGAATTCGGAGCGCGACGAGCGACCGGGCCGTTCTCGAATAGTGAGTTTCCGGGCCTGCACGCTACGTTGCCGTGGTGTCGCGTCTCGAGTTCCGTGGAACCCGAATTTCGAGGAACTTCGGAGGGAGGTTCATTACCCGAAAATCAGCGTTATCGGTGGTTCGATGACAACGATCAGCTGTCGCCTCCAACCACCGCTGGGCCGCCGGTATCGGCTTCCTCGGCTTCGACCCCGCGCGACCGGTTGCGGTTGGAGAGGACGACCAGCATCACGAGGCCGATTGCCCGGAGGGTGCCAGTGATCGAGAAGATGAGCAGATCCGAGGGGATGCCGGCGAGCGTGAAGACCGCTTCGGCGATCAGGAGCGGGATTTCGGGCACCATCAACAGGATGGAGGCGACGGCGTAGAGCGCACGATTGACTGGCCTGACGCTGGCGTACTGGTAGCCGATGATCGTCACTCCCAGGGCGTACACGCCGAGGAACATCCCGAGGACGGGGATCACGACTTCGGGGACGAAGAAGCCGAGATCGGCGATGTCCGACCAGCCGATGACGTACCACCCGTCATCGCCTTCTCGGAGCAGCATGATCCCCGGCGAGAAGACGAACGCGAACGGCACGAGCACCTTGTTCAGCGAGAGCAGGAAGGCGATAATCGCCGTCGCGAACTCCTCGGCTTTGGCGACGCCGGCTCCGGCGAAGGCGGCGACGGCGACCGGCGGCGTCACGTCGGCCATCAGCCCGAAGTACAGCACGTAGAGGTGGGCCGCGAGGATCGCGATCCCGGCGGCTTCGATCGGGCCGCCGAGCATCGCGATCAGGATGATGTACATCGCCGTCGTCGGCATCCCCATCCCGAAGATGATCGAGCCGATGCCGGTCAGGATGAGTAAGATCAACATCGAGCCGCCGCTGACGGCGTCGATGAGCGCCGCGAGGTTCGGCCCCAGCCCGGAGACGCTGATCACGCCGGGGATGACGCCCGCCGCCGCGACCGCGATCACGACCGTCGTCGCCGTCCGTGCGCCCGAATCCATCGACTTCAGGACGAACGCGCCGAAGCGATACGCTCGGTTTCGCGAGAGCGTCGGTCGGCGGATCCGCGAGGCGAACTCCGTCGCCGAGTCGGTGACCGCGTCGTCGAGTTCGAGCAGCGGGGCGTCCTCTCGCGGGCGGGCCAGTAAAAAGGCGACGCTGACGAGCGTGACGATCAGGCCGAGGTCGCTGGCGGCGGCGTACGCAGCTTCCTCCAGGCCCCGACCCGCGCCCGCGGCCTCGAGGCCGATGGCGACCTGGATTGCGTCGACGATTCCGCCGCCGACGGTGACGTAGCTCGCGGCCTGGGCAAGCGCGAGGACGACGATCGTTCCGATCAACGGGCCTCGAGAGCGCTCACTGTATGCCGCGACGAACGCGATGAGCGCGATCACGGAGACGATGGTGAACCAGCCCGCACGGTTGATCGAGAACCGAGCGATCACGAGGAAGTACAGCAGGAGGACGATCGGCACCAGGTAGAACCAGCCGGTGCGAAGCCGGGATCTGGCGTCGGGCAGTTCGGCCCGTGGAAGCCCGCCGATCCCGCCACGAACGGCCTCGAAGTGCACCATCACCCACATCCCGAAGAAGAAGGCGATGGCGGGCAACGTCGCGGCGATGATCACGTCCGCGTACGGGGTGCCCGTGAACTCGACGATCAGGAACGCGGCAGCCCCCATCACGGGCGGGAGCATCTGACCCCCGGAGGAGGATGAGGACTCGACGGCACCGGAGAACTCGGGAGAGTACCCTGACCGTTTCATCAGTGGAATCGTGAACGCACCCGTCGTCACCGTGTTGGCGATCGACGATCCCGAGAGCATCCCCATGAAGCCGCTCGAGACGACGCTGGCCTTCGCGGGGCCACCTTTCCGGGTGCCAGTCAGGGAGTACGCCAGGTCGATGAACCACTTCCCGGCCCCGCTCATCTCGAGGAACGCCCCGAAGAGGATGAAGATGTAGATGAACCGGACGCTCACCGTGACGGGGGTACTGAAGACGCCGGCTTCGACTGTGTACCAGAGGTTGTAGACGATATTCGCCCAATTTTCGGGCTGGATCGCCAGCGCGCCGAGGGGGGAGTCTCGCGGGATGACGTGGCCCCAGCGGGCGTAGACGATGAACATCCCGACCAGGCTCATGAGGAGGATGCCGAGTGCGCGCCGAGTGGCCTCGAGGACGAGCAGGAGGCCGAGGACACCGAGCCAGAACGCGTAGGACACCTCGTCCAGCGGGATGCCGAGCCAGGCGATTCCCATGACCAGGGGCTCGAGGAACTGGATACCCTGGAACGTGAGCACCTCGTGGATCGCCTGCGTCCCGTCGAAGCGGTGGACGGCAATGGTACGAATCTCGTCGTACTGGGTGACGATGTAGTGGGCGGGCAACAGCGCGAGGACGATCATCACGACGTCGATCGGCGTTACCCGGTTCATGTTGGGATCGACGACGGCCCAGCGGACGAACCCGGCAAGTCGTGCGACGCCTCGCGTCAACGGATGGGTGTCGCCGAACTGGCCACGGACGGCGGGTTCGATTCGACCCAGGCGCCGGGCGAGAAAGCCGTCCCCACGGCTGGCCGGGAACAGCAAGAAGGCGATCACGAGCGCGAACGTGACGTGAATCGCGTTCACTTGCAGCAACTGCAGCGAGCCAAGCCGGAGCGTGCCGTACAGCGGGAGCGTCAGTTCGAACGTGAAGCTGCGCGCGGCGATCCACATCTGGAACGCCGAGAAGGAAATCCCGATAAACGCAACGGCGATGGCCGCCACGCCGGTGAGCGTTCGCCGGCGTTCGACCTCCTGTAAGATCTGTTCCTGTTCGGCCTCCGATAACTCGTCCGTGCCGCCGGTATCTACGCTCATGGGTTCGTTGTCAGTTGTGTTCGTGTGCTTGTGTGGTGGTCAGGATGGATATGTGTGTGGGTGTGTGACACACTGCCGCTATCGGAGCCGTCTTGCCCGTCGCTGTCGGTGGTAGTGAGTCCAGAACGCGCTCGAGCACGTTTCGCTCATCGACCTCGACGCTCACGGCGACCGATCCGTTCGATCGCTCGACGAGATCGTAGCGTTCGTCGCCGACGACCAGTTCGTGACCAGCTATTTCTCCCGGTGTGACGCGCAACGTTTCGAAAGGGGTGTTCCGTTCGACGACGAACCCGTCGTCCGTCCGCTCGACCGTTTCGTCCGACGGCAAGCCGGCCCCGTGGGACTGAAACACCATTTTCGTCATCCGAAGCCGGTCGTCGTCGACAACGTACACGTCCTCGACTGGCGTCTTCTCGACGCTGTGAGTGTACGAAATCGAGACCTCGGTACCGTCGTCGACGTCGACCTCGAGTAGCCGATCTCCGGTCTCGGCGTCGGAAACGACGAGCGTTCGCGCCGGCTCTGACTGCGTACCCGAGGCGAGCACGACGCTCGCGACGACGAGAACGAGGAGTGCGACGACGAGCGTTCGTCTCCGGCGGTGAAACACGATCGACCCTTGTGATGTCAAAACGGGAATAGTGTCCCGCTAGCCGAAGTAGGCTTCGGCACCAGGGTGGAGATCGATCGGCATCCCGTCCTGAGCGGTGTCGGCGCTGATGAAGTCAGCTTTGATGCTGAAGTCGTCGGTGTTGTCGAAGATGGCCGTGGTGACCTCCTCGACGATCTCCTCGTCGACACCTTCGTGGGTGGCGATCATCGCCTGCACCGAGACGGTCTCGACGTCGTCGTCCACCCCGTCGTATGTGCCGCCGGGGATGGTGTCTTCGGCCATCCACTCGGCGTCCTCCTGCACCTGGTCGCGGACGTCGCCGTCGACGGAGACGAGCGCGATGTCCTCCGTCGAGGCCAGCTCTTCGACCGAACCGACCGGCCAGCCACCGACGATGACCGCGGCGTCGATGTCGCCGTCACGGATCTGGTCGGTGGCCGAGGCGAAGTCGGTATTCTGCTCGTCGAAGTCCTCGATGCCAGCGGATTCGAGGATCTGCAGCGCGTTAACCTGGGTTCCGCTCCCGAGGTCACCGGTGTTGATCGTGGCACCCTCGAGATCCTCGACGGATTCGATCCCCGAGTCCTCCTGCGTGATGATGTGGATCGTTTCGGGGTACAGCGTTGCGACGCCGCGGATGTTTTCGATCGGCTGATCCTCGAAGTCCTCGATTCCTGTACCGTTATACGCGAAGTAGGCGATGTCGTTCTGTATCAGCGCGAACTCGGCTTCCTCGCGACCGAGGCTGCCGACGTTCTCGACGCTGGCCCCGGTCGACTGTACCTGGAGGCCGTGTGGCGTGTGCTCCTCGACGATCGATTTCATCTCACCCGACAGCGGGTAGTACGTACCGCCGGTACCGCCCGCGTGCCAGGCGAGGACTTCTCCGCCCTCGTCCGGCTCGGCATCGCCGATGTCTTCTTCCTCTTCTTCCTCTTCTTCCGTGTCGTCGGTATCGTCGGTGTCGTCAGTGTCGTCGACGTCGTCGGTGTCATCGACGTCGTCACCATTCCCATTGTCGTCGTCGACGTCGTCACCGATACAACCGGCAATGCCGGCGAGTCCAGCAACCCCTGTTGCGGCGATGAATCGCCTCCGTTTGATGTTTCGCACCATGGCACAGTGATATACGACCTCCTCTGATTAACAATTTGCGCATAACAATCCAGTCTTCATTTTAATCATTCGAAACTGATATTCATCTCTCGCAGACATTCCGTCGATGTTCCTACGAACCGAAACCTATAATCGGAACCGACCGGAGTGGTGACTATGCACACGGTCGATCCCCCTGACGTTCACGAGATCATACAGGTTTCCGACCCGCAGATCGCCCCTGACGGCGAACGCGTTGCTTTCGTCAGGAAACGCCCTGCGGACGACGAGTCATACGAGGCGACGGTGTACGTGGTGCCTATCGGCGGCGACGAGCCGAGGCAATTCACCGTGAGCGAGGGCGTCGACAGCCAGCCCCGGTGGAGCCCCTGTGGCTCGTACCTGGCGTTCGTCAGCACCCGCGGTGCCGACGACGACCGACCACAGCTCTGGATTCTTCCGACCGACGGCGGCGAGGCCCGACAGGTCACGAGCGTCGTTGGCGGCATCTCACAGCTCGAGTGGAGCCCCGACGGCTCCCGTCTCGTCTTCACCCAGTCCTCGACCGTCGAGGATCGAGAGGAGGGACGCGATTTCGCCGTCGAATCCGACTACGAACCGGAGACGCCCGACCCCCGGGTGATCGATCGACTCGTCTACCGGGCCGCCCAGCGCTACATGGACGGTCGCCGAAGCCACGTTTACACCCTCGACGTCGCGACAGCCCTCGGGAACGGGGTCGTTACTGAGGGGGACAACGAGGCGATGGATCGCCTCACCGACGGCGACGCCGACTACGTCGCACCGACGTGGGGCGACGACGCCACCGTCTACTACGCGACCAAACGCGGCGAGGAACCCGACGACTCGATCGAACACGAGATCTTGGCCCACGACCTCGAATCCGACGACGTCGAGTCGCTCGTCGAGACACGGGGCTGGATCGCCTCCCTCGAGGGAACGACTGACGGACGGGTCGCCTATCCATGGACGCCCGAAGAGGGGTTTACGCTCCGCCAGACCGAGCTCAAGGTGTTCGATCGCGAAACGGGAACGGAACGAACACTCACCGCAGACCTCGATCGCACGATCGGCTTTGGCGGCTACGAGTGGAGCCCGGACGAAGAGACCCTCTACTTCGGCACGCCCGACGAGGGGACGGTTGCACTCTGGTCGGTTCCCGGCGACGCGAGCAAGGAACCGACGCGCGTCCTCGGCGACGCCACCCTCGAGGGCTTTTCGGTGGGCGAGGACGCCGTCGCATTCGCCCAGAGCGAGTGGGATCACCCCGGCGACGTGTTCGTTTCCACGCGCGGCGGCAACGAGGTCACCCGACTGACCCGGGTCAACGCCGACTACCTCGATGATCGAGCCGTCGCCCAGCCCGAGGAGCTGTGGTACGAGAGCGAGCAGGGGCCAGTACAGGGCTGGCTGTTGACGCCGCCGGAGTTCGACCCCGAGGAGACGTATCCGCTGGTTGTCGAGATCCACGGCGGCCCTCACTCCCAGTGGACGACGAGCGGCACGATGTGGCACGAGTTCCAGAGCCTCGCCGCCGCGGGGTACGCCGTCTTCTGGTCGAACCCTCGTGGATCGGTCGGCTACGGCGAGGAGTACGCTGCGGCGATCGAACGCGACTGGGGCGACGTGACGCTCACGGACATCCTCGCGGGCGTCGACCTGGTCTGTGAGCGCGAGTACATCGACGCCGACGAACAGTACGTCACGGGCGGGAGCTTCGGCGGGTTCATGACCGCCTGGACGGTCGGCCAGACCGACCGGTTCCGGGCCGCGGTCAGCCAGCGCGGCGTCTACGACTTCACCAGCTTCTACGGCTCGACGGACGCGTTCAAACTGGTCGAGGGCGACTACGGTGTGACGCCGTGGGACGATCCCGACTTCCTCTGGGAACAGTCGCCGGTCGCCCACGTGCCGAACGTAACCACGCCGACGCTGTTGATTCACTCCGACCAGGATTACCGGACGCCCGCCAACACGGCCGAACTGTTCTACCTCGGGCTGAAGAAACACGGCGTCGACACTCGCATGGTGCGCTACCCACGCGAGGGCCACGAACTCTCCAGATCCGGCGAACCAGGCCACATGGTAGACCGTATCGAGCGAATCGTCCGCTGGTTCGACGGCTACTCGACGTACAACGAAGCGCCGCCAGCGCTCGAGCGAGAGCCGAACGAGGGGCTCACGGCGGGTAGCGACGAGAACGGCGAGGAGGAGTCCGACGGTGACGGCGATTCCCGGGATGCCTGACTGCTCGCGTTCCGGCTGACTGTCTCGGAATCGTTCGCATCGTGGTCGACGGTGATCGAACGCACTCGAGTCGACGTCGCGTCTGCCCGTTCACAACTCACCGTAGACGAACGTGATCCACCTCGCTCGAGTGAGCGTCTGTTACCAATCGGACGAAGCGGTACTGCGGATCTCCAGAAGAAGAAGCGACGTGTTCGACACGCAGTACAGATCGGTTTTCGATCTCGAGAATTTCACTCCCACACCTCGAGCCAGGGTTTGGGGTGTGAATTCCACTGCCAATGATCGGAGCGACAATGTCGATAAAACCAACGCGCGCGGAAAAGTCAGCTCGAACTCGCCGCTGAACCGCGTTCAGTCGCTCTGAATCCGCGGCGCCAGCATGTAGGTGACCTGTCCCTGTCCCTCGGCGAAGCCGAAGTACACCTTGATGGGGAACTCCTCGCCCAGATCGAGGGTGACCTCGGTGTCGCCGGGGATCGCCTTGTTCATGTCCTTCAGGTAATCCAGCGAGAACAGCGAGTGGGCCGGGCCGACCTGCAGGTCGATCAGGTCGTCGCTCGTGAGCTCGAGGTGGACGTCGTCGGTGTCTCCCTCCGCGTTGACGTAGAAGAACTCGTCGGCGTCGTCGACGCCCAGGGCGATGTGGTCGGAGACCATGTCCGCCGCCTTGACCGAGCGGTTGACGTCCTTCCCTTCGAGGACGACGCGAGCGGGCAGGTCGAGATCCGGGATGTCGGGTTCCTGGCGGATCGAGTCGGGATCGATCAGCGCCAGCGTGTACTCGAGCCCGTCGATCTGGATGTGCAGTTTGCGGGTCTCTTCGTCGAGTTCGAGCTGGATGAGCTGGCCGGATTCGGCCATGCCAGCGATGTCCTCGAGTCGCGAGAGGTCGACGCCGATCAGGCCGCCGTCGGCTTCGTAGGATTCGAACGCGGCCGCCTCGAGCGAGAGGTCGACCATGCCGACGTTTGCGGGGTCGACGGCCCGAATGGAGAGCCCTTCCTCCTCGAGGTGGATCTTACACTCGTCGACCAGCACGCTGACGGAGTCGAGCGCGCTGGTGAGCGTTTCCGCGCTCACGATGGCCTTGAACATATGAGTCGGGCTACGGACGGTCGGTACAAAAAGGCACCCTTTGGCGGCGACCGGGCAGGTCGACTGGTGGGCGTCTCCCGCCGCTATGGCGTCCGAGGCCCAACCGGCTCGTCACGCCGATCACTCGAGTACTCGAGGCTCGAGCAGTCGCACCCCGAGCCCACCCGAAGCCCGTAAACCCGCCGAGCCACTACTGGGGACAACGAATGACGCGAAAGGACGACTACTACAACCGAGCCAAGCAGCAGGGCTACCGATCGCGGGCTGCCTACAAACTCAAACAGCTCGACGACCTCGAGAACCTCATCTCGGGCGGGGACACCGTCGTCGACCTCGGGGCGGCCCCCGGTGGCTGGCTCCAGGTCGCCGCCGAGAAAGTCGGCCCACGGGGCCGCGTGATCGGCGTCGATCTCCAGCGAATCAAACCGCTCGAGCAGGCCGACCTCGCCGAGCGAACCGAAACCCTCCGGGGCGACATGACCCAGGACAAGACCAAACAGCGCGTCCTCGACGCCGCTGGCGGCCCGGTCGACTGTGTGGTCTCCGACATGGCACCCAACATGTCCGGGGAGTACTCCCTGGATCAAGCCCGGTCGCTGCACCTCGCCCGGATGGCCTACGAGACCGCCCTCGAGTTGCTCGACACCGGCGGCAACCTCGCCGTGAAGGTGTTCGAAGGCCCCGACGTGGACGCCCTCCGCGAGGAGATGGGCGAGGAGTTCCAGTACGTTCGGGCGACGAGCCCCGACGCCTCCCGGAAATCCTCCTCGGAGATCTACCTGCTCGCGAAAGGCCGGCTGACGGCTCCGGTCGACGTCGGCGACGAACTCGAGGTCGAGATCATCGACGTCGGCTCGGAGGGCGACGGCATCGCCTCCGTCGACGGCTACCGGCTGTTCGTAGACGGGGTCGAGAAGGGAGACACCGTCACCGTTCGCGTCGAGGACGTGAAGGCGAACTTCGGTTTTGCGGAGCAACTCCAGTAACCAGACTCGACCCCGTGTATCTATGCTTGGATCTCGAGCGTCGAGTGTCGAGAAGAAACACCTGCCCTCGAGTCCCAAGAACCCCTACTCGTGGACGCCGACGAGATCGAACGGCGACCCTTTCTCCTCGCTCGCGGCCTGCTCGTAGACGACGTGGGCGGCGGCGACGTCCTGGATGGCGAGGCCGGTCGAGTCGAACACCGTCACGCCGGTGTCGGCGTCGCGGCCGGTCTTCTCGCCCACGACGAGCTGGCCGATTTCGCCGTAGATGTCGTCGTCGGTGAGCGTTCCCTCGTGGTACGGGACGTTGATCTCGCCGGAGTGGGTGCACTGTTTGTGGTCGTCGATGACGATTCGGGCCGCCAACAACAGTTCGTCGGCCAGCTCGTGTTTCCCCTCGGCGTCGGCCCCCATCGCGTTGACGTGGGTGTGCTCGCCGACGTCCTCGAGGGAGACGATCGGATTCTCGACGGGGGTGACGGTGGAGAGGACGTCACAGTGGCCGGCCTCGCTGATCGACCCGGAACGGATGTCGAACACGTCGTCGTAGGTGTCGATGAATCGCTCGACGCGTTCGTCGTCGAGATCCGAGACGACGACTTCCTCGATGGGGCGGATCGCGGCGATGGCGTCGAGTTGAGTGTAGGACTGGACGCCGGCACCGACGATCCCCAGACTGGTGGCGTCTTCGACGGCCAGGTAGTCGGTCGCGACGGCCGCGGCGGCGCCCGTGCGCTTCATCGTGAGTTCGGTGCCGTCCATCACCGCCAGCGGGAACGCGGTCTCGGGGTCGGAGTAGATCATCGTCCCCATCACGGTGGGGAGGTCGTGATCTCGCGGGTTGTCGGGATGGACGTTCACCCACTTCAGGCCCGCTGCGTCCCAGTCACCGGCGTCCATGTAGGCGGGCATCGAGCGGAAGTCGCCGTTGTACTGCGGGAGATCGATGTAGGACTTCGCCGGCATCTGTGCGTCGCCGCGTTCGTAGGCGGCGAAGGCGTCCTCGACAGCGCTGATGACGTCGGCCATCAGTGCGTTCTCGTCGACGTCGTCGCTGTCCAGCAGGAGCGTTTGCATAGGCGCGAATATTGCGGGCCAGTACTTAATTCATGAGATATTCCGGCGACGGCCTCGAGTTGCGGGAGGGGTGTTTGCTCGAGTCTCCGTACTCATTTCCACATCTCCGCTGAAAGAGTTACATACCGCAAAAAATCGGATCGACTATCCGCGGAATTGGATGGGTAGTGTGGCAGGGTCTGGCTCACGGCTTCGCCGTTCGCCTTTACGCAGTTCTCGCTTCGCTCCGAACTGCGCCTACATCGCGCCGCCCATACCACCCATACCGCCCATGCCGCCCATGCCGCCACCCATACCGCCGCCGGGTGGCATCTCATCGTCGCCGTCGTCGCTGCCACCGCCTTTCAGCTCGCCAGCGGCGATCACGTCGTCGATACGGAGCAGCATGACGGAGGCCTCGGTAGCGGACTCGATGGCCTGGCTCTTGACGCGGAGTGGCTCGTAGACGCCTTCCTCGCCCATGTCGATCGTGTCGCCCGTGTAGGCGTCCAGTCCAGCGGCGACGTCGCCGCCGTCGTGGGCGCTACGGAGTTCGACGAGCGAGTCGATGGGGTCGAGCCCGGCGTTCTCGGCGAGCGTGCGTGGGATGACCTCGAGTGCGTCCGCGAACGCTTCGATCGCGAGCTGCTCGCGGCCGCCGACGGAGTCGGCGTAGTCACGCAGGGCCAGCGAGAGTTCGACTTCGGGAGCGCCGCCGCCGGCGACGACCTTGCCGTCCTGGAGCGTCGTGCGAACGACGCCGAGGGAGTCCTCGATGGCGCGGTCGACTTCGTCGATGACGTGCTCGGTGCCACCGCGGAGGATGAGGGTGACCGCTTTGGCGTCGTCGACGTCCTCGACGAAGATACGCTGGTCGCCGGCGATGTCCTTCTGGGCGACGCTCCCGGCGAAGCCGAGGTGCTCCTCGGTCAGGTCGTCGACGCTGTTGACGGGACGGCCACCGGTCGAGCGAGCCAGTCGCTTCATGTCGCTGGATTTGACCCGGCGGACGGCGATGATGCCCTCCTGGGCCAGGTAGTGCTGGGCCATGTCGTCGATGCCGCCGTCGACGAAGACGACGTCAGCGCCGACGGCAGCCAGCTGGTCGACGAGCTCCTTGAGCTGGGCCTCCTCCTGCTCGAGGAACTGCTGGAGTTGATCTGGGTCGGTGACGTTGACCTCGGCGTCGATCTCGGTCTCTTTGATCTCGAGTGCACCGTCGACGAGTGCGATGGAGGCATCCTCGGCGAAGTACGGCATGTTCTCGTTGACGCGCTCTTTGTCGACGATGACGCCCTCGACGAGTTCGGAGTTCTCGATCGAGCCGCCGACGACTTTCTCGACTTTGACGTTGTCCGTGTCGATGCCGTCCTCGTCGGCGACGGTCTGGACGGCGTCGACGACGAGTTCGGAGAGCAGATCCTTCGCGTTCTCCGCGCCTTTGCCGGTCATCGCCGTGGCGGCGATCTGCTGGAGGATTTCGTCGTCGTCCGCGTCGACTTCGACGGCGATGTCCTCGAGCACCTCGGTCGCCTTCTCGGCGGCCTGGCGGTACCCCTGGGCGAGGGTAGTTGCGTGGATGTCCTGCTCGAGGAGTTCCTCGGCGCGCTTGAGCAGTTCACCGGAGACGACGACGGCGGAGGTTGTGCCGTCGCCGACTTCCTCTTCCTGGGTCTCGGAGACTTCGACGATCATGTTGGCTGCTGGGTGATCGATCTCCATCTCGGTCAGGAGCGTGACGCCGTCGTTGGTGACGACGACGTTTCCGGTCGAGTCGACGAGCATCTTGTCCATTCCCTTCGGGCCGAGGGTCGTACGGACGGCCTCGGCGACGGCTTTCCCGGCGGAGATGTTCATCGACTGCGCGTCTTTTCCGGACGTACGCTGGCTGTCGTCGGAAAGTACGATAAGCGGCTGGTTGCCCATCTGCTGTGACATAGTCATAGATGGATTGTTTGCTATTCTATATAAAAGCTTTGTTCTCACCTATGCCAACGAACACCATGGCCCTCCAGTAGGGCGGTTGTATGTTCGCCACTCGTGAGGTATATATGCACTTTCTCTCCCTACGGGGGCTCGTCAGAGACGGGTTCAGCGGATTCGCTGCTGTTCCCTCCCGCCGATCGTCGACTTTCCGGGCATCCGGCGATACGTCGTTGCACCACCCCCTGATCAGTCGGCGTCCCGGTCGTCGACCCACGCCGGTGCCTCGAGGTCGATCGGTTCGCCGATCCGGTCGGTTTGGAGCTGGATTGACACCTCGACCCGGTCACCGTTCAGAAACCGCTCACCCTCGAGCGAGAGGTACTCGATGGCTCCACGATCGGTGAGAACCAGATAGAACGTCGTATTCTGGTAGGGAAGGACGGTTCCAGATCCGCTCAGGACGTACCGGGTTCGGTCGCTCGAGCGGTCGACGGAGATCGACTCGACGGCCATGAACAGTGTGCTCTCCTCGACTGGGAACCGGGTGGCCGGATCGCTGCTCGTGCGCTCCATCGAGGCGGCCGCCTCGTCGTCTTCATCGCCCGTCCGGTATTCGACACGTTCGTCGTCGGCCCACTGTTCGACCGTGTGTGTCGTCGTCTCGTTCGTCTCGGGGTCGTGTACGTATCGGGTGTGTTCGGCGTACTCCTTTCCGTCGACGGTGATTACCGCCCGTCGTGTCGTGTTCAACAGCACCGTTTCGTTCGACTCGTAGGTCACTTCCAGCGTGCGCACGAACGACGTTTCCTCGAGGCGCTCGACGTGGCCGTTCCACAGCGCCTGCCAGTCGGTAACCCTGTCGTCGGTTACCCCATCCAGGCGGATTTCGTTCGCCGGTTCGAACGGTTCGTCAACGCCGTAGGGCTCGCGATCGATGTCGCTTCCGACGAGCCCGGTACACCCCGCCGTCAGGAGACAGAGTGCGAGAAGCATCGGTCGGACACCGATCGGGACGTGCATTCGACGGTGTTCGTTGTGTCCATACCACAATAAACCCGTGCCACGCACTCACGGAGCTGGTAATTTCACTCGTCGGGTATAGGAGCCACCGCACGTCAATACACACCTGACAGCCAGACGGTTGCGCGATCAGTGTGCAACTCGTTGCAGTTGGTACTGTAGTGACCGCAACACTCGATATTCTATCGATCGGATCGGTTCGCACCCGTGGCCGTGGTCGCCAAGCTACTCGACTCGCCGCATCGCGTTCAGGACTCGCCGCCGGGATACCGGTGGTACTGCATGCCCTGGTGTTTCATCTCGTTGTGGCGCTCCTCGAGGTAGGAGTAGACGGCTCCGTGGGGGGCGCCGTCGAGGAGCATCTCGGCTGCCGATCGGGCGGCCTCGACTTCCGGCGGCGTCCCGATGATGCCGAGCGTCGACCCGTAGATGACGACCGACGCCCCGGAAAGCTCTTCCATGAGCTCGCGGGTACGACCGCCTTCGCCGATGAGTCGCCCCTTCTGTCGCTGGAGGTCGTTCTTGTTGCGGGAGGCGGCGTCGATATCGACCAGATCGAAGAGCATCATATCGTCTGCCAGGAGTCGGAGCGCGTCGTCGGGGGCGAAGCCACGACCGATCGCCCGGACGATTTCTGGCCCTTTGAGACCCCGAACGGGATCGCCGACCGCGTCGACCGCGACCGAGCCGTTTTCGGAGTCGATGTCGAGTCGCACCTCGGCTTCGGACTCGATCCGGCGCATGGTCTCCCCGCCTTCGCCGATGAGAACGCCGATCCGATCCTGCGGAATCTTCACGTGCTGCATACACCGGCTGTACTCGGTCTGGCTGGTTAAGACCTTTGTCCGACCGGTCGTGCCATTGGGTGTCTCGCCCGTCCTTCGTGCCCACGGCCTCCCTCAACTCATAGGCCTCTTTCGAGCCCCTCCAATCGAACTGGCACTTGCGCTCGAGCGACGCAACCGAACGACAATACGCAACCATCGATCACGCGAACCGCTCCGCCTGCCACGAGACGTCCGCCGGCTGCCACGAGACGTCCGCCGGCTGCTACGGGATGTCCGCCGAAACCAGCACACGTTTTGGATGGGGTGTCGAACGACTGTACGAGAATGCCCCGTCGTGAGGCCAGTGTCCCTTCGTCCATCGAACTCGACTGGGGTCGGGCACTCGAGCGGCTGTGTTTTCTGTACCCGCCGGTGATCGGCGTCGGTGCGATCGGCGTCCTGGGCGACCTCGATCCGGGGGTACCGGGCGTTCAGTGGGCGCTCTTCGCGATCGGTTCGTTCGGGTACACGGTCGTCACGATCGGCGTCATGGTCGCGCTCTATCTCGATGCCCATCGGTTTCGCGATCACCCTTCGTGGCATCCCAGCCCGGTGGTGTATCCGGCGGTCGCGTTCGTCGCCGGCCCGCTGGTCGCCGTCGTCTACCTCTCGAGACGCCATCGACAGCTCGGCACGCCTGCAGGGTGGGACGGTTGGTGGCTCGTAATCGCCCTCTCGCTGTGCACGTCGGTACTCGGTATCGCGTCGATCGTCGTCGCGATCGTCTTCCAGTTGCCGGGACTTCTCGTGACCGCGGCTGGGCTCGCCGGAACGATCGCCGTCGGCGCGTTTCCGGTGGCGATCCACCAGGATGCGGCGTTCGTCTCCATCCACGAACCCGGGTGGCGACCGAACCCGGGTACCTACCTCGGGCTCGCGTTCGCCAGTCTCTTCGTGCCGGTGTTTCAGCCGCTGCTCGCGGCGTACTACCTGGTTCGTCGCTCCCAAACGGTAGGGCTCGAGTGGCCGACGACGCCCGTGGAAGTGTCGAAGTAGCAGTGGAGCGTCGGCGTTCTCGTAGCTACGACCGTCCGACTTCTTGCTCCCTCGAGTCGTCCAGCCGAACGACCCGTGGTTCCCCACTCCTCAGCGTGTCGGAGCGATTTCCGGAGGTTCCGAGACACTCTACCGGAGGCAACTTCGCTCGAGTGTCCACCCGTTTCAGGCGTCTGTCAGCACTCGTATTCGATGACCGTCAGGTGCCGGACGTCGTCGTACTCGCCGCCGAGGGGACTCGACTGGAGGAACCGGTTGACGGTCACCGACTCGACGTCGGCGTGGCCATCGAGGTTGTCGGTCGCCGCCTGACAGGCCCACTCGGCGTAGTTGACGGCGATGAGCCCGTTCGAGTCACCTTGCCCGGAGTTGCGAACCGTCTCGAGGTACTTCCGCTCGCGGAAATTGGCGTACTCCTGTGAGGCATCCGGCGGGCGGTCTGCGGTGACGCTTCCGCCGTCGAAGGGGTCGACGGTCTGACCGATCGCCAGCTCCGCCTCGACTGCGTACCAGCTGTAGGCGGTCGATGGGTTCGGTGCGTACAGTCCCCATCGTTGCTCGTTGAGGTGCTGATTATCGATCTCGTCGGGTACCTCGTAGGCGGTCACGTCCGCGGCGGTGAACAGGACGATCCAGACGAGCGCGAACAGCCCGATGATCGAGACGAACGAGCGAGCGTACTCGACGCCGAAGTCCGCTGCCCGCTCGTAGTCGTTCTCGCGAACGTACGCTAGAACCCGGTGCTCCAGCGGTGGTTTCGAGAGGGGGCCCAACACCTCGGCAGTTGGGCGGTAGTGAGCGACGCGATCGGGAACACGGCGGGCGAGGGCGTCCCAGAACGGCGGCGTCAGATACGCGAGTACCGAGGCGGTCAACACGAGCGGGAACAGGCCGACCGACATCGCCGTCGCCATCCCTGCGAACGCGCTGATGTACACGAGGGCGAAGAACGCACGGAGCCGACCGGCTGTCAGGAACAGAAAGACGATCGACCCGCTCAGGAGGACGACCCAGCCGTAGGTGAGTGCCTCGAGCAAAAGCGGAAACTCGGTGAGGTAGTTCCCGAGGTAGACCGTCATGACGTCGTTGGCCATCGCGATCTCGAGGGCCTCGCCATGATACCAGGTGTCCCCCTCGTGTTTTTCGACCGCGTTCGCAGTAAATACCGCAAGCGGTTGAGTAAGCAACGCGAGGGTGGTGAACCCGGCGACCTGCGTGCGAGCCAACCCCCGGCGAAGGGCGTCGATCGACCACCGTTCGCCGATGGGCGTCAGGATTGCGAGCAACAATAGCACGCGAAAGAGACGGTCTCCCCCGTTGAGGACGGCTGGGTTACGCGCTTGCAACGAGATCAGAAAGACGAGGGAGACGATCGCAACCAGCCGGGTGCGATACCCCAGGATCAAGGCGACCGCGAACAGTGCGGCGATCACGAACAACAGCTGCTGGAACCACACCTCTCCCGACCAGGCGTGCATCGAGAGGCCGGTGAACCGGCTGTAGGTCGTCTCGTACGCTGACACGGGGTAGACGCCGTAATCGGAGTAAAACAGCTCGATGTCGCCCCACCGATGGGCGAGGTCGATCAGGATCGTTACGCCGAGGAGGATCCGGAGGGCGGCCAACGCACGCGTATCGACCGTGGCACGGGCTCGGATGCGGTTCCAGACGGACGCTCGGCTGGGGCGAGGAAGCGAATCGGGCTTCAGATCAGTCACTCGTGTTTTCACGTCCATGGGCTCACACTCGTGGGTGCCCGAACGGACGAACCGTTCACCGTTGGGTCGATTCGGCCGTTGTGGAGGGCGATATACCACACCTTGTGAAACTGACCGGTAAATACTTTCTCCCTCGCTGTCGTGTAGCTCGCATCATCCGCTCGGGACAGCTACGTCTCCGACCCGGGCACTTCCGCCCGTCTCCGATCCGGGCACCGACTTGACCAACGTCGGGCCGGCCGAGACGGCTCGACTCGAGAACGGTTGGCGGTCTGGAACGCATCATTCGTCTCGTGGCGGCGTCCGACCTGTCTGCTCGTACGGACAGACAGAAGCCACTCGAGGTCACAGCTCGAGGGAATCGGATCCGAGATCACGGCTCGAGGGGGCTTAACTCGGGGTCACGGACGCATTCCGTCGGGCAGATCGATCCGTTCGGGCTCGAGCTCGCCACAACCGTACTCGAAAAACAGCCGGGAATTACGGTCGCGGTCTTCGGGACTGTTGATCGTCTCCATCGTGATGTCTTCGGTTACGACGTACATGTTGATGTGTGTGAGCGTGACGTCGCGCTCGTCCTCCCAGGTCGTACACAGGTGCTCGGCCAGCAGTACCGGCGTGTTGCTCCCGTCGCCGGCGCTTCGCACGCTGTTCATGTAGAACCGCTCCCGGTAGGTGCCGTACTGTTTCTGAAGCTCCTGATGGGGCCGGTCGAACGTCAACGGCCGATCGTTGTAGACGTCGATCAGCTCGCCGTTCTCGGTCTGGGCGACGAAGACGTGGTACCGATCGGTCGTTCGCGGATTCGGAGCGAACACCGTCCAGTCGGGCTGGTCGATCATGTAGGCGTTCGCCGTCGACTCGATCTGCTGTTTGTGTGGGGCGTCTTCGTCCACGAGTGCCCCCGCAGGGAGGTACGGGCCGACCGAGAACAGCAGAATCGTAACGACGATCGTCACAATCGCGAGCGTGTACAGCTGGGATCTGGCTCGACGCTGGGCGACCCCTCTGAGCCGCCAGTCCGGAATTGCGTGGGCGACGTGCTCGAGCCGTTTCAGGCGGGCATACGGCTGCTCGATATCGACGTCCAGATACCGAAGGAGGGCTTTGCCGTCGCGCCAGATCTGGGGCTGTACGAACAACAGCAAGCCAGCCATCGCAACGTAGGCGAACGCGCCGATTCGAACCGTGATGGCGAACGAGAAGTGCCCGCCCATGAACAGTGCGACCAGCGCCATACGCTTTCGCCCGACGAGAACGAGCAACAACGGCGAGATGAGCATCATAGCGTACCACAGCAATCCGCCGTAGCTGAGCAGGGTCGGCATCGATCGCACCTGCTCGGCCAGCAAAAACGTCATATCGTCGAGACCGAGAACGAGCGGGGCGGCTTCGCCGGTTCCCCACACGTCCGACTGGGCCTTGTGGTAGCCGTTGTACACGTACATGTAGACCATCTGGCCCAGAATCAGCGCGGAGGCGACGCTCGCGATTTCGGCCCGCGGCGCCCGCTCCCGGTGGACGGCGTCGACCGACCACCGTTCGCCCAGCGGGAGGAAGATCGCCCAGAACAGGAGCAACCGGAACAGGACGTCGGCGTAACTCGTGACGAACGGATTGTGGTAGTCGAGCGAAATGACGAACAGGAACGACAGGATCGTCGCCAGTCGGGTTCTGTAGCCGACGATCAACTGGATCGCGATCAGCACCTGAAGGATCATCAGCCCAGCGATGACGGTCGGATCGGTCGAGATGTGGTAGATCGAGAAGGCGTTGTCGGCGGTCACCGCCATCGCGTGCGACCGCGGGACGACGCCCTCGTCCGTATAGAAGAACCAGAAGTTTCGCGACCGCAAGACCACGTCCGCGATGATGAGCAACCCGACGAACACCCGAAACACCGCCAGCGACCGGGCATCGATCGTGACCATCGTCTCGAGGTACCGACCGGCACGAGAACCGAGGGCCGATACTGTCAGGTGCGACTCACGGGCCATCTGCCCTCAGACTACATTCCGGCTGGTATATTTCTTGTGGTCACCACGTAATATGGCGTTCACCTGCCACAGGATGGTCGGTTGCGTACAAACGGGCGCTCGAGCTAACCTACAAACGAGGGTCGGTCACGAACGCCGGCTGGAGGAGGGTCAGTGCCCGTCGTCGTGCGGATTCAGCGCCGTCCCGTACCACTCGGCGTGGTCGGTGTAGTCGATGAACCGCGGTGCGTCGGGATCGAACGGTCGCTCGAGGCTCTCGAACGCCTTCTTCTTGTCCCAGCTCTGGAGGCCGCCGATGGCTCCTCGATCCTCGAGGTCGTGGTAGTCGAGGTCGGGTTCGGTCAGTTCCCAGGCCTGCAGCCCCTGCTCGGTTCGAACGATGACGCTCGAGTACTCGTCGCTAGAGCCCACGGAACCGACGGTGAGATCGGCACAGTAGCCGGTGAAGTCGGCACACTCGTCACAGCCCTTGAGCGCGGCGTCGTGGAAGTGCTCGATGTCTTCCTCGAGGATCATCTCGCCGTCGTGGTCGTACACCATGAGCTTCCCGTGGAGGACGTCCATCTTTCCGATGTCGGCGGGGGCGATCCCTCGCTTCTCCTCGAGTTGCTCGCCCATCAGGCTGTAGTAGTTGAAGTTCTTGGTGCACATCAGTGCGATCGTGTAGTCGACGGCGCGAACGCCCGCCTCGTGGGAGTCGTACTCCCAGTCGAAATCCTGTAAGGCGCGAATGCCTTCGATCTCACAGGGCGTACCGACGAGCGCGAGGCTGATTTCCTCGAGCGGTTTGTCGGGGAGTTTGTGCGTCCACTCGTCGAGGTCGAGGTGACCCAGCGCCATCGTCTGGTTGTAGATCGTCCCCGCGTTGGCGATCAGATCCTCGCAACTCGTCGCGAGGTAGCTCTCGGCCTTCCAGGGCTCGTCCTCGCTCTCGGTCGCGATCAGCGCGCCGTCGATCTCGCCCGCCTCGAGCAGGTGTGCCAGCACGGTCGTGACGAGGCCACCGTCCTGTGCGTTCTCGGCCCAGTCCTCGTCGACCCGGGCGGAGAACTCCGTGATGGGGTCGCCCGCGCCTTTCACGTTATCCTCGCCGCCCGTGATCTTCCACTGGCGCTCGTAGCGCATGCCGCCGCGGGGACAGAAGTCCCAGCAGAGCGAACAGCCGGTGCACATCTTCACGAGTTCGGGCAGGTCGTCGTCGCCGATGCCGATCGAGTCGGAGGGGCAGGCGGCGACGCAGGTGCCACACTGGATACACCGCCCCTCGTCGATGACGGCCTCGTCGAGTTCCATGAACCACGTCTTCTCGTCCGGAGTTTCGATGTCGTTCATGGACGATCGAATCGAGTACGACGGCGTCTCGAGGTCGACACCCTCCGGAACCCCGACGCGAGTAGCGGGGTCGCCGGTATCGATGTCCTGGCTCACCCCCTCGGCGGGCGTCGTGAACTCGATGTCGGTCAGGCTCCCGCCCTCGTCGACGTTCGAGACGCCTGCGCCGTCGGTGCGAACCGCCTGTTCGCCGCAGGTGCAGGCGTCCGGGCTACAGTTGCCGTCAGTCGTCGTAGCGTGATCAGTCGATTTCGTCCCGGACTCCGTCACCGTCGCGCCGGGATCGGTCGACCCTGTCTCGACCGCTCGAGTGCGATCGCTCGTCGCCGCTGGAAAGACATCCGCGTCTCCGTCGGTGGTTCCTTCGATTGCCGGAACGACGTCTGCGTCTCCGTTTGTCGCTCCTTCGATTGTTGGAACGCCCGGGTACGACTCCTCACGACCGCCGTCGGTGCGGATGCGACGACCTCCTTTCGGTGTCGTGCCGTCGCACTCCTCAGTAGCGGTCTCGACCAGTTCCGGTGCGGCGTCGGCGGGCGCGTTCGTCGGTGCCGTCTCGATGGGATCGCTCGAGCCACGTCCGTCAGTCGCCATGGGCGACACCTCGTGCAACCGGGGCGTCGGCCCGACGAGCGATCTCCCGGAGGCGATCGTTCTCGAGGCGACGAGTCCACTCGTAGAACCGTTCGCCCTCGGAACGGTCGTCGGCGTAGGCGTCGAACAGCGATTCGAGGGCCGGAATCACGGACTCGGCGGGGACGGCGGTTTCGATCCAGTCGAGGAACTCGTTGTCGCTCCCGAGCGAGCCGCCGAGGCCGACATCCATCCCTTCGACCAGCGCATCGCCCGCTCCATCTCCCGGACTCTGCCCGCTCGCTCGTGTCGCGGAGCCATGCTCCGCGCCGTCCCCGTCGGAATCGAGTTTCACGGTCTCCCCTCGGAAGCCGATGTCGGCGATCTGGGGCTGGGCGCACGAGGCAGAGCAGCCGGACATGTGCATCCGGATCGCCTCGATGTCGTCGGGAACGTCGATGCGCTCGTCGAGTTCCCGCGCCCAGCGTTTGGTTCGCTGTTTGGTCTCGATGATGGCGTACTTGCAGAACTCGTTGCCCGTACAGCCGACGGCTCCGCGAGAGAACGCCCCGGGATTCGGACTGTACTCCTGGGCGAACGGTTCGGCGAGGAGGTCGTCGACGTGCTCCTCGGGGATGTGCGTGAGGAGGAAGTTCTGGTCGGTCGCGAGCCGAACGGAGGCGTCGTCGGTACCGTAGCGCTTCGCGGCTCGAGCGACATCGGCGAACTCGTCGCCGCCCATACGGCCGGTGACGACGTTGAAGCCGACGTACGTGAGACCGTCCTGTTTCTGGTCGTGAACGCCGACGTGGTCGCCCTGGTAGCCGACGGTGAGCCCCTCACCGCTCTCGGGGAGGTCGACCGTGCACCGATCTCTCACGGCTTCCTCGAACGTCTCGGGCCCGAGCTGTTCGACGAGGTAGCGCATTCGACAGAGGCCGCGGTTGTGTCGATCCCCGAGTTCCTTGAACGTCTGGGCGATCGCCCGGACGAACTCGACGGCGTCTTTCGGCGGGACGAACACGTCGAGTTCGGAGGCCATCCGCGGGCCATCGGAGAGGCCGCCGCCGACGCGGGCGTGGAAGCCGTAGGTGACCTCGTCTTCTCGGATCTTCCTCGCGGGCACGAGGCCGACGTCGTTGATCTGGGACTGCGCACAGTCGTGGGCGCAGCCGGTAATCGTGAGCTTGAACTTCCGGGGGAGGTTGGCGTACTCGCGGTTCTCGGTGAAGAAGTCCGAGACGGCGTCGACGACCGGCTGGGCGTTGAAACACTCGTGGTCGTCGAGACCGGCGGCGGGACAACCGAGGACGTTTCGGGCGGAGTCCCCACAGCCCTGGACGGTGGTCAGACCAACCTCGTCGTAGCGATTCCAGAGCTCCGGCACGTCCTCGATTCGAATCCAGTGTTTCTGGATGTCCTGTCGGGTCGTGATGTCGAGGTAGGCGTCGCCCCATAGCTCGTTCTGTTCCGGGCCGCCGTACTCCTCGGGGGCCACGGCGAAGTCCGTCGCCGCCTGACCGATCACCTCTGCCTGCTCCGGCGTGAGGTAGCCGCCAGGTACCTTCGTCCGGATCATGAAGTATCCCTCCTGCTTCTGGGCGTACATCCCGGCCCACTTCAGGCGCTCCCACTCGCCGTCGCCCGCTCGAGCCTCGATCTCCTCGAACGACAGCCCCTCGTTGGCGTACTCGTGAACGTCCTCGAGGACGTCGAGGGGGTGTTTTTCCTGTTTGTGGACCTCGGTCGTGTTCATGGCAACCACTCCCTGGAGACTGCGCCGACCGTGGTGGGCTGTGACATACGGGTTGGTCACGGACGAGGTACATACTGCCGTGCGTTCAGGCGAAGGCTGACGCCGGTCGGCTGTTCCGGCAATCGTTGCATCCTCGAGGCCGCTCCAACTCGGAATCGAGCCCGAACGGAGGCGACGCGGGCGTCTCGAGCGATGGACAGCGAACCGTGTCACTGCTCGCGGCAACGTTGTCCTGAACCGGACACGGCGGTTCCACCGGCAGTCTGCGGTCTCGAGCCAGCCCCTCGAGTAGATGCCTATCGCGGTCACCACTCTCGCTCGAGGTACGCCTCGAGTCGATTGAAGTCGGCGGCGTGGTCGGCCTGTAACTCGTCGATCGGTGACTCGTAGCCGTGTTCGTTGAACCACTCGAACATGACTGCGTACTCCTCGCCCTGATGGTCCTCGACCTCGTCGATCGAGAGGTGCTGGGCCCGGACACCGGTTTCGAGCGCGTCGGCGAACCTGACGGCCATCGCCCGCAGGGTGAGTTCGTCGCTCGCGAGTTCGAACGCCTCACCCAGGTAGCGGTCGGGATCGGCGAACGCTTCGGTCACGAACGCCCCCAGATCTTCGATGTCGAGTACCTGCAGTGGCGTTCGGGGCTCGAGCCCCAACGCGAGGTTTCCGTCCTCGATGGACTCGCGGAACCCCTCGAAATTCTGGGCGAAGAAGACCGGCCGAACGACCGTCGCCGGCACGTCCAGTTCGTCGATACGTCGTTCGATCTCCCACTTCGAGTCGAAGTGTGGGATGCCGGTGTCACGATCGGCGCCCCCGACCGACGAGAAGACGAGGTGGTCGACCCCGACGTCGGCGGCGAGTTCCACGACGTTCGTCCCCTGCTCGACCTCGTCGTCGTAACCGTGTTCCCAGAAGTTCGTCATCAGAAAGACGCCATCGGCGTCCTCGATCAGCGCCTCGACGTTGTTTTTCGAACTGATCGTCCGTTCGACGACCTCGGCTCCCTGGTCGGCCAGTTCACGGGCTTCTCCCTGGTCGCTGTCGCGCGTGAGTGCGAGTACGTTGACGTCGCGTTCGAGTAGATGCCTCGCAACGGCCCCACCCTGCGTACCGGTCGACCCGATCACCAGAATCGTGTCTCGTTCCATGGTACCACGGTTACCACACGCACTGGCTCAAATCCTCGACAGGCGAGTGCAACGGGATTAACTGGGACAGCAAGATCTCTCGAGAGAGGTACAACAGGGCCGACCGCGACCAGCGCATCGTTCGAGGCAGTGACGAATCCGACCACTGGAACGCTCCTCGAGTGAGGTGATTGCCGGAGCACCAGCTGCTGTGAGAGCACTCGATGATCCCCGGCGTTTCCCCTCGAACCGGCATATATAGGGGCAAGTCGGTCAATCCGTCAGTTTTCGTGCTACGCCGCTCCGTCTACTACTTTTAGGTTAGCCTAACTCGAATGTATGTCCGGATCTATTTAAATGAGCACGTATCTTTAAGTGGCCGTCCGACGATTCCACTGCTAGCAATGGCCATTGATCCGCAATTCCACGAGAATCGGGAGAAAGTCGGTGAAGAGAACGGTGTCGCAGTCTGGGGGCCGGTCGACGAGCCAGAACAGCTCGGCATTCACGGTACTCACGTCGCCGTCGACTACGACCTGTGTATCGCCGACGGTGCCTGTCTCGAGGACTGTCCGGTCGACGTGTTCACCTGGGTCGACACACCCGGCCACCCGGAGAGCGAGCGAAAGGCCGAACCCACGAACGAAGCCCAGTGCATCGACTGTATGCTCTGTGTCGACGTCTGTCCGGTCGATGCGATCGACGTCGACGCCGGTCGTACAGCCTAACGCGGGATCCGCCCGAACCGTTCGGCGACACGAACACCTACAAAATCAGAGCTGCTCGCTCTTCCGCCGGCTTCTGTAAAGGAAAAATCAGCTGTATAGCACTCGACAATTCACTCGGCGCGGTCGACGTTCACTCGCTCTTTGAGCGTCTCGAGCCCGTCTGCCTCGGCGAGTTCCTGCAACCGCTCCCGGAAGTGCTCCTCACAGAGGCCGACCCTGAGTCCGTCGGACTCGGCGGCGAAGGCAGCTTCCTGGTCGCAGTAGTGGCAGTTCATACACGCCCGTATGTAGCCAGTCACATTGAAGGCTCCGTTCTCGGCTGCCCCTGCCAGTGGTCTGTGTGTGTGGTTTACAAACCGGACAGTCCACGTTACGTCGACACCGACTCGAGGCTTAATTCCTCGTAGGTTGCCCGCGAGAGCCCGGCCCGACCGAGCCGGTCGTCGTGGGCATCGCTTCCACCAGTCGCGAGCAAATCGTAGCGCTCGATCGTCTGCTCGACAGCCGTCAGGTCGACGGCTCGGCCGTAGGGATACTCGCGTTCGACCGCGTCGAGCTTGGCCGCCAGCTCGAGGGCGCTCACCGGGTCGGGATATCGAAGTGGATGGGCGAGGGAGACGGCCTGACAGGCCTCGGTGAGTATCTTGCGTCCCTCCTCGAACGGGCAGACGTCACGGGCGACGAAACACGGGCCGTCGTTCCCGATGAGGTGGTCGAACGCACCCTCGTAGTCGTAATCAGAGTTGGGGTGAGCGTCGATTGCTCGCGCGACGTGGGGGCGGCCGAAGCCGGTGTCGACGTCCAGGCCGAGGTCGATTCCGAGCCGATCTTCGACGTTCTCGACGATCGCTCGACCGCGTTCGCGTCGGTCGCGCTGGATGCGTTCGGTTTCGGCGACGAGCGCGTCGGTCGGGTGGACGCCGTACCCAAGCAGGTCGACGCGCTGGCCGTCGTCGGCCTCGACCCGGAGCTCGATCCCGTGGACGAGCGTCACGCCGTCGCGTTCGATCACCGGTTCCGCGAACGGCTGGAGGCGGTCGTGATCGGTAACGGCAACGACGGAAACGTCGGCGCGACGGGCGGCGGCCGGGACGTCGGCCAGCTCGAGACTTCCGTCCGAGCGCGTTGTGTGGACGTGCAAGTCGGCGTAGGGCATGCCTATCCCTTTCCGCGGCCCCCTAAAGCGGTTGTGACCCGTTCGCGGCCGGCAGTTCTAGGGCCATTAAGGAAGTCTAGGTGTCGGGTGTGCCTGAAAGATGTTTATGGACAATGTTTATAATTATTGATCAGGTGAGTTTGGGTGTAATGTTCCGTAACCGAACCGGCGAGTTCATCGACGCCCACGAGTACCCCGCGACCGCCGAGGAACTGATCGACGCCTACGGCGAGGAGAACCTCGAGTTAGCGAACGGCTCCGAACGACTCGGGGACGTGCTCGGACGCCTCAAGAACGAGACGTTCGAGTCACCCGACGACGCCCGGCTGGCGGTCTACTCCGCGGTGAGCAACGAGGTGGTGGGTCGCATCGGCTACTCCGATCGAGATCCGACACCGCTCGGCAGTCCGTACGCGCCCGAGCCGATGTCGTTCTGAGCGTCCAGCTTCGCCTTGCTGCGGAACTGGCTGCTCGAGCGTGTTACGATTACAGTTCGATTTCTTTGTTTGCGTCGTCGATTTCGTCCCAGGAGACCTGTCCCTGCTCGAGGATCCGGTCTGGCTCGAGGGCAGGGTCACTCAGGACGGTGACCGCAGCGCCGACTGGCGGTCGGGGTTCGGGTGCACCATCCGCGTTCTCGCCTTCGCGCTCCGGTTCATCGTCACCCTCTGCCGACTCGTCGCTGCCGTTAGCGTCGCCATCAGTGGTGTCGTCTCCTTTCGCGTTCCCGTTTCCGTTCCCGTTCCCGTGTCCGCCTCCCGATCCGGGAATCGGTTCCGCACCCGGCCCGGTCGCCTCTCCCACGACGAGTCGGACGACGTGGCCGAACAGCTCGTGGGGGCCACAGTGCATGTCGTACACGCCCGGTGTGTCGAACGTGTAAAACCAGGACGCACCGACCGGAAGAACGGGTGACGAGACCGGTGGGACACCGTCAGGAACCCGCTGCTGGATACCGAGCGCCGGATGGAACGCCGTCACGCTGTGATGTGGCGAGACGAGCAGGAACTGAACGGTCTCACCCGGCTCGAGCGCGAGCCCCGTCGGTTCGAAGAAGAACTCCGGGATCTCGCGGTCGTCACGTGGTGTGATGCGGGCTTCGACCATGTGGGCCGGCGCGGCCGGCGGTTCGACCTCGTCATCCAGTGCCGAAAATCCAAAGACTGGGTGCATACCCTCGCCGGATCGATTGGTTTGCGCCCCATCTTCGTCGTCACCTGCTCGATCCCGGTCTTGGTCTTGGTTCTGGTCGTCGCAGTCAGTTCGTCGTTGGCCGTCGCTCGCGAGAACTGACCCGGTGCCGAACGTTGCGAGAAACGCTCCTGCACCGAGGGTCTGGACGACGGTTCGTCGATCGAATCCGACGGCTTCGGTGGGTTCGCTGCGCTCGTTTTGTGGATTCATAGCTCCACCAGTCTCCGGCGACTCGCGGCAGCATAATACTATCATACGACAAACAACTTGATTATAGAATAGTCGTAAACTAGCTATAGGGTGCTGATTGAGCCCGAAACCGGTTGGTGGCCTTATATCAGCTAACAAAAGATATTACGTCGTCCAGCTCGAGCGGCACCGACCCCTTCTGATAGCCCTCGACCCGACCATCGGGACGAGCCCTGTAGACTACCGCTGGGCGGTGCCGGACGTCGGGTCGTTCGCCTCGAACGGCCGCCCAGGCGTCGTCCGGAAAGCTCGAGCAGTCGACGAACAGGGTCGCACCGCCGCCGTGGTTCGCGAGCTGGCCGCTGGTCTTCGTCTCGGCGGTGTCCCTGACGGCTGCGATCGGGCCGGCGGCGGCGCGGTTTGCCGGCGGCTGTGGGCGGGTTACCTCGACCAAGACGTTGGTTTTCGTCGCCCGGTCGACGGCCCGATAATCGAGGGAGTGGCCGGTCGTGACCTCGATCTCGGGCGTGATCTCGTAGTCGGCGTCGACGAGCACCTTGGCGGCGATGAACTCGGCCATTGCGGCGCTCATCCGGACGCTGTCGACGTGGGAGCTCGTGCCGAGTTTGCCGGCCATCACGTCTCGGTACTCGTCCAGGGCGCCGGTCTCGAGGATTCCCTCGATGAACCGCGTCGTTTCGCGTCGACTGGCGTCGGGGAAGCCCGCCGCGTGTTCGCGAAAGAAGGCCCGCGTCGACCCCCGGCCGTCCTTGGACATGAACACGGGAAGGAAAAACCACGAGAGGTAGGGGTAGTCGGCCAGCCACGGGTCACGTTCGTGCAACGTCGCCAGCAGCTCCCGCTGGGCCCACCGGGCGACCTGGTAGGGCACCGACTCCCAGCCGAACTTGTCCGTTCGCCACAGCGACGAGGGCGTTTCGGTGTTCCCCATCCAGTAGGCGTCGTCGTCCGACCGGGCGAAGAGAGCGACGTCACCGTTTGCCATCTCGAAGCGGTGGGTGTCCCACTGGCCGTTGATGGCGAACCACGCACCGGCGGCTCGAGCGCCGAGATTGTTGTTTAGTGGGGTGTAAATCTCCTGGTGAACGCGCTGATCGCTCCAGCGCTGAGGCGAGTATCGAAAGCGAAGCGGCCGTGCCACGAGAGACTGTATGGCTCGCGTCGCCATACGTCTTCCTTTCTTTCGACTCGAGCGGTATGAACGACCGTTACATTCATATGCGACACCCGCCTACAGTGTGTGTACTTACCATGTCAATGGGTGCCTATGACGAAGACGAGCACGAGCGCCGTGAACGCCAGGCGTCGAAGGTGGACACCGATTTCGACGACGAGCGAACGATCTACCACGGGAAAGTGGAGTACGACTCGGGGGAGTCGGCGGAAGCGCTTCTCGATAAGTTCCAGGAGATCAAGTCGAATTAGCGGCTGGCGAACGGTTCAGTTCGTGAGTCACGGGTTCGTCGTTTTGACACCACCGAGAGCAACGCAACCGTAGAGCAACGCCACGCTCGAGCGACGAAACCGTAGAGCAACACTACCGAGAGCAACGCAACCGTAGAGCAACGTCACCGTGAGTACGGCGACGACGTACCCACACAGCGCGATACTCGTTCACCAGCAGGTACCGTTTCGGTAGCCGTGAGTCGTGGGGCTCGTCAGCACCGGACTCGTCGTGGCGGGCTGTGGTCACGGTTTCTCCGCCGGTCGCTCGAGGTGTGCTCGATCGCCATCGCGTTCGTGTTCGTGGTCACGTTCGGATCCGTGATCACGACCCCGACTGCGGCGAGCCCAGTTCCGCTCCGAACTCGGCCTGGCGGACGCCGCCTGCCGTTTGGTCACCGTCCGACGAACGGCGGCGGCGAACCCCATCGGCTGCACCTCGATCAGTGACTCGAGCCGGTCGTCGGCGACGATGACGGGATTTTTCATTCCCTCGATGAGCGGGTAGGCGACGCTCGTCGGAACGTCGGTCACGAGGCCGACCCAGTACGACGACAGCTGAAGCGAGAGCACTGGAATCGGGAGAATACGTGGCTTACGTCCTCGAGAGATGCGAGCAGTCTCGAGTAACATCTCGCGATAGCTAAGCGCCGCTGGCCCACCGATCTCGTACGTGTCGCCGGCCGTTTCCGGCGTCTCGATGACGCCGACCAGATACTCGATCACGTCCTCGATCGCGATAGGCTGACAAGGGGTATCCACCCAGCGAGGCGTGATCATCACGGGCAGCCGGGTTGCAAGCTGGAAGAGCATTCGAAAACTCGCGCTGTCGTCGCCCACGATCACCGCCGCGCGGAGCACCGTGAGGTCGTAGGTGCCGGCTCCGAGCAGAACTTCGACCTCGCGTCGCGAGCGCAGGTGCGCCGAGAGATCGTCCCCATCGGCACCGAGGCCACTGAGGTAGACGACCCGATCGACGCCCGCCGCACTCGCCGCTCGTTCGAACGTTCGGGCGGCCTGACGATCTCGTGCCTCGAAGTCGCCCGGCGACCCCATGCTGTGAATCAGGTAGACGACCACGTCGACGTTTGCCAGTGCCTGCTCGAGGCGCTCGCGGTCACGGACGTCGCCTTCGAAGACGGTTACGTCGTCGGGGATCGCCACCGTCGTCGCACCCCTGACGAGCACCGACAGTTCGTAGTCGCCGTCACGTAACGCCTCGAGCAGGCGGCTCCCGACGGAGCCGGTCGCTCCCGTGAGGAGGATCCGCATACGTTCGGTACGGGTGGAACTGGCTTAATGGATGGCCCCGATTTTGGGCGCCTACCCGCCGACGTCATCGTTCTCGAGTACGTTCCACCCAGGGGTCGGTGGTGCGCCGTCGGCCACCTCGAACGAGCCGTCGACATCGGACGAGACGGCCGTTCCCGGCCCATTGCTGTCGGCGGCCGCGAGTTGCTCCCACTCCCGGATCGCCCGACCGGCCCAGGAGTCCGCCTCGAGTACCTGCGATCTCGCGCGTTCGACGTGTGGTTCGGAGTGGCCGAGCGTGCCTGGTGCTGAGGCGGCGGCGATGGCGACGAACGTGGCCCGATCCTCGTCGGTTGCCTCACCGGCAGCGAGTCGTTCGATCCGCCCCTCGAGCGCCTCGGGATCGGGATGGACGAAGAGCTTCTGGCCGATGGCCTGTCGTCCGAGCAAGAGCCCGTCTTCGGGATCGGCGGCGACGCTGATGCCGTCTCCACTGGCTCCGTCGCGACGAATTCGGGTTTCACCGACCGCCCGTTCGACCCGCTCGCACTCGGTCTCTTGCTCGAGGGCGACGTTGTGCGCGGGGTAGGCTTCGCACTCGTTCGGATACCGGTCGTCTTCGTGCAGGCGACACTGGAGGGTATCGGGGTCGAGGAAGACGCAGGCGGGGAGCCACGCTCGGGTCGCCCGACCGAAGGGTGCGACCGGTTTCGGCGGTTTTCTGAGACCGACGAAGAATGTCGGGCGGCCCTCGATGGCGGCGAGGTCGTAGCCGTCGACCGTGATCGCGTCGTCGACGTCGTCGGCTTCCCACAGCCGCGGAACCAACGCGTCTCCTAGCCCGGTCTCGAGGAACGCACGAATTTCGTCGCGGGTGAGCGGAACGAGGTTGTAGACGTCGTCGATTGCTGGTCGGCGACGGGGCCCGTGGTCGTGCTCGTGACCGTTTCCGTCGGCCTCGTCGTCGTGCTCCTTCGTTCGTGTCGGTGGTGGGGGACGCTCGCCAGTACCGGCGTCCTCGAGCAGGGGCCGCCAGTCGATACAGCACCCGGCACAACCCTGGCAGTACACCTCCATGGTCGATCCCTCGCCTCCCAGGCGTATCAATCGCACCCCAGACAGGCGTCTCAATCCCGCTGCTGGGTCGAATCGTTACCTCACCCGGTCTTCGACGCTCGCCAACGCCAACGACTTTGCGCTTCGAGCCCAACCTACCGATTATGGGTCGAACCGTCTGTGACGGCTGTGGCCGACCGATCTCGATCACCGGCGGCATCGCCAACCTCTGGACGTTCGGCGACCGCGACGGGAGCGACGGCGCGACGCTGACGCTCGAACTCGAGGACGGCTCGAGCCACCTGCTGTGTTATCCTTGCATCGATGCGTTGCCGGAACAGCCGGCTGCGGCGGACGTCGAGGCGCTGTCGACGGCGGATCACGCAGATTCGACGGATTCGACGACCTCTACGGACTAAGCGGATTCGACGGACTCAACGGCTTCGGCGGATTCGACGAACTCTCCGGTTTAGGGGGACTCGACACACTCGACAGGTGAGTAACCGAAGTCGTGCTGGCCGCACGCACTGCCGAGCGAGAACTCCGCAAAAAACGGCCCTCGAGCAGCCGCTCACCGGCCTCGAGAATCGGGATACTCGTGGCCGACGATGAGCGCCACGATATTGATGCCTACGAGGGCGACGAAGAGTCCAAGCCGAGTAACGGAGTTCAATCCGGTGAGGAAGACGGGCACGTAGACGAACGGCAGGAGGGTGCCGAGCCAGAAGCCGACGGCCGTGATGGTCTGTCCAAGGTACATCGGTCACTGTATCGTGTGGCGTCGCCGGCGCGGTTTGTGGCCACGTTCGAGGACTTGCTGAGGGTGGTTGGCTGGCGCTACAGACGGTCGTTGCGGGATCGGGGTGATCAGTGGCGTGCGTTCATCGGGGGACTGAATGGGCGTCATAGCTGGGACGTGGCGGTCGTGCGCCACCCGTCTCTACACAACCCGGGGCTATTGTTATCGGTCGATTACTCCGAGACACCCGGCGATTGTGAAACGGATACGAGCCATTTCGGGATGACTTCACGTCGACCGTGACTCTCTCGAATTCCGAACTGTACGTGGCCGTTACTTCCGTCCGCGCCGTTCTCGTGATGGTAGGGGTTGCTTGCATCACGTTTCGACGATGAGCGGATCGACGATGATAGCGCTCGAGTGTTGTCTCCGCCACCTTCTCAGAACGGGCTCGATCCCGGTTCGGGCCGCTCGCCGAGCGTGAGGTCGACGGTCTCTTCGTCGTCGTTTCGAACGACCGTGAGTTCGACCGTGTCGCCAGGGTCGGTCTCGAGGGCCAGATACGTCGAGAGAGCGTGGTTGTCGGGGATGGGTTCGCCGTCGATCTCCCGAATGACGTCGCCGCCGGTGGGAATCTCCCCGGGCGATCCGTCGCTCGGCTCGAGGACACCGTCGGCGGGGCCGTCGGGTTCGACCTCCACGATCAGGATGCCATTTGCCCGCTCGAGGTCGTTCTCCTCGGCGATCCTCGGATCGACGGGGAGTAACCTGATCCCCATGTGGGAGTGACTGAACTCACCGTGGTCGATGAGCTCGGGGACGACACGACGGCTCAACGCCGCGGAGATTGCCAGCCCGATGTTTTCGCCCTGAGTGGCGTGGACGACGCCCGCCACTTCGCCGTTCATGTCGACCAGCGGGCCGCCGCTGTTGCCGGGATTGACGGCCGCATCGGTCTGCACCACGTTCGGGTACGAGAAGTCGTGCCAGGCGGGCGAGATCGATCGGTTGACGCCGCTGACGATTCCCTGGGACATCGAGCCATCGAGCCCGACGGGGTTCCCGATGGCCAGTACCTCCTGGCCGACGACGGGGCGCTCCTCGCTGAACGCGAGCGGTTCGATTTCGTCGGGAACCGCCTCAACATCGAGGACGGCCAGGTCGCTGTAGAAGTCGGTGCCGACGACCTCCGCCGTCGTCCACCGGCCATCGGAGTACTGCAGGTCGACATCGACGTCGTCGCTGCTGAAGACGACGTGATCGTTGGTGACGACGTAGCCGCTGGGGTGCAGAAAGCCCGACCCCTCCCCCTGTGCGGGGCCGCCGAACCCACCCTCGCCGTGGACGCGGACGAGCGTCACGGCGTCGACTGTCGCCTCGTAGACCTCGGTGTAGGCGGAGCCGTCGGCCAGAGACTCCTCATCGGGGTCGACCGAGGTGGCGTTCGGTTCGGACTCAGGCTGGTCGAGTTGATCCGTACTGGTGCCTGGTTCGGAACAGCCAGCGATGGCCGCGAGCGCGCCCGTCCCGGCGAGCGAGAGAAAGCGACGACGATCCACTCTCGAGCGTGTCATGATAGTGCGGTCGGTTCCCACACGGGTAAAGCTCATGCCAACGGTTCGTGGCTCGGTCGCTGTCAACGACCCGTGGTTCGGACGCTGCCACCCTCCGTCGCCCGGTCGCGACCGGGGAAGGGAAAGGATGTTACCGTCGGCCTCCCCATACCGGTACATGACGCTCACGGAAGATGCCCGAGAGCTGCTCGCGGCGGGGCCCGTCTGTGACGCCTGTCTGGGTCGCCCGTTCGCCGACCGCAGTTTCGGGCTGACCAACGCCGAACGCGGCCGGGGGATCCGGACGACGATCGCCCTGGCCGACGACGTCGACTTCGAGCCGGTCGAGCCGGCCGACTGCTGGGTGTGTGAGGGGTACTGCGGGACGTTCGACGCCATCGCCGATACCGTCGTCGATCAGCTCGCGGGGATCGACTTCCAGACCTATCAGGTCGGAACCCGGGTACCGCCGCTGGTCGAGGAGAACGACCGACTCCTCCGGGAGGACGCCGGACTTGCGGAGGATGCCGGAGAGCCCATGAAACGCGAGGTCAACCGCGAGGTCGGCCGCCGCGTCGGGAAACGGACGGGTGCCGAGTTCGATCTGGATCGCCCCGACGTGCTCGTCGTGATCGACCTCGAGGCGTTCGATCCGCTGGCAATGCTCGAGGACGAACGCCAACGCGGGGGCGAGGGCGAGCACGAGGCCGAATGCGTAGGCGAGGGTACCGCGACGGTCACGAGCCACGCCGTCGACGTCCAGATCAACCCGGCGTTCGTCTACGGCCGCTATCGCAAACTCGAGCGGGACATTCCCCAGACCGAGTGGCCCTGTCGGGAGTGTGGCGGGAGCGGCGTCCAGCTCGGCGACGAGGGCGAGGAACCCTGTGAGTACTGCGGTGGCTCGGGCTACCTGTACGACACGAGCGTCGAGCAGGTCGTCCGACCGCACGTCGTCGAGGCGATGGATGGCGACGAGGGCACCTTCCACGGCGCTGGCCGCGAGGACGTCGACGCCCTGATGCTCGAGGGTGGCCGGCCGTTCGTCCTCGAGGTGAAACGCCCGAAAAAGCGCTCGCCCGATCCGGCCGACCTCGAGGAGGCGATCAACGCGGCCGGCGAGGGCGCCGTCGAGGTCGAGGGGCTGCGGCTGGCGACCTACGAGATGGTCGAGCGGGTGAAAGAACACGACGCGAGCAAGCAGTACCGAGCCGACGTGGCCTTCGAGGAGCCGATCGACGAGGAGACGTTCGCACAGGCGCTCGAGGAACTCGACGGGGCGACCCTCGAGCAGTACACGCCCGAGCGCGTCGATCACCGGCGGGCGAGCCTGACGCGGACGCGAACCGTGCACTCGATCGAAGGCGAGTTACTCGAGCCAACCCGGGCGGAGATCCGCGTCCACGGTGAGGGCGGTCTCTACATCAAGGAACTCATCAGCGGTGACAACGGCCGAACGGAGCCGAGCGTCGCAGGCCTCGTCGGAACCGAGGCGGAGGTGACGGCGCTCGACGTCCTCGCCGTCGAAGGGGAGGACGAGCCGTTCGAACGTGAGGGATTTTTCCGGGGTTCGCTGGACGACGAGGCGGTGTAGGCTCGAGAACGAGGCTTTTCGTCCCGGGCTGTTACGGATCCTCTCCGTCGAAGGGGAACGACGCCGACCGAACCGGTGTCTCCACGTACTCCGTCCCAACCGAAACGTCATGTGCCCCGTCCCAACCGAAAAAACGCTTACTTCGCCGACCGAAACACTTCGGTGAGCTTTTCGATCACTTCGTCGTGTTCGTCAACCTGCGTTTCGATCGACCGCTGGCTAGCCTCGACATCGGCATGGTCGGCTTCGAGCGCGTCGAGTCGTGACTCTAGCGTCGTAACGCGTTGGTCGAACGTGTCCTGTTGCTGCTCGAGATCGGTCTGTCGTTCCTGGATCCGCGACTCCAGCGCGTCGAATCGTTCTTCGAGCGAGTCTTGCCAATCCTCGAGCCGCGCCTCGAGCATTTCGTGGCGTTCCTCGAGTGCCTCGAGGGCCTCTTGGGCAGCTTCGGCTTCCGCGATGAGTTCCTCGGCGGTGCCGCTGTCGTCGATGAACGCTTCCATCGCGTCAGCGTAGGCGCTGATCTCTTGCACCCGTCCCTCGAGATACGTCAGTCGAACGGCTTTGCTCCGACTGTCCGCTACGCCGAGGGCGTTCCGCAACCGCTCGCGTTGCTCGTCGTGGACGTCTCCGGTCTCGAGTTCTACGAGAAGGCGCTCGAGCATGTCGTACTCGGCCTGGTCTTTCGCCTCGCTGGTGTCTGGTTCGACCGGTTCCTCCGCCTCGACGCTATCGACCGCAGCACCCCCATCGGTTGCACCGACGTTCCCCCTCGCGTCGTCCGATTGCGTCCGCGTTGGCTGATCCATCTCGTCGTCGCCGTAAGTGACCGTCTCTTCGAAACTGAGTTCGTCCTCCGGCCCGTTCAACTCGCTTTCTGCCTCGAGCCATTCGGTGACTGCGTCGTCCGTTTCGTCGTGCGCTCCCGGAATTGTGTGCATCTTCGCCGCTGACTGAACGTAGGTCAGCTGCTCCAGGGAATTGACGACTGCCTCGACGTCGTCGGTTGTCGCGATCACGGTCTCGATCGCGGTCGCTTCGTCGTCGCTTCGTTTACGAGAGACGACCGTACACGTCGACTCGAGACCATCGAGCAGTGCCTGCTCGTCGGCGTCGGAACTCCCCGCCGCGAACTCGATGCGAATGCGTGCGAGTGTTTGCTCTGCGTCGCCACGAGTGGCATCGTCTTCGGGGTCGGTTCCGGTCGGTTCGTCGCTGCCATCGTCGACGGGAACGACCTCGACGATGCGCGTGGTCTCGGGGATCGCCTCGAGCTGCTCCGGTCGCTCACATTGAACGGTGTAGCCAGTTTCGACCACCGTCGCTGGTTCGATTCGCCCGACGAACGTGAGTGTCGAGTCGTCGACCGTCCAGCCGTCAACTGGGTGAAAAAACTCGATATCGGCCGGCGGATCCGACGGAATTACGTCTTCGATGACGACGGTAGACGGGTGGTCTACCTCCGACTCGAGTCGGACGTGGATGTCCGCCTCGGTTACCGTTTCCTTCCTAGTCTCGATTTCTTTTTCGACTGTTACGTGGTACTGATCGTTCTGTTCCCCCTTCGACTCGCTTCCGTGTCCCCCCATACTGTACCTGCATATACACATCAAACTATTAATGAATATTCACAGTTTACATGTTTTGAGCTGGGTTAACGAGTAGTTGAATCGCTCGACGTCGTCGTGGAACGACGAACCGTCGATTCCGACCCGGCCATCGACAGTAAAGGCTATTTGCCGGGCGAAAACAGTCGTCGTCATGATCGCATTGGGCGTCGACGAAGCGGGGAAGGGGCCGGTCTTCGGGTCGATGTTCGCGGCGGCCGTCGCCGCTGATCCCGATCGCCTCCCCGACGGCATCGCCGACTCGAAACGGCTCTCACCGTCCCGGCGGGAGACTCTCGCTACGACCCTCCACGAGGACGCCCGCATCCACGTCGGCGTCGCCGAAGTCACGCCGGCCCGGATCGACGCCCCCGACACCGACATGAACAGCTTGACCGTTACCGCGCACGCCCACGCTCTCGAGGCGGCCGGCGTCGACCTCGAGCTAGACGCAACCCACATCGCCCGCTGTGACGCCTGCGACACCGACGCCGATCGGTTCGCGCGCCGGGTCGCCGACGCCTGTAACCTCGAGGTCGCGATCGAAGCCGAGCACGGTGCCGACGACGACGACCCGCTGGTCGGGGCCGCGAGCATTATCGCGAAGGTCGAACGCGACGCTCATATCGACGCCATCACCACAGAGTACGGCGATATTGGGAGTGGCTACCCCTCCGACCCGACCACGCGGGCGTTTCTCGAGGAGTACGTCGAGAGCCACGGCGACCTCCCGCCGTTCGCCCGCACGTCGTGGTCGACCTGTGCCGACGTGCTCGCGGCGGCCGAACAGACGGGCCTCGAGCAATTTTGATCGGCCGACCTCGAGGTGGGGTCGCCGATGCGGTCGACGGCCGGGTGGCGGCGCTCGCGATTGCGGACTTGGGCGGACTGAGCGAATGGAACGGATGGTGGGAATGGTAATCGACTTCCGTCCGGCGACCGAAGCTCGAGTATGGGATACGTCTGCCCCGTCTGCGATGCTGGCGTCGTCGACGCCCGCCAGCTGGCCGACCACGTCGCCGTCACGGCCTCGCTCGGCCGGGCTGACCACCTCGAGTGGCTCGAGACCTACGCCCCCGACTGGGAGTCCTCGACGCGAGAGGAACTCGCGGACGTCGTGACGGAATACGCCCTCGAGGTGGAGCCGCCCGTCTCCGAGGAGGATTCTGAAGGCCCGAGACCGTCGTCACAGCAGGAGCCGATGCTCGAGGACGCCATCGCCAGACAGAGCCGCGGTCCCGGCCGCGGAGAACTGACTGGGGAGGCCGAGTCGGTACTCGAGGAGGCGATGGCGCTCACGCGGGAGATGGAGTCGGCGGATTCGTCCGAGGGGAACGCTGCCCCGGCGGACTCGAGTGCGAACGGTGGAACCGCCTCGAGTGAGGACTCCGATACCGACAGCGAGGCTGTGCCCTCGCCCGACGACGATGCGAACGGCGACGACCGTGAGCCATGACTCGCGCCACCGTGTACTGCTACACTTATTGTAGTTAGATCGCCGGCTGCCGACGACAAAAACTTCAAATGCTGTAGCTATGGCTATGGTGAATACCAAGCCGCGTGAGAGGGGGATTCGTTGCGTAGGGATCACGTTCGGGAGGCGAGAACAGGGCGTACGAGGAACCGCGAGCACGGGCACGCACGAACGCGAACGAAAACGCGTAACTGCCCCGGGTTCGACACCCCAGGTATGCACACAGTGGGGACGTTCGCACCCGACACCCTCGAGGAGGCCCGCGACCAGTACGACTCGGTCGGCCCCGCGGCCCAGACCGTCGTCCGCGAGGTCGCCAGGGCCATGGACTTCGACCGCGAGGAGTACGGCGACCGTGTCTCGAGCGAGGTGGTAGAAACGGCTCGAGATGCCCTCTTCGCGAGTTTGCTCACCGTCCACGTCGGCACTCGCGAGGAGTACGACGAGTGGCGCGACGCCTACGACGGCGAGGTGATCGAGGCCGGCAGCGAACACGTCGACAACGTGGTCTGGCACGCCGGGCCCGCGGACGAGGCGGTTGCAGCGACGTTCCAGGATCAAGAGGAGGCGGCGATCGCCACGCTCAGACGGCAAGCGTTCGGGCGGCTGTACCGGGAGCAGCTTTGAAGCCGTCGAGGACGCCGCTATCGCTTTCGATCCCGTCTTTCGCCCACGCCCTCGAGTCTTCGGAACGGCCACGGCGTTCGGTCACACCGACGACGAAACGCGTATCTTTCGTCGGCCCCGACCGCTAGTCAATGCGCCGACGGTACCTGTATCTCCTCATTCTGATCGTGCCGCTCGTCATTTTGCTGGCGCTTGGGGCCCTCCCCTCCCTCATCGGCGGTGGCGACGTCTACTACGTCGTCGCGACCGAGGTCGACCTCGAGGACGGCGAACCGGCGACCGAGAACGTCACGGAGACGATCGACGCCGCGAACCTCTCGGAAAACCGCTTCCCCTACACCACCGCCGCGCTCGAGGACGGCCGTTCGGACGCTTACGAGGAGGGTCGCTTCGGCTTCGAATCGGCGTTCACCCACACGCCGTTCGACGAGTTCAGCGAGTTCGAAGCGTGGAACAGCGCGGCGACCGACTCCAAGGCGGACGTCGCCTACGTCGAACGGAACGGAACCTACTACCGCCTCGAGATCACACCGGCTAGCGATGTCGACACCTGATTCGGATCCCAATTCTGATCGCGACCCTGCTTCGGAGTCCGATTCGACCCTCGATTCCGGCTCATCGTCGTCCGACGACGCCGACGCCGACCTCGAGTCCAGTTCGCCCAGCGATGACGAGCCGCCAGCGTGGCCCGTCCTCGAGTCGACGACCGAGTACGAAACCGGCTGGTACGACGGCGGCTACGACCTGGTCGAACAGCCCGACGGCTCCGAGAAACGCTACTACTGGGCCGACCTCCCGGCGGCGGTCGTGATCGTCGCCGACGCCGGCGAGGAGATCCTGTTCGTCGAGCAGTACCGCCCCGCGATCCAGGAAACGCACCTCGAACTCCCGGCGGGGATCGTCGAAGACGGCGAGTCCTACACCGCCGCCGCGGCACGGGAACTCGAGGAGGAGACCGGCTTTCGCCCCTCGAGTCTCGCCTTGCTCCAGGAGTATCGGGTCGCGACGGGCGTCCTCCGTCACAATCGTGGGGTCGTCTACGCCGAGGGGCTCGAACCCGGCGAGCGCGAACTGGACTCGAACGAGTTCCTCGAGGTGCACGCGATTCCGAAGAGCGAAGCGCTGGCTCGCGCGCGTAAAGATCCAGCGAACGACTCGACGCTCAGTGCGCTGTTGCTGGCGCGCGAGGACGGGTTACTGTGAGTGTCCTGTCCAGACCGTTCTGCCGTCGAGACCCGCATCGCTTAACCGCCTCGCGGCCAAATCATCCGTAACCGATGGACGGCGAAATCACGATCGACGACCTGCACGACCTCCTCGAGCGCGACGACGACGTCCGAATCGTCGACATTCGCAACTCGCTGCAGTTCGAACACGGGCACATCCCCGGCAGTGAAAACGTCCCCTTCCACGAACTGACCGCCCGCGTCGATGAGTTCGACGACGCCGAGCGCGTCGTCACCGTCTGCCCGGTCGGCAAATCGAGCATCCAGGCGGCGCGGCTGCTCGCGTCCTACGAGGGAAGTGCCGACGCCCGTGTCGAGAGCCTCGCCGGTGGGCTCGATGCCTGGACGGAGTCCTACGATCTGGTGTCGGAGGCGGACGCGGCTGGCGATGCGGATGTGGACGAAGACGAGGAGGACGAGGAGACCACCGACGCGGACTCGAGCGCGCCGTTTTAACTTCCATTGGTGTTCGATGCGGAGTGGCCAATCGCCTCGAGAACGATCTCTGGCTGGTTCGTTCGGTCGTGAAAACGCGGAAAAGCACCGCTGATCGTTCGATCGCCGAGCGCGAATCGCCGTGGATCGGAAGTCCGTTCAGATCATCGCGGGCATAGTTAGGCGACGTTGAAGCCGCGATCGCGGAGGAAGTCCTCGATGCGACCGCGGTGGTTGCCCTGCAGTTCGATGTGGCTGTCCTCGACGGTACCGCCACACGCAAACTTCGACTTGAGATCCGACGAGAGACTGTCGAGATCGACGTCCTTTGGGTCGAATCCTTCGATGATCGTTACCTCTTTTCCGTATCTGCGCTCGTCAATGCGGATGTTGAGTTGCTGCTGGCCCTTGGCCACGTCCTCACAGACGCAGAGTTCCTGGGGCAGCCCGCACGTCGAGCAGACTTCCGACATTACGTTCTTCCGTACGAAATGAGCATATTAAACACTATCGGGACTCCCACCGGGTTGGATCTGATTCGAGGTGACGGCTCGCAGTTTCTGCCCGTGCCCGCAGTCGCTCGCGTGCGCCCGAGTGTCGTTTTCGTCTGGTTTGTGTCATCTGTCTCGTGCAGCACTCGAGCCCCGGGAACCACCTGGGTGACCGCTAACGGCCGCGCCATCCTATAGAAACCTGCGCACCGCCCCTCGACACACCCCCGAGCCCGCCCACACTTTCACTTTCACTTTGGTGTTAACGAGGGTTTATACCCGATCCCGCGCAACGACGAAGTATGCCAGAAGTTGATCTCGAGACGCTCCCCGGCGTTGGACCGGCAACCGCGGACAAACTCACCGAAGCGGGCTACGACTCCTATCAGAGTCTGGCCGTCGCTTCCCCCTCCGAACTGTCGAACACCGCCGACGTCGGCGAGTCGACCGCGGGCGACATCGTCCGCGCGGCTCGGGACGCAGCGGATATCGGCGGCTTCGAAACCGGCTCGGCGGTGCTCGAGCGACGCAACCAGATCGGCAAGCTGACCTGGCACATCGACGAGGTCGACGACCTGCTCGGCGGCGGGATCGAGACCCAGTCGATCACCGAGGTGTACGGCGAGTTCGGTTCGGGGAAGTCCCAGGTCACCCACCAGATGGCCGTCAACGTCCAGCTTCCGCGCGAAGTCGGCGGGCTCCACGGGAGTACTATCTTCATCGATTCGGAGGACACCTTCCGCCCCGAGCGGATCGACGACATGGTTCGCGGCCTGCCGGACGACGTCATCCAAGCGACCCTCGATGAACGCGAAATCGAGGGCTCGCCGGGCGACGAGGAGGCGATGGAGGAACTCGTCAGCGACATCCTCGAGAAGATCCACGTTGCGAAGGCGTTCAACTCCAACCACCAGATGCTGCTGGCCGAGAAGGCCAAAGAGATCGCGAGCGAACATGAGGATTCGGAGTACCCCGTTCGCCTCCTCTGTGTCGACTCGCTCACAGCTCACTTCCGCGCGGAGTACGTCGGCCGTGGCAACCTCGCGAATCGCCAGCAGAAGCTGAACAAGCACCTCCACGACATCGACAAGGTCGGCAACCTCTACAACGCGGCCGTCATCGTCACCAACCAGGTTACCTCCAACCCCGACGCGTTCTTCGGTGACCCGACGAAGCCGATCGGTGGCAACATCCTCGGCCACAAGTCCACCTTCCGGATCTACCTCCGGAAGTCCAAAGGCGACAAGCGGATCGTCAAGCTCGTCGACGCGCCGAACCTCGCCGACGGCGAGGCCGTGATGCGCGTCCAGGACGGCGGTCTGATGCCAGAGTAACGCTCTTCTTTGTCACTCGATTCGTTTTCCCAGTACCTCGAGCGCCTGCTTTCGCCGGTCGATGACGTCGTCGATTCGGTCGGATTTGTCCTCCGCGTCCTCGAGTCCCTCGAGCCAGCGGAGGTCGGTGTAAAACGAAACCAGGGCGTCGATCTCCGCTTCGGAGAGGCGACCGAGGTTCGCCGCGGCGCTCGCGTACAGGACGGGCTGATCGACGCGTCGCGTGAGCGATTCGTACCGATCGTCGGAGACGAACTCCTCGAGGTAGTCGTAGGCGCGCAGTTCTGCGAGCAACCCCTGACGAAGCCGCTGGGTGGCGTCGCGCTCGCGCTTCCAGTAGCGGAGATACGAACCGACCGCGGTGGCGATCGATCCGATTACCGCACCCAGCACGAAGCCGACGGCGGTGTCGACCATAGCCATTCCCACGTACTCGACGCTCGGCGGGTAGCGTTTCGGCTTGCAACGAAATTAGCGGCGGATGGAAACGAGTTCGGGCGGCTCGATTCGAGTGAAAACGTGCGTGCTCAGTCTTCGGTCGTCGTCTTCTCGGCCTCGAGTTCACCGCGATAGATCTCCGCTCCGTCCTGGGCGACCTTTTCGGCGAGGACGGCACACTTGATCCGCATCGGCGAGATTTCGACGCCGAGCATGTCGACGATGTCGTCGCGATCCATCTCGAGCAACTCGTCGATTGTCGTGCCGGGGAGCTCCGTCGAGAGCATGCTGGCGGCGGCCTGGCTGATCGCACAGCCGTCACCCGAGAAGGCGACCCGCTCGATGACCTCGTCGTCCCCATCGTCGGCGAGGCGAACGTCCATCCGGATCTCGTCGCCACACATCGGGTTCTCGCCGACGTGGGTGAACGTGGGATCCTCGAGTTGCCCGTAGTTGCGGGGGCTCTTGTAGTGATCGAGGATCTGCTGCCGGTACATATCCGAGCCAAGTCCCATATGTAATCGTGTAGGCGAGTGACGTCCAAAAGGGTTCCGGGGTGGGCTGGTGGTGTTGTGGCTCGAGACGGGGTGTGATTGCCTTCGTCGTCGTTACGGTCGCATCGATGCCCGATACTCGGTACTCGGTACTCGGTACTCGGTACTCGGTACTCGGTACTCGGTACTCGAGCAGCGATCAGTAGCCAGTGCCCAGGACGCGATTGCCGACGAGTAGACAGAGTGCGACCCCAAGCAGTACGGCCAGAACGCTGATAGCGACGGGCCAGTTGGCCAGGTCGGCGACGAACCCCACGACGACGGCGCCGCTGGCCGAGAGCACCATCGTGACGCTCTGGGTGAGGCCGAAGCCAGCGCCGCGTTCCTCGGCACCGAAGAGATCCATGAACCGGGCCATCACGGCCGCGAAGGCGCTCAGGCCGAGGCCAACGAGAACGACGCCCGCGGCTACGAAGGCGAGCCCGCTCCCGAGGACGAGGACGGCGAGGCCGCCGACCGCGAGAACCAGACAGGCGACGGTAACTGCGTCCCGGCCGTACCGATCGGAGGCGGCACCAACGCCGACCTGTGCGCCGCCCTGGACGACGAAAAACAGCGAGAACATCGTCGCTGCCAGCGTCTCGGAGTGATCGTGGTGGGCGATGAGAAACGTCGGCAGGAACGACGCCAATCCCTGCCAGACGAAGGTGATGATGACGGCGACGGTGACCGAGAACGCGACCGGTGGTCGAGAGAGCACCGCGAGGAGCGGGTCGAGGCGAAACTGCTCGCGAACCTCGAGGTCGGGTTTTCGGGGCGGCGTCGGGCGAACGTACCGGTAAAAGAGGACGAAGACGGGGACAGCGACGAGGGCGCCGATGGCAACCGCTGGCCGCCATCCGACGCGAACGGCGATCCAGGCGGCGAGAATGGGGCCGATGAGGCCGCCGCCGGTGCCACCGAGGGTGTGCAAGCCGATGGCCGTTCCGACGTCGTCGTAGGTGCGGGTGAGCAGCGTGGTGGCGACGCTGAAGTGCAGGCCGGCCAGCGAGCCGAGGACAACAACCGCGACCGCGAATAGGACGAACGTGGGTGCGATGGCGATCAGCGCGCTACCGAGGGCCGTCCCGAAGACGGCGACCAGGATGACCGGACGCTCGCCGTACCGATCCGCGAAGACGCCGCTCGGATACTGGGCGAGGCCGTAGGCCAGCCACATGCCGGTGAGCGCGAGGCCCACGGCTGCGTTCGTGACGCCGAAGTCGACCATGATCGCAGGTACCAGCGGACTGATCGCTAACCGAGCGACCATCGTCGCCAGCAGGGCGAACGTACACAGCGTGAGGACGGTGTGGCGATACGGCCACCGCCTCGAGGCGGTCGTCATCGACGTCGACTCCCTTCGGTAACGTGTTCTGGGGGAGCGCCAAGGGTGTATCGTTCGCGGAACCGGCGGTGAGTGCTCGCGAGCGGGTGTCCGTCTGGTGAACGCCGAACGGCGCACACGGAACGTTCGCGTCTCGAGGGTGCACCAATGGTTGCGCACCTCTGTTAGCACCGCTGGTATCGTACACCTCACGCTGGAACTCCCAGGCCGTGATTTCATCCGATACGGCGGCGACATTCGGCTGTATGAGCGACTCACAGACCTCGCTCCGAGAGCAATTCCGACGTTCCCAGGACGACTCCCGCGAAACCACAGGCAGGGTCGATCCACGTGCACTCGGTCTCACGGCCGGAATCGTGTGGGGGTCAGCAGTCGCCTTCTTCGAACTCGCAGCCGGGACGCGGTACGGTGAGCGCTGGCGACTGTTGCTGGCCGACCTTTATCCGGGATACAGCCACGAGCCGGGTGATCTCGTCTGGGGGACGGTTCTGGGGTTCATCGACGCCTTCGTGCTCGGGTACCTGTTCGGGAGACTGTACAATCGCCTGGCGAAGTGAACGACAACACCGAATTTCGGCCGCATTGCCACGGAAATTCGTGTTTCGACTGAATCGGCACAGCTCGGTTCGGCACGACTGCAGACAATCGCCGCTTCCCTCGAGTCGAAACGGACTACAACAAATCTCGACCCTGATCCCAGTCTGGCTCAGGCGAACAGCTGCCGCGCGCTGTCGATCGCGTCCACCAACTCATCGATCTCCTCGCGGGTGTTGTAGACGTAAAACGACGCTCGAGCTGAGGCGGCCACTCCCAACTTGTCGTGCAGCGGCTGGGTGCAGTGGTCGCCCGCCCGGATCGCCACCGCGTGGTCGTTCATGATCGAGGCCAGATCGTGGGCGTGGACGGATTCGAGGTTGAAGCTCACCAGGCCGCCCCGGTCGGGGCCGGGTTCGGGGCCATAGATCTCGACGTCGCCTTCGGCGGCCAGTCGTTCGTAGGCGTAGGCCGCCAGCTCCTCCTCGTGGACGCGAACCCGTTCCATCCCGATCTCCTCGAGGTAGTCGATCGCGGCCTCGAGGCCGACCGCCTCGGCGATCGGTGGCGTTCCCGGTTCGAACTTCCAGGGGAGTTCTGCCCAGGTGGAGTCCTCGAAGGTGACCTTCTCGATCATGCCGCCGCCGTAGAGGTACGGGGTGAGCGCCTCGAGCAGCTCTCGCTTGCCGTAGAGGACGCCGATACCCGTCGGGCCGGCCATCTTGTGCCCCGAGAACGCGTAGAAGTCGGCGTCGATTGCCTGGACGTCGACGGGACGGGTCGGGACGGCCTGAGCGCCGTCGACGAAGATGTAGGCGTCGTGGTCGTGGGCGATATCGGCCAGGTCGGCCACGGGATTGACCGTTCCGAGGGTGTTGGAGACGTGGACGACGCTCACCATGGCGGTGTCGTCGGTGATGCACTCGCGGGCGTGTTCCATGTCGAGACGGCCGTCCTCGTCGACCCGGATGTACTTCACGTCAGCGCCGGTGCGGTTGGCGATCTGTTGCCACGTCACGAGGGAGGCGTGGTGTTCCATCTCCGTGAGCACGACCTCGTCGCCGGGGCCAAGCTCCTGGAGCCCCCAGGAGTAGGCGATCAGGTTCTCGCTCTCGGTGGTGTTTTTCGTGAAGATGATCTCCTCGCGGCCGTCGGCACCGACGAATTCGGCGACCCGGTCGTGGGCCTCCTCGTAGCGAATGGACGCCTCCTGGCTGAGGTGGTGGATGCCCCGGTGGACGTTCGAATTGTACTGCCGGTAGTACTCGCTCATGGCGTCGACGACCTGATCGGGCGTGTGAGTCGTCGCCGCGTTGTCGAGATAGACGAGCTGGTTCCCGGCAAACTCGCGCTCGAGGATCGGGTAGTCCGCTCGAATCTGCGCGACGTCGAGGGGCTCGACCTGCTGATGACTCATTGTGTACCACGAGGCACCGGAGACAAAACACTCCTTCGGTCGCTCCCGCGTTTACCGGTGTCGATGACGAGGGTGTGGGGTGTTGACGTTGGGATAACAGCGGCTTTCACACCGCTCAGGCGTCGACCTCGAGCAACCGCGCGCCACAGTCGTTACAGGTGATCGCGTACACCTCGTAGGAGCGACAGCAGGATTCGACGGTGTCGGTGTCGATCGAAATCGCGCCATCGCAGTCGGGGCAGAACTCGAGGAACGCGCGCATCCCGTTGGCGAGCTGGCTACGCTGATCGATCGGATACGTCTCCCAGTCGGACAGCCGTTCGCCGAGCACCTCGAGGGCGGCCAGGTCGGCGACGAGCGCCGGCGAGGACTCCCAGTGGGCCATGAACTGGCCGTCGACGTGAACTCTGACGTGGTCGCCGCTGTGGGAACTGCTCACGGCGACGTTTTCCGGATCGGTCTCGAGGAAGGTGGCGAGTCGCTGTTCGCGGTCGTCGTCGCGAACCGTGTGCATTCGCTCTCGCCACGCGGTCTCGACGTTCTCGGCGAGACAGAGGTCGTCGTGGTCGGCACACGGTTCGACGATGTCGGCCTCGAGCAACACTGCTTCTGGATCGAGTCGGCTCTCTCGGTCTTGCATCGGATCGGGGCCGTGGTCGGACTGCTGCTTGGCCTCGAGGCCGTCCCCATCGACGCCGTATCCGGGTGGCGCTTTCTCGAACTTCGCCAGCAGCCAGTCGGGGAAGTACCGCTTCGTGAGCGATGGCGTACCGGGGATCAGGTAGCCACGGAAGTAGATGGCGAGCAGTGAGAGGACGAAGGCGGCGACGGCGATCGGTGGGGAGACGATGCCGACGGCGACGCTACCGATAGCGGCGATGACGACGTTGACCGACGTACACGGAATACATCGGTTCTCACCGGTGTACTCGGGTTGGCGTAGCCGTTCGAGTGCTCGAGCGAGACCTGATTGCATATCTATCGACTTCCACGGCATGATAAAAAGCACATCGGTAGTGTGGGGTGGTAACGGGGCACTCATTATCCCTCCGCTGTGTAGGCTCGTTCAGGAATCGGTCACCGACGAGGGAACCGTTTTTCTCCCCTCCAACCGTGTATTACGGCGACACGTGCACTCGATGGATCCGTCGTCGGCGTTCGCCATACTCGCCGACGAGACGCGACTCGACATCCTTCGTGCGGTCGCCGAGACCGACCGGGAAGCTGAATCGCTGACCGGCACACCGACGCTCTCCTTCTCGGAACTCTACGACCGCGTCGACGTTTCCCACTCTTCGCGCTTTGCCTACCACCTCGAGCAACTCACGGGTACGTACCTCCGGAAAACCGACGACGGCTACGCGTTCACGTACGCTGGCGAGCGGGTCGTTCGAGCGATTCTCTCTAACTCCTACAGTGAACCGGCTGCGTTCGATCCAGTCGCCGTTGACGGCCGCTGTCCATCCTGTCGAGAGCACCGTCTCGAGGCGCGACCCGAGGCCGTCGAGTTGCGGATCCGCTGTACCGGCTGCGGGCAGGGCGTCGGTTCCCATCCGCTGACGCCCGCCCTGGTCGCGGAGCGCGACCCGCAGCAGATCGTCGACATCGTCGACAGAAACATGCGGGCGATGGGGGTGCGAATGCAGGCGGGCATCTGTGACGAGTGCGGTGGGGTGCTCGAGCAGGACGTTCACGAGGCCGGCCTCGTCGAAAACGACCGTTTCCTGGTCGTGTGTCAGTGTCGGCAGTGCTGGATGCGGTTCACGATGCCCCTGTCGATGCTGGTGCTCGTCCACCCGGCAACGGTGTCGTTCTACTGGGAGCGCGGCATCGACGTCCGAGACCGGTCGTTCAGGTGGCTGCTCGACGCGCTGGTCGACGACCGCTGGCGCGTCGATCCACTTGACGAACACGATGGCGAGGACGACGGCGCGTATCGGGTCACGGTGCGAGAACAGGGCGACGAACTGCACGTCGTCCTCGAGTCGGATCTCACCGTGGGACAGACCACGCGTGTCGTCAGCGATTGAGGGTGACGTGACTGAGACGAGGGTGACGAACTGTGCGCGGTCGGCCGCGCGTTGGCGAGAACCGTGAACCTGTCATCGGTCGTGCTCAACTGTGATTGAGCGGACGATGGCCCCGAGCGTCCTTTTGCCTCGATCACCCCTGGATTCGAGTCCCTCGACTCAACGATATTTGTGTACGGATCGAAACACGTGTTCATTATACAACAACTTTTATCTGCGTCGGATCCGCGAGTGGATGGTATGTTCGGAAACGAAGGGAGGGCGATTCGGTGAGCGCGATCGAGTGCCACAACCTCACGAAACGATTCGGTGACGTCACAGCCGTCTCGGGTCTCGACCTCGCGATCGAAGAGGGGGAGGTGTTCGGTTTTCTGGGCCCCAACGGTGCCGGCAAATCGACGACGATCAATATGCTGCTCGATTTCACCCGGCCGACCGAGGGGTCGGCGACGGTACTCGGGTACGACGCCCAGACGGAGGCGGACGCGATCAGTCGCCGCGTCGGCGTCCTCCCCGAAGGATTCGGCGTCTACGAACGCCTGACCGGTCGCAAGCACCTCGAGTTTGCCATCCAGACGAAAGACGCCGACGACGATCCTCAGGCACTGCTCGAGCGAATCGGTCTCGACCCGGACGCCGCGGATCGACCCGCGGGCGGCTACTCGAAGGGGATGCGACAACGCCTCGCGACCGGAATGGCGCTCGCCGGCGACCCCGATCTCCTCATCATGGACGAACCCTCGACGGGACTCGACCCGACCGGTATTCGCGAGATGCAGGGGCTCGTTCGATCCGAAGCCGACCGGGGCACGACCGTCTTCTTCTCGAGTCACATCTTAGAACACGTCGAAGCCGTCTGTGACCGCATCGGCGTGCTCAACGAGGGCGAACTCGTCGCACTCGACACGCTCGGGGGGTTGCGCGACTCGCTCGGGAACGGGACGACGATGACCGTCACGCTCGACGAACCGGTCGCGGACGCCGCCGGTCTCCTCGGTGAAATCGACGGCGTCACGGACGTCGCAGTGGCCGGCCGTCGACTCGAGGCGTCGGTGGTCGATCCGACCGCCAAAGCGACCGTCGTGACGGCGCTCGACGGGGTCGGTGCGACGATGTCGGATATCCGGATCGAGGAGACGTCGCTCGAGTCGCTGTTCTCGGCGTTGATCGGTGGCGACGGTGGCCATTTGCGGCCACAGTCCCAGCCACACCAGCAGTCCAGGTCGGGCCCACCCCGAGAGGACACGACCCAACATTCGGCGAACGCACCACCCGTGGGGGCGGACGAATGAGCGGTCACATCGGGACGGTCGCCCGCAAGGACTTCGCCGACGCGGGGCGGTCGAAACTGCTCTGGGCGATCGTCGGGTTGTTGGTCGCACTCACCACCATCGGCTACGTGGCCGTCTGGGCGACCGTCGACGACGTGACCGGCGGTGAAATCCTTGGGTTCGTTGCCCTTCCGCTGAGCGTGCTGTTGCCGGTCGCCGCGCTCATCGTCGGCTACATGGCCGTCGTCGGCGAACGACGCTCTGGTAGCCTCAAACTCCTCCTCGGCCTGCCGCCGAACCGCACGGACGTCGTCCTCGGGAAACTCCTCGGCCGAATGGCCGTCATCACGACCGCGGTCGTCCTCTCGTTGCTGGTCGCTCTGGTCTTGAGCCTCGTCCTCTTCGGTTCGATCCCGTTACTCGAGTGGCTCGCCTTCGGTTCGGTCAGCGTCCTGTTCGGCTTCACCTTCGTCGGCCTCGCCGTGGGGGTCTCCGCCGGCGTCGCTTCCCGCGGTCGTTCGATGGCGATCGTCGTCGGGATCTACATGGTGTTCCTCGGTCTCTGGGAGCTGTTGACGGCCGGCGTGTACTACCTCATCTACGACGAGGCGCCCGCCGTCGCCGCGGAGACGTGGTACCTCTTCGTTCAGCAGTTCAACCCGCTGATGACCTATGCACATCTCTCGAGTTCGATCCTCGACCAGGAGGTGTATCCGTTCATCTTCCGGTACGGTCTCGAGCCGTTCGAGGCACAGGGGCTGACGCCGGCCGATCGCTACGTCGGCGAGACGCCGTTTTACCTCCAGGAGTGGTTCGGTGCCGTCGCGATGGTGTTCTGGATGGTCGTGCCGATCGCCATCGGCTACTACCGGTTCCAGCGCGCTGATCTCTGAGCCGGCTCGAGTGGCTCCGAGGTCGCGATGATGACGCCCTGGGTGGTCGGCAGATCGGTCAGCCCAACGCTACATCCGCAAGAACTGGGCGTGTCTCGTTCCCTCGAGTTCGAGGACGTTCCCCTCCTCGACGAAGCCGGCCTCGATAGCGACGCGCACGGTCTCGTCGCCGACGAGGTTCGCGACGCTCGCTCGAGCGAGGCTGTCGAGCACCGCCTCGCCGTCGACGGCGTCGGCTCCCTCGCCGTAAAACACCGCATCGACGGTCAGCGACGCATCACCCGTTTCGGCGTCGAAGGTCTCGCCCAGTACGTCTCGATCACAGACCGAGACGAGCAGCCCCTTGGGCGTCTGGCGTTCGACGAGCAACAGGGGGCCGTCTTCGTCACGATCCTCGGCTGTTTCGTCGCCTGTGGTGGCGGTCGTCTGCCCGCCGTCGTTCGAGATCGAGGTCTGTCCACCACCGCTCGAGGTGTCGGCTGTCTGGTCGTCACTCGGTTCCGTTCCCGGATCGGCTTTCGGGGCGTCGTCGGTCACTGTGCGTTCTCCCGTCACGGCTATTCACGCATCTCTTCGCGCTCCTCGACGAGTCGCTGCTCGGCCCGCTCGCGGAGGTCGTTCGCTTCCTCGGCGAGCACGTTGGCCTCGTCGTACTCGCCCAGTTCCTCGAGAATCCGGGCTTTCTCCTCGAGCACCTGTGCGTTCCGCAGGCCGAGTCTGATCGCGTTGTCGATACAGTGCAGCGCCTCCTCGTTGAGGCCACGGTCGGCCAGGAAGAACGCCCGGTTGTACCACCCTTCCGCAAAGCGATCGTCGACCTCGACGGCGCGTTCGGCGTGCTCGAGAGCCTGGGACGTGTCACCGAACTCCCAGAGGGCGTAGGCGAGGTTGGTGTGAGCGGTTGCGGTCTGTTCGGGGGAGGCGCGGTCGTACTCGCCAGCGTCTTCTTCCGCCTCGCGGGCGATCCGGAGCGCTTCCTGGTGGGAACCGATCGCCTCGTCGTACTCCTCGAGTTCGGCGTGGGCGACGCCCTTGTTGACCCAGGCCTCCTGCTCGAGGGCGGGGTCGTCGGTGAACCGGGCGACGCGTTCGAACGCCTCGGTCGCCTGCTCGTAGCGGTTGATCTGCATGTAGCTCAGGCCGACGTCGAGCAGTTCCTGGGCGTCGACGGCGTCGGTGGCGAGCTGGCGCTCGTCGAGCAGGTCGGTCAGCGCGCGCGAGTCGATCGGGTCGACCAGCGAGGGATCGACGCCGAGCTCTGGCGGATCGAGGTCGAACTCCTCGTAGGATTCGTCGAAGCCAGCACCCGAAGAAAATCGGTGCTCGCGAGACGACTCCTCGTTTCGGTCGGTCATTACCGCGAGTTGGGGAGCCGACGGGTTAAGACCTGCGTTCGACAGCCTGCAGACGGCGTAGTCGCCCACCCATTCAAGCACCGACGCACCGATTGGCGAGTATGCGTCTGTTCGTCAGCGTCGACCTTCCGGACGAGCTCGCCGACCCGATACGAGCCCTGCAGGACGACCTCTCGGAGGCGTCCGGCCTTCGGCTCACGGATCCGGCGCAGGCACACGTGACGCTCGTCTTCCTGGGCGACGCCGACTCCGAGCGGGTGCCAGCGCTCAAGCGCGAAATCCGGGCCGGGGTCGACGACGCCGACCTCGACCCGTTCGAACTTCGCTTCGGGGGCCTGGGCGTGTTCCCCGACCTCGAGTACATTAGCGTGGTCTGGCTCGGTGTCGAGGCAGGCGGCGATTCCCTCACCGACCTGCAGGCGGCGATCGAGAACCGAACGACGGCGATGGGGTTCGAGCCTGACGATCACGAGTTCACGCCGCACGTCACCCTCGCGCGGATGGATCACGCGGGGGGCAAAGCCCACGTACAGTCGCTCGTCAGGAATCGGTCACCGACGATCGGTTCGATGGCGGTGACGGCCGTGAGCCTGACCGAGAGCACGCTCACTCGTTCCGGCCCGAAGTACGAGACGGTCGACCAGTTCTCGCTCGAGTGACCGTCATCGTTCGGTGTCTGTTCGCCTCTCGAGACTCTCTCGAGAAACAATCTGTTTGGTGATACGTAATGTGTTCTATGAGTTGCAACTGATCTCACTAAATGTTGTTACAGGCTGTGTAATTGGTGTTATAGGGGAAATACAGTCCGAACAGTAATATCGGGATCTGTTGTAACAATTTCGGTATGATGGGGACTGAACCGTGGATGCAAGCCGGCGGTGAACGCCCGGCCAGTGTGGGTGGGCTGATAGCGGTTTCTGGAACCGCTATGACGACAGGAATGGATAGGGGCGACGAGCACCCCCTCCATCCCCCCGGGAGGACATGACCTCACTGGACGACCAGGACACCACCCAGGTGACGTCCACGGGCGACGTCGTCACCCGAAGAGAGGTGCTGGCAGCCCTCGGCGGGGCAACCGTCCTCTCGTCGACGACCGACACCGTGACTGCCATCGGCGGGGGATCGGTACACGTCCGCGTATATCCGGGGGCGATTCCGACGACGGGATGGGCTCGGTACGGCTGGCAGGGCGTCACCACGGGCTGGGCACCACCGTTCGAGGACGCTCTGGAGGCCGTTCGCGACGCGTTCGACCAGGTACAGCGCTACGCGTGGGCGGACGGTCGCCTCGAGGACGTCGACGTCGTGATCGAACGCGGCGGTCGGGTCGACCTCTCGCTCGCATCGATCTCCTCGCCGCGGGAGGCGGTCGCGCCGACGCAGCAGGAACTCCTCGACGCCTTCCGTTCGGTGCTGCTGGATCGGGGGGCGATCACCGGAACCTGCTCGCACCTCTTGCTCTGGTGGGGGCCGCTCCACTACAACGTCGGCTACGGCGGGACGCGTCGGCCGAACGGACACGTCGCTGCCGTCGACGACGAAGGGGCGCAGGTCGTTGCGAACCTCGGTGCCACGGAACTGTGGGACTCCCGCGCCGTCACCCGCAACATCGCGATCCACGAGGTGCTCCACACGTTCCTCTCCTCGGGCATCGTCGAGAGCGTGATCGACAGCCGCTGCGATCACGACCTCGGCACCGCCGTCCGCACCGACGATCGGACGCTCGAGGTGTCGCCGATGGCGACCGCCTACGCTGGGCCGGAGGAGTTCGGCGGCGGCACCCGGTTTCACGGAACCGCCTGTTACGACCACGACGCATTCGCCCGCCACGACGGCTACGACGGCGTCGAGAACTGGGAGTACACCCAGACGCTCAGCGACGCCACCCTCGAGGCGGTGACCCGATACGTCGAACACCGGGTGCTCGAGGATGGGTGAGGCGGGTTCCGTGCTATCGGTCGAGCGCCCACGCGGTTCGTCGTCCCGCGTGGTCGACGGTGACCGAGCGACCGTCTCGTCCGACCTGTTGGTTTACGCCACAACGCATTTGGTCGATTGATTCGAAGGAGGAGGCGAGTGGATCTCGATCTGACCCGACGACAGCTGCTCGCCGGCGTCCTCGGTAGCGGCGCCGTCGTCGGAGGCGGTCGAGCGACGTACAACGTCCTTCTCGGCTACGATCGCTTCACCGGCACAAACCTGAAACGACAGGATCTCGACCCGCTGGTCGCCCAGCGACTTCGCCCGTCCGGGGAAGATATCGCCACCGTCGACGGTCACCACCTCGTCTACGAAGGCGAAACCGTCTCGGCCGTTCCCGAGGACGATGCTGCCGACGCCGTCACCGTCTCGGTCGAGGACGACCCGGCCGACGCAGCCGTCCTGGACGACGAACGCGGCCTCGAGGACGGGCCGCTCGAGCAGCTCGTCGCCGATCTCGGCGCGATCGATGCGCTCGATGTGCGCGACCCCGGCAAAGCCACCGAACCCGTACAGGTACGGTTTACCTACGACAGCTACCCCGATTTCTTCTCGTTCGTCGACAGCCACGAAGCGCGCCCGTACACGGTGAACGCCCTCCGAGGATACAGGACGGCCGATCCGGGGCTGATCGAGTCGTTCGCCAATGCCGACCCCGCCGATCCGAAGGCGGTCGCGGACGGGCTCGTCGACGGCTTCCGCAAGCACACGAACTACGACATCTCGCGGTACGCCGCCGGCTCTGTCGAGGACAACGTGCTCTTCGGGGCGCGCGATCTTCGGCAGTACTTCGAGTCGCCGACCGATTTCGACGCCATCGTCGCCGACGAGGACACTGGCCTGTTCTGTAACGAACTCACCCGTCGCTCCGTCGAAGCGCTGCAGGCGGTCAGTGCGCTCGAGCAAACGACGCCCGTCGTCGGTGGCTTCGTCAAGGACTCCAGGCACAAACACGTCTACACGATCCTGGCGAGCGTCGTTCGCGACGACTCTGGTGACCTCGTCATCCCCGTCACGTTTCTCGATTATAAGTACGCGACGCTGGCCGGCGATTTGCGAATCCGGCGGTTGACGGGCGAGGGACTCGACGCCTACGACAGTCACCACCGGGCGACGTCGATCGCCTGGTACCACTGAGAGTCCCCCCTCACGTGATATTGGTCGAACGCCACAGCGGTGACTGTCGGTGGTACGTTGGCACACCGTCCCCTGTGAACACGCGCCGTTCGCCGTTCCTGGGGCACACAGATGGACAAGATTTTAAGCCAGCGTGGGCTACGTGCGTCCACTATGGGTAAAAAATCGAAGGGCAAGAAGAAGCGGCTTGCCAAACTCGAGAACCAGAACAGTCGCGTTCCCGCGTGGGTCATGCTCAAGACCGACATGAACGTCCAGCGAAACCCCAAACGACGCAACTGGCGTCGGAACGACACTGACGAGTAAGCATGAGCGCAAGTGATTTCGAGGAACGTGTCGTCACCGTTCCGCTGCGCGACGTGAAGAAACGCCCCAACCACGAGGCTGCCGACTACGCGATGACGCTCGTCCGCGAGCACCTCGCGAAACACTTCGCGGTCGACGAGGACGCCATCCGACTCGATCCCTCGATCAACGAGGAGATCTGGTCACAGGGTCGCTCGAACCCGCCGCGAAAGCTCCGTGTTCGCGCCGCCCGGTTCGACGACGCCGGCGAGGCGGTCGTCGAGGCAGAGGTCGCCGAGTAACTTGCTTCGCGCCGCCTTCGGCGGGTCGTCGTACATCGGCGTCTTCGCCCGTACGACCGACACGCACCTGTTCGTTCGCCCCGACGCCGAGGACGACCTCGTCGCCGATTTCGCCGACGAACTCGACGTCGAACCCGTCCAGACGACCGTTGGCGGCTCCTCGACCGTCGGCGCGTTAGCGACGGGTAACGAAAACGGCGTCCTCGTCAGTTCGCGCGTCCTCGAGTACGAACGCGACCGACTGGAGGACGCCCTCGACGTTCCCGTCACCGAACTTCCCGGCAGCATCAACGCCGCCGGCAACGTCGTGCTGGCGAACGACTATGGAGCCTACGTCCACGCCGACCTCTCCCGGGAGGCCGTCCAGGTCGTCAGAGAGGCCCTCGACGTACCGGTCGAGCGTGGCGACCTCGCTGGCGTCCGGACGATCGGAACGGCCGCCGTCGCGACCAATTCGGGCGTGCTCTGTCATCCGAAAGCGACCGACGCCGAACTCGACCACCTCGAGGAGGCCCTCGACGTGCGAGCGGACGTCGGAACGATCAACTACGGGGCCCCACTCGTCGGTTCGGGGCTGCTCGCGAACGAGCACGGCTACGTCGTCGGCCGCGACACGACGGGGCCGGAGCTCGGCCGCATCGAGGACGCACTGGGCTACATCGACTGACGATTGCCAATTGCCCATCTCTCTTCCCGTTTCCGACGAATCATCCGGTTCGTCGGCTGATTCGACGTCTCGAGCGAAGCCGTTCGTCCGAGTCCGCAAGATCTCTCGAGTCGTCAAGAAGCGAACTATTTTCACCGGCGGCCTCGAGAGGCCGTCATGAACGCTCAGTACTGCTCTGATTGTGGCGCGGAAGTCGCCACCGGGAGTCGATACTGCTCGAACTGTGGGGAACGGATTACGGAGGTCACGCAGTCGCCCACGGTGACGACAGACTCCGGCTACTCGAGTGCTGCTGGGAAAGACACCACGTTTGCCGCCATCACACACATCCTCGCGTTGTTTACGTGGGTACTTGGCCCGCTGATCGTGTTGCTCGTGACCGACGACCCCTTCGTCCACGAGAACGCTCGAAACGCGTTGAACTGGCAGATCATGCTCACGATCTACATGTTCGTCGCGGCGATTCTGGTCTTCGTCATGATCGGGATTCCACTCGTGTTCGTCATCCCACTCCTGAACATGGTGTTCTGCATTATCGCGGCTCTCAAGGCGAACGAGGGGGAGGCCTGGCGGTATCCCGCGACCCCCGATATCGTGTAATCGCCGGTGTAATCGCTCAGCCGTTCGAACGCTCGAACCGGTGGCGAACGACCTCACTCTCGTCGTCCCACTCGAAGTCGTCGTGGGCGCGCTCGAGCAACGTCCGGTAGGCCTCGAGATCCGGCACGCCCTCTTTTCGGGCGTCCTCGTCGGTCAGATCGCCGAGTCGTCGCTCGGTGACGGAGACCACTTCGAACTCCTCGCCTTCGATGGTGAAGGTGTCGCCCTCCTCGGCGTAGGCGTGTCCGCGATGGATCTGGCTCACCTCGCCCTCGAGTGCCTGGGTTCGCATTCTGGGCGAGGGCAACAGCGTGTCTGGGTCGAGTTCGGTCATAGCCGTCCGTTCGGCGGGGAGTGCAAAAACGCTTGAGCCTCCTCGGGCGCGTGTGGTGTCGCGATTGCGGTGTCGCCGTCCGATTCCTGCTGGTCTCGAGAGTCACTCCCCCGACCGGGGAAGGGAACATTCTTCCGACTGCCTGACGGACGGCTAGCCATGCGAACAAACACGAGCCACGAGGCGACACGTCCAGTCACTGCCGCTCGAACCGAGGTGGCCCAGTGATGGGTGCCAGCCAACAGCAGCTCCAGGAACTCTCCCAGCAGCTCCAGGAAATCCAGGAACAGATCGAACTCCTCCGAGAGGACGTCGAAGACGTCCGCGACCAGCAGGACGCCGTCGACGAGGCGACCGACGCGATCGACCAGCTCGAGACCGGCTCGACGGTGCAGGTGCCACTCGGGGGCGGTGCCTACGTCCGTGCGACCATCGAGGACATCGACGAAGTGATCGTCGAACTCGGCGCCGACTACGCCCTCGAGCGCGATCAGGAGGGCGCCATCGAGACGCTCGAGCACAAGAAGGATCGACTCGACGACCGGATCGAGGAGCTCGAAGACCAGATCAGCGAGCTCGAGAACGAGAGCGGGCAGCTCGAACAGCAGGCCCAGCAACTCCAGCAGCAAGCGATGCAACAGCAGATGCAGCAGATGCAGCAAGGGCAAGAGCAGAGCCCTGACGAGTAAGGAAGCCGACGCCCATGTTCGACAACCTGAAGGACAAACTCGGGAGCTTCCGGAAGGAAGCCGAAGCGGCCGCCGACGAGAACGTCGAGGACGTCGACGAGTCCGAACTCGAAGACGACGACCTCGAGGAGCCGGTCGATGCGCCGGTCGACGAACCGACCACTGACGAATCGGATACCCCGTCGGATACGGCAGGCGCTGGGCCAGCCTCGACGAGCGCCGATGAGTCAGCCGCAGCGAGCGTCGACGACGACCTCGAGCGTGCCGACGACGCGGCCGCACGCGAGGACGTCAATACTGCCGGTGTATCCGCCGACGCTGCCGTCGCTGGCGAGGACGACGATAGCGACGACGCTGGCGAGGACGACGATAGCGACGACGACAACGGTACGGGCTTCGGCCGCAAAGCCCGCTCGCTCGTCCGCGGGAAGTTCGTCATCGAGGAGGACGACCTCGAGGGGCCGCTGCACGAACTCGAGCTCGCCTTGCTCTCGAGCGACGTCGAGATGGGCGTCGCCGAGGAGATTCTCGACAACATCCGCGACCAGCTGATCGGCGAGACGCGGACGTTCACCACCTCGACGGGGGCCGTCGTCGAGGAGGCGCTCCGCGAGGCGATCCTCGACGTGATCAGCGTCGGTCAGTTCGACTTCGACGAGCGGGTCGCCATCGAGGACAAACCCCTCGTCATCATCTTCACTGGCGTCAACGGGGTCGGCAAGACGACGTCGATCGCCAAACTCGACCGCTACTTCGAGGAGCGGGGCTACTCGACCGTGATGGCCAACGGCGACACCTACCGGGCCGGGGCGAACGAACAGATCGCCGAACACGCCCGGGCGCGAAACACGAAGCTCATCGCCCACGACCAGGGTGGCGATCCCGCCGCAGTGCTGTACGATGCCGTCGAGTACGCCAACGCGAACGACATCGACGTCGTCCTCGGCGACACGGCGGGGCGGCTCCACACGAACGAGGGGCTGATGGATCAACTCGAGAAGATCGGCCGCGTGGTCGATCCCGACATGACGCTGTTCGTCGACGAGGCCGTCGCCGGCCAGGACGCGGTCAACCGCGCTCGCGAGTTCAACGAAGCCGCCGAGATCGACGGCACGATTCTGACGAAAGCCGACGCCGATTCGAACGGCGGTGCGGCCATCTCGGTCGCCCACGTGACCGGCAAGCCGATTCTGTTCCTGGGCGTCGGTCAGGGCTATGGGGATCTCGAGCGCTTCGATCCCGACACGATGGTCGATCGGTTGCTCGCCGACGAGTAGCGGTTGTCCTGATTTTCACTCGAGGGGTTCAGCTCGAGACACGGTCACGCGGCCGGGTATCGTCTCCTTCCGGTGAGACGACACCGTGTGTAGTCGCCGGCAAACAGGCAGAACCGACCGAATCAGAGTGATTCGTGGAACTGTCGAGCCACTCTCGCGTTCTGTCCCGCTCGAGCGTCTGGACGACCACGAATCACTATCAGTCCTCGTCGACGTGATTCGACGCCACGCCGAGCGTCGCCGTGATGCGCACGGCTTCCTCGACGCTGATGTCGACGTCGTAGACGCTGTCGGCGGGGGCGTGGACGATGAACCCGTTCGTCATCGGGTTTGGCCCGAGCGGGATCATGATCGTCTGCATGTCCGTCGATCCCACGGACGCTTCGATCGCAGTGGGGGTCTCGGCGGTCAGAAACCCGAGTACGTAGGTGTCCTGGTGGGGAAACTCGACGAGTTTGACGTCCTCGAACTGGTCGACGTCGTCGTCCACCAGGACGTTGCTGGCCTGGCGAACGCTTGTGTAAATCGTCCCCACGCCCGGAATCGTCTCGATCGTCCGGTGGAACCACCGGGAGAGGTATCGACCGGGCGTGTACTCCGCAGCGAACCCGACGAGGAGGAAGAATGCGATCAGCGACCCGATCGTCACCGCTTGTATGATCTCCCGCGGCGGCTCGTTGGCCCAGAGGTAATCGACGCCAGCGATCACCGGCGAGAGCAGGCTGAGAACGAACTCGAGGACGACGAGCAGAACGATGAGCGTGACGATAATCGGTATCGTGATGACGACCCCATTGACGAACCAGCGTCGCAGCCTGGACGGCAGCGTCTTCATACGCTCGGCCGTTCAACACCGATCCATGAAATTCGTTCGGGCTGTCGTGAGTCGGCGTGTCGAACGCGGTCGTGCCGGTGACCCCCGCCGTGTCCACAAGTCGACGAAGGCGGTCGCGTCGACGACGATGGGCTGTAGGCTGTCCCTACTCGAGCGCCGGCGCTACCGAAGGGGACAGCTCTTTTGAGAACCACCCCGTCAGTTGACCCATGCCGGAGACGCCTCTGCGACTCGTGTACGACGACGACTGCGGCTTCTGCACCTGGTGTGCCGAGTACGCCGACGCTCGCGGAGAGTTCGAACTCGTGGGCTTCGAGGAACTCAGCCCCGACCAGCTCGCCCGCCTTCCCGACGACTACGAGAAATGCGCCCACCTCCTGACCGAGGATCGGGTGTACTCCTGTGGCGAAGCGCTTGAGGAGGCGGTGGCTCGCCTCGACACCCCGTCGAAATATGCGGCTCGCGGGCTTCGCCGACTGCCGGCCCACGACCGGATTCGGGAACGGGGGTATCGGCTCGTCGCGGACAACCGCGTGCTGTTCGGGAAGGTCGCGCGGCGGGAGCCGCCGGCTCGACAGTGAGTTGGTTATCCGGCTGTCGACAGGGGCAGTACTGATACCAGCGGTGGCTTCAATAATACACTTTCTGCACTACTACACTACAATTTCTATACCTTTGACCCGCCACTCGAGGTAATCTCACGCAGTGTGTGGCGTCTCCGCAACCTGCGCCAGAAACGTCCGAATACGGTCGGTGACGCGCTCGTCCTCTTCGATGAAACAGCCGTGGGAGCCGCCCTCGAGTTCGAGGTACTCGCTTCCCGGGACCCGATCGGCGAGCAGTCGTCCGTTCTCGACCGGGACGATTCGGTCGTCCGTGCCGTGGATGACCAGCGTCGGCACGCGAATGCGCTCCAGTCGGTCGCTCACGTCTATTCGCTCGAGTGCGCCGAGCTGGGCCTCGAGCGCCGGATCGTCGGGGTCGTGGACGAGTCGCCACTCGACGAGGCGATCCATGAGGTGTGGGTTGCGGTTGGTGAAACGCTCGGTGAAGAACGGTCGCGTTCGCTCGCGGAGCGCCTCCCGTTTCGATCCAGGCGTCGCGAGCAGTCGGTCGCGGACGTCGTCGTCCATCGCCACCGCATCTTCGCCGCCGGGGGTCGTTCCGACGAGCGTCAGCGAGGCCGCCCGCCGGTACTCGAGCGCGTAGCGCTGGGCGACCAGCCCGCCGAGGTCGACCCCAACGAGGTGGGCGTTGTGGATGCCGGCGTCCTCGAGAACGGCCTCGAGGTCAGCAGCGAGGGTGTCGCCGTCGTAGCTGAACCGGCCGGTCAGTAGACGCGAGCGAAGCCGTCGGGGCAGGCTGGGGAGCACCGGCGGGAGGCCCGCGTCTGATCGGCCCGTGCCACGCGTATCGGGGGCGAACAGGTCGTATCCAACCAGCACTTCGCGCTGCCAGCGCCACTGCCAGCGTCCGGCACCGACACCCTGCAGGAAGACGACGGCGTCGCCTTCTCCGCGGTCGTGTTCGTAGTGGATGGACACTCCATCTCGCGTGACGGTTGGCATACCTCCACTGAGGATCCGAGCCCTCTTGAAAGGACGAGACGGTAATCCGTGTGTTTATCCACTCGCGGTTGAATGTTCGGAACGATGAAACGGCTCCACGCGCGATACCCGTTCCTCGAGGGGGCTCGCGAGGCCGTCGCCACCGAAGCGGTCGACCTGGCGACGGTCGTCGAGCAGGACGAGGCGGTCGTCGATCGCGCCCGCGAGCGGGTGCTCGCCGCCATCGAGGACGGCGACGTGGGCGAACCGAGCCGGGATACCCGCATCGAGTTACTCTCCTATCCGGTCGCGCGGGTGCTCGTCTCGCTGGTCGCCGAGCGGGTGTTGATCCGCAGGTACGCGCGGGCGGAGGCCGAGACGGCGTTCGACCGGTTCACGGCCGACTTCACCGACACGACCGAACTCAAGAGCGTCGAGTCGACTGGCGTCTCCCTCGAGACCCTGCTCTCGGAGTTCGACCTCGAGAACGCGGTGCGGTCGGTCGAGGAGGAGGGATCGGCCGACTACCGGATCGACGTCGGCACCTACCTCCCGCTGGCGGGCGATCTCTGGGAGGACGAGTGGCGACTCGTCAACCGGGCGCTCGCCGACGGCGAGGTGCCGGTGACTGAAGCCGAACTCCTGACGCTCGTCCGGGAAGCCGTCCGCACCCGCGTCGAAGACGGCCTCCCGTTCGACGTTCCCGATCCGATCGCAACAGCGCTCGAGGCCGACGCCGAGGAGATTCGGGACGTGCTGGCCGATCTCGATCTCACCCGTGAGATCGACACCGTCGTGCCCGATCTGTTCCCACCGTGTATGAAGGCGCTGCTCGACGATATCCAGAAGGGCGAGCACCTGCCCCACCACTCTCGATTCGCGATCACGGCGTTTCTGACGAGCATCGGGATGGACACCGACGAGATCGTCGACCTCTACCGTGTCAACTCGAGTTTCGGCGAGGAGATGACGCGCTACCAGACCGACCACATCCGTGGCGATAGCTCGCCGACGGAGTACTCGCCGCCGTCGTGTGCGACGATGCAGTCCTACGGCGACTGCGTGAACAAGGACGACCTCTGTGAGCGGATTCCACACCCGATGGCCTACTACGAGAACCGTATTGACGACGCGGACGAGGACGACCTCGAGGACTGGCGGGAAGGGCGAGCGGAGGCATCCGAGGGCGACTGATTCAATTTACTGTAGGGCTACGGCTACGAGCCGACTATTGACCGTACCAGCCGAGATCGGCGTAGCAAGCTGTGACACTGTCTGTGACCGACCGGTTCGACCCTCGGATTCTCGGATTGGCTCGAGCGTTCGGACTGTTCTGGCCGCTCGATCACGACCCTCGAGCGTTCGCCGATTCGCCGTATCCGGCCTCCACTCGTTCGTCGACGCTGATATCGAACCGAGCACCGCCCCCGGCACGTTCCCCTAACGCGACCTGCCAGCCGTGGGCTTCGATCACGTCGCGAACGATCGCCAGGCCGAACCCGGTGCCACCCTCGCTCGTCGTGTGGCCGCGTTCGAACACCAGGTCTCGCATCTCGGGTGGGATGCCGACGCCGTCGTCCTCGACGACGAACCCGCTGTCGGGATCGTTCCCGGGATGGCGAACTCGAACCGTCACCGGCACGTCGTTGTGCTCGACCGCGTTTCGAAAGAGGTTCTCGAAACAGTGGAGCAGCTGGGTTCGGTCGCCCACCACCGTCCACCTTGGCTCGAGCTCGCACTCGAGCGTGGCCTCGCCCGTGGGGGTCGCGGCCCACGCCCGTTCGACGACACCCATCACGGCTACCGGCGCTGGCTCCTCGAGGGTCGTCCCCGTTCGGGCCATCGTCAGGAGGCTCGTGATCATCTTCTCCATCCGCTCGTGAGCGTCCTCGAGCGCCTGAAAGTCATCTCGGTCTGCAGTCTCCTCGGCGAGTCGTGCGTAGGTCGTCGCCAGATGCAGCGGCGTTCGCAGGTCGTGACTGAGGACGCCGGCGAACTCGTCTAGCCGCCGGTTGGTTCGCTCGAGTTCGCGCTCTCGCTCGTTGCGCTCGGTGACGTCCCGGGAGTTGATGACGATACCACCGACGATGTCGTTTTCGAGGAGGTTTGCGGCGACGCCCTCGAAGACGATCCAGGAGCCGTCGCGGTGGCGAACCCGGTACTCGAAGCGTGGCTCGTCGCCCGGGTGCTCGAGAAGGATATCGAACGCGGCGGCTGCATCGCGCTGGTCGTCGTCGTGGACGAGGTCGAGCAGCGCCGTCCCAACGATTGCGTCCGGCTCGTAGCCGGTGACCGTACGAACTGAGGGGCTCGCGTAGGTGATCGTCCCCGATTCGTCGACGACGGTTACCACGTCGGAGACGTTCTCGATGAGCGCCTGGAAGCGCTTTTCGGCTCGGCGCTGTTCGGTGACGTCCCTGAGCATCAAGACCAGCCCGTCGGTTCGGTCGTCTTTCACCCGCGAGACGCTCGCCGTGATGACCGCGTCGTTTCTGGTGAGGGTCGTCGCCTGTTCGTCGCCCCACAGGAGGGGCCGACACTCGGGAAGCACGTCGTCGATCGAGTTTCCGACGACGTTTGCCTCGCCGAGGAGGGCTCGAGCGGCGGGGTTCAGGTCGACAATGCGTCGTTCGTCGTCGACGACGAGGTAGCCGTCGCGCATCCCCTCGATGACGCTGTCGCGGGCGATGGGGACGAGATCGAGCCAGCGATAGCGATACAGTGCCAGCGCGATCAACGCGCCGGTGGCCCCGAACCCCCATACGGAGTAGTTGATCGCCGTCAGTTCGGTGTGGGCGAAGACGTTGGTGACGCCCGGGATCAGTGGCGCCAACACGACGAGTCGCGCCTGTTTGTGGTAGACGCCGCTTCCCCTGGCGTCGAGGTACTCGCGTGCGAACACGTAGATTCCCGCGCCCGAGAGCCCCCAGTTGTAGAGGACGTACAGCCAGTACACCGGGGTCTGGTAGGCCTCGATCGGAAGCAGTACCGTCGTGAACGTCGTCGGTTCGTGCATCAACCCGTGGGCGGGGTTCGTCCAGGTCAGGACGACCCAGCCAGCAGTGACGAGGTAGACGACCGCGAGCCGTCGCCGCTCGAGCCAGCGGGTGCGCCCGGAGTACGCCATCGCGAAGTGAAACAGCCCGGTCGACATGACGACAGCGCCCGAGTCGACCGCTTTCGCGAGGACGAACCCGACGGTGGGGTCGCTTTCGACGAGCAGAAACCCCTGTGGAATCGTCCAGGCAGCGATTCCGCCGAGAAAGATCGCCAGCGGAAGTACGTCCTCTCGTGGTCGGATTCGGGAGACGAGAACGGCGAGTACGAGATTCAACACGCCGATCGCAATGAGGGTCACCGCGTGCATCGTCGTGAATTCCGCCGCCATCTCCTCTCGAATGGGCCGGTGATGTCAAATACGTTGTGTCGACGAAGTTTCGGTTCGATTGCCGACTCGAGATAGCGTTTCGGTCACACTGGCTCGCGCTCGAGGCCACACTGTCTCTCGCTTGAGGTCACACGGACTCCCATCCGAGATGTGCCTCCCACAGTACCGGAACCCAAAACGAGAATTAGTTGGAGTCTTCGTCGCCGATTCAGGCCGCGTTTTCTGAACTGTCCTCGGTCTCGAGCCCGTCTTCGGGGCCGTTCGTCAGGTACGCGAGCACGATGCCGACGAGGAACATGAGGACGACGAAGCCGATGACGGCACCGACGAGCGCCTGTCCACCTTCGGCTGTGAGATCCCCGTTTGTCGCGTACCGCTCGCCGATGGTCATCATCGCCCCGATCATGAGGGCGACGACTGGGATGGCGATCGCGATTTCGATGAGCCGCTCGCGCTCGAGCATGATAGTGGGGATTTCGTGGCACCGGGCAAAAGCGCTTCGAAGGGCTGTTGTACGGGTGTCGACGGTGGCTGGGGGCTCGAGGGGGCAGTGTCGAGTATGTGCAACCGGGTCGAAAGATTTAGTGCCGCCCCCACACAACGACGGGTATGGACAGAGGACAGAACACAGGCGGATTGATGTCCAGTGCCGGACTCGTCCGGTACTTCGACTCCGAGGACTCGAACGCCATCCGTATCGATCCCAAAACGGTCATCGCGTTCGGCGTCTTGCTCGGCGTCCTGGTACAGCTCCTGACGTTCGTCGCGTAAGGCAACACACCGAGCAAATTCTCGCGGCGACTCCATCGAGGAGCAGCTGCTTTCTGACTCGAGTATCCAGTTTCTAGCTTCCAGCTTCCAGCCTCCAACCTCCAACCTCTAGCCTCGAGAGGTGAGATACGACCAGCTGGTTGGTGACGAGCGGCTGTACCGATCCATGGCGCGGCACTTTTCTACGTCCCCAGCCTCCACTCGGCTATGTCACTGGTTGCTGGGGTCATCGGCGTTCAGGGAAACGTCAGCGAGCACTGCGAGGCCATCGAACGCACGTGCGCCGCTCGCGGGGAGGACGTCGTCGTCCACGAAATCAGAACGGCCGGAGTCGTCCCCGACTGTGATTTTCTCGCCATGCCCGGCGGGGAGTCGACGACCATCTCACGGCTGATCCATCGCGAGGGAATCGCCAGGGAGATCGTCGATCACGTCGAGGCCGGGAAGCCACTGCTCGCGACCTGTGCGGGTCTGATCGTCGCCGCCAGCGACGCCCAGGACGACCGCGTCGAGACGCTCAACGTCGTCGACGCCCACGTCGAGCGCAACGCCTTCGGCCGGCAGAAAGACAGCTTCGAGGCCCCGCTCGAGATCGCGGGCCTCGACGATCCGTTCCACGCGGTGTTCATTCGTGCCCCCGTGATCGATCAGGTTGGGGATGTCGAGGTGCTGGCGACCTGGGACGGCCGGCCGGTCGCCGTCCGGGATGGGCCGGTCGTGGCGACGTCGTTCCACCCCGAGCTGACGGACGACGATCGGGTTCACGCGCTAGCGTTTTTCGAGTGAGCACTCGAGCGAACAGGAACGACGACTGGCGTTTGACGTTTGACGTTTGACGACTGGCGATTGGTAACCGACGACTGACGACTGACGACTGACGACTGGCGACTGGCGACTGGCGACTGGCGACCGATGATCGACAACTGATCGGACGCCCACTCGCCCGCTCGAGGCAACCACTTTTCTCGCCGGCCGTCGTGTGGTGGCGTATGAAGGCATCGATAGACGCAGTCCGCGTCGCGGGAACACCACAGGGGCCGGTGCCGGTCGTCGTCCTCGCGGTGGAGGGCGAGACCGACGTGATACCGATTTTCATCGGCTTCGAGGAGGCGACCAGCATCGCCCGCGGCCTCGAGGCCGAGGATATCGGGCGACCGCTGACCCACGATCTGTTGCTCGACGTGATGGAAGAACTGGGCGGGCGAATCGAACGAGTCGTCGTGAGCGAGATTGCCGAGCGCGACGACGGCCAGGGCGGCACCTACATCGCGGATTTGCACGTCCAGACGCCACGGGATGCGGTCGTCATCGATGCCAGACCCAGCGACTCGCTAGCGCTCGCCGCACGGACGAACGTCCCCATCGAGGTCACCGACGACGTGTTCGAGTCCGGCCGAGACGACAGGGAGAAGTTCGAGGAATTACAAGACATGCGTGAGATGCCCGGTGACTTCTAGGATGGACGGGACGCTTGCAGAACTGTTTGCCGTGATCGAAGAGCGAAAAACGACCTTACCCGAGGATTCCTACACCGCCTCGCTGTTCACCCACGAGAAAGGCGAGAACGCGGTACTCGAGAAACTCGGCGAGGAGACGACCGAACTCGTCCTGGCGGCGAAAGACGACGATACCGACGAGGTCGCCTACGAGGCTGCCGACATCGTCTACCACCTGCTCGTGTTACTCGCGATGAAGGATATGGAACTCTCGGATCTCGAGGCCGAACTCGAGGCACGCCGATAACGCGGATTGGACGGGCCTCGAGGACACCGCTACTGCTACTGTGTTCGCTTTTCGATCGCCGTCTGCGTTCTAGAACAGCGGAACGGCCTCGAATTGTACTCTCTGCCGGATCTCCACTCGACAGCGCTAGCGACGGCTCACTCGAGTGACCAGCAAACGGGTGGAACAAGTCGGGAACGCGATCGGTACGGTCGGGCAAAAACGAATCGGTCAGCAATCGGTCGAAACGCGATTCTACGGTGGGCTGCGCGGTGTGACGTCCGAACGGGGCTTACATCATGCCGCCCATGCCACCCATACCGCCGCCCATGCCGCCGGCACCGGGGGCACCGCCCTCGTCGTCGCCCTTGTCCGTCGACAGGTCGCCGGCGGAGATGATGTCGTCGATCTTGAGCACCAGGTTCGCGGCCTCGGTGGCCGAGGAGACGGCCTGCTCTTTGGCGTGGGCCGGCTCAACGACGCCCGCCTCGAAGGTGTCCTCGACGTCGCCCGAGAACACGTTCAGGCCGGCGCGGATCTGCCCGTCCTCGTGGGCCGCACGGAGGTCGACCAGCGTGTCGATGCTGTCGAGACCGGCGTTCTCCGCGAGTACACGTGGGACGAGCTCGAGGGAGTCAGCGAAGGCCTCGACGGCGAGCTGTTCGCGTCCGGAGACGGAGTCGGCGTAGTCGCGCAGTCGCGAGGCGAGTTCGACCTCGATCGCGCCGCCGCCGGCCAGCACGCGGCCGTCGGAGACGGTCTGGGCGACGACGTCCAGCGCGTCGTTGACGCCGCGCTCGAGTTCGTCGACGACGTGCTCGGTGGAGCCGCGAAGCAGGAGGGTGACGCCGTGGGCGTCGTCGCCGGTGACGTAGAACAGTTCGTCAGCGTCGTCGCGGGTGACGTCACCGAAGCCGAGGTCGTCCTCGGTCGCGCTCTCGAGATCGGAGACGACCGACGCGTTGACGACCTCCGAGAGGAACTCGAGGTCGCTCTTCTTGGCGCGACGGACGGCGAGGATGCCCTCCTTCGCGAGGTAGTGCTGGGCGAGGTCGTCGATGCCCTTCTGGCAGAAGACGACGTCCGCGCCGGTGTCGACGATGTGCTGTACCTTGTCTTTGAGCTGTTTCTCCTCGCGGTCGAGGAACTTCTGGAGCTGGTCTGGGTCGGTGACCGAGACCTCGGTGTCGACGTCGGTCTCTTCGACCTCGATAGGGTCGTTCAGCAGCAGGATGCTGGCGTCCTCGGCCGAGGACGGCATGTTGTCGTGGACGGGATCCTTATCGATGATGCCACCCTCGAGGAGGTCGGACTGATCGACCGACCGGCCGGTCTGGGTCTCGATCTTGAGGAACTCGAGGTCGACGACGTTATCGCCCTCGTCGGTCTCGACGGTGACGCCGGAGACGGCGTCGACGATGAGCTGGGCGAGGTGCTCTTTGTTGACTTCGGCACCTTTGCCGGTCATCGAGGTCTCGGCGGTCTTGCGCAGGAGTTCCTCGTCGTTAGTGTCGATCTCGGTCGCGATGTCGTCGATTTCAGCGCGAGCCTGCTCGGAGGCCATGTGGAAGCCCTTGATGATGGCCGTCGGGTGGATATCCTGCTCGAGGAGGTCCTCGGCGTTCTTGAGGAGTTCCCCGGCGATGGCGACGGCGGTCGTGGTGCCGTCACCCGCTTCGTCTTCCTGGGTCTCGGCGACTTCGACGATCATCTCGGCCGTCGGGTTGTCGATGTCCATCTCCTGGAGGATGGTGACGCCGTCGTTGGTGATGGTGACCGATCCCATCGAGTCGACGAGCATCTTGTCCATCCCTTTCGGGCCGAGGGTCGAGCGGACGGCCTCCGCGACGGCGCGGGCGGCCTGGATGTTGTAATCCTGCGCGTCGCGGTCTTTGACGCGCTGGGAATCCTCGCTCATGACGATCATCGGCTGTCCCTGGTGCATTCGCTGGCTCATAGTCGGTCGATTCATTGTTTGGCCTTCTATAAAAACATATTGGTTTCACGGCCGATCGAGTTCCGTCCGACTCGTCGACTCTCGTGAGAAAACCTCTGGAAGGCGGTGGATTCTCTCGATACCTATGCGGTTCGATACCATTCGACTCATATGGGGGTGATATAGTCGAGTCGCTACTTTTTAAGTGCTGGAAGCGGGTGGTGGGTCGTTGACCGAACGGGTCAGCCCACGTACTCGAAACTCGTCCGACAGTACTGAACCGGTATGTCGTCGACTCGAACCCCAGTCGGTCGTCGATGCACCATCTGCCAAACGGCGCGGAAACAGCCAGCACGCTGTTTCGGCGGATCCCTTCGACGACGAGTCGTCCGGACGCAATCGCCAGTTAGCGCCGACACCGGTTCGCGGTGCGAAGGCGATACAGCAGTCCAGACCCGAGCAGTGAGACGACTCCCACGAGGGGGCCGAATCCCGCGGTCGAATCTGCCTCGTCCGTCGACGGCTCCTCACTGTCACCGCTACCGCCGTTCTCGCTTCCGTTTTGGTCGTCTGGCCCCGCACTGCCACCCTCGCCATTTCCCGATCCGCTCGAGTCGTCCGGTTCGTCGTCGTCATTCGACCCCGTGCTGGCGTCCTCTTCGGCCTCGGCATCGGGATCCCGCCACTGGACGTAGATCGGCACCGACATCTCGAACGTCCGTTCCTCGAGGACGTACGTCGCGTCGACGGTCGCCGGCGTGATGGCTGCGACCTCGTCCCGGCCGATCGAATCGTCGCGAACCGTCACGATCGCGGCGCGATCTCGATCCGGGACGCGACCCGTGATTCCGTGGCCGATCCCGTCGACGGATCCCTCGAGTTCGTCGGCAACGTGGTCGGCGGCGACCTCGGCTGCCGCCGGCAGACAGCGGGTTTCGCCCCAGCGTTCCCACGACGAGGTGGCAAATTGGGACGGCTGCCGCTCGCCGTCTTCGTCGCTCGGGCCCCACGCCGCGACGTACCGCACCTCGTCGTCCTCGAGGTACTCGACGTGCTCGTTGTCTTCGACGTGTCGAACCTCGAGGTCGATCTCGAGTTCGCCCCGAACGGGCCCGGTCGCGTGGACGGTCGGGGACGCCTCGCCGTGATTGGTAGCAGCGACGGTTAGGCTGGCCGGGGCGGCGATTCCGGCCACAGCAATCCCGGCTGCCGTAAGGTAGGAACGGCGCTTCATACTCGTCGTGCTTCGAGATCGGGTAAATCCTTTCTGCAAACTGAAATCATCGTTTTACCGTTCCTGGGTACTCGCCGGTCATCGCCAATCACTCGCGACGGCTCTCGAACGCGAGGGTGCCGGCTGTGAGTGCGCCAACGAGTATCGGAACGAGCACCATCCCCAGCAGCAGGTACTGCTGGACGCTACCGGCCTGGCTCGGCGAAATCGGCCACCCCCGATCGAGAGCGAAGTACGGAATCGCGGTGGCGATCAACAGGAACGACCCGAGAACGAACAGCGTGAGTGACGCGATGCCGGCTTTCGGCACGGTTGCTGGCCGGGAGACAGTCGACTCACCGTGTTTGTGTGACCGACGCTCGAGGGAACGTCCGGCCACTGACGTCGCATACAGCGAGCAGGCACCCAGGAGGCACGTCAGTGCCACCACGAACGGAATGTCGGCGATCGGATCGGACACGGAACGGGACAGTGCCAGCCGCCACAGTACAAGCGACACCGCAGCGATCCCGAGCAGGACAGCGGCCACTGGTCGCGTGAACCGTCCGTGTATTCGTCCCAGAGACGTCATCCGTTCCGGACGTCACGCCTTTACTATAAAAAATGTAGCAAAAGCCCACCTCGCACGCTGGGTGCATCCTCCAACCAACTACCTGCCCCGTACACTCGGTACGACCTCCAACCGGTCATCCCTCGAGCGGTTCCACCAGCGAGGGCTCGTCGACCGCCGGGCTGTTCACCGCGGTCGACACCGGATACGCCCGCATCTCCTCGGCCGGGTACGGCTCGAGCAACCCGGACGGATCGTCGGCGGTCAGCCACTCCCGTTCGTGTGCTGGCTCGAGGATCGCCGCCATCCGGTGGTGGAGGTCGCCGACCACCGCGTTCGGTTCGGTGGTGACGACGGTGAACGTCTCGATCACCTCGGGCTCCGGGTCGTCACTGGCGTCGCTCGCCCCGCCGCCGAACGCCTCGAGGCCGGTCTGGGTCGTCGTCCGCTCGGGTTTCCACCGTTCCCACAGCCCGGCCATCGCGAACGGACGGTCGTCCGCGAACGCGACCCGATATGGTTGCTTTCCCGTGTCCGTTTCGACCCACTCGTAGAAGCCGTTGGCCGGAACCAGACAGCGTCCTGCGGCGAGCCGTCTGGCTCCGTAATCGGACGACTCGTCTCCGGCCTCGAGTGCGTACGCTGTTCGGAAACTCCGCTTCTCGGCCACCGTCTCCGCCCGCGCGTTGATGATCCCCGAGGTCTCCTCGTCGGCCCAGGCGGGACACAGCCCCCACTCGAGTCGCTGGAACGCGTCGGGATCGTCGTGGGTTATCACGGGAAGTCGTTGCCCCGGCGACATGTTGTACCGCGGTTCGAACGAGTCGTCGTCCGGGAACCTCGCGTCGAAGCGCTCCTCGAGGTCGCCGCGCTCGAGGAACAGGGTGTACCGTCCACACATACGCGAATCGATGCGGGCCGACACCAAACCGATGTCGCCTGCGCTCGACGTCGTCTGCGTGCGCCCTCGAGACAGCCAGTGCCCGTTGCCTGGCGTCGAGCGTCCATTGCCTGACCGGTTCCCCCATCACTCCAGATCGAGTGAAACGCGATTGGACGCTCGTATTGCGGTGCGATTCACGACGCTCATGGGGCAGACGTGATCGAGATGACATCACCGAATATGTGCCGTAAGCACCCCCTACCGCTCCGTTTTCGGGAGTAGCCGGGTCGTACTGATAGGGATCGCTGTGGCCGAACGTGGTATGTCAGCCGATACCGGACGCGCCTACGAGGCACTGTTCACCAACGACGGCCAGCTCGAGATCCGCGAACACGACGAACCGGAGCGCTGGATCGCGACGGATTCGCCGGTGGAGTGTCACCGGTAGTGTCACTGCTAGCTACTCGCTGCTATTCCTGACTCGTCGACCGAAAACGCCCGGAGCCGCCAGACGACGACAGTCAACCCGGCGGCGAGCACGACCGGGAGCCACATCGCGAGCGCGATCGACCACCGTTCGGCGACCAGCCCCATCACCACCGGGACGGTCGCGATACCCCCGTAGGTGCCCGCCGTCGCCAGCGCGCTCACCGGGCCGCTGTAGGCCGGGGCGACCTCGACGCCGTAGGCCGAGAGCAACGGGAACAGTGCCGAGAGGGCGAGCCCCGCGCCGAAGGCCGCGAGGAGGAGGCCGGCGCTCGAGCGCGTCCAGGCCACCCCGGCGAGCAACGGAATCGCGAGCCCAGCGGTGACCACGGAGAGCCGGAGGTACGACACCGAGTCGATCACTCGTGCGTAGGCGTAACGCCCGGGGACGTACGCCAGCAGGTACGCCGAGAGCGCGAGCGGGGCGAGCGTCGGCTCGAGAAACGTCCCCGCGTAGTATGGGAGCCAGGTGAAGATCGCACCCTCGATGCCGCCGACCAGGGCCATTCCGAGGACGGTGCCCCGGATCGTCGGCTTTCGGAGGAGGGAACGGAGGGCGTCGACCTCGAGCGGCTCTTCGCCCCACTCGGTCGGCGTCTCCGCGCGCCAGACGACGATCGCGATGGGGACGAAGAAGAGGCCGAGCAGGACGTACACCACTTCCCAGCCGGCGACCAGCAGGACGGCGCTGACGAGCACCGGCCCGGTGACGGCCCCCAGCGCCCACGCGAGTCCGTAGAGGACGAACACCCGTCCCAGCCGTTCGGGGTAGAGGTGGCTCAGGAGGGGTCGATCGATCGCGCGAAACACCCCCGCGGCGGCTCCCTGGGCGAGCAGGGCGAGTAAAAAGAGCCAGTAAACGGGGGCGACGGCGATGGCGAACAGGAACGCGGCCATCGCACCGGCCCCGATGAGCATCGTGAGCCGGACGTCGAGTCGGCCCGCGAGCAGTCCGAGGAGGACGATGGCGGCGACGAACCCGACGGTACCGGCGGGCGCGACCAGCCCCAGGAGCGCCTCCGAGACGCCGAAGTCGGCTTCGAATCGGGCGAGCAACGCCCCTCGAGATTGCATGGCCATGGCGTCCCCGGCGACGAAGCAGAAGGCGGCAAGCAGCCAGCGGCGGCGGTCGGTCACGGGCGACTCGAGGTCGCGGTGGCTTCTATATCCGGTGATTCCGGAGGGGTTTGCGATTGATACGTGTCTCGAGTTTTTGCGTTCGATTTCGGGTTTCGGGGCTCGGTTCACGGGCTCGAGGCTGTCTCTCAAAGATCGAGGTCGGGCCTCGCACCTCGAGTCTCGAGGCTCCGGTAACCGTGTCGCGATTCGAGTACTCTGCACAGAACCGCCGATACCGTCTCAGGCCGTCGTCGAGGAAAATAGCGATCGCTCGAGAACGAAGAGTGCGTGAGAACCGACGGCGACCGTACTCGCCTACGCCTCGGCCTCGAGATCCGTCGTCGCCAGCAGCACCTGCAGCGCCTCGGTGGGCGACATCTCGTCGTCGAGCTGGCTGGCGTACCAGGTCAGGAGATCGGCGAACACCTCGCGGACGTCGTGGGACGTCGCGCGGTGATGGGCGAGTTCGCCGTCGGTTTTCAAGGTGATTTCGACCCCGTGTGGCTCCGACGCGGCTGCGAGCGACGCCTCGTCGCGTTGTGTGCCTGCATCGTCATCGCCTGCCTTGAGCCCGACCGCCGCCGGGTCGTCGGAAACGACCCCGCGTGTGCGTTCGCCGGCCGATCCAGCGTCCTCGAGGTCGACTGCTCCAGGTGTGGGCAGCCCCTCGAGGAGGTCGGTGTTGCTCGAGTCCGAATCCGACCGCACCACGTAGCGATTCTCACCTAACTGCGTGACGGTCTCGTTGTCGGGGGTGACCTCGAGGTCGTCGGGGGTGAGGATTGCGTCGTCGTGGGTTGGATCGGGGGTCATGGATAGTTGTGTTGTGATCAGACGTTGACGACGGTCTGATCGGAACTAACCGTCTGCGGTACCGTCACGCCGTAGCTGAACTTGGCACCCGACTGGTCGACAATTTCGATTGATACGCTATCACCGGTCTCCAGATTGTTTGGTGGGTTTTGTGAGAGATCAATCTGAATTGCTACACGGTCTCCAGTATCTACCAGTGAAGTTTTCGCCTCAGGGGTTTCATCTGACAGAGTACTTGCCTCGTAAGTTGAGAATTCAGGATCCTCTCCAGCAACACTAGTATGTGCTAACGTTGTAGAAGCGCTGTCACTAGTGTACTGGACGGTAGCCGATTCCAGATCAATCACGTCAGAACCAGATGATTTCTTTACGATTAGGTTGACCTCTTGAAATTCACCTGAGCCTCCCTCATCAGATTCAGCGAATGCGTGGACGACTTCGATCTGATTCGCTACTGCCTGTTGGGTCTCTGTACCGGTATCGGACGCCTGGCTCTGTAGCGAGCCAGCCGTATTGATCAGGACACCGGCTGCAATCGCTGCAACCAGCACCATCGCGATGAACACGATGAGAGTACCGATTCCTACCTGACCACGGTCTTCTTCGGAGTGAATTGACTCGAACATTTAGACCACCACCACGGCGGAATCGTCACTAAACGTCGCTGGGACAGTGACACCGTAGCTGAACTGAGCACCGGATTGGTCGACGAGTTCGACCGTTGCACTATCGCCAGGCTGAAGTTCAGCGTTCTCACCGAGATTCCCTTCGTCAGTCAAATCAATAGTTAGTTCGATTCGATCACTGGTAGTAGTTAGCGAATCACCATCAGTGCCCTCCGTTAATCCAGTGGTTGTGAATCCTTCACCCTGTCTAAGTGTCACAGACGCAGTTTCACTTGTGTACTGGACGGTCATTGATCCTATATCAATTACGTCGGAACCAGCGGATTTCTTGACTACCAAATTAAGACTTTCCACTTGGGAGGCATCTGTTTCACCATCAGCATTAGTTTCACCGTATGCGTGGACAACTTCGACTTGATTTGCTACAGCCTGCTGAGTCTCGGTACCCGTATCGGACGCCTGGCTCTGCAACGAGCCAGCCGTATTGATCAGGACGCCGGCTGCAATTGCGGCAACCAGTACCATTGCGATGAACACGATGAGGGTACCGATACCCACCTGACCACGGTCTTCATCGGAATGAATTGACTCGAACATTTAGACCTCCACCACTTCAGCAGTATCACTGAAGGTTGCTGGGACGGTTACACCGTAGCTGAACTGAGCACCGGACTGGTCAACAAGTTCGATCGTCGCACTACTACCTTGGTCAAGAGGCCCACCAGTAATGTCCTCGTCATTGAGATCAAGAGTAAGTTCAATCCGATCGCTGGTGTCTACAAGCGACTCACTTGATTCAGTACCACCAACACCTTCGCTTGTGAGGGCACCCTCATCGCTTAACTCGAGCGTATCAGAGCCACCTGAACTCGTATACTGGACCGTCATAGAGTTTAGATCGATGACATCTGATCCAGCGGACTTCTTGATGACTAGATTGATCTCGTCAACCGTATCACCTTCAGTTCCACCATACGCGTGAACGACCTCTATCTGATTCGCCACTGCCTGCTGGGTCTCTGTACCGGTATCGGACGCCTGACTCTGCAGCGAGCCAGCCGTATTGATCAGGACGCCGGCTGCAATCGCTGCAACCAGCACCATCGCGATGAACACGATGAGGGTACCGATACCCACCTGACCACGTTCGTCTTGGTCTGTTATTTTCTCAAACATAATGCGTACACCCTGTGTGCCGCCTCGAGCCGCCTCCGATCCAAACGGTCGCCGTCGAAGACGACGATCCACCATCGGAATCGGATCTCGAGCGACCACGCTGGAAGCTCGAGGGCGCCGACTCGACGGGCACAGCCCGTCGCGTCCTGGGGGGATATGGCGACGGGGCTGTGCGAGTTCGCGTTCGCGATCGCGTTTGCGATTGCGTCGGTGTCCGTGCGCGTACATCGCTGTACGACCACCGGAGCGAAATCGAACCCCGTCGAGTGTCGGCGTGCGGCGTTTCTATCGGCATCACAGTTTCTGGGGATGTACCCCAGGCGACCTATTGGCTAGTTAGCCTATCAACCTCCGTACGGTTTCGACACTCGACTCACGACTCGATACGCGGGCCGAATCGGCCGGCGAACTCGAGCGTACAACTATACCGATACTGGCGCTATTCAGCGATGAATGACTGGACTTGCGCGACGTGCCGACCCTCCACGTGCTGGGGCTCGTGCTGATGGCGGTGCTGGCCGCCGTCACCCCACCAGCCGGACGTCCGGTGTCGCCAGGCCCGCCTCCGCTCGCCGCGACGGCGACACCGATCTCGATCTTCTCGCCGCGGCCGACGCGCTCGAGGTGCATATCGACATGGACATGGACACTCACACCGACCTCGAGCACTCATTACCGACACCGACACTCTCGAGCACCCACACACGCGCGGTGATCGCATGAACCTCGGCCTCGAGAACTTCCGGGAACTCATCGAGAAGTTCCTCGGCAACACCGGCGGCCGACGCGGTCGGGATCGCGAAGCGGCTCGCGAGGCCGCCGCCGACGAGGCGGGTGGCGACGGTGGGTTCGATGGCGACGCCGAGACGGAACCGGGAGCTGGCGAGGACGCCGAATCCGACACTGACGCGTCCACCGCGACGACCTTCGAACGCGAACCACGCCCCGATCCGGACGAACTCGACGAGGACGAGGTCGTCGACGACCTCTATCACCGCATCGAGAACCTCGAGGACGACCTCGAGCAGAAGGGCAACCAGCTGGGCTCGATTCAGGACTCGACCCAGCACGTCTCCTCCCAGGTCGAGGACGTCAACGACACCATCCGACAGCTGCTCGGAATCTACGACCGCCTGACCGACGACGTGAACCCGTTCACCGGCAACGGCGAGGAACGACACGGCTTCGGCGTCTTCGACGATGACGAACCGGAGGGGTTCGGCCTCGGCGAACCGGTCGCGGACTCGAGCGGCGACGAACTCGGGCTCGGCGACCCAACTGGTGGCGAGGAGACGGTCTCGTTCGACGACCTGAAGGGCATGATCGAGGAGGCGGCTGACGCCGAGCGAGCGGCCCAGGAGGGCCACACGATCTCCTTCGACGAGGACGAGGTCGACGACACGCACGTGGAGGTACAGGCAACCGAGAGCGTCGACGACGCCGGGGCGGACGGAACCGATGACCCTGCGGGGGACGAGGACGACGGTAGCGATTCGAACGCCGGGGACGTCACCCTCGAGCGCCTCTCGAACACCTACGCGAGCGACCTCATCGTCTTCGAGTGGTTGACCGATCTCGTCCGGACGGGTGGCCCCGCGGCGACCCTACGAGCCATCTCGTACTACCACGAAATCGGCTGGATCAGCGACGACGTCAAGGCCCACCTCGAGGGCGTCCTCAGCGGCCCGGATCTCGACATGCACGTCGATCCGGAGTCGACCCCGGACGAACTCACGGCGGAGGATCACGCCGACAGCTACACGTACCTGATGAAGCTCCAGGAGATCCACGAGACCAAACAGGAAGTGACCCCCTCGAGGTGACCAGGCGTGGGATTCAGCACCAGCGGGGCGGCGGCGATCATCTTCATCGGCTTACTCGTTGCCGTCAGCATCGTCTATCCGACCCTCGAGATGGCGCACGACCGGCGGGCGGACGCGATCGACGAACGCGACGAGCGGGCACTCGATCTTCGAAACGCCGACATCGCCCTCGAGGCGGGCTACGACGATACCGCGGACGAACTCGTCGTGAACGTGACGAACACGGGGGTGACGACGCTCTCGGTGGACGAGACGGATCTACTCGTCGACGGCGTGCTGGAAACCGAGTCGACGAGGGCGGTCGGCAACGGCGACGACTTCGACACCACCCGGGAGCGCGTCCACAGCGGCGACGTCCTCCGGATCAGCGTCGAGGGCGTCGAGACGCCACCAGATCGGGTGAAGGTCGTCACCGAACACGGCCTGGCCCGGATCCTCCTGGAGGTGGACGATGGCGGGTGAATCCGTCTCGAGTCTGATCCTCTTCATCGCGGCGATGCTCGTCGCGGCGGGAATCGCAGGGGTGCTGGTCACCAACGTTAACGACATCAGCAGTTCGATCGACACCCACAGCGCCAGCGTTCAGGAACAGCTCGAAACGGACATCACGATCATCAGTGACGCTGGCAGTGACGCCGTATACGACGACACCGAGCCAACCATCACTCTCCTGATCAAAAACACCGGCGAGGCGACCCTCCCGGACGACGGGACGGGTACCGACGTCCTGGTCAACGGCCAGTACGTGGACAACGGCGATCTCGAGTTCGACGTGCTCGAGGGAACCGCCTGGCGGCGAGGGACGGTCGTCGAACTGACGATCGCCCACTCGCTCGACCCGGGTGAGCATCGCGTCGTCGTCGACGTCGGCGGCGACAGGGAGGTGTTCGAATTTTACGTCCCATGACTGACCACTATTCAATCGGCCTGACGGACACGGATCGCGTGGACAACGCCATCGGCGGCGGGCTCCCCGAAGGGAGCGTCGTCCTCATCGAGGGCGAAGACGGCGCGGGCAAGAGCGCGCTCTCCCAGCGGTTCGCCTACGGCATGGCCGAGGAGGGGACGTACGTCACCTACGTCTCGACGGAACTCGAGTCCTGGGAGTTCGTCCAGCAGATGCACTCGCTCTCGTACGACGTGGTCGAGCACTTGCTCGGTGAACAGCTGCTGTTCTTGCACGCGAACGTCGACACCCACTCGAAGGGCCGAGAACGCCAGTTGCTGGCCCGACTCGCCGACGCCAAGACGCTCTGGCGAGCCGACGTGGTGTACGTCGACACGCTCTCGTCGCTGTTGCGTAACGACCCGAACTTCGAGGCGGCCGACCCCGCCGACGCCGACCACGTCCTCCAGCGACTCGTCACGTTCCTCCGGCAGGTGACCCTCCAGGACAAGACGGTCGTCCTGACGGTCGACCCTACGAGCGTCGACGACGACGCCCTCCGCCCACTCAGGAACGTCGCGGACGTCTACTTCGACATCGAGACGACGACGGTCGGCCAGGAGATCAGACGCCAGATCCGGGTGCGCCGCTTCCAGAACATGAAGACGCCGGTCGACGACTCCATCGGCTTCAACGTCCAGCAGGGCCGTGGCGTCTCGATCGTCAGCCGGACGGTGGCCTGAGATGGCGGACTTTGGCACCGCCAGGCTGTCGAGCGAACTCGAGGCGCTCACGACCGAGCACCCACACCTGCGCGAGCACCTCGTGTGGTTCAACGAGGAGTACGGCGAGTATCCGACGCTCATCGACGAGCCGTCCGACGAGTGGGAGTCACACCGACCGAACGTCATTTACGAGGCCGAGGCGCCGATCTTCTGTCACGTCTACGGCGACGTCGGCATCGACACCACCTACTACTGCGTCGAACCGACGCTCGAGGAGGGGGACAAGGAGCTGTACAACCAGGTCAGACAGCGAATCCTCGACAAGAGCGTGACCCGACCCGCTCCGACTGACAACGAGGAGTTCGAAGAACATCTCGACGAACTGCTGAGCGAGGTGGCCGAGGTCACGACGGGGCTTACCGGCCAGTCGATCGGTCGTCTTCGAGCGATGGGTGGCGGGAAGGTCAGCCTCACGCGGGCACAGTACGACAATCTTCGGTACCAGCTCCAGCGCGACATCGTCGGGCTCGGGCCGCTCGAGCCGGTGATGGTCGACACGGCCAACGAGGACATTCACGTCATCGGCCCCCACCAGTGTTACATCGATCACGGCACCTACGGGATGGTCGAGGCGACGGTCGACTTCGGTTCCCCAGCGGAGTTCGAGCAGTGGCTCAGGAATATGGGCGAGCGGATGAACCACCCCATCTCGGACTCCGACCCGGTGATCGACGCCACGCTGCCCGACGGCTCGCGTATCAACATCATCTACTCCGACGACGTCTCCGTGCAGGGGCCGTCGCTGACGATCCGGCAGGGCGAGGAGATCCCGCTCACCATCCTCCAGATCACGAAGTGGGGGACGCTCTCGCCCGAGCTGGCGGCGTACCTCTGGCTCTGTCTGGAGAACGAGCAGACGGTGTTCGTCGTCGGCGAGACGGCGTCGGGGAAGACGACGACGCTCAACGCAATGTTGTCGTTCATCCCGCGAGACGCCAAGATCTACACCGCAGAAGACACCGCGGAGGTCGTTCCGCCCCACAGCACGTGGCAGCAGCTACTCACCAGGGAGGGCTCGAGCGACGGGAACGCGGACGTCGACATGTTCGACCTCGTGGCAGCCGCCCTCCGTTCTCGCCCCGACTACATCATCGTGGGTGAGGTTCGTGGGGCGGAAGGACAGATGGCGTTCCAGGCCGCCCAGACCGGTCACCCGGTCATCCTGACGTTCCACGCGAGCGACATCGTCTCGATGATCCAGCGCTTTACGGGGAACCCGATCAACGTTCCCGAGACGTTCATGGACAATTGCGACGTCGCCCTGTTCCAGAACCGGGTGAAACAGGGCGACGAGATCCTGCGCCGGGTGACGTCGGTGCAGGAGATCGAGGGCTACTCCGACTACGAGGGTGGCGTCGTCACCCGCGAGGCGTTCAGCTGGGATCCCAGGGACGACGACGTCACGTTCACCGGCCGGAACAACTCCTACGTCCTCGAAGAACAGATCGCGACCCTGCTCGGCTATCAGGACACTCGCGACATCTACAACGAACTCGACCGACGCGCGGAGATCATCCGGCAGCTCATCGAGGCCGACGTGCTGGGCTACACCGAGGTCAACAAGGCCATTACGGACTTCCAGCGCGACGGCATCCAGGGGCTGCCGATCCAGGTTCGGGGGCTCGAGCAGTTCGCGTAGACCAGTCCGAGGCAGTGCTACAGTACCATGTCGAACGCACAATCACCACAGATGACGACGCGATCGGCGCTCGCGTCGATCAACGACGCCTACGAGACGATGGAGATGTCCCTCGAGCGGTATCTCCTCCTCGTGATTCTCCCGGCGTTCACCCTCCTCATCGCGTCGGTGGTTGTGCCGATCGTGTTCGGACTGTCGCTCGTCGTGATCGTGCCGTCAGTCGTCTTCGGCCTGTTCGCTGTGGTCGTCGCGATCGTCTACCCGAAGATCGCACAGGATCGCAAGAAGAAACAGGTTCGCCAGCGGTTTCACCTGTTTTTGACCCACATCACGGTGCTCTCGATGACGAACGTCAACCGGGTCGAGGTGTTTCGCATCCTCGCCGAGGAGGACGAGTACGAGGCCATCGCCGAGGAGATGGGCCACCTCGTCGCGCTCGTCGATACCTGGAACCTGAGCCTCGACGACGCCTGTCGCATCCGGGCGAAACAGACCCAGAGCCCGCTGCTGTCGGACTTCCTCGAGCGACTGGCCTACACGGTCGGTGGCGGCCAGGAGATCGGCGACTTCCTGATGGACGAACAGGACACCATCATCCAGCAGTTCGTCACCCGCTACGAGTCCGACCTGGCCAAACTCGACGTGATGAAGGAGCTGTACATGTCGATGATGCTGTCGGTGGCGTTCGTCCTCGTGTTTGCCATCGTCCTCCCGATCCTGATCGGGACGAGCCCGACGCTGCTCATCGCGGGAACCATCGTCATGTTCGGGTTCGTTCAGGCCGGTTTCGTCTACGCCGTCCACGCCATCTCACCGTACGATCCGGTCTGGTACATCGAGGAGACGGACGGCGACGGCCCGCTCGTCCGCATTCCGCGGGCGTTGATCATCGGCATCGGTGCCAGCCTGGTGCTCGGCGTCGTCGTCCTCGCCGTCTTCCTCGACGTGACGCCGCTCGCGTCCGACCGGATTCCGCTGCCGATCATGGCCGCGATCCCAGTCACGCCACTGCTGTTGCCTGGCTGGCGAATGCGCCAGGAGGAGTCAAAGGTCAAAAATCGGGACAGTGAGTTCCCCAGCTTCATCCGCGCGCTCGGAGCCGTCGAGAGTGTCAAGCAGGCCTCGACCGGGAGCGTCCTCGAGAGCCTGCGCCACAAGGACTTCGGCTCGTTGACGAAGAACGTCGACGCCCTCTACAAACGACTGAACATGCGGATCGACGACGTTCGATCCTGGCGGCTTTTCGCCGCCGAGACGGGGTCGTACCTCATTCAGAAGTTCGGGGACATGTACGTCGTCGGCCGGCAGATGGGTGGCGACCCGAAGCTGCTGGGGCAGGTCATCAGCCAGAACCAGAACCAGGTGCTCAAGGTGCGCGAGAAACGCCAGCAGGCGACGACCACGCTGATCGGCGTCCTCTACGGAATCACCGCCTCCAGCGTCTTCGCCTTCTTCATCGGTCTCGAGGTCGTCGAGATCATGATGGAAATCACGGGTGAGATGGATCTCGATCAGGAGTTAGTCGGGAGCCTGCTCCACACCGAGCAGTACAACCTCGTCGTGATCGAGTATCTACTGATCATGACGATTTTCATTAACGCGATGCTCTCGGCGATCATGATCCGCCTGACCGACCGTGGCCACCTGCTCAGCGGCCTCGTTCACTTCGTCTTCATGTCGTGGATGGGGGCGGTCGTGGCTGCGGCGACGACGTACATTGTCAACGCCGTAGTTACAGTTTGATGCCGTGATGTCGTCCTGCTCACGAGGTCTTTGATCACGAGATTTTGGCTGTCCCTCAAGAACTCGCTCGAGGCTACCTCTCGTACCCTGTCAATGGCACTATTCGTGTGAACAGCAGCGGTGATACCTTTCGTGCCGAACTGCGGTCGTGACACTATAGTAACGACTGAAACGGTTCACACACTGATCGCCAGACGTATCGGCGATCAGGTGTGCAATGACTTACAGTGGTTACTATTTCCGTGACGGACTCTCCCGAGAGTGGACGATCCGCTCGAGGGGTGTTCCCCGTCTCGTTTGGCCCGTGGGCGGAAAATCGACTCTGGGGCGACGACCCCGTCACCGACGTTCGGTTCCCTGGGGATGGCAGGATGCCGTTCCCGAGTCGCTGCTACAGGAGCAACGACAGCACGGCCAGTGCCAGGAAAATCAGTACCAGCCACTTCGCGATCGACATCGTTAATCCGGCGACACCGCCGGCTCCGAGCGCGGCGGCGATGATCGCGATCACGAAGAACAGCAGTGCTAGTTCGAGCATGGGGCCGAACCAAAGCCCACTGCGAGGGAACAGATTTGGCTTGCAGGTGAAAGGAACCCTCCACGGGGCCGATAGTTCGGCCCGCCGAGGCCGCCTCACTCGAGCGGGTCAGGAGACGGGGGAACCGTTCGCTTGTGGGCACTGGCCGCGTACAATCCACGAACCATCTCGACGGTGTCGGGGTCGACCTCGAGTCGGCGGGCTGTCGCCGCGACAGAGAGCGGGCCGTCGACGTGGCTGACGAGGATCGCATCGAGGGTGTCGTAGTCGATGCCGAGTTCGTCCTCGTCGGTCTGGTCGGCCCAGAGTTCGGCTGTCGGAGTCTTGGTGACGAGATCCTCTGGGACGCCGAGTGCTCGGGCCAACTGTCTCACCTGTTGTTTGTACAGGTTTCCGATCGGGTGGCAGTCGACGGCCCCGTCGCCGTACTTCGTGAAGTAGCCGACGGCTGCCTCGCTGCGGTTGCCGGTACCGAGGACGAGTCGGTGTTCGTGGTTCGCGACGAGGTAGTTGAACACCGCCCGGACGCGCGCTCTGGCGTTGCCGACGGCTTCGTGATCCCCCTCGGCCTCGGGGTAGGCCTCGAGGAAGGCGTCCACGACTGGTTCGACTTCGATCACGTCGTAGCCAATCTCGAGGTCGCGGGCGACGCGTTCGGCGTCGCTCATGTTCTCCTCGCTGCTCACACGTGCGGGGAGGACGAGTCCGTGTACCGCGTGCGCGCCGAGAGCTTCGACGGCGAGGGAGGCGACAGTGGTGCTGTCGATGCCGCCGGAGAGGCCGAGGACGGCGCCGTCGACACCGGCCGCTTCGACCTGGTCGCGAATGAAATCCGTGATGTGGTCGCGCCGCGCCTCGAGTTCCGCTTCCGAAAACCGTAGGTCGATCATCAGGCAGGTGTTGGCTCGAGAGCGACTAATAGGCTTGCTTCTGGTGAAAAAAGTGGACGGTTGTTGGAATCCCATCGATAGACCGAGAAGCCTCGGTGTCGATTACGGATTCCTTCGTCACAAAACGCACCATCCGGAAATTGAACCCGCCACTGTCGAATTTGGTCGAGACGAACCAAACACCGAAGTAACGTCAACGCGATTGTCAACGCACGATGGGAACGGCCGATGAGCAGATTCGAGTGAGTACCACGGTGAAACGCGAATTGAAGAAACGGAAGCGCGAAGGGGAGAGTTACAACGACGTTCTCGAGCGTGTACTTGGTGAAAATGTCGCCGGTGACTTCTACGACGGGTTTGGTCGCTGGTCTGATGAGGAAGCCCAGCACGTCCGAGAGGCGCGACAGAAAGCCAAGGAGAAGCGAAAGAAGCGGATGCGACGACGGGCTGAGAACAACGCATGAAGGTTCTCGATGCGTCGTTTCTGATCGACTATCTGGATGGTGTTGCGGAAACCCGCCGCTTCTACGAAGCCGCGGGTGGTGCTGATCTCCGCTGGGTAATTCCAGTCCCAGCGTACGCGGAGATTCTCGTTGGTGAAGGAAATCTCCCGAACGGCGACGTCGACGGGGCTCGTGCAGATCTCTCCTGGGCCGACGTCTACACCGTCGATGCGCGGACGGCGACGATGGCGGGCGAGATCGCGGACGAAATCGCACCTGAAGGCCCCTACCTCGATGGGCCAGACGCGTTGATTGCAGCCGTCGGCCGTGAGCTGGACGCACCTGTCGTCTCTGGAGACGGCGATCTTACCCACGCGGAGACGAAAAAGGTCATCGAGGTCGAAACGTACAACGACTGATTCATCGCTCCCTTTCGTGGTTCAGTTCCGTGAGCGCATTTTCCCACGTCTGTTCGTCGAAAAGTGCGCGGTCCGGGAATTGAACCCGACTGCGAGACGGTCACCTCACTCCGTTCGGTGCTGCGACTCGCGTGCTTCAATTCCCGCAGAGCGCAGATGTGACTCACGAGTTGTTCGTCACATCATGCGCGGTCCGGGAATTGAACCCGGGCTATTAGCTTGGGAAGCTAATGTCCTACCACTGGACCAACCGCGCTCACCGTCCCCTATGTCGTTCTCCGTTAAGTGCGTTCCTTTCTGGGGCGACAGCCACGGCCTCGAGGGACGCCCCGCCAGTAGCCCACCACCCCGAGCACCACCGATACCGATCCGAACCGCCGTGGCGACGCATTCGAGTACACCGAGCGCGGAGCACCCGTATGCGCGAACTACTCGAGGCCGTGGCTGCCGGGGAGTGTTCCCCAGCGGAAGCCGAGGCCGAACTCACGGGATACGTGACCAGCGAAGACGGGCGATTCGACGCCGCCAGATCGGATCGTCGAGGAATTCCGGAGGCGATTCTGGCCGAGGGCAAAACCGCCGATCAGGTCGCCAACCTGGCGACGACCGCCCTCGAGACGACCGGCCGGGCGCTGGTCACTCGCCTCGAGCAGTCCCAGGTCGAGGTGCTCGAGGAGCGACTCGAGACGGATTTCCCGCAGGCGTCGGTCGACCGTCGGGGGACGTCCCTCTTGGCAACGGCCACGACCCATGACCGACCGACGCTCGCAGCCCGCGTCGCCATCGTCACCGCTGGGACGGTCGACGGCCCGGTCGCAGACGAAGCAGAACTGGTCTGTCTCGATGCGGGCGTGACGATCGACCGGATCGAGGACGTTGGCGTCGCCTCCCTGACTCGCATACTCGACCAGTGCGATCGACTGCGGGAGGCGGACGTCATCATCGTCGCCGCCGGTCGGGAGGGGGCGCTGCCAACGGTCGTTGCCGGGTTGGTCAACACACCAGTTATCGGCGTCCCGGTCTCGAGCGGCTACGGCCACGGTGGGGACGGTGAAGCCGCCCTTGCCGGGATGCTCCAGTCGTGTACGGTGCTGTCGGTCGTCAACGTCGATGCCGGGTTCGTCGCCGGGGCACAGGCGACGCTCATCGCGCAAGCGATTGATACTGCTTCCAACACCAATAACGAGGTCGAGTGACGAAAGAAAACCTCTCATATCGAAAAGTCTTAACAGCGTTTGGGAAAGCTTATTTAAGCAATCGCCGACTACCTCCGGTTGCCGGTTGTCGTACCGGCGCAACCATGCCAACGTGTACCCACTGCGGCGCGCACGTCTCCGAACGCTTCGCACGCGTCTTCGCCGACGAAAACGGCGACATCCACGCCTGTATCAGTTGCTCGGCCAACGCTGGGATTGCGGAAGTAGCACGAGAGCGCGCCCGAGGTGTCTGAGACACTGCCCTGTGACTCGAGACGCATGCTGTCGACCCCATCGACACGTCACCATCGACCACCGGCTGACCCCTACCGCCCGAGGCTTTTTGTGCCAGACTTCGTACCGTCGAGTGATGCGTACCCACGTCGTCTACGTCCTCGAGTGTGCTGACGGGTCGCTGTACACTGGCTACACGACCGACCTCGAGCGACGGATCGACGAACACAACGACGGAACGGGAGCGAAGTACACCCGCGGACGTACCCCCGTGTCGGTCGTCCACTCCGAGCACTACGGGACGAAATCGGCTGCGATGTCCCGGGAGTACGAGATCAAGCAGCTTTCTCGAGGACAGAAAGAGCGGTTGGTTGGCCTCGAGTGAGGTGTCGGTGGTGGAACTCGGGTACGATACTGGTGGTGGAACTCGAGTCCGGTGCTGATAGCCAGCCTCGAGAAAGGTACTGCTGGTCGAACTCGAGTACGGTGCCGAAAAAGGGTGCAGTAGCGAGCTCTCGCTACGGTTTGCTGGCACACAGCGAGATGCTTTTCACGCCGTATTTCTGACACGCGTTCGCCGCCCGATCCGAGGTGAACTGGTACTGGGTGTTCTCCCGCACCTCCTCCAGTTCGAACCCGGCAGTTTCGACGAGCGACGTGTAGCTGTCGACCTGCTCGGCCCCACCGATACAGGCGGCCCAGAGATCAGCGTCGTTCTTGATGCTCTCGGGCATCTGTTGCTCGCTGATGATGTCGGCCAGTGCCAACCGGCCGCCCGGTTTGAGCACCCGATTCGCTTCCTCGAAGACGCGGTCTTTCTCGGCGGAGAGGTTGATCACGCCGTTCGAGATGACGGCGTCGAACGAGTCGTCCTCGAACGGCAACTCCTCGATGTACCCCTCACGGAAGCTGACGTTGTGAAAGCCGTTGTTTGCCGCGAGTTCGCGGGCTTTCTCCACCTGCTCTGTGGTCATGTCGACACCCGTCACCGTCCCGGTCTCGGTCACGTGCAATCCGGCGACGAAGGCGTCCATCCCCGAGCCGCTGCCGAGGTCGAGGATCTTCGTTCTCGGCTGTAACTCCGCCAGATCGAAGTAGTATCCGACACCGGCGAACGAATCGATTGCGGCCTCCGGAACGTACGTCAGGTCGTCCGGATCGTAACCGAGACGCTCGGCGAGGTCACGACCCGTTTCGAAGTGGAACTCGCCGTCAGCGGACTCCGCAACGTCCCGGTACATCGATTTAACCTCCCGCTCGAGTTTCGCCGTGTCGAGTGATTTACTCATCACGATCACCCGTTAGTCGTCCCCCGCCACCGTCGCGGGCGTGTTGATGGTCATCTCGACGTCCTGAGCGAGCGAGACAAGCGTGTAGACGGGCGCTCGCCGTGCCCACTCGTCGATCAGATCCTGATCGATATCCTCCCCCTCGATCTCGACCTCGGCGGTCAGGTTCTCGTACACCGAGTCGGCCTCTCTCAGCTCCTCGAGGCTGAAGAGCACCGCTGGATCGAAGTCGGTTCGAACGCGCGTCTGGAGGTGCTCGATGTCGATGTCGTTCGCGGCCGCGTTGACCGAGATGCCGACGTTGATGCAGGCCGCCAGCGCAGAGAGCGCGGCCTCGATCGGTTCGAGTCGGTCGGTCGCGCCGATCCATCCGCCGGCGTCCATCACTTCTCTCCAGGCGCCGTAGGGAATCGTGTACTCGCGTGTCTCACGAGCGATCGTCTCGCCCCCGATCTCGTAGCTATCGACTTTCGCCAGGCTGTGTGCGGCCGTCCCCTCGTACGTTGCGGTTGCGCCGAGGCCAAGCTGGACGGCCTCGGGATTCGTTGCGGCGTGTTCGGCGAACCCCTCGAGCGTTTCGAGGTCGATGCCGTGTGCGGTATGCTGGTCGTCAGTCATGGTGTGTTTCCTCCCGGCACGATATTACGAACTCGGGGATGGAGTAGCTATTTTGTGCCGTCTCGGCGGCCCCTGCCGTGGTTGCACGTGCTGCAATCTGGTCACCACCTGCGCGCTGCGGACTCCGGTTGATGGGTCTCCGCTCGTGACCCAGAACACAACGAGCAACAACAGTCACTCGACGATCTGTCGCGCTTCGACTGGTCGAGCTTCGGCTTCGTAACGTTCGTAGAGCGACTCCGCCCACTCGAGCACCGCCGGTGCGTCGGTGTCGATCAGCGCCTGAACCGTCCCGCTATCCTGCTCGAAGCAGCTGATAGTGGCGTCCGCGTCGAGGTGCCCGATCCCGTACGGTGGGAGTTCGTCGTGTGCGAGAACCGTGAAGTTGTCACGTTCCACCATCTTCGGGCTGTGCTCGGGGTACGTCGAGAAAAAGTACGTATGACAGGTTGGTCGAGCGATCAACGTGATGTCCACGCCGTCCTCGACAAGCCGTCGAAGCACGTCGAAACAGGGCTCCATCAGAGAAATTTCCGGTCGAATGAGTCGAACCGTCGTCGCCTTTCGGAGTAGTGACTCGAAACGGTTCACCGGACGGTACGGGAAATCGGGGTCGGCGACGGTGACGGTCAGCGCTGCCCACGTTTCGATCGGGAACGCACCCATTTGGTCGGGGAGCCAGTGCCAGATGTGTCGCATTTTCCGCTCGGTTTCGATCCGCTCGAGTAGGCGCTCGACCCCAACCGCGACCTCCTCCCCCAGCCGGGTTGCCACGTACTGGTATCCGTCTTTACGGATCCAGATCCGGTCTTCGAACTCGTCCAGTGTCCGTCGCATCGTCGACGAGGAAACGCCGGCCACCTCACAGAGTTCGGAGCGACTCCGGGGTCGCTCCGTTAGCGCGACGAGTACCGGGACGCGGTGCTCGGATCGAGCGAGATAGGCGATATCGCCGATCGGCGAATCAGGAGTACGATGTTCCACGTTACCAAGACCCATACACTGTGTATGCGACGAACGATCAAAACAATTTGTTCATCTTTCGAGACGATTCAGGACGAATCCGTCGGACTGACCCCATAAAAATGACGCAGACGGAGGTTGATTTTCAATCGTCGACCGCGGGCGCTTCCGGCGCGTTCACGTCCGGCGTGATGAACGCGTACTCGGTGAGCATCCGACCGAGTTTCTCGACGCGCTCCTCGAGTTTCGGGTCGATGAACGCTCGCCCATCGATCGCATCGGGGTCGGCTTCGAACTTGTTCGAGGCCTTTCGAAGGCCGACCTGGTGGGGGAGCACCCAGCCGTGGACGCCGCGGACGGTGATCCGGAGATGATCGAGCGTCGAGCCGTAGGTGCCGCCGCCGGCGGTCGCGAGCAGGCCGACGGTGGTGTCCTCGTACTCGTCCCAGCCACAGTAGTCGTGGAAGTTCTTCAGCGCGCCCGAGTACGACCCGTGGTAGACGGGGGTGCCCAGAGCGACGGCGTCGGCGTCACGGACGATCCGTTTGGCGGCTTCACCGTCGCCCTGCCCATCGACGTCGGGGTCGTAGACGGGCAGGTCGTACTCGCGGAGATCGAGGAGCGTCGTCTCCGCGCCAGCCTCGGCGGCGGCACGGAGGACGTAATTCAGCGCCGTTCGGGTGTAACTCTCCTCGCGGAGGCTTCCCGAGACGGCGACGACGTGGGGGGCTGCTGGCATACGTCGTTCTATCATTTCGATTCGTAAAACCATCTCGGTAATCTGCACGTGTGTTGTTACCCAGATATCTCAGCATTGTTTGCCACCTCGTTTATTAATCCGGTCGACCACCCGACCTCGAGCTCTGATTCACCACCCGACCTCGAGCCCTGTTCGACGAAGCCCTCGCCCCCCATACCCTGCAGCCAGGCGGCGGTTTTTTCGGGATAGGCGACGACGACCGCGTATGGATCAGGAGACGTCGGGTTCGGCACCGGACGACGATGCGTCGGCGATCAGTTTCGGGACGGACGGCTGGCGCGCCCAACTCGAGGCGTTCACGGCACCCCGCGTTCGCATGGTCGCCCAGGCCGTCGCGACCACCCTACGCGAGGACGGCCAGTCGGCCCCGGTCGTCGTCGGCTACGATGCGCGAGAAACCTCACGCGGGTTCGCCGAGGAGGTCAGCCGCGTTCTTTGTGCCAACGGTTACGACGTCCTCTTGAGCGAACGCGACCGACCGACGCCGCTGTGTGCGCACGCCGTCGTCGACCGCGAGCTCTCGGGTGCGGTCGTGATCACGGCCTCGCACAATCCGCCGTCGTACAACGGCATCAAGTTCATCCCGGCGGACGGCGCACCAGCACTTCCCGGCGTGATGGACGCCATCGCGGACACCCTCGCCGAACCGCAGGCGCTCCCCGAGGACGACCACGGCACCGTCCGGGACGTCGACCTCGTGGACGACCACGCCGACGCTTGTCTCGAACTGGTGGGATCGCTCGTCGATGCCGAACCCGACTCCGCCTTCGACGCCGATGACCCATCGACCCTGCTCGAGGGGGTCACCATCGCCTACGACGCCATGCACGGCAGCGGTCGGGGGACGACCGACGCACTGCTCGAGCGGGCGGGAGCCGAGGTCAGCCGTCTTCGCTGTGAGCGCGACCCCGATTTCGGCGGTGGTGCACCCGAACCCGCCGCCGAGAACCTCGAGGCACTGATCGAGGCCGTCACCCAGGGTGACGCGGAGCTGGGAGTCGCGAACGACGGCGACGCCGATCGGATCGCCATCGTGACGCCTGGCCGGGGCTACCTGGACGAGAACCTCTTCTTCGCCGCGCTCTACGACTCCCTGCTCGAGGGCGACTCCGGCCCGGCGATCCGCACAGTGTCGACGACGTACCTGATCGACCGCGTCGCGGCGACCCACGGCGAGTCAGTCCACGAGGTTCCCGTCGGCTTCAAGTGGGTTGCCCAGGCGATGGCCGAGCACGACGCCCTCGTGGGCGGGGAGGAGTCCGGTGGGTTCACCGTCCGCGGCCACGTCCGCGAGAAAGACGGCGTCCTCGTGGCACTCCTCGCGGCCGTCATGCACGCCGAAGAACCGATCGACGACCGCGTCGACCGTCTGCTCGAGGCTCACGGCGACGTCGTCCAGGGGAAGATCAGCGTTCCCTGTCCGGACGACGAGAAGGCGGCGGTGCTCGCGTCGCTCGAGGACGAAATCCCCGAGACGGTTGCGGGAACGCCGGTCGCCGACGTCAATACCGCGGACGGGTTCAAGCTGGCGCTTGAGGACGGCTCCTGGCTGTTGATCCGCCCGAGCGGCACGGAACCCGTCCTCCGGGTGTACGCCGAAGCCGAGAGCAAGAACCGGGTCGAAGAGTTGTGTACTGCGGGGGAGGAATTGCTCGAGCCGTTGCGTTGAGGACTGTCGGCGGCTCAGGAGGCGTTCTGGAATCGTTCGAACGACCAGCCTCCACGGGGCCGTTAGGCAGTCGTTACCCGCCACCGGCAGGCCAAGATTTTTGCGACCAGTCGGTGGCGATAGCCTATGGCTGACACGACCACCTACAACGACACACTGACGCGGGACGAAGCGGCAGACCTCCTGCAGGAACTCGCTCGCGAATTGCGCGGTACCGGTGCCTCGAGGGTCACCGTCGGCAACAAGACCGTGACGCTGACGCCCGCCGACGAACTCGACTACGACCTGAAGGTTGAGGAACGGTCACCGATGCTCGGCGGCAAACGCGAGGAGATCTCGCTCTCGATCGACTGGGCTGTCAAAAAGCAGTCACAGGAGTAGCGAGTCAGCCGGTGAGACAGTCATCTCGAGGAGTCCTCGTCTCCGCTACTCGTCCGTCCACACAGTTCCGTCCACCACTCGTCCACCCACACAGTTCCGTCCACCACCAGTCAACTGACCACTACTGGTCACTCAGCCGCCTCGAGTACCCTCTCTTCCTCGAGGGTGTCGCCTATCGACCTTTCGGGATTTCGGGATCTCGGAAGATGAGTGGTTGCCATTTCCGGGTCGATACCTTTCCCCGAAGGGGTCGTCGGTCACGTATGGGACGACGCGAGACTGACGAGGCGGCGTTCATGGAATTGCCGTCGGATAGCTGGCACCAGGTCGACGAGGGCGGGTACGCGATCGACTGCCCCGAGTGTGGCTCGAAGGCGTCGCTCATGGGCGTCGTCGAACACGGCCGATGCAACGGCTTTCTCGAGCGCCAGGAGGAGGGCGAGGACGCCGGCACGGACTGCACGGCCAAACTCTGGTTCGAACTGGGGTACGCGTCCGAGCCACCGGATTCGACCGAGGGTGACGAGGGCCGGACGGCGGCCGGCTCGAGTGACGAAGACATCGACGACAAACACGACCAGCCACCGGGTGCCGACGGCACCGTCGACCCCGATTCACAGTAGCCTGTCGATGGGACGGCTCACTCGCCGCGAGCCAATCGGGTGCCGATCCGTTCGGGTAACCCAGCCTCCGCGACCGCTGCCTGCACCCGGTCGATGTCGTACTCAACTCGATGGGTATCGACCTCGAGCGTCAGGAGATCCAGGATTGCGTAGGCCGCCCGTGGATCGCCGTCGCGGGGTTGCCCAACGCTGCCGGGATTGACGACCACGCCCTCGGCGTAGCGCTCGACGTGTTGCACGTGGGTGTGACCGAGGACGAGGACGTCCTCGTCCTCGAGCAACCGCGGCGAGAAGTCACGGGGGTAGGTGTAGCGATCGGGATCGGCAGGATGGCCGTGTATCAGTTTTACCCGCCCGTCGAACTCGAGACGCTCCGGTGGCAACGAGGCCAGCCACTCCCGCTGTGGTTCGGTCAACTGCTCGCTGGCGAGTTCGACCCCCGCGGCGGCCATCTCATTGAACCGGAAGGTCGTTTCCTGGGCGACCGCTCGGTCGTGATTGCCCATCACCGTCGGCACCTCGAGGTCGCGGAGCCTGTCGACGCACGCTGCCGGCCACGGGTTGTAGCCGACGACGTCGCCCGCACAGACGATTGCGTCCACGGTCGATCGCTCGAGTTCTTCGAGCACGGCCTCGAGCGCCGGGAGATTGCTGTGAACGTCCGAGATGATGCCGACTCGCATAGCTCACAGTGAGAGCACCGAGGCCCATGTATGTGGGGGCTTTCGCGACGGTGGCCGGACGAGTTGGCGGGGGAACCGCAGTAGTGGCAACCTCCCTTTCTCGAGCCTCGAGTCGTGTCGCTCTTCACACGACCGGCGTCTCGAGAACACCGGCCAGCGGCTGGTAACTGGCGAAACGGCCACAACGGTTATCGTGATCTGTTAGCGGCCGGAACAGTAAAGAAACAATCCACCGAGGTATTGCGTACGTCGGATTTCGTCCGTCGATAGAGCTATGGAACCGAGTCTTCCCGAATCAGTCGACGCCCCATCGAACGTGTTGCTCGTCCACCGAACACACCGGACGGCACCAGCCTGCCAGGAACTCTGTGAGTCCTGTGTGGACGCCGCCGAGCTTCGCGTGACGTTCGCCGATACCCAGCCAACGCGCGGCCCAACCGCAGGCAACGGCCCGGCGAAACTGGGCATCGTCTCCGTCGGGGACGTCCTCCGGGCGACCGAAACCGAAGCGGGCCCGGATTACACCGCCCCGTTCGTCGTCGATGCCATCGACGACCCAACCGATCTCACCGCGCTTGGCGTGCGGATCAGTGAATTCTGCGAACACTGGGGTGACGAGTATCAGATCACGGTTTGTTTCCACTCCCTCGATATGCTGTTGCGCCACGCCGCACCCAAGACGGTGTTTCAGTTCGTCTACGTCCTCACCAACCGACTCTCGAGCGTCGGCGCACTCGCACACTTTCACCTCGACCCGACGGCCCACGACGATCGCATCGTCTCGACGTTCGGCTCGATCTTCGACGACGTCGTCGTCGACGAGAGCGTCGAGGTCGACCTCCCTGAAGCGACCGACGAGGAAGTCGCCTCGTTGCTCGAGGACTGGGACGATGGGGCCAGCGGCACGTGGGAAACCACAACTGCCGACGTGTCAGAGGAAGCGACCGACGACGATATCGCTCGTCTGCTCGGCAACTGAGGCTGCGTCTGGGCTTCGTCGAGGTGTCTTCTGAAACTCGACTGTCCGATTCTCGAGCGTCGCTTTCCGTCGAGGATGTCGTGTGTGTCCCGATGGCACGCACACCGGCCGGCAAACGAAACCCTTTATCCACTCCGCCCAGAAGTGAGGGTACGGGATCGTGGGTTAGCCTGGTATACTTCGGGCCTTGGGTGCCCGTGACCCCGGTTCAAATCCGGGCGATCCCATATTTCTGCCGCGCACAAATCCGCGAGCAATAGCGAGAAAAAAGCGCGGATTTGAACCTCGGATGTCGCAGCGCTCGAGCGAAGCGAAAGCGACCGTCATCTGTTGGTTCGAAATCCGGCCGATCCCATCGTTTTCCTGAAGGCATCTTCGCGAGCAGAAGCACTCTGCCTCGTGACCGAAGATCGATCCGCTCATCGCACCCTCGAGTATCGCTTGAGGGTCTGAGTGGCTACTTCCCAGGCGCGTGCGCGTGCCTCTCTCGAGATGTGGAGTCGAGCCACGACCGGTTCATCACGACCACTTCCAGTCTGCTATACGACCATTTATAGCCCATGCCGACCCTAGGCCAGTGCAATGGCGCAAGCGGGCAACTCCGAACTCGTCGACGCTTTCGAGCAGTTCTTCCGCAACTACTACGACAACGAGATCAAACAGCTCGCACAGCGGTATCCAAACGAACAGCGCTCGCTCTACATCGACTGGCAGGATCTCTATCGCTTCGATCCGAACCTCGCCGATGACTTCATCAACCAGCCCGGACAGCTCCAGCGCTACGCCGAGGAAGCCCTCCGGCTGTACGACCTCCCGATCGACGTCAGCCTCGGGCAGGCCCACGTCCGCATCCGCGCGCTCCCCGACACCGAGTCGCCCGAAATCCGCGAGATACGCGCCCGGCACATGAACAAGCTCGTGCAGGTGCGCGGGATCGTCCGGAAGGCAACCGACGTGCGCCCGAAAATCGAGGAGGCCGCCTTCGAATGCCAGCTCTGTGGCACGCTCAATCGCATCCCGCAGTCGACCGGCGACTTCCAGGAACCCCACGAGTGTCAGGGGTGTGAGCGACAGGGCCCCTTCCGGGTCAACTTCGACCAGTCGGAGTTCGTCGACTCCCAGAAACTCCGTATCCAGGAGAGTCCGGAAGGACTCCGCGGTGGGGAGACGCCCCAGGCAATCGACGTCAACATTGAGGACGACATCACTGGCGAGGTGACTCCCGGTGACCACGTGTCGGCAGCAGGGGTGCTCCGCCTCGAGCAACAGGGCAACCAGCAGGAGAAGTCCCCCATCTTCGACTTCTACATGGAGGGGATGTCCGTTGCGATCGACGAAGAGCAGTTCGAGGACATGGACATCACCGACGAGGACAAAAAGAAAATCTACGAAATCTCCCGCCAGGAGGACGTCTACGAGCAGATGGTCGGTTCCATCGCGCCGGCCATCTACGGCTACGACGACGAGAAACTTGCGATGATGCTCCAGCTGTTTTCGGGCGTAACGAAACAGTTGCCCGACGGCTCGAGGATCCGTGGGGACTTGCACATGTTGTTGATCGGTGATCCTGGTACGGGGAAATGCGTCGCCGGTGACACGAGAGTGGCGCTCGCGGATGGACGAGAACTCCCAATCAGCGAACTCGTCGAATCGAATCTCGAGGATCCAAAACCGATCGACGACGGATGGTGGGACGAGATCGACCTCGAGGTTCCGTCACTGCAGGACGACGGTACGATCGCGGCTCAACGCGCGACAAAAGTCTGGAAACGAGACGCACCGGAGCAGATGTACACCATTCGAACCTCGAGCGGACGCGAACTCGAGGTGACGCCGTCGCATCCGCTGTTCGTCACTACGGGCGACAACGTTCGGGCGATTCGTGCCGACGAACTCACAGTCGGCGATTCGGTCGCCGTCGCGTCGACGTCGAAACTCGTCGATCAACCGACCGAAACACCGAGATCCGTGCTGGCTGACGGAGGGGAGTCGGCTGTCCACGGTTCCGTCGACACCGATCGAATCGTTTCGATCCAGACGCATGAGCCAGACTACGAGTGGGTTTACGACCTCGAGATAGAAGACACGCACAACTACGTTTCGAACGGAATCATCTCGCACAACTCCCAGATGCTCAGCTACATCCAGAACATCGCCCCTCGATCCGTCTACACCTCGGGGAAAGGTTCGTCCTCGGCCGGTCTCTGTGTCACGGGGGACACACTGATCCACACCGAAAACGGGCTCGAGCGGATCGGCGACATCGCTACTGCCCGACTTCCGCACCCCGTCGATACGGAAACTGCGGTCGAAGACGAGATCGGCCTCTACACGTTCGATCGCGATGCAGGGAACCTGGAGACGCAAGCCACGTCACACGTCTGGCGAATGCCGCCGAAGGAGTGTCGGCGAATCGAAACGGCTCGAGGGAAGGAACTCGAGGGGTCGCTGAATACACCGGTACTCACGTGTGGCGACGACGGACTCGAGTGGACGAAACTCTCGGACGTCGAAGCCGGCGACTACGTCGCGGTACCGAAGTACGACGGAATCAAGCGTTCGACACCGCCGATCGAGAACTACCTCGAGTTTACGAACGAGAAGGTGAAACTCGACGACGATTCGATCGTCCAGGTTCGACGACGACTCTGTGAGGAGTTCGGAACGCTCCGAGACGCGGCTGCCGCACTCGATCTCACCGAGGATTTCGTCTACGATACGATACGGAACCGGTACATCCCGCTGGAGAAACTCGAGCAAATCCTCGATGCGATCGATCTCGAGGTACACGATCTGTCGATCGAACGCGCGATGCTCCGTCACGGAGATAGCGTCCGTATTCCTGACGAGATTGACGAGGAATTCTGTTATCTCCTGGGTCTCGTCTTCGGAGACGGCGACATCATGGTCTCACGACGCGGCGGAAATCGTGGCCACATCCGAATCTCCAACGGTGACGTGACGATTTTAGAACGGGCAATCGAGATCATCGAGGAACGGTTCGACAAGCGTCCCGAGATCGAGTATCACGATGACAGAGTCCCGTGTATCCGGTTACACAACGCGACCGTCTCTCGACTGTTCTCCAATATGGGGATGGAAACGCCGAAGGAGAAGCTACAACTCGACCCGGCTCTCACCGTCTCTGAACACGCGGATGCCTTCCTTCGGGGGCTGATGGACGCCGACGGATCCGTGTCGGCGCGGACAGATGGTGGTTCGAGTATTCATTTCTCGACGATCAGCGAGTCGTTCGCCGAACAGGTGCAGCTCATGCTCGAGACGTACGGCGTCCGCTCGCGCGTTCGCGAACGGGATCGTCGCGGCGTTTCCGTGCTCGAGAACGGCTACGAGATCGAGTCGAACCACGTACAGTATCACCTCGAGTGTTTCGGTCGCAACATCGACCGGTACGCAGACGCGGTCGGATTCGGATGCCCAACAAAACAGGCGGCACTCGAAGAAATCGTCGGAGACACCGTCCGCAGAGAGGAGATGATTCCAGTTGGTGGGGCGCTCGCAACCGTCGAGGCCGCAGCCGGCGACTACTACACGAATGTCAACCGCGGCGATAACCCAGGCAGGGGGCGGGCCCAACGAATGCTCGATGCGGTCGATCTCGGGGATGTCGAACCGATCGTCGAGGAAGCTGTCGATGCCGACCTGTGTTGGGACGAAGTCGTCGCCACTGTCGAGACTGGTGAGAAAGAGGTGTTCGACCTCACCGTTCCGGAGACGCACAACTTCATCGCGAACGGAGTCGTTACCCACAATACGGCTGCCGCCGTTCGTGACGACTTCGGCGACGGCCAACAGTGGACGCTCGAGGCCGGGGCGCTCGTGTTGGCTGATCAGGGGATCGCGGCGATTGACGAGTTAGACAAGATGCGCTCGGAGGACCGCAGTGCCATGCACGAAGCCCTCGAGCAACAGAAAATCTCGGTCTCGAAGGCGGGGATCAACGCCACGCTCAAGTCTCGCTGTTCGTTGCTCGGTGCAGCGAACCCCAAGTACGGTCGGTTCGACCAGTACGAACCCATCGGCGAGCAGATCGACCTCGAGCCGGCGCTCATCTCGCGATTCGACCTGATCTTCACGGTCACCGACCAGCCCGATGAGGAGAAAGACCGCAATCTCGCCGAGCACATCCTGAAGACGAACTACGCCGGGGAGCTGACCACCCAGCAACAGCAGATGCCCTCCCTCGACGTCTCCACCGAGGAGATCGAGTCGATGACGGAGAAGGTCGATCCGGTGATCGACGCCGACCTGTTGCGCAAGTATATCGCCTTCTCGAAGCAGAACTGCCATCCGCGGATGACCGAGGAGGCCAGGGAGGCGATTCGGGACTTCTACGTCGATTTACGCTCGAAGGGCACCGACGAGGACGCGCCGGTACCGGTCACGGCCCGGAAGCTCGAGGGCCTCGTCCGGCTGTCGGAAGCCAGTGCGCGGGTACGACTCTCTGATACGGTCGAACTCTCGGACGCGGAGCGAGTGATCGAGATCGTCCGGTCGTGTCTCCAGGACATCGGTGTCGATCCCGAAACCGGGGAGTTCGACGCCGACATCGTCGAAGCGGGGACGTCGAAGTCCCAGCGCGATCGGATCAAGAATATCAAACAGCTCATCAGCGACATCGAGGAGGAGTACGACGACGGGGCGCCGGTCGACGTCGTGTTGGAGCGGGCCGGCGAAATCGGGATGGACGAGTCGAAGGCCGAGCACGAAATCGAGAAGCTCAAACAGAAGGGCGAGGTGTACGAGCCGAGCACGAACAATTTACGGACGACGTAAGCGGGTTCGGTGACGATCACTTGCCCACATCCTCGAGAACGCGTTTCGATGCGCTCCTCGAAGTACATTCACGGCTGCGGATCCCGACGTATTTGAGGAATTGGTGAGTACACCAAGGTGCAATGATCGATTCCGACACCCTCCGACGACGGGTAAGCCCCACTCGAGCACGAGCGGGAATGAGATGGCAGGGTGGCCTCGAATTGGCCCAGACTGCCGATGACGGGTTCTCGGAGGTGGATCACGAATGATCCCCATCGTCGGTTCGCTGGTCGCGTTCTTCGTCGCATTACTCGTCGGTGGTCTGGCGATCTACTTCGCCGGGGGAATCGTCGTCGACGCGGACAGCTACTCTCACGCAGTCGTCACCGCCATCCTCGGTGCGTTCGGCTGGGCGCTGACGGCATGGATCCCGCTGTTCGGCCCACTGCTCGCCTTGATCGTCTGGATCGGCGTCATCAACTGGCGCTACCCCGGCGGCTGGGTGACGGCGGCGATGATCGGCGGCCTCGCCTGGCTGTCGGCGCTCGTGATCCTGTTCATTCTCGACGTCGTACTCGGCCTCGGCGTCGGTGCGTTCGGGGTGCCGGGCACGTAGCGTCGACCTGTCTGGCCGTTCGATATTGGCGGAAAAAGCGCACTGCGTCGTGCTTACTCGATGTCAATCTGTCTCGAGTCGTCCGACTCCTCGAGTTTTGGCAACGTCACGGTCAACACGCCGTTGTTGTATGTTGCTGAGACGTTCTCCTCGTCGACCGGTTCCGGGAGGTGGAGCCGACGGGTAACGGATCGGCGCGAGCGTTCACGCCGAAGGTACTGGTCGTGTTCCTCGCTAGTGTCGGTTTCGTGGTCGGCCTCGAGTCGAAGCGTCCCCTCCGACAGCGTCAGTTCGATGTCGTCGGTCTCGAACCCGGGCAGGTCGGCGGTCACGACGTACTCGTCGATCTGGTCGACCACGTCGACGGCGACAGAGCCAGGTACCGAGAGGTCGCCGCCGACGCCCGCTTCGATCTGTTTGCTGACGCGGTCGAGCATCTCTTCGAGGTCGTCGAACGGATTTCGTCGCATGAGCGACGATACACGCTCGACGGAGATAAAATCTGCCCCCTGCGTAACGACAGAACTCGTGGGCCTCCGCCTCGAATCTGTGCGAACGATCGCGTTGCCGTGCTCGAGCGTGTCACTCCGGCGGCCGTCAGTCGACGACATGCTCGAGATCGTACGAACCGAGCCGGCGAACCCACCCCTTCTCGGCGAGCGTTTCGAGTTCCTCGAGGGCGTCCTGGGTTCGATCCTCGTAGAGGCCCCCGGCGATGTCGATGTGGAAGACGTAATCGCCCAGGCGATCGCCGCTCGGACGGGACTCGACACGGCTCAGGTTGATGTCACGTTCGGCGAAGGGTTTGAGCAACTCGAGTAACAGACCGGGGTAGTTCGCGTTCGGATAGACGACCAGCGAGGTCTTTCCGCCGGCCGTCGAGCGATCGGCGACGGGTGCGACCGCGAAAAACCGCGTTGCGTTCGAGGTCTGATCCTGGATGTCGGCGGCGAGTACCTCGAGGCCGCCGCTGGCGTTGTCGGGGTGGCCGATTCCGGCGACAGTGGGATCCTCGCGGGCGTACTCGACGCCCTGGGCCGTACTGGCGACGGCCTCGAGGGTGGCATCTGGGTGCTCGCGCTCGAGGTAGCTGCGACACTGGGCCAGCGCCTGGGAGTGGCTGGCGATTGTTTTGAACTCGGGGCCCTGTGCGAGCAGGGCGTGGCGGATCGGCGTCACGATCTCGCGGACGACGGCGATGTCGTACTCGGCGACGGCGTCGAGGCTCTCGGTGACGCTCCCTTCGATGCTGTTCTCGATGGGGATGACGCCGCGCTCGAACTCGCCGCTGGCGACGGCGGCGACGATGTCGGTGACGGACTGGCGAAAGACGACGTCATCGTCGATGGCTCGCGTGGCGCGATGGGAGTAGGTACCTTCAGGCCCAAGCGTGACGGCTGTCATAGGTGATGGTACCGGGGGCAGGTCGGAAAAGCGTGCCGACAGTGGAGATATTCGGGTGTTCCGAGCCAGTCCATCCTCGAGTGTCCGTTGTCCGGCCCGCTCGAGTCCCGCCCATCACAAGTCGTCGTAGTGCTCGTCGAATATCGAGAGGGTGGCGACGAGCGCGCCGAGGAGGACGGGGCCGAAAAACAGTCCCATGAGCCCGAACGCGGTGACGCCACCGAGGACGCCCACGATGATCACGGCCGGGTTGAGGTCGGCGTACCGGTCGACGACGATCGGTCGAAGGTAGTCGTCGGCGATGCCCACGACGATGGCGCTGTAGACGGCGAGGCCAACCGCGAGCACGGGCTCGCCGATCAACAGGAGGTAGACGGCCGCCGGCCCCCAGACCAGAAACGCGCCGATCAGGGGGATTAGCGAGAGGACAATCATCACCATCGTCCAGAACAGCGCGTTCGGAATGCCCGTTACGAACAGGGCGATCCCCGCAATAGTCCCTTCGACGATCGCGATCAGGACGTGTCCCGCCAGTACCGCCCACGTCACGTCCTCGAGTTCGTCGAACAGCTCTTGCTGGACGGACTCCGGAACCGGGGTGACCGTCTGCAGCCAGGCGAGGAGGTTGTCGCCATCTTTCAGAAAGTAGTAGAGGAGAAAGAGTGCAAGTCCGATCCCGATCATGATATGGGTGACTCCGGTGACGACATCGAGGCTGCGCTCGGCCGCCATCGCACCGACGTCCCGGGCACTGTCGAGTATCGCCGCCTCGAGGTCGATCCCGAACCGCTCGGCGAGACTCTCGAGGGGCTCCGGCGGAAACGCGTCGGGGTCGGTCTCCTCGAACACCCGCAATGCGTCCTGGGCGACGACCGCGATGACCACGAGCACAGGGAGAATAAATCCGAGCAATGCGAGGATCACGAGCGCGAACGCCGCGATCGTCGGCGACACCCGCTCCTCGAGTCGTCGCTGGAGCGGCGTCAGGACGAACGCGAGCAAGACGGCCGCCAGCACGTACTGCAGGTACGGCAGGACGAGCAGTGCCGACAGTACGACCAGGACGGCGATGAAGACCAGCAGCGTCCCTCTCGAGCGGTTCACGAGCGCCCGTCCAACGCCCCGGTGAATAAAGCGGGGGCTGGCAACGAGCGATTGTCGAGTGAAACAGTCGGGAGTGCCGGTGGAGCGACGCCCTCGGACGTCCTGGCCGGCCGACGCCAGTTCGACGTCCGTCGGTATCTGTGTGGACGCTGGATGACGGTGGCCGTACGCCGACTGGTGCAGCCGACCGGTGGATGCGCGCCGACTCCCCCTCAACCGACGCGCGTCGACTCACCCTCAGCCGCTCCCAAACCGGCGCGTAACGTATTCTTCGTGGCGACTGTCGTCTCCGTCGTAACACGGATTGAAGAGTCTGGTTCGCAAAGGACGACCTATGTCGACGCAGCTCGATCCGCTCTCGATATCGGGCGACCTCCTCTATACGGTGAAGACGGGCGGAGACCGTTCTGCACTGCGGGATCGACTCGCGTCGTTCGACCGCACCCAGCTCGAGCGGGCGTTGGGTGGTCGACCCCAAAAACTCGCGTTCTGGCTCAACTGCTACAACGCCTACGTCCAGATCCTGCTCGAGGACGACCCTTCGTTGCTCGACGGCTCCGCCCTCGATCGATGGCGGTTTTTCGCCCGCGATCGCATCCCAATCGCTGGCGTCTGGCTCAGCCTCGACGACATCGAACACGGCATGCTCCGGTCGTCGAAACACCCGTGGGGGATGGGGTATCTGCCGCGCCTGTTTCCCTCGGCGTTCGAACGTCGGTTCCGCCTCGAATCGGTCGACCCACGGATTCACTTCGCGCTCAACTGTGGTACCGAAAGCTGCCCGCCGGTTGCGGTGTACTCACCCACCGACGTCGAGTCCGAACTCGAGATCGCGACCGAGTGGTTCCTCGAGGAGAACGTGAGCTACGATTCGGACGAGAACGTCGCTCGCGTACCTCGTGTGTTCCTCTGGTACCGCGGCGACTTCGGCGGCTCGGACGGGATTCGATCGTTCCTCGAGCGGTACGACGTGATTTCGGGGAACGCGAAACCGGCGATCGAGTACGACGAACACGACTGGTCGGTCGAGCTTGGGGATTACCGCAAGTGAGCACCAGCGAATCTGGAAAGCGGAAGGGGTGGGATTCGAACGCCACGAGGCCATACTGGCCGCCACGGGTCGAAGACGCCGTGGTGCTCTGCCGCTGAGCGACCCTTCCGTATCCCACTCGAGGAGTCTGTCGCTGATTGTAATCGAGCACCTACCCTGGTGTACGACGAGGATACTGACTGTAAGAGACGGCTACAACCGATGGAGGGATCTCGTTCGCTCGAGCCCTGTGAATCCACCCTCCGTGGCTGTCGGTTCGGACGCTGCACCACGAGCGACACTCCGTAGCCTTTAGGGCGACGCCCGCCGGTGACTCGAGTGGTGCATCCAGACCGGATCTTCGAGGCGTTCCCCGCGCCGAGTTACCGAGGGAACCAGGAACAGGCCCTTCGGGACATTCGCGACGCCTTCCAGTCGGGTAACGACGTCGTGCTGGTACGCGCGCCGACGGGTAGTGGCAAGTCCCTGCTGGCGCGCGCCGTCGCGGGCTGTGCCCGGACGGTCGACGAGGCCGAGCCCAGCGAGGCCAGCGGGGCCTACTACACGACCCCGCAGGTCTCCCAGCTCGACGACGTAGCCGGCGACGACCTCCTCCAGGATCTCAACATCATCCGGGGCAAATCGAACTACACCTGTATCCTCCCCGGCGAACTCGACACGCCGGTCAACCAGGCCCCCTGCGTTCGCGAGCGGGGCTACGACTGTTCGGTGCAACACCGCTGTCCGTACTTCTCGGATCGAGCCATCGCCTCGAACCGATCGATCGCGGCGATGACGCTCGCCTATTTCATGCAAACGGCGGGCAGCGAGGTGTTCCGTAAGCGCGACGTCGTCGTCATCGACGAAGCCCACGGTCTCTCCGAGTGGGCGGAGATGTACGCGACCATCCAGCTCGGCCCGCGAACGGTACCGTTCTGGGACGACCTGCGCGTCCCCCAGGTCGGCTCCGTCGAACGTGCCGCCCGCTACGCGGAGGCCCTGGCCCAGCGGTGTACCAGCCGCAAAGACGACCTCCTGGCCCAGGAGACGTTGACGCCCGGCGACGTCCGCGAGCGCGACCGCCTCCAGGAACTCATCGGCGAACTCGAGTTCTTCGTGAAGGACTACCGAGATCCGGAGAGTCCGACGACGTGGCTGGTCGATCAGGGCGACGCCGGTGGGAGTGGCGGAGTGGGCTCGAGTGGGGGTAAGGGGAACGAGACTGCGGACGGTGACGAGGGAGACAGCGACGAACCACAGGGCGGCCCTCTCACAATCAAACCGATGGATCCCGAGCGCTACCTCCGCTACACCGTCTGGGATCGGGGCAACAAATTCGCGCTGCTGTCGGCCACCATCCTCAACAAGGACGCCTTCTGTCGCCACGTCGGCCTCGAGCCCTCCCGGGTCGCGCTGGTCGACGTCGGCCACACCTTCCCCGTCGAGAACCGGCCGCTGTACGACGTCACCCAGGGAAAGATGACCTACGAACACCGCGAGGAAACCCTCCCGAAGATCGCCCGGACGATCGTCCGGATCATGCAGCACCACCCTGACGAGAAGGGGCTGATCCACGCCCACTCGTACGCGATCCAGGAGGAACTCGAGTCCCTGCTCACCGATTTCGGGGTCGGCGACCGGGTTCGCTCCCACAGCCGCGACGACCGGGATGCCGACCTCGAAGCCTGGAAGGCCAGTTCGGATCCGGACGTCTTCCTCTCGGTCAAGATGGAGGAAGCCCTCGACCTCAAAGGCGACCTCTGTCGCTGGCAGGTGCTCTGCAAGGCCCCGTTCCTGAACACGAGCGACTCCCGCGTGGCCCACAGACTCGAGCAGGGACAGTGGGCGTGGTACTACCGCGCCGCTCTGCGGACGGTGATTCAGGCCTGCGGTCGCGTCATCCGGGCACCCGACGACTACGGGTCGACGTATATCGCCGACTCGAGTTTGCTCGACCTGTTCGAGCGCGCTCGAACCGATATGCCCGACTGGTTCGCCGCCCAGGTCGACCGGCTCGAGGAGCCCGATCTGCCGGGGTTCGAGCCGCGGGCGGCGTTCGGGGATGGGGGCAGTGGAGCCAGCGGTGAGACCGCAAGTGGGCTCGGTGACTCGAGTTCAGGGTCGAACGCTGGTTCGAGCGCGAATTCGGGCTCGACCTCGAGCGCCTCGACCGACAGCGGGGACGATAAATACACCCGAACGCGGTCGCGACGCGGACGACGCTCCTCGAAGCGGAGCCCGCTCACCGACGTCTGGGACACCGACGGCTAGAAAATGGTCGCTGCGCCCCAGGCGATCATCGAGGTAACCATCAACAGCGCGAAGAGCGCCGCGATGATCTGATTCATATCCATACGGGGGACTTCTCGCTGGGGGTGTATGAATTTGACGTCCATATGTTGTGAGGTTGGCTCGACGTGAATTCTGCTCGAGGCCAATCGATCGGGTACGTTTAACGAGGAGTGGTGTGGTTCGGCCGTGGAGGTCACCTCACGCGAGCGTCCACGACCACGTGCTCGACGCCCGCACTGTGCGATTTCACGCGCCGCTTCTCGAGCACCTCGAGTTCCCGGCCCACCTGTTCGACGGCGGCTTCGAGCCGACCGATCGGGCGCTCCCAGAGTTCCGCCTCGGGCGTCGCCTCGTGGTAGTGGATCACCCCGCCGGACTCGAGCGCCTTGAGCGCCGCGGGGAGAAAGTCGACGGCCTCGTCAATTCGTGCGCCGTGGCCATCCGCGTCGACGCCGTCGGCGACGCCGTAGTAACCCATGACCACCCGGTCGGCGGCGACGTCCGCCGCCAGGTCGCGACAGTCGCTGTGGTAGGCGTCGACCTGACTCGAGACCTCGTTGGCCATCGCGTTCTCGAGCAGGTAGCGAAACGCCGTCGGATTCAGTTCGGTCGCGGTCACCCGCGCCCCCGATCTGGCCATCGGGAGCGTGAAGTAGCCGATACCGGCGAACATGTCGAAGACGCGCTCGTCGGGTTCCACGACTGTCGCCATCCGTCGACGCTCGGCCTGGTTCCCCGGCGAGAACATCACCCGCGTCGGGTCGAGGGCGTAGCGCGTGCCGTCCTCGACGTGCACCGTCTCGGTATCCCTCGAGCCCGCGAGGAGGCGTGTCTGGGGTTCGCGGTAGGTGCCGCCCTCGCTCTCGTTTGCGATTCCGTCGTCGGCCAGCACGCTCTCGGCCTCGCCGTGCAACTCGAGCAAGGCCTCGGCGACGTCGGTCTCGTCGTAACACGCCGACGGCAGGCGGACGAGGATCACCGAGCCGACGACGGCCCACGACCCCGGCGCCGTCTCGAGGTCGGCGTCGCTCCACCCGCGTTCGCGGAGGTGGTCTGCCAGGTCGCGGGTTCGGTAGTCGGGATTGATCTGGCGAATCACCTCGAGGACGGCCGTGTCGTCAGGAGGCTCGAGAACCGGCAGCGCGACCGTCTCGGGGCCGTACTCCCGAACCCGGCGGTCGTCGTCGTAGACACCCTCCGCTCGCAGGGATTCGATCGCGGTCTCGGATCGTGGCTTCTCGACGACGACGGCCAGGGGATCTGGGTTCGACTCGGGGGTTGGGTCGCTCGAGTCTGTGTCCTGGGTCGCGGCTTCGTGACTCGATTCGTCATCGTCCATCGATTCCTCGCTGGACGATACTACATATTCCGTAGTATTAACTTCAGAATCTGCAGTAACTTCACTATCCATACCATTGGGCTCGTTCTCGTCTCGAGCCCGCTCGTCGTCTTCACGCATCGTTCTCGGGAAGGACGTGCAGGCCAGCGCGACTCTTGAGCGTGGGAACCGTCTCGGCGTCGGGATCGACGTAGTCCGGCCGGGCGATCGTCTTCGCCTGGTAGGTTTCGGGGTCGAGCACCTGGATCGAGCGCTCGTCCTCGACGGTGACGACCGTCGTTTCGACGGCGTCGTCGTGCTCACCGAGTTTGCGCGCCTCAGGGGCGTTGCCCTCCTCGTAGCTGGCTTCGTAGCGCTCGCCGGTGGTGAGCCGGACGCCCTTGAGATTGCCGTGGGCGCTGCTGACGAGAACGGGGCCGCCGTCGTCGTCCGCGAGGTCGATCACGTCGCCGGGGACGTACGGCGGGAGACGAACGGCGAACGTGACGCGGTAGACGCCGTTCCCGTCCTCGTCCTCGGTGACGAGGGTTTCCGCGTCGTTCACGGTACCGCCGAACTCCTCAACCATCTTGTTCGCGATCTTCTTGCCGATCTTGTTGGTCGAGACGCGCATGTTGAGGCCGTCGTCGGTCTCGGTCGTCTCGGTGATGAAGGCGTTGCGATCGCCCGTCGCCTCCATGTCGGCGACGATGTCCTCGGCGATCACCTTGGCGCGTTCGATCTCCTCGGTCGTCGGGGCTCGATCCTCGGCGCGGATCTGGACGATGCTGGCGTAGTAGTCGCCGGCGATCCGGCCACACCGGGTACAGGTCTGGCGGGCGATCTTGACGGGTACCATCACCTGCTCTTCGACGGGCGTGCCACGGACGGTGCCGGTGAAATAACAGTGCATCCGAACCGTGTTCAGGCCGACTTCCTCGGGTTCGACCTGCCAGGCGACGTCGTCGACGTCGACGTGGACGGCGAGCGCCTCGCTCACCTCCTCGATGGCGACGTCGGTGTAATCCTGGGCACCGACGTCGACCCAGCGACGACCCCGGTGGACGGCCCCACACTGGGCGCAGACGCGAACGTCGATCCGGTCTGGCGCGTCGATGAACTCGAAATCGTCGAAGTAACAGCTATCGCAGAGGTCGACCTCCGCGCTCGGGCGAAGCGGGTCGACGACGGCAGCGTCGGCCTCGCGTCGCTCCGGGACGGGGTCGCCACAGCGAGGACAGAACGCACGCGAATCGGTCATGTCCCCTCGTTTGGGTCTGAGGGAGTTAAGCGCCGCGTTCGATCGACGTTCCGGATGCGGTCGTGGGCGTGCCCCAAACACAGTCGACTACTCCGCCGCGTCGTCCGCCCCGCCCGCCCGACGACGCAGCCATTCGAGAGTGAGTGCCCCGCCTACGACACCCGTGCCTGTCGTGAATCCTGGCATCCCGTCGTCGTGCTCGTCCGACCCGTCATCCTGATCGTCCACCTCGTCGTCCTGGTCGTCACCGAAGACCACGTCTTCGTCGTCTCCCTCGCCGTCCCCATCAGTTTCCGCGTCTTCGTCGTCCTGGTCGTCACCCGATCCCTCCTCGTCACCGTCGTCGCTGTCGTTCGCTTCGTCACCGTCTTCGCCCGTGTCGTCGGTTCCGTTCTCACCTCCCTCGGATCGGATCGCGAGAAGTCCGTCGTCGCTGGCGTAGACCGTTCCGTCGGCGAACGCGAGATCAGTCGGCTGTGACTCGGTTTGGACGACCCACTCGAGTTCGTCCTCGACGACGTCGAACGCGGCGACACCCGTCCCGTCGCTCGAGTCGCCGATGCCGACGTAGACGCTCGCGCCAGCACCTATCGGCAGGCCGAACGTCGCGTCCTCTATTGTCGATTGCCAGTGCTCTTCCCCCGTCTCGTGATGGTAGCCGACGATCCCGTCCTCAGCCGACGTGTAGACGTGTTCGCTGGTAGCCAATCCGACAGCAGATCCCGATTTGCCCCAGTTGAGTTCGCCAGTGGCCGTCTCGTAGACGGCCACCAGGTCGTCACCCCCGGCCTGGGTCGAGACGGCACTGTCGGTCGCCACGACGATCTGCTCTCGATACTCCCCGTGGTCGCTCGTCCACCGCTCGCTCCCGTCGTCGATCTCGGTCGCGTACAGCGTTTCGCCATCCGTCGTGAAGACGGCCCCACCGCCAGCAGCGACGGGCTGTTCGATCATCGAGCCGTCGTCGGGTTCGAACGACCACGCCTCGTCTCCGTCGTCGGCCTCGATCGCGTAGAGCGTCCCATCCGCGACGACGAACACCGTTCCCTCGACGACCGTTGGAGACGGAACGACGTCGTCGGGGTCGAGGTCGAGTTCCCAGTCGACCCCGTCCTCCCCGATATCGATCGCGGTCAACTGGTCGCCACCGACGTAGAGCGTGCCGTCGACGACCGCTGGAGCGCCGGCAGCCCCGATATCGTCGGTTTCGCCGAGCAGTTCCCCGCTGTCCGCGTCCAGCGCGTGGATCGCCCCGTCGACGGTCAGGAAGACACTGCCGCCGACGACGGCGACCGGGCCGCCGTGGTCGTACTCCCAGGCGACGGCGGCGGACGCGTCCGGGCCGCGCTCATCCGGCACGTAGGCGGTGTTGCCAGCGTTTCCACGCACCGACGACCAGCCAGTGGCGGACGCCCCATCCGAGCTGCCATCGGCAGTTGCCGGGCGCGTAGAGAGCATCCCCCCGATGGCAACCGTCAACCCGGTGTATCTCAACACACGACGTCTCGTAGCCCCAGTCATGGTTGCGAGGGTGGGAACACCAGCACTTTCCTATGGCCTCGGTAGTACCGTTCCACCCGGGTCAAGCGATCCGTTCGATCGTTCGAGCAGTGCAACTGTCCACCGGAACCCACTGTGCAACGTTTGCTTCTGGTGAGAACGAGCATCGTTTCAGCGTCGTTCACGAACTCGTCGCTCCAGATGAAACGAGGGGGTGTAACGTTCGCGAACTGACAACCCGCCAGATCGCACTCGAGTCTGCGTGCCTTCCCTCACCAGTCCACCCCGATGCGATTTAGCCGTCCGGGCTCTCGAGATGCGTCTGAACATTTTCGTTCCGAACCTCTATCTCGAGTGGAGTCTCAGCCGCCCGTCAGCCACACGTCAGACACTCGTCACACGCCCACATTCGTTGATGTGTCAGACGTGCTACCACCTCGGGGTTTCCATGCGAAATGAGGGGGTTTGCATGCGAGCGAGTGAAACGACAGGATATTGATTTTTCTACTGGTCGTGTCGCCAGTAGAACTTATTCGGCCAGGCCCCCTCTATCGAACCATGGACTGGCAACCGGACTGGGGGCTTCGATTTCGGATGTTCCTGACGATGTTTCTGCTGTTCGCCCTCTACATCGTGTTCGCGGGGGTGCTCACCGCCTATCTCACCGGTGGGGCGAACCTGCTCGTCTTCGCGATGCTCTTTGGCGGGATGTCGTTCGTCCAGTACTACTTCAGCGACACGCTCACGCTCAAGACGATGGGTGCCAAGGAGGTCTCACCCCAGGAGTATCCACAGTTGCACAGTTCGGTCGAACGACTCTCCCAGCAGGCCGACCTGCCCAAACCGAAGGTCGCGGTCATCGATTCGAAGGTACCCAACGCCTTCGCGACTGGCCGAAACCAGAAAAACGCCGCCGTTGCCGTCACTACGGGGCTGATGGGAAAACTCACCCGCGAGGAACTCGACGGGGTCATCGCTCACGAACTGGCGCACGTCAAAAACCGGGACATGATGGTGATGACCATCGCCTCGTTCCTCTCGACGGTCGCGTTCATGATCGTCCGCTGGGGCGCGTTCTTCGGCGGTGGTCGCGGCCGGGGCGGACGAGGCGGTGGCGGTGTCGTCGTCGCCATCCTCGTCTCGCTGGTCGTCTGGATCATCAGCTATCTCCTGATCCGGGCGCTCTCACGGTATCGCGAGTTCGCCGCCGACCGCGGGGCCGCGGCCATCACCGGGAATCCCGCCGCCCTCGCCTCGGCGCTCATGACCATCTCGGGGGAAGTCGACAAGATTCCCGACAAAGACCTGCGCGAGGAGGCGGAGATGAACGCCTTCTTCATCATCCCGCTGAAATCGGGCGTCGTTGGGCGTCTGTTCTCGACGCATCCCGCGACCGAACGCCGCGTCGAGCAGTTGCGCGACCTCGAGCGGTCGATGGAAACGGTCTGAGGTGCTAGCTCGAGCGTAAATCGAGACATATTCTATCAGATAACAGCCACAACTATCGAAGGATATTTAACCCCGCACTTCGAATTATTACGAAAGAAGAACATTGAATTAAAATCGGTGTCTTTTTCTACGATGTTCCGATACCAGTAGCTACAGCGCTCAGAGCGGACTGTCTCGGGCGCACGTGTCACGACGACCTCCCGACACGCATAGCGACGCGACTATCCACCACTCCCATGACAGACACCGACCATCCCATCGACTGGAACGAGTACTGGACTGACGCCGACGACGCCGACTACGAGTCGGCGACCCCGAGCACACACCACCTGACCGGCCTCGTCCCCGCGCTCATCGACGCGAAAGGCACGCCGGAGACCGTCGCCGACGTCGGCTGTGGCCCCGGGGTGCTCACGTTCGACCTGTCCGAACGCTACCCCGACGCGACCGTCGTCGGTTACGACACGTCCGACGTGATCCTCGAGGAAAACCGCGAACGGGCCCGTTTGCGCGGACTCGAGAACGCTCGCTTCGAACGAACCACCCTCCCTGCCTTCGATCCAGACCGCCAGTTCGACCTCGTTTGTTGTTACGCCACGCTGTGTTACGTCGCCGACACCGCGGACGCGCTCCGCGCGTTGTACGACGCCGTCGCCCCCGGCGGTCACCTGGTGCTCGGCTACATCACCGAGGCCGGCCGGAACCACTACCACGGTCGTCTCGAGGAGCCCGAGGCCTGGCGCGACCGCGATCCGGACTTCGACCCACAGGGGTTCGCCAGGCGGTTTCGGCTGGTGCTCGAGGGCGAGAGCACCCTTTCCGAAACTCAGATCGAGGACGCACTGGGCACCCCACCGCGGCAATTCTGGGAGTTCACCGAGAAACCCGCGGAGCGCTGGGCCTGGGATCACGTCCCGCTGGTCTGGGTGCCGAAGGAAGCGACCACCGACGACGAGAACACACCTGCCACCCACCAATGACCGACAATCCACCTCACGCGACGACTGACAGTGGCACCGACTCGCTCACCGACCTCGAGACCCTGGGCGTTCCGACTCGGCTTCGAGAGCATCGCGAGGTTCGCTACGTGGAACACACCGAAACGCACGCGGACGCGGATCACTGCCGCGCCCACAGCCAGGGGATGGCCGTCGTCGGGATCACGGCCGCCGACGGCTCCGTGCTGGTTGCCACCCACCTCGAGGAACCCGTCGCACTGTTGCCAAACGCCCGCCTCGAGGACGACGAGGACTGGCTCACGGCCGCCGAGCGGGCCGTCGAAACGCTCACCGACGACCCGATTGACGTCGGCGCACCCGTGCTCGTCCGGGAACTCGAGCACGTCCTCGGGAGGGGAGACACCCCACATACGACGAGCTTCACGGTCGTTTTCGAGGCCTCGCCGGTGGCTGAATCGACCCCGGACGAACTCACCGCCAGAACGACCTGCACCTGGGAGGGAGCGTGGATCGAGAGGGTTCCCGACGGCTGTGTGGGAACGCCCGAACGGCCGATGGCGGATATGCGGTTGTTCCTCGAGTGAGTGGGGTGCCCGTCCTCGATGGATTGGGACTTCGTCCTCGAGTGAGGATCGGCCGAGAAAACGCGAGCTTTCAAACCCTCGCCGCCCAACTGTGCGGTATGGGACTCCTGGACGGACTCCGCGCCGTCCTCGGCATACGCGCGGAATCGGACGCCAGCCGGGACGCCGACCCCGACGACCTCTTCGGGATGAGCACTGCCTATCTGACGATGGAAGCCGACCTCGGCTACGACTCCGTCGACGCCGGAGCCCTCTGTTTCGCGGGCGTCGACTCGAGCAGCTTTCGCGACGCCGTCGACGAGGTCGAGGCCATCCTCGAGGCCGGTCGCGAGGACACGGGCACCGACTTCCGCGTGACCGAGGACGACCACGGCTACCACTGGGTCGTGCTCGAGGACAGCGACCCCGAGGATCTCATCACGAGCCTCCACTTCGCCGCGGACACGTTCATCGAACGGAGCTACGGCTCGCGACTGTTGGCCGCCGTCTTCGGCTACGAACGCGACGGCGACCCGGCCTACTGGATCTACTCCTTCCGGCGAGGGGCCTACTACCCCTTCGCGCCCCGACCAGGCCGGGAACGGGACTCGAGCACGGAGTTCAAACTCGAGTCCGTCCTCGACGGCGAACTCGAGATCGAACCCGACAAGGAGTACTGGTACCCGCTGTGGCCCAGCTCGAGCGGCAGCCACCCCTGGGAGTGAGCGGCCAGCTGTCAGGTGATCGGGTATTCAAGTGCCAGGTGCCGGCTGGAACGCCACGGCGGGCGACCCCACCCGGGAACGGGGCGTGACCTTTTTCTCGTCTCGGCGGGACGTGCTGGCCGATGGAGACCAATCTCGAGTCGATTCCGGGCGTCGGCGAGAAAACCGCCCGCGCACTGGCAGAGCTCGACGACCCCGAAACCGCGCTCGAGACGGGCGACGTCGCCGCCCTCGCCCAGGCACCCGGGATCACCGTCGGCCGCGCGGCTCGAATCGCTCGCGGCGCGATCCGCCAGGAACACGACGATCCCGGCGGCTTTCTCGCGACCGACCGCGCCCGGGAGATTTACCGGACGGTGCTCTCGCTGTGTCAGGAACGGACGGTGACCGACTACGCGGCCCACCGCCTCGAGACGCTGTACCCGAGCCCTCGCCGTTCGCGCATCGAGGAGGTGCAGTCGTTCACCCGCCGCGCGCTCGAGCGCGACCCCGACCCGGCCGTCCTCGAGGCTCTGGAGGGGGTCGAACCGCTCGAACGTCCCGGCGACGTCCGCGTCCGTGACCGCTGTCTGGCGACGACCGACGCCGAGCGCTACAGCGAGGCGCGGGCGGCGATTCCCGAACTCTCGGTCGAAATCGTCGAGGACGCCCAGGGACTGGCCGAGTTGGCTCGAGGCTACGCGACCGTGATCGCGATCGACGAGTCGTTCGCGGGAATCGACCTCGAGGGTGACGTGCGCGTCCGACCGGACGCCCTCGAGGAACCGGCGTCGATCGTTCCGGAGCGGCCGCTGGCGTTTTTCGCCCGGAACCGTGAACGGCTGCGAGCCGCAGTGGCGGTGCACCGAGCGCTCGAGAGGGGTGAAGACGACGGTGACATCGCCCTTGACGCCGACACCGAAACCGACACCAACCTCGAAGCCCTCGAGAACGGCCTCGAGCGTCTGGACGACGACGGCACCGTCGCGGGCGACGACGAACTCGACCGACTGACCGTCGCCGTCGACGATCTGGACACAGTCGTCGGCGTCGCCGAGAGCGTGGCCAACGACCGCCTTCGGGAGGCCATTCAGGAACAGGACGTTACCATCGAGGGTGCCGACCTGCTCTCGCTGGTCGAACGCGGGGCCGGTGTCGACTCCTTGCTCTCGCGGGAGCTCGCCGACGAGTACGCCGCCGCCGTGACGGCCGCTCGAGAGCACCTGATCGACGCGCTGGATCTCGATACCGGGGAAGCCGAACTCGCCCAGCGGGTCTTCCGCGACGAGCCAACCTTTCCCGTCGAACGCGACGAGAACGCCGTCTCCCGCCTGCGCGAGGAACTCGTCGCCGCCCGTGATCGGCGCGCCGCGAAACTCAAGCGCGACCTCGCGTCCGACCTGGCCGCCCAGCGCGAGGGGGCACAGGAACTCGTCCACACGGCCCTCGAGCTGGACGTCGAACTCGCCATCGCCCGGTTCGCCCGGGATTTCGCGTGTACGATGCCCGAGTTCGTCTGGGATGTCGACGCTGAGTGTGACGGCAACAGCAACGGCAACGCCAACGCCAACGCCAACGCCAACGGAGCGGCCGTCGGCTTCGCCATCGAGGGCGGTCGCTCGCCAGTGCTTGAGGAGCCACTCGAGGCGATCGATCCCGTCGACTACGAGGTGTCGGGCGTCACCCTCCTTTCCGGGGTCAACAGCGGCGGGAAAACCTCGACGCTGGATCTAGTCGCGAGCGTCGTCGTCCTGGCGCACATGGGGCTCCCGGTGCCCGCCGAGCGCGTCCGGTTGCGCCGCTTCGACGACGTCCACTACCACGCCAAGAGTCAGGGAACCCTCGATGCAGGTGCGTTCGAGACCACCGTCAGGGAGTTCGCCGACCTCGCCGCCGGCGGCGAGGGCTCGCTCGTCCTGGTCGACGAACTCGAGAGCATCACCGAACCCGGCGCGAGCGCGAAGATCATCGCGGGCATCCTCGAGGCCCTCTCCGAGAACGGGGCGACGGCGGTGTTCGTCTCGCACCTGGCGGGGGAGATCCGGGAGATGGCCGACGTGGACGTGGCCGTCGACGGCATCGAAGCCGTGGGGCTGGTCGAGGGCGAACTCGTGGTCAACCGGTCGCCGGTGACCGACCACCTCGCACGCTCGACGCCGGAACTGATCGTCGAGAAGCTTGCCGGCGAGGACGATGCCCAATTTTACGGGCGGTTGCTCGAGAAGTTCGAGTGATCGTCTCGAGTCAGCCAGTCGGACGAGGCAGCCTCTCGAGTCCTCACTCACGACGGCAGTCTGCATCACCGACTCAGCCGCTCACGATGACGCCTCGAGCGACTCCGATGCTCGGCTACTACGAGTCGTCGCCGACCGCTCGCATCCCCCTGTAGCCGCCAACGGTGACGAGCGCGCTCGCGAGGAACGCGACGAAGATGCCGGGTTCGGGGGAGACGGTGACGTGGTGTGCGGGGTACCCGCCCGCGAAGACGTTCTCGAGCGAGGTGTAGAGCACCCCGAGCGAGAGCACTGTCAGTGCCCCCACGACGGTGGTCACTTTGGTCTCGAAGGCTGCCCACTCGCGCATGGAGACGACCCAGAGACTGATCGAGCCAGCGAGCGGGGCGAGGTACCCCATGCCGGAGAAGCCGTTCGAGGTTGCGGTCGTCCCGAGGACGTCGATGCTCGCCCAGGGTAGGAAGGCACTCACGATGAGGAGAGCGCCACCGATGACGGCCAGTCGTTCGTTTCCGTCGGAGGGAAGATCGATCATCACACCGTTCTGGCCTCGGTTTCCTATATAAACCCGGGGACGACTCGAGGCGGGCGGTGCGGGACGCCTCGAGTGCTCGTGTGCCGACCGAACCCACTGAAAACGACCGCAAACAACTAAGTAGCTTGGAGAGCGTGGTGAAAGTGATGACCGGCGACCCCGAGGAGGGGATGTTGTCGTGGGACGAGTCGGTGTTCCGCAACGAACACGTCTTCGAGATCGACTACGTCCCCGAGACGTTCCGCCACCGCGATTCGCAGATGCAGAGTCTCACCTACGCGCTGCGACCGGCGGTTCGGGGGTCGCGACCGCTGAACGTGATGGTACGTGGGCCGCCGGGCACCGGCAAGACGACGGCCATCCAGAAACTCTTCGACGAGGTCGGTGCCCAGACTCGCGATGTTCAGACGATCCGGGTCAACTGCCAGGTCAACTCGACGCGCTACTCCGTGTTCTCGCGGCTGTTCGAGGGTTGTTTCGACTACGAACCGCCCTCTTCGGGGATCTCCTTCAAGAAGCTGTTCGGCCAGATCGCCGAGAAACTCGTCGAGGACGATCGGGTACTCATCGTCGCGCTCGACGACGTCAACTACCTCTTTTACGAAAATGAGGCCTCGGACACGCTGTACTCGCTTTTGCGCGCCCACGAAGAACACCCCGGCGCGAAAATCGGCGTCGTCGTCGTCTCCTCGGATCCGGCGCTCGAGCCGATCGACGAACTCGACACGCGCGTCCAGAGCGTGTTCCGTCCCGAAGACGTTTACTTTCCGGTGTACGACCAGCCCGAAATCGTCGACATTCTCCACGAACGGGTCACGCGCGGCTTCCACGACGAGGTCGTCGCCACCGACGTTCTGGATCGCGTCGCTACGCTGACGGCCGAAAGCGGTGATCTCCGAGTCGGAATCGACCTCCTTCGACGGGCGGGGCTCAACGCAGAGATGCGTGCCAGCCGCACCGTCGAACTCGAGGACGTCGAGACGGCCTACGAGAAATCGAAGTACATCAACCTCTCGCGCAGCCTCAACAACCTGGCCGAAAACGAGCGCAACTTGCTCGCGGTACTCGTCGAACACGACGGTTCCCAGGCTGGCGACGTCTACGACCTGTTTCACGACGAGACGGGACTCGGTTACACCAGGTATTCAGAAATCGTCAACAAACTCGATCAGCTCGGGCTGATCGACGCCGAGTACGCCGATATCGACGGTCGTGGCCGGTCTCGATCGCTCACGCTGGCGTACGAACCAGAGGCGATTCGGAATCGGCTCGAGTGATCGCCGATCGGTTTGCGGGTCATCGAACGCGATGTGCTGTGAAGTGACGCCTACTCGAGCGGCTCGGTTACTTTGGCGGGATGACTCGGCAGCGAGAGCTCGATCCGTCCGTCGCCGATGACGGTGATCTGGTACCCCTCGTAGACGAACTCGAACGTCTGGCCGGGGCTGCGCTCGGCGGAGCCATGGCGGTGACTGAACAGCGTATCGAGTGCGTCCGGATCGACGACCTCGTAGATCGGGCGCAGTTCGATCGGCGACTGGCCGTCGACGCGGGAGACGAGATCGACGATCGCCTCGACGGGGCCGGTCGCGGGGTCGAACGACTCCGTGTAGGTTCGTTTCGTCGCGCTACCGGGAGGGGAGGGCGGTGTCGAGTCGTCGGCGGGGTTCATATTCGTATCTCACGGGTCGACCCTGTAGGTGCAATGCTGGCCATATCAACCTATTAAGTACTCGTTACTGGTGGGTTACTCCGGTTGGAGTGTACCGTTCCCGACCCAATCGGTGATTGGGAACGGCATTGTCGGATGTCGACCGAGGAACGGCCGGCGTTGTCGGATGCCGATAGAGGAACAGTATAGCAGCCACTGTAAGTCATTGCACACCTGATCGCCAGATGTATCGGCGATCAGTGTGTGAATCGTTTCAGTTGTTACTATAGGCGACGCCTTCGGTATCTGTGGCCGTCCTCGAGACGATCGGGGGCTCACTCGAGTCCTGACCGATTGTCTCTCGAACCCCACGACGTCCACAGAGGTGCTCGGAGTGTCGGGGTCGGTTCGTCGAGTGACGCACACAACGTTCATGTCAGTTGCCGGGCAAGGATTACGTATGACTGCGCCCCTGAAACTCGCCGGGCTCGTCCTGGTGGCACTGATCGCCCTCTGGATCATCTTTCAGGTCGTCGCCGGAATCGTGGCGACGATCGTGAGTCTCGTCATGAGTCTGGTCGTCCTGGCCGTCATCGTCGGGCTGCTCTACCTTGCGGTGACGGCATTGACCTGATCGGCTCCAGCGTCTGATTGGCCTCGAACCGTCTCGAGTATTACCCTCGAGCCGCCTCGAGCAACTCGAGGGCCTCCGTACGCAACGCGTCGGCTCGCGATTCCGAGCGGGCTTCCGCCGTCACGCGGACGAGCGGCTGGGTACCGCTGGCCCGGAGCAGGAACCAGCCGTCACCGCGGTCGACCCGAACGCCGTCGAGTGCGTCGACCTGGTCGTATCGATCGGCCACGAGGTCGTTGACGGCGGCCATCACGGCTCCTTTTTCGTCGACCTCGAGTGAGTTCCGCCGGATCGGGTAGGTGTCGACGCTCCCGACGAGTTCGGAGAGTGGGCCGCGATCGGCAGCGAGGGCGACGAGTTTGGCAGCCGCGAGCGGACCATCGGGACAGAGCGTCTCCTCGGGCCATATCCAGGCACCGCTTGGCTCACCGCCGAAGACGACGTCGTCGTCGGTCGCTCGTTCGGCGACGTAGACGTCGCCCACTGGGGTTTTCGTGAGCGTTGCACCGACGTCGGCCAGGGCGTCGTCGACGGTCAGACTCGTGTCGACGGGGGCTGCAACGCGATCTCCCTCGCCCGCCGCCTCCCTGGCGAACAGCGCTAGCAGGACGTCTTTCGGGACGAACGCCCCGGTTTCGTCGACGGCCACCATTCGATCGGCGTCCCCGTCGTGGGCGATGCCGAGGTCGGCATCGGTGTGGGCCACCGTCGCCATGAGCGTCTCGAGGGTTTCCTCGTTCGGTTCGCTCGGGCGGCCGGGGAACGAACCGTCGGGCTGGCCGTTGAGCGTTCGCACGGCGCATCCGAGATCGACCAGCACGTCGGCGGTGACCAGACCCGCGCCGTTACCGAGGTCGACGACGACCGTGGGTTCGGTCTCGAGGTCGACCGCCTTCCGGATCGCTTCGGCGTGGTGGTCGGCGGCGTCGGGATTCGTGCGGCGGCTCCCCTGGCCGTTCCAGTCCGCGAGGTCGTACTCGCCGCGCTCGACGCGGTCGGCGATGGCGTCGCGCTGGTCGGGGCCGAAGGCCTTCCCGGAGGGGTTCCAGAGCTTGATTCCGTTGTCGGTTTCGGGGTTGTGCGAGGCCGTGATGACGACGCCTGCGTCGGCCTCGAGCCAGCCGACGGCGCGGGCGACGGTCGGGGTTGCGGCGACGCCGACGTCGACGACGTCCGCACCACACTCGCGGAGGCCGGCGACGAGGGCGTCTCCCAGCACCTCACCGCTCTTTCTGACGTCGCGGCCGACGACGACCCGGTCGTAGCCCTCGGTGGCGACGGCCCGGCCGACAGAGAGGGCGAGATCAGCAGTGACGACGTCGCCAACAGCACCGCGGATACCGCTCGTTCCAAACATAGCGGTCACTGGCACGTACGTCGATGTTATACTGTCGGTCGTCGACCGGCACTCAGGCTAACGGCCGTCTCCTCGAGCGATTGACGTGACCGCGATTACGTTCCTGTCATGGCCCAGTGATGGAGGATCGAGAGGGGTCAACGACCGGAGACCGAGAGGATTCCGTCGACGGGAGACTCGGACGGCCCCAACGACGGGAGACCGAGACAGCCCCGGCGATAGGAGACTGAAACCCCTTCGCCCGCGTGACGTCGCCGATTCCGTTCTCGTGCTACGGCGGCGTTTCCCACTCGAGACACCGGAGCCGACCGTCTTCCGTCCCGACGAACAGCTGTCCGGTCTCGACCGCGGCATGCGTCACCCCGTCTTCGGCAGTGGTCGCCCGGGAACCTCGAGTGAGAACGGGTGCTGGCGTTCCTTCCACACCCGACTCGAGTGGCAAGTGCCACCGAAAGTCCGGATCGGAGGCGTCGACGCCGTAGAGGCCACCCGTTTCGTCGCCGACGATGACGACGTCGCCGACGAGGATGGGATCGGTCGTCGGGGTGCCGTCCAGCGGGAGTCCCGCCTTCGAGAACAGAAGCCCCCGGAGTTTCCGGTTGCCGAACGTCGTGTCGGTCACGTGGAGGGTGTCGTCGTCGGCGGCGACGAACAGCGTGTCGTCGCCCTCGAGCACCGTGGGTGCGGAGGTGAAGCCACCACGGATTTCGTAGGTGAACCACGTCCGTCCGTCTTCGACCCCGAGGGCGAGCAGCGTTCCGTCCGTATCGGCGACGTACGCGCGGTCGTCCGCGAGCGTTGGCCCACCGACGACCGTACCGTCGGTCGGCACGCTCCAGACTGATTCCCCCGAGCCGAGGGCGAGGGCGTGTACCTGCTCGTTCTGGGTCGCGACGTACACCTGATCCTCGTCGACGGCGGGCGCGCCTACCGCGGTTCCCTCGAGCGTCGCCGTCCAGATCGCCTCGCCGGTTTCCGCCCGGAGGGCCACCAGGCCGTCGGAATTCCCGACGAGGAGCAACCCCCCGTCGAGCGTCGGCGGCGTCGTGTACAGTCCCTCGACCGGCCGCTCCCACTCGAGAGCACCCGTCGGGGCGTCGAGCGCGACGACGGTGTCGGCCAGACAGCACACGACGCGGTGACCGCCGACGGCCGGGGCGAGCGTCGTCGAGGCGGTCGTCTCGTACACCCAGCGACGCCGTCCCTGGAAATCGAGCGCATAGAGGTGCCCGTCGGTCGTTCCGACGTAGATCGTGTCGTGGTCGACGACGGGGGGACAGCGAACCGGGCCGCGGAGCTCGGTCGCCCAGGTTTCGGCTGGCTTCGCCTGTGGCCCCACCAGGTCACGACCGATCCGTCCCGTATTGCGTTCGTCACCCCGAAACTGGTTCCACTCGCTCACTGGCCACCCTTTCGAGTGGCTGGGCATAAGACCGGCGAACTCGAGCGTGGCGAGTGCTAAAGCGTGAGGAACCTGGTCGAGCGGAGGGCTTTTGGCCCACGGGCGTGAGGTCGACTCGTGGAACCAGGCTCAGGCGGATCGGGATCTGGAACAGGAACGCGAACGTGGGAGGCCGATCGCGCGGCGGTGTTCGAACGCGACGGGGAGACGTGTCGCCACTGCGGACGGACGGCGGGCACGTCGAGCCTTCGGGTGGCGGCCGTCGGTGACGTCCCGCTACAGGGGACAGTACACGGGAGTGCGCTCGTGACCGTCTGCGACACGTGTTTCGAGACGCTTCGTGGTACCGATCGGCAGCCGATCGAGACGCGAACGGCGCTCTTCGAGACGATTCGATCCGCGACCACCCACCAGAGCGAGGCGATTTCGACGGTCGCCGAATTCGCCTCGCTCGCGACGACAGTTCCGGCGGCGATCGAGGAGGGCGACGACCCCGACTACGTCGCCCAACGCCAGGACGCCCATCTCGTCCTCGCCGTCGTGGACGCGACCCTCGAGCAACTCGAGTTGCTCGTCGGCTCGGATGCCCTCGAGGCGCTCGATCCGGGCACCGATGGGGATGGTAGTGGTGGAAGCGGCACCGACACCGCTGACGACACTGGAACCGGCATCGGCACCGCTGACGACCTCGAGGCGGCGCTCGCTGCGTTCTGTGAAAGCGCGACCACCCTTCAAAGCGAGTTACGGGAGGTGATCGACCTCGCGGAGGTCGTCGCCGTGGGTCTCGGGCGCTGTCAGGGCTGTTTCGAGCCGCTCGAGGTTGACCCGGATCTCGGGGCTAAAGCTCAGCCAGCGGCGACTCGCCCCTGTCCGACCTGCGGCCTCGAAACGCGCGATATGGGGGCGTGGCGTCGCGACGACGGAACCGTGCGGTTCGACGACCTTTTTGGAGCGATCAACGCCGCCTTGCAGGGCAGTTCGGCAACGACGACGACGCTCACGGCCCGGACGCAGGCTGTTGCCGAACGGTTGCTCGAGTGACGACCCGTGCTCTCTCGAAGCCGCCGGATCGGGGGTTCGGCAACGCGGTCAAACGACAGTGACGTGGTGAGTTCGAACCGTTTCGAGTGTTCAGCGGTTAACGGTTTGCAGTTAGCGGTTTGCAGTTAGCGGTTTGCAGTTAGCGGTTTGCAGTTAGCGGATTACAGTTCAGCAGTTCAGTACGGCGCTCGCTGCTCACGAATCACCCCAATGAGTTCGCTCTGTTCGTCAGCAAGCAGCTCGCTCAGATCGTCGAGGGTGATAATGCCCGCGAGGTGGCCGTCGTCGTCGACCACGGGAAGTCGACGGACGTTGTGTTCGTTCATCCGTTCGGTCGCCTCGTAAAAGCCAGCGTCGATGCCGATGGTGTGAATCTCGCCGGACATGACCGACTCCGCGGTGGTGTCGGGGTCGGCGTCCTCGAGGAGCGTGGCGAGGGCCAGATCACGATCCGTGACGATTCCCACGGGTTCGTCGCCGTCGGCGATGACGACGCTGCCGACCATCTCCTCGTCCATCATGGTGGCGAGTTCGCGAACGTCCGTGTCTGGACTGGCGGTAACGACATCGCTGCGGGCGAGTGTCTCGAGCGTCATGCGACGGTGTCTCCACCTGCCGGCCACGTAGTGCTATTGCCGGCATACGCTATTTGGCGGTGGAACAGCTACAAGAGAGTAGCGGGCGGGCGGGCAAAGGGGAACGGCAAATGTGGCCCCGGCTGGGGCCCGATATGCGGCGTTCCACCCAGCGCTGTGATTCACCGCCCGCCGAACCGAACTGGGTATACTCATAATGCTCCAGCACAGTCTGTGGGTCATGAACGAAGATTACGACGTGGTAATCGCCGGCGCCGGCCCCGCAGGCGGACAGTGTGCGCGGGATCTGGCGGCCAGAGGCTACGACGTCGTCGTCCTCGAAACGGAAGCCGAAGACGAGTTCCCGAAACAGAGCAACAAGTCCACCGCCGGAACCTTTCCCTCGATGATGGCGTCGTTCGGCATCCCGGACGACGTGGTGCAACACTTCACCGAGACCGTGGTGCTCGAGTCACCGAACGACTTCTACATCCAGGAGCAGCCGGGGGCGGTGCTCGATTTCGCGAAGTTCAAACGGTTTCTGGTCGAGGACTCTCGAGATAACGGCGCGGAGTATCGGTTCTCTTCCCGGGCGACGGCCCCGATCGTCGAGGGTGGTGAGCTAGTCGGCGTCACGTACAACGGATCGGAGGAGATCTACGCCGACATCGTGATCGACGCGACCGGTCCGGCCGCCCCGATCGCGAAGAAACTCGACGTGAGCGATCTCAAGCGCAAGAACCACGCGATCGGCATCGAGTACGAACTCGAGGGAATCGACATCGATCACCCCGGGTTCGCCGACCTGAGCGACGCGATGATGCTCCGGCTGGATCACGACATCGCGCCCGGTGGCTACTCCTGGATCTTCCACACCGGCGAGGACACCGCCAAGGTGGGCGTCTGTTACATCCAGAACGAGAGCCACAACCAGTACGGTCGGGACAACTTCAGCATCGACGACTACCTCCAGCACTGGATCGACACCGATCCCCGCTTCGAGAACGCCGAACGCATCGAGGGACGCCAGCACCGCGGCTCGGCACACATCCAGCTCCCCGGCCAGATCCACACCGATCGGTTCATGGCTATCGGTGACACCGTTCCGACGGTCGACCCGCTCTGGGGCGAAGGCATCCACACGTGCATGAAATCCGGCCGCGCCGCGGCTATCTCGGCCGACAGCTGTCTCAAGCACGGCCAGATCGAACCCACGGCGGAGAACCTCGACGTGTACGACACGCTCTGGCACCGCGACGTCGCGCCGAACGTCGACACCCGACTGCTGATGACCCACCTGTTGTATCTGGCCTCGAACGATCGGTACGACACACTTATGGCTGATCTGAACCGCCTCGACAACGATACGCTCGCGAGGGCCAACAAGGGAAGCAAGCGAGCGATCATGAAACTGCTCGGAGTGCGAGACCTCTCGCTCGTGGCGCAGGTGCTGCGAAAGCGGCGCAACTGGTAACGACGCCGTTTTTCTTCATCGTCCGTCACTGCTCGCAGGTGTCGATCCCGAGCAGCCGATTGCCGAGACACCGTCGCGTCAGCGCCGTCACGAGGAGGATCGCCGCCAGGATCAGTGAAACACCCGTGACCAGCGTCTGGGTGTCGCCGGTCACCCCATCGGTCGTCACCGCGGCGACAGCTACTGCAAGGGCACCCAGGCCGAGCGTGATCCGAACGGTTCGATCGAAGCCGCCGACGTTCGGTTCCATACGAGAGAGCGCGACCTCGAGGTACTTGAGTTTGCGTGTGGCCGTTACTCGAGCGACCGTCGTGGCCTGTACTCGAGCGGCCGTCCTAACCGTCTCACTCGTCGGTTGATCGCGAGCACGGGAGACGCTCAGACCCGTTCGGGTAGCCAGCCGCCGTCGACCTCGAGATTCTGACCGCTGACGTAATCGGCGTCGGGATCGAGGAAGAAATACAGCGGGCGGACGAGGTCATCGAAGCTCGCGGGACGGCCGCGGGGGAGTTCCGCGGGGAACTCATCGGAGTTTTCGACGACGTACGGCGAGATCGCGTTGACCGTGATCCCGTCGTCCTGGGTGTCTGCGGCGAGCATTCGCGTGAACATGATGACGCCCGCCTTGGCGACGAAGTAGGGGAAGTTCTTCGGGTCGACCAGTCCCTTTTCGCTCGAGGCGTAGCCGATGTTAACGATCCGGCCGTACTCGTTCTCGGCCATCGCCGGCAGCGTGCGTTTCGTACAGAGGTAGGTGCCGGTGAGGTTCGTCTCGAGGACGCGGTTCCAGGTCTCGAACTCGAGGTCGGCCCAGTGCGTAGGGGCGAAGTCGCCCACGTTGTTCACGAGGATATCGACGCTCCCGAGTTCGGACTCCACGGCCGAAAACAGCCCGTCCACGCTGTCTGGATCGGTGACGTCGCCCTGGACGGTCATCGCGGCGTCCGCTCCCCGCTCGCGGGCGGTGTCTGCCACTTCGCGGGCGGCGTCTGCACTTGTGTGGTAGTGAACGGCCACGTTCGAGCCGCAGTCGGCCGTCGCGAGCAGGAGTTCGCGGCCGACGCCGCGTCCGCTGCCGGTGACGAGCACGGTCTGTCCGGTGAGGTCGGGTTCGTCCATACCGTTCGGTCGGCGAGCAACTGGAAAAACCCGGTGGGGAATTATTTACTCGAAGCTGAGTAATATTGTTAACGTTTAAGTCGATGGGGGATGTGAGTAACGGATATGACACTCGAAACGATTCTCCTGGCCGTTGGGCCTGGAGATGCGGAGCGAACTGACGAACTCGCCGAAGCGGTCATCGAAGTCGGACAACCCGCGGACTCGACGGTCGTCCTTGGACACGTCTTCACGCAAGACGAGTTCGAGGACGTCCTCGACCGGCTCGCCTTCGACCCGGATGCGGAGGCGGCGGATCCTGATGACGTCGCGGGTCGACACGCGACAATTCGCGACCTCCGACGACCTCTCGAGGATGCTGGCGTCGAGTACGTGATCCGCGGCGCCGTCGGCGACCACGGCAAAACGATCGTCGACCTCGCGAATGAGGTCGACGCCGACCGGGTCATCGTCGGCGGACGAAAGCGCTCGCCAACCGGGAAGGCCGTGTTCGGTTCGACGGCACAGGAAGTGCTATTGTCCGCACCCTGTCCCGTCACGTTCGTTCGCGGCGGGGAGTGACAGCGGGTTCGAGGCTGCTGCTCGAGTCACCGGCCGTTCGAATCCCGGCCAGTGCCTCTCGTTTCGACTCGGCCTTGTGGTCGTTCGAATATCGAAGACTTTCGTGATGACGAGACCCGTTACGACTCGAATCACGTGACCCCGGCGCGGTTCACCCGTCGGATCGTGCACCGTTTCGTTCCGTAGCGTTTGGACACCTCGACCTATAGTAGCCACTGCAAGTCAATACACACCTGATCGCCAGACGTATCGGCGATCAGCGTGTAAATCGTTGCAGTTGTTACTATAGTCCTACCGGTCGGGAATCACTACCTACGTTTATTCTCTTGGCTGTGGTTCGAGTGCCTATGACAGCACTCCTTGCTGAGAAGACGGCCGTCGTCACCGGCGCAGCTAGCGGCATCGGACGCGAAATCGCCCACACGTTCGCGACCCACGGGGCCGACGTCGTCGTCGCCGACATTCAGGAAGAACCGCGAGAGGGTGGAACACCAACTCACGAACTGATTGAGGACGATCCCGACCTCGAGGGGACGGCGACGTTCGTCGAGTGCGACGTGACCAATCGAGACGACGTCGAAGCCGCCATCGACGCCGCCACCGAGTTCGGGGGCCTCGATATCCTGGTGAACAACGCGGGCATCGTCGGGCCGACCGCGCCGATTCAGGACATCGACCGCGAGGAGTACGACCGACTTCTCTCGATCAACCTCGACGGCACCTTCACCTGCTGTCAGGTCGCCGTCGAAGCCATGCTCGAGCGTGGCGAGGGCGGTTCGATCGTCAACATGTCGAGCGTCGCGGGCATCGCCGGCTACCCGAATCTCACACCCTACAGCATGGCGAAAGGCGGCATCCGAATGCTCACCTACGGCCTCGCGGTGGAGGTCGGCAGGCACGGCATCCGCGCCAACTCGATCCACCCCGGCGTGATCGAGACGGAGATGACGACGAGCGACTTCCCCATCGTCGGCACCGAGGAGGGGGAGGCGACCCTCGAGACGATCCCGCTCGGCCGCTTCGGGAAACCAGAAGACGTCGCCAACGTTACGATGTTCCTTGCGAGCGATCTCTCCGGGTACGTCACCGCCGAATCGATCGTCGTCGACGGTGGGGCGTTCCGGTCGGCCTGATACTGTTGGACAGAACTGCAAGGGAGCACAGTTCGATTGCAGCCTCATTCACCTCGTCCTGTAGCTCGTTCGCGTGAAAACTGAAACCGGCCTTCCCTGCCTCAATGAGGCCCAACGGCCGACCGGGATTCCCCACGCCACCGAGAGAGTCGCCCGCCGACCACTCCACCGATCGCACCCACGGAACCTGAGAGCACGAAGGCAAAGGCGGTTACGAGAACCAACCCGACAACGGCGGAAACGCCGGCGAAAACGCCGAACACCGTCCACGGGAAATGGCCGGGGAGTAAGAGCGCAAAACTGGCTATCGACCAGAGATAGGCGAACGCACCGATCAGCCCCGTTCGCCAGCCGACGCGGCCACTCCCCACGGATCGGCCACTGACGCGGTATCCGACGAACAATCCGGCAATAAGAATCACCACCCAGGGCCCATTCACCGTGAACTGCGACAGGACGACGCTCACCGGAGTGGACGCTAGCCCGACGAGTACGGGGAGTCGCCACCCTTCGTTGTTCGTGACGGTCGCAATTGAGCCGGGCAATCGCATAAATAAAGTTCGCCGTCATACGCTTTAATGTTTATCCTGTCCGATTCACAACCGCCGATACGTTTGGCGATCGAGTGTGCAGTGGCGTGCAGTAGCCACTCCAATAAACCGACGGCACTCTGCAAACCGTTCCCTCACGTTTTATCGCCCGGGAGGCCGTCGCTCGAGCATATGAACTGGCGGGACGCAGAACGCGAGTACGAGGACGCGGTAATCGGCCAGACCAGCCTCGGTCGGCTGTTCGAGGACGCCGCCGACCGACACCCGAATCGACCGGCTCAGCGGTACAAGGGCGGCGTGTACGACCGCTCGCTCACCGACGAAGTGCTTCCGGCGGCACCTCCGGGGGAGTTTCGAGCCATCTCCTACACCGAGATGCGCGACATCGTTCGCCACCTCGCGGCCGGCTTCCGTGACCTCGGCCTCGAGGTCGGTGACCGGGTCGGCATCTTTTCGACCACCCGCATGGAGTGGGCGCAGTCCGACTTCGCCCTGCTCGCAGCGGGCGCGGTCGTCACCACCGTCTACAAGAGCTCTTCGCCACGGCAGGTGCAGTACTTGCTCGACGACCCCAATGCAACCGGCGTCGTCGTCGAGAACGGGGACGCCCTCGAGCGGGTGCTCGAGGTAGAAGACGACCTCGACCTCGAGTTCGTCGTCTCGATTGACGATCTCGAGGGGTACGACGATCGCGAGGACGTCATGACCATGGCGGACGTTTACGCGCGGGGGAAGGACACGTTCGACCTCGAGGCCTATCAGACGTGGGTCGACGAACCCGGACAGGACGATCTGGCGAGCCTGATCTACACGAGCGGGACGACGGGACAACCAAAGGGCGTCCAGCTGACCCACGGCAACTTCCGGTCGAACGTCAACCAGATCCGCAAGCGCTACGGTCCGCGACCGGACAAAGCCGACGACGTCCCGGTGCTCGACGAGCACAGCCGAACCGTCTCGTTCCTGCCGCTGGCACACGTCTTCGAGCGGACGGCCGGCCACTTCCTGATGTTCGCCAGCGGTGCCTGCGTTGCCTACGCCGAAGATCCGGACACGCTCAAGGAGGACTTCGGGGCCGTCGGGCCGACGACGGCGACGAGCGTCCCGCGGGTGTACGAGAAGATCTACGACGCTATTCGCGAGCAGGCCAGCGAGTCGTCGGTCAAAGAGCGGATCTTTCACTGGGCGACCGATGTCGGCCGCGAGTACGCCGAAGCCGACGAACCGGGGCCCGTCCTCGCCGCGAAACACGCGGTGGCCGATCGTCTCGTCTTCGCCCAGGTTCGGGAGGCACTGGGCGGCAACATCGAACTCCTTATCAGCGGCGGTGGCAGCCTCTCGGCGGAGCTGTGTACGCTCTATCACGGAATGGGGCTGCCAATCTACGAGGGGTACGGCCTGACCGAGACCGCGCCGGTGTTGACGGTGAATCCGCCCGAGGAACCCAAAATCGGCACCATCGGCCCGGCACTCCCGGACGTCACTCTGCGGATCGACGAGTCGGTTGCCGACCAGACCGTCTTCGACGACCCGGGCGAGACCGGCGAACTGCTGGTCCAGGGGCCGAACGTCACCGATGGCTACTGGAACAAGCCGAGCGCGACCGACCGCGCGTTCCTCGAGGACGAGGACGGGCGCTGGTTCCGCACCGGGGACATCGTCCACCTCCGGCCCGATGGCTACGTCGAGTTCCGCGAACGGGTCAAACAGATCCTCGTGCTCTCGACGGGGAAAAACGTCGCCCCCGGCCCCATCGAGGACGCCTTCGCCGCCAGCGAGGTCGTCGAACAGTGCATGGTCGTCGGCGACGGCGAGAAGTTCGTCGGCGCGTTGCTCGTCCCGAACCTCGAGCACGTTCGTCAGTGGGCGGACGAGGAGGGGATCGACCTGCCCGCCGATGCCGAGGCGGTCTGTGAACACGAGCGCGTTCGCTCGTACGTGGAGGAAGAGGTAGACCGCGTCAACGAGAACTTCGAGCGCCACGAGACGATCAAACAGTTCCGCCTCGTCCCGGTCGAGTTTACCGAGGACAACGAGATGTTGACGCCGACGATGAAGAAGAAGCGCCGGGTGATCCTCGAACGGTTCGAGGATCGGGTCGGCGAGATTTACGCGGAAGCATAGCGTACGTTCGGTGGGTTCCAATTGACATCCTCCTCCGCGTTCACGCGGAGGAATCCTGAGCGTTGGAGATTTCAGGTTTCCAGTCCCACCGAACCCCAGTACGGTGAGAATCCGTGTGGGGTTCGCGGACTGTGGCGGGTGGGACTGCTGGGAGTGCCAAGCCCCCGGTACTCCTATCCTCAGCCATATTCGGACTCCCGGAGTTGTTTTTGCCTCGGGGAGTCCAGCAGACATCGCCGGACTTGGAGTTACTTTCTGTCGGGCGTACAGCAGTCAACTCCGCGACCGATTCTGTGAGAATCGGGCGGTCATCGACTGGTTCCGATTACTGTGGTTCGAAAATCGAAGATTTTCGTCATCACGAGAATCGAAGATTCTCGAACGATCTCATTGCTTGGGGCGGACAGGCCGCCATCGTAGGACTGGTTGGAATCGCTCTGTTCCCAACCTGATTCCTACCTATATGCAGCACTGCCTGTCGCTTCAAAGCATGGATATTGAAATCTCAGACGGGCTATCGCAGCGTGATTCGATCCCAAGTTGTCGGATTCATCCTGCGGCTGAAGCCGCAGGTATTCTCCTTGTATCTCTATAACTCGTTTTGTGTCGACCCACAGCCACTGACTGTACTCGAGGAAGACGGGGACGTTCTCGCTGTCAACGGTAGCCGACCTCGAAATCCGACCGGAACTCGTTCCTCACATCAGATGGAACGTTGTTTGCCCCCTCTCACTGTCGGATATGGCGAACTGCTCTCAATCTATAAGTGTATGGATTCCGTATTCACTTTCAAGATCATGGACGACTGGACTGATTCGATGACTGCTCGCGACCGGGTCGAAGCCGTTGCCCTCACACTTCGTGCGCCCCGGTCGGTAAACTGGGTCAAAGAACAAGCGGCGGTTGGATCCTGGGAAACGACGAAGTCTCAACTCGAGTATCTTACTGATGCAGGCCAGCTTACGACCGTCGAGATCGACGGTGATACGCGCTACAAGATCGATCCGATGCGAGCGTACCTCGACCACATCCAGGAGCTCGTCGTCGAGAATACGAAAGACGAGCTTCGAGACGAACTCGAGGCGATCGCATCGGAGATTGCAGAGTGGAAGCGCGAATACGACGTCGATTCACTCCAGGAGCTCGAGGCATCACTTGCAGATGAGCTCCCTTCGGAAGAGATCCGGGATCGACGAAAGGTGATCACCTACTGGGAGGAAAATACGCACCATCGCCAGCTACTCACGAACGCCCTTGGACTGTACGACGATCTTTCAGCACAGGAGTACGGTTCACACTCCAGTCATCCTCAGCACGCCGATTGAGATGGGGCGGTTCACCAGCGGTGGAAACCCGTACGACAAGCGACGTGTCTATCAGCGAATTCACCAGCGACTGAGTACGCAGCCGACGTTTTCCGATGTCCGGTATCTCCCCTCTCGGAACCGTCCTCGCGAGATTCATGCCGCCGTGGACGTTGAACAGTTTCTCGATCACTCGTATCGGTCGCCAACTGCTCGAGTCGAAATTGAATTTATATTCCGTCAGGACTGGAACCACTATTGGATTCAGTGGGTCGAACCAGAACGTGGCTTTTCCTGCGGGTGGCATCAAGATAGTACTCACATGGACGTGGGCCACTGTCACTTTCAGATTGATTATCCGGATGGGTCACTAGACCGGGAAAAGGCTGCGTTTCTGGATGCACACCCGCTAGCAGTCGTCGAAACTCGACTTCGAAGTCTCCAAAAGAAGCTCGTGGAACTCTCCGAAGAGTGATCCTCTCGAGCAAGTCTTTGTCGCTTCCGAGACGCGAGTATACTCATTGTGACAGGACGTGTGTATCCTGTCTTTGTGGAGCGACGTGCGCTATGTCTGGAATCCTGTGGCAGTACGCGCTCTCGGTGGCGTTGCTCGTCTACGGACTCGTCCGTATCAGCAGTGGACAAGCCAGGCTGTGATGCTCGAGTTCGCCGACTCCGCGAGTAACCTTGCTTTTCCGGATACGCCGTTCGATGGTCTCATATCACTCGACAGAGCACGTTTAGCGACCGATTCTCGAGCGGAAGACCGCCCCCGACCGCTCGAAACACTCTGAACGACCGAATAGTTCAAGAGCTATCGTGTGCATTGGATGCCCATACCATGGAGTGGCGGGAATCCGAACGACAGTTCGACGACGAGGTGCTCGAGGTGGACACGCTTGGCCAGATGTTCGCGAAAACGGTCGAGCGAAACAGCGGGAAACCTGCCCAGCGGTACAAAGGCGGGATCTACGATCGATCACTTGCGGGGGTCGCGTTCGACCCGGCTCCCACTGGTGACTTCGCGATGCTCACCTACGACGAGATGGGGGCGATCGTCAACACACTGGCCGCGGGCTTTCGCGATCTCGGCGTCGAGGCGGGTGATCGGGTCGCGATGTTCGCCGGCACCCGTATGGAGTGGGCGCAGTCGGACTTTGCCCTGCTCTCGGCGGGTGCGGTCGTCACGACGGTGTACCGAAGCTCCTCGCCCCGGCAGGTGCAGTACCTGCTCGAAGATCCCGGCGCGACCGGCGTCGTCGTCGAGAACGAGGAACTGCTCGAGCGGGTACTCGAGGTGGAAGACGACCTCGACCTCGAGTTCATCGTCTCGATGGACGCGCTCGAGGGGTACGACGATCGCGACGACATCATGACGCTCGCGGAGGTGTACGCGCGCGGCGAGGGGGGCGAGGACGCCGTCGACGACTGGCTCGAGGAGCGGACGCCGGACGACCTGGCGAGTCTAATCTACACGAGCGGGACGACGGGCCAGCCCAAGGGGGTCGAGTTGACTCACCGCAACTTCCGGACGAACGTCAATCAGGTGTACGGGCGCTACGGCCCACGGCCGGGGAAGCCAGCGGGGACGCCGTCGATCGACGGCGACACCCAGACCGTCTCGTTCCTGCCGCTGGCACACGTCTTCGAGCGGACGGCCGGCCACTTCGTGATGTTCGCCGCCGGCGGCTGTGTCGCCTACGCCGAGAGTTCGGACACGCTCAAGGAGGACTTCCAGCTCGTCGGGCCGACGACGGCGACGAGCGTCCCGCGGGTGTACGAGAAGATCTACGACGCTATCCGCGAGCAGGCCAGCGAGTCGTCGGTCAAGGAGCGGATCTTCCACTGGGCGACCGACGTGAGCCGGGACTATTACCGGGCGGACAGCCCGGGAACGGGCCTGAAACTCAAGATGAAGATTGCGGACAAACTCGTCTTCTCGCAGGTCAAGGAGGCTCTGGGTGGCAACGTCGAGTTCCTCGTCAGCGGCGGTGGAACGCTCTCGGCGGAGCTGTGCACCCTCTATCACGGGATGGGCTTGCCCATCTACGAGGGGTACGGCCTGACCGAGACGTCGCCGGTCGTCACGACGAACCCGCCCGAGGAGCCCAAAATCGGCACGATCGGCGTCCCCGTCCTCGATTGCGAGGTCAAAGTCGACAAGACCGTCGTCCCGGAGGAGAGCACCGCAACCACCGCGGGCGAAACCGGCGAACTCCTCGTCCAGGGGCCACACGTCGCCCGGGGGTACTGGAACAAACCCGAGAAGACCGCCGAGGCCTTCTTCGAGGACGAGGACGGGCGCTGGTTCCGCACCGGCGACATCGTCACGATCCGTCCGGACGGCTATCTCGTCTTCCACGAGCGCTCGAAGCAGATCCTCGTCCTCTCGACGGGGAAAAACGTCGCCCCGGCTCCGATCGAGGACAGCTTCGCCCAGAGTCAGGTCGTCGAACAGTGCATGGTCGTCGGCGACGGCGAGAAGTTCGTGGGCGCGCTCATCGTGCCGAACTTCGAGTACCTGCGCGACGAACTCGAGCTCGCGGACGACGAACGAATCGTCGACAGCGAGGCGGCGCACGAGCTGGTGCAGGCCGAAGTCGACGCCGTCAACGAGGACTTCGAGAAACACGAGCAGATCAAGCAGTTCCAGCTGGTCTCCGAGGAGTTCACCGAGGAAAACGAGATGCTGACGCCGACGATGAAGAAGAAACGGCGCGTAATCCTCGAGAAGTTCAACGAGGAGGTCGCCGACATCTACCCGGAGCGGTCGGCCGATACGCCGGCGGAGCCGGCTGACTGAACCGGTTTCTATTCTCGACCGCCAGGAGGGGGAGCGGATCGCTGTGTGGGTGGTGAGTGACGATTCGGTCGTCACCGTTCACCCTCGTCGCCGAGAACGTATTGACGGCTGTTCGGTCGGTATTTTTGATTGGTTTTACCGCTCGATTAAAATATCCCGCCGCTCTAAGCGCGGTGTCGATGGCGAAATCGTGGCCCATCATTCTTGTGGGGTGCCTCCTGGTACTCGGTGCGGCCGGTCAGTCGACGTTTCGGGTGGTCACTGGCGGAAGCATTTTACACGCCGTGTTCGACTTTCTCCTGATCGGACTGTCCGGAGTCCTCATTATCTACGTCGGCTACTGGGTCTCGAGCAGCGAAATCGACTCCCGGTTCTACCCCCGAATCGTGCTCTGGTGTCTCGGTGGCGTCGGGATCATGGTCGTCTTCCTCGTCCTTCGTGCCTTCCATCCCGGGATCGAGAACCCGTTTTCGTACTCGACGAGGGCCACCGCGCTCGCCATCGCCACGGCTGCCGGGCTCGGCATCGGTGTCCACGATGCGCGAGCGCTCTCGCGCGAGCACGACCTCCAGCGCGAGCGCGACCGGTTCCAGGCGGTGTTCGAGCGATCGTTCGACGCGATGGTTATCGCCGACGCCCGGGGACGCTACGTCGACGTCAACGAGCGGGCCACCGAGCTGTTCGGCCTTCCGAAGGAGGAACTGTACGGTCGGTCGATCGACGAGTTCGCACCCGACGACTACGATTTCGACCGCGAATGGGGCGAATTTCAGTCAGCCAAGAACGAGCGCGGCACGTTCCCGCTCGCACGGCCTGACGGCACGGAACGAGTCGTCGAGTATTCCGCTTCGACGGGCATCGCCGCCGACCAGCACCTCTCCGTCCTTCGAGACGTAACCGAGCGCGTCGAGTACCAGCGAAAACTCGAGGCGTCGAACGAACGACTCGAACAGTTCGCGTACGCGACCTCCCACGATCTCCAGGAGCCGCTGCGGATGGTCACGAGCTACCTCCAGCTCCTCGAGCGTCGGTACGGTGACGACATCGATGCAGATGGGGAGGAGTTCATCGCGTTCGCCGTCGACGGCGCCGACCGCATGCGCGAGATGATCGACGGGCTCCTCGAGTACGCCCGGGTCGAAACGAAGGGCGAACCGTTCGAACCGGTCGATCTCGATTGCGTCCTCGAGGAGGTTCGAACCGACCTCCAGCTCCAGATCGAGGAGTCCGACGCGGAGATTTCGGTCGAAGACGACTCGCTGCCCCACGTGTACGGTGACGCCAGACAGCTACGACAGGTGTTCCAGAATTTGCTCGCGAACGCCATCGAGTACCGCGGCGACGACCCGCCGCGCATCCGCGTCTCGAGCGAGCGAAGCGGCGACCACTGGCTCGTCTCGGTTCGCGACGATGGGATCGGTATCGACCCCGACGACGCCGATCGCATCTTCGAGGTGTTTCAGCGACTGCACGCCCACGACGAGTACGAGGGAACCGGCATCGGACTCGCGCTGTGTCAGCGGATCGTCGAACGTCACGGTGGGCGGATCCGGGTCGACTCCGAGTCGGGCGACGGTTCGACGTTCTCGTTCACCGTGCCCGCGGCGAACCAGCGGTGACGCACGTAGTGTGGGAGGCACGCGAGTGGCGGTACGGACGGGCGTCCGACTCGACTCGAGCCATGCGAAACGGCGTTCGACGACCAAAACTACACTTTTTGAACCATGGTGTTTCCGTCAGTAGCTGCCGTGCAGTGTCCGTTTGGTTCCTGATTGGTTCGGGACGCCGCTTGCTGGAACCCCCTCGCACCCACATCGCTTTATCGAACCGCCACCGAGGACGCGTATGGAGGTGACCCTCCACCACGACGGCTGGGTTCGACGCGGTGGCGTCGCCGTTCGCGGCCGGGCGTTCGAGTGTGACTCGCTCCTCGAGGCACCGGTCATCGTCGACCGGTTCGCTCGAGTACTCGAGTCTGAGGCTCCCCCGTCCCGCTTCGAGGCTGTCGCCGACTGTGCGGCCGGCCTCGAGGGTTTTTTCGCAGCCATTATCGGCCTTGATGGAGCGGAGGCGACGTACCTGGTCGCCGACGGCGCACGCTCGATCCCGCTCTACTACGACGGTGACGGGCGGGTCGTCAGCGATCGCGGCCGAGCCGTTCGGGAGGCCGTGGACGCGCCTCGAGACCCGGTCACCGAGCGGGAGTTTCTGTTGACGCGGTACGTGACCGGCCCGGAGACGATCTGGCGTGGCGTGTTCGCCGTCCAGCCAGGGGAGGTCGTCGAACTCGCGCCGGAGAACAGTGCCGGTGACGGCTGTGGGTCGCTCACTCGCCGATCCTACCGCGAGTACTGGCCGGCGGGCGAGGAGACGCAGCTCGACTCGTGTACGGACGACGATCTGTCGCCGCTCGAGGCGGGCCTCGAACCCGCCCTCGATCGCCTCGAGGCCGTCGCCGGCGATCGACCTGTCGTTCTCCCGCTGTCTGGCGGGTTCGATTCGCGACTCCTTGCGGCGGCGCTGGTCGAGCGCGGGCGGGAGGTGATCGCGTTCACCTTCGGCCGGTCGGGCCACCCCGACGTCGAGGTGAGCCGGGAGATTGCCGCCGAATTGGGAATTCGCTGGGAGTTCTACCCCTACTCGCGAGAGCAGTGGCGCGAGTGGTACCACGGCGATGCCGGTCGGCGCTATCGGAACCGGGCCTTCGGCGGCGACGCCCTCCCGTTTCTTGCCGAGTGGCCCGCCGTTCGGGGACTCCTCGAGGCCGGTCACCTCCCGGAGGATGCCCTCTACTGTCCGGGCCACACCGTGGCGACGCCGAGCGAGCGCCTGCCGCGATTCGTCGGCGAGGACGCTGCCGGCGGGGAGACGGACGCGGTCGGCTGTGGGCCGGCGGTCGACGCCGACGACGCCGACAGCACCGCCCCGCAAATCGAGCCGACGGTGGCGGCACTCACCGAGTACATTCTCGAGCGCCACTACGCGCTCTGGGAGTGGGACGATCCCGCGTTTCGACGGGCGGCCCGTGAGCGCATACGCCGCGGTCTCCTCGGCGACCGGGATGCCGACGAACTCTCGTCGCCGGAGACGGCCGCCGCGGCCTACGAGCGATGGGAGTGGCGCGGCCGGATGGCGACGTTCACCAACGGCGACCTGCGGGTGTACGAGGACTCGGGTCTCGAGTGGTGGCTGCCGCTGTGGGATCCCGCGTACGTTCGCGCGTGGGAATCGATTCCGCTGACGGATCGACGAGGGAAGGGGCTCCACGCCGACCTCGCCACAGCCACCTACTGGCGGGTCGCCGGCGTCTCCCACGACCGGGCCGGAATGACGGATCGGACGCTCGAGCCCGTCGATCGCCTGCTCTCGCTCGTGCGCCACACGCCGGGTCGCCAGTTCACCGAACGCGACGGCGACTGGGAGCCACCGTTCCTTGCCCCCCGCTCGAGCTGGCGCGAGCCCGGCTGCCATCCGCTGGCGTGGGACGGCGTCGTCGACGACGACCTCCTCGAGGCGGTGCCCGCGAGCCGGAACGTCTACGCGCTGCGGACGCTGTCGGAGCTGGGGTGGCTCGATCTGGCCGACCCATCGTGGCTCCCGACGAGTGAGGCACTGCCATCGAGGGTCGGAACCATCGACTCGCGTTGAGAAGCCGACTCGAGTGGAGAGGAGCTGTCCAGGGACTGATCGCCTCTCGGAGGGGTCGCCTGAACCTGCCGTGGGATCGCTCACGAGCGGGGTCACCAAACCGGAGTTGAAATCGGATGCCGTTCCGTCGTCTGCTGACTCGAGGGTCTCGGTTTTGAACGGTGAAATTGGAAATGTGCTGCCTACAGCCTCTCTCAAGGCCGATTCCAGAACTGATCGCAGACCGCGCTACTTACGTACCACCAGGTACGACCACACAGTAATGAGACGACGCGCATTTCTCACGAGTGCCGCTGGCGGAACCGTCGCCGGACTGGCCGGGTGTATTCAGAACACGTCGGACGATACGAACGGAAACGGTGGCGACGACGGCAACGGCAACGGTGGTAACGGAAACGGAAACGGAAATGGAAACGGGAACGGCGACAGCGACACCCTCCACGTCGCCACCTACAACTCCTTCATCGACGCGCCGAGTGACAGCCCCGGCGTCTGGATCAAAGAGGAGTTCGAGGAGCGCTACGACGCCACCCTCGAGTGGCACGCGCCGGAGCAGGAACTCACCCACTACATCGAACGGCACAACCAGGGAGCCGACATCGAACCCGATCTCTACCTGGGCGTGAGCCCGCACGAACTCGTCCGCGCCGACGAGAACACCGAGGGCGACCTCTTCATCGAGACGGATCGCTCGCGTCTCGAGCACGCCGCCGACGTCGGCGAGGAACACGAGTTCGACCCCGAGGGTCGGGTCATCCCGATTTTCAGAACCCACTGCGCCCTCGTCTACGACGGCCGTAACGTCGACCAGCCCGAATCGTTCGACGATCTGCTCGACCCAGCCTACGAGGGCCAGATCGCCGTGTCGAACCCCCAGCGCGGCACCACCGGACTGCTCTTTATGCTCTGGACGATCAACCAGTTCGGCGAGGACGGTTACCTCGCGTACTGGGAGGACTTACTCGAGAACGGCACCCGCGTACTCGACTCCTGGAGCGAGGTCTACACACAGTTCCAGGAGGACGAAATACCGGTCGTCGTCTCCTACTCGAACGACCGGGTGTACGCAAAGCGCGCCGAAAACGATCTCGAGAAGCACCAGGTGTCGTTCCTCGAGAACCAGGCGTACACCAACTACACGGGGATGGCCCGCTTCGCCAACGCGAGCGACGACGGCCTCCTCTACGACTTCATGAACTTCGTCCTCGACCCGGAGGTACAGGCAGTGATCGCCGAGCGCAACGTCACCGACCCGGTCAACGAGCAGACCGAACTCCCCGAGGTGTACGCGGAGTACGCCGAACTCCCCGACGAGCCGGTGTTCTTCGATTACGACGAGCTCAGCGGCAACCTCTCGGGCTGGCTCGACGACTGGGGGCGGACGGTCGTCGGTAACTGACGCGATGGTGACTGCCCCTCTCGATCCCCGTTCACTCCCCTCGACGTTCGCTCGTCGCCTCCCGACCGAGTTCGCCCTCGACGGCGTCGACCTTGTCACTCGCGGTCATCTCGACCTCGCGTTTGTCGTCGACCTGCACGAGCGTCTGGACGTGCGCGCGGTCGACGGCCTCGTGGGCAGCTGCACACGCGGCGAACAACTCGTGGACGTCGTCGGCCTCGAGCGTCGTCGCCATCGGCGTCGTCTCGTAGGTGACGTCGTACTCCTCGAGGGCGTCGATGGCGGCGGCCACGTCGGGCGTGATGTCGTCTTCGGTGATGGGCGTGACACGGAGCAGTGCGAATACGGTCATGGTCGGGCGTTCGGCCGAGGTCGTGTTAGTGGTGGTGGTTTCGCCACTCGAGTGGCGCTCTCGCGGTCGGTAGGGACGATGTTATACTCACCACCGAGTCCGCTCGAGGTGGTGACGTGACCGCCTCCGACCCACATTCGGGATCCGACCGTCCGCGACCGGTGGACGATCCGTCGGTTTCGGCGCCGACCGCCGCCGGAACTACGGGGGTCACCGACGCCGGAAGCGATGGCCGTTCACGAACCCGCACACACCGCGTCCGCGACCGTCTCGAGCGACGGGCCATCGTCGTCAGCGCCGTCGTGACGACGCTGTTGCTGGTGGCGATGTTCTACTACCCCGTCGCGACCGTGTTCGTCGAGTCGGTCGTCGTCGAGGGGGTCGTCACGCTCGCCATCTTCGCGGATCTGTTGCGCGATCCGTTCTACTTCGGCGACCTCGCGCGGCTCTTTGCGGGAGAGTCACCGATCGCGGTCGGTCGGGATCTGCTCTCGAGCGATCGACGGCTGGGGATCGTCGGCTTCACCGCCTATCAGGCGTTCCTCTCGACGCTGCTCGCGCTCGCGCTTGGGCTGCCGATGGCGTACCTCCTCGCGCGCTACGAGTTCCGCGGGCGACGAACTCTGCGCTCGCTAACGATTCTGCCGTTCGTCCTCCCCTCGATCATGGTCGCCGTCGGCTTCGTCGCGACGTTCGGTCAGAACGGCACGCTCAACGCCGTCCTCGGTGTGTTCGGGCTCGGCCCCGTCTCGCTCATGTTCAGCCTCGAGGCGATTTTGATCGCCCACGCGTTCTACAACGCGCCGCTGGTGGCGCGGGTGACGACGGCGGCCTGGGAGTCGGTGGACGCGAGCGCGATCGAGACGGCTCGCAGCCTCGGCGCGAGCCCGTTCCGGGCGTTCCGGGACGTCGTGGCCCCGCAACTGTACCCCGCAGCCTTAATGGGAGCGGCGCTGACGTTCGTGTTCACCTTCGGCACCTTCCCCATCGTCCTCGCGCTCGGGGGGATCCAGCTGGCGACCGTCGAGGTGTTCGTCTACCAGCTGATCCAGGATCTCAACTACGCCGAGGCGGCGGCGCTCGCCATCGTCGAACTCGTGATCTCGCTCGGGGTGCTCTACGGCTACCTCCGGTACGAGGCGAAACACACGGTTCGGTCACGTGGCGTTCGACCGCTGCCCCGCAAGTCGCTCAGTCCGCCGTCGTTCTCCGTGCGCGAACTGACGCCACGATTCGGCCTGGCGATCTACGGCGTGATCGCGCTCTTCGTGTTCGTCTCCCCCGTTCTGAGCCTCGTCTACCGGAGCGTCGCCGGCCCCACCGGCGGCTTTACGCTCGCACACTATCAGTTCCTGATCGATCGGCAGGCAACGGGGGCGGCCTACCAGGCTCGACCCTGGCCGGCGATCCGAAACTCCCTGCTGTTCGCCGCCGCGGCCCTCGCTATCTCCCTGCCGATGGGGGTCGTGATCTCCGTACTGACGACCAGACGGTACCGTGGTCGAAAGCTCATCGACGTCGTCGCGATGGCGCCGTTGGCTGTCTCGGGCATCATCGTCGGGATCGGCCTCCTGCGCGGCCCGGTCTTCGGATTCGAGATCGGCGACTACCGAATCACCGTCACCGGGGCGGTCGCGATCATCGCTGCCCACGCCGTCGCCTGCTACCCGTTCGTCGTCCGCACCGTCGCCCCGGGCCTCGAGTCGATCGACCCCAGTTTGCTTGAGTCCGCACGCGCGCTCGGTGCCTCGCGAACGCGGGCACTGATCGACGTCGAGTTGCCGCTCGTCTGGCCGGGCGTCGTCGCGGGCGCGGCGTTCGCGCTGGCCATTTCGATGGGGGAGTTCTCCTCGACGGTGATCCTCGCGACGGGTACCGACCAGTACACGATGCCGGTCGCCATCGAACGGTTCATCGGCCGTCGACTCGGCCCGGCGACGGCGATGGGCGTCGTCTTGCTCGTCGTCACCTCGATCAGCTTCGTCATCATCGACCGTCTCGGGGGTGAGAGCTATGGCCTTTGAGCGGCGAGTCACACGTGAATCCGTGGAGTCATCGGAATCCGACGCCGACGGCGACCCCTATATCGACACGCAGTCCAGGACAGCGATCGCTCTCACGCTCGAGGGCGTCACCAGACGCTACGCCGAGACGACGGCGGTCGACGACGTCACCCTCCGCGTCCGCGAGGGGGAGTTCTTCACGCTCGTCGGCCCCTCGGGCTGTGGGAAGACGACGACGCTGCGCCTGATCGCCGGCTTCGAGGAGCCAACAGCTGGCACCATCCACTTTCGCGGCGAGGACGTTACCGACGTTCCGCCCGAGGATCGCGACATCGGCGTCGTCTTCCAGAACTACGCACTGTTTCCGCACATGACCGTCGGCGAGAACGTCGCGTACGGTCTCAACTTTGCCGACCCGCCGGGCGGTGTCTCGGACGAGGTGCGCGTCGCTGAACTCCTCGAGCTGGTCGACCTCGAGGGACTGGCAGATCGCGAGCCGGATCAGCTCTCCGGGGGGCAACAACAGCGCGTCGCCATCGCCCGCGCGCTAGCGCCCGGGCCTGACGTCCTCCTGCTCGACGAGCCGATGAGCGCACTCGACGCCCAGCTCCGCGAGCGCCTGCGGGTGCAGGTGAAGGCGATCCAGCAGGAACTGGGGATCACGACGGTCTACGTCACCCACGATCAGGAGGAGGCGCTGGCGATCTCCGACCGGGTCGCGGTGATGCGTGCAGGTGCCCCCGAACAGATCGACCCGCCGCGGGAGATCTACCGCCAGCCAGCGACCCGGTTCGTCGCCGAGTTCGTCGGCGACAACAACGTCTTCGACGGGACGGTCGTCGGCGTGGACGAACGAGCGGGACTGACGGCGGCTCGAGTCACCGTCTCCGGGATCGAGTTCGCGCTCGCGGTGGATGGACACGACGTCCCGAGTATCGGCGATTCCCTCACCTTTTGCGTCCGACCGGAACACCTCGCCCTCGAGGCCGAGACGAACCCGCTCACTGCAACCGTTCAGAGCGCGGAGTTCCTCGGCGAGACCACGCGGGTTCATCTCGAGTGGGAGGGCCGTGAAATCGTGTTACGGACGCAGGAACCGCTCTCGGGCGACGTTCGCGTCGGGTTCGACCCGGCCAATGCACACGTCGTTTCCTGGCGCTGATCGGCTCGCTGCTCAGATGTCGTCCGTCGGGATCGGCGTACGTGCCGTCACGAGGTCGGCGTCCCGCTCGAGATCGTCGGTGTCGAGATCGCCCGGGAAGAGAAACGCGAGGCGGTCGCGAACCGATTCGTCCTCGAGGTTGCGTCCCGTGTCGGTGAGCACCATCGCGAGGGTCGCCGTCGACTCCTCGGAGCCAACCTCGTAGCCGACGGCGGAGCCGCGCCATTCCTCGTTCGACGGCGTGAGCGACACCTCGACGTGTGCGTCCGTCGATACCTGACCGACCAGTCGTTCGGCAACCGAGTGCCGTTCGATGAGACGGTCGGAACCGCCACTCGCGTCGACGATCGACTCGAGGCTGACGATGTCGTCGGACTGGCCGACGGTGCGGAGAATCGCCTCGCCGTCGTCCACCGCGTGTGTCGTCCCGTCGTCCTCGACGAACCGGTCGAACGACCCGACGGTTCCCTCTCTGGTGGCGTCGAGTCGCTCGGTTACGTCCGCGGCGTCGAACGACCCGACGAGCAGTCGATAGGAACTGACCATGGCGCGGCCGTCGACGCGCGACGCCTCGAGCCCCGAGACCGTTTCGTCGACGGATTCCCGTAGCGAGTAGCTGTCGACGCCGACGAGAGCAGCGGGGGCGTCGACCGTGACGGAGAGCTCGCGATCGTCGGATGCAGCGGCGTTCGGTACCCGGTTCAGTGCCGTGGTGGGATCGACGTCTCGTTCGGATTCATCGTCTCCGAATAGTGTCGTACAGCCGGCCACAGCAGTGGAGAGCCCGGCAACACCGACGAGGTATCCCCGTCGTTTCATACGCACTGGTTTCCGTCGGGGTATATCGGCCTTGTGGTGTCACGATTCTAGCGGGTTTGTCGTCGCTCTCGCCAGGTGGATCTCGTTTCTCGTCGTCGGTTTCCCGGGTGAATCCGGGCGTCCGCCGTCGGCTCGAGTGCTGACGAAGAAGCCACTCGCATGGCGGGCGTCGGTTGCCCTGTACGAGAACGCAGACTGCTCGAAAGCGGAACGGTACCATATATTCATCGTGTTCGAGTCGAATGAGCGCGTATGCCGGTCGAGAAACTCTACCGTCTCAACACCGCCACGTGGACGCTCGATTACAGTGCAGCAACCCAACTCCAGCAACCCGGCGAGCCGTTCCCGGGCTGGTGTCCGTGTTACCTGCTCGAGCACCCGGAGGGACTCGTCCTCGTCGACACCGGGGTGAGCCACGAGATGGCCGACGATCCGCTGTCCTACGGCCCGCAGGGTGCGCCACACATGGCCGACTTCGTCGAAACACTCGATCTCTCGACGGGGAAGACGCCGACGGAACACCTCGCCGACCTCGGCTACGAGCCGTCGGACGTGGACACGATCGTCATGTCGCACCTCCACACCGACCATGCGGGGAACCTCGACGCGTTCCCCGAGGCGACCGTCGTCGTCCAGAAGGACGAACTCCGGTACGCGTTCTGGCCCGACGGCGCCCAGCGCCTCTTCTACCTCGAGGGTGACTTCCACCACCTCCGTCGACTCGACGCCGACGTGGTCGCCGTCACCGGCGAGTACGACCTCTTCGGCGACGGCAGCATCGTCGCTTTTCCCACGCCCGGCCACAGCCCCGGCCACCAGTCCGTCGAGGTTCGTCTCGAGTCCGACACCGTGATCCTCGCCGGCGATGCAGCCAACAGCCGGGTGGGCTACGAACAGGGACTCGTCGCCGCCTTCGCGTGGTCGCTCGAGGCGTCGATGGATTCGTTGACGGCAATCAAAACGCGAGCGCGGCAGGCCGATGCAGACGTGATCGTCCACCACGACCCCGAGGATCAGGCTCGGTTGCCGGAGCCACCCGAAGCGAAACGGTGAGCCACGCTCCAAGCTGAACGAATTTCACTCGCGTCGTGTTATGGTCGGTCTCCGTGTGAACGAACAGGACCTTTAATGGTATCCTGGGTCGAGTGGGCGTACTAACCGATCATCGTCACGTCGACACCCACACCCCGGCCGGTACGTTCGAGTCGAGGAGACTCCCACCACGACGACCGTACCCGATCCGAGGGATGTGTCGCGGCTTCGGCGCACCAACTGTCCGGAAAACTGAACCGAGAAACCAGATAGTGAACCCACATGTCGCTTACTCACAGCAACACCTCGGCGTCGCTCCACCTCGAGCACATCGAACAGGTGTCCCTGCCCGCACACCTGACGGACGCCGTCGAGGCGTACGAGGACGTCGGTGGGGATCGCGATCGATTCCTCTGGCGCTGGCTGTACTACGTCTTTCCGACGATCGAACTCTCCTGTGTCCCCCCGGATGCTAGCGAGGCGGTTCGGGAGACGAAGTTCTTCGCGTCGATGTACGTCGTCGTTCTGGACGATCTCGCCGAAGCAACGAACGATCACCGGACGTTTCAGGAAGCGTCGAAGATTCCGTTCGATCACCTCGAGGCCGATACGGTCGATCCGGCCGTCGACGAGGACTGGATCGCGTTCGCGGCTGCTGTGTGGGAGCGGGTGGCGACGAGGCTCGAGGACGCTCCCCGCGGGGCGGCCCTCGAGGACGTGTTCCTGTTCGATATGGCCCAGACGCACACCGCAATCGAGTACTCCGCGCTCGTCAACCGCCAGCTCGAGCTCGCGACCGTCGAATCGATTACGGCCTACGACAGCTACAACATGATGCTGCTTCCGTACGCGGATATCGATCTATGCTTCGCGCCGGGTTTCGATCGAGCCGAACTCGGCTCGCTTCGACGCATCGTCAACCGTGCACAGGTGATGGCTCGCATCGGTAACTGGGTCACGACCTGGGAGCGTGAGCTTCACGAGGGCGATTACAGCTCGGGGGTCGTCATCGCTGCGCTCGAGGACGGTGTACTCACCCACGAACAGGTACGCGCGTGTGGGGGCGATCCTGAGACGACGGCGGCGTGTATCGACGCGATTACCGACGCGGAGATCGAATCACGATTCCTGCGACGGTGGGAGGCTCGATACCGCGAGATCGAACGGCTCGCGCAGTCACTCGAGGGCACCGACGTCGAGGCGCTGCTAGCGGGGCTGGAGACGTTGTTCGAGTGCCACCTGGCGAGTAGAGGGCGAAAATGACGGCTGGAACACCACTACGCGTCGACTACACGGAGTATCTATGAGTGACGGACGGAACACCGGGGAATCGAGCGAGTTCGTTTCGACGGTCATGACCCGTGCGGAACTGCTCGAACAGCTCGAGGAGTCACAGACGGTACGCGAGCTCGCGAACGAGCTGTCGATGGCGCGATCGACCGTCCACCGGGCGACGGAATCGCTCGCAGAACATGACCTGGTCGATAAGCCGAACGAACACGTCGAACACACTGGCCTGGGAACCGTCGTTGCGGAGCAACTCCAGGGGTTCCGGACCAGAATGGAGGCTGCCCACCAACTCGAGCCGTTCCTGAACACGCTCGATGGCGCGGCGACGGACATTCCACTCGAGCGATTTACCGACGTAACGGTGACGACGACGGAACAGCGGCAAGCACACGTCGGTGCCAAGCGCATTACGGATCTCATCGAGCAGACCGACTCGCTGCGGATGTTCTCGAGTATTCTCTCCCCGCTGTACGTGGACGTCGCCCTTCAGGAGATGCTGGACGGCACCGAGATTGAGGTCATTTTCGACGAAGAGATCATCGCCATCCTCGCCGAGCGCTACCACGAGGAAGCCATGGAGGCGTTCGAGACCGGTCGGTTCGAAGTGGGAATGACCGACGACGTGCCGTTCGAACTGTTTCTCTTCGACGACCGGATGGGGATGGCCGCCCACGACGACGACGGGATCGCCCGGGCGTTCGTCGAGTCGACCGATCCGGCGGCCCGTGAGTGGGCCGAATCGCACTATGCGGAGTACGCCGACGAGGCGGAATCGGTTACGTTCGGTTGAGATAGATCGATGGTGACCGGCAACAGCGATGGCACCTGATCCTGGTATCCTGGCATTATTTCTGACACCCTCGAGCGTTGACTCGCCGAGTTCCACCGGATCGCGAATCCCGACCGGGCTACACGATCGACGCCTCGTCATCGTCCCACGGCTGATGTCGTAAGCCTCTGCCTCGAATACGTGTGAGTGTTTTCCGGGTCAAAACCGAGTGCCCTGTACCGACTCGGTTCGAGTCCGATAGCCTCCCTGCCCGACTCCGTTGTATCAATGAAACAAATTCGATTCCTCCAACTCGTTCGATACATGCACTGCAGTCGATCACTGAACACCGTCTGATTTTTCGATGAATAATACCGTCGAATTTAACACGCTAATCGATGTGAGACCCGATAGCGGAACTCACCAGTGTACGATGATCGTTCCTGGTGCAGCACACCCACTCACCATGAGGCATCCCGAAACTACCCTGCCGTCGAGAATCGATTCGGAAACACAGCCCCAGCTGTTCACCGTCGACGACCGTGGCCCACTCCTGTCGGTCGTCGACGCCATGTCCACGACGCTTTCGTGTACGCCGACCGACCTGAAACCGCTTTACTACGATGTCGACCCGTCTGCACTCGAGTCCGTAATCGATCACGCCGGTCACCAGCACCTCTATTTCGAGAGCAATGGACTCGCTGTCACGGTTGCGAGCGACGGCCGTATCGCCCTCGCACCGTTGGACGACGAGGCCGGGAGCTGAGGGGGCGAGCATCCGGGCATACGGTGTGACTCGATCTCTCGAGTGGGGAGGATGAGACGGTCGTCTGCCGGATAGCTGGCTCGCCGTTCGCAACCCGAACTCTCGGAACCGTCGCTGGCGGTGACACCTATATTTCTGCATCCCAAAACGTCACGCAAGATGCGACGCGGTCAGCACACTGACGACTCCCTGCTTCCCGGAACGGACGTCACCTCGGTACATCTTTCGGGTGCCGACGTCGAACTCCACGCCGTCACGGCGGGATCGCCGGACGACCCGCTCGTCGTCCTGTTGCACGGCTTCCCGGAGTTCTGGTTCGGCTGGCACGCCCAGATCCAACCGCTCGTCGACGCGGGCTTCCGCGTCCTCGTGCCGGATCAACGGGGCTACAACCTGAGCGAGAAACCCGAGGGCGTCGGCGCCTATCGCCTCGAGACACTCTCGCGGGACGTTCGGGCGCTGATCGAAGCTGCAGGCGAGGAGTCAGCACACGTGGTGGGTCACGACTGGGGCGGTGGCGTCGCCTGGGACGTCGCGTTGCGGTATCCCGAGGTCGTCGATCGACTGGCGATCTGCAACGCGCCCCACCCGAGCGTGTTCCGGTCGCACCTGCGGTCGGACTGGCGCCAGATTCGAAAGAGCTGGTACGTGCTCTTCTTCCAGCTGCCTGGCGTGCCGGAGTGGTCGCTCGGCCGAAACGAGTACGAGGCGTTGTGGGCGGCGATGGCCGACCAGGCGGAGCCGGGATCGTTCACCCCTGCGGATCGGCACGCCTACCACCGAGCCTGGTCACAGCCCGGCGCGCTCTCGGCGATGCTCAACTGGTATCGCGCCTCGTTCCGGTACCAGGACACCCCGCCACGAGAACGGGTGTCCCAGCCGACGCTCGTGATCTGGGGTGAGCAGGACTTCGCCCTGCGATCGGAGATGGCACACGAGAGCGTCGAACACTGTCGGGCGGGCCGTCTCGAACGATTTCCGAACGTCGGCCACTGGATTACCCACGACCGTCCGGACGCGGTCTCGAGGTTGCTCGTCGACCACGTTACGGACGAGTGATACCGGGTCGCTGTTCGACGCGGTTCGTCTTCGCGATCGACGACACTCAATTCGCAACCGGCGACTCGCGATCCATCGCCCCTTCGCCCTGGCTGCTGGACAAATGCCGGTTGCCGGTCGACCGGTACCGTTTTGCACGCAGGCGTCACACACTCTCCCATGATCCACGCCAGGGGATCGCTCTGTTCGATCGACCTCGACGAGCGAACCACGACTACCGAGTCCATCGACGACGTACTCGAGTCCTACGTCGGTGGCCGCGCCGTCGGTACCAAACTCGCCTACGATCGGATCCCGTTCGACGCGGATCCGTTCGGCCCCGAGAACCGCCTGTACTTCGCCACCGGCCCGTTCCAGCACGCGACGATGAGCTTCACGGGCCGGATGTCCGCGACGGCGCTCTCGCCCCTGACCGACGGCTTGCTCTCCTCGAACGCGGGCGGCTTTCTCTCCCGGAACTTCACCGCGACGGGGTACGGAGCCGTCGAGATTACGGGCGCAAGCGACGACCTCGTGATCGTCCACGTCCGCGACGACGGCGTCGAGTTCGAGCCCGTTCCCGACCTCGAGGGCGCCGAAACGACCGAGATCTGTACCTACATCGAGGACGAACACGACCTGTCGGCCGAACACACGGTAACGGTCGGCCCCGCGGGCGAGAACCGGGTTCGCTTCGCCTCGCTCATGACCTCGCGCGAGCGGGCGTTCGGCCGTGGCGGCCTCGGGGCCGTCCTGGGGGCGAAGAACGTGAAGGCGATCACCTTCGACGGGGACTCGACCCCCGAGGTCGAGATTCCGCCCGTCCAGATGGACGTCCACCGCGAGGCCGCCCAGAGCGACCACATCATGAAACGCCAGGGGACGTCCTCGATGACGGAGTTCGCGAGCACCGTCAACGCGCTCCCGACCCGGTACTTCTCGGAACTCTCCTTCGAGGGCGCCGAGGGGATCAGCGGCGACCGCGTCGAGGAGAAGAAGTACAAGAAGGGCACCTGCTCGGCGTGTGCCTTCGCCTGTAAGCTCCCCACGCGCGACGAGGAGAGCGGCCTCGAGACCGAAGGCCCCGAGTACGAAACCGTGATGGCGTTCGGCTCGAACTCGGGCGTCGACGACATCGTGGACGTGATGCGCTCGAACAAGCGCTGTGACGAACTCGGGATGGACACCATCTCCTGTGGCGACACGGTCGCGGCGTATCTGGCCAGCGAGGACGCCTTCGGCGACGTCGATCTGATCCACGACACGATCGAGCAGATCGCCCACCGCGAGGGCATCGGTGACACCCTGGCGGAGGGGGTCACCCGCTGTCACGACGAGCTCGCGGTCGAGGACTGGAGCGTCAAAGGCATGGAGTTCCCCGCTCACGACGGGCGCACGCTCAACGGCCAGGGGCTGGCCTTCGCCACCTCGAACCGCGGTGCCGACCACATGTACGCCGAGTTCTACTCGCTCGAGTACCCGCTGGTCGACGAGGAGCAGGCGCTCGACAAGGAAGGCCTCGAGGGCAAGCCCGCCAAAGTCGTCGAGAAGGAGAACCTGAACGTGATCAAAGACAGCGCCGTACTGTGTAAGTTCTCCCGGGATTTCGTTACGCCCGACCGCCTCGAGACGCTGCTCGATGCCGACTACGACGACCTGCTCGAGATCGGCGGCGAGGTCGTCGCGATGGAACGCCACTTCAACAACCGGCGCGGGATGGATCGGGCCGACGACCGCCTGCCCTACGAGCTGGACGGGTTCGAGGACGCGCTCGACGCCTACTACGAGGAACGCGGCTGGAACGACGACGGGACGGTTCCTACCGAGGCTATCGAGGGGGCGTCCGTGGCGTCGGCGGACGACTGATTCTCGGCCGAGACGGCCGCCGTCAGGCTTCGTTACCCGTCCTCGAACGCCCCGAGTCGAAGCCGCGCGTAGCGATAGCCGCCGACGCCGACGCTTCCGGCGACGAGTGCGCTGACACCGGCCGTCACCGCCGCCCCCACCGGTACCAGCGCGACACCCGTCCCGAACCCGACGAACAGCGGGCTCGAGAGGACGACCATCGCCGCCAAGTACGCCAGCATGGCGTACAGCTCCGGCGGGGCGAGGGAGGCCTCGGTCGGCCCCTCGAGGTTCGGCAGGTACGCCCCGAGCGCGAGCGAGAGCCCGATCCCTCCGACCGTCACTGCGGCGATGGCGAGGCCGAACGCCAGCAACGTCCAGGTCGGGTAGCCGACGGCCGTCCCGATCAGGATCGAGACCGCGAGGACGATCGGGAGCCCGGGAACCAGTGCGGCGAGGGCGTGTCCCCGAAGGACGGCGTCTTCGCCCCCGGGAGTCGTCTGGACGAGCGGGAGGGCGACTCGTTCGTTGCCCAGCGGATTGAGAGTGGTTCCCAGGCCGACGGCGCTGGCGACGTACACGCTGACGAGCGCGGGGAGCAGCGACGGCGCGGCCGACGACACCTCGACGGTGACCGGACCGACGAACGCCAGCGGCAGGACGACGTACACCATCGCGCGCGGTGACCGGCGCATCCGATGCCAGACGGTGCGGGTGGCACCGGCGGTTTCCCGGCCAAACTGGCGCTCGAGACCGGCCTCGAGCAGCCGTCGGAACCGTCCTCGCTCGGCGTCGTCGACGGTGCCGTCGTCGAGCACCGCCTCGGCGAACCAGAGCGAACGGGCGCCGACGACCGCGAGCCCGAGCGCCAGCGGGAGGACGACGAGCGTGCCGGTCAGGGCGAGTGCCGCTCTCGAGGGGACGGCCTCGAGCGCCGGCGTCGTCGCGAGCAGGAGGTCGCCGTACCAGCCGAGCGGGGTTGCTGCCAGCGTGGCTCCGGCGGTACGGCTGAGCGAGAGCCCCAGAAACAGGACGAACAGAACCACGACGCTGATCCCGTATCGAGCGGCGTACAGCCGCGGGGAGCGCCGGATCGACGCCCGGAGCGCGATTCCGACGGCGGTGCCGGTCAGGAGTCCGGTCACGAGGATGGCGCCGCCGCCGACCGCCGCACCCAGGATCGACAGGGGTTCGCCCGTCCCGGCGGTGAACGCCAGGACGCCGCCGAGGACGACCGGGCCGACGAACCAGCCGCTCTCGAGGAGTTCGTCGACGAGGACGCCGGCGATCGCGACGGGCAGCGAGACCGCGGTCACGAGTTCGACGGGGGGCTGTTCCCAGTCGTCGCTCGTCGTGGCGCTCAGCGCGCCCAGGCCGGCGGATGCCACGAGCACGATGGCGGCGAGTTCGCGGGTGAGGGCGAGGACGAGGTCGCTTTCGGTGGCCGCGATCGTGCCGTAATGATATGCGCCGGGTTCGGGCCAGAGCGAGCCGACCACCGGGAGCGGAACCGAGCCGACGACTAACAGCGTGCCGAACGTCGCGCCGAGGAGCACCGCTGCGACCAGTTGGGGGTGTTTCCGCCGGTGGCGAAGCTCGACACGATGGCGGACGCTCCCGATCAGCCGGACGGCACGCACGACGCTCGAGACCCGCGACTCCGTCATCTGGGTTCGCCTATCGGGGCTGGCGCAATAACGGTGTCTTTCCGGCGTGTGCCCTGGTGTCATTCCGGCATGCGCCGTGTGTGTTTCAGCGCACACTCGACTCTGCCACCTCTCGAAACAAACTGGCCGCTCGACCCCCTCAATCGACCCGCCAGCGTGCTCGGAGCGCTCGAGCGACGCCGATCGTCAGCCCGATGACCCCGAGTGCTGCGAGGCTGTCCCCGACCAGCCTCGTGAGGCCGGACTCGATCCCCCACCGGAGTCCGAGGCCCGTCACGCCCGTCACGCCGCCGACGATCAGCAGCTGTCGGTCGGCCGGTTCTAGCCGTCGGGGATCGAGCCAGCCCCACGTACGGCGCTCGATCGTGTCCGAAATCGGTATCGTGCGGACGCCGAGCCGCTCGAGCCCGTCCACGAGATCGGCGGCCGCGGGTTCGGGTACCGCCAGCCAGCGCAGCCGATCCAGCGTCCGTTCGCCGCCGAGGTAGATCACGAACAGGTCGCCGACGGCGAGCGTTCTGGCGGTTCGGACGGTCTCGAGGTCGACGTCACGGCCGGCGAAGGCGAGCGATCCGGCTTCGGGCTCGAGTCGTCCCGACGCCGCGACGTTACCGACGACGGTCGTCGCGACGCCCGTTGCCGTTATTGCCGCAAGTGCGACGATCCCTGTGGTCACCAGGCCGAACGTCGCCAGTACGGCCACGTAGCCGACGGTGCCGAAGACGAACGCGCCAGCCACGCGATCCCCCTCGAGCCCCCAGCCGGCACCGCCGGGGCGCCAGCGCTCGAGTGGCGCCGCCGCGAACCCGTACCGCCAGGCGAGCCCGACAGCGAGACTCACCATCGCGAGCCCGAGTAGCGCCCAGACGCCGCCGCTGGTCGCGAGGTGTGCCACGCCGAGCAGCGCCGCGAGTCCAAGCGCCCCCTCGAGAGCCGCTACCTGCCCGTACAGCACCCAGCGCCCGGTACGGGTTGTCGCCGGCTCGACCGTCCACTCGAGGGGCTCCCGTTGTTCCGAGAGCGTCGAGTCGGTCGAGACGCTTCCCTCGAACTCCGGTCGCGTCCGGGTGTCCGAGGCGGGCGCCTCCGCGGTGGTCATTGCGACCGGCTACGGACGGGGGCCGGTTCACTCTCACGCTATATCTTCTATAGCTATTGATTACTATCTCTATAGTTACTATGAATTATATATCAAAGGCGAGATCTCGACCCGTCGACCGGATCGCTCGAGTCGGTGGCCGGTATCGAACCGTCGATTGCGCGTTGTGGGCCGGCGGACGGGGATCGTCTTAGGCTTCCACCGACATCGGCTCGGCCGCCGCCCGATACTCGTCGAACGTCGCTTCCGCCCACGTCCGTACCCGGGGCTCGTCGCTGTCGATCAGCGCCCGAACGGCGCCCGTCTCGGGCGAGTAGCTGCTCACGCCGATCCGATCGTCGAACAGGCAGAGTCCGTACGGCGGCGGTTCGTCGTGTACCAGCACCGTGAGGTTCCCGCTCTCGAGCGTTCGCGTCGAGAGGGCGGGGTACGTCGACCGGATGTAGCGGACGACGCTCGGCGGGTCGATGACGACGGCCTCGACCCCGTCGATGATCCGCTGGCAGAGGTCGTCCTTGCAGGGCTCGAGCAGCGCCAGTTCGAAGCCGACGAACCGGAACGTCTCCGTCCCCTCGAGCAGGGTCCGAAAACGGGTAACGGGTCGGTAGGGATCGTCGGCGTCCGCCGTCGTCACGGTCGCCTCGGCGATGGTTTCGAGTGGGAGCGAGGCGAGATCCTCGGGGAGCCACTCCCAGATCTCGCGGAGGGTACGTTCCGTCTCGAACCGGTCGATGAGGGTTTGTACTCCGACGGCGACGAACGATCCCAACTGGGTCGTCTCGTACCGGTGTCCGTTCCGCGTGATCCAGTGGCGCGTTTCGAACGCCCGAAGCGTTCGACTGACCGTCGACGCCGAGGCGCCGGTCACCGACCGGAGCTCCCGTCGATCTCGTGGCTGCTCGGCCAATACGGCGAGTATCGGTACTCGATGAGGCGAGCGTGAGAGGTATTCGATGTCGGCGAGCACGTCATCCATGACTGTAGGTAACACACCACGCACTATGAAGGAGGGTGATCCCTCTCGATCACGGATCGACGGCTGTGATCCCAACATATCAGTGCGATAGCGTTTACACCTCGATTGGAGCGACCCGAAAGGACACCTTTTCAATACCCCCGGCTAACGACTCATCAGAGACGAAGCGATGCCCGAGACATCCGACCGCAAAGACGACCACATCCGCATCATCGAAGAAGAAGACGTCGAGACCTCGGGAACTGGGTTCGGAGATATCGAACTCGTTCACGAGGCGCTCCCGGAGATTCACCGTGACGAGATAGACACCAGCGTGTCGCTCTTTGAGGAGGAACTAGCCGCCCCCATCGTCATCGAGAGCATGACTGGGGGCCACCCCAACACGACGAAGATCAACCGCCACCTCGCGGCTGCCGCCCAGGAGGTCGGCGTCGCCATGGGCGTCGGGAGTCAGCGCGCGGGCCTCGAACTCGACGATCCCGACCTGCTCGAGTCCTACACCGTCGTCCGGGAAGCCGGCCCCGACGCCTTCCTCTACGGGAACGTGGGTGCCGCCCAGTTGCTCGAGTACGACGTAGCCGACGTCGAGCGCGCCGTCGAAATGATCGACGCCGACGCGATGGCCGTCCACCTCAACTTCCTCCAGGAAGCCGTTCAGCCCGAGGGTGACGTCGACGCCCGCGGCTGCCTCGAGGAGATCGAAACCGTCGCCAGCGAGCTGTCGGTGCCGGTGGTCGTCAAGGAGACGGGGAACGGCATCTCCCGTTCGACGGCCGAACGGCTGACCGAGGCGGGGGTTCACGCCATCGACGTCGCCGGCAAGGGCGGCACCACCTGGTCGGGCATCGAATCCTACCGCGCCGCCGCCGTCGGTGCCACCCGCCAGGAACACGTCGGCAAGGTGTTCCGGGCCTGGGGCGTCCCCACGGCGGTGAGTACGCTCGAGGCCGCGAGCGTTCACGACACGGTAATCGCCAGCGGCGGCGTCCGATCGGGGATGGACGTCGCGAAGGCCATCGCACTCGGGGCGACCGCGGGCGGACTCGCCAAGCCGTTCCTCTCGCCGGCTGGCCAGAGCACCGAGGCCGTGGTCGACCTCCTCGAGACGCTGGTGCTCGAGCTGAAGACGGCGATGTTCGTCACCGGCTCGGGCTCCGTCGCGGAGCTGCAGGACGCGGAGTACGTCGTCCTCGGGCGGACGAAAGAGTATCTCGAGAGCCGCGGATACGGGCACGGGCTGTAGACGCTCGAGCGTTGCAGTCGCGGACTGTCGATTTTCGTGAAACGGACGTGAACCGTCGGTTCGAGTGTTCTCGATTCGTTTCGGATGCCGGTGCCGCCATACTCCGACAGCGGCGGTGTTCGGCTCCACGCTGACTGGTCTGCAACCGATTTGAACTGCGTACCGAGTACTTGCGATCGTATCCGAACACGGCCACTGGGAGCCGGCGCTACCCTCTTGTGTCACGCCATGGAAGTGGATCCATGACACGGCTCGAGGCACCGCTCGAGATCGGCGGCGTCGAAATTCCGAACCGGCTGTACCGTGCGCCCGTCCTCGAGTGTGCGGGAAACGGCCCCGACGCCGTCGACACCCTGATCGACGACCTCGAGCCAGCCGCCGAGTCCGGCGTCGGCCTCCTCTGTCAGGGCGCGACGATCGTCCGCGGTGAGGGCGGTTGTGCGGCTCCGGGCATGACGCGCGTTCACGACCCCGCATTCGTCGCCCGGCTTTCGCGGCTCACCAACCAGATCCACAACCACGGGGGCCGGATCTTCGTCCAGCTCGAGTACGGCGGCCTCCGAAGCATGGAGACCTGGCACGCCGGCTACCGTCGGGAGCACCCCGACCTCGAGCAACTGGCCGTTTCGCCGCTGCCGTTCCCGCTGCGGGCGCTCGACAGTGCGGGATTCCTCTCGTTTCAGCCCCACGTACTCACGACCGAGGAGGTGTACGACCTGGCGGCTGACTTCGGCCGTGCCGCCGCCTCCTGCGCCGACGCCGGCTACGACGGGATCCACCTCTCGGGGGCCAACATGGGGATCGTCCAGCAGTTTCTCTCGCCGTTCTACAACCGCCGGGACGACGAGTTCGGCGGCTCGCCCGAGGAACGCCTCGCGTTTCTCGCGCTCGTCCACGACGAGGTTCGCGACCGGGCCGGCGACGTCCCCCTCATCACGAAGGTGCCCGCCGAGACGCCAGCCCCGCCGTGGCCGTTCGTGCGCCGCAAGCTCTCGCTCGAGAACGGGGTCGAGATCGCCCGACGACTCGAGCGAATCGGCTACGACGCGGTCGTCCCAGTCACCACTTCCGTCGCCTGGGACATGAGCATCGTCCGGGGCCAGTATCCCAAACGGGCCTGGGCAAACGACGCCCTTTGGGACGAGTACGACGAGGCTTTCGGCGGCTCGTGGCGGCGACGGCTGGTCGCTCTGGGCAACCGGCTCGAGTCGCTCGTCTACGACTTCGACCCGGCGTGGAACAAGGATTTCTGCCGGCGCGTCCGCGAGGCGGTGTCGATCCCCGTACTCGCAGAGGGTGGGATCCGCGAGCGCGGCCAGATGGATCGACTGTTGGGGGCCGGCGACGCCGATCCAGCCTGTGATATGGTCGGGATGGCCCGCCCGTTCTACGCCGAACCCCGACTCGGTGCGCGGCTGCTCGAGTCCGATTCCGGTGGGAGGGAGCTATCACCAGCGACGCGCGTCCTCTGTGAAAACTGCAACAACTGCACCGTGCCCCAGGTGACGGGCGCGCCCGGAATCTGTCGCACGCCGTCGGTGCTCAGACGCCGCGGTGATCTCGAGCGGGCGGGTGCCTACGAGCGACCGGACGTCGACGCCGAGTGAGTCTGACACTCACGTCGAGACAGCTGGTGACGGCTATTGGCCGATCGACGTACTCGCTGCCGGGGAGTTATCTAGGAGACAGTGCCGTCGATTCCACCTCTCTCAGCGGACGGCGAGCAGTACCAGGCCCACAATGGTGAGGAACAGAACCACAAACACGAGACGCCAGCGGCCAACGGATGCGTGGTTTTCGCCAGCGCGTTCGCGGAGTTCGTATGCGATCCAGGTTCCGACGACGATGGGAATCGCCCCGACGAACGCGAGAATTAGAACGACGAAATCGAGTCCGAACAGCGACGAGCCGACGATCCAGCCGGTTGCCAATCCCAGTAATCCTCCACCGAGTAGTGAGTCCGTAGGGAGTGCCCGCCACAGGCCCAGCCCCGCGGTGGCAAGCGCCAACGCGACGAGCCAGACCGCCACCAGCAGGTCGCCGAAACCCCGAAGCGGAGCGGCCGTCAGCGCGATCAACGACAACCCAGGAGCTACCGCACCGAAGAGGAAGGCTTCGCCGAAGGTGTACAGATCCGGCCTGTCGTCTTGCTCGTGTGTCATACGTTTGAGGATTGGTATAAATGTAGATAGGCTTTGTGTTAGCATACCGTGAGAATGCGAAAAGGGGGTTGGTGGTGTCATTGGACACTGGAACGACCCCGCGGTTATAGTGACAACTGCAACGATTTACACACTGATCGCCGATACGTTTGGCGATCAGATGTGCATTGACTTGCAGTGGCTACTATAGATCGTCACGAACTCGAGTCAATCGTCCAAACCACTATGGCCACCGGAATGGTACCCCGAGCAGTATGCACGCAGTGCTCTTCGATATGGACGGCGTCCTCGTCGACTCGGAGGATTACTGGGTCGACCTCGAGCGCGAGGAACTCCTCCCCGCCGTCGTTCGCGACCAGGACGTCGCCGTCGCCGAGATCACCGGCATGAACTACCGCGAGATCTACGACTATCTCGACGCGGAGTACGAGACGGCCGTCTCCCGGGAGGAGTTCATCGACCTGTTCGAGGACGTCGCCCAGGACATCTACCACGAGCGAGTGGAACTCCTCGAGGGCACCCACGACCTCCTCGAGACGCTCGAAGAGCGGGACGTTCCACGGGCGGTCGTCTCCTCGTCGCCGCACAACTGGATCGACATCGTCCTCGAGCGCTTCGATCTCGAGGGCCAGTTCACCGCGGTCGTCAGCGCCGAGGAGATCGACGACCCGGGCAAACCAGAACCCGACATCTTCGAGCACGCCGCGGCCGTCCTCGACGTCGAACCGGAATCGTGCATCGTCGTCGAGGACTCCGAACACGGCATTCGGGCGGCCGCCCGCGCAGGAACGACCTGTATCGCCTACGCCATCGACGCCCACGAGGGGATCGACCGCTCGGCTGCCGACGAAGTCGTCGACGACCCCCAGGAACTTCGGGCGGCTGTGCTCGAGCGCGTGTCCTGACGCGACGGGAGTACTGCGGTGCCGAAAGAACAGCCCTCACTCGGCGTCGATCGGTCGCCCGTCCTCCGTTGGCGGAGCGATGTGATCGACGTACGCCTCGAGGTCTGGCTCGTCGACACGAACGCGGACGGCAATCTCGCCTAACTCGTCGGGTTCGCCGACGGAAAAGTTGACGCGCCCCTCGAACGCGGCCTGTTTCTTGAGCGCGAAGTGGAACGTGTCTCCCTCGCGATGTTTGAAGAACTCGCCGCGGGCCGTGTCGAGGATTTCCTGACGGTGGAGGCACTCGGAGAAGTGCTCGAGGGAGTGCACCGTCGCGGTCACCTCGCCGAACCGCTCGTCGGGCTCGGCGTTCGGGAACAGGTTCCGCACGGCGTCCTCGACGCGGCTCGTGACCTCCGTGTCGTAGACGGGCGCCGTGATCTCGACCTCGACGCGGTAAATGGGTGCCATCGGGACGATCAGTGCTCCGACTCGATGTTCGGGTTCACTTCGGTCTGGACGCCGTTCAGCTCCTCGCCGTCAACGGCACCGTCAGCCGCCGCGTCGAGAACCGCCTGAATCCGGTCGCGGAACGCCTCGAGCGTGTCGGTGTTCTCGATGACGACGTCCGCCCGATCCATGGCGTCGTCCATGCCAAACCCGCGCTCGCGTTCGTCCCGGGCTTCGAGCCCCTCGCCACCGTCGCGTTCGCCGGCGTCGCGGCCGCGATCGGACAGGCGCTCTCTGCGGAGGTCGAAGGGGGCCTCGATGCTCACCAGCGTGAACGCGTCGCCAAAGCGTGCCTCGAACACGTCGACCTCGGTTCCCGACCGAATGCCGTCGACGAGGACGGCCTCGTTCGTCTCGAGGCGATCCTCGAGCATCGGCAGGGAGCGTTTGGCGATGGCCGCTGGGCCGTTTTCCTCCCGGAGGGCCTGGGCGACCGTCCCGTGATCTTTGCTCGGGTCGAGACCGCGGTCGGCGGTCTCCTGTCGAACGACGTCGCCCATCGTGACGACCGGAATCCCTTCCTCCCGGGCGACGGTGGCTGCCTCGCCCTTGCCGCTTCCGGGCAGTCCGACGGTTCCGATGACGTACATCGGTCGAGAGTACAGGCGACGCGAGCATAAGGGCTGTGTCTCGAGCCAGCCACCCGCTGTGGTTCGATCGTCGGGCCGATGCCAATGGGGGACGGTGCCCCCACGAGTGTTTACAGCACCGTGTTCCTATAGGCACAAAAACAATATCGGCGGGTATTAAGTACTCGGTCACGATGATGATCGTATGAACGCGATCGCTGTCACGAACGTGACGAAGCGATTCGGCGACGTCACCGCCCTGGACGACCTCTCGCTGACCGTCGAAGACGGCGAAATATTCGGGTTCCTTGGCCCGAACGGCGCCGGCAAGTCGACGACAATCAACCTCCTCCTCGATTTCATCCGCCCGACCAGCGGGTCGGTGTCCGTCCTCGGGATGGACGCCCAGGAAGAGAGCAAAGCAATTCGCCAGCGTCTCGGCGTCCTCCCGGAAGGGTTTACGACCTACGACCGACTGACCGGGCGCCAGCACCTCGAGTTCGCCATCGAATCGAAAGGCACGGACGACGATCCCGACGTCCTGCTCGAGCGCGTCGGCCTGAGCGCCGAGGAGGGCGACCGGAAGACTGGCGGCTACTCGAAAGGGATGGCCCAGCGCCTGCTCTTTGCGATGTCGATGGTCGGCGACCCGGACATGCTGATCCTCGACGAACCCTCGACCGGCCTCGACCCGAACGGCGCTCGCGAGATGCGCCAGTTGATCCGCGAGGAGAACGAGCGCGGGACGACGATCTTCTTCTCGAGTCACATCCTGGAGCAGGTCGAAGCGGTCTGTGACCGGGTCGGGATCATCCGGGATGGCGAGATGGTCGCCATCGACAGCGTCGAGGGGCTCCGTGACTCGGTTTCGACCAGCGGCCGGCTGTTGATCGAGGTCGACCGCGTCGACGAGGCGGCACTCGAGGCCGTCCACGCCGTCGGTGGCGTGAACGGGGTCGAGGTGCTCGCCGATACCGGTGGCGACGGGCAGACCGTCGCCGTCGAAACTGAGGGCTCGAAGACAGCCGTTCTCGGTACCCTCGAGGACGCCGGAATCGTCGTCGAGGACTTCTCGACGGAGGAAGCGTCGCTCGACGAGGTCTTCCGCCAGTACACGGAGGTGCCCGCATGAGCGTCACTGCCATCGTCCGGAAGGACTTCCGGGACGGCATCCGATCGAAGCTGCTCTGGTCGCTCATGGCGCTGTTCTTGCTCTCGATCGGCGGGTTCACCTACCTGGCGACCCGTGGAAGTCCCGAGGGCGAAGGCGATATCGTCCTGCTCGGGTTGCTCGGCTTTTCGGCGATCTTCGCCGTCATCTTCCTGATACCGTTGACCGGTCTCATCGTGAGCATCAAATCGATCGTCCGCGAACGCGAGATGGGGAGCATCCGTATCCTCCTCTCGTTGCCCCACACCCGTGGTGAGGTCATCCTCGGGAAGTTCCTCGGCCGGTCTGGACTGCTCACGGCGGCGATCCTCACCGGGTTCGTCCCCGCCGCGCTCATCCTGTTCGTCCAGACGGGCGAACTACCGGTGTTCGAGTACGTCGCCCTCGTCCTCGTGACGATCCTCTTCGGGGTCGTCTTCGTCGCGATCGGCGTCACCGTCTCGGCGTTCACCAGTACCGAGACGCGCGCAACCGTCGCCGGCGTCGCCGTCTTCTTCCTCTTTTACCTGTGGGACAGCATCTTCGGCTACGTGAACGGTCAGCTCGACCTGTTCACCGGGGATCTGTACCTGTTCATCCTGCGATTTGACCTCTTCGTCATCTTCATGGACGTCCTCTTTGCCATCCTCTCGCTGCGACACGACATCCCGAACACGTCGTTCGTCGACGCGAACCAGTTCTTCGTCGAGAACCCCGAGGCGGTCGACACGGTCTCACAGCCGTTTTACCTCCAGCACTGGTTCGCCATCCTGATCCTGGCGGCCTGGATCGCCGTGCCGCTGGCGATCGGCTATCTCCGGTTCGAAAACGCTGATCTTTGAGGTGTGGTCTCGGCGCGATAGCCGCCAAATCGGGTATTATTCCCCGATTCCCCGTTGCTCGAGAAACGCCCAGAAGTCACTCTCCTCGAGCCGTTCCACGTCGTTTTCCTCGGCATCCGTCAGCTTCGTTGCACCCGGATTCGCGCCCGTGACGAGATAGTCGGTGTTCCCCGAGACGCTGCTCGTCGCGTTCGCGCCGTGGCGTTCGACGAGTTCCTGTGCCTCCCCGCGGGTCACGTCCTCGAGCGCTCCGGTGAAGACGAACGTGAGACCCTCGAGTTCGTCGCCCGCGTCGTCGGCCTCGACCTCCTGGGGGCTCACGTGCTCGAGGATGTCGTCGACCGCCGCGGCGTTGGCCTCGCTCGCGAAGAACTCGTGGATCGTCTCCGCGACCGTCTCGCCCACGTCGTCGACGCCCTCGAGCGTGGCCGGGTCGTACACGGCCGTCTCGCGGAAGGACTCGAAGGTACCGAACTCACGGGCCAGTTCGCGCGCCGTCGTCGGCCCGACGTGAGGGATGCCGAGCGCCGAGAGGAAGTCGGCGAGGGGCGGTTCGCGCGCCGCCTCGAGTTCGCTCACCAGGTTCTCGACGCTCGTCTCCCCCCAGCCCTCGAGGGCGAGCAGTTCCTCGCGCCGGTCGGGGAGCCGGTAGAGGTCGGCGACGCCCTCGAGCAGCCCTGCATCGACGAGCTGGCGGACGGTCTTCTCGCCCAGCCCCTCGAGGTCGAGGCCGTCGTCGCTCGCGTAGTACTCGATCGATCGCCGAAGCTGGGCGTCACAGGCCAGGCCACCCGTACAGTACGCCAAGGGGCCGTCGCGTTCGATCGCGCTGTCACAGACGGGGCAGGTATCTGGAAGGTCGTAGTGGCTATCGGGCTCGTTTTCCGCCGCCTTCTCGACGACCTCTTCGACGTAGGGGATCACGTCGCCGGCGCGCTGGACGCGGACGGTGTCGCCGATATCGACGTTCTTCGCGGCGATCTCTTCGGGGTTGTGGAGACTCGCCCGCGAGACCGTGACGCCGCCGACGTCAACCGGCTCGAGCAGCGCGACCGGTGTGACCCGTCCGGTGCGGCCGATCTGGACGGCGACGTCGACGATGGGGGTCACCTCCGCACGGGCGGGGAACTTGTAGGCGAAGGCGTACCGGTCGTGGCGCGCGGTGCGTCCGAGTTCCTCGCGCGCCTCGCGGGTGTCGACCTTTATCACCACGCCGTCGATCTCGTAGGGGAGGTCGTCTCGTTCCGCGAGCAGCCGATCGCGGTAGTCGATCGCCTCCTCGATGTCCGTCACGCGTTCGATGCGGTCGTTGGTTCGCAGGCCGTAGGTGGGGAACGTCTCGAGTTCGTCGAGGTGGCTCTCTTCGAGGTCGCTGGCCTCGAGCACGTCGAAGTAGAAGACCTCGAGCGGGCGGTCGGCGACGACGGCGGGATCGAGCTGGCGGATCGTCCCCGCTGTGGCGTTTCGCGGGTTGGCGAAGGGCTCCTCGCCGCGTTCGATCCGCTCGCGATTGTGCGCCTGGAAGGCGTCTTTGGGCATGTAGACCTCGCCGCGGACGGCGAAGAACGCGGGCGGCTCGTCGTGTAGTTTCTGCGGGACGGAGCCGATCGTGCGGGCGTTTCGCGTCACGTCGTCGCCCTCGCGGCCGTCGCCGCGGGTGACCGCACGCTCGAGGCGCCCCTGTTCGTAGACGAACGCCATCGAGACGCCGTCGAACTTGGGTTCACAGACGTAGGCGATTTCGCCGTCGTACCCCGCCGCCTCGAGTTCCCGGCGGACGCGTGCGTCGAACTCCCGAACGTCCGCTGCCTCGCCTGACTGATCGATGGAGAGCATCGGGGCGACGTGCTCGACGGTCTCGAAGGCCTCGAGGGGTTCGCCACCAACCGCGCGGGTCGGGCTGTCGGGATGGTCGAGGTCGAAGGTTTCCTCGAGTTCCTGTAACCGCGAGAAGAGCCGATCGTAGGTGCGGTCGGCGATGATCGGATCGTTCTCGACGTAGTAACGCCGGTCGTGTTCCCGGATGGCCTCGTGAAGTTGTTCGACCTCTCGTCTGGCGTCCTCGAGGTCGAGTTCCTCGGGGGACTCGAAGTCCGTCGGCGGGTCGCGGAGATAGGGGTTGTCCTCGTCGGCGAGTGGCATTGTGCGGGCGTTGGCGCTCCCACCCGTTAAATCTGCACGGCTCGCGGTCAGACCGTTCTCGAGTGTGATCGACTATCACTCCCGTACCTGTAGTGCCAGTACGACGCGGGAACGACACCCACGGTTTTACCCGTCTGGCCGCCTACTCTCGAGTAGATGCCATCGGAGTTCGGACTGGTCGACCTCGAGGAAGCGGACACCCCCGGTGACGAGTGGGAGGAGATCGACGTCACCGACACGGAAGCCGACCGGATCGCCAGAAAGCGCGACCGCGAGTTCGAGCAGTTCGAGAAACGGATCAAGGACGCCGATCAGTTCAAGGTCGAGCAATCGGTGTTCGACGACGCCACCTTCGCCGCCCTCTACAAACTCGTCCAGGACGGCCACGTCGAGGCCTTCGGCGGGCCGATTTCGACGGGCAAGGAGGCCAACGTCTACCACGCCCTGGGCGACGACCGCGAGGTCGCCGTCAAGGTCTACCGGATCAACGCCTCGAACTTCCGCCAGATGCGCGATTACCTCGAGGGCGACCCACGGTTCGAGGGGTTGGGCGGCAAGAAGAAGGACGTCGTCCTCGCCTGGGTGAAAAAGGAACTGGCGAACCTCGAGCGCGCCCGGAAGGCGGGCCTTCGCGTTCCGGAACCAATCGCCGCCGAGCGCAACGTGCTCGTGATGGAGTACATCGGCAACGAGGAGGGTCGCGCGAAACGCCTCGGCGAGGTTCACATCGAGAACCCTCAGACAGCCTACGAAGTGCTCCGGGAGTACATGCGTCGGCTCTATTCGGCCGGGCTGATCCACGGCGATCTCAGCGAGTACAACGTCGTCTTCCACGAGGGCCAGCTCGTCGTCATCGACCTCGGCCAGGCCGTCACCGTCCACCACCCCAACAGCCGCGACTTCCTCGAGCGAGACTGCAAGAACGTCGCCTCGTTTTTCAGCCGGCAGGGCCTCGAGGTGACGACCGACGACCTCCTCGAGTTCGTCACCCAGCCAGAGCCCGATCCGACGCGAAGTGAGTAGGGAACGCCGACTCACCACACAGCCCCAGCCCAGCACGTAATTCGGGGCACTCGTATCGATCGGTAGACACCACCCAGTCTCTCGGTTCTCGAATCTGGAACCATCGATTCCGGGAACTTCTAACACAGAACACGAGCTAGTTATTTAAATATAGTAGGGGCAGAAATAAGGGTGATGGCGAAAGACGCTGTACGAACCCGCTGTCCAGAATGTAACGGCCGGTTGCGGTCGTGTGAGACGGAGACGCTCTGTGAAGACTGCGGGCTCGTGTGTGGGGAGGAACCGATCGACCGGGGGCCGGAGTGGCGATCCTTTGGAGAGCAAGACGATTCGCGACGACGAACGGGGGCACCACTGACGCGGTCGCGTCACGATCGGGGGCTCTCGACGGAGATCGGCTACCGCTCGAGCACGCGGCTCACCGGACGGAAGCGTCGGCAGGTTGCCCGCCTCAGACGCGAACACAACCGGGCACGAATCGCGACGAAAGCGGATCGAAACCAGGTGTACGGGTTCACCGAAATCCGTCGGGTACAGAGTCGGCTCTCGTTACCAGCGACGGCTCGCGACCAGGCGTGTTCGCTGTTCAAATCGGCCCAGCGGGAAAACCTGTTACAGGGACGGTCGCTCGAGGGGTTCGCTGCCGGGTCGGTGTACGCGACCTGTCGCGTGCTGTCGCTGCCACGAACGATCGACGAAATCGTCGGTGTGGCCAGGGCTACCGAAGACGAACTCAAGGCGGCCTACAGGGCACTCAACCGCGAACTTGAGTTGCCAGTTGGCCCGGTCGATCCGACCCAGTACCTACCGCGATTCGCCTCGAAACTCGATGTTGACTCCGACATCGAGCGGCGGGCCCACGACCACGTTACCCGTCTCCTCGAACAGGGGTTGATCGGTGGCCGCCATCCCGGCGGCGTCGCCGCCGGGTGTTTGTACCAGGCCTCGATCCGCCTCGAAACTGAGCCGATTACGCAGGCCGGAGCGGCCGACGTCGCAGACGTCTCGCCGGTGACGATCAGGTCGACGGTCGAGTTGCTCGAGGAGGTCGAGTGATGGGACGAACGTGCCGTGGGTTGGGAGCCGCTGTTGGATTCGATTGCGGGCTCCGTTCGATACACGCCGTCGCGTTGAAACAGATCCATCAGTCAATGTGGGAGTCCTTTTACCCTCCCCACGACAAGAGGCGTCCATGAGCTACGACCCACAGGAACTCGAGGCCCGGTGGCGCCAGCGCTGGGCCGAGTCGGGCCGGTACGAGGCCGATCCCGACCGACGAGATCCGGACGAATCGACCTTCGTAACGGTGCCCTACCCCTACCCGAGCGGCGGGATGCACATCGGACACGCGCGCACGTACACCGTCCCCGATGTCTACGCCCGCTACCGACGCCAGCAGGGCGACAACGTCCTCTTTCCGATCGCCTGGCACGTCACCGGGACGCCGATCGTCGGTGCTGTCGAACGCCTGAAGAAGGGCGACGAGAGCCAGATCGACAGCCTCCAGAACGCCTTCGGCGTTCCCAAATCAGATCTGAAGAACCTCGAGACGCCGATGGGGTACGCCCGGTACTTCATCGAGGAGGCCGACTGCAGCTACAAGCAGGGGATGCAACAACTGGGACTCTCGATCGACTGGCGCCGGGAGTTCACCACGAACGACGAGCGCTACCAGCGCTTCATCACCTGGCAGTACGAGACCCTCAAAGAGCGCGGCCTGCTCGAGAAAGGGCTCCACCCGGTCAAGTTCTGTACCGAACAGGAGAACCCCGTCACGACCCACGACTTGCTCGAGGGCGAGGACGTCGAGTACCAGGAGTACACGCTCGTCAAATTCGAGGGCGACGGCACGACCTTCCCGATGGCGACGTTGCGCCCCGAGACGGTTCGCGGGGTCACCAACGCGTACGTCGACCCTGCCGGCGAGTACGTCGAAGCCGACGTGGACGGCGAGCGCTGGGTCGTCTCGGTCGAAGCCGCCGAGAAACTCGAGTACCAGGCGCACGACGTCGCGGTCGAACGCGAGGTTCGCGGCGAGGAATACGTCGGCGAGACGGTCACGAATCCGGTGACCGGCGACGAGGTACTGATCCTCCCGGCCGACTTCGTCGACACCGACAGCGGGTCGGGCGTCGTCATGTCGGTTCCCGCCCACAGCCCCGACGACTACCTGGCGTTGCAGGAGGCCAAAGCTGACACCGCCCGGCTCGAGGCGTACGGCCTCGACGCCGACGCCGTCGCCGACATCGACCCCATCCCGATCCTCTCCGTGGAGGGCTACGGTGACGTTCCCGCGAAGGATGCCGTCGAATCCGCGGGGATCGACGCCTCGGACGACCCCGCCCTGAAGGACGTCACCCAGGAGCTCTACAACCGTGAATTCCACCAGGGTGAACTCAACGACGAGTACGGTGAGTACGGTGGTGCAGTCGTCGAGGACGTTCGCGACGAACTGAAAGCCCACTTCCAGTCCCAGGGAGCCTTCGGTGCGATGTACGACTTCCCGGAGCCGGTCATCTCTCGAGCCGGTGGCAAAGTCGTCGTCTCCTATCAGGACACCTGGTTCCTGCGGTACAACGACGCGGACTGGAAGGCGAAGACGAAGGAGGCGGTCGCGAACCTGGACGCGATTCCGTCGAACACCCGCGAGCAGTACGACCACACCGTCGACTGGCTGCAGGAGTGGCCCTGCATCCGAAACTACGGACTTGGCACGCCACTGCCGTGGGACGAGGACTTCATCATCGAGCCCCTGAGCGACTCGACCATCTACATGTCCTACTACACGGTCGCACACCGGCTGCAGGACGTGCCGGTCGAGGAGCTGACGCCGACGTTCTTCGACACGCTGTTGCTGGGCGAGGGCGACCACGAGACGGCCCAGGAACTGCGCGAGGAGTGGGACTACTGGTACCCCATCGACTACCGCTGTTCGGCCAACGACCTCATCTCGAATCACCTGACCTTCTTCCTCTACCACCACGCCGAACTGTTCGACCAGCCCAAGTGGCCCGAGGGGATCACCATCATGGGCATGGGCCTGCTCGAGGGCGAGAAGATGAGTTCCTCGAAGGGCCACGTCGTGTTGCCCGGCGAGGCAATCGACCGTTACGGGGCGGACACGGTTCGATTCTTCCTGCTCAACAGCTCCGAGCCGTGGCAGGACTACGACTGGCGCGCCGAGGAGGTCGGCTCCACCCGCGATCAACTCGAGCGGTTCTGGAACCGCGCGGAGGAGATCATCGACGCCCCTGCGGGCGAACGGGAACTCGAACAGGTCGACCGCTGGCTCCTGGCTCGACTGCAGGAGACCGTTCAGGCGGTCACCGACGCCATGGAACGCTTCGAAACCCGAAAAGCCAGCCAGACGGCCTTCTACCGCTTCGAGGAGCACCTCAAGTGGTACCGCCGCCGGGCCGACCTCGAGCGGCCAGGGGCGAGATGGACGCTCCAGACGGTACTCGAGACGCGTCTGCGGTTGCTGGCGCCGTTCGTCCCGTTCATGGCGAACGAACTCCACGAGCGCCTGACGGGCGAACCCGCCGAGGACGTCCCGTGGCCCGACCCGGTGCCCGAGTTCGAGGCGGCGAGCGTGCTGGCCGAGGAAGGACTGGTGAAGGATCTGGTCGAGGACGTTCACGACATCGTCGACGTCACCGACACCGATCCGGAGACGATCCGGATCTACGCCGCGGCTGACTGGAAGCGCGAGGTGTTCGACACCGTCGTAGATACTGGCCCGAACCAGGGCGCGGTAATGGGGCAGGTCATGCAAAACGAGGAATTACGCGAGAAGGGCAACGCCGTCAACGACCTCGTCGGTGACCTCGTCGCGTTCGTCCGCGAGCGCGACGACGACACCCTCGAGACCCTCGCTGCGATCGACGAGGTCGGGGTCTACGAGGAAGCCGTTGACTTCTTGGCCCGCGAGTTCGACGCCGACGTCGAGATCTACGCCGAGGACGCCGACCCGGTCGACCCTGCCGGCAAGGCGAGTCAAGCCCGGCCGTTCCGGCCGGCGATCCACCTCGAGTAAGTCCCGTCACCGATTTTCCCTGCAGCGAGTTGTTTCTGCCCCCTGTACCGGCGTTCCCCTGTCCCAGCGAGCGGTATCGGTCGTGACTCGTGACTCGTACCTCGTGACTCGTACTCGAGGTCGAGGGCAACGTTCGTAGTACCGGTTCGACGGTGTGCAAAAGGGCCGAAAAACGATCGACAACGAAGGTGCCGACGTGGAGCCGTCAGCCCGACGTTAGAACGTCTCGAGGTACTTCTCGAGTTCCCACTCGGAGACCTCGATGAGGTACTCGTTGAACTCCTGTTTCTTCGCTTCGACGAACTTCGGACCGACGTGTTCGCCCAGGGCGCTGAAGATGGCCTCGTCCTCTTCGAGTGCCTCGACGGCTTCGCCGAGGTTCGTCGGGAGCGTGTCGATGCCGTACTCCTCGCGTTTCTCCTCGTCGAACTCGTAGATGTTCTCCCGAACCGGGTCGGGGGCCTCGAGGTTCTGCTCGATGCCGTCGAGCCCTGCGTGGATCATGACGGCGAGGGCGAGGTACGGGTTACACGACGGGTCGGGCGAGCGCAATTCGACCCGGGAGGCTGCAGGCACGCGGGCAGCCGGTTTGCGGATGAGTGCCGAGCGGTTACGGTCAGACCAGGCGACGTACACCGGGGCCTCGTACCCAGGCACCAGGCGCTTGTAGCTGTTAACCGTCGGGTTCGCGATGGCCGTGATCGCCGGGGCGTGCTCGAGAACCCCCGCGAGGAACGATTTGGCGCTGCTCGAGAGGTTGAACTCGTCGTCGTCGTCGTGGAAGGCGTTCTCGCCGTCCTCGGTGAACAGCGAGATGTGGGTGTGCATGCCCGAGCCGTTGACTCGCGGGATCGGTTTGGGCATGAACGTCGCGTGGTAGCCGTGTTCGGCGGCGATGGCGCGAACGACCGTCCGGAAGGTGCCGACGTTGTCCGCGGTGGTGAGCGCGTCGTCGTACTCGAAGTTGATCTCGTGTTGGCCCTCGGCGACCTCGTGGTGGCTGGCTTCGATCTCGAAGCCCATGTTCTCGAGGCCGTAGATGATGTCTCGGCGAACGTCGCTCGCGAGGTCTTTCGGGGCGAGGTCGAAGTAGCCGCCGGCGTCGTTCGTTTCCGTCGTTGCACGACCCTCTTCGTCCTCTTCGAACAGGAAGAACTCCGGTTCGGGGGCGGCGTTGACCGTGTAGCCCATGTCGCTCGCCCGATCGAGGGCACGTTTCAGGATGTAGCGTGGGTCGCCTTTGAACGGTTCACCGCTCGAGGTGTTGTAGACGTCACAGATCATCCGGGCGGAGGCGCTTTCGTGGCTCTGCCTCCACGGGAGGATCGCGAACGTGTCGGGGTCGGGAACGAGACGCATGTCCGACTCCTGAATGCGCACGAACCCCTCGATGGAGGAGCCATCGAAGTAGATCCCCTCGGTGAACGCCTTCTCGGCCTGCCGGGCCGGAACCGCGACGTTCTTCACGACACCCAGAATGTCGGTAAACTGCAGGCGAAGGAAGTCGACGTCTTTCTCCTCGATTTCGTCCAGAACTGCTTGCTCGGTTGCAGTGAGATTTCCGCTTGTCATCTTCTCGTCGTTCTCCTCAACGATGTCTACTACTAAAATCCTGCTGTTCTGCGCAAATCTACCCTACCTGGTTTGAAATTGGATATTCGTAAAGTTCTAATGGGTGGGGGGAGTTGGTGAGCGTGATGACGTACGAAAATCTCGACGCAAAGTTGGTGAATGCACTTCTGGGCGACGGCCGGGCTAGTCTCCGCAGTCTCGCTGAGGAACTCGACGTCTCCGTCACGACCGTCTCGAATCACCTCTCGGATCTCGAAGAAGAGGGTGTTATCCAGGGCTACACCCCTCGCGTAAACTACGACGCCCTCGAGTACGACGTGACCGCCGTGATTCAGTTGAAAGTCGAAGGGAACGCGCTGCCGGACATCACCGAGACGCTGAAAGAACATCGCCAGATGATCTCGGTGTACGAGGTGACCGGGGACTACGACGTGATCGCCGTAGGCAAGTTCAAAGACACCGACGGGATGAACGACCAGATCAAGGCGCTGCTCACCGACCCCGACATCAAGGAGTCGAACACGAGCGTCGTGCTCAACGCCGTCACCGAAAACGAGCAGTTCGAACTCGAGATCGACGAGTAACACCGATCTATCCCTTTTTTTTTTGAGTGCGAAGCCTGCGTACTGATCAGTGTCCAGTCCCTCGGCGTTCTGCCGGTTCGTCTGCACGTTCTCGTCCTCACTATTCGTCAGCGTTTGTCGTCGCCTCACTGCTCGTTTCTCTTGGGCAGTCCTCAAAACTACAAATAGTATAGTCGGGCGTTTTCGAGGTTGACGGCGAAACCCTCGACTGCCTCCCTGTCGCAGTCGCTTTCGACGGTAACGGTAACCTCGAGACGTTCCCGTCCGTGACCGGGGCGGTCGTTCCGGCGATCTGGGCGGCATGGTGGCCGGTACTTCGGATAGGAGGTGTCGGGTGATCTGGACGGCAAGGTGACCGGAGATCTGGACAGTGAGGTGACCGAGGCTGGTCGTCGTCCTACTCGTCTTCGCCGTCGTCTCCCGTCCCGTGGACGGTCACGTCAGTACTGTCGCTATCCGTACTCGAGCGCACGGTTACGGTAAACGTCTGGTCGTCCTCGACGGGGTAGGTTTCCCAGCCGAGGGCGGTGTACTCTGTGGACTGGCCGACGAGCGTCCACTCGGCGCTGTCGAGGACGGTACCACCGGAGTCGACCAACTCGATCGTATCGGTCACCTCGTGGTCGTGGTTGTTGCCGAGTGAGACCTGCACCTCGAGGTATTCGCCGCCGGTGACACCGTCGAGCACCTCCGCAATGGAAACGCTCAGTCCCGCCTCCGGATCGGGATCGGTGTCATCGTCCTCGTCACCGTCGTCATCGCCATCCTCGTACGCGCTTGCTGGCTCGGTCGCCGCCTGTACCGTTCCCAGGTCGCCGAAGGCCGAGAGATCGATCGTCCACTCGAGGCGTTCGCTCCCGTCCTGGGGCGTCCAGTGAACCGTCAACGAATCGCTCCCGGCGACGAGTTCGTTCGGCGGTGACTCGTCGGTCGTCCCGGCGGTGAACGAACTTCCTACCACGATCGCCACGTCGTTCGGGTTGGTGTAGCCGAACGTCACGTCGTAGCCGTCGCCAGCAGGGGATACCGACTCCATCTCGAGGCTCGGCACTTCAGGTTCGATCGCGCCGCTACAGTCGTGGGGGTTCGAGTGGGTGGTCGAGGCACCAATCGCGCTCGGGTCGCTGATCCCGGTGATAGCCGTGCCGAGTTCGCCGTAGTCGGCGACGGTGACCGTCGCGCTCGAATCGTCCCCGGAGACGTCGCGCTCGTCGCCGATTTCGAAGACGATGATGCCCGAGAAGGGCGCGGGAACGTGATCGCCGATGGTGATGACGTCTTCGCCGGTCGTGGTTCCGACGCCGTGATCGGTGTTGAAGACGGTGTGTGCCGAGATGGTGTCACCGTCCTCGAAGCTGCCGGTGATCTCGACGCGCGAGCAGTCGACGAAGTCGACCTCGAGGTCGCGGTCGTCATCGTCATCTTCATCGTCGTCCTCATCACCGTCGTTCGTCTCCAGCCCGCGTACCTCGACCGTCCGCGTGTCCCGCTCGCCGTCGGCCTCGACCGCGATCGAGAACGAGACGTCGCGCCTGACGGGGTAGGTCTCGTAGCCCAGCGAAATGGTCTCGGTGTCGCCGCCCCCAACCGTCACCGACTCGGTGTCGAGGGTCTCCCCGCCGACGAGCAACGAGACGTCCTCGGTGACGTCGGTCGAGCGTTGATTCTCGAGGTCGACGGTCGCCTCGAGCCACTCGCCCGCGTCGACGGGATCGTTGACCTCGCGGATGGTCGGCGAGAGCGAGGGCAGTTCCTCGGCGAACACCCGCACCGTGCGTCGGTCACAGGCGCCCTCGGTCTCGACGGTGAGGGGGAACTCGACGTTTTTCCGTACCGGATACGTCTCGTAGCCGAGTTCGACCGTCTCGACGTCGCCCGGCCCGAGCGAAACCTCCGTCGAAGCCACGCGATCGCCCGCCACGAGGTGGATGGGTTGCGTCACCGAGGCCGTTCCCGTGTTCTCGACGTCGACTACAGCAAAGAGTGTCTCGCCCGCGAGGACGGGCGCGTTGGTCTCGAGAATTCGGAGGTCGAGATCGGCGACGCCGTCGGCGACCACCGAGACGGTTCGTTCGTCGGTGTCGTCCCCGGTCGAGACCCAGACGGGGAACTCGACGTCCTGTCTAACGGGGTAAGTCTCGTAGCCCAGGGTGACCGCGTCCGTTTCGCCGCCATCGAGGGTCACTGTCAGGGAATCGACCGTCTCGTCGCCGACGATCAGTTCGACGTCGAGCGTGGCCGACCCGGTGCCGGTGTTCTCGAGGTCGACGTCGAACTCGAGGAACTCCCCGGCACCCACGGGAGCGTTCGTCTCACGGATCGACGCTTGCACGGGGCCGCCGTCCGTTTTGGCGATCGTCCACGGGTCGGCCCTCGCCGTGGCGCCACTGCTGCCGGCGACCCAGACCTGGATCGGACAGCCGTGACAGAGGACGCTCCCGTCGACCTCGATGGCCGCGGTGTCGCTGTCCCCCGAGACGGAGGTGATGTCGAGGACGCGGTCGGCGTGGCCGAGCCACCAGACGACGCGTTCGAGTCCGCCGTCCGAATCGCTCACGTCGGCACGCAGTTCGACGCTTTCGCCGGCGGTGGCCTCGAGCGCACCTGGGGACGGCGAGACGTCGTCGATCTCGGGCCCGCTTGCACCCGCGTCGTCGACCTCGACCGTCCAGCCGGCGGTCGCGTTCTGTTCCTCGCCGACGACGCTCGCTCTGACGGCATAGGTTCCGGGCTCCTCGAAGGTGTACTGCCAGTAGTCCCGATTCGTCCAGGCGTAGTACTCGGCGTTCCAGGGCCCCATCGACCACCCCGAATAGTCGTCGTCGAGATACCAGTGTGTCAGGCCGCCGTAGCCGTCCTGCTCGTCCGGTTCGACCTCGAAGGTGACGGTGGTTCCCGGCGCGACCGTCAGCTGTGAGTCGGGTAGAACTCTGTCGTCGGGCAAGTCGTCGATTCCGGTCACCGAAACGGTTCGTTCGTCGACGGTGTCGCCGGCGGTGATGCGAACCGGGAACTCGACGTCCTGTCTGACCGGATACGTTCGGTGACTGAACTCGAGTGTTCGCGTGTCTCCCGCTTCGAGGGTCAGCTGCCAAAGTCCGCCGATCGGCTCACCCCCGATCAGACACTGGGCCTCGACGTCGATCGATTCGCTGGTCGTATTCGATACCTCGGCGACGACGTTTAGGAACCCGCCCGCCTGGACGGGGTCGTTCGTCTCGACGATCGCGACCGACAGGTCGTCTTCGGTGGCCGTCGTGCCACCGGTGACCGACACGAGCACGCCGACGCCGGTTCCGAGCCCCACCAGATAGCCTCTCCGGCGCATAGTGATCGGCTACGGATCCCAGCACCAATATATTTCTCAAATATTACTGAGAATTTAATTATTAACCCGTGAGTATCACGATCAGTGATGAGTAACGCGTTTCACCCGATAGCTGTAGGATCACGTTACCGTGACACTCTCCTACCCGAGACCGTCGTAGATAGCCTCTACGTACTGAGAGTCACGGTAACTGACGCAGTACTTTATGCGTTCGATCCGCCGACGTTCGCCGTATCATGACCGCTTCCCGACGACCGCTCACAGCCGCCGACCCCGCGACCGGCGTGGCCGTAGCCAGCAGCGTGTATGCACGCGGTGAACACGAAGACGACGAGCGCACCAACGGCGAAGACGACGAACGCGACGACGAGCCTCCGGGATCGGAGCCGAACGGGGACGATACTGCCGACGACGAGGCGCCCGTCGACCGACAGGCGCCGCTTACGGCCGTCCGCGTCGCTCACTTCTCGCCCGACGCCCCGGCCGTCGACATCTACGTCGACGGCGACCGCATCGTTTCGGACCTCGAGTACGAGACGCTGACGCCGTATCTCGAACTCGAGCCGGGAACGTATACGGTCACGATCAGACCCGCGGGCGACGAGGAGACCGTCGCCTTCGAGCGCGACCTCTGGCTCGGCCGCGCGTTTTACACCATTGCGGCAATCGGCTCGCTCGAGGCCGGTACCCTCCGGACGCACGTGCTGATCGACGACGGCTCGGTGTTGCTCCGGGCCGTTCACGCCGCGCCCGACGCGCCGGCGGTCGACCTCTACGCGAACGACGGCGACCGACCGATCGTCGAGAACCTGGCCTTCGGCGACACCACCCACTACGTCTCGATTCCGGCCGCCAGCTACACCCTCGACGTCCGTCCGACCGGCGACGCCGAGACCACGGTCGCCTCGTTCGACGTCGACCTCGAGCGAGCGCACGCCTACACCGGATTCGCCGTGGGCTATCTCGAGCCTGGAGACAGGGAGGATCGTGCGTTTACGCTGCGAGCGACGGTCGATGGCCCGATGAGTGCGATGGGTGACCAATGACCACTGGCCATTGACCACTGAGCGCTGACTGTTGATTACTGATCACTGACTGCTGACCGCTCTCTGCACTTGACTCGTCGCCGTATTGCTCGTCGTTTCGAGCTCGCCGGTCAGGTACCGCCGTCGGCAAGCGTCTCGAGTGCCTCGTCGAGGTTCCCCGCCTGCGCATCCCAGAGGTTCGCGTAGCGCCCGTCGGCCGCGAGCAGCGTCTCGTGGTCGCCGCGTTCGACGACACGGCCGTCCTCGAGGACGAGGATGGTGTCGGCGTCGCGGATCGTCGATAAGCGGTGGGCGATAGCGAGGGTGGTGCGATCCTCGGTGAGCCGGTCGATCGACCGCTGGATCATGAGTTCGGTCTTCGTGTCGACCGAACTCGTCGCCTCGTCGAGGATCAGAATTTCGGGATCCTGCAACACCGTCCGGGCGAGGGCCACCCGCTGGCGCTGTCCGCCGGAGAGTTTGATCCCGCGTTCGCCGACCCGGGTGTCGTAGCCGTCCTCGAGTCCCTCGATGAACTCGTGGGCCTGTGCGGCGCTGGCAGCCGCTTCGACGGCCTCGTCGCTCGCGTCGAAGTTGCCGTAGCGGATGTTGTCCGCGATGGTGCCGTCGAAGAGGAACGTCTCCTGGCTCACGTAGCCGACGGCCCCACGGACGTCGTCGATGCGCAACGAGCGGACGTCGTGGCCGTCGAGGCGAATCTCCCCGTCGTCGACGTCGTACAGTCGAAGCATGAGTTTCAATAGCGTCGACTTCCCGGCCCCAGTTGCCCCGACGAGCGCGACGGTGTCCCCCGGTTCGGCGACGAAGGAGACGTCCTCGACGATGATCTCCTCGTCACCCTCGAGGTCGTTGCCTAGCGCCCGGGCCTCGTCGGTCGCGTAACTGAAGGTGACGTCGTCGTACTCGACCCGTCCGTCGACGTGCTCGAGGTCGACGGGGTCGTCCGGGTCGGTGACGTAGACGGGGATGTCCATCAGCCCGAAGACGCGCTCGCTCGAGGCCTTCGCGTTCTCGTACTGGTCGACGATGTTCGAGACCTCGGCCAGCGGCGCGACGATGAACTGCGTCAGGAAGAGGAAGGTGACGAACTCGCCGACCTGGAGGGTGCCGGTCATCGGCCCCGGGGCGCTCTCCATGAAGATCCACCAGCCACCGACGAGGAAGGTCGCGGCGAACGCGAGGCCCGCGAGCAGTTCCATCCCGGGCCGGTAGAGGTACGAGAGCTTGAGGACGGCCATCGTATCGTCGAAGAACCGCTTGGATGCCTTGCGAACGCGCCCGACCTCGTGGTCTTCGCTGCTGGTCGTCTTCGTCAGACCGACACCCGAGATACTGTTCTCGAGGCGGGTGTTGAGCCGTGCGACCGCCGAGCGCTGGCGGACGTAGCGGGGCTCGACGACGCGCATGAACCAGAGGGTGAAGACGAACATGGCGGGGACGGCGACGAGGGTGACGAACGCCAGTTGCCAGTTGAGCAAGAAGAGGATGGCCGTGATGCCGCCGACCATCACGAGCAGTCGGAGGGAGTTGACGAGCGCGTTGTCGAGAAACATCTCGAGGTTTCGGGTGTCGTCGTTGAGGACGGCCATCACCTCCCCGGTCTGTTTGTCGTCGAAGAACGTCATGTCCAGGTTCTGCATCGTCGTGAAGCAGTCGACCCGGACGGCGTGCATCACGTCGTGGGCGAACAGATTGGCGGAGACGCCGTAGATCCAGGTTCCGACGCCAACGGCGATGAACGCGGCGGCGATGGCGCTCACCGAAAACTGGAACTGCGCCATCTCCGTCGCCGGCAGCCACGCGTTCGGAACGACCGGAAGCGAGTAGGTGCCGTCGCCGACGAAGACGGCGTCGATGGCTGCTCCCAGGATCAGCGGGGGCACGAGCGAGGACATCTGGGCGATGAAGTTCGCGACCATGCCGATGGCGAACCAGTGGAGTCTGCCCGGCCCGTACTCGGTGAAGAGCCGCCAGAGCGGCCGGTCGACCTCGTCACGATAGGCGTCGAACGGCGTCTCGTCGTCGGTCGTGGTACTCACTGGCGCATCCGTACTGTTTCGAACCGTAAATGGTGTGCGATTCCGGCGAGCGATACGGTCGTTTGTCTACATCGCTCGTCGCCACATTCGAAGGCGTTCGAACTCGATCCGCGATCGATCCTGACTCTCGCTCGAGTGGTCGGCTGTATCACCGGCTGCTTCGGATCGGCACTCGAGGGGTTTCGAGGGGCTTGATGCACGAGGACTCGACGCTCGAGGAACGACGCATGAAGGCTCGACGCCCGAGGAGCTCACCGCACGTACAGGATTGCGATACCGAGGGCGAGCAGTCCGAGTCCCCACCACAGCGAGTCGCCGGGGAAAACGACCAACAGGAGGGTGATGATTCCCGAGGTAAACAGCGACCAGCCGATCGTCGTCTGATAGGCCATACAGCTACTACGCCGTCGAGCCCATTGAACAGCGGGGGTCGTCTCGCAGTCGCGTCGCTGATTCAAACGACGGCAGACGATTAGAACAGATCCTGGGTAATCTCGAGCGTCCGCTCGCGGTCGTTCCAGTCGACGAAGAGCGCGACGCTGGTCGCGGAGGTGATGAGGTCGTGGACGTTGATCCGTGCCTCGGCGAGCGGGCCGACGATGCCTTGAATGACGCCGGGCTGGTTCGGCAGTTCGCCGCCGGTCACTCGAACGACGGCCAGGGGAGCGTCGACGGTGACGCTCGAGAGCTCGTTGCGGGCGATGACCTCCCGATGGAGGATATTCTCGGCGCGCTCGGACTCGTCCTCGTCGACGTAGAACGTCACGGAATCGAGGCCGCTGGCGACGGCGTCGATGTTGATGTCGCTCTCGCCGAGGGCAGCCGACAGCGACTGGAAGACGCCCGGCTTGTTCCGGATTGCTCGTCCGGCGACGGTCAGACAGGCCAGTGGCTCTTCGCGCATGTCGACGAGGCTCTGGAACTCCCCTTCGATGCTCGTCCCACCCGAGAGCAAGTCGCCGTGCTGGTAGTGAACGACGCGGACGGTGAGCTGGCCATGCTTGTAGGAGAGTGCGGAGGGGGCGACGACTTCGGCCCCACGGAACGAGAGGTTTCGCAACTCGTCGACGGAGATCTCCCCGACGTTCCTGGCACCTTCGACGACCCGCGGGTCGCCGGTCATCACGCCCTCGACGTCGGTCACGATAACGACCTCGTCGGCGTCCATGTAGTTGCCGAGCATCACTGCCGACGTGTCGGAGCCGCCGCGACCGAGCGTCGTCACCGAACCGTCCGGCCCTTCGGCGAGGAAGCCGGTGATGACCGGGACGGTGCCCTCGAGGTCGTTCGCGAGGTCGGCTGCCCGACGTTTGGTCTCCTCGACGTCGACCTCGCCGAACTCGTCGGTGAGGACGGGCCATCCCTCGCTCCCCGGTTCGTAGAAGGCGGCGTCGACGCCGCGGGCGGTGAGGGCAGCTTTGAGCATCCGGACGGAGGTACGTTCGCCCATGCTGACGATCTGGGCACGGTCGGCCTCGTCGGCCTCGAAGGTAATCTCCTCGAGGAGGTCGTCGGTGGTCGATCCCATGGCGCTGGCGACGACGGCGATCTCGTGGCCGTCGGCGACGGCGGCGGCGATGGAGTCGGCGGCCCGGTTGATCCGGTCGCCGCTGCCGAGGCTGGTGCCGCCGAACTTGGCTACGACGCGCATCGAATCACCCGGGTGGCTGACGGCGTCGCGGTGGCGTTACGCATGTGCCCTCGTTACCAGAGCGGGCAAATAACTGTGTCCCTCTGTCGGATTTTTACCCCTGTTTCGGTTCGTTCTCAGCCCCGTTCGAGGCGGTTTCTCCGGGCACGTTCACCCCCTTCCCCTGGTCGCCTCTCTTCTCGCCAGCGTCTCCCCCGTTTTCCGTCTCCTGACGACCGTCGCTCGCGTTCGCTTTCACCTCCTCGAGTGGGTCGAACGTCACCATCCCGAGCCCGCTCGTGTACTCGTAGGTGTGCCACTCCGAGACCGTGAGCACGCCGCGAAGCTTGCGCACGCGGAGCCGCCGAAAGAGCGTATCCTCGATCACAGAGCCGTCGAGCGCCAGGTCGACGACGCCGTCGGCGACGTAATCGAGGTTGCGCGGAAATTCATCCGCCTCGCCGGCTACGGTCGCCCCGGCGACGATCGGAACGAACCGACCCTTGCAGACCTCGGCTCTGACGTTTTTGACGAAGTCGTAGGCCTGTACCGGCTGGACGAGCGAGCCGAACTCCGCGATCGAGTCGACGACAACCACGCCCGTCTCGACCATCCCCAGCGCCTCGAGGCAGTTGTCGAGGGCATTTCGCACCTCGTAGCTGTCGCTCGGATCTCTGACGGCTGTCGTCTGCGGCCTGGTCGCCCGCCGGAGATGGGTGTTCCAGGCTGTCATCCGATCGTAGAGGCGTTCGCGGTCGTCCATCCGGTAGGTGAAGCAGTCGACGATATGGAGCTGGTCGCGCTCGAGGTACGGGAGGACGTTCCAGTCCATCGCGAGGAAGTTTTCGACGACGGACGTCGGCGGTTCGGTGAACGCGACGATGATCGCGGGTTCGCCGCGCTCGAGCGCGCGCCAGACCAGTTCGGCTTCGATGGCCTCCTCGCGGGTGCCGGAGTTCCCCAGCAGCAGGATAAACGAATTGCGAGGCAGCCCCTGTGGAAGACAGGCGTCGAGTCCGGCGACGCCGGGTCTCACCTTCCTGTGGCTCTCGCTCCCGGTGACTGCTCCACCGTTGTCCTCGTGTGCGTCCCGGCAAGTCTGGGAGCAAAACGTCAACGTCGTTTCGCCTTCCTCTATGGTGAGGGGCTCGAGTGGACACGCCTGTTGACAGAACGCACACCTCTGTCGGTCGGCCGCGGAGTCGTCGGACATACCGTGTCGTTTGCTCCCGTTGCACAAGAATGTGTTCGAACCCCTATACGTTCGCCGATCTTCGGCTGGATTTATGGTAGTGCGAGTCAATACCACACACCAATGAACGTACGGGATGCCCTCGAGGCCGACGCCGACGCGCTCGCGTCCATCGCCGACTCCCCCACCGACGTCATGCGAAACCTCGTTCACGACCGGACGGTTCGCGTCGCCGAGGACGGCACCCACGATCCGAACGCCGACGTTGGAACTGCGGACGACGACCAGCCCTCACAGTACGGCGAGTCGAACCCCGAGGATCTCCTCGGCTTCGTCAGCTTCGACGCCCAGGGCGACACCGTTCACGTCACCCAGATCGACGGTACCGAGGACGCCTGCGAACGGCTGCTGGCCGAACCCGTCCGATTCGCCGAATGTGAGGGGATGGCCGTCGAAGTCCTCGTTCCGACCAACAATGACGCCGTCGAGGAGGCGGCTGCGTCGCTCGGCTTCGGCAGACAGGGCTTCGGCCCGCGGTTCGACGGCGCGCGAACGGTTCGGTTCCGTCTCGATCCCTGATAGCGATTCCTGGAAGTCCTGAGACACTCGAGTGGTCACGGTTCGTTCGAGTGTCTCGACAGTTCCAGGGATCACTCTGCCCCGTCCGATCCCGTCCCGATCACTCGCCCGACTCGACAGGCGTCTTCACGACGGTGACCGGTCGGTCGGCGAGACGAACCACGCGGTCAGTGACACTCCCGAGCAGGCGTCGGTACTCGCCGCTGCGGGCCTTCGATCCCATCACGAGGAGGTCGACGTCCGCGTCGTCGGCGTACTCGAGGATCGCCTCGTGGGGGATACCGTGATGGATCTCGCGAACGGTCTCGACGCCAGCCTCGCTCGCCTGCTCGGCGGCCGCCTCGAGCGTGTCCACTCCCCGATGCTCGAGAGCCGCCTCGAGCCCTTCGGACTCGTGGACGTACTCGTCGCCCCCGTAAGCGGCGTAGACGTCGCTGTCGACGACGTACAACAGGTGCAACTCGGCGTCGTCTCGTTCGGCGACCGCAATCGCGTGCTCGGTCGCGTCCGGTGCATCGCCGTCGGTCGGACAGAGGATTCTCCGATACATACCTCAAAGTACGGGCTCGAGGGGGATAATGCTGGGCGGGGATCCGGCTCGAGTCGGGTCGGATTCGACGTGGCGTACCGACCGCTGGAACACGAACACGAACACGAACGCGAACACGAACACGAACACGAACGCGAACACGAACACGAACGCGAACACGAACGCGATGGGATCCCGTCCTCGACTCACTCTCGTCTGTCGGCATCGGTCGGCTCCGACTGTGTCGAGTCGGTCACCGACTGGTCGGCAGCATCCGTCGTGTCGGCACGGTGCGGGCGGCGGTGGTCAACCGGTTCGGCGTCAGGGTTGGTTGCACCATCCGGTCGCTGTGGCGCCAGGCTCGCTCGCTCATCGAACCGGTGTTCAGCGCCGTCCTCGAGAAACGAGAGTTCCCGCTGGGGGAACGGGATCGTAATTCCGGCCTCGTCGAAGGCGTCGTACACGTATCGATTGATCTGATCGACGGCGCGCTTTTCGGTGAGCGGGTGTGAGATGTACGCCCGCAACTCGAAAATGAGCGCCGAGTCGCCGAACTCGTCGAACAGCACCCGCGGGGCGGGCGACCTCCGAATCAGGGGTGCGTCTTCACACGCCTCGAGCACGAGTTCCTCGACCTCGTGGTAGTCAGTTCCGTACGCCGCCGACAGCGGGACGCGAATCCGAACGTGTCGCTGCGGGGCGGTCTCGTTGACCACCTGCGTCGAGTTGAGCACGGAGTTTGGCACCGTTACGAGCACGTTGTCGGTCGTGAGCACTGTCGTGGAGCGGATACCGACGTCGGTGACGGTGCCGCGCATCTCGCCCTCGACCTGGATGACGTCGCCGATCTTGTACGTGTTGTCGAAATAGAGTGCGACCCCGCCGATCAGGTTGCTGATTGCATCCTGAGCGGCGAATCCCAGCACGATCCCGAGGATCCCTGCCGAGGCGAGAAACGGCGTGATCTCGAGTTCCCAGATCGACAGCAACAACAGGAGACTCCCGACGACGACCCCGATCGTCCAGAGGTTCTTGAACATCGGCGCGAACTCGTAGCTCGCGCCGACGTCGTTGAGGTACCCGATCCAGCGATTGCCGATGCGGATCGCCGTGCGCGCCCAGATGACGACTGCGATGGTCGCGATGACGCCCGGCAAGACGGAAGCGGAATCGGGCACGCTGAGGACGTCGAGGCTCAGGTAGATTCCGAGCAGCCCGATCGTGATCGCAACCGGCGTGTGAATCTCCTCGAAGACAGCCCGGCTGAACGACGACCCCTCGGCGGCGGGTTCGGCGAGTCGCCGGCGACTCCACCAGGTGACCGCCCGCGCCAGCAGGTACGAACCCACGAGGATGAACGGGATCAGGGGCCACCGTTCGGTGTCGGCGGTCTCGAAGAAGCCCGTGACGCTCTCGAGCCACGGGTCGAGGAGTGCTATCCACAACACCTGCGTGCTGGCGTCGCTCCAGTCGAGGGCTATCTCGAGCGTCCCACCGACGAGCGTGGAGAGGGCCATAACGTCGAGTTACCCGTTATAAACGAGCTGTTATAACTCTTTGAGTCCTGTGGCACGGCAGCCACTCGATGGCCCGATTTCAGCATAGTTCAAGGTGGAGCCTCCGACCTCAAGGAGCGAGTGAAGCGAGTGAGTAGGTCGGAGAGGAAACCGACGAAGGACGACAAAATCACACGACATGGAGTCCACAAACGTCGGGACGTGACGCCAACGACCCCTCTCACTCCCGCGAGAGGAAGTACCGCAGCACGAGCTGGAGGACGTGGACGAACACCCCGGCGACGGCGATGTAGACGCCGATGGTCTGGAGGCCGACGGAGGCGTCTCGCTGGTCGCGCACCTGCCAGATCTCGTACCCGAGCCGGAGCAGGAAGCCGAGGAAGATCAGGACGAACCCGACGAGCAAGACGGGCGTGACGAACGTCCCGATGGCGATGGCGATCACACCGCCGATGAACGAGAAGGTGGCGAACCGACCCCACCCCTCGAAGGTTTTCGAGCGGGCGTAGACGTAGGTGGCGATGACGGCGGTCACGACGGCGACAACGATGGCCGTTACGCCGAGGATCGTCAGCTGTTGAGCGCGTGGGGCCAGGCCGAGGACGCCGGCGCCAAACACGCCGAAGGCGAGCTGGAGGATCACCATGCCGACAAACGCGATGCCGAGATCGCCGCCAGTGACGCCGCGTTCGGCGATCAGTTCCCCGCCCATGATCGCCGCCCCGTAGATGAGGACGCCGACGATAGGGTATTGAAAGAGGACGGCGTTGACGCCCTGGAGGGGCGTGACGACGATGGCGTACATCAGGGCGACGTTGATGGCCATCAGTGCCGTCGCGCCACCGATAACCTGCAATTCACGGCTCGAGAGACCGGTACTCGTGTCGGTCTCGTACGACGAATCCAAGCTCATGGACGGTGGCTACCGTGCTGACGTACAAAAAGGTGTGTCATAGGCCACGCCACTCAGTACACACCTGATCGCCAGCAGTAGCCGTACCGACGGGCAGTGTGCGACCGTGTCATGCTACTCCTGGACGACCCACCGATCGGAGTACGCCGTTCCACAGGTACAACGGGCGTAGGCGTGGATCACGTCACCCTCACCGTACATTCCGCCCACGTCCTCGTTCTGGGCTTCAGCGAAGGCGAACACGAACTGCACCGCGTGTTCGTCTTCCTCGGGTTCGTCGGGGCAGGTACCGCCGGCGAGATCGTCGTCGATGATCCCCTCGTGCTCCATCGCCTGTCGGGCGAACCCCATCGCGTCCGTCCCGGTGGCGGCTTTGAACGCGTTGCGGCCCCGTTCGCCGTCGACGACGATCAGTACCCCTCCCGCGACGGTCTCGCCGTAGTCGGCGAGCCGGTCGTCGGAGACGTACGATTCCGCGAGAAAGAGCGCGACGTCCTCGAGTCGCTCGCCGGCGAGAAACGCCTCACGTGCCTCGGTCATGACGAGCAGTTACACGTCACGAGGGAAAAAGGACGCGACACCGCGGTCACTCGATGGAGAGACGCCACTGGTGGATGGGCGGTGATCGAAGAATCCGTGGGCGTTCAGTCGCCGTGCTGGACGTCGGCCTCGAGCGACCCGGTGTGGGTGGTGACGTCGAGACGCTCGGCCCACGTGTCGGAGACGACGGGCGCGAGCGCGAAGAACGTAATGACGCCGATGAAAATCAGGAGGGCGATGCTCGAGACGACGGTGACGATGACCGTTGGATCAGTAGTGAGGAAGCTCAGCATGGTGATCGTGTGCTACCCGTTCCTACGAAATCAGTCCATATGAGCGTTACTTTGTCCGACTATCGTCGTTATTAATTGTGATTGTGGTATGGTATCTATTCTCACTGACTACCTGTCCCGTTCTTCTCGTGGTCGGATCGAGAGCTGTAATCCGCTGTGCACATTCCACCGGCGTCAGTCGCCGCGATGGTGTCGGGTCACAGTCGATTGACCGCACCGATCGCACTCGAGAGCGGCGGCGCGTCGAACAGGTCTCGACCGATGTAGGCGTTCGCCCCCGCACAGTACATCGAGCGGGCGACCTCGAGGATGTCTTCGTCGAGCGAGGCGGGTTCGCGGTCACAGAGGGCTTTCCAGTCGGCGACGTCCTCGGCTTTAGCCTGGGTTTTCGCGTCCGAAACGGCCTCGACCCAGTCCGGCTGAGTGCGTTTGTGATACTGCCGGATGACCTCCTTCGAGAGCTGCGTCCCTTCGTAGCTAAAGCGGTTCTCGTCGAAGGTGCCGACGACGTCGGCCACGCGGATCTCGCCCCGGTAGTAGAGACATTCGATCTTGCCGTCTTCGTGGGATAACCCGGTCTCTTGGGCCCGGTCGGTGACCACGCGGTTGACTTCTCGAGCAACCGCGTCGAGGTCGTCGATGGCCGCTTTCCCGGCGATCGCGTCGGCCTCATCGCGGTCGAGATACCGGTCACCCTTTTCGTACTTCGTGGAGAACTCGACGATCGGATCCTCGAGGTCGACGGCCTCATCGGGCCAGGTCTCGAACGCGAGGCCGTGGTCGGCAGGGTCGGTACGTCGCCGGAGGCTCGAGCCCACGGGAACGCGGTTTCGGAAGATGATCTCGAGGGGAATCAGGTAGTTCTCGCCCGCTTCGGCGTGGTAGGCGTCGTAGTCGTAGGTGCGTCCCTCGTGTGGGAGGTCGGGCACCTGCGTCAACTCGATCGCCATCTCGAACGGGGGACGCGTGGCGTCCGCGAGGGAGACGATGTCGCCGTCTTCGACGACGCCGCGATAGTGAGTGGGAACGCCTGCGGCCTCGAGTCGTTCGAAGTTGAACGCGCCCATCGCACAGAGGCTCGCGCCCTTGTCTGGAATCTGGTCGGGCATCTTCCCCCAGTCGAAGACGGAGTAATCGTCGGTAAAGACGAACGACCCGCGCCCGAGGGCGTCGGCGGTCGCCGCCTCGTCGATCCGGAACTCCTTGACGCTCGTCACGCGAGCCACCTCGAACGCGAACGCGGACGCGGACTCGCCGTCGGTGCCGTTGGTGTGGCTGTCACCACAGGGCCGCCGTACATACTCGAAATGCCGTGGCCGCGGCCTAAGAAGGTTGCAGTTTCGCGGTCGACCGCTCACGGAGGAACTGGGCGGTGAAACCGACCCCTTTCAGCACGTTTTTGCCCTTCTGTCCACATCGTCTCCACGATGGACGTCCCGGTGACCGACGACGACCTCGCGTTCGACCACCGCCCCGAGACCGATCAGTCGTTCGAAAACGCCCTCGAGAAGGCTCGAGACGGCGTCAGACTGACCGTCGACGACGGTATCGAGTTGCTCACCACGGGCACCGACCGCGAGGGAATCGATCGCCACCGGAAGGAACTGGTACTCGAGGCCGCCGACCAGCGCCGCCAAGAGGTCGTCGGCGACGAGGTCACGTTCGTCGCCAACCTGAACAACAACGTCACGACGGCGTGTAACGTCGGTTGTCTGTTCTGCAATTTCAAGGACACCGCCCACACCTTCGAGGTCGACTACGACGGCCCCGAGACGGCGGGCTTCACCAAGACACCTGCCGAATCTCGCGAGATTGTCAGCGACGCCGTCGAGCGCGGGATCTACGAGGTCTGCTCGGTTTCGGGCCTGCATCCAGCGTTCGCACTGGACGACGAACACCGCGAGATTCTCGAAACCCACCCCGATCCGAAGGCGGTCAACTACATCCCGCCCGAGCGCTACGAGACCGATCCTGGCACCTACGCCGCCCAGCTCGAGGCGATGAGCGTCGACGGCGTGCACGTCCACTCGATGACGCCCGAGGAGGGCTACCACGCCCGCCGGGGCACCGACTGGTCGTACGAGGAGGTATACCGCCGCCTTCGAGACGCCGGCCTCGACACCGTGCCGGGGACGGCCGCCGAAATCCTCGTCGACGAGGTGCGCGACGTCATCTGCCCGGGGAAGATTCGTACCGACGACTGGCTCGAGGCGATGGAGGCCGCGGCGAACGTCGGTCTGGGGCTGACGGCGACGATCATGTACGGCCACGTCGAGAACGAGGCCCACCGTGTGATGCATCTCGAGCGCGTCCGTCGGCTCCAGGAACGCGTCGACGGCGCGATCACCGAGTTCGTGCCCCTCTCGTTCGTCCACCAGCACACCCCGCTGTACGAACACGGCGTCGTCTCCGGCGGTGCCAGCCAGGACGAGGACGAACTGATGATCGCCGTCTCGAGACTCTTTCTCGACAACGTCGACCACGTCCAGTCCTCGTGGGTCAAGTACGGCGATGAAGGTGGGCTGAAGATGCTCACCTGCGGTGCCGACGACTTCATGGGGACGATCCTCTCGGAGGAGATCACGACGCGGGCGGGCGGCGAACACGGCGAGTTCCGCTCGTTCGCGGACTACGTCGAGTTGATCACCTCCATCGGCCGGGTGCCGGTCGAGCGATCGACCGATTACGAAACCCGGCGGGCGATCGATCCCGACGACCCGCCGTTTGGCCCCCGACTCGGGCCGAAAGCCGATGGAACGCCGCTGCTCGAGGTTGATGTCGCATCCCGCTCACCAGCCGCAGACGACTGAAGCCGGATTCGATCCCGAGTTGCACTCGAACTCGAGTCTACCAGTTCGAACGCCACGTATCCAGTACACACGGAAGCACCACCTCCGCCACCACGATTTTTGTCGTCCCCGTCCGTCGTTCGCGTATGAACCACCTCCGTCCCGCAGCCGACGAGCGCTGGCACCTCCCGAAACACGCCCACATCGTCGTCTACGAGCGAGACACCGACGAGCGGGGCCTGCTCACCATCTACGACTGTGGAGCCGCCCAGAAACCGCCGTCGGCGCAGTTACTCGGTACTCTCGAGCGCGTCGACGCCCGGGCGGAAATCGAGTCGAACCCGACGGGCCGTGTCGTCAGCATGCGCGAGCAATCGGTGCTCGAGCGCCGTGAGGGTGATCTGTTCGTCATTCGACGTTCGTGAAGCGGGCAGTATCGATCTGTTCCGACTCGAGCACGCCGACCCCGAACCGCACGTTTCTTATCGCCGCTCGCCTACCACTCGAGTGAATGCACACGGTCTTGCTCACGGGGGCCGGGGGACGCGTCGGGGATGCGATCCTCGACGAACTCGCCGACGACTACGAGTGGCGGTTGCTCGACCGGGATCCGTTGACGGGTGACCTCCCGGGGGAGGCCGTCGTGGCCGATATCACCGACGAGACGGCCGTCCGGGAGGCCATGGAGGGAATCGATACGGTGATCCACCTCGCGGGTGACCCACGTCCGGAAGCCCCCTGGGACAGCGTCCTCCGCAACAACATCGACGGCACGCAGACGGTGCTCGAGGCGGCCGTCGATGCCGGTGTCGAAAACGTCGTCTTCGCCTCCTCGAACCACGCCGTCGGGGCCTACGAGACCGAGTCCCGGACGCCCGACCTCTACCGGGAACACGACGAGTTCCGACTCGACGGCTCTGAACTCCCCCGACCGGGGAATCTCTACGGCGTCTCGAAAGCCGCCGGCGAGACCCTGGGGCGGTACTACCACGACGAGTACGGCCTCTCGGTGTGCTCCGTCCGGATCGGTAACCTGACGAAGGGCCACCCGCCCATCGACTACGAACGCGGACAGGCGATGTGGCTCTCCTACCGCGACTGTGCGCACCTGTTCGATTGTGCGATCCGGGCCGACTACGATTACGAGATCGTCTACGGTATCTCCGACAACGATCGCAAGTACTACTCCATCGACCGCGCTCGCGAGGTACTGGGCTACGAGCCACAGGACAATTCGGCGGCCCACGAGTAGCCTCGAACCCCCAAATCGTCCACCCTCGAGACGCCGCAAGAGATGGATTTAAGCGAGTCGCCCGACGACTCCCCGACATGAGCACTGCAACGAAGGTCGTCGTCAGTACGATCGCCGTCTCCGCACTGTTGGCACTGCTGCTTATCGCCCAGTCGATCGTCGCCGCCTGATGTTCGAGGAGCGTTCGCTCTCGCCGACCGTCGACGCCGTCCGAGCGGAACACGCCCCAGAGACGCTTGTGTTCGACGTCGAGCGCGACTTCGAGACCGTACCGCCGGCACAGGCCGAGTCGCTCGGCCTGTTCGTCGAGTCACTCGAGCCGGCAACCTATCCCGACGCGTGGCTCCCCGAGGACGCACCCCAATTGCTCGCTCGCTACGCCGGCTCCGACTTCACGATTGGGATGCCCGGCGACGGCAGCATCGTCTGGACACGTCAGACCACCCCGCCGGTCGTACTGGTCAAGGCTCGCGTCCAGGGCGCCCCCGAGTCGTTCATCGATTTCTTGCTCGCCGAAGCGCTGGTAGAGATTGGCCTCGAGATCCCCGAACACTTCCTGGGGTTCTTCGAGGAGTCGTACCGTGACCTCGACGCGGCGGTACCGCTCGACCCCAACGCAACCTACCAGATCGCTGCCGCGCTGTACGACGGCTGGGTCGGCCTCCAGACCCGCGAGGTCTTCGCCGACTGGGACGACGATCAGCCCGAACTGGCCGCGGCGTGGCACGATGCCGGTAGCCGCCTCGAGGGCCGCCTCTCGGGACTTCCCGGCGCCGTCGCTCGCGGTGAGACGGACTTCGCCGACGCGACCGAACTCGCGTGTGCGGCGATCAAACACGGTCGTGACCTCGAGTTGCCGGCGCCGTTCGCCGCCCTCGAGACCGACGCCTATCGCGAGCACGGCCCAGCCTACGCGATCCGCTGGGCCGAAAAGACGTTCCGGGCGCTCGAGGACGCCGATTCGTAAGGATTCGTTGCTGATTCGCGGCTCAGGAAACTCTTGTACCACTATCCCGCCAGTAGCCGATCCTGTGGCGGGTGATCGACGGTACGTGACGACAATACCCGTTAGAACGCCGTCGTCACGTCCCCATGCTCGTCAACGTCGACGATTCCGTCGAACAGGGCCCGGAACTGCTCGACAATTTCGTCGTCGTGTACCTCCTCCGAGAGGTGAAAGAGGCCGATCGCGTCGTGTGCCTCGAGTAAGTTCACCAGCCGTTCGACCGTCTTCAGGGCGGCCCGCTCGCCGGCGTAGTAGGCGAGTTCGGTGACCGAATCGAAGCTAATGCGTACCTTGCCGTCGTTGTTCTCGAGGAACCGTTCGACCTGGCGGACGATACCGTCGACGTCGTCCGGAGCGGCGACGTAGTGGACGTTGTCGCTCGAGCGCCGCGAGTAGCCTCGTTCGATGCTCAGCGTGTCGAGGATAACGGCACGGGATTCGTCGACGTCGTAATACTCGAGTTTCTGGGTGACCTCTCGAGCGGTGGTTCGCGTCGAGACGACGAGGAAGGAGTCGGTGTCGGTTTTGAGAAATTCGGTGTCGATCCGATCCGTTTCTGCCGTACTCGGATGCAACAGCAGCACGCTCGTCCCACCAGGAACGGTCTCGGGCGTCCCCTCGATTTCAAGTGCGTATTCCATATTGGGGAGAACAACTTGCGGGACTGACTTAAGGATGCGGATATCTGGCAGGCGGCGGTCGGGCATTCGCGTGCGTGATGCATCACAAAGCACTCGAGGTATTCTCGAGGTGATGTTTCAGTCGAGGATGATCTGGTGACCAGTCACCAAATCGTGTAGGCGCAGGGGGGGGGGGGGCTACTTCTGGTCGGTGCGGGTCGGGAACCACGCCAGATCGTGTGTCGCTCCCAGGTCGACACTGACCGGCTCGTTGAGATCGATCTGGTCGGCGTGGTTGTGCATCGCTTCGACGGTGATGCCCGACTCGAGTTCGATCCGATAGAGGATGGTCGGGCCGAGGTATCGACGGTACGTCACTTCGCCGTCGGCGTTCTCGGGTGTGGTCGGCGTGGCGATCACGTCGTCCGGGCGGAGCAAGACGTCGATATCGGTTCGGTCGTACTCGAGGGCGAGACCGTGGATCCGGTCGCGGCCGATGGGGCCGAGCGTGGTGTGGACGATGTCGCCGTCGACACGGCCGGGGACGAAGCTCGCGTGACCGAGGAAGCCGGCGACGAAACGGGATTTGGGGTGCTGAAAGATGTCCTCGGGCGTATCGATCTGTTTGAGCTGTCCGTCGCTCATCACCGCGACGCGGTCGCTAATCGAGAGCGCTTCTTCCTGGTCATGCGTGACCGAGATCGCGGTGACGCCGGTGGCTTTCAGGATTCGGCGAACCTCTTCGCGCATTTCGACCCGAAGGTCGACGTCGAGGTTCGAAAACGGTTCGTCGAGCAACAACATTTCGGGTTCGGGCGCGAGCGATCGCGCGAGCGCGACACGCTGTTTCTGTCCACCCGAGAGCTGATCGGGCGAGGACTCTCCCTGATCGCCGAGCCCGACGAGTTCGAGCAACTCCGTGACTCGTCGGTCGCGCTCGGGTTTCGGGAGGTCGCCGATCCCGAAGGCGACGTTTTCGGCAGCCGTCATGTGCGGGAACAGTGCGAAGTCCTGAAAGACGACCCCGACGTCTCGCTGTTCGGGTGGGACGAACGTCGAGTCGTCGGCGACGGCCACGGGCTCGCCGTCGATCCGGATCGAGCCGCTCGAGGGGCGCTCGAGGCCGGCGAGCAGTCGGAGCGTCGTGGTCTTTCCACAGCCGGACGGCCCCAAAAGCGTCAGGAGTTCGCCCTCGCCGACCGAAAGCGAGAGCGTCTCGACGGCGCACTCGTCCCCGAAGAACTTCGAGACGCCGTCGACCTCGAGGATTGGTGTGGCGTCGGACGATGTGGTCTCGGTGTGGGTCGATTCGGTCAGCGTATGTTCGTGTTCGACGGACATGAGAGCGAGAGTGATCGACCGACGTGGGTCGCGAGGTACGTCCGTTCGGCGTCGATCAGCGGAGCGGGCGTGCCTGCAGGTGCGTCGGTGCTAGTTAGTACACCCACGTTTACCCTCCTAGGATTTAGGCCTTCCTAAAATTCCCAGTTTCGTGCGTGCGTGCACCTTCATCTCGACTTCGGTATCTCGAGTCAGGTTTCAGTGGTGCGCTTCCAGCGGGTCGATGCCAAAAAGCCGCCGGTGTTCTCCCTCTTCGATTTTGGCTCTCCTACCGATCGACACACTCGAGTGGTGGAGGTTCGCCCAAACAACTATCGTAACCACTGCACGTCAATGCACACCTGATCACTAGACGTGTCGGCGATCAGTGTGTAAATCGTTGTAGTTGTTACTGTAGTGCATCACAAACGACGTGGAACTCGCGAACCTCGAGGGGCTGAACCACGCCGAGGGTCAGTTCTGTCCTGTTTTTGGTCGACCAAAATCGGTGGCTATAAGTTGTTTAGGCCGACCTAAACTAGGTAATGACGAACGCTACACGACGACGATTTCTCGTCGCAACAGGGGTCGCGGCGAGCAGTCTCGCCGGGTTAGCCGGCTGTCTTGGCGGCAGCGACGTCGGCGGGAACGGAAACGGCAACCCCAATCCCGTCGCTGACGCCGACCCGCTCGGCTCGCCCGTCGACTCGACGGCGGTGAGCTGGGACGACCTTGGCGACCTCGAGGGCGTGATCACCATCTACTCCGGCCGAACGCGCGATCAGATCGATCCGGTCTTCGACGAGCTCGACGACCGTTACGACGCCCTCGAACTCAACGTCTTTCACGACGACAACGACGTCTACGTCAATCAAATCCTCCAGGAAGGCGACGCCACGCCAGCGGATCTGATGTACTCACAGGATCCCGGTGCACTCGGCGAACTCGAGCGCAACGACGCCCTGCAGGGGCTCCCACAGGACGTGGTCGACGCCGTCCCAGAGAGCTACCGCGATCCAGACGGCGACTGGACGGGCGTCACCGGCCGGGTACGTTCGATCATGTACAACACCGAGCGCTGGGCGGATTTCGGGTACGACGCCGACGACCTGCCGGCTGACATCTTCGAGTTCGAGACCGACGAACGCTTCCAGGACATCGTCTCGACGCGACCGAACTCCGGAACGTTCCGCGGCTTCATCCAGGCGATGGTCGAACTCGAGGGCGAGGAGGAAACCCGGGGGTGGGTTCGGGGGATGGTCATCGATCAGAACGTCCGGCTGTTTTCGGGCGGCACCGCGCAGGCGGAAGCGATCAACCGCGGGGGCGATGACGACCCGATCGTCGGCCTCGGCAACAGCTACTACGCGGCGCGTATCCTCAACGAGGATCCCGACGCACCCATCAGCGTGGCGTTCACCGAGAACGATCCCGGCTGCCTGTTCAGCGTCGCGGGCGTCGGCGTGATGAACGAGGTCGACGACCCCGAACTCGTCGCCGAGTTCGTCCGTCACCTGCTGGCCGCGGAGGGGCAGGAGTTCATGATGGACGCTAACGGGGAGTATCCCGTCGTCGAAGGCGTCGATTACGTCGGCGACCTCCCGAACCTCGAGGAGATCACTCCACCGACGTTCGATCTCAGCAACTTCGACATGGATCTGCGCGAGGCACAGGATCTCCTCAACGACGAGGGGATGACCGTGTAACTGCGTAGGTTCCGTTCGCTCGCTTGGTGGCAATGCTGTCGTCGCCGGTCGACACATCACCGTGCAGTGATCGCTTCGTCCCGTCTCGAGCAGTCTTCTGCCTCGAGATGCGTATCAGTGGGTTCAAGCGCGTCGAATCCCAATCTCCGTCTCAACGACTCTCGCTCCAATGAGGCCCCTCACGCGCTATCTCGATTCGGCCGGTCGACGACTTCCGGAGAGTTCTCGATTCGACCAGTCGGCCGTAGTGTTGGCCCTGCTGAGTGGACTTATCGCGTTTTTGGTCGTCTCGCCGATGTTCTGGCTGCTCTGGCAGGCTGGCACGGTCGATCCCGCGCGTGCGTACGGCCTGCTCACCTCCTCCCAGACGGCGTCGGTGACGCTCAACAGCCTGCTGTTGATGGGAATCGTTACCGTCTGTTCGATTCTGCTGGGGGTTCCGCTCGCGGTGTTGACAACCCGCACGGATCTGCCGTACCCTCGCTTTTGGACCGTCGTCGCCGCCCTCCCGCTCGTCATTCCCAGTTACATCGGTGCCATCGCGTTCGTCGCCATGTTCGGCTCTGGCGGAGAAATCGATAGCCTGCTGGGGGTGACGATTCCACGTATCGACGGACTCCGCGGGGCGGCGTTCGTCATCACTCTCTACACCTATCCCTACGTTTTTCTGACGACACGAGCGGCCCTGCTGTCGATGGACTCCTCGCTCGTCGATGCCGCTCGAACGCTCAATCACGGCCGCCTCGGTGCGTTCCGGCGGGTCACACTCCCCCAGATTCGGCCGGGAATCGCCGCTGGCGCACTGCTGGCCGCCATGTACGCCGTCTCCGACTTCGGAACCCCAGCCTTCATGCAGGTGAGCGTCTTCACCAGCACGATCTACTGGGAGTTCCGCGGGTTCGCCGTCGAGTACGCCGCTTTGCTCGCCTTACAGTTGATCGCTATCGTCGCGATCATCCTCGTCATCGAAGCCGGTATCGGTCGCGACGAGGACGCGAGCGGCGGAACCGGACGGGGAACCACGATTCGACTGGGCTACTGGAAGTGGCCCGCGATGGGATCGATCGCCGCACTGGGCATCCTCACTCTGGTCGTCCCCGTCGCCATCTTCACGCGGTGGCTGCTCGTGAGCCAGGGCGATCCGATTCCCTCCCTGGAGTTCCAGTGGGAGTTCGCGTACAACTCGGTTTACCTCGCGTTGCTGGCCGCGCTGGCAGCGGTTTCGTTCGCGCTCCCGGTTGCGTACTACTCCGGCCGGTACAACTCCCTGCTCTCGCGGCTGTTCGAACGGGCGACGTACCTCGGTTTCGCCGTTCCGGGCGTCGTCATCGGTCTCGCGCTGGTGTTTCTCGGCACCCGGACGCTCCCGTCGCTGTACCGACAGGGCGTCTGGCTGCTCGTGTTCGCCTACGTCGTCCGATTTCTCCCGCAGGCCGTGGGCACCGTCCGCTCCTCGGTACTCCAGATCGACGCGAGGACGATCGAGGCCGCGAGCACGCTCAACGCCGGCCGCGTCGAGACGTTCCGCCGGGTCACCCTGCCACTGATCGCCCCCGGCGTCGTCGTTGGGGCCGCGCTCGTCTTCCTCACGACGATGAAGGAACTCCCGATGACGCTGATGCTACAGCCTGCCGGGATGGACACGCTGGTGATTATCATCTGGGGCGCTCAGCGAGCGCTTGCCTACCGGTTCGCGGCCATCCCCGCGCTGTTGCTGATTCTCATCTCCGGGCTCTCGATGTTGCTCCTTCTCCGGCAGGAAGGCTACGACGTGAGCTAGCACCCTCCCAAACGTCGACTGATGGAGGGGGACTCGAACGACTGGAACCAAGTCTCGCCCATCAATCCAGGTTTGGAACGCCACTACCGGTCGACGTCAGGAAAACCGACGGAGTGCTACGAGACCAGGCGATCCGATGCCCACGGATAGGTACTGGTCGTCCTCCACACTCTATTTTAGGTCAGCCTAAAAAGACTACCGGTCGGCTCCGACGAACGAAACTTCCTTTCCCGACCCGCTCGAGAGTGGGCGTATGAGCGTTCGCGAGGAGTTCGACGCGTGGGCGGCCGACGGTCGCGATAAAGGGATGGAGACGCGCCACTGGCACACCGCCAGGCACGCGCTGGCACGGATGCCGGTCGAAGCGGGCGAGACGGTGCTCGACCTGGGCTGTGGCAGCGGCTACGCCGGGCGGGCACTCCGGGAGACGAAGGGTGCCGGTCGGGTCTACGGCCTCGACGGCGCGCCCGAGATGGCACAGAACGCCGCGAGTTACACCGACGACCCACAGGTCGGCTACGTCATCGGCGATTTCGGTTCCCTCCCCTTCGATGCGGACAGCATCGACCACGTCTGGACGATGGAGGCATTTTACTACGCCGCTTCACCGCACGAGACACTCGAGGAGATTGCCCGCGTATTGCGACCCGGCGGGACGTTCTACTGCGCCGTCAACTACTACGAGGAGAACGTCCACTCCCACGACTGGCAGGAGAACATCGCCGTCGAGATGACCCGCTGGGATCGCGAGGCGTACCGTGAGGCGTTTCGCGACGCCGGCCTCGTCGTCGCCGCCCAGGACAACATCCCGGATCGGGAAACGGCAATCCCGGACGACGACGCGTTCCCGACCGACGACTGGGAGACTCGAGCGGCGATGGTCGAGCGTTACCGCGAGTACGGGACGTTGTTGACCGTCGGCGTCGCACCCTGAACGCTGCCGTTTTTTTCTAACGAACCTCCCTCACTCCGGTGCCTTCTCGCCCGCCGGAATCGCCACCTCGAGCCAGTTCTCCTCGGGCGGGAGCGGACAGTCGAACGTCTCGCTGAACGCACAGAACGGCGAGTACGCCAGGTTGAAGTCGACGAGCAGGTCGTCGCCGTCCTCGATGTCGCCCTCGACCGCGAGCTCCATGTACCTGCCCCCGCGGTAACTCTGCTGGCCGGTCGTCTTGTCCCGGAACGGGACGAACAGCGTCCCGAGCCCGCCGTCCTGGCTGTAGGCCGCGAGTTCGTACCGCCCGTCCTCGAGCTCCGGATCGGCCCGCTCGAGGTCGAACGCGAGCGTCGCGACGCGGCGATACCGCATCTCGCGACCGGCGCTCGTCTCCATCGCCACGGGGTCGGCTTCGGGGTCGTCGACGAGCGAGACGGTTGCGTCGACGCGGTAGTCCGGATCCGGCTCGAAGTACGCGAGCCCCTCGAAGTCCTCGCGATCCTCCGGCGGAATCGGCGACTGGGGGTGGTCGGCGAAGAATTGGTCTTTCTCCGCGCGCTTGGCCACGAGCGTCTCCCGATACGTCTCGGAATCGATGTCGGACATGGGGTCTGCTGGGTCGGTCATAGCCGCCGGTTCGCCGTCCGGACGGGTATGCCTGTCCCTCTCGGTGCTCGAGCTCAATCGACTCGATCCACGGCCTCTGTCGACTCCCGCTCTTTCGCGGCTTCGTACGCGATGTGGAACTCGTAGGCGAACCAGCCGACGACCGTCAGGCCGGTGATCGCCCAGATCGCCAGCCGTTCGAGCCCGGTCGCTCCACCGACGAACACGAGCGCGAAGACGACCGTCAGGAAGACGACAATGCGCAGGCGCGTTGCCGTGGATCGCTCCGAACCGGTGACGGCGAGATACAGCTGTGGCGCGGCGACGCCGAGTCCGACGACCAGCAGAAAGCCGAACAGCGGGCTCGACCAGTGTGGCAACCCGACGGCTGTCGTCACGACCTCGAGCACCACCACGACGACGGCGATGAGCGCCATCGACACCAGCAAGACGCGACTCTCTCGAGAGACCATACCCTCGTTTCGAGCGCCAGGGGTTCAGCCGTTTTGGTTCGCTTGCCGTTGGAGTCATCCGTGGGGGTGATCGAGCCCTGGTACAGGCACAACGCACATCATCGTCCGTCTCCTCGTGTCGAATGAGGTCAATGCGCATTGCCGAGTCGCTCGCGAACGTTCTCTCGATCCGCTCGAGTTTCGGCTACGAGTGTCGACAATGCGGACTCCTCGTCGCTGACGAACCTACCTGTCCCGAGTGTGAAAGCGACGATACCCGCCTGTTCAGTCCGTTTCTCGGTTTCTGACCGACGCTGCTTAGAGGTCACCAGGAACGCTCGAGGTCAGCCGATCGGTCACCTGGCTCCCGGCCAGGAGGATCGTCCCTGTCGCCATGAGCACGACGAGCAAGCCGAACGCGACCTGCCAGCCGGCGATATCGACGAGGACGCCGGTGACCACGCTCCCGAGCGACCCCAGACTCATGTAGACGGTTCGAACGAGCCCGAACCCGGTTCCCTGTTCTTCTCTCGAGAGGCTGTCCATGAACTTCGACTGTAACGGCGCTCCCCAGCTCATTGCCAGTCCGACGAGGACGACGGCGGGGCCGATCACGACGAGCGACGAACTCACGAGGAACAGCCCGTAGCCGACGACGCCGACGACCATCGTCACCAGTGCGGCATCGTCGCGTGAGAACCGATCCGAGAGTTCGCCGGTCAGGGGCTGGGTGATGCCGTGTACGACGAAGTAGGCGGAGAACAGCAGACTCGCCTGGGCTCGGGAGTAGCCGTGAAACTCCTCTAAGAACGCCGGTAGAAACGAGGCCGTCGCCTGCCAGGTAAACGCCCCCAGCACCGCGAGTACCGTCGTGTACACGATCGCCGGCCGGGAGAGGAGGTCGACGACGGCCTCGACGGCGACCTGTTCTCGAATCGTCACATCGGGATTTGCGGGTGCCCTCGGCTCGACTCCTCGAGCGAACAGAACCAGAACCGGCAGGGACGCGACGGCGCCGAGTGCGATCGCGGCCCGCCAGCTGTACCAGGCCCCGACCGCCGCGGCGATCGGCGGCGCGGCCAGCCCGGCGATCGGTCCGCCCGCGATGTAGACGCCGATCGCCCGCCCCGTTTCGTCCGCCTGTTTCGTCACCAGCGACGTCGCCGCGCTGTAGACGAGCCCCGCGGCTCCGCCGAGCGCGACGACGAGCACCAGAAAGACGGGAAACGACGGCGACAGCGCGAGCAACAGGCTCGCCAGCCCGGTGCCGGCGATCGCGACGAGGATGACGATTCGCTCGCCGTACCGGTCGCCGAGAATGCCCGAGGGGAACTGCGTGATCGCGTACGCCGCCCACATCCCCGACAGCGCCAGGCCGATGGCTCCCGTCGTGACGCCGAAGGTCGCGGTGAGGTCGGGTACGATCGGGCTGATGACGACTCGAGCGACCATCGTCGCCAGAAACCCGAGCATGCACAGGACGATGACCTCGTGCTGTGTCCCTCTCATTTGTCTCTCCGATCGTTCTTCTAGCGCGACCGTCCTATTCTCCGTAACCGATCGTCGACAGCGTCGCGTTCTCGGCCTGGCGCGTGTCCTGACGAGTGAACTGGACGACGATCGGCACGTCCGACTCGAGGACGACCCCGTAGTCCCTTCCGAGCGGCGGCGCGTAGGGATCGATCATATCGTTCACGCGAACGTGTCGCACTCGCTCCGGGGCGAGGGTGAGCGGATACGGCCCGGCCTCGCGGCCCTCGGCGTAGTAGAGCGTGATCTCGAGGCTCGCCATCTCCTCGCCGGTGTTCAACAGACACAGGGTGTCGCGGCTGACCATCTCCGGCTCCGGCCCGGTGCTGTCGATCAGCACGTGCCCGCCGGGAATCTCCCAGCGGCGTCGACCGATCGCCCCATCAGTGCCCGTCATTCGTCGCCCCCCTCGGGACGGGCTCTCGTCGCCGGTTCGCCCAGGAGTTCCTCGAGGTAGTCGGTCAGGAACACGCCGTCGGGATCCAGCTCGCCGCGCTGCTCCTGAAAGCTATCCCACTCGGGGTACAGCGCTCGAAGCTCCGACGCGCGAAGTGAGTGCTTTTTCCCCCAGTGTGGGCGGCCGTCGTACTCCCGAAAGAGCGGTTCGATGTCGTCGAAGTACGCCTGATGTTCCAGTTCAGCGTTCTGAATGCACGAGATCGTCATCGTCTCGCGGTCGTACTCCGTCGAGAGGAAGCTGTCGTCGGCCGCCACGGTGCGCACGAGCAGTCGCCAGCCGACGTCCGCCCGCCAGTTCTGGCGAACGCGCTCTCGAACCCGCTCGAAACACTCGAGCCCCGCCTCGATGGGGACGGCGTACTCCATCTCGTCGAACTTGCGCCCGATCTCGTCGTGTTCGGGGATGATCTCCTGCCACCAGCCGGTTTGATCCTCCACGAGCGTCGCGTACGAGAGCGCCTCGTGATCCGTCCCGCCGCCTGGTGCGTTGAGCAGGCGGAGTTTCACCTCGTTCGACCGGGGGTACCAGTAGAAATCGAAGTTGCGGTTCTCCTCGATCAACGTCGGTACGTGCTCGCGGCACGCCTCCCAGTTCGTACAGTACTCCCGGCGCTGGAGCTTGTAGGTCGGCTGCAAGTCGAGCCGTACCTCGGTGAAGATGCCGAGCGTGCCGAGGGACACGCGGGCGGCCCGCAGGAGTTCCGGATCCGTCTCGGCGCTGAACTCGCGTACTTCGCCCGTGCCGATGACCAGTCGACCGCCGATCAGCGATCCGGCGAGGTTCTCGAATCCCGCTCCCGTCCCGTGCGTCCCCGTCCCGAACGCGCCTGCTACGGTCTGCATCGAGACGTCGCCGAGGTTCGCCATGGCGAGATTGCGGTCGTGCAGTTCGGTGCCGGCTTCGCCGAGGGTGGTGCCGGCGTACAGCGTCGCCTCCTTCGCGTCGGCGTCGTGAGAGACGACGCCGGTCATGTTCGCGAGCGAAAGTACCACGTCATCGGTCTCGACGACCGGCGTCCAGGAGTGGCCCGCGCCGGCCACCCGAACCGTCTCCCCGGCCGCGGCACACTCTCGAACGATCGATTGTACCTCCTCCTCGGTCTCGGGCTCGAGAACGCGATCGGGCTCGAAGGAAATGCTCCCCGACCAGTTCGTCCACTCCGCGGCCGTGTCCGACTGCGGTTGTCGACCCACGATCACTCACCCGAACTCGGGTAGGCGATCGTCGAGAGGAGGGCGTTCTCGGCCTGTCTCGAGTCGAGGCGCGTGTGCTGGCAGACGACCGGCACGTCCGATTCGACCACGCTCGCGAACGGCTCGCCTCTGGGAATCGGCTCCGGCTCCTCGAACTCGTTGAATCGGAAATGCTTGGTTCGCTCTGCGGGAACGGTCTTCTCGTATGGGCCAACGGGATCGCGGTCGGTGAAGTACACCGTGATCTCGATGGCCGCCTCTTCGTCGGTCGTGTTCAGGATGCAGATGGTCTCGTGGCTCTCCATCTCGGGCTCGGGGCCGGTGCTCCCCTCCGGAATGTAGCCTTCGGGAATCGCCCAGGTATGGGTACCGGTCATGGTGTCCGTGCCGTCCACGACCGTGGGGATAACCCCGTGGCCTGTTCCCGCAGGCGTCGACGGGACTGAAGGGGCACTCGAGTAGCACTCGTTCGACCTTCGAGCGAACACGCCACTCGCTACGGTGATTTTTCGGCAAAAACAGCCGACGGCGATCGAGATCGCCGGTTACAGTGCCACAGCTCTCAGCTATCGTCGTTCCCCTCGCGCCAGGAGTCGGGGACGTCGATGACGTAGCGGCCGTCCTCCTGCAGGGAGACGATGTACTCCTCGCGGTCGTAGAGCTCCATCAGGTTCAGTTCGTATTGCCCCGGCCGAACGATCTTGATGCTCTCGAACTGATCGTTCAACTCCTCGCGCAGCTGGTCGAGGGAGGGCCGTTCCTCCGTATCCGTTGGTTCGCTGACCACGCGACCGCGATCGGGGCTCGGCTCGTCGTCCGAATCGTGCGGCCGTCGTGACGGCGGGAGTTCGTCGCTCGAGACGATTTCGCTACGGGCGCTCGCCTGGGCGGAGTCTTCGCTCTTTGGCGGTGCCGCCTTTGACTCGGCGCTGTCGTCCTGGTCGGCTGGGGCCGCCGATGGATCGCGTTCCGTCCGCTGTGGACTGGTGTCTGGCGAACTCGTTCGATCCGCTGGTCGCCTGGCGGTTTCTGGCCACTCGCGGAAGCTGGACTCGGTCGAGTCGGATCCGGTCTCGGCTGCCCCGAACCCGGATCCGGACTTGAACTCGGACTCGGATTCGGATTCGGGCTCGCGCGCTCGCGACTGTTCGGGCGGCGTCGTGATACCCGACGGATCGTCCTGCTCACTCGAGGCGACAGCACTGTTCTCGGTCGTGATTCCGTTTCCATTTCCGCTTCCCTTCTCGTTCCCGCCGGTCTCGTCGGAATCGCGCCGTGGCGTACTCGCGGGAGTGAACTGGAACTTGTTACCGCCACAGTCCGGACAGCCCGACAGCATCTCCTTGGAGCCGTCGGGGAACGTCCGATCGCAGGTGGTACACTGGTGTGGCATTCGTCAGCTTCTCGAGACGAGCGCGCTGATGAGCGTCTCGTCTTTGTGCAGGGTTTCGATCTGGTTGGCCGGGCCGATCACGGTGAGTTTGTTCGCGGTGTCGTCGTTGCCCATGAGGCGACCGAGCAGCGACGAGTCTCGCGTGCCGGATTTCGGGTACGTCTCGATCTCGATCCCGTTGAACTCGTCGGGGCTGATTTCGGCCATCGTCACCTCGATGAGTTTGCTCTCCTCGTCCGGGGAGAGTCCCTCCTCGAGGATCACGATGTTGCCGTCGTGGACACCGTCGAGGATCATTCGAATCTTCTCCATACTGGCTAGCCCGTCCATTCGCTCGCCGCTGATGAGGTCGATCTGGACGCCGTCGCGACGGTCGTCGTTTGCTTTCGTTGCTCCCGGCATCATCTCACCCGAAGTACTCCGCGATGTTTTCGTACACTTCGTCCATATTCTCGCCCTCTTTGGCCGACAGCGGCACCGTCTTGTGCTGGGGGAACGCCTCGTCGATGCGCTTGACGCTCGATTCGGGGAGGTCGATCTTGTTCGCGAAGATCAACACGGGTAGGTCGCGCGATTCGATGATGCCGATCAACATCGTGTTGACCTGCGTGATCGGATCCTCGGCGCTGTCGAGGACGTAGATGACGCCGTCGACGTCCTCGCGCAGCCAGTGCATGGCTTCTGCGACCCCTTCGGTCGCCTCTCGAGAACGCCGGATGGCGTCGTCCTTTTCCATCTCGTCGGTGAACTCCTCGTAGTCGACTTTCGTCGTCACGCCGGGCGTGTCGACGATGTCGATGGTGACCGACTTCCCGTTGCGTTCGATCTCGACGTCCTCCTTGCGGCGAGCACGTCTCGTTTCGTGGGGAATGTGACTTTCTGTACCGATTGCGTCACCGGTCCAGTCGCGGGCTATTCGATTCGCTAACGTCGTCTTCCCGGCATTTGGGGGGCCGTAGATGCCGATGCGTTTTGGCTCCTGTTCGGAGAACAGGCCATCGGTCACGCGGGAGATGCTATCTTTGAGTCCTGTAAACAATCCCATCCTGGAGATCCTCCACACACCAGTGAGTGTGTCTGCGCGTACTACAGAACCGGATTCACTTAAGTCTACGTCAGACAGCGGGAAAGTCACACCCGCGAGCGTGTTCGACTCGAGGGGAGGCCAGATTCAGTCTCGAGGCGTCGTCTCGGATTGACGGTCCGTCCCCACCCAGCGACGTCCGCGGCGTGGACGGGACGTGACTGGACGCGAAAGACATGACTGGACGCGAACATTCATGGCCGAGCTCTCGCATGGATGTGATATGAGCGCCGCCGCCGACTGCCTCGCGGAACCACAGGTACTCGCGCACACGAAGCGCGCCCTGTTCCCCGCCGAGGAGGACACCTACGCCGTCGTCGATACCCAGTTTTCGACCGACGAGTGGCGGCCGGGCCACCGCCTCGAGCCAGCCCTCCTCGAGGCCCTCGCCCCGTTCAACCACGTTCGCGTCGGCGGCGGCTACCCCGACCTCGTCGGCGTTCGGTGTCTCGAGTCCGAGTGGCTGGCGGTCGACCGTCTCGGCGACGAGCCACCCCTGGTCGCGATCGAAGCGAAGGGCTACACGACGAGCGGCGTCGACACCGAACGCGGAATCGTCCAGGCGTACGACCGTCTCCACGAGGCCAACGCGGCCTACCTCGCCGCCCCGGCGGCCGTCGTCTCCCAGACCGATCGGACGCTCGCCCGCGAACTCAACGTCGGCATCCTCGGGGTCACCCCGTCTGGCACGGTCGAGCCGCTCGAGGTGCCCCGGGTCGTCGGCACCCGGACGACGACCGAAGCGAACGCGATTCGGTTCCAGGCGAGCGCCCAGGGGGTCGCCGACCGATCCTTCGGGCTCAACCACCCGAAGAACTACCTCGGCTATCCGTTGGCTCATTACGCCACCGGGGAGACGGCGACGCTGCTCGAGACGTACAGGGTGGTCGGGGCGGTCGAGGAGGCGCGACGCGGGGCGGCGTTTCTCGGGCTGGTGGAGGACGACTCCGGACGGGTCGAACTTACCCCGCTCGGCCAGGAGGTGATTCGCTTCGCGCTCGCTCGATACGGCTCGGTCGAGGCCGCCCTCGAGGCTTTCGAGGACTGGTATCGCTCCCGAAAACGCTTCGTCGACGTCGCGCCGGCGTGGGGCCAGCTCGCCCGCCGAATCGTCTACCAGTATCCGGCGACGAAACTGCTCGTCACCGAACTTCAGACCGCGTTCGAGGACGGCGAGCCCGCACCGTCGCTCGTCGACCTCGTCTGTCGTCTGCACGAACTGCACCCGTCGTTCACCGTCGAGTTGTTCATCCGGGGCGACCAGGCGGTTCGCCGTCGGGTGCTGACCGCCGACGGGAACCTCCGCGAGATGGCACTCGAGGATGGCTCAGTCTACCACGCGCCAACGGTGTTCCAGCTGAAGGCGATGTTGTACCACACGGGCCTTCTGACCAGCCGTGGGGCCGAACCGCATCGACTCGAGCCGCTCGAGGACGTGTGGGCACTGTGCGATCCGGTCTGACGGTCTGATGGGCTGAGATTCCGACACGTGTCCTACGGTGCCGCCTCACACACCTTTACTATCGTTCGCTACGCTTTCCGGGTATGTCAACTCCGTACGGCGAGTGGTCGTCGCCGCTCGATGCGAAAACGGTCGCTGAGGGCGGTCGCGGGCTGTCGACGGTGCAGCTAGGCGGCGAGCACGTTTACTGGCTCGAGCGCCGCCCCGACGAGGGCGGACGCGGCGTCATCGTTCGCCAGCCGCTGGATGGAACGACGACCGAATCGGGCGAAGTCACCGACATCACACCCGAGTCCGTCGACGTCCGCACGCTTGTTCACCAGTACGGCGGCGGGGACTTCCTCGTCGAAGACGGTATCGTGTGGTTCGTCGCGCTCGAGGATCAGCGGGTGTACCGACTCGGGGCAGACGCCGTCGAAGTCGAAGCCGATGACCAGGACGCCGTCGAGGTCGACGCCGAAGATCAGGACGTCCCCGACCCGGAGCCGATCACCCCGGAGCCACCGGCAGGCCGCTCCCATCGTTACGCCGACCTGACGCGCTCGCCCGGCGGGACGTGGCTCTACGCCGTCAGGGAACGCCACCACGAGGCCGATGGGGAGCCCCGAAACGAACTCGTCGCAATTCCGTCGACTGGGGGCGAGCCAATCGCGGTCGCCGAGGGTCACGACTTCTACGCCGCACCGCGGGTCTCCCCCGACGGGGAACGACTGGCGTACCTCCGATGGGATCACCCGCGGATGCCGTGGGACGGCACCGAACTCGTCGTCGCCGACCGCGCGAGCGACGGGACGCTCGAGGACGGCGCGGTGGTTATGGGTGGCCCCGCGGAGTCGGTGTTCGATCCGCAGTGGCACCCCTCAGGAGCCCTGTTCGCCGTTTCGGATCGCACGGGCTGGTGGAACCTGTACGCGCTCGGTTCGGAACCGCGCTCGAGGCGCTCGAGGCGCTCGAGCGACCCCCACAACTGCCTCGAGGCGGCGATGGCGTTCGGCGTCCCCCAGTGGGTGTTCGGCCTCTCGACGTACGCGTTTCTTTCCGACGGGCGGATCGCGACGCTGGTCACCGACGACGGCCGGACGCGGCTTCGGTTTCTCGAGCCCGCTGAGGACGGCACTGCTGGGGACGGCAGCTCACCTGTCGACGGGCGGGAGTGGACGCTCACCGAGCCACAGCTTCCGTATACCGCGTATCGACCGGCGTCGCTCCGCTCGGACGGGGAGCGACTGGCGTTCATCGCCGGCCAGCCGACCGTGCCGACGAGCGTCGTTTCGTGGACGCCGGGCACGGAGCCGGTGGCCCACCGGAAGGCGATGACCGTCGACCTCGGGGAGTCGTTCCTCTCCGTTCCCGAATCGGTCGCGTTCCCGACCGGGGACGCCGTCGACGCCGATGAGACCGTCGCCCACGCCCACTACTACCCGCCGACGAACCCCGACGTTTCGCCGCCCGAGGACGAGCGGCCACCCGTCGTCGTCACCGTCCACGGCGGGCCGACGAGTCGCTCCGGGGCGACCTTCGACCTCGAGACGCAGTTCTTCACCACGCGCGGGATCGCCGTCCTCGACGTGAACTACCGCGGCTCGACCGGGTACGGCCGGGCCTACCGCGACGCGTTGCAGGGCGAGTGGGGCGTTCGTGACACCCTCGACTGCGTGAACGCGGTCCGATACGCGGCTCGAGCAGGCTGGGTCGATCCGGATCGACAGGCGATTTCCGGCGGCAGCGCCGGCGGCTACGCCGTGCTCGCGGCGCTCGCCGGCTACGACACGTTCGACGCCGGCACCAGCTACTACGGCGTGGCCGACCTCGAGGCGCTCGCCGCCCATACCCACAAGTTCGAGTCCCGGTACCTCGACGGACTGGTCGGCTCTCTTCCGGCGGCCGCGGACGTCTACCAGGAACGCTCACCCGTCCACCGGGCCGATTCCATCACCGGGGCGCTGCTCTTGCTCCAGGGCGGCAAGGACGAGGTCGTCCCGCCTGCCCAGGCCGAGGCGATGATGGAGGCCCTCGTCGACACCGGGACGCCCTACGCCTATCTCGAGTTCCCCGAGGAACGCCACGGGTTCCGGGACGCCGACAACGTTGCCCGGTCGCTCGAGGCCGAACTCGCGTTCTACGGCGAGGTGTTCGGCTTCGAGCCGGCTGGCGAGTTGGACGGGGTAGCGTTGCTCGAGGGGAGGTACCCGGAGTCGGAGGACTCGACGTAGGAGTAGGCCGTTGCGGGCGTGTACGGGATGACCGAAATTGGTTGCTCGCGATCCTAACAACCAAATATGGTTGTATTCGGATATTACAACCAAAATAGGTTGTACTCACACAGTACAACCATATATGGTTGTGGCACGTCGGGTGCGCATATGGCCACTTCGAACGCGACGGAACGGTACGTCGTCCTCGGGGACGTGATCGACTCGACTGCCATCGAGGATCGCTCCGCGTTTCGAGCCACTCTCTCGGCGGGTCTCGAGCAGGTGAACGACGAGTTCAGCGCGGACATCCACACGGACTTCGAGTTGCTCAAAGGTATCGACGAGTTCGGGGGCGTCCTCACGAGTCTCTCGAGGGTGTACGAACTGCTCGCAACGATCATCGAATCGTGCCATCCGACGATGGTTCGATTCGCCGTCGCTGGCGGCCAGATCGACGTCGAACCGACGAACGAAATCCACCAGCTGGATGGGGAGGCGTTCCACAGCGCTGATACGCTGCTCACTGCCGTCGAAGACGACGATCTCTACTGTTACGTCGACACTGGCCAGCCGGTCGACACCCTCCTCGCGATCAGCATGAACCTGTTGTTGGGACAACGGGCAGGGTGGACACCACGCCAGGCGGACATCGTCCGCGCCTACGAACGCCAGGGAACGCAAGTGGAAGCGGCTGCGGAACTCGGAATTCGACAACAAGCGGTATCGAAGTCCCTCCGCCAGATCGATTATTTCCAAACGAAACTGTTAAGAGAACATCTTCTGGATGTACTCCCAGTCATCTATGGGAAGTGAATTCTCGACGACCGGCTCGTTCGTCAAAACGGATCTGGCCGTCCTGGGTCTCGGTCTGGCTTTTCTCGCTATCCACATCGCTCCGGTCGCACAGCTCCCGAGTCGGGCCGTTCCAGCGGCGGAACTCGCCGCCTACGGGATACTCCTGGGGACAAGTACGATTGTCGTGAACGGCGGTCTGTCGCTCTTTACCGGCGACCAAGTCGCGACCGACAGCGATTTCGACCAGGATACGGGCTGGCTCATCGGAAAAATGGAGAACGTCCTGGTGTTGACCTTCGTTCTGCAGGGGGCATACACCGCACTGAGCATCGTCTTCGCCGCCAAGTCGTTCATTCGCAAGGAGGACATCTCGAGTGGCAATACCACGTACTATCTCGCAGGGACGCTGCTCAATTTCACGTACTCGGTGGTGATTGGTCTGGTCTTTTCACTCTGAGATACCGATTCACTCGAGGAACGTGGATATACTCCTCACTCGAGGCGCGAGCAATCGGGTTCCAATCCGATTCCCGTTCCAGTCTGTTACACGGGGCTTTGTCGAATCGCTCGTGTGCCACCTCCGGAACCGTACGGGGTCTCGAGGTGAGTGACGACGTGAAACAGTTTGGAATGGGAGGGACGAGGTCACTTTCGACCCGGAAGACATCTGGAATCCCAAGATTGCGCTGACGACGGCGCGGTCGGCGTGTTGCGGCTCAGCGAACCACGACCAGTACGCGAGGTCGTCGACGAGCGGAGTGACGCGCTCTACCGGACGAACGACGCGCTCGTAATGGAGGAACTCCGGGGCCAGTACAACGTGATAATCGATTTGCGCCGAACCGGTTGGTGGGAGCCTCGGCTACTTGGTGAGCACGTTTGTAACCGCCTCGAGGGCGGCCTCGCTTCGAACCACGTTCTGTTGGGCATTCTAGTACTTCGTCAAGCGTCGACCAATGAGTGAAACCGGACAAACGCAATCAGTTTCACTCATCCGTTCAGGCTTGCCAAAGCACTAGTCGCCGGTCGCCATCAGCTCGACCGTGTACCCGAACGGATCGTCGACGTAGTAGGAGGTGTACGCGCCGAACGCTTCACGTTCGCGCGTCGCTTCGTTTCGGATCCTCACTCCGGCGTCTTCGAGACGCTTTTCGATGGTCGCCGGCGCTTCGTCGATTCTGAGTGCGAGGTGCCGATAGGAACCCTCGGTCGAATCGAACGAGTCGGTCGGGTTCACGTACAGCCGACAGCCGCCACCGAGGTGGATGGGAAACAGCCCCGGTTCCGACCGAATCGCCGCACGCGGATCGTCGAAGTCGGTTTCGAACCCCAGCGTGTCCACGTAGAAGTCGAGTACTTCCTCGAGGCGATCAGCCGGAAACGACAGGTTGACGTGGTCGATTGCAGTTGCGTCCATCTCCTTCGGTTCTGGGGTGTGTCTCGGAGAAACTTGGGTCTATCGCCCTCGTAGACGGCGCGACGGACGGGATCAGACGCGTCACTTCGCTCGAGATCGACCGCTTCGTCGAAAATCTGTCGAAGCTTCGACCCGTACTCGCCCGCACTTTCGGTCGTCTCGACGGGTACTTCGGCGTCTGTTCGTCGTCGTTCGTTTCACCCCAGTGGATTTATCTCCTCACCATAACAACCGGTCTGGTATTCCCTCTGGAGGACGGCAATGCAAGAAGCAAACCTGAATCTGTTGTGTACCGGCGACATACATCTTGGTCGCCACCCAACCAGAGTCCCGTCGGAGTTAGACGGCCAGCGTTTTTCGCCGAAATCGGTCTGGTCGTCCACGGTCGACGAAGCAATTCGTCGAGCGGTCGATGCAGTCCTCATATCCGGTGACGTCGTCGATCGGGAGAACCGATACTTCGAGGCCTACGGCGCGTTCGAGGACGGAGTCAGCCGACTCGAGGAGGCCGACATCCCGACCGTCGTGGTCGCTGGAAATCACGACTTCGACGTCCTCCCCCGGCTCGTTCGAGAGCTGGATCGCGACCCCCTCCATCTGGTCGGGAGCGATGGCGACTGGGATCGCTGGACGCTGTCGCGGGACGGACAGGCCGAACTCCACGTCGATGGGTGGTCGTTCCCGAAAGAGCACGTCATCGACTCGCCACTCGAGAACTACGACCTCTCGCCCGACCCGGACGTTCCCGTGATCGGGCTCCTTCACGCGGATCTCAATGCGCCTGGAAGCGAGTACGCTCCCATCCGATCGAACGAGATTCTCGGCAAACCCGTCGACGCGTGGGTGCTCGGGCACATTCACAGCCCTGCCGTCCACAACGAGGCTGACCCGCTCGTCCTCTACCCCGGGTCGCCCCAGGCGCTCGATCCGGGCGAACGTGGCGCACACGGCCCCTGGATACTGCGGATCGACGGTTCAGACGGCGTGGACGCCGAGCAGATCCCTCTAGCGACCGTTCGATACGACCACGTCGACGTCGACGTGAGCGACGCTGACGACCCGAAGGCGATCCCCTCGCTGGTGAGAGACCGGATCGAGGATCGGGTTCGATCGGACGTGGAGCTGGGGGCGCTCGAGCTCCTGCTCGCTCGAGTCCGCCTGACAGGCCGCACGGCCGCGCATGGCGAGATCCATCGGCGAAAAGGGTCGATCGAGGACGATCTCGGACTCAAAGTCGGCACGACGCCCGTGCGCATCGAATCGATCGCGGTCGACACGAACCCGGCGGTCGATCTGGCGGCGCTGGCACAGGGCGAGAGTCCCGCCGCGTACGTCGCCGACCTCCTACTCGCGATCGAGAACGATCGCGTCACCGACGAGTACGGGTCGCTGGTGCAGGACGCACTCGCGTCGATTCAGGAGGCCCACCAATCCGGCGCGTACAGCGCACTGAGACGCCAGGGAGTGCTCGACACGCCGGACGAGTCGGACGCGGTCGAGACGCTCGAGTCCCAGGCCAGGCTGTTGCTCGATACGCTGCTCGAGCAGAAGGAGGACACAGCATGAGCGATGACGGACTCCACGTCGAGGCCCTCGACATCGTTCGTGCACCGGGGTTCCCTGCTCGAGGATTTCAGGTCGACGACCTCTCGAAAGGGATCAACGTCGTCTACGGGCCGAACGCCAGCGGCAAGACGACGATGGCGCTGTCGTTGCAGGAGCTACTCTGGCCCGGAGCGGTGCGGGATGGAACCGCACTCGTCGGCCGCCTGTCCCTGAACGGTGACGACTGGCGGGTCGAGACGCGTGATGGCCGGGTTGCGTACCAGCGAAACGGGCAGGACGCGAACGGGCCCGGGCTGCCACCCGCGGAGGAACGCGACCGGTACCACCTCTGCCTGCACGACCTGCTCAACGACGAGACCCGAAACGAGTCGTTCGCTGCGACGATCGAACGCGAGTCTGCGGGCGGGTACGACCTCACGGCAGCCGCCGAACGGCTCGAGTTCGACGACACCCCGAACTCGCGGCGGATAGGGGAGGTGTCGGCGGCCGAGTCTGCCGTCGAGGCCTGGCGGACGGCCCGATCCGAGATGGAAGCGCTGCGAAGCGAGGAGCAACGACTCGGACGGCTTCGAACCGAACTGGCTGCAGCGAGGGATGCCAACGACCGAGTCGAGCTACTCGAGCAGGCACTCGAGTTTGCCGAAGCCAGGAACGAACTCGAGACGGCACAGGAGGAGGTATCGACGTTCCCTACAGTTCTCGAGTCGATCGACGGCGACGAAGCCGAGACAGTCGACGAACTGCGTGAGGGGATAGCTGAGTGGGAAGCCGACAAAGAAGCAGCCGAAGAGGCAGTCGTCGAAGCCACCGACGCGATCGAAACGGCCGATCTGCCGGACGGCGGCGTCCCGGATGGGCTGGTGGAACGGCTCAAAACGCTGGCCAGCAAACTCGAGGATCTCGAACGAGATCGCGACGACAGCACGGCGGATCTCGACGAGAAACGTGCAGAACGGTCGAACTGCCTCGAAGCGATCCCGCTCGACGTCAGTGAGGAGACGCTCGACGACCTGAATCCAGCCTCGTGGGGAGACGTCTCCGAGTTCGTTCGAGACGCCGAACAGCTTCGATCGGATCGATCGCAGTACGAGTCCGCCCAGCAGTGGTTACGCGAGCGCGAGACGCCAGCCCAGGATCTTTCCTCGCTTCGGAACGGACAGCAGGCGCTCGAGAACTGGCTCAAGACCTCGAGCAACGTATCAGCCGAAAGCGGATCACATCCACTCGTCATCGGGATGATTTCTGCCCTCCTGCTGGGAGTCGCAGGGGCCGGGTTGGGTTTCTTCGTCCACCCCGTCCTGTATCTGTTCGCCGCTGCAGGAATCGGACTCGGGGTCTACGGGTACAGCGCACACCGTTCAGGGACGGATGAATCAGCCCCTGGAGCAGCCCACCGAGACGCGTTCACCGATCTCGGGATCGAACCGCCCGAATCCTGGGAACCGGACGCTGTCAGGCATCGGTTGACGGAGATCAACAGGGAGATCGCCGCACACGAACTCGAGCGTCTCGTCGAGGAGCGTCGCGACGCTCTTGAGGGCGATCTGGAGCAACTGGAACGCCGCGAGGACGAGATCGGGGAGCGACGAACCGAGCTCCGCGAACGGTTCGGGATCGACATCGACGTCTCAGACCTCGAACTCCTCGTCTTCGCAAAAGGCGTCCTGCGATGGCAATCGCACAACGACCGCGTCGTCGGCCTCGAGCGCAAGATCGCGGCGATCGATGCCCAGATCGACGAGGTGCGTGGCGACCTCGAAGCGATCCTCGAACCGTACGGGTACGAGACCGTCGACGATGCGGGCCACGCCAGGGCACACATCGCCAGCATCGAGTCACGAGCGACTCGCCACACCGATGCAACGCGAGACCTCGAGCGTGCGGAGAACACCATCGAGAAAGCTACCGAGAGGAACGATACCCTCGAAACGAAGGAGAGCGAACTCTTCGCCGAGGCCGGCTTGAACACCGACGACCTCGACAGGTTACGAGTCCTCTGCGATCAGGCCGACGAGTATCAGGAAGCCGTCGAGACGGTTCGCCAGAAAAAGAGTATCGTGGAACGGGAGGCGGACAAACTCGAATCCTATCCCGGGTTCGAGCCCGACCTGCAGACCAGACCGATACCCGAACTCGAGCGCGACAGACGCCGGGCCGAGGAGACGGCCGCGTCGTACGATGCGATCCACGAGGAAATCACGACGATCGAGACGAAGATTCAGGAAGCGAAAACCGACTCCGAGGTGGAGGAGGCCATCGCCGAAAAGCACCGCGCACTCGACTCGTTACACGAGGAGCTGGACGAGGACTGCGCGTCGATGGTCGGACACGTCCTCACCGAGCACGTCCGAGAGACGACGGGCGAAACGAACCGCCCAGCTGTTTTCGAACACGCACGGACGGTTCTCGCACGGATCACCCACGGTCGCTATCGCCTCGACCTCGACGACGGGGACGGAACCTTCCGGGCCTTCGACACGGTCACAGAGACGGGATTCGACCTCGACGAGCTCTCGAGTGCGACCAGGCTACAGGTGCTTCTGGCCGTTCGAATCGCGTTCGTCGAACAGCAAGAACAGAGCGAACAGCTCCCGCTGATACTGGACGAGACGCTGGCGAACACGGACGACGGGAAGGCCGAGGTCATCATCGAGTCGATGCTCGAGCTCGCGAAGGATGGGCGGCAGGTGTGGTACTTCACGGCGCAGGGCGACGAGGTTAGCAAGTGGCGCGCTGCCCTCGAGGACGTCGAGGACGTCGACTCCCGCGAGATCGACCTCGCGACCGTTCGCGGTCTCAGCGAGGAGGTTCACGTCCCCAATCTCGGGGATCTCGAGGTTCGTGGGGTTGCCCCGCCCAGTCCGGATCCGGATGGGCACGATCACGACTCGTACGGTGACGCACTCGACGTGGAACCGTTCAACCCACGTCTGGGTGCCGGCAGCGCTCACCTGTGGTACGTCGTCGACGACGTGACACTCCTGTCCCAGCTCCTCGAGCAGGGGATCACGCGATGGGGCCAGCTCCAGACGCTCCTCCAGCAGGTGGATCGGGCGGCTCTCGTGGACGACCCGGATCGATTGGCGTCGGTCGAACGGAACGGGAACGCGCTGGACACGTTCGTCCACTCGTGGGAAACGGGTCGTGGTGACCGAGTCGATCGACAGGCGCTCGAGGATTCTGGAGCCGTGAGTGCGACGTTCATCGATCGGGTAGCCGACCTCGCCGAGGAACGCAACGGCGAGGGCGAACGGATTATTATAGGTCTCAGGAACGGCGCGGTGAACCGATTCCATAGCGAGAAAACGAGAGAGCTCGAGGCGTATCTCGAGGAGAACGGGTACATCGAGACGGTGGCGCCGCTCGAGCCTGAGGCAATTCGGCTCCGGATGGTGAATACGTACGTCGAGGACGGTCTCGATCGGGCGGTGGCGAACGACGAAGCCGATGCGCTCCTCAGCAGGCTGCAAACGGTGTAGTCGGTTCGATCACGCAGATCTCGGCTCGCCCTTGATTCACGTGGTTGATACGTTCAAGTGGCCAGCCGTGGTTGGGTGTGGCATGACCGACGCACTCGCACGATATCTCACCATCGAGAGCGAGGACGATCTGACCCGGGTCGTCTTTGGGGTGCTGAACGTGCTCGGCCCGTCTCTCTTCGCCGAGATTCTGGGCCTTCCCGAGGAGTGGGCATCTGGAGATCTTCAGATCGAGTTCCACACACGGATCGATCCTCGAGCCAACCGGATCCCCGACGTGGTGATTGGGGATGGAGCAACCACGGTGATCGTCGAGGCAAAGCGGGGAACCGCCATCGACATCGAGCAGTTGAGAGAGGAATACGCCGACCTCGATCGGTACGGAAACGAGCAACAGCGACTGATTGTCGTGACCGGTCACGAGTCCAAACCGGCGGCGGTCGACGAACTCGACCTCGACAACGTCGAGTGGGTCGGCTGGCGAGACATCGCCATTCGCACTTCGAACACCGATCGCTCGGCATTGTCGCATTCCCAACGACAACTGCTCGACCTGCTCCAGAGCAAACTCGAGGAGGAGGGGTACATGCCGTTTGCCGGCTTTTCGGAAGACCTCCTCGAGGAGCTGCCCAGTATCTGGGAGCTGTCGAACCGGTACTACGCCCACGTCGCTCGATTGTATCGGGCCCTCGAAGGAAGGCTCGTCGAGCAGGGTCTACAAGCGAAAAATGTGTGGCGCGATGGAATTTCACAGGATTTCAACCGCTTTCCGGCGGAATTGCGTTTCGTCTCATCGAACTTGTGGGTCGCCTACGGCGAGTCCGGTGCCGAGATCAAGAACAAGCAGCACCACTATCTATTCGTCGCATTCTGCGTCGAAGACGGTGAGACGCCACTCGTACGCGTCGGCTACTCGGTTAGTCCAAAAGGACATCCGGAGGTGCGGGAGACCCTCATCGAAAACGCGGGGACGATCACCGAGTTCCTGCTCGAAACCGACCGACAGCTTCTCTACACCGATCGAAATTTCCACGTCGACGACCGACTCACCGACGAGTCGGAGATGAAATCGTTGCTCACCGCCGAGGATACACTGTCAAACCTCGATCGGGTGCAACTCGCCACGGAATACGGCCCGGATCGCCTGGTCAATCCGAATCTAACGGAACTGGTGGCCGACGACCTCCTCAATTTTCACGAGTTTGTTCAATCGAATTTTGACCACTGAGTACTTCTCCACCGGGAACCGAACTCGACCCACCTGTAGAATTGGACGGGTTTGCAGCGTTTTGTCATGACAGGTCACCCTATCAGTTTACAGTGGTCGATTCCTCCGCTGGAGGTTCCTAAACTCGTGCTCACGATCCACCAGTGGTTCCAGAGGTTCATATTATGCTGGCCAGCAACGTTTCCATCGATCCAATACAATCGAAGGAGCGAACGACAGTTAGTCCACCACACGATACCGGCTTCCAAAAATCCCGTCTCAAGGAGACCCTGTCGATGTGGCAGATTACATGGCCGTGATGGTATATCTATTATGAACTTTTACCTTTCACCACTACTGTCGGGCCAGTAACGTTTTAATTCAGGAAAACAATTTGTAGCCATGTCAGAACAGGGGTATTTCTCGAAGGCTGTACAGATATTCGTGGGAACTTTTAACAAATTTCGAGATTATTTGAAAAAGAACTATTTTAGGACTGGAGAATGGAATAACCTTAGGAACGTCGTTGCGTCCGTCGGACTATTCTTTGGGTTAGCGTTCCTTTTTGCCATACCCAGCGGAATGATTGCATCGTCTGGTTCGGAGGGTACTGGAGAACAATTAATGTATCTTGGAATGTTTTTTAGTTTCGCATTCGTTGCCGGAGCGTTTATTCAGGCTCGTGGAGATACAAAAGCGCGCATCAAATCAGCTCAGTTGTATGAGAGAGCCAATCCGAAGACTGCAGCCCAGGCACGTCAATACCTCACTCATTACGACCATGAGACACGAAACAATGCGATGCATACTATTGCAATCGCCAGCCAGGAGACGCCAGGGAAGGTCGTCAAACAGGTTCCCGTTGACGTTAATACTCTTGTCGCGGAGATCGTAACCGCACTTGAAGACAGGTATGCACCAGTCAGAGTTGCTGCCGCCGAAGCATTAACTTGGTATTCTCGTGATTATCCTGAGGCAGTTGCGCCTCATACTAACGCGGTTATTGACGCAATGTCGTACACCGGTGCGGGTATCAACGGGAATATGGCAATTGTGCTCGGTCTACTCGGAAGGCACGATCCGTCGAAAGCTGACGAATTTGCAAAAATCATCGCAGAGGTAGCCGCCGATGACGATCCCGATGTTCGAAGGAATGTAGCGATTGGTCTTTCCAAACTCGACTCCAATTATGCCAAGCAAGTGCTTCGGGAACTGGCCGACGACAACCACCCAGGAGTTCATGAGATAGCCCGTAACACTCTCGCATCTGGAAATCACGGATCGAGTGAGGAAGGATCAACGACCGACGACACACCTTCATCGTCCGAGTCCCAAACACTCGAATTCATCTCGAACCCGCCGAATATGGACTTCGACGATATCGCCGGGATGGACGACCTGAAGGCGAGATTGCAAAAGAATATCATCGATCCATTTACTGGTGACTCAAGTGCGTACGAGAAGTTTGGCGTCGGGGCAGAGACGGGCGTTCTCCTACACGGGCCCCCAGGTACCGGCAAAACGCATATTGCCCAGTGTATAGCCGGTGAGTTGGACGCGAATTACGCCCAAATCGACGTCGGAGACATCGAAAGTAAATGGATTGGGGAAGGTGTTGAAAATATCTCTCAACTGTTCGCTGAAGTTCGGCAATCCCAACCAGCTGTCGTCTTCATCGATGAAATCGATGCAATTGCTGCTGATCGCAATACGGAGTCGAACATGCACGAAAACCAGAAGCGACAGGTCAACCAACTCTTGCAGGAAGTCTCCAATATCTCCCCAGAGGATGAAATCCTTGTGATAGCGGCGACAAATCGACCAGAGAACGTTGACAACGCGATGAAGCGCCCTGGCCGGTTCGATTCGAAAATCGAGGTTCCGAAACCCGATCCCGACGCTCGCTGGGCGATCCTCCATCACGAACTTCCCGGAGATACGGAACCCATTCCACGGGAACGGTTCGTCAGAGAAACATCAGGGTTCTCTTCAAGCGATATCATCGAAACAGTAAATCGTGCCAAGCGGAAGGCAGCCAATAGGCAAAATGAATCCGGAGAGCAGACAGAGATAAATATTCACGACGTGTTCGATGCGGTCAGCGAAATTGCTGACGAGCAAAGTTCGATGGGCACGTATATCCAGGATCCTCCACAGATCGATTTCGACGATGTCGTTGGTATGTCTACACTCAAAGACGAGCTTCACGAACGGGTAATTGATCCGTTGGAAAATCCAGAAGACTACGAGAAATTTGGCCTTAGTGTCGAGCACGGCTTCCTCCTCTACGGCCCTCCAGGCACCGGTAAAACCTACATTTCGAAAGCACTGGCTGGAGAGCTGGGTATCAACTACATCGAAGCCAAAGCCGGTGATATCGTCAGTAAGTGGATCGGTCAAGGTGCGGAGAACGTCCAAGAGATGTTTGAAGAGGCCTGTGAACATCAGCCGACACTGGTGTTCATCGACGAAATCGATGCATTAGCGTCTGATAGAGGAATGGGGGGCCAATCGAAAAGCGAACGGCAGATGGTCAACCAGTTCCTCGAGGAGCTCTCATCCATTGACCAGAACGACGACGACGTAGTCGTTATCGGGGCCACAAATCGGCTAGACGATATCGACGATGCAATGATGCGAGCAGGACGGCTGGGAGAGACAATCGAAGTACCGCCACCGGATGCAAAGACGCGTGTCGAGCTATTCAAGGCACATCTCGAGGCACCGTGCGGATCGTTCAACGAACAGTGGCTGGCCCAACAGACGGAGAATCTCGTTGCTAGTGATATGGAACGTCTAGCTTCCGACGCTGCCCGAGCAGCATTGAAACGATCGCGGAAAGACGGAGAAGAAGAGAAAGTCATTCAACAGGATCTGGAAAACGTCCTCGCTGCTTCTGGAATCAGTCAGAAACCAACAGAGAGTCGATAATCGGGATCGCTCTTCCACGAAGGGATCTGGTTTCCTTTGTGTGAAGTTTCTTGAGATCCCAATTACGTGAGTTCAAGCCCACCGAATTGAGAATGGTTTGATACACATCTTCTTTGGATCGGCTGCGAATGCTCAAATTGGAACCTCTGTCGCCACTGAAGTCTCGTCGATTAGCCTGTCTGGTTACCGTTGCCTACGTCCCGATCCAGAGGTACTCGTAAAGTCCGTTATAAATTTGGTTATACTTGTGGTTTTGGTGGGGGAACAAGTACATGACCAGGTACGGTTTTCTCTCCGGTTTGGCAACAAAGACGACTTCGACGCCATCCTCGAGGTAGTCACATCCCGTTCCTTCGAAGAACGGTTCAGTAAGTAGTTCTCCACGTTGAAGGTCGGTAAACACATTGTGGATTTCGCCGTCGTGTTCGACCTCTGCAGCTTGCACCTGAATCTCGTAGAGGACTTTGTCGTCAGTATCTGATCTCATTGCGGCCGTCATTACGTCCGCATCCGGGGGCTTACGCTCCCATAATTCGTCCGTTGGCCCTGGCGCATACCCATCCGTCAGAAAATAATAGAGGAGCGTCTCTTCGACTATCTGAACATCGCGGAGATCCCCATACTCGTTCTTATTCATTGCATCCGTCACAGTCGCTTTGATGACGTTTCCGCATTGCAACTCCTCAAGTCGCGAATGGATCTCGTCGCCGTATCCGACGGTATTCACCCATACGGTATCGTCTCTGTAGATATCGTACAGCGCCATTCGTCGGGTTTGATCGGCGAATCCGACTACTCTATATGTACTTTCAAATTCTTTAGACATGACTGGTTAGCTAGTCAATGTATCTTTACTCAATTGTAACCCTTTGGGCAGCACCAGCAGTCCCCTCCTAACATCTATTGAGAGTTCCAACAGAGGAATCTATAGAAATCAGCAACGAGTGTGGCGTGATCACTGTATTCGAGCGGTTCCGCGTCGCACAAACAATCACTGTGGGGAGCTTTTCAGCGGTGAAACCTGGTGGAAACAGCTGTTTCCGAAACTGGTATCCAGGGTATCTGTCCCCATCTCTACTCACCGTATCTCGCGTTCTTCTCGTGAGCAAGTTGCATCGCGACCCGACGGGCCGCCATCTTCGTCTCCTCGGTTCGATGATCGTAGTGCTTGTCCATGATATCCTCACTGACGTCGCAGCAATCGCAGAGAATCTCCTTCGGCACGCCCGAGGTGAGTTCCGCAGTGATGTATCCCTTCCGAACGGGATGGCAACTCAGACTATCGGGACACTTGAACGCCCAGTTCATCCGGCGTGCGGCCTCGCACTCCTCGGGATTCTCTCCGTACGGGCAGTCCTTCCCGATGGCGCACGGCCGCGTCCACGCGTAGACGTAGGTTCTGATCGTGTTCTTGGACAGTCGCCCATGAGTCGTTGTGAGCAACGGCTCGCGGCCATATTCGTCGACCCGTACCGTTCGATTGTCGGCGATGTAGTCGTCCAGAACGTCGCCGACCGATCCGGGGAGGTCGACGTAGCGTTCGCTTTCGGTGCCGTTTTTGAGGTGGGTATCAGTCGACGGTCGGTGTTCAAACTCGAGATGCGCGCCGTTGCCATCCCAACCGTAATCACCGAGATCCAGCGAGTGGATGTCACCGGTTCGGGCACCGCAGGCCGCGAACAGCAACCAGACGATGCACTCGACATCGCCGTACTCGTACTTGCGGAGCCACGCGAGAATCTCGTTGGCCGTCTCGGAGTCGAGTACTTCGTTGCGTACCTCGTCGTTCTTGTCGAGGTTCGGGACAATGAGTACTCATGGAGGCCGGGGCGAACGACCTCCCGCGACTCGCAGTACTTGATGAACGTCCGGGTAATCTTCTGCTGGGTCTCCTCGCTCTTCGGACTCAGCTTCTCGACGCGGTCGGAGGCCGTCTCGCGTCGCCAGACGCGATACTCGGCGAGATCGTTCCCCGTCAGCGCGTTCATGTTCGTAATGTCGCTGACCTCCTCGCACCACTGCTGGAAGAAGTTGGCGAGCGACGATCGGTGCCCGCGCTCGGTGGCGGGCTTCAACTTCCGCGTCTCGAAGTACTTCGCCACGGCTCTCGCCGGCGAAATTGGCTCGAGCGACGGCCCGAGCTGGTCGGCGATTCGATCGGCGATCGTATTCGCCACCTCCTCGTCGAGGTCGGCAGCGTCGTGCCGGGGATGATTTACCAGTCCCTCAGATCAGTTGGGCTGGGTGTTGCACCAGGATTATGTTGCTGGGGCGAGTGGTTGGCGCTAGCGAATCCCGGGACGGGGGCGACCCGCGTGATGTGACGTAACGAACTCTCCCGCGTGGCGGGGGCGTTCTTTATATGTGCCCCGGCGTCGTCGTGTGATTCCTCGGTGTCCCGTGACGGTACGGGCGCGACGGGCACTTGGTACAAGGGCGAAACATTTCGTACTAAAAGAAGCCGTATCCGTGATGCCATCGAATAATATCGCTCCAACAGGGCCAGCTCTTGCTCATGGGTTTACACCACACCCATGTCACTGGAACCAATCACCCCAGAGCAAGCACTTGAATTGTACATAGCCGACCGAGAAACTGAACTTGCCCAAGCTACGTTATACTCTCACAAATCCCGACTCGGCCACTTCATCCGCTGGTGCGACGAGAACGACATCACCAATCTCAACACCCTCACTGGACGGAAATTGCAAGAATACCGCCTCTGGCGTCGGCGTGAAGGTGACCTCTCGAAGGCCTCGGAAAAGACACAGATGGATACCATCCGTGTCTTCATTAAATGGTTGGAGGCAATCGAGGGTGTTGAACCAGACCTTCACCAAAAAGTACGGTCACCTCTCCTGAAACCGGGAGAAAACACACGAGAGGTCATGCTTGATAGCGAGAAAGCAGAGGAAGTTCTCGCGTATCTCAACAAATTCGCTTACGCGTCAGTGAAGCACGTGACTGTTGCGCTTCTCTGGCAAACGATGATGCGTCGGGGTGCGTTGCGAGCAATCGATGTCGACGACTATCATCCAGGCGACCAATATTTAGAGGTAAAACACCGTCCAGAAACTGGAACTCCACTAAAAAACGACGAGGGCGGAGAACGCCTCATTGCGCTGTCTGAAAACCTATGCATACTGCTTGATGACTGGATTGAAACAAACCGCCACAATGTGACCGACGAGTACGGTCGTGAGCCATTGCTGACGACAACCCACGGTCGTATTCACTACAGTACTATTCAGAAGTACTGCTACATGGCGACCCGACCTTGTGTGTATTCAAATACCTGTCCACATGAGAGGTCTGTCGAGTCCTGTGAAGCAATCCAGCATTATGAGGCATTCAAGTGCCCCAGTAGTCGAAGCCCACACGCTCTTCGTCGGGGTTCGATTACCGCCAATCTCCAAAATGATGTCCCCGAGAAAGCGATTAGTGACCGGGCACAGGTGAGTCAGGATGTTTTGGAGCAGCACTACGATAACCGTAGTTCACGGGAAAAAATGGAGCAACGGAGGGGATTCTTTGAATAGCAAGTCTTTGATATAGTGCCTTCACTTACTCTTCGTCTGAGTCATGAATCAGTAATTTCTCGATTCGTTCTCCAGTTGATATGAGGCAGACCGCTGCCAATTGAGTATCTGCTCGTCAGAAAGTTATCTACCATCGTTCTCACCTCATTCACCGTATGCGTGCCTATGGAACTCCTCGATTCGGTCTGGGTCTATGACCACGCGGTAGTTATCAAGATTCTCTGTGGCGCGTGTCTCTGGGTCATGAATGAGGACTCTGAAACGATTTCGAAATCTGATGCAGTCTGGAGTGTTTGATTCCAGCGCAGCTATTGGGTCGTTTTCGAGAATGATGTCCAAGTCTGTATTGATTTCAAACAATACTTTCTCTTGTCTCTTATGATGAGGCCAATGCTCAGTGATTTTGAGTGAGCCAGCGGGGTTGCAAATACTGATAACGCACTTCCGCTTATCCAGCATACTCTCGGCGTCCTGTGGTATAATTGATGCCCACCCAAGCTGCTCAGTCAGACCTTCACTGTCTCGTGGAAGCGTTATCTCCTCAATGACAATTTGAGAATCGTTTATCATTTTTCTCTTCACAGCCTAGCGCGTATTCGCCCAATCACTAATAGTGAGATACATCTCCATCTGCTTTAATCTATATCAAATTAGACCAATTAAACTTCCAAAACTAATTGTCAACTTGAAACTTACGCCTATTGTCTAAACTGTTCATATATGATATCAATTTGGGATGCATAATAGCCAGCTCTCCCCGGAAAGTTTCCTGCGCCTTACGGCTAGTGGATTCCGTTTAATAGAACTGCCCAGGTAAGTGGTTGGGACAGGTGAGCTAGGATTTCTTTGAGCAGCACTATGATAACCGTAGTTCACGGGAAATGGTTCCACCAAGGGGTTCTTTGAATAACTCCAGACCAAAGTCACATTTGTACGAGGATTCTAGTTTACGTATCCTGTCTTTGTTCTCTTTTAACTCCGCTTTGTCTGAATGACGATGTGACCGAGTGATTCCGCTTCACTCCGACAATAAATTAGGTCTGGTGACTTTCCTTGGTGGGAATTGCGTCTACGTATTGGTGAAAATAAGCAGTTCTGTAAGTAAGCGTCTCCCATATCGGTACACCGGTGGTATTGGAGCGCCTCTGAAGTCGCCGCCAAAAACCATATATTAGATGGGTTTGATATTAGAATGAATGACATTCACTGGAGCAGATTGGTCTGAATCATCTATTATAGAGTCCAAAGAGCTCGACCGGTTTTTTTATGAGACAATGGATGATGGTGAAGAAAATATACTTATACATGGATATTCTATAAAAATACTTGATTCTGGATTCAATTATTCTGGCCTAGAAGAGTATCTTGGTGATACGTTCTCGGACTATGTTTTCCCATCTAAGAAGAAACAAGAGTTAATTGACAAGGGCAAGTCACCAGCGGTTAGGGCACAGCGGAAAGCCGGCTTTAGCACTGATTATCAAAGAGATGGAAACCTGGGCGAATTCCTGCTATTCTTGTTAGTTGATGGATACTTTAACATTCCCATGATATCCCACAAAATCATTTACAAACAAAATTACAAACATGAGGTCTATGGTTCTGATAACCTTTTCTTCGGGGAATTTAAAGAACGGGAACATATTGGTGTAGGTGAAGCTAAAGTTTATGGTGGTGTGACGAACGGAGTAAGAGAAGCAGTCAATAGTATTAGCGATTTCCACAATGAGAATTCGCGTAGGTATATGGAGCAAGAGTTGAGTCTCGCTCCAAAGAATATCAGTCAAAATTTGGAAGAAGAACAAATTGATTACCTTGCTGAGGTGATGACTGGAGATGGTTATTCAGACTATCCCATATTTCATCCGGTGCTCATTTGTTATGGACAGGAGGACCTACAGGGTGTAGAAGATGTTACTAAATCTGTAGCAGAGATTGAAGAGGAAATCGATGATGTCCTTGAGGGTGAAGATTACTTGTCGCGAGTAACAAATCAAGTTGACCAAGGCCATCATAGGCTTTCTAGAGCCCATCTGTTATTCTTGATTCTACCTGTTGCTGATTTAGATGATTTCCGAAAGCGAATGTTGACTTCTATTGCCCCCGGTATTGGCCCTTCAATTACTACTGAGGAAGAATCAAAGGAATCAGATGAGTTAAAAAGGGAGGCAGAATCATGAGTACATATTCTTCTGCGGCAAATATGGATGTATTTGTTAACTCAATTGATGAGCTGACGAAATGTGTGTTCTTTGATGATATTGGGCAGGATTATGAAATGGCTGTTTCTGAGCAAGAGTTACAGAAATCAGCTTGGATTAGTTCTTTATTGGCGAACAGTAGCGAAGACCAACATCGAAAAAAGGCGCTTTCCTTTGCAGTGCTATATTATGTTACAAAACGGGAGGGTGAGAGAGAACCCCTGTATCGTAGGTATCTATATACAATTCTTTCTCGGTTAGGAAACATACCCACTGCGAACGCCTTAGCAGACCAATTTGAAGGTGAGGGAATCGAAATTGCAGAGAATGGCTCGCTTCTTGACGCTGAAATCTTTTTTACGGAAGAGTTCTATCGTTTTGATGATGAAACGGTATTCACGGATTTTCAGAAACGTGTCTGGGAGAATTTAGAAGATGATTACTTCGTATTTTCTGGGCCAACATCCTCAGGAAAATCTTTTTTATTACAAACTTTCGTAGAATATAAAATCGAAGAGGTGGATAATTTCCAAGGGATTTATTTAGTCCCATCAAAAGCTCTCATTTCTGAGGTCAGTACAAAATTCAAGAAGGAACTAGGAGACGAGATTGATGTTAGAACGAGCGCATATATTGATGAACTAGGTGATAGCTATCTATTGGTGTTGACTCCCGAGAGATGCTTACAGCTGTTTGATTATGAAGATGATGACGATGTAGATTTCGATTTAATATTCTTAGACGAAATACAAGAGCTGGAAAGCGAAAGTCGAGGCCCATTATTTGAAGACGTGTTGGGGAATTTGGAAGATATGTGGGGTTCGGCACAAATATTGGCTGCTGGCCCCAATATTAGCAATCCAAAGGAAATTCTTGGAGAAATTATAAAGGGCGATACGAGCGACGTAAAATCGATGTACAACCCGGCGGTTCACATCGAGTGTAACTTTACTTTCTACAAGCGAAGCAGTAATATTGAGGTCACTATTGAAAGTCCGTCTGGTTCTGAATTGACCGAGACGATAGACAGACCAACTGGACTTAGCTACTCAACAATTGGCGGTCCAATGAAAAAAGCGGTCAGACGGTTTGATGAAGAATTCGGTGGAAGTGGACAGACATTGGTCTATTCACCTAAGACGCAAACTGCAGAATCTCTGGCAGAAGGATTGGCTGAGTCCCGAAATAAGCAGCAGATTTCACCTCGGCGTAAGAGTTTGATTGATTACCTTGAGAGGACAATCCACGAAGAATACACTCTAGCCGAGTCACTAAAAAATGGGGTCGCATTCCACCACAGTGGAGTTCCTCAAGTCGCGAGAGAAGAAATTGAGGAATTATTTGATGAAGAAGATATTGAGGCAATTGCTTCAACATCTACTCTCCTACAGGGTGTGAACCTTCCAGCTGAAAAAATGTATATCTTAGACCCATCCAAAGGAAAGAACCAAATTTTGTCGGACCATGAATTTGAAAACCTACTAGGTAGGGTTGGCCGTGTAGGTGAGAAAATGTATGGTACAATATATTATCTAGATAGAGAGGACGAAGAATGGGCTGATGACAGAATTGGGAAAACAACCAGCAAGGAAGTAACATCTGCCACAAAAAAAGCAATATCAGAAAACAGAGAAGAACTCATCGAAAATATTGATAACAAGGATATCAACCGAATGGATAATAAGGGGCTGAAGTATACAATTACTCTACTTCGAAATAGACATATAAGAGATAACAAAAGTGTATCCAACTACTTATCCAAAAAAGATGTCCCCCAAAGTGAAATAAATGAGATTCAGACACGGCTTGAACCGCTGTTGGCTGATTTAGAAATCCCTAAAGAAATCTTACGTAAGAACCCCACGGTTGACCCACTTTTGCAGAATCAATTGTATAAAAACATAACTGCAAATCACCAAATGTGGGAAATTAACCCTAGGAATTTACGAAACGACTTCTTTAGGGTTACTAGACAATTGAATTCGATTTTCAAATTTGCAGAAGACCCAGAGAACGGTATTGAAGATATTGGGGACTCAGAATTGCGTGCTTACAATTTCATACGAAGTCTCTTTCAGGGATACCACTGGGTTGACGGGAAGGATTATAAACAAATGATTTCCCTGAGGCGCCAGGCTTTGAGAGAAAAGAAAGTGTCGACTTCAATTAAAAATGTGATGAAGATTACGAGACATGATGTCCAGTACTTGTTCGTAAAATATTACAAAATCTTATGCGATATACTGTCCTCTATCGACGACTATGACAATGCATTTATGCTAAATTTTGACAAAAGGCTAGAAAGGGGCTCAATTAACCCTTCCCACTTGAAAATGATGGATATGGGTATTGACCGTTCAATCGCTATTGAGTATACTCCGCCTGATGACGAAGATGTAGAGGAGTATTTGGAGTCAATGGTTTCTTCTATGGAACCACTATACCAACGGCACTTACAGAATGCGGGAGTTAACGTAAATAATACGAATGATGAGTAGCCAGAAATAAAAACATCTTCGGCTCCTTAACGAACGGTAAATAGCTAAGAGTAGCTACGTAGGTCAAACAAGCAAATTGTGTATGGTCTACCCATCGAGGTACGTACTCGTGAAGAATCTCCTTCTCTCTTACATAAATGTCAAGAACTTACTGTTCTACGATTCGATTCCATCAAACGCGCGAACCTCTCTAATACGAATCTTCTGGCACCTAAATTCAGCGAACGGTTCACCGTGTGAACCGTGTTATGACCGTTTTCAGCATCACCGTGTTTCAAACGTTTCACATGGTGTGGGCCTGGGCACCGATACCCCTCATAGTGGTAGCCTTCATTAATTCCTGCCGACCAACGAACCACTTCAATTCCGCCATTCGCTACACTATTAAATAATATCTCAAATCTGTCATTCATTTCAATTACATACTGTCACTCGGATATGCAATTCTCTAATCAGACCCTCTATTATCCGATGGGGAACTCCCTCCAAATTTAGCTTTTTCGTTGAGAATTTCGGCTAGTATCTGGTTACGTTGCTGCATCCTCTCCACTTCAGTCCGAGCATCGTAGTGCTTCTCCAAATTCCCGCGAGCAACATCACACCGTTGACTTAATACCTCAACTGGAACGCCCTCACTGAGACTATGAGTAATATATCCACGTCGAATTGGGTGAGGACTAAGTGATGAAGGACACTTTGAAGCTTCATCACCGTTCTGGGCGGCTACACACTCGTCCAACACCTTTCCATGAGGGCATTCTCTACAGGTTACACATGGTCGCGTCCATTTGTACACGTACTTTTGGATAGTTGACTTCGCTAACCGTCCAGTTGATGATGTGATAAGCGGACTTCGTTCATAGTCATCCGTAACCTCGCAGCGTCTATCAGCAATGTAGTCATTGAGAACCCCACAGACTTCCTGAGAGATACTCACCTTGCGTTCTGATTTCTTCCCGTTTTTAAGGGGTGTTCCCATTTGTGGTCGGTGATTGAAATCGAGATGTGGAGTCTCTGCAGCTGGATGGTAATCGTCGTGGTCGAGAGCGTACAGAGCTCCCCGGCGAATACCAACTTCAATGAGGAGGAGCCAAACGACGTGTTCACGAGATGCATAGTGGTATTTTGATAAATACCCGAGAATCTCTTTTGCACGCTCGCCAGTTACCATCTCATCACGAACCTCGTCATCTTCATCCACAGATGGCACTGCTACCTTTTGCCACAGGTCTATCGGGACAGCCTCAATCGAACCACAGAATTTGATGAACTGACGAAGTGTCTTCTGTTGGGTATTTTGACTTTTAGTATTCAAGTCCTTCTGTCGCCAGATACGATACTGATGTAAATCGCGCCCCTTCACATCGTTCATATCACCTATGCCATTTATATTACACCACTCAACGAAGTACTCTAAACGACTACGGTACGACCGTATTGTCGCTTCCGCCAGTTCATCACTATCTTCTTTCGTCTCTATAAATTTCTTTACAGCATCAGATGGCGTAATAGGGTCTAATGGTTCTTTCCCGATGCCAGGTTCTTCACGTAGACGGTCTACTACTTCATCACTGATACTTCTAATCCATTCCGATTGATTTTGGCCGTTGTTTTGTGCATTGGTTTCAGTCACGTTTTGTTTCGTATTCGGTACGGAGGATAGAGGGCATTTAATATTATCGTCGTTTCAAATCAGATAACCTGCATTTTGTAGGCAGCTAGAATTCCGAAAAGAGCGGGTTAAAATTCTCAGTCTTCCCTGTTAACGAGGGTTCCACTGACACCGCGATAGGCAAAGGCTTCTACTTCAGTCCAGTCCATGGGACTCCAATCTGGCGGACCACCCACCGGAAGTTGGTAAGAATAATCCTGCCCACCAAGTGACGAGAGTTGATAAGAAACTTTTCGCTCAATATCTCCTGGATGATGAGGTAGACATTCGTAAAGATGCGATATTTGTCCAGTTGGTTCAAAAAACCGGAAAAGCTGCGTCGTCTCTCTATTCATATGCTCCTTGTACCGTTTCGCAATTTGGGGTGTTTCTCCCACATAGTACACCTTCTTAGCGGATATGACGAGATACAACCATAGTGGTATAGACAACTCCGGATAGCCAGGAGGGTGAACGACCCAATAGTGAAACCGAGCACATGCATCTGCTACAGGTAGCAAATCCCCTTGAGTAACGAATTCACAGTTATTTGGTGGGTCGGGTTTCTCAAAGTCTGGATGTCCCCATATGTCGTCAGGGGAGAGACCCGAGTATTCTTTCCGCCTCTGACATTCGAGGACATATACAAAATGCTGGTCAACACCTTCAAAATGTTTGAGTGTTTTTATCCATTTCTCGGTTTCTGAAGGCTCGTGCGGTGGGTTTTCAGGGGTAATATACGTTGTCACCTTTTCTGGCAACTCTAGCTCTTTGCCACACTCCATAGCCCAACAACATTAATTTTGATTAAAAACATTGGCACAAGCTTCTAGCTTTGCAAGACACGGAGCTATCATATCATAACCCTCGATAAAGCACTTCTATGGAAACCGTCACAGTTTGCGAATGGGTGGAAATTCATTGTGAATGCTCGCGTTCCAATCCTTCATGAGGTAGAGAGCGTCCTTCGCCCGTGTTGCAGCAGTATAATATAACCGACACTCTTCTCCAGCGAACTCAGTGTCTGACCTAAACCGTTGTAGGTGGTTGTCCGAGTAGCGCGTATTAAGAATGACAGCGTCTGCTTCACTTCCTTTTGCGCTATGAATCGTACCAATGCGTACGTTCATTGGGTTGTAAGTATGCTCCTTCTGGAATGCAGTGATAATCGTTGACGCTTGTGCTTCTGTTGGTGTGCATTCACGGGCGAGGTCTACGGGCTCTTCAGCTTCCAGCCAGTCCAACACGTACTTGGTGCGGAGCTTGCTGCCATTATCGCTATAATGTACCATCGAGAGTTCTTTAGCGAGCTCGTTCGTCCTCGCTGCCTTCGTGTATGTGTTGTCAGTGCTCGCGTTTTCTAACAACACCTTCGCCAGTGGGAACGGTAGCATCTCAACGTTGGACTCGATAGTCCTCATAGCTTCGAAAATTTGTGGTGCTGGAAATGCCCAGTACCACAATCCTTGTCGAGTTTGGGCCTCTGCGTCGGCAAGACCGGAATACGGTATACCTGCTTCCGTTAGTGCACTTGCCATCCGTCCAATGTCTCCGTTAGTCTTTGCGAGCAGCATGATGTTTTCTTTGTTCTCTTGTTGAACGTAGAAATCAAGACACCGCTCAACGAATTCAGCGAACCGGCGCTTGTTCGAAGGCCGTACGTGCCTGACCAGTCCGTCTTCAAGACCGTCAATAGGCATATTTGTTGGTTCAGCAGTGAGTTTGTCTAGGGAGTCTTCCCCCTGAAGAACCGCTGTGGCAGCGTTCAGAATTTTTTGCCTGCACCGCCGCGATATATCCCTATGAATTGCGTCATCTGCAGGCGTGTCCCGGAGCATAATAGATGCCCCGCCTCGAAAGGAAAAGATGCTCTGTGCTGGGTCGCCTGAGATTATAATCGTATCTAAAGCTCCACTATCTCGCCATGTTTCGTAAATCGAGTACTGGAGCGGGGACAGGTCTTGAAATTCGTCCACGAAGACAACCTTGTATTCTTCAGGAACGAGGTCGTTACCATCGACGTATCGACAGTAGTCGTGATGTTGCCAGAGGTCGTTCTCAGACTTGTACTGCTCCCACTCCTTCATCAATTCGACTACGCGAACCGAACTGACGCGTTCAATTTCAAACGGAATGGTACTATCGAGGTTTTCTACTGTGAGTTCCCGTTTGGTCGTGCGGAGGTAATTGTACGCGTCAATTATTTTGTTGCCACTCGGTGCGTCGACGAACCCCTCCTCTTTCGCGAGCCGTAGAGGACGTTTTGGCAGATATTCGAAACGGATGGATGCCGACATTTCATCGAAAAACTCGCTGAACGTCTCTTCGTCGTCACAATCATTTGCGGCAATCACGGTTGACCCAGGTGGAGTTAGCACTCCATCTCGAAGTGATAGCCTGTAGCAAATGCTGTTCAGGGTTGCAACTGTTGCTCCTCCCTTCTCATCTACACCGTTCAGGAACAGGTCTGAGTCTTCGAACTTTGGGTCTTCCCGGAAGTCAGCCTCTACCTCTTTCACGTGCGATTTGAGAAAGCTTACGACCAAGAAGTCCGAGGGCACGTACTTCTTGTCAAACCAGAGGTCGTTAATCCGTCGCCGTGCAAGCCAAGACTTCCCACTGCCTGCTGTGCCTGTGATTTTCAGAACGTATGCACTCTCGTCTTTTAGGTCGGTGATGAGTTGTGATTTGATTGAGTGTTGAGACTGCATAGAATCACGCACTCATTGGTGCAGAAGTCCTGCCATCATCGTTGATTTCATCGCTCTCATCTTTCGGTGGTTGCAACCGCACAGCATCAGGGTTCAGTGTCCACACACTTGGACGATTGACTCGTCCAGCATCTTTGAGGACACTCGCCAGCGGTTGGCGTGCTCGATGAGGCTTATCGACGAGAATACCCTCTTCTAACAACAATGTCTCAATGTCGAACGTAATTCCATTCTCTGTGATGTAGTGCTCGTTGATGAACTGGCCAGCTACGACGAACGCATCTTCATCTTCAACGTAGGTCTCGATGTACGCAGCCGTCGGATTATGCGCACCTCCCCAGTCAGTAAGCGTCTCGATGTCTTGGTAGTCGATTACGTTGAACCCGTCGTCGAACAGGCTAACGAAGTTATCAACGTATGTTTGCTGTTCGGTGGCAACTTTTTTCTCGCGCTTTTTCACCTCATCCCAGTACTCAATAAGAATGGAAAGATTCAGGTCATCGTCAGCTTTCATCCGCTCACCAAATGCATTGGAATAGGCGCTCAAGATGACCTTCCCTTGCTCCTTGTTGAGGACATCCATCTCTAACTCAATCTTCGCACCACCTTCGGACGGTGTCCGTGGGTCGGGCTTGAACCAGACCTCCAGTGTACTTCCATCAAGGTCGTTCCGTGTCCGTACGACCTCATCTGTCTGCGTAACGAGGAACCGCGAAAGGGTTGGAGCAGCTGACTGTGCTGGCATCTTCCCAGAAACCTTATCGTTGAACGCATCCGCGAGCGCACCTCGGAGACGACTCTTCACGAGTTCTAGCTTCGCACTGTCATCTTCGAGAACGGTATCACTGAGCATTCCCGCCGCAATCTGCTGACGCTGGGCTGATGTTTCAATGTCTTCAAATGATTTTGGTTCCATCACGACTATTGCGTGCGTCTCAGTCTCAACAAGGGAGAAAAGCAGTCGACCGTGCATCGTGGGGACGAGATGCAACTCGAACTCTGTGTCGGCCAGCTCGTAATACGGATACTCGATAGATACAATGTCCTGCATCCAAGCGGGAGCGACTGTCCCCATCTCTATTTGCACCGCCAAGTCGCCCTCGGCCTCCTCTGGGTCAAACAAATGTTCTTCAGCCCATTCGGTGTCGACCTCGTCGATTAATGATTGGGTGCTGGGCGTACCGCCGATATCAGGGTTGTGAGGCATATGGCGGTGTTCGATGCCTTTGTCTTCCAACCGCTCAAGTGTCTCATTCCATGCGCCATTATCGGCGATGTCTCTGTAGCTTCTTCCATTCTCATCGGTCTTCTCGACTACTTCGTCTTCCTCGATAATACCAAGGCCGACCGCCGCATCCGCGATACGCGAGTGGGGAATTTGCTCGCTATCGTCGAGATAGATGGGGATTTTTGCTCCACGCTCAACTAGACGGTCTATCGCAAGGAAAAATTCTCGTCCACTCGGTAGTTCGTTGATTTCTTCAGTATACCCGTTCAGAAACGCAACACCTTCTATCGCACTAATTGGTGTTTGTCCGTCGCGGTCAACGATATTGTCCTCATTAGGGTCGTAAAACGCTCCTGTACCACTATCACAAGGCCGCCAACACGGGTCGAACGAGACGGTGCCGTCATCGTCCACCCGTGTGCCCCACTCTCGGGCAAGTTCACGTGCCAACTGCTCCTTGTCGATGTACTCACCAGCTTGCATCACCGCCCGCTGAAGTTCTTCCCAGTCGTTCGTCACGCCGACGTTCTCCCAGTCGTCATCGTACTCTACAGACTCGTATTGTTCTTGGCGCTCTTGGATAGTACCAATCCACGTCTCAAGGACGGTTACCCAGTCGTCACCCTCAACAGGCTCCAGAGGTACATCTTCCCTCCTCACGAACTTATTCTGGAATAGATACTCTACTATGGACTCAATGGCGTCCTCGTGCTCCTGACTAGTAAAATCGCTCGCCCATTCGAACCACGTGTCAACCATCGGTTCATCCACGTCCTCGGGTTTGAGTGCGTCGAACCGAGGGTTATCAGTCTCAATTGGATGCGTGACTACGTTCAGCGATTTGTGCAGCGCCCCAATCGTTTTGAATTGGCGATTCTTATTGTTGACACAGTCGACACTGAACAGCTCTGGAGGAGCATCATCCTGTTCAATTATTGCCTTGTCAATGACTTCTAACACTGTATTCATTCGACGACAAAGCTTCTGGTAAATGAATCCAGCTTCTGCCTCATCGAATTCTCGCTGAATCGGTGCGAGTGCGAGTGGCGGTGTCAACAGGTACACACCACCTCCCGAGTCAAGCGCATACGTTCTCCCACCAGTTAGGGCCTCAAACACCCGAATCCAGTTCTGTAGTCGTTCTTCAATTACTTCTTGCTGGGAATCAGGCAGTGGGCGTTTTTTGTATTCATCAGCAATGTCGATGTCTGCGACAAACGAGAAGGCACGAATGTCCTCATAGTTAGCGAGAGCATGGCTCTTCGCATTGACACCTTCACTTCGGTATACCTTTTCTCCACCCTCTACCTTGTAGTAAACCTCTTCGAGGTCATCTACACGAAAGTACGTGTTCGTCATGTAAACATCGCGGTCAATGTCGCTTATCTTCACATCGTCTGGACAGATAGCGGCCCGAGCTCGATACGGAAACCCTTCCTGAACAGCAGAGTGTGTTGGGCTCACCGTATCGGTAACGTACCAGCTTGCATGGCCGTTCAGCCACGATGTTTGGTACCACTCGCCGTCATAGGAAATACTGCCTAATTCACGATATACTGGTTCGAGTCGCTCGTAATGAGCAACCGTGTCGATTCGGTCGTCCTGTTCGTCTTGTGTGCGTTCGGTCATGGTTCGTTTTCATTATTGGTGGCGGATAGGTTGATTTAATAACAATACTATAATCAAGTGTCTCTTTCAACGAGCGCTAATCGGGTGTTAGAGAGTGCAACAACATGCACCTCTCCACCACTAACATCTGCCTGCTCGCGAAACTCTTTGGAAAGGTACAAACGACCTCGGTCGTCAAACGATGCTACCGTAGCCGCCCTTACGTATCCTTCCTGCACATCTTTCATCCGTATAGAATAGTATGGAACTAATGCGTTATATACTATTCCCCGATAGTGGGAATAAATCCGAATGGGAGTAAAATATATAATATTTAAACTCTTAAACTACAATGGATAGGTTATTCAGGGGATTGTTTACGGTTCGGTCAAGGATTCCCTTCGGCACAGGTGGCTCCTGTGCACATCCACTATATTTCAGTCACTGTCTGTGGGGCTACAGACCACTACAGTATCAGTAGTGGTATCGTTAGTAGACCCCTTTCAGCTGCATCACCCATACAGCACTCGACCACAGTAGACATTTCCGCCTCTTGGTTGGTGAGCTAAATCGAAATGTCGAGGTGCTTAATAGCCCCCTGACACACAAATATTCGCGCGTGAACCGCTAATACCAGCGTCTTGTAAGGCTATTTTCTGTTTTTGTCGAGGGGGTCGTCGTTCGGGGAGGGAGGGTTCCTCACCCTCACCGTATTGCGCATGCGTGATATTGATGCCAGGCTTGCAGAGAACGATAGCACCATAGCAATAATCGGTTTCAATCTGCTAGAAATATAAATTCACAAAGTATTTCCCCCACTCCTAAAGACCGAGTCCTGTGCCACAAGGAAGTACTCTTTTACAGCTCTTAAGAGGATTAAACAAAGACGAACTGCAGGCCATTGCTAGACGATGTGAATGGTGTCGAGTAAGGAAAACAGATGTACCTGTCCAAGAACTTTCAAAACGAATCCGTGAGTCGATTGACAACAATGTGAATCGAGGGAATATCACTTATACAGATGCTATGCAGGATATTCGGGATGAGGTCTTGACACCTGGTCCTGACCCGGTCACTACCAAAATCCGAACTATTCTCCGCACCGTCCCTCCTGCAAAGCATATCGGTGAAATACGGATTGAAGAAGAATGGTTCTCCGCGCAGGTCTATGGTGCTCTCTGGGCGAATCTTCATGGCCCCTACACCGTCCATTTAGAGCATCAATTAAATTCCCGAAGTCGGCCAACAGCAGATATTTATGTGGAATCTCATCATAATGATGGCGATTATCTAATAGAAATGAAGTTGGCCAAATCTGATGCTGGTGATGAAAATAGCCCCAAAATAAGGGGGTCAGATATTAAAACACAATTGAGAAAGTATCATCGGATAATAGAGGAAGACAATGGCCGGAAACGGGAACGTACGTTTTTGTGTATTATTGGCGAAGATAAAGAGGCCTATTCCCAAGACGTATCACGAAAATCTCAACCCGTTTCAGAATACATCGACGGTGTCTCGGCAACAGTTGATGATATACCGGACGAATTCGACCGTACAGAAGTAGTCTCGAACACCCGATACTGATTAAGCGGGGTTTTGAACAGTCAAAAACCTGCTCACAATTAGATATCTTCCCTCTCTATTTCGAATAGATGTTAGCAGATTGTCTCGGGCGTAGAAACCGTGTTTCAAATCAACGCAGCTCGTACACGACCGGATTGGCTATTAATCAAGCAAATCGACCCTTTGTTTTATGTAGGGTAGCTACTACCCAACGGATGCAATAGACATGAAGAACGTGGAAACAAATCAAAAACTGCAGAACGTTACCGAAGTGAACGGGGAATTAGCCGATGCGTTGGTAGAACTGGGGTTAGCAGAGTATATTATTGAAACTGGCACCGAATACGATAGAGCCTCGATAAGTGAAACCGTGTTGGGGTACGTTGTACTTGGACTAGGTTCTAAAGAATCGGAGGAGAATGAGATATTCACAATAACCCACAATCTCTATGGTTGGCGCGTAAAGCGTGAGAGATACGGTGTTCAACGAGCAGTATTAGGGGAGTTTGAGAGCCCATATGGCGCTGTTGGCATAGTTCGCCGCCATCATCCTGCTACAAGCCCATTGAGCGGGTCAACACCTACATATCCGAAATGGGTTTTTGACGAAATCAATAGCCAACTTGTGGAATTGCTTGAGGAGCGTACTCTCATTGAACATGTGGTAGATGTCGATATAGAGATGCAGGAGGTGGTGCTGAGTAATGATAGTCGGCGTACGAATCTCTATCTTCGGAAAGAGGATGACGCGGAATGGAACCTTTGGCTTGACCACGGATGCGGTTTTGAGATATTAACAACTGCATCCCTCACCGAAGCAGTAGATAGAGCGCAGATTGAACTCTCCTAATGTGTAGCTCTCAGCAAATGGATACTCAACCTTAGGTTCTCCAAATATACGTCTGGATTGTTTCCACTAAATGAGAAATAAATATATGGGTGGAATGCTAATTATTAGCCAGAGTGAAAGATAGTTCGAACAATTCAACGCCCCCGAGCTGGTTTCGAAAGCAAATAGGAATCTGGGAATATGACCAAGAGTTCGACCCTGGCCGTTATTCGTTCCAGAGCCTTGATGCTGACAAAGAGAACGGTATTGGGGCTGAAATATACGTCTGTACAGATGGGGAAGTGTGCGAGGTTTTGATATTCGAACACCAATGGGAAGGTGGTTCCGCAGAAACGTGGGGGATTTTTGATACGGTTCAGGAAGCTTTTAGTGCACTTGTTGAACTCGAATATCCTACAACTTCTGCCAATAGTAGCACTCCGATTCGTAACACTGAACTTCTCCAAGAAGGGGGCTGACTTGCATTTGCGGCGAGTCCTACCCCACAGCCCGGATGTATTCAATATAGTGATTGTCTTTTTATCTGGTGGACAAAGAGCAGAGTTCATACGTTCTGGCTTTTCCCTGCCTGGAACGATTCCCCCTGAGAAATCTAAGTTATGGAGACCGACACCAGAATACTTCATTGTATATGAGGGTGTGAAAAAGTGAAAATCTAACTGAGAAGTCAGAACTAGACGCAAACCATTACTTACCCTCGATACATTGGATTGCGTATCGTCAATGACATCACAGGTGCCAACCCTCTTCGAATCGTGTGTCCCGCACGATGATGTGTTGGAGGGGACATTATCCGAAAATGAGTTTGCAGCAAAGCTATCGGATGTTGTGTTCAATCCGGAAGAGGCTCCGAACATTTACGCCAATCCAGATACATTTTTCACGAAAACGTATGCAACCGATGGATTGCAGGACCTTCTAACGCTTCTCGCAAAGCGGTATGTGGGAAAAGCTACAGGGGAATACAGTGGGGAAGATGGGCTCCTCTCCTTAGACACAGTGTTTGGTGGTGGAAAAACGCACTCACAGATAGCCGCCTACCACTTTTCGCAGAATCCTGAGACTATTGAGAATCTAGATGAGTACATTCCAAACGACGAAACTCGCCAAGCCTTCGAGGATGTCAATAGTGAACTTTCGGTTAAGACTGCAGTCATTGAGGGAGGCTATGTCAGCGCAACGAATGCAAAATGCGATAAGGAAGATGAGTCCGCACCCGATACACAGACAATGTGGGGCGAACTCGCGTACCAATTAGCGGGTGCGAATGGGTATGCCCTATTCAGCGACTATGACAAGCAGCGTATTGCTCCCGGTGAATCTGATGTTTCTGAGCTATTCGACCTGCTTGATGACCCTGGACTCGTCCTTATTGACGAGGTAGCCCAATACTTTGAACAGGCTGCTGCTATCGGGGTTGAGGATTCCACACTCGCAGACCAGACGAACTCCTTCCTCTGGTCTCTGATGCGAGCTACACAGAATTCGGACGCCGTGACGGTCGTGCTGAGTGTTTCAGCAACAGCATTCGAAGAACGCGCTAAGGAGGTTCAGGAACTCATTGACGACCTTGATGATATCTCGGAACGGACTGAACACTCCGTCACCCCTACTGATGACGATGAAGTCGCTGCAGTTCTCCGTCATCGACTTTTCAAGTCAGTTGAAGATGATACTGCTTCTAAGGTTGCGGAAGCGCATCAGAACTTCTATCGAGGAGTGGAAGATGAGTTTCCCGACCGTGTAACGAAGGCCGAGTATCGAGAACAGCTTGAACGCACTTATCCATTCCATCCGACTCTAATCGATTTACTCGGAAAAGAGATTGATACGCTTCCTAATTTCCAGCGTACGCGGGGAGCTCTCAAACTTGTCTCGCGTGCAGTACATCGTATATGGAATAGTCAAAGCTCGAACAGTGCCCCTCACTACGTACGTACGTTCGATATGCATCCCTCTGACGACTACGTCTGGTCGACGCTTCTCGACCTATTTGGGCACATTGAGCAAGACCTCCGGACGGCCTCGAAGTCCGACGTCTTCACGAACGACGGAAAGGCCGCGTGCCAGTATGAGGACGACAACTGGATGCCGATGGGCCATCCGCCGATTGCGACCCACCTTGGGACGAGTATCCTCTGGAAAAGCATCGTCTCCGGCGGGAACCGTGGTCGTGGGGTAACACGGCGGAAACTCTGGGAAATGATTCTCGAACCCAGCGTCGAACTCGACCACTACCGTGACGCCTTGAAGAATCTGAACGAGACTGGGGCAAATCCAGACACGGAAGCATTCTTCCTCTACGAGACCGAGAACGGACTTCTCCGATTCAAAGGTGAGCCCAAAATTTCGAAGCTCATCACGAATGAGGCCCAGCAAATTGAACCGGGCGTCGCTCGTAACCGTCTCGAACAGACGATTCGAGGTGCCCTCGGCGGTGGCGTGTTCGAGACTATCTACGACCCACAGGCACCGTATGAGGTGCCTGATAACTACGATACCGTCCGGCTCTGTGTGATGGGCTTCGATGCAGTGAACGTCACAAGTGACCTTGACGAACCACCCGAACTGCTCCAAACGCTGGCGAATAAGACAGGGAACTCGCCGGGGTCGGAGAAGAAGCGGGTATATCGCAACAACATCGTGTTCCTCGTGGCTGGTGAGCAGGAGACAGATGGAGCGCTCGACCACGCCCGTCGCGTGAAAGCGATGGAGCGGATTCTCAACGGGGAAGCGTGGGAGGCCGAACTCAATAGTGCTCAGCGTGACGACCTTGACGAGCGCCTCCAGAAAGAGTCTGCACTACTCGGTGAGTCCGTTCGTCACGCCTACCGCCATCTCTATTACCCGGACTCGGGAGGACTGTCGAACGAGACTATCGATTCAGTCAACGACAGTTCAGACCTCCACGATATTGTCTTCGAGAACCTCGAAAGCCGCGACAAACTCATCACACAAGATGAAGGGGGGCTTGGTGTCACGTGGTTCCGAACTCGTATCTGGCAGTCCGACCCGGACTCGATGACGACGCTGGACATTCGCAAGCTCGTCGCAAAGCGCACCGACATCAGTATTCTCCTTGACCCCCGGCCGCTCCGAGCGACTATCCGCGACGTCACAGTTGGCAAAGAAGGGTCGGAGGATGAGGACTTGGTGAGTATGTCCTCGTTTGTCTACTGGGACACCACTTCCAGTCAGGGCTATTGTTCGGAGCTTATGTCAGTCAACACTCCCGAAGGCAAAAAAACGCTTTCTGACGCTGAGCAGATGTTGACGAACCTCCCGATGTCGAGCGTTTTGATTAGCGATGACCACATCGTCTACGGTGATGGTGAGAAACTGCTCTCTGAGCATGACCTCGACTTCCCGGAATCCGAGGAAGAAGATGAAGGTAGCTCTGAGGGAGGGGGTTCAGGTGGTGGCGGGAGTAGAGGTGGTTCTAGCGTGGGCGGAGGTGACGGTGGAGTCATCAAACCGCCGAAGCGCTCTGAACTCCCCTTCAACGCCAGTACGGATTCTCCAAGTGCCATCAAAGGAGCGTTCTCCGACGTGAACTCGGCTATCGACCAGAAGAAGATGCGGTTGCGAGATAACCATGACGTGTCCAGCAGCGAAATTGAGGTCGTCGTCAACTCCATCGAAATAGAACTGGAGGGCGACCAAGTCTGGGAGCGGGCATGGTTTATCTCGAACAAACTCAAAAAGTTAGAGAATATCGGGGAAGCAACCTCCATCGTATTCGAATACATTGCCCAAGGGGCCGATGCCTCGACCAGCGTCTTCGAGGTTGGCTTCGAGGGGTCTGCGGCCGAGTTCGCCAATCACTTCGGAACGAATCAAATCCCAGAGAGCTTCATCAGTGCTGGTGGGGATTCAGAAGGTGAGGCTGTCTTGACAATCGATACCGAAACTCTGGAGGACAATTCCCGCGAAGCAACACTTGACGAACTTCAGAAAGCACTCGAAAACCTCGGCGGGATTAACAATCTCGAACTTGTTGCTTCAGGTACTGTGAAGGAGGCATCCGAGCAGAGTGAAGAGGTGAACGTATGAGCGTTGAGTCAGAGTCGTTCGCCTACGGCAGTAGTATGTACGGCGGTCGGCCGACATTCGCGTTGACCCGTCGGTTGGGAAGCGACGCTGGTCTCACGTTGTATGAGTTGGTTCCCGAAGACCTCGCTGACGGTCGCCAGAAAAGATTCAGAAAAGCAAACAGCAATCGTAGGCTCACACGAGTATCCGTTACAGATGCAGTCCCAGATATACAGGAAGATTCGAACGGAGTACTCGATTTCTCTAGAGTCGGTACCTCTTCCGCCCGTACACCGAACGATTGGCAGTGGAACGATTGGTGTGCTCTAAAAATTGCAACTCTCTCGAACAGCCGCCAACAGGCAATCCATAGGCTGGTTCGTGATGTCTTAAATGACAGCGGAATTGATACAGACTTCGTGACCCGTGGTGAAGGTTCAGTTGTACTGTCTGAAGGAGCAGGCATTCGATTGACCATTGCGTTCCTTGCGATGAAACGCCTTCAAAAGTATGAGAAATTAACTACCGTCGCCGATAGCATCGCACGAATGAGTCTTGAGGAGTGTTACTACTGGCATGCGAAATGCCGGTCACCATCAAACCCAAACGGTGTCAAAGCTCTTCGAGTACTACTTACAGGAGATATCTGAAATGAGTGATAGTCAGCAAAATCAAGAGCGACAGAAGGATACCGAATTCGAACCGCATCCCCTAAAAGCAGAGGGTGTACTTCCATTGAAAGCAGCTGGAATCGAGAGCCTCAAGGAAGCTAATCCAGAGGTGATGTCTCCCCACCGAAACATTTTTAGATGGTTTGCTCGTCGACCCACTGCAGCGACAAGATTAGCCATATTAGCATCCTTACTTCCAGAAGAAACGTCGAATGATGAATTACTGGAATTGATGGGAGTAGGCCCGCGACATAATCTAGAATCCCCGATTGAGGATTACGTCGTCGAAAAACACGCTACCAAAGATTCCCGGAATGGGAGTGTAACTGACCATTTCGGATATGATTACCCACATAGAACGGTTCCCGACGAAGAAAGATTCACACAGTTACAAGAAGAGTTAAGCGACTTCTGGGGCGGTTCGCTCCCTACCGTGCTGGACCCGACTGCAGGAGGGGGAACCATTCCATTAGAATCAACACGATATGGTCTTCCCACGATATCCAATGAACTCAACCCTGTTGCTTGGCTGCTGAACAAGACGATTCTGGATTTTGCCCAAGACGTCGGTTCGTTAGAAGGCGAATTAGACAAGTGGATGTCTGAAATTGAATCATACGTAGCTGAGCATTTATCAGAGTTTTTCCCCAAGAGAGGCGGTATTGCACCAAACCACTATTTCCGTGCCTATAGCACATCTTGTCCATCATGTGGTGAGACGATACCAATCTCCAACACCTGGTGGTTTAACCGTAGACGTGGAATTGCAGTTCGCCCTAAATTCGACGATGCTAGGGAACTCAACTATGATATAGTCAATGTTCCTGATGAAGTTCCTAAATCTGAGTTTGACCCCGGAGAAGGGACAGTGAGCGGAGGTGATATTGAATGTCCCCATTGCGGAGTAGTCACAGAACGCGATGATGCAGTAGAAATTTTCAACCGGGGCGAATTCGAGTATGAGGTTTGCGCTGTAAGATACGAGAATGACATTGGTGAGACGGAATACTATCCTGCAGATGAGAGAGAACTGGAAGCGATACAAAAAGCAAAGCAAAAATTGGAGTCGAACCTCCGGTTAGCTACACTTCTTGACCAAGACCGCTATATCGGATATTACGACCGTTCCGAACCTTATGGAATTGAACAGTGGCGAGACGTGTTCAGTCCCCGTCAACTCCTATCGCATGCCACTTACCTTGAGGCGTTTGAGACCATCAAGACTGAAGTGAAGGAGGAATACAATGAAGAGAAGGCCGAGGCAATTCTAACGTTACTGTCATTCATCTCAATCAAACTTGTTGAACGAAATTCTCGATTAGAACCCATTGATGCCAGCTATGGCTGCCCCAACAGTATGTTGGGAAATAATAATTTCTCCTTCCAGTGGCATTTTGGTGAAACGAACATAATGGCAGGAACGTATAGTTATCAAACAGAAGCTGAAAACGTGATTGAAAACTATGAGGAAGTCGTTTCTTATCTTTCCCATTTAGATGAAAATAAGGCTACGGTTCGGCGAGGTGATGCTGCTGACCTACCGCTTAATGATTCAAGTATTGAAGCAGTCGTCGTAGACCCCCCGTATGGCGATAACGTGATGTATGCCGAAATATCGGATGTATTTTATGTATGGTTCAGGGAGTACCTTGGCGACGTGTTTCCCGAGGCCTTCAGCGCACTGTCCACCAACAAGGAGGATGAAGCGGTTGAAAATCCTGTTATTGTATCTGAAACGGAAGACTCCTCTACTTCAGAGTTAGCTAGAACTCATTACGAGAATAAAATGCGAGACATCTTCGCAGAGTGTCATAGGGTGCTTAAAAAGGGAGGGGTTCTCACAATCTACTTTACTGATAAAGAAGTTCAGGCATGGGACTCCCTTACTATGTCTATCATTGAGGCGGGCTTCCTCATTACGGCCACACATACCATCACCAGCGAGATGCCACAGAGGATTGGAGTCAAGGAAGATGCTTCTGCCGACAGTACCTTGTTGTTGACTTGTAGGAAGCCTGTTTCATCACCTGACGAAAGGACTCCCACACTTTGGAGTGATATCCGGCAAGAAACCCGAAAGGTTGCACGTAAGAACGCGACTGAACTCTTAAGTGAAGATTATAACTTCACCAAGACAGATATGATAATCAGTTCATTCGGTCCCACTTTGCGGGTGTTTACAGAGGCATATCCTGTTGTTGATAAGCATGATGAGATTGTGCGGCCTAAGCAAGCTTTAGAGGAAGCAAGGAAGGCGGTCACTGAAGTCCTCGTTGAGTATGAGTTGGACGGTAATTTAGACGAAGTAGATAATCTGTCAAAATGGTATGTTCTGTCTTGGTTAGTCTACGGCCGAGAGAATATCCCCTATGACGAAGCACGACAACTAGGATTAGGAGTTGGAGTTCACATTGATGACATCAAAAATAACACAAAAATTTGGGGGAAGAGTAGAAATACACTCCTTCTCAAGGGAGAAGATTATCGAGTCCGAGACTACACCGCGTTAGAGGCCGGTGAAAAGCGTAGAAAGCGTGCCTATCCAATTGACCCACGAGATACGTCATTTGAGTATGACATTGATGAGATACATGCTACTCTGAATGTGTTGAAAACAAAGGGCGGGGATTTCACATGGAATTGGATTCAGGACCGCAGCCTCCATGACCGGTCTTCATTCAAGAAAACTATTAGGGGTCTTCTTCAGGTTCTACCACATAACCATGAGGATTATGAACTTCTGGTTAATCTAGTATCTGGTGAAACAGGGGAACTTCTGGACCTTGAAGTCGACACGGTGATGAAGAGTCAAAACAAGCAATCAAACGACAAAACAACTCTCGACGATTTCTGAAATTTCAAATGTCTCTACGTAGTTTTGATTGGAACCGGACATATGAGAGTAATTTTAGAGGTGAAGAGACACTTGTCAGTTGTTTTTATCGGCCGATGCTCGCGGAATCGGTTCAGTACGACCGCCTTGCAGGTTACCTAAGCCTCCAGAACCTTGCGGACGCCCTTCAAGGAATTGAATCCGCGTTCGAATCCAACGGCGAAATCCGAATCATTTCATCGAAACGTCTGAGTCAAGAAAACAAGCCTGTTCTGACCGACAATGCTCCCCTCTCAGAGGAGGGTAAGTCACGACTCGCCTTAATCGCTCAGATGCTAGACGAGGGTCGTCTCCAACTCAAAATTGGCGAGCCTCGAAACAACTCCGACTCAGGTATCTTTCATCCCAAGCTCGGCATCGCGACCGATACCGATGGAAACCGAATCACGTTCGAAGGAAGCATCAATGAGACATACAACGCGTGGTACCGCAACTACGAGCGGTTCAAAGTCCACCGCTCATGGGACGAGGTTGAGAACGAGTACGTCAAGAAGGACGTGGAGACCTTCGAGCGTCTCTGGAACGAAGAACATGACGATGTCAAGGTCACAGACATCGATGAGGCCATTGAACGAGACATCCTCGACTGGCAACCTGAATCCGATGAGGAGGTCGAGGAACACGTTGAGCGCCTGAAGAAGTCGAGCGAACCGCCTGCCTCCGAGGCGACGGTCAGCCGTATCGCCAGCGAGCGCCACCTTCTCCCGGGTGCGCTCCATATTGCTGAGGACATTAGCTCGATTGAGCCGTGGCCCCACCAACGTGTCATCGCGGACACTGCAGCGAGTATCTATCCTCAGAGTCTCCTGTTCTGTGACGAGGTCGGGCTCGGGAAGACTATCGAAGCCGGTCTAACTATCTCACGACTCCTCACTATCGGCGAGTTGAACGACGTCCTGCTGCTCGTCCCGGCTACGGTTCAGCCACAGTGGCAGGAGGAGCTTCTGGAGAAGTTCAACATAAACTCCTACTCCTATGACTACAGTGGCGCTCAGCGCGTCCTACGCGACGCCTACGGGATTGAGCACTCGCTCTCTGACTACGAGACCATCGACACATGGGAAGACTCCCACATCGGTGAGTTCGTCTCCGACCGTGACGAACCTACCATCATTCTCGCCTCGTGGCATACGGCTCGCCGTACACAGAACATGGGTATGTTTTCGCCGACCGTCCACTGGCAGGAAGAGCACCCGGGCGACCCACCCGTGGATAGCTTCGAGTGGGACCTGACGCTCGTCGACGAAGCCCACCATGGTCGCGAAGGGACGAATCTCTACGACCTGCTAACCGACCTACAGAACGACACTACCTGTACGTACGTTTTGACGGCAACGCCAATGCAGCTTAAAATCACGGAGCTATTCGACCTACTTCGGCTGTGTGACCTCCCAGACGGCTGGAACAACCGCGAGTCGTTCGAGACCTACTTCGACGTACAACAGGAGCTTGCAGAGGCACTCGATGAAATCGAAGCCGATGGCTCGAAGACCGTCGAAGAAATCCTTCCTGACCTCGCGTCGAAATGGAACTACGAGCCCTACGAGGGTATTACTTATCTCCGTACGTGGGCAGGCATGATTCAGTCCTTCGTGCAGACGCACGACGACGTTAAGGTACGGGTGGCAGAGGAGGTCGACGCTAGCAGCTTCTCACTGAGCGAACGTCGTCGACTCAACCGAGTTCTCGGAACGGGACGACTCGGGACGCGCGACTGGGAGAATAAATTCTCGAATCTTTCTGTCGATAGCCTCCATTTCCTTCTTGACCTTGGGGAAGATACGACACCGGTCAAATCCCGTGTCTTCAGAAACACGCGACAGACGCTTCGAATGTGTAAGAGGGCGGAACTCCTCGACGAGAATATTCCTCGCCGCGATATTGAAACTCGTTCTGTTGAACTCGGCGATGCCGAACCCCTCTACGAGCGCGTCGAGACGTACATCAGCGACGTCTACGACCAGTCCAAGAAACTGTTAGAGGGGAAAGAGAAGACCGCAATCGGCTTCGTGATGACGACTTACAGGCAGAGGCTTACTTCCAGTCTACATGCTATCGAACAGTCTCTCAAACGTCGTCGAGAGAATCTTCGTTCTGAATTGAGAGACGCGGCCGAGATTTCAGAGAGTGACCTACAAACGGGGGCCCTCGCCGACCGAGAAGAAGTGCTTCGTCGCGAGTACGGCTTGAGAGTGGACCAGATTGGGGCTAACAGTTCTGCGGGGGAACGAGTCCGTCAGTTCGAACGTAGCGAATTGGAAGCCTTCATTGCGCAATTATACGATGTCCCGGAGGACCCGAAGCTGGAGCAGTTGGTACAAGACCTCAAGGAGCTTAGTGCCCGTGCGCGAGACACGGTCATCATCTTCACACAGTATACGGACACGCTTGACGCCATTAAAGAGAAAATCTGTCTCAGCCACCACGATGTTGGAACCTATTCCGGTGGCGGAGGTGAGATATACGATTCGAGCAGTGACAAGTGGAGGACAGTGAGCAAAGAGCGCGTGAAGCGAGAGTTCACTGACCCCGATGGCGACCTCTCGATTCTCGTTTGTACCGATTCCGCCAGTGAAGGCCTAAACCTCCAAACGTGCGACGCACTGATTAACTACGACCTCCCGTGGAATCCGATGAAGGTCGAGCAGCGAATTGGTCGGATTGACCGCATCGGGCAAACGAACAAAGAAGTACTCGTCTGGAACTACGTCTACGACGAGACAGTTGAGGAAGACATCTACGAGCGACTCGGCGAGCGAATCAATCTATTCGAGCAGGCCGTCGGCCCGCTCCGACCGATTCTGGATGGTTTGGAAGGCGAGGTTCAGCAAGTGGCAATGGGGGATTCGACGAAATCTGGAGAAGCGATTGCTGCGGTCGCTGAAGCACAATCATTAGAGGCCGAAGAGAAGTCCAAACATATCGGCCTCTCCCAACAACTTGACGAAGTTCGTCCTGAGGACATTATTGAAGAGGCCAAATTGGACGGATGGACTAACTCACATCCCGATATTGGTCGCATTGGATACCGAGACCGGCCTGTCGAACCATTGGTAACCCCAAACGTAGTCAGACGGCTATTCACGCAGAGTCAGGTTCTCCGGAATAAGGGATGGACTTTCGAAATGCTCGACCGCCAATTGACGGATGATGAGGATGCACCCTATCAGAAGCTCTATCGGCTGACCATTCCAGATGGAGCAAATCCTCCGATATCCATGAACCCGCCAGAAGATACCGTACAAGCGATGTATGCCGATAATAGCGAAGTGCTGGTCTCATTTGACTCAACAGTCCTCGAATGGTATCCTTCTGTCGTGATTCCACTCCCCGGGCATGAGCTATTTGACTATCTGCTGAATGAACTCGTGGAGGAGGTCGGGGACGTCATAGAAGACGAAGTGGTTCGAGTCGCAGGAGACCTCGTTGAAGGCGCGAGCCACATTTGGACTGAACCGTCCGCACTCTCTGAAGCACTTGTCGCTACATACGCTACGGAAGCAGAACGTCGGTTGACATTAGACGTACGGCTACCTGATGAGGATAGCGCCGAGGAAAAAATCCAAAATTGGTTATCGAATTATGACGAAGGAAAAATTAGATGAACATCTGTTTTAATGCTTGTAGGTGTTCCAGTCGGTCATTGTACCTCTCCCTCCGGGTTCCTGGTCGGAGCCGATGACTCCGCAGACTGGGGTGTTTCGTTTGGCGTTTGAATGTGCGAGTAATTACCTTGGGTAACACGGCTGGTCTTGGTTGAGGGGTCTTTCTCCACGTGGAGCGCGTTGTCGGCATTTTGAACAAGGTGTTCATTGTGGTCAACCACGACAACCTGCGGGACATCCCACTCGCTGATGGTGTTTATCATCGAGTTGAGCTCACTGACGTGCCCGCTGTCGAGATGAGTTGACGGTTCGTCAAGAATGAGCGGCGGAAGCGTTATCCCGTTTGCTCCGTCACGCTCGGAGATGATACGGTAGACGCCTGCCCGTAGAGCAAGATTGAGGAGACAACCCTCACCGCCACTGGAAAGTTCAGGCTCAAGTGACATGCCATCAGTACCCACCAGCTGGATGTTGTATTCCTCATCGATTTTAACCCCTTGGTAGCTCTCGTGCTGATAGAGGTTCTTGAACACTTCGTTGGTGTACTTGTTGAGTAGAATGATATTTTCGGCGCGTAGGGAGGAACGAACCTTCTCGTATGCCTCAATCACTTCTTCGGCTTCCGACTCGCGTTTCGCCGACCATTTTTTGTGCTCTTTCAGGTCTGCTTTTCGTTGATACGCGTCTTGGATATTCTGGAGCTGAGCCTGTTCTTCAGCAAGGTCATTCCGAGCTTCTTCTCGTTTCTCTTTCGTCTCATTGCGCTTCTCGGTCTGCTTTTCGAGCTGGTTCTCGATTTGCTCTAGCTGCTTTTCCAATTCTTCAACATCGACCTCTTTGAGCTCCTCACGCAGGGATTCACATCGCCGTTCAAGGTCGGCGACAACGCGCTGTTTCTCGCGACGTAAGCTGTTCGCGTGCTCGATTTCGGTCGTGTATCTCTCGACTTCGTTGCGCAGGGTGGCAATAGTTTCGTACCGGTCGACAACGGTACCGATTGTCTGGACGACAGTTTCGTGTGCACTGACAGTGTCCTCGGCGGCTTCGATGCGGTTCTTAATGCTCTCAATTTCGTTCTCTTTCTCAGAGATTTTCTCTTCGACTTTGCCTATTTGGCCATTGAGACCTTCGATTCGCTCTTTGGTATCGTCGATTTTCTCCTTGGCCAAATCAACTCGGTCTTGGACACGTTCCACATCCTGCTCTGCCTCGACGAGGTCTGTATTCTTGAGCGATAACGCGCTGTCAACCAGTTCCTCAAACTCGTTTAGCTCCTCCTCTCGGTTTTGTGCCTGTTCGAGTCGCTCTTGGGCGTCAGCGCGTTTTTCAGCGAGTTCGTCAGCCCGTTCGCTGAAATTGTGGTCGTGATTCTCTTCGGTCGCGCCACACAGCGGACAGTCCCCCTCAAGGAGCTCGTCTACTTGGTTGGTAAGTGTGTTGAGTCGGCCGAGTTCCTCGTTCACCTCTTCCCTGCGCTGTCGGAGAGCGACTCGCTCGTTGGGAATGTGCGTCTCGTCGTACTCTTCAAGCGTGGCATTGTTGGGTAAACCGAGGTTCTCCGCAGTGGTTGCGATATCGTCTTGTACCTCGTTGAGTTGGGATTCGAGGTCATCTACACGGATTCGTGCGCGTTCGAGTTCTTCCTCTTCGTCTTCAAGCGTATTGCGTGCATCTTCGAGTGTCTCTTTCTCATCATCGCGTTCCTCCTTTTCGTTGGAGAGTGTCTCATTGAGGTGTTGAAGCTCGGTATTCGCGGTGCTGAGTTCGCCTTCTTTAATTGACTGGAAATTTGACCTTGCTTCCTCTGCTGCCTCTTTAGCGTCATCGAGTGCCGTGTTCGCAGTGTCGGCCTTGTCAAGTGCGTAATCGGACTCGACATTGTCCACAGCGCTTTGGGCAGTGTTGATATCATCTTCGAGCTGTTCTGATTTTTCCGCGAGATTATCTTTTGCCTCGTCGCGCTCGGCTTTCTTCTGCTCAATTGTGTCGAGATGATTCTGGAGGTCTTCGCGTTCGAGTTCCAGTTGGGATTCGAACTCTTCGAGTTCGTCTCTGGTCTCCTCGATACTCCCTAGTTTGGTTTTAGTATCGGTTTTTGCTTCGTGCAGGCGGTCGATATTCTTATCGTGTTCTGAGACTGCGTCATCGTACCGTTCGTAGTGCGCTTGAACCTCCTCGATTCGTTCTTCCACCTCCTCTTCATCTGGCATATCATCTAAGCGGGTCTCGACGCTTTGGATGTGTGCTTTCGCATCTCGCTTGCCCCGCTTGAACTCCCTGCGTGCCTCGTCCATCCGCTCGATGAGAGTGTCGACGCGTTTGAGACCAAGGAGGCCGTCGATGATTTCACGGCGGTCGTCTGGCTTGGCGTGGATGAGCCGTGTGATATCTCCCTGCTGGACGTAAACAGAGTTGACGAACGATTCAGCGTCCATTCCAAGCAGGTGCACCATCTCTTCGCGAACATCACGAACGCCGCTGATTGGTGCATTGTACACTTCCGCATCAAGCGTTGGATACCCAGGTTTCGTCTTTGCTGACCGCTCACCGTCCTCGTTCTCGCTGACGGTGATGCACCACTCTGTCGTGTAGTCAACCCCACTGATTTCGAACGAGAGTTCAATGCGTCCCTCGTCTGTATCGTTGCGTACCAGCTTGTCCAGCGTGAACGACGAGCTGATTTCGTCAGTCATCTTCGTCTGGAATAGGCCGCCGAACACCCCCTGCAAGATGGTTGATTTACCGGCTCCGTTCTTCCCGTGGACAATGTTTGCGCCTTCCGAAAACTCGATGGTTTCGGTGTCGTAACTTCGGATGTTGTCGAGCGTGATGGTTTTGAGTTTCATCTCCAATCCTCCTATCGGGAGCCAATTGTTGATTCTCCGAACTCAGCCTCCTGTGCGCTACGAATAACCTCATTTACGTGGTCGCGGATGTTCGATGTCGCCACATCGCGGTTCCGAACGAGGTTTTCTGCTTCACTGACGGCTGCATCGATGTCAAGTTCGTTGACGGCATCGTCGAGCATTGTGTCGAGGTCGGCAGTCTCTCGCTGCTCGAATTCGATGTCGAGGTCGATACCGTAGTCTCGCTTATCCGTGACGTGGCTCACCGCCACTCCTCGTCTGTTGAGGTATGCGTACACGTCACGGCTGGTCACTGGGGCCTCTTTGCCGAGGAGAGTAACATCGACACACTTCTCGCTGATATCGTCGCCCGCGAGTTCTTCATTCACTCGCTGTTCGACACGGTCGATACCGTCATCCTCGGTGAGTTCGACTTTAACGACAACGAAGTCTCGTGGAGCACCGGTACCTGCACTGTTGATTGTTCGAAATCGTAGGCCGATTTCGCCCTCGTCGACTTCTATGACCCACACTCCCCGGTTCCTAGTCTCAGTAACCTTGCACCGCTCGGTCGACCCTGGATAAAACGCGAGGACGTCGTCGATGTGGTTCTGACACTTCCTGTGGAAGTCTCCGAGCGCAATAGCATCTGGTTTGAAGTTGAGCCGATTGATGACCTCCGAGAGTTCATACGGATTCCCACGATGTTCGGGGACAAATGGTTTGAATAGTTCATGCATACACAGAACGGTGACTGCGCTGTCATCAGAGGGCCGCGTGAGCGTGAAGTCGAAAGTGTCCCACTCAGGAGAGCGCACTGAATCGATGCCGTAGAGTGCGACTGGGTTTTCTCCATCTTCATCAGTGACCGTCGTTGGCGAGGTGGTAAGACGCTCTGCGTTGGAGAGACGCTTGATGAGGTCCATCCACTGCTCGTCGAGCTTTCGCTCGTGGTTGCCAACGATACCATAGAAAGGAATGTCCTCGTCGGACAGTTTTGAGATGATGTCAATACTCCGATTCACGGTTGGGACGTTGGGTGTAGGATGGTCGAACAGGTCACCCCCATGGATGGTGGCATCCACATCTTCGTCGATGGCGATTTCGACAGCTGCGTCAAACGCTCTAGCAAAATCTTCCCGTCTGATATCGCTTTGGTACTGACGGTATCCCAGATGTGTGTCACTTATGTGTAATATCTTCGTAGTCATTATCCGGCCCCCTGGTGACAAACGAGAAACAAGTATATGAAAGTTCAAGGTAAAGAAACTTGCTTGCAAATCCAGGACACTTAGAATATCCAAAACATATGGGGATTCTGAAACGAGTGGTTTTTATTTGAATCGTAAAGTGGAGGACTATAACTGGTCTGGGACTTGCAAGCGTTCGAACGATTTTGTTATAGTATGCAAAATAGACAAAAATCCCCCCCCCAAATAATTTTGTTAACATGAGCTGTTCAAAGTACACGTCGAGTTATTTAGCCCAACCGTTCTGGCACCGCTGTTTCCAGACTGACATCATCCGTTTCGTACATTGTCAACTCCACTTCGATTCCTTCGAGATAGCCCAACTCGTTGGCAAGATGTCGAGTAATAATAACAAGGTCAGCATGACAGTTTTCTTGATACTTATGTTCCGTAAGGCAGAGGTTCATAGTAGCGTTTTTCACGATAGTTAGGAGTTCGTCGCTTCGCCGTTGATTTTGCTGTACTCCGATGGCATGAGTTGCGATGTCAGTGAGTGTTTCATATCGCTCCGCTAGTTGCTGCTGGTTGAGAAGTGTCTTAATGTACTCAGGCTGAGAATCCAACTTATCTTTCGCGCGTCGCATATACGTCTCAATAGTGGATTGGGCGATACCCATCTCATCAGCGGAAGTAGCCCAGGTTTTCGTACGGGTTTTACCAATGGCTTCTTGTTCTCTCTGGGACAGTGAGATTCGTTCGTAACTGTAGTCAGGTTCGACTTGTCCTTTGAATTGGTTACCGCATCTATTGTTGTTCACAGACATATTACTAATATGATAGTATTCGGGTAAATAATTATCCTCTATTGTGTCTGTGGGTGAGGAGTGGGACAGTAGCTGCGTGAATATACCCCTACTCTGTCTGTGGAGATATCAGTAAAAACTCTCAATAGATTCACTGTGAGAAGATGTGCTATTGGCCATGAATCACTCGGTTATTTTACTATTTGGAATTCATCACGGTTGGCGTCAAACCAGACAACAGAAGGTTCCGATTTGCCATGTACTGCCTGATGATATACCTCAAGAGGTATGTGATGCAGCAGCTTCCCACGGTTTTCAGATAAATTAACCCGATTTGTGTCGCCTGTCTGGATGTCAAGGATGGAAAGTGATTTGTCTTCGATTCTGTAGGCATGCGTCTTTCCTTGTACTTTGTCGACTTTTGTCGCCATCACCCTCGCTGTCAATAACAGGCTGTATAACTCTGGTTATCATTTGTACAAATTGAACTCTACCTTTGGGTCACAAAACATAGAAGGAGGTTAGGTTCCCCTCTAGGGGATATTTGATTGAAACTGAAGCTCTTTCTCAGATATCACCCCAATTGAGGTTTCTCCATTTATATTCGTTTAATTCCATATCCAAATCTCTAAATAGGCTAACATTGATTTGGTTTTCGTAAACTGCATGAGGAGCGCGACCCCCGTGATGGAGCATCATCAACTCAATTCCGGGATTAGATTCGTTGGTAAAAGAGCAGCGGCGCTGTCTGTTGGTTCGGAATCATTCGATAGTATGACGGGCGCGACGGGCTCTAGCCCGAGCGTCGAACGCATCGACCTTTGAGGCGTGAGGCGGTCGAAATCGGCCGTCTCAAAATGCGGTTCTGCGGGGACTCGCGTGGAGACGACCAATGAGTCTCGAACCAATCGACCCCGACCACGCACTCGAACTGTATCTGACCGACCGTGAAAACAGTGTAACCCAAGCAACGATCTATTCACATCGTTCACGACTGGGGCACTTCGTCCGGTGGTGTAACGCGGAAGAAATCGAGAACCTGAACGAGCTATCAGGCCGCCAGCTCCACGAGTTCCGCATCTGGCGGCGTGCCGAAGGCGACTTGGCTCCAGCCTCCGAGAAAACCCAGATGGACACATTACGCGTGTTCATCAAGTGGCTGGAATCGATCGATGGCGTCGAACAGGATTTGCACACGAAAGTGCTATCTCCCACGCTGACTGGCACCGACAATATCCGAAGCGTGATGCTCGACACAGACCGAGCCGAACAGATCTTGGAATATCTGCGGAAATACGAGTACGCCTCACGACCGCACGTGGCGTTAGAACTAATGTGGCACACGATGCTCCGAGTTGGTGCAATCCACGCGCTGGATTGTGCGGACTACGATCCTGGGAACCAGGCACTCGAAGTCATCCATCGGCCAGAGACTGGAACGCCAATAAAAAATGGCGAGACAGGAGAACGATTCGTCGCGCTCTCGGAACCCGTCTGTAAGGTACTGGATGACTGGATTGAGCAGCAACGGCCAGCGGTCACCGACGAATATGGCCGTGAACCACTCGTGACAACCTCTGAAGGCCGTGCTCACACGACGACCCTTCGCGGTGACTGCTATCGGTACACTCGGCCGTGTGTCTTGACGAGGGAGTGTCCGCACGGGCGCGAGATCGAGGAGTGTTCAGCAACTGATTACGACGGCGCTTCAGAGTGCCCCTCCTCTGTGAGCCCCCATGCGCTTCGACGGGGCGGTATCACGCACGCGCTTTCGAACGATTGGCCGATGAAAGCTGTCGGAGATCGAGCGAACGTCTCCGAATCGGTACTGGAGATGCATTACGATTCTCGCTCGGAAGAAGAGAAAATGGAACAGCGGAGAGAGTATCTGGACGATCTCTGACGGGGAACTCCCAGGATCTTTGGGAACCTCAGCCAGCTGTTAGCACACGCGAGATGGGGTCAAAGTGGCGTTAGGAAAACCGATTCGCTCTTCCGAAGTAGATTGTTGGAAGCGGTGGAGAAGCCAGTTTAGGGATTAAAGAGTGGTTGTTCAGTATTGAATACGGTGTCCTGGCCGCTCCACAATCTTGATTGTCATAATCGAGAAATCCCAAGAGGCGTTCCACCAACAATGTGCTTCACAAGAGCGTTGTACCATAACTATTGACCGTAGTTGGATCCAGGGAGTCTAATGGATATTGGTAAACTATTTTTTACAAGAATCTCTCTCTGACTAACCTATTAATTAGTGGCCACATGAGAAGTGAAACGGTTAACAGCAGGACACCAGCAGTAATTGGACGTGAAAGGAAAATAGTAAATTCACCACCCGAGAGAATTAATGATCGTCGAAGGTTGACTTCCGCTATGGGTCCGAGAATCATACCTAACACTGCCGGTGCAAGGGGATAACCCCTTAATCGGCCTAAAAATCCAAGCACGCCAGCACCCAGCATCAACCATGCATCGAAGAAATTCCCTCTGATCGCCACTGAACCGATGATGCAAAGGATAAAGATTACCGGCCACAGGAGCTGGGGGGGCATGTTTATTATTCTTGCCCATAACTGCGCACCGATTAGCCCAATAATGAGAACAAATACAAAAGCTAGGAAGAAGCCAATAAAAATGGAATAAATAAGAGCTGTTTCTTCTTCGAATAAACCTGGCCCCGGAGAGATTCCATGGATCATTAGTACACCGATCAGAATCGCTGACACAGAATCACCAGGAATACCTAGTGTGAGTGTTGGGATTAATGCACCACCGGTACTTGCATTATTTCCTGATTCTGCTGCCGCAACCCCCCGGATATTTCCTTCACCAAATGTTGGAGTCTCGTTCCCCCAAATTTTCTTAGCCACATCATATGATATGAATGCACCTATTGCTCCTCCTGCGCCTGGGAGTGCCCCAATAAACGATCCGAGAGAACCCCCCAATGCTGTTGGTTTACTAATTGTTCTGAGATCTTCTAGGCTTGGGATTACTGAATCCAACTCCTGTTGTACACCTTCCAATTCTATCCCTTGATAAAATTTCAAGAGCCCTTCTGATATTCCAAACAGACCAATCATTATTGCAACAAATTGGATCCCAGCAGTCAGCTCCATCTGGTCAAACGTTAACCGAGTTGTTCCTTGGATTGGGTCAATTCCAATTGTAGCAATAAGCATACCAGCCAAACCCGTGATTAGCCCTTTGATTAGTTTATCACCACTAATACTAGCAATAATCGCCAATCCAAATACTGCGAGAGCAAAGTATTCGGGGGATTGAAAGTTTAAAGCCGCTCTGGCAACGGTTGGGGAAATAGAAGCAAGTACGACTACACTTACAATTCCACCAACTGCGGATGCAACCGTTGCTATAGCGATCGCTCTACCTGCTTCCCCCTTTTCACTGAGAGGATATCCATCTAGAAGAGTCGCCGCCGCACTCGGAGTGCCTGGCGTACGAATGAGAATCGCAGGAATTGACCCAGCATAAACTGCTCCTGCATATATCCCCAACATTAACATCATTCCTTCAACTGGCGACATTGTATATGTAAATGCGGCAAGAACCGCGACAGTCATTGTTGCGGTCATACCTGGGATCGAACCCATACTAACTCCGATAAGAACCCCGAGAATTATGAAGCCAATCGCAAGAGGAGCAAACACAGGTAAAGAAAATAAATCAATCAAACTAATCATGTTTATGCTATCCCCCATGAGATCATTGTGAATACACCATTCACAATATCGGATATAGGCCCTTCTGGTAATGGCACACGAAGGAAGTCTATGAATATCATATATAATACCAAAGTTGTGATTAACGGTATCAGAATAACATGGATGTATTTTCTAACTCCCCCAATGTATAATAATAAACCAACATAGGCAATCGACATAGGGATGAACCCTATTTCCGGCAAAAGTAATAGATATAATATTGTGATTGATGTAACAACTATCACAATTTTAGTGGATTTAGCGTCAAAATTGATTTCGTTACTGCCTTCGGTAGTTAATTCTTTTGATAATGATAGAACCGCTAATAACGCGATTCCTCCTGCGAGCAGCCTCGGGAAAAAATCTGGGCCGAACGATGTTGTTGGGATAGCATATCTTTGTGATCTCAGGAAAATTATAACTGACACAATAATAAGGGAACTATGTTCGATTATACTAACTAATCTTGACTGATGCTTAGCAGTCATTGGGATCCTCAGTAAGGTTCAATCGATCGTATTGTTTGTCTGGTGCCTGTAAGTTGTCAAGTGCAGACTTCAATAAACGTTTCATTCGAGAATGTTCCCCTGGTTTCTGGGATATGAGATCACGGGTTTGATTTGGATCATTATCGACATTGAATAATAACGGATCACTATGTCGCTGGTTGGATTTTGCTTCAATTTTCCATACGGGACAGTCTGTGTATGGAAGATATGCATCAGCGGTGGCATTTACTTTTGGGGTGTCAGGCATAAACCAATCACGAGGGTTGATCATTTGAGTTGAATAACAGTCAACAGGTGCGTCAGATTCACATGGATGTAGATATGTATACTCTCCATCAGTGATATTAACACTAGTTCCCCAGTACCCATAGATTGCCCAATCTCGATGATGTGAATCATCACCCGTTAAAAGTGGAACCAAGGATTTACTGTGAACATTGTTTGGGGTTTTCCCTCCTGCAAAGTCGATTAAAGTTGCATAAATATCAACAGCTGAAGTGAGATGATTAATTGTTTCCCCATTTTTAGGTGCATCAGGATGCCAGATAAGCAACGGCGTCTTTGCAAGGCCATTGAAATGTGGAGCTCTTGCTTTACCTATCCAGTCATGATCTCCAAGATAGAACCCGTGATCGGATGTGATTACAACAATAGTGTTTGACCAAAGATTTTCTTCAGATAGAGTCTGAAAAATCTCTCCAAGATATTTATCTACCATCGTAACCTTCCCAGCGAATTGAGCCTCTACAAAATCTATCTCTTTAGCTGTTAGTGCTGTATCCTTTTCATTCACATTCCCATAAACCGGCCAGATTGGGAGATCCTCATCACGCGGATCTTCGTTTGTGTACATTGACGCGTAAGGTTCAGGGCAATGGAATGGCTCATGAACATCAAAACTGTCAACATACATAAACCAATTATTCCATTCGTTGGCAGATTGTAACCAATCCGAAACAGTCGCAAATAACTTTGGTGAAAAATAGTCATTAATATCATCAAAAGAGGATACATTCCGAGCATAATTTTTCCTATTCATGTATGATAATTCATTGGGGATATCATCTCGGTTAAATCGCTCAGGAGTAAGAGAAGAGTTTGAACTTGCAGTTATCTGTTTTAGCAGATTCTTATCAATATTTTTATTTGAAATTGAATATGTATCATATTCATGACCTCTTATGAATTCGTAGCCATTAAAGTCCTCAACATACCCATTACTCCCATGCTGGAAATAATGGTAATGGTCAGTAACCATGCACGAGAGATATCCCTCCTTTCTCAATAGAAATGGTAAGGTCTTATCAAATGGTTCAATTTGTCCCCACGGTCGCCAGAGCATCTCTTGGATCCCTGTCATCCACTCTCGACGAGCAGGCATGCATGGCAAACTTCCAGCATAATGTTTCTTAAATATGATCGACTTTTCTGCAAAATTATCTATATTTGGTGTGTCAATCCATTTATAAACATCATCTTGATAAACATCTAAAATGTCGCTCCGGAAGCTGTCAATAGAAATAAAAAGGATATTTTTGTCTTTTGTACACGATTGCTTCTGGTTATAGTTCCCATCTTCCTTCATAATTATATTCTGGAATTATCTTGGTGTTGTTTTTTGATGATTTATTCTCGGGTGATTCATGCTACTTATTTCAGATGTTTATCAATGGCATTTTCATTTACCTCAACACCTATACCTGGGGTTTCTGGAATTTGAACCTGTCCATCTATTACTTCTGGGTTAGTCTTTGCTATCTGAGTTCTAAGTGGGTTATCTGATTGATCATACTCAAGTTTTGTCTTTGATGGGATTGTAGCTATTAGTTGTAAGCTTGCAGCGAGTGCAATCGGTGTCCCCCAGACATGGGGTGCCATATTGATCCCGTGTTTTGTTGATTCAGTAAGTATACGCTTAGAAGGTGTAATACCGCCAACGTTACAAAGATCAGGTTGAACAGTATCAATTGCACCTTCCATCATAAGACGCGATATCTCAGCAGGTGTGTGGCACTCGCCAGCAGCTACTCTTATATCGAGCTTTTTTCCAAGTCGTTCATAAGCATGGAATTGTTCAGGTGGAACTGGTTCTTCAAACCAATAGACCCCGAGCTCTTCTAACCGCTGACCTACTTGTACCGCTGTCGGTAGATCATACGCATAATTTGCGTCCACTAGGATGGTTGTATCATCCGAAAGATCCTCCCGAACCCTCTCTACTAATTTTAAATCTTCTTCGTAGCCATACCCTATTAATTTCAATCCTGTCTTTAGCTTTATTGTATCGAACTTCTGCTCATTACGCTGGGCTTCGTCCGAAATGGCTTCATATTGCTCTTCAAGTGAAATTCCTTTTTTAAAGTAATGGCCAGTAGCATATGCATCAACAGCATCTCTTCTTTTTCCACCGAGTAAAATATGTACTGGAACACCGATCAATTTTCCTTTAATGTCCCATAGAGCCAGATCAATTCCGCTTATAGCAGGTAAGGGGATCGTCGATTGGTACCCTGCTCGGCACAACTTGTAGAGATCATCATAAATCCTCTCAACGTTCAATGGGTTTCTCCCTATAACTTCAGGGCCTAAAAAATCGGTGACAATTTCAGGAGTTCCTATGGCGGGACCCCAACACTCACCCCACCCAACCAAACCATTATCTGTTTCAATTCTAACGAGGGTGGTCTCTCTAGATTCAACCCACGCCTGTGAGTACCCAAATGGTTGTTCAAGGGGGGCCGAAAGCGGATAGGCGTTTACAGATTTTACTTTACTCATATTTTTTATGTTATTATTACTTCTTCTCCCAAGGCAATGACCTATACATATATTATATACATAGGTAACTGATTATTCATCGAGATCCAGATCTTCTAAGAGGACTCCAAAGTCTTCATACTGAGACTGCATAAAGTCCTCAAATTCATCTGGGTTCCGATATTGCATTCCAAACCCACCATTTTCCATAAATTCTTGGAATTCCTCGTCTTCATAGGCAGAATGGAATGCCTCATGGAGAACGTCAATTCGCTCTTGAGGTGTATCTTTGACTGTACCGAGACCTCGCCAAGTACCCATTGTGAGTTCATAGCCTTCTTCCTCCATTGTCGGCACATCCGGATAAATATCTGACCTGTCTTCCGAAAAGACAGCGAGTACCTCAAGAGGTCCATCAGTTACCTGGGGTTCGACCTCAGCTTGGCTTACTGTTGTCGCTTCAGTTTCACCGGAAACCACAGCTTGGACTGCTGCACCAGAACCATCGTAGGGCACAGGCGTCAAATCAATATCTGCGGCCTGTTCTAATGCAACCATGGAAATATGCCAAATTCCGCCGGAGCCCGCGTTTGACACATTGACTTCACCAGGATTCTCATCGACATAACTCACGAACTCTTCAATAGTTGAATATTCAGCGTCTTCGTGTACTGTGAGAGCGGCAGGGGTGAAATTATACTGCATTATCGCGTCGAAAGTATCCGGGTTCATATCTGCTGTCCCTAGGTGATCGTACATACAGAGTGGGACTGAAAGCAGAGTAAGAGTATGACCATCCGGTTCAGAGTTGCGTGCTTCATTGTATCCTACTGACCCGGTACCTCCTGTGATATTTGATGCATAGAATGACCCGTCAATGTATTGCTCTGCCACATCAATGATCTTTCGCCCGGTTCGATCGGTACCTCCTCCCTCACCCCACGGCAATATAAGTTCTATATCATCCTCTGGGAATTCATCGTTTGAATCATCACCGTTTGAATCACTATCAGCATCTGTGTCGCCGTTGGTATCATCTCCATTTTCGTCACTCATGCATCCACTTAACCCGACAACACCTGCAGCACTTGCTGCAGTGATGCTCTTAATGAACCGGCGCCTCTCTGGATTGGTATCTCTTACCATGTGTCCAGTTACACACTCTGGTTCGCATTACTTATAGTTTTTGATTACCCACGCCCTTCAAAGCAGAATTTGATTGGCTTCGGCTTGTTATGCCCGTTGAGTGAGATTATTCTCCCCGCAGTGAGGACAGGGATGTGACTTGTCCAACCGGCTTCCTTTGATCTTTGTATCACACCGTGCATTGCGTGGATCAGCAGGAGTGGAACCAGTTTCCTGAGTTCCTTCTCTGCCGGCTGTTTCATACCTTCTCAACCGGCCATCGAATATCGACTTTCCATCACCTCATCAGACATCTTCATAGCACCGGTTCAGCCACAGTATTTTGAACTCACACTATTGTGCTCACCTCAAATCAGTACTACTCAACTGCTGCAGGAATAAGGTCTTCCACCCGATAGTACTGTTGATTGAGATAAATTAATGCACTAGAATCTTCCGCAAGTAATGACTCAAATGTGTAATGTTTGATTTTGTTACTAGAATTAGGTTGACGGGCACGCGCTAGAGACTCAGAAAGATGGGCGAACCGTTTGCCCGTGCCGTCTCGGAAGATATAGAGATCTTGTTCCATGTCGAACGCATCATCAGTATATGATCCACCACTAAATGGATCAATCATGCGATCGCAAACCTTGTGGTCTTGAGCAAATCCGATATATTTTCGACGTAGTTTTTCTGCAATCTCGGGATAGTCGCTTAGGACATTTACCTCTTGATCCGGATCCTTATTGAGATTGTAGAGTTCGGATTTTTTCTTATCAGGATGAATAATGAGACTCCAGCGCGACCCCGTTACTGTAATTGGTGAAATTGTATCTGCAGGGCCAGCCCATCCGTCAAAGACTTTCGCTTGTGTATTTGGACTCTCTGGATACCGGCCAGTAAATGCATAGTCCCGAATCGAATAGTCTTCCTCAAACAAATGAGGTAGTAAACTGCTACCATGCACCGATTTAGGTATTGGTAGATCAAAATAATCAAGTATCGTAGGCATTAGGTCAGGTGGTTGTGTAATATTCTCAACTCGCTGAGCGTCCGCTTTTTCGTCCGGATGCCGAATGAGAAGCGGCGTCCAGGTCGATTCTTGATAGAGTTTGCCGAGGCTGCCAGTTGGTTTTCCTTGTAGATCATGTTCACCGAATAGGTGACCATGGTCGGAAGTAAAAATAATCATAACATCATCTGATAACCCTAATCTATCGACAGCATCAATTAACTCACCGACCCATCGATCAACCATTGATATTTTAGCTTGATATCGAGCCTTCACATGGTTGAGTTCCTCTTCGGACATATAGTCTGGCCGCCCATACGCAGGATAGATTATTTCGTCGCCATTATATTCTGTGTCAGCGTACTGCTCGATATATTGGGTTGGTGCATCGAATATCTCATGAGGATCCCACGAATCTACTACAAGGCAAAATTCATCGTGACCTCTATTTTGCTCAAGCCATTCTATTGCAGTTCCAAATGTTCTCGGTGCGATATAATCGCCCTCATAGTGCCAATGGAAACGATTTCGGAGATATTGATGGACTTTAGATACTTTTTTTAGCTTGTGTGGTTGGGCAGGAAGTGTTGTGTCGATCGTTGAATCAGTCGTGAGCCGATCTGAGTGATGTCCACGAATCCGTTGCCAACCACTGAATCCTCGTGTGAAATCATAAGTTCCTAAAAATGGCGTGTCGTAAATAAGGTATGATAAGATACCATCCTCAGCAAGGAGTTCGGGAAGTATGATATCCTCCGAATTGAGTGACGTCCATCCTCGTGTGAGGAAATTATAGCGGCCAGACCATGTATCCAGTCGGTTAGGGACAGTTGGATAGGAGGCCGCGTAGTTTGATTCGAATCTTGTCGCGTCTTCCGCGAATTGATCAAGGTTTGGTGTTTGTACTTCGTTTGACCCATAGCATCCGAGATGGTCTGCGCGAAGAGTATCTGCTGTAATTAGGATTACTCCTGTCATAGTTAACAGTTCCCACCTTTGTTCGCTAACATATAAGTCTGCCCTATCGTTCCAAATGCCATTTACAATTATTAAATGCTTTACATATGTTAAAATATCTTCTGGAAATTTGACACCCGCCAACTCTGTCAACTATCATTTGTATCGCGTGCCCGTTCGAGAAGGATTAGTATCCTGATGGATTGTTACGGTCGTAGCCTTTATTGATCAATATCATGGTTCATCCGGTATCGAAAAGGGCCCTCGTTCACTATGCCTTTTAACAACTGCTGTGAATCGACCAAAAAACCTCCTACGCTCTTATGAAGGACATTGTTGGTGAGTCAGAGAGCAGTCCGAACAACTTCTCTCAGGGCTTTTTGTCCGGGTTTACATATGATCTCCGGCGAAGTTGGAACAGTCTGAGGTACGCTGTGAGTTTGTTCTTCGGAATAGCACGATGTGGCGAAAGCCACCGTCGCGCCAGCGACGCATCGCATGTATTCACGTGTACGTTTCCATCGACGCCCTCGCCTTCACCGTGAATAACCGCTTCTCGCTGATAGCTTTCGTCTCTTTCCCGGGAATCGTACGCCCGAAATCCACGGTTTAGGCCGTCAGCGACTCCTCCTCGTGGGTGTCAGGAGGAGTCGTACGGTTGATTCGTCGTCGGATTTCGAGGGGACAACGTATCGCTGATCGTTGCCGCGATCAACGAGAATGAACACCTGTGGCTTGTCTTCGCCGTAATTTCCTCGTCCACGTTTCGAAATGCCATGCGAGCGTGACCAACCGTCGTGCTCGCGGTTCTACTTCCCGGCAAAGACGTAGGACTCATTGATCTTGACTGGGCAAAAGAGATCGATACGAGGCACGTCGTGCGTTCTGGCGAACCGCTTGACGCGCTGTCGCAGCGTTCAGTACGAAACGCCGAAGTTTAGCGTCCTACTACCGGATCTCGTCTTGAACGAAAGTAATGAGTAGAACGCGAATATGAGGTTGTTGATTCTGATCTTCGCATGAGTGGTCTGCGCTACTTTTGAACACTGTGTGCAGAAGGTTCCCACCTAAATCCGCGAACCGAGGGGTCTCAATCCATCGAGTGCCCAAAACATATGCTGATTACTCACGCGAAGATCGTGTCGGTCTTGTCGTTGAATGTGTGGTCGCAATCCTTACAGCGGTACCGCTGATAATCTCGATAGCCACCGTATTTGTTCACTGTTCAGGCCGGCAGCGCGAGCACTGGAGGTTCTCAAGCCAGCGAACCTGCTCCTGCAGGTACGTGGCGCTCGCGTCCGAGCGAAATACTTCGAATGGGAACATTGTCGGGTGATGAGTCAGCATCACTCTTGCCCGTTACACTTTCACAGCTTCAGCTCTACTTGACCAACAATCCGCTTCCGAAAAACGATCCTCCTATAAAAATCCCGCGCCAATTGACCGTGTCACAGTCTAGGCTTGTTTCTGCGGGATTTTCATGTATCCTCTATATAGAGCGCACCTCAAGGTAATGAGCTCCAAATCATAACATATCTGGACAGGTGACCAGATATGGTGGAAAACTTTATAAGCAGGAGGATCTATGTATCACATCATGACCGTAGACAACCAAATCAAATCAATCCAAAAAATGGACGCGATCCTAAGTGCCATTCTTCGGCTTGATGGGGCCACATTGAACGAACTCCAAAATGAAGTCGAGCTTTCCCGGAGTTCTGTCCATAATTACTTACAAACTATGGAGGGTCTCGGTTATGTTCAAAAACAGGAATCTGGATATCATGTTGACATAGGACTTCTTCGATTCGGTGGTTGCGCACGGAAGCAATATTCTCTTTATGAAGAGGGGAAACCTGTAATAGATGAACTCAGCCACAAGATAAATGAATCTTGTATCCTAAGCACTTGGCGGAATAATTCACGTGTGATTTTGTATCGAAGTGATGGTAAAGGGGCAATAGTCACTGATGTATACGTGGGAAAGAAAGAGCCTTTTCATCATAGTGCTTCCGGAAAAGCAATCGTAGCCTCCTTTGATAATGAATTGATCGAAACAGTCCTTGAGCAAACTCATCTAACACAGCGAACATCAAACACTTTCACGACAAAAGATGAATTGCGAGAAGAACTCAAAAAAATTAGAGAACAAGGATTCGCCGTAAATGATGAGGAACGAATTAAGGGTATGCGAGCTGTTGCTGCTCCCGTTTTAGATCGACGGAATAACAAGGTTCTTGGAGCAGTATCGATTGCTGGGCCTGTCACTCGCTTAGACATGGAGACTATCATGGATAACTATTCAAATACAGTAAAGAGGCATTCAGAAATGGTGGAAGTACAAAGCACCTATCGGTAGTATCTATATTCGCAAATGGTTCAATTTTACAATTGTGTACAGGGGGTGCTCTAAGCAGACTGATTCCATTATGCGGATTCTTAGAAAGTGAACACGTTATTCGACACACGACAATTACATACATATGTCTGTAATACCTACCATCAATCGATGAATGAGACAATCAGATGATTATTGAATGTTCAATAAATTCTCTGATCGGAAATAAAGGCAGTGTCTAGTTACTTGACTTCGCACCTTATGCTGGTAGAACGCGTAGAACTAGCATTGAACGCCGATGCTCCCTGTTACGTCGTTTCTGTCATGTACTGAGCCAATCGATCAGTTGGAGTGTTTCTCGACGAGGCAGAAACACCACGCCAAGACCTACGTCACAGGTCTTGTTGCGGCCAGCAACAAGACCGTTCAAGGCATCTCGAACCACGTTCTTCCGGCCAAAAGCGAACGTGCCCTGAACAAGTTCCTCACCGAGTACGACTGGGACGAAGACCAACTCAACAGAGAACGTCTCGCGCTTCTCCAACAGACAAACGACACAAAGTGGAGCAGTGACGGTGTCGTCATCATTGACGACACCTTCACGCACAAAACGGGCGAGAATATCCCGAACGTCGGCAAATTCTACGACCACACGATTCGCGGCTATATCTGGGGCCAGAATCTGGTTTACGCACTCTACGCCGACGAGAAAACGACCTATCCACTCGGATTTCGTCTCTACGAAAAAGATGCACAGCGGCGGGTTGAGTTGGCTATCGAACTCGTGGATGAACTCATCGAGATAGGTGCCCCGGCGGACACCTATCTCTTCGATATGAGCTACTGTTCCCAGGAGTTCGTCACTCACCTCGAAACCTACGGCAAAGAGTGGGTTTCAGCCGTCAAAAGCGACGCACGCGTCATGTACGGTGGTGAGCGAATCCGAATCGATGCGCTGGCCGAGCGCATCGACACCGTTCCACGTACGATCGACGGCGAAACCTACCACATCTGGACGCAAAAACGCGAAGTGAGCCGTCTTGGTGAGGTGAAGCTCCTGATTACGAAGAAAGAATCCAGCAACGAGGATGACGAACTGAGCGTGAAGTACATCGTCTCGAACAAAATCGATGCGCCAGCAAGCCATCTCATCGCGTTGTACGCGATGCGATGGCGCGTGGAGACGTTCTTCAGGGACACCAAGCAGGACCTTGGTTTTGGAGACTGCGAGCTCCGGCATGCCGCAGGTGCCAGTCGCCACTGGCACCTGCTGATGCTGGCCTACAGCCTCCTCAAGCTCGGTACTGCACACAGCGCCCTTGGAACGATCCTCGAACGAGCAACCTCGCTGCGTAACGACATCAAGCGATCCTTCCGCGAAAGCGTTGAAAACCTCTTGTCCTGGGCGCTCAACAGCCCAAACCGTAGCACCGACGAGCTAATGCACCAGATCGAAGGCATGTTCGTCTAACGTGCGAAGTCAAGAAACTAGACAGTGCCGAAATAAACGATCAATACTTGTCCACTTTCTATAAAGGCCGTAGAACTTTTTACTCAGAGGATGTACAAGTTTTGTAATGGTATTCCTGGACTATACCTCCGTCGAGAACCTTCAGTAGACGCTCGACAGTGTGAAGGGAAATAACCCAATACAACGCCTCTGAGCTGCGACCGCGTATAACATGGCGTCATACATACTAAACCCGCCGAGTGGTACGACGTTCAGCGGCGGACAATCTATTGCTGGCTCAAGCGACTCTCCAGTGTCGAGTTACTGTACAGGCCGAAACAAATACTCATTATTCTGGGAGAAAACAAGAACTATAATAAATATTATATATGTTCGAAGGCGCTATTCACGACTCACCCAAGTAGATCGGCATCGGCGCGCCGGCGTAAGCGCCAGCGGTCGTTCAAGAGTATATGGACGAAACCTACGGTATCGAATACTCAACCCGAGTTGCCGGCGGTTGCTCAAGAGGGGGGAATTGAGCTACCAGAAGCCACGTCGGATAGCCGCCAAATCTGATGTCGAGGAGCAAGAAACGTTCCGTGATAAACTCAAAAACAGTAGGTGGGAGCTGGAGGCCACAGTGGTCTGTAATATCAAACCATGTACTCCGGCAAGTTGAGCCGAATGCCATGTGGTTTCTTGTGACACGCGGCCGGTAGTTGGACTAATTGAACAACGCAACTGGGCATGCCTACTCGGCGTCATCACCGAAGTCGATGATCGTTTTTCTCGATTCGAAGAGAACGTGACTGCCGAATGTGCGATAAATATCAATTAGAAATTATGATAAGAGTTCCGAGAAGAATAAATCATTGTCCTCGATGGTTCGCCCTATTTTCGGGCGTCGGCCGTCACGGATCTGGCGGCTCGTGACGACCTCGCGTTCATGAGATTGTCAGCCTATTCTCCCAAACTCAATTCGTCGAGGAGTGTTGGAGACAGTTCCAAACAGCTCTCAACAACCGATTCTTTGGCTCACTTGCTGAACTCACAACATCGATCGGTACGGCTCTTGTCCATCTCTCGACTCAAAGTGAGTAATTATTTCTAATATGTACTAATCAACACACGGTATCCGCAGATACTCGTGCGTCAGTATTCAGAAGGGCGTTTGAGCCCCACCGCAATGAGATCATCAATCAATTGCTCTCTATCATCACCCTCAACTGAAACCTCGACTCCTTGTGCTAGATTCTTCACCAGTCCACAGTTTTCCCCTTCTGGGGTTTCACTGGGACAGATCCGTCCCCAATGTGTTGCATGAAGATCGCGTGCCTCGAAGTGTGGCTGTGCGCGCGATAATGGACTCTGAACGCGGCGGAGATGACTCAATCTGCTGATTTGGTTTGTCTGATCCAAGAACTGTGACACACCAGATCGCCCACCAACCCAGTTTCCAGTTGAAAGTGAGTTTTTCAATCGCTTACTGATGAGTTCTGGGCGAACCATATTCGAGATTGCTAGCCGACGGTTACGCATATGCGCACGCTCTACGTAGTACTTTATGTCGCGTCCAAACCGGTTTAGTGCCGCCCGAAATTGGTCTTTCATGAGTTCTCCCGCCAGCTTTAACCGGGTGTTCTTGTAGTGATCTTTGTCATCTGGTTCGCGCCAGTCCAGTTTCAGTTCAAAGCAGGCCTCCGCCATGCGACAGAGGTAGACGGCTTTGCTGTATCTCTGATCTGAAACCTGCTTCAGATCGTCGTTGAGATGTGGCAGAAGGTGCTGATCAAGGACGTCCTTCGCTTGGTTTCGACGATATTCTGCGTCGTGACTACGCGCGATTTGCGCGCCAATCCGGTCAAACGCGTCATCCCGATTGTTGACTTCTACATCTTCCAGCTGTTCAAGAACGAACTTGACGATATTTTTCCTATCTGAGAAGGTCCTCGCAATCTCATCGTCCGTTTCCATACCCAGTGCACGCACAACCGTAGAAAAATCGAGACCACTTGGAGTTCCGGGAAACGAGACGGTAAGAAGACCGTCACGACCACGGATCACTGTCGTCAGTGCGCGATACCCCTCGTGTTCCGAGAAGGTTTTTGCGACTTCGAGTTCGGTTCCGTATCGGGTTCGGTACTCGGTTAGGATCCTGTTGGACACGAGATCCTCAGTCGTCATTAGCACCCGTTCATTCCCGTTCACGATGAAGTATCCTCCCGGGTCGATCGGATCTTCGCCGGACTGGAGACGCTCGTCTTCAGGTAACCCGTTGAGGTTGCAGGCAGTAGAACGAACCACAATCGGAAGTTCTCCGACTTTCACTTCACTTTCTTTGAACACGGTTTCTGGCTCTTGATTCCCGCCTGTGATTATCTGGATGGTGAGGTACAACGGTGCAGCATACGTCAGATCACGCAGGCGAGCTTCTTGGGGATAGATCGAACGTTTAGTCCCATCGGCCTCTTCTCGTTCGGGTGTTTTAACGCGGATTTCACCTAACTGTACAGAAAGCGGCTCTTCGGTGGAGTCGTTGCCAGTATTCGCGTTTGACCTGTCGGCCGACTGATTCCCGATATTCGTTTCGATGCGCCCTTTCTGATCGACCACCTGCTGTAGCCTGTCGTCGAGGAACTGGTTGAACGAGCGTAAGTGATGTGCGGCCAATCGATTCCGATCGAAGTACGATTGAGAGAGTATCTGTCGCGTCCTGCGTTTCATACCTGTGAAATTGTGGCGTAGATCTCGCTATTCTGAGAGACCGAGTTCGCTAAATACAGCCTCTACCAGTTCTTGCTGGTCGCTGTCAGCCTGACCCAGCACCGGGGCGTGACACGTGCTGGCGATTTCTTCGTCAGAGGGAATCGTATAGTCCAAGTCCTCCTCCTCTTCCGCTGCGAGCAACTGCCCGATGAGTAGTCCGTACTGCGTGGGTTTGATCTCGAACTGGCCATTCTCTATCACCGGTCGATCGTCCCAGGGTGGCTCTCTCCCACTTAGATCCTTCACGAACTTTGCCACATGCTGACTACTTGCATCAACGTTGTTAAGGAGATCAGCGGAAACTTCGATTTTCTCGCTGTTGCCGTCGGTGTACGTCGTATAGATTGCCCAAAAGGACTCGATTGCGTCTTCCGTCCGCCATCCCGCTTCTATGAGGTCGGCGATGTCCTGTTTTACGTGTTCAGCTACTGTTTCGGCGGTTTGGAGATCCGGGTCTGATTCGATTTCAGCGACCACTCTGTCGATTACGGCCGGAATTTCGGGCAGACCAAGACCCTCAAACTCGTCTCTCGAATGCTTAAACAGAGGTGGAGTCAGGGTAAGTTCTGATCCTTCCAAGCGTTCGCGGAGGTAGTCTTCTGCGTCTGTCGTCACAGCTGCTTTCTCCATACTCTCCTCCACTTCCCCCAACAGATCTTGCAGGTCTTGGAAGGTCTTGTCCGACGGCATGTCGAAGTATTCCGTCTGCAGGTCTGACTCTGGAATACCATCGACGAATTTTTGAATAGATGATTTGGCTGCGAAATCGTCTTTTAGCCAGCCCCCGGTTAACCCGAGTAAGAATCCGAAGGCGATTTTCTCATCGTCAAATTCCGGCGCTTGAGCGGAATAGAGCAGCCGACAGACGTGCCCAAAGTGGATAGCCGGCTTTATGTAATCCATCTCATCGGGCATAGCACCTCGAATCGCAATAGGTGGGTTGTAGAGATCGTCGCTACGATCGATGTCAGTGAGTTGTTCCCAACCATCTTCCCACGTCTCATCGTCGAGACATCCCTCTGCGTAAAACCTGGAGACATCCTCGAATAGGTACTGGAGTCGCAGATCTAGTTCGGTGGCGGTCTCCTCCACATCTACCTGGAGGTTCTTTCCGTTCCGTGTGCCGGTGTCTCCACCTACTAGGTACGCGAGTTGTTTACCTGAAAGATTGTACCGACGGCAGTCTGCTCGTTCCTCTGCTCCCATCGTTCAGTCCTAAAAACACAATTTCAGCCGCTCTTTAAATACCTTTGTTCGGACTGGTCGGCTCGATCGGGGTTTTAAGTCAGCGGTGAAAATATCAATTTAGAGTAAGATCCAGACACCTTTCGACCCTTTCCGTTTGCGCAGATGACGAGAACAGAACCGCAGACTGGCAAGACCAGTCACAGCGACCGCGGACTAGCACAACAAGTACAAACTAAGACGACCGAACACGCACACGCGAAAAAAACCCTACTGAGCGGGAGGTGGGGTCAATGAGCGAGGCGTCGTTCGATAAACTCTCGAAGGAGAAATTGTTCGAACAACTCGCTTCGGAACTGGGATCGGATCTCAAGCCTTGCACGCCTCAGCGTGGTCTTGAGCGATACCTGGATTCAAGGCGATCCGACCTTACGGAGAATACCCTCAAGGAATACGCTACCAAGCTGGGTCGGATCGTGGATTTCCTGGAGGAACAGGGAATCGATGATGTTCGGGAATTGGATGGACGGCTTCTCAACGATATCGCTGCTTGGAGGCGATATGAATCCAGTGACCGGGTTGACGAGCTGTCGGCGAAAACGATGCGGGACGAGATGTATCGCCTTCGGGATTGGATCCGACATCTGGAAGATATCGAGGCCGTCAAACCTGGACTAAGCGAGTCGGTTTCTATTCCGGAACTGTCCGATGGCGACGGTGTCAGGGATGTGGATCTGGATCCCGAGCGTGTCAAGCGAATTCTCCAGTATCTCGATAAGTACGAGTATGCCACGTTCGTCCACGTGGTTTGGGTGCTCGCCGTTCGAACGGGGCGACGCACGAGTTGTCTACTCGCTCTGGATTGCGATGACGCACATTTGGAGGGGAACGAGCCATATCTCGAATTCCACCACCGTCAGGAGACGGACACACGCCTGAAAAACGGGGCTAAGAGCGAAGGTCACGTTGCAATTTCGAAGGATGACGCCGAGATCATCGTGGATTTCATCGAGAATACTCGTCCGGACGTCACTGACGACCATGGGCGAGAGCCCCTGCTGGCAACGCAGTACGGTCGGGCATCGACGTCCACCATCCGGCGATCCATCTACAAGTGGAGTCGGCCGTGCACGATCGGTGCTGACTGTCCGTACGACCGCGATCCGGATGCGTGTGAGGCCACTCAGTCTGGGGATCACGCGTCGAAGTGCCCGAGCTCGCGTTCACCACATGCACTGAAACACGGCTACATCACCGAGGGTCGCCGACGAGGCGTCCCCTTAGATGTCCTGAGTGACCGGTGTGACGTGAGCGAGGACGTCATCCGCCAGCATTACGACGAAACCTCGGAGGAGGAGCGTTGCAAGGTTCGTCGGCAGATCTTAGATGACCACTCCAGCGAGAACGGGGGTGGGTACCTATGAAAGCGGGCTGGCTGATCGATGCGGCTGCTCGTCGATCGGCACTCGTTGACCAGCTCGATTGCCCCCACACTGAAATAAAAGATCGGATATGCGAAGGGTACCTATCAAACATCCGATCTTTCATATATTCTCTTGGCCAAGATATATGCCCCCAGAGTCTTTGGGCCATCTGGCATTCAGCAAAATTCGTATCTGGAGCGACGATGTGTTCGTCGAATGCCACTACCCTCGACAAGTATTTTGACGGGCTTCCAGAGGCTGAAACTGAGCAGAAACAAGGACAAGATACTCTCAAGACGGAAACTGAGGGTCTTGCCGAGTTGCTTGATGATAGTGAAGATAGTCACAAAGTACTAGATGAGATCGACCTGAACGAGTGGGAGATTGCGTGTGGCTATGAAGATGCGCCAGCAGATGCGAAGTTCGGACTAATTTATGATAGATACAGCTCGGACAATCAGAATGAAACAGGGTGTGTCTCGCGGGTTAAATCAATGCTCGATGAGGCTGCCGAACGCGAGGTGTATCTGTACAGTGACCCGATCGTTGATACTGCGGAGACCGGGAAGAATGTAGATCGAAAGGGACTTGAGCGGATGGTTCAGCTGATGCAGCATCCGCAGATCGAATACCTGTTCCTATTTGAGGTGGCTCGACTTTCACGGTGGAACTCGTTCTCAATCTTCTTAGTTGATGTGCTTACGAGGAAACTCGACGTAACGGTAGTGACCAGTGACGGGCCACTGGACTTGGATCGCCTCGAAGGACTAGCGATGACATGGGTCAGTGGCATGTCCTCCGAAATTACGAACAGGAATAAGGCCAGAAACACCCTTGGAGGTCAGATTGAGACGTTTAAGGACGGCAACTATACTTCATGGTTTCGGACAATACCAATAGGCTATGAAGACTCCAATGACGAGTTGTTAGAGGTGGACAGTGACGAGATCGAACTCGTCAACGCGATCTTCAGGACGTTCAAGCATGCCGAATTCTATCGAGCGTATGCGGTAACAAGGCGAATCATCAACGAACACTACGAACACGTGTTAGATGAGCCTCTGAGCCGAAGCCAGCTCAGGCGGATGATCCGTGATCCGATTTATATCGGGACACCGACTGTTGAGGGGGAAAGCATCGGCGACCAGGGGCAGAAGGCAGTCGTTGAGGAACCGAACCTCAAAATAATTGATGAAAAGTTATTTGGAGAAGTCAATGAGAAGGCCGATAGAATTCAGGAGAAATATACGGGGCCATCGAAGGCGGGAGAGGTGATGGATTTGGACTATCTGCTTTCCGAGTTTGGGATCCTTCCCGTCATGGAGAGTTCAACGAGAGTTCAAGTTCCATGTCCCAGTTGCAATTCGCAGATGGTTCGTGATCGCCCATATGAGTTGGCGAATGATGAGCGAATGGCTGTGACGTATCGATGTCTAATCTGTGAAGAGGAGAAAGGTGCCGACGAGGAAAAGACAGGTTGTCACAAGACCTTCCCTAACTCCCATGAACTCTACAAAATCAAACTGTTTGATTATATTTTGGAGAATATAAACGAGGTCGCACAACACATCGACCTAGACGAGATCTGATCTACTCCCCCGGTTCTAAGTAATCATCATACTCTCGTCGAACTTTTTTGACCATCTGTTCCTTTCTCGGATCCGACATCGATGGAACTGACCCCTCTTCTCTCTGAAATCGAGTTCGGATGGTCGTCACCTCCTCAAACACCTCATCCTTGATGATCTGGTACTTTGGCACGTGTTCGGATACCTCTCCGAGTTCGTACTGGCCAATGTAGAGCTCGTTCCGCAGGATGTCGCTAATCGTCCGGCGCGTCCACTCGCGGTCGTCTTTGACTTGAAGCTCCTGTTCATTCAACTCCGCGGCAACATCCGGCATTGATCTGTATTCGATGTACAGCTCGAAGATTTGTTCTACCAATTCCTTCTCGTTGTCTACGATGGAGAGCTTTCCAGTGGAATCACGGTCGTAGCCGATCGGTGGGTTATCGTTCGGCCACTTGTTTTCAGTTGCTATCTGGTTCAAGCTGACTATTGTCCGCTGCTGGGCCATGTCACGCTCGAATTCAGCCGCACTCGCCAGGTTCCGGAAGTTAAACCGGCCGGTGGCCGACGTCGTATCGATTTGCTCCGTGACGCTGTATAGCCGCACATCGTACTCTCTGAGTTCCTCCTCTAGCTGAACGGCGTGCAGCAAACTGCGTGAGAATCGATCCAACTTCCAAAACACAATGACATCGAACGCCTGCCTTTCGGCTGCGGCCAGCATCTTCTGAAACATCGGTCGATCCGTGTCCTTGCCGCTTTCAGCCTCATCCCGGTAGACGAACAGAACTTCCCATCCGAGCGTCTCGCATCGGTCGTTGCTTCGGTTGATCTGCGCTTCAATTGAATAGCCGAATTTTTGCTTTTTTGTGGATGTCCGGGCGTAGATTGCGGCGCGTAACGGTTCTGCCTCTTCGTCGGTGGTGACACGCTTCCGAATGAGGTCGTTATCAATCATGGTTCGCCAGTTTCCGGAGCTGCTTTAGGCGTTGTCGAATCGTTTCAGTGGAGACACCTGCGGTGTCTGCGAGCGTTGCTTGCGTGTAATTTTCCTGTGTGAGGTAGACGGCAGCAGCAGCGATTCCAACTGGATCTTTCCCTACAAGCGCGGGCTCGTCAGCGACATCTCCAAGGGTCTTCTCAACGGCTCGGCGACCGTGTTCATCGAGTCCCAACGCTGTGGTCAGGAAGGAGATATAGTCACTTGGTTGTGCTGCCGGTGGCTGGAACTCCAGATTCTTCTGGAGAGCGGTGTGACTGAGATGGAATTTCTTCTGGCTGACGTTCGGTAGTTCAACCAGCCTACCTTCCGGAATAGGTTTTCCTTGCTTCTGGGTAGCGAGACGGAGGCACGCAGCAACAACGCACTCGGTCTTGCGACCATCGGTCGTCTCGGTTCGGTACGCATCACAGTAAACGTCGGCCGCTTCATGACGAGTTTTGGTGTCAAGATCAAGTTGATCGGCGAACTCCTCTAACGAATCGAACGCATGGGCGAGTCGCTGGTCGGTTGCATTTCTGACAGTGCAGAAGCTCAGCCAGCTTTCGTCATCGTTTTGTGATCTATGTTGGTCACTGATCTTCCAGTCCACTGCACCTAAATCTGTACCGTTATTGAGCACTAATCCGCAGTCTTCACAGACTCCATCAAACGAGTCGATCGACTCATCAATACACACACCCTCACAAGAGGGACATTCGGTACTTGACTGCATCTTCATTTATCGAATGATTGGTTGATGAATACCGTTCAACAGACGGTCATAGTTTGTCAGGAGTAGGTACTGTGAGGGTGGAGATCTCGTCCTGGTTAGCGCACCGGGGACAGAGTGGATTACCGCCTGGATCCACATCATCCCAGTCAACCTCTGATTCGCATTTCTTGCAATACCAGTCAGTGACGCCGTATCTCTCGATGAGATCAGGATACCTCTGAGCCAATGAGGGGGTCAAGGACTCATTGGGATTACCTTCGAGATACTCAGTTACGTTCTCGCGTGGGTACTGGTCATATCCAGGAAGCAGCCCACTCGATCCGTAGTCCCTATGTGGCGTATCTCCCTTGCCACATCGAACTCGATACGAGCAGAACCGGCATTCCCACCCATATTCGGGATCAGCTGGCGGCAGCTCGTTGTCCACTCGATACTCGGTGTGCGTTGTGGCCCAGTCCAAGACCACATCGTTCCAAAATTCGTCGTCGAATCCCGTATGGAACGCCTTTAGATCCAGAGTAGATCTATCCACGTAGACGAGCAGCGCGTCAGTAATCAGGCGGTCGAATTTCTGGGTCAAACCATACATGTAGGCGTGTGCCTGCGCGAGATGGTGGTCATTTGGCGAATCGAGATGTTCAATCGAATCTTTCGTTTTGATCTCGGTCAGCAGAATCGGTATGCCTTCGGCGTCAACAAAGACCGGATCGGTTTCGCCCTTGAGACGCAATTCCCCTGTCTGTGATTGGATCGTGAAGTCAATCCAGATGGAGTTCTGGACGTATGCGTCGTCGTCGGCGACAGCCTGGAAGTACGGCAGGATAAGGTCAGTCTCTACGTGCTCGCCGGCCCAAAAGATTCCTGACGGGTCTACAGTCTCTTTCGGGGCATTGTGCTGTCGATAGTAGATTTTGCGGGTACATTGCAGGAGTTGACTCGGACTATGCCGATTTGGGTTAGGAGCGGGACTGGGGCCGTTGAAGTACGGCTGTCCGTTCTGAATATTGGAAGCGAACTCCTGTGCACGGTACCATCGGTTAAACGATGTACTTCCTATCTGGTCGATAATGGCTGTACTCACAGTGGACACGTCCTCGTCCGAGAGTTCGGCCTTGAGCAAATCATTGAGACCCGGGAACGTCATTTTCTACCACCCAGCTTATCGAACGTGTCATAGGAGAGATTCTGACCAGAGGTTAGCTCCCTCTCGATCAACCATCGATTCTGCAATTGAGCGGTCATGGATTGGTAATTCACCATATGGTTCCTACGATGGCGCTATTTTAGGTATTTGTGAGGTACACGACACCCCAGACCGTTAATTAGTTCCTACGATGGTGGAGTTTCCTTTTGATGGTGTGCACACGTCGTTAGGATGAATGGGCGAAGAGAAGAAGCGAGGACCGAAGCCGCGGGTTTCCAATGAGGAGATTCTCCAGATATTCCACCAATCCGCCGATCCAGTTCTGACTGCTTCAGAAGTCGCTACTGAAATTCCTATCAAGCGACGCTCAGTCTATGACCGGCTCGTTCAACTCGAAAAAGAGGATATACTCAAGTCAAAGAAAGTCGGTGGACGGACGACGGTATGGTGGCTTCTCGATCATACCTCAGTGTCATCGACCGATCAGACTTAATTGTTCTTCTGAAATCAGTTTCCTCATTTCCGGAATTTGAAATTTACCTAATCAATACTGTAACGCATTCTCGACAACCTTCTAGACATTCTTGGCTACCATAAGAGTCTTCTATACTTACTAGAGACTACACATACCATGACCGATAGTACGGGTGAATCACGAACAATCTACACGATCGGGTTCACGAAGAAAGACGCACACACTTTCTTTGGTTTGCTTGATGAGGCCAATATCCAGCGTTTACTCGATGTTCGTATCAATAACCGCTCCCAGCTGGCTGGTTTTGCAAAGCGAGATGATCTAAAGTTCTTCCTTGCTGAGTTGCTCGATGCCGAGTACGAGCATTGTGAAGCACTGGCTCCGACAAAGGAGCTACTCGATTTATGGCGTGATGACGCTATCACCTGGTCCGAATACGAACGGCGCTTCAGACAACTATTAAGTGACCGCGAGATCGAGAAATCACTTGATCCGGCTCTGTTCGAAGAACCCACTGTGCTGCTTTGTAGTGAACACAAGCCTGGGCACTGTCATCGCAGACTTGTCATCGAGTACTTAGACGAACATTGGGGGAACGTCGAGGGGGTACACCTGACGGGGTAATTCCATGGTGAACACCGTAGAAATGGTATGCCTCGCAAATTCGGAGAAACACGGAGACCGGTGTGTAGCCGGGGTGCGACTTGACACGGGTGGCTGGCTGCGTCCCGTTTCGGACGACACTGGTGCGGGGCTCTTAGAAACCCAATATGAGACCGTCTCCGGCCACCATCCTAAACCGCTTGATACCATCCTCGTGAAGCTTGATCGCCAGCGCCCGAAATACCATCAACCCGAAAACTGGGTCATTTCAGGCGAGAAGTGGCAACTCATTGATACGGAATTAAATGATCAGGCCCTACTAGCAGTCAACGCTGCTCTGCAACGAGAGGGATTTATTTTTCATAATGACAGCCGTGCCATCCCCAAACGTGAACTTAAAGAGATGCCCGTTTTTCGCTCTCTCACACTAGTTTCTCCAAAAGACCCTGAGTTCTTCGTTCGGGAGACAGATAGGGGTACTCTTCAACCACGAACGACTTTCGAATTCGATGGTCACGAGTACAACTTACCTATTACCCACCCCAGATGGCGTCAACAAGCCAGAACAGGGGGGATTGGGTCGCTCCCGTCCGCTGAAATCGTTGAGGACAACAAGGAAATCCTCTTTACGATTAGCCTTGGGGAAGCAGATAAGAACAAAATGTGTTACAAAATCGTGGCTGCGGTTTTCTCAATTGACTCGACCAACTTGATCGGGCTTTAATCTGACTCCGGTTCTATTTCCAAGTTACCTCGAAGGTAGGCCAATACCACATCCCCGTGGCAGGATTTGGGCTTGCACCAACAGCCAAGTGTTTCTCCACGCAGATCCTCAACAGCTTCACGGAAGTCGGGATCTGTCTGAATTTTCTTCTTAAACCATTTTTCGTATTGGGCGACACTTTCTTCTCTCGTATAGTCACCACCGTCTTTTTCCAGTCGGAATGGATTCCCGAATTTGGTGTCCCGGTCGATCATCTGAACATCCTCCTTCCCGTATCGACTCACGTTCACGAGTTCGGTCTTTGGTTCACCCGTTAGTGTAGACTGATAGCACATAGTTGGAAATCCTCTGTGATTGTCTGTTCCATAGATGGGTTCCTAATACTAAATATTTACAGCATTGTCAACACGGTCTCCGTTTCCTGATCCCAGAAACGTATTCAATCTGCATAGGCGACAGAAAGCCGTTATTAACACTCGATATGGATCCTGGTTTATTGATTAATGAGCTGAGAGGGAATTATTTATTAAAAGACGAACTAAACATGATGCATGCCGATTGATTTGGGACTCTGGCGAGTTGAGAACGACGATACCTTCCAGCGTGTTTCGTCCAAGAAGTTGGACAGTGAAGAGCGTCTTGAAAAATTCCTTCTTCAGGATCCAAACGTCCTTGGTCAGCCTCTTCTAGTTATTGACCGACAAATAACGACGCCCAGCGGGAATCGTCTTGATATTCTAGCAATAGACGAAGCAGGCGACCTCCATGTGGTTGAATTAAAACGTGATCAATCGCCACGAGACGTTACGGCACAGGTTATTGATTATGCATCTTGGGTTCGGCACCTCGACTATCAGGATGTGAAGGAGCTGTACGAGGCTTCGGACGAACACGACAATACGTTCGAAGCAGGGTTTGACTCTGCTTTCTACCCCACGCAAGACAATGCTCCTTCAGGACCCGAAGAAGTGAACAGCCAGCATATGCTGACGATCGTCTCCTCTGAGTTAGATAGTTCAACTGAACGGATTATTGAGTATCTCTCGGAGGAATATGAAGTTCCGATAAATGCGATCCGATTCAATTACTACAAGGAGGATGGGCGGGAGTACATTGCTCGCACTTGGCTAAAAGACCCCTATGAATCGGAAGAAGGGGAGGAAGAAGATGCCAGGAAGCCTTGGAACGGATACGACTTCTACGCAAATTTCGGACAGAACTCGTACAGGAGATGGGAAGATGGTCGAAAGTACGGATTCATCGCTGGTGGTCACGGTCCGTGGTTTCATCGAACCATGGGGAAGGCTACTGAGGGCAAACGGATATTCGCGTATCATCCTGGAGAGGGTTACATCGGGGTTGGAATTGTCACTCAGGAAAAGACGCCAGCGCCAGAATTTATGGTTGAGGTGGAAGACGAAGAAGAGAAAATCCCGATCACCGAAGCACCACATGAAGGTGACCTAAGCAAGGATGCTGAAGACCCCGACCTTCGAGAGTATCTTATCGGTGTCGATTGGATAGAAACGAGGGACGTAGAAGATGCGTTCTGGGAGAAGGGGCTATACGCAAATCAGAACACGGTTACTAAATTACGAGACCAACAGACACTTGACCGGCTCTATGACGTCTTTGACGTTTCACCACCGTAGTTCCCGTTCCATACTGGTCAGGGAAGGGCAAAAAATCAACTGTCGGCTGTCTGGCTCTCCTGGTAAACTTGCTGGCGCAAGTGGTTAGTGATCGCTTCCTGTACTTCCTCGTTATCCATGAACTTGGCAAAGAGTTCCCGATTCTGATCCATACGATCGATGAACATTGAAGTCAAGGCGGCATCGAATTCAAGTGCGAAGTTCTCCCTACTGTTGACCTGTGCAGATCGACGGAGATGGTCATCCTCAAGTGCATCTTCCTTGATCTGATTGAGGAATAATTGGTCTGCTTCGGTGAAATCCGTGCCAAGCTCCTCGTTGATCTTCTCAATGATGGTCGAAAGATCCACCTCCTCGTCCTCTTGACTGCCTGTTCCCGTCTCTGTCGGTACCGATACGCCTTCGCCCCCTGAACTGAGCTCAATACTGCCTTCGTCCGATTTTTCCAACCGGTAGTACTGCAAGGCGAGCTCATCGTTGAACTCAACCCGAGATTCGCTTGAGTCGCGTGGAAGCTCCTTGTACAGGAACCGTCCAAAGGTATACAGCTTCTCCAGCGTGGTGTCCGCGTAGTTCACGACTTGCGACTGGAATTTGTACAGCCGGAGGAACGAACGGAGCTTCGAGCGGAACTCGTCTTGCGTCTCCTCATCAGCGACCATAAACCGGTCGCGCCCAGGTTGAACGTGGCTACTCAACTTCGCGTGTGCTTGCTCTGTACCCTTATTCTCTGGGCTGAAGAAGGCCTCCGCAAACTTATCCACCTCTTGTTGAGTGTAAATCTGGAATGCGTTCAGGTCCGACTCTAACTGATAGATGTGCTGTGGATCAGTCGTTTCGTCAACGGTCGTCTTCTCGTAGTAGGGCTGGAACGCGTCGTAGATATCCTCACGGTCGTTCTCAAAGTCGAGGACGAACGTATCCTCCTTCCCAGAATGGGTACGGTTCAAGCGGGACAGCGTCTGCACAGCCTGAATCCCGGAGAGCTTCTTATCCACGTACATCGTGTGAAGAAGCGGCTGGTCGAATCCAGTCTGGTACTTGTCGGCAACAACGAGAACTTGGTATTCCTGAGTGTCGAACTTGTTGGGCAGCTCGGACTCCTTGATCCCTTCGTTCATGCCCTGCTCGGTGTATTCGAAGCCGTCATCCTCGACGGTACCGCTGAATGCAACGAGCGCGTTTAGGTCGTACCTGTTCTTTTTGATGTACTTGTCAATCGCCTTCTTGTAACGCACAGCGTGAACGCGAGAGGACGTCACAATCATCGCCTTCGCCTTTCCACCGATCTTGTGCTGCGTGTTTTCGCGGAAGTGCTCGACGATGATTTCGACCTTCTGTGAGATGTTGTGCGGGTGCAGCTTCAGGAACTTCGAAACCGCCTTGACGGCCTTTTTCTGCGGAACCTGCGGGTCTTCCTCGATAACCTTTGCGACGTTGTAGAACGTCTCGTAGGTCGTATAGTTTTGTAGAACGTCTAAGATGAACCCTTCTTCGATTGCTTGCCGCATTGAGTACAGGTGAAACGGCTCAGGCTTGTCCCCTCCCTCAGGCACGGTACCAAACGCCTCCAGCGTCTTCCCTTTCGGTGTCGCCGTGAACGCGAAAAAGCTGAGGTTCTCCTGATTCCCCCGAGTCTCCGCACTCTTCACAATGAGATCCTCTGCATCGTCGCCCTCGTCGATTTCGATGCCGGAGAGGATTTGTTTCATCTCGTGGGCCATCTCACCGGACTGGCTACTGTGCGCCTCGTCTACGACGACGGCGTAATCCCGTTCAGGGAGTCGTTTTGCGTGTTCGATGACGTGGGGAAACGTCTGAAGCGTGGTAATGATCACCGGCTTGCCCGCTTCTATAGCTTCCGCGAGTTCCTGAGATTTCGATCCTTGCTCGCCCTTGATCGCGTGCACAACACCGGTCTTGTGATTCAATTCGTAGATCGTGTTCCGAAGCTGCTTGTCGAGTACGGTACGGTCTGTGACAACCACGACACCGTCAAAGACTGCTTCATCGAAGTCATTGTGGAGTGAGACGAGTCGATGAACGAGCCACGCAATGGACTTACTCTTCCCGCTCCCAGTCGAGTGCTGAATCAGATAGTCCTCTCCAGCACCGTTTTCCTGTGACGCATTCACGAGTTGACGAACACACTCTAACTGGTGGTACCGCGGGAAGATGATGGTCTCCTCTTCGTCAACCCTCACGCCGCCCTTCCGGATCTCCTCGGTGTCGATGTGGATGAACCGTTGGAGGATCTCCATCCAGTAGTCTTTCTCCCAGACCTCCTCCCAAAGGTATGCTGTCCGGTGACTATCCTCTCTCGGGGGGTTCCCGGCCCCACCGTCATGGCCCTTGTTGAACGGCAGGAAGTAGGTATCGTCGCCATCCAACTCGGTCGTGTACTCGACCTCGTCTTGGTCAACGGCAAAATGCACCAGCGCACCTCGTTTGAACTTCAGTACGGGTTCGCCCGGATCGCGGTCGGACTTGTATTGGGCTTTCGCGTCAATGATGCTTTGGTCAGTGAACTTGTTCTTCAGTTCCGCGGTAACCACCGGAATCCCGTTGACACTCAACGCGAGATCAATGCTCTTCTTCGGGTCAGTGGTCGAGTAGTAGAACTGCTGCGTGACACCCAGACGGTTTGCGTCATAACGCTCCTGTACTTCAGGATTCAGCCCAGTGTTCGGTTCGAAGGCCGCGAGGTCGATCGTCGTCCCAGTGGTCCGAAGGCCGTGTCGAAGGACTTCGAGTGTACCACGGCCCTCCATCGCGCTCGTGAGGTCTTGCAGGAAGCGCTTCCGCGCATTACCCTTGTATGCGGTTTCCAGCTTTTCCCACTTCTTCGGCTGCGTTTTCTTGACGAAGGACACGACGACGTCGGGGAAGATGCCCCGCTCACGGTCGAACTCTTCGGACGGCAACTGCTCATACCCACCGTATTTCACGAGGTGGGATGCGATGAAGTCCTCAAATCTCTCCTCGTTGTGAATCTTACTCATGCAATTTCTTCTTGGCTATAGGACAGTTCAGTCTGCTTCAAATTAATTTGCCCGGTTACTGCATCTGTTATGAGCGCCCGTCGTTTCTCTTGATGTAAATTAATGCTATTTTCAATATTATTGTATGCTAAAGTGATTTTATGATCTATTTCATTCAATCTCTTAACAATATCCTTTCGCTCCTCAATAGGGGGGAGAAATACGGGCAAGTCTTTAATGTCACTCACATTTAGATGGGGGACTGTCGAGCCTTGAGACATCAATTCTGAGTACCACTCGATCGATGGGTTCTGTAACATATAAGAAAGATAGTTTGTTGTGATTTGGGAACGGTCTGGCCTTATTAGAACCGTTCTCTGTCCTAACAACACATTCTCACCCTCAGGTACAATTCCAACTTCACCAACTGGGGCTTCCCGGGTAAAAATTATGTCACCAGGTTTTGGTTCCCCTCTCTGAGTCCACTCTTTGTAGACTTCTTCATTTGTTTTTTCTGCATCTTCCAACAATAATTTACCATCACGTACGTTCGACGTTTTGATAATAAAGAAGTCGCCGTCTGGATCATTTGGCGCAGTTTTGTGTTCACAGTCGATGATTTCGTTAGAGACGAACTTCAGACGAGTTTCGAACCAGTAGTCTGGTATCTTCGGGGCCCAATCTGTTGAAGTTTCTTTTAATATCTGATCACCTCGTCGTCCGAAGCAATCATAATAGATTTCTGTTATTCGCTTTTCATTCAGCAATTCGAGCAGTTCACTATTTCGTTTAATAATAGCGTCGAGACAGTTTGTCTGCTGATCAAGAAAATCAGCTATCTTTGATTGTACTTCCTTTGGTGGGTGTGGGATCCAAGTATTCGCTACATCCTGCATAGTCAAACCGTACCGAGTAACTCCTGTAGCAGCACCCTCTAACTGGAAAGCCACATAACGAGACTTGAGCGCCCAGAAGAGGTATTTGGGGAGTACTAAGTCTTCATTTGGACAGCAATGAAACAGGTGGTATCCACAAATAACTCCTGGCAGGTCTTCAGCAATAAATGCTGGTACCCCAATGTCCGTCCAATCTTCCGAATCCTTAGTGAACAGTATATCTCCTTCTCTGAGTTTGAATCGTTGAATTTCGTGGTCGCCCGCCGTCGCATCTAGGAAATCAAACGACCTGTCAATAACTTCATTGTTGTAGACTTCCGTATAATTGCAGAGTTCAACTTCTGTTTCCCCTTCACGAGACTTCTTGTCAACACTTGATGAGTTAATTTGAGAAACATACTTAAGACGCTTTAGACCCCATCCTTCTGGAAGAATGGATGGATCTGGTTGCCACTGATCGGTAGATTCCCCTTCTTGTCTTGTAGGTCTCAAAGTCATTATATAATCTCCTGGAGCAACTCTGTGATCTCCTCTTCTATCTTCCGAATGTCATAGTCGATTTCGTCCAAATCACGCGGCGGTTCATACTCATAGAAGTACCGTTCAAACTTAACCTCGTAACCGACCACGCCTAATTCCCCGTCTTGGCCATCGTGATACTTTTTGCTCTCGTTGATCCAAGCATTCTCAACATAAGGTTTCACTTCGTTATCAAAATAATCAAACGGATTCGAGTCTAGGGGAATTCGTTCCCGAGTCCGTAGATCCGTGTCGTGCTCGGGATTGCCCTTACTGTCCGTGACGATCTCTGCGTCAGGGTTCTGCTCCCCGAGTGCACGTTCAATAGCGTTGTAGACGCTATTTCGCACGTCAATCCCCTGCATATTGAACGTTAACTCCACCTCATCAATGAAGTCGTCGCGGTCCATCCATTGCTGATCGGAATCCAGTGTGCTGAGTGCGTCCTTCACAGCCTCTTGGGTATCCTCATCGCGGTTCGTGAAGGCACGCTCATTATGCAGACTCTCTATACGCTCATCTGTAGGTTGAAAGCTCATCCGCAATGGTTGGTCAATGACGATACGGCGGTAGCCGAATTCCTCTTTGTCCAACACCTTGGAACGACCATTTGCTTCAAGATCACCAAAGACACGAGTGATTTCGCCGATTTGTTCCTGGCTGAGTCGATGTCGTTTCTCTCCAAGACTTTCGTCCATCTCTTCATACAGGTCACGTGCGTCAATGAGTTGGATTTTGTCCTTACGATGAACCGGTTTGTTGTTAGATAGGATCCAAATGTAGGTGTTTATTCCTGTGTTGTAGAACAAGTTCTCCGGTAGACCGACTATACACTCCAGCCAATCGTTCTCGATAATCCATCGGCGAATCGCAGACTCACCACTGTTCGGACCTCCGTTGAACAACGGCGATCCGTTGAAAACGATAGCAATCCGGGATCCCCCCTCCTCCGGGGGTTTCATCTTGCTGATCATATGCTGGAGAAAGAGGAACGCTCCGTCGTTGACGCGCGGCGTACCCGCTCCGAAACGACCAGCGAACCCCTGTTCTTCGTGCTCCTTCTCAATATGATCCTTGACCTTCTTCCAAGAAACACCGAACGGCGGATTCGACAGCATGTAGTCGAACTTCTTGTCCGGGAACCCGTCTTCGGTAAAAGAGTTGCCGTATGCGATGTTCTCGGGCTCCTGGCCCTTGATGAGCATGTCAGAGTTGCAGACGGCGTAACTCTCCGGGTTAAGCTCTTGGCCAAAGACGTGGAGGTTCGCTTCCTCGTTGAAACCCCGGACGTGATCCTCCGCCACGCTGAGCATTCCGCCGGTCCCACAGGCAGGGTCGTAGACCGTCCGTACCGCACCTTCCTCGGTCAGCACTTCGTCATCCTCGTCGAAGATGAGGTTCACCATCAGTTCAATGACCTCGCGGGGCGTGAAGTGCTCCCCGGCGGTCTCGTTGCTGAGTTCGTTGAACTTCCGGATGAGTTCCTCGTAGATGTACCCCATTTCCTCGTTAGGGACCTCATCCGGGTGCAGGTTGATCTCCTTGAACTCCTCCATGACCTGGTACAGAAGATCGGCCTCGTCGAGGCGCTGAATCTGGTGGTCGAAATCGAACTTATCGAAGATTTCCTGCGTCTCCTCGTCGTAAGATTTGATGTAGTACTGGAGGTTGCTCGCAATCTGGTCTGGGTCGTTGCACAGCGACTCGAAGGTGTACTCGCTGGTGTTGTACACCTTCTCACCGGACGCCTTTTTCAGCGCAGGTGCGACGTTCTCAATACCCTGCTCTTCGAGCTGTTCGTAGCGCTCCAGAACTGCCTCCTTGTTGCGTTGCGTCACGCAGTCCAGGCGACGGAGTACCGTCAATGGTAAAATGACCTTCTGGTACTCAGACTGCTTGTAATCCCCACGGAGAAGGTCTGCAATAGACCAAATGAAATGAGCCTTCTCGTTAAAGTTCTCGACCATTCATTGCACCTCTTGTCCTTTGGCTTGATAAGTAACCCGGAAAATCTTGTCGCCTTGGGGCGATATAGAGACTATCACTCCGATACACCCCCTGTCCAACGCAGATAAAGTCGTCCAACATCGCTGATTGAGACCTCTTTTGTACGGCCGCTAAGTTTTGTTTCGACCAGCCCTTTCTCTTGAAGTTGGTCAACATGATAGCTGATCTTCTGAGGTGCTTCCCCAAGTTCCTCTCCAATCTCACGCATTATCACGTCAGTACGACCTTGCTCATCCCAAGTCCCGAGGATTGTGAGAACCTCTCGCTGTAGACCTTCGATCTCAAAGGTAAGAGGCTGTCTCGGTGCCGGTAATTTCATCACCAAGTCATCAATAGTCTCATCGTCATCTTGGGGTTCAAGCACGTAGTAAGGAGTTGCCCCGATAAAGAACGCTGAGGATGTCGCGCCTCCGGCCATTAGATTCGTTCCACCGGTTATGTTGATGTACAATTCGTCACTCCCGTGCTGTTTTGCGATCGTAACGATAGTGTCAACGACACTACGGAGGGCGAAGGCATCAATCAACTGTACCTCAACTTCATAGCCAAATTCATCGAGTTCGCTTTGGAGACTACGACCTACGTCCTCGAACGCTTCACTCGTCAGTAAGTAGATCTTGCCGACTGAGCCATGTGCACGGAGTCCTCTCTTGATATGGGATGTTGTTCTTCCATGGGGAACGATGTGTACGTTCATTTGACCTAGTGTCACCTGTAATCAGGACGTGATTAGGATCCGGGGTTCGATATCAAGCGTGACCTCACTTTCCGTGTGCACCATTAGCGTATAGAGTAGGAGTGTTACTGAAAGACCAACTGTGGCAATCACTATTGCCAACCCTACCCCTTCACTGATAGTGACTACGCTGAGCGCCAACCCCTCGGTTGAGATAGCCAATGTTCCCATAACAGAACAAGGGAGGATACACTACTTTATTTTTCTCTCGGAGATTCAAAACTCAGTTTTGACTGTACAGAATCGTCTGTATCGTTCACACTTAATTTCCAAACTTCTCCATAGAGATTGCCTTGTACTGATTACCATCTCTAGAGTCATAGAGCTTGACAATATCTCCTTCATCTGGGAAATAATCAGGTGCGTGCTTTTCGAATTTCGTTGAATCGCCGTTCTGACCTTCAGGAAAAGTTGTCACATATCCATGATTGTACCCTCGATAGTGAATGAATCCGTATTTTGGAGATGTGGTGTTTAGATCATCATATTTATCTTCAATATCATTTGGTGATAGCGACAAGATGTCACCCCACAGACGGAGTATATGTTCAAGAGCAATCCAAGAAAGCGTTAAGAATCCCAATAAAGATCCTTCAGGACGGTAGGTAGCCGCAGGCACTCCTTCATACCGGTGCTCAGTGGTATTATCTCTGTATTCTTTGAACCTAATTAGATCGTTTTCGTACTTTATCTCCGGCTGCTTATTTAGAATAATGGCGGAATAAAGTTTGAACCATCTTACAGTAGTTTTCAAGTCATCATCTTTCTGGCCTGACCGCGCCAGTTTGGAGTCAAATCCCCGTTCTTCAATAATGCCACGTACCACCAACTTGAGAGCATTATTTAGATCGATGCTCTCAAAACGATTGGAAAGCAGCTTCTTTGACTTGTCTTTTGCGCGTCCGTAATGGAAGTTGACTTTGTTGTATGGATCTTCCACGTCGGTAGGATCCATTCGATCCATTACGATATCTTCAATAAGCTCATCGCACTTGTCCATCTGGTCTTCCAACACCGTCCCTTCAACAAACTCGTCTGGGCTTGGCGGGGTTTCACTATTCATCAAATACCTCCGATAAGCGATTCTGAGCAGTCTCTTTCTCACGCTCGGCCTCAGAGAGCTCTTGCTTTCTTTGCTGTATTCTACGGGCTATTTCTGAAATCTGCTCAGGATCCCAAACAGGGACTTGTATCTCTTTTAGTCGATGAAGCGGTAGATGCGCAACTGGATTTCCACTCGTAATGGCGTCGATTTGCTCACCTCCAAGTCCAAACTTGAAAAAGGCCCCGTACACTTTCGCAGCATCATGAGATCCAAAGCGGATGACTGCCCAATGCTGTGCGGGGACAACTGCTTCATCTGGAATCTTGATTTTAACCTCTCCGCCACTGGGAATCATTACCCCTAATAACAAATCGGTCTCCTCGGCGATCGGTGTCTTTTCATCAACCTTAGCACAGATATCTCCTCCCCGAGATCCTAACCTCAGGTAGGGAACACCGTCCTTATCCTGGGTGAGATGCTGAGTTGGAACACCGGTACGAATCTCATCACTCACTTCAGAAAGCGGAGCTACTTCTCCATATTTATTCTTCAATTGCTCCTTAATTTGAGTTGTCTGTATTTCCTCACTCGGAAGTAATGTTTTTCCAGGATTCGAGAAGGTCAGTGTTTGGGCATCTCCTTCTAAAACTCTCGTAACTGCATTCTGCAACTCATACCGTGACATCTCCTGGTCGTCTCCTTCCACGATGGCGAACTGCGTACTCGGTGACTCTCTCTCTTTTGCAATTTGAATTATGCTGAAATTAAACCCACTGACAACACCTGGAAAGAGATCGGATGAGCGAAGTTCGATAATACATTCAATAGAGAATTCCTCAATTAACTGTTCTCGAAAGTCAGATGCTAGATAACTGGTAAGAAACGAACTTGGAACAACAGCTGTTATCTTTCCATCAGAAGGTAGCAAGTCTAGAGACGCCCTCAAGAAGACTACTTCCGAACGGAGCGATCCGGACAGTGGTAGCAAATCCTTCAATTTATCATAACTTCCTGATGCTACAGATTCTTCAAATCGTCCTACTGGTGGATTGAGAAGGATGTGTTTCGGAGAATCCGGAAGTCGGTTGTCGGCTTCCAAAAACATTTGAAGGAAATCATCATTAAATCGGCTTACTGACACTCCCAAAAGATCATCGAAAAACAGTGCAATGTTATTGATGTTAGCGACTATCTCTACACTGTGTACGTTACCACCTTCTGAACTGGCTATTCTCGAAATGTTTCCTATACCTGACGCCGGATCAAGAACTGTTTCTTGTTTTCCAACTCCTGCCAAGCGGGTCAATTCTCTTGCCACCGGTTTTGGTGTGGAGTGGGGTGATAATTCAGAAAGATCTAGTTCCAGAATCCACTCGATAATCGCTTCTGCAGTTTCTTGTTTAGTCTCAGTTAAGTTGTATCCCGCAAAAATTGCGAAAACCTTCTCTAAAATCTCTTCGTCAATTAGGTTTGGATCCTTGTCGAAGGAAGTATGCTGACTGGCGATTGAATCCGCTAATTGTGACACAATATCATCTCGGGTTCGGATATCCTCGAACGAGAGAGACAATCGAGATGCCTCATACTCGTAGTGTAGATACTGAATAAATTCGAATTCACTGATGCCAACACGATAATCTCTTAACCTGTTTAATAAGAACTCAAACTCACGTGCAGATCTAACCCCTCTTGTTTCTGGGCGTGTTGAGGTAGAAAGTGGAAAGTCCCCTAAAGAAACCTCAGCTCTTGCGTCCTCCTGCATTTCAAAGACATACTGAACACCCTTAGAAACAACAGCACCGTAGCTTGCGTTCGTTGCGTTCATCATCTCTTTGACCTGCTCAATGTCTTCTTCTTGACGATGGGGTGTACGAAGGCTACTTAATTCGACAATCAGAAACGGCTGATCACGAGAGGTTCCCTCGAAAACCACGATATCTGGCCGAAAAGTTCCACCAAGATCGGCTTCAATAACGACTTGGTCATGGTCATATTTAGAGAGAAGTAGATCTTCAGTTTCAACCAGCAACTTAGATTCCTTCATATATAGTGGGTGGGCAGAACACTACTTAGAAGTTTGTTTGAATCGTCAAAAACGAAATTTGAGAGATCGTATGGTTGTAGCTGTACTTGCTCAACCTCGTCCAAGATCACACCACTGAAGGTGAACAACTTATCCGGTATAGTTTCTACACAGAAAAGATAGGAGTCTTTCTGTTCACCAGCTTCTTGACCAGCGTCGTCATCTATGACGTCTACTACAACTCCGTGCAAACAGTACAAATTGTCGTAGTCTGGATCAATCTTGTCGCAATGTCCATACAGACATGATTCCCCTCCACTAAATCATTGATCAGGATACACGCGAGGATCCTGATAGTTTCGGTCGTGCTTCACATCCAATGACCCAATGGTTATACCCTTTCCACACGTGTTTAGATGTACGCGAATCCCTAAAGAGAACCTCCCTCATTCGGAATCGTTCGAACGTCGAACGAAATCAAATTTGGCAGCCAAAGTCACTTTATAAGTGATCCGACGCTGTCTGTCGAATGCAAGTCGTTCGAGAATCGGACGGGCGCGACGGGATTTGAACCCGCGACATCTTGGTCCGGAACCAAGGACTCTGTCCACTGAGCTACGCGCCCTTACCGGTAGTGACCCACTACGAGCCTATAACGCTTCGGTCAGCGGCTATAGTACCTACTGCAAGTCAATGCGCACCTGATCGCCGATACGTCTGGCGATCAGTGTGTGCATCGTTGCAGTTGGTACTATATGACTGCGTTCGTCTCCGTTCCTGTCCGTTCACACCAACTCAGTACGACCGCACCTCGAGCCCCCCATCGACCCCAACATACGCCGTATCAGCCATCTCCACGAACAACCCGTGCTCGAGCACGCCCGGAACCGTCCCGAGTGCCTCCCCGAGCGCTTCCGGATCCTCGATCACGCCGAACGCACAGTCGAGGATGAGGTTGCCGTTGTCGGTGACGACCGGCCCGTCCTTGTGGGTCGCCGACCGCAACGCCGGTTCACCCCCAAGCTCGCGAACCCGCTCGGCGACGATGGTGTGCGCCGCGGAGATGACCTCGACGGGCACCGGGGCCTCGAGCGCCGACACCAGTTTCGATGGGTCGGCGACGACGACGAACCGGTCTGCGCTGGCGGCGACCACTTTCTCGCGGGTGTGCGCCGCGCCACCGCCCTTGATCAGTGCCCCGTGAGCCCCCACCTCCGGGTTATCGACGACCTGGTCGGCACCGTCGATGGCCAGGTCGACCTCCTCGACGGCGTCCAGTTCGGTCAGCGGAATCCCGACCTCGAGCGCTAGCTGTCTCGACTGAAAGGACGTCGGAATCCCCTGGATCTCGAGGCCGTCTTCGACTGCCTGACCGAGTGCCTCGATGGCGTAGGCGGTCGTCGACCCGGTTCCGAGCCCGACGACCATGCCGTCCTCGACGTCCTCGGCGGCCCGCTCCCCGGCACGACGCTTGTGGGCGTCCGACCCGCCCGACGTTTTCGCACTCATTGGTACGTACACGAGTGAGCGGAGACGGCAAAAGCGTAGCCCTCGTCTGCTTGGTGGTGTTCACCGTACACACCGACTGGCCTGCAGCCGATTCAAACACCACGAAAGCCCCTGGCCCGCTCGACTCTGGGGCTCCATGCGCGCGCTCGCTCCGCTCGCGTGCTTGCGTCGCCCGGGAGGGATCGACCGTTCCAGCCCCTTCATTCCCACCCACGGTGGCTGCACGGCCAGCCGACACGTGTGGGTGTGAAAGGGGCTTTCGAGGTGGTGGCATTCCGATTCCTTGCGGTTGCGTCTCCTCCGAGAAGGCTTTTTGCCCCGGCCATCCTGTAACCCAATTAATGGATTACCCCGACGCGGTGGCGATGACCGACGTGCGCAAGACCTACTACGTCGGCGAGCCGGTGCACGCCCTCGACGGCGTCTCGCTGTCGATTCCACGTGGCTCGTACACGGCGATCATGGGGCCGAGTGGGTCGGGAAAGTCGACGCTGATGAACCTCATCGGCTGTCTCGACACGCCTACCGAGGGAACGGTGGTCATCGACGGGCAGGACGTGTCTCAGCTCTCGGAACGCGAGCGAACCCGTCTTCGGGGAACCACCGTCGGGTTCGTCTTCCAGACGTTCAACCTCATGCCCCGGCTGGACGCCCTCGAGAACGTCGCCCTGCCTCAGCTATTCCGCGGCGTCGGCAGCAGCGAACGCCACGACCGGGCCGCTGAACTCCTCGAGCGCGTCGGCCTCGGCGATCGGGTCGATCACCTCTCGAACGAGCTGTCGGGTGGGCAGCGCCAGCGGGTGGCGCTCGCGCGGGCGCTGGTGAACGATCCGGCGATCGTGCTGGCCGACGAGCCGACGGGAAACCTCGACACCGAGACCGAAGCCGAGGTGCTCGACCTCTTCGAGGCGTTTCACGACGCGGGGACGACGATGATCGTCGTGACCCACGAGCGCCACGTGGCCGAGCGGGCAGACCGAATCGTCCACCTGCTCGACGGGACGATCGAACGGATCGAGGAACTCGATGACGCCGCTCCCTCGTCACCAGCCGACCGCGCTCGAGGTGGCTCGAGCGACCGTGCGAACGAGCCAGCGATTGGGAACCCACGATCGGGGTCGGACTCGAGGCCGGGCAGTGACGACACGAACTCGAACCCGAGCAGCGACGATACCGACTCGAGGACTACCGACTCGAGAACGGAAAGCGACGACACCACACCCGCGGGTGCGGAGGGGGAACGCTGATGCGCCCGCTCGAGTCCCTGCGCCTCTCCTGGCGCTCGATCCGTGGCCACCGACTTCGATCGACGTTGACGACCCTGGGCGTCATCATTGGCGTCGCCGCGGTCATCGCCTTCGTCGCCCTGGGGGCGAGCCTCCAGGCGGGCATCATCGGGGACATCAGCCCCGACGATCAGCGCAACCTCTACGGCTGGGCGGCCGATCCGGACACCGAAGCCGGGCCGCTGGCGGGGGCACAGTTCGTCTTCAGCCAGGACGACCTCGAGGGGGTGAGCGAGCTCGAGACCGTCGACGCCGCCTACGGCTACGCGACGATCGACGCCCAGTCGGTGACCTATGCCGGGGACACTCGCCTCCAGGGGGATGGGCTAATCGCCGCCGGCCCGTCCTACATCCGTGAGTCCTCGTTACGCGACGGTCGTCAGTTCCAGATGGGCGAACGCGAAGCCGTGATCAACCCGGCCGCCGCCGAGCAGTTCGAGGAGAACGTCAGCGTTGGCGACGAACTCGAGGTGCGGATCGTCACCGGCGGGACTGAAACGGTGACGGTCGTCGGTATCACCGACACGAACGAAGGGCTCAGCCCGTTCGAGGGGTTCGAGGCGGCTCCCAGGATCTACGTGCCGACGGATCCGTTCTACCTCGAGCAGGCGGTGGGGCCGGCGGCTGGTGAGGGTGACGGCGGTGGTACTGGCAACGGCGACGAGGGTACAAACGGCGACGAGGCCGATGCAGACGACACCGCCGACGTCCGCTACCTCGCCATCGTTGTCGAGGCCCCCACCGCAGACCAGGACGACGTCGACGACGCTCGAGACGCCGCCATCGCCTACTTCGAGACCGATGACGCGGACGCGAGCGAGTTCCTCGGCGACGACCTCGCCGTCACGCTCCAGACGAGCACCGAGCTGCTCCAGCAACTCGAGAACATCCTGGGACTGCTCCAGAACTTCATCGTCGGCATCGCCGCCATCTCGCTGGTCGTCGGCTCGATCGGCATTGCGAACATCATGCTCGTGTCGGTCACCGAACGCACCCGCGAGATTGGCATTATGAAAGCCGTCGGGGCCCAGAACCGGGACGTCCTCGGCCTGTTCCTGACGGAGGCGATCATCCTCGGCGTCATCGGGGCCATCGTCGGTACCGCGCTCGGTCTGGCCGTCGCCGCCCTCGGCGCGTGGTACATCGACCTTCCGCTCGTGTACCCGCTCGAGTACGTGGCCCTGGCGATCGCCGTTGGCGTGCTCGTCGGCGTCGTCTCGGGGCTGTACCCGGCCTGGCGGGCGGCCAGCACGGATCCGATCGACGCGTTACGGTACGAGTGAGCACGATCTCTGCACGTTCTTCAACTCACTTCTCGAGGCGTGGCTATTCTCGTACCGCTACGTGCCTCGATCGCTGTCTGCGGAATCTACGGGACCGTCACGGCATCGCGTCGACGATGTCCCGGAACTCATCGAGCGTGAACGCCTGGAGCGGTTCGACCGTTACGTTGCCGCTTTCCGCAAGCGTAAACACCGCCTGTGCTGCCGTCGCGTCGTCCGGGAAGTCAGCGACGACCAACCCGTCGTACCGTCCTATCGTGATGAAGAAGTCGTGCCACGTGCCGTCGAGTGACTCGATCATCTCTCTGGCGTGTTCCGTTCGGCGGGGGCTGTCCCGGACGTTTTCGACTCCTTGCTGGGTGAAGGTCGTCAAGAGCACGTACGTGGGCATGACGGGAGCGGGTACCACGAATAGAAGTATAGTCATAGCCCTGCCATAGTTCGGGCCTGTGAAGCCGGCATCGGGCGGGATCACGCCCTGTCACGCTCACAAGTTCCCGAGTCTCCTCGATTCCTGAAACGGCAGTGTTCCAAACCGATTACCGAGTCGGAAGTGAGAACTCACCGCTCACCTCGCTGTCGAACGTAGCTGATCAAAGCGCCCTCGTATGTTGTTCATACTTACCGTCATCTTCGACGACTGGTGGAACATGAAGGACGGACTCTCACGACGGTCGGTTCTGACGGTTACCGGAGGGGGAGTCCTCGGCCTGGCAGGCTGCCTCGAGAGCGGTGGGTCTTCGAGTTCCGATGTAGACGATACCACCGACGATGTCACAGACGACGATATCACAGGCGACGATGACGGAGACGCCGACTCAGAACTGGTTGGCGAAGAGGGGTCGTCCGACTGGGCGGTCGAGGGCTCACCGCTCGAGGCATCTTTCGACGTCACGGTCGCGGTCGAGAACCTCGAGAAACCCTGGGATCTCGCGTTCACGCCGAACGGAGAGGTCTTCCTGACCGAACGCCCGGGACGGATCCGTCGCGGAACCGTCGACGAGTTGCTCGGCGACGAACCGATCGACGGCACCGAATTACCTGTGGAGTCGGTCGACCTCCCGGGTCTGGCCCCGGCGGGGGAGGCCGGTATCCTGGGTCTCGCGGTTCATCCATCGTACCCGGAACCGGCGTCCGTCTACGTCTTCTACACGGCTGACGAGGGCTCACTGGTCGACCGAGTCGCCCGATACGACGCAACAGACGTGGAATCGGTCGAGATTGTCGTCGACGACCTTCCCGGAGCCGTTCACCACAACGGAGGTCGCCTCGCGTTCGGCCCGGACGGCTACCTCTGGATCTCTCGTGGCGACGTCGGCGACTCGGAGGCGTCGCAGGATCCGGGGTCGCTCGTCGGCTCGATTCTCAGAGTGACTGCTGCTGGCGACCCCGCCGGGAGCGACGAGACACCCGACGACGCCGATCCACGGGTGTTCTCGTACGGACACCGCAATGTTCAGGGCCTCAACTGGCTGCCCGACGGAACGCCTATCACCACCGAACACGGCCCCGTCGCACGGGACGAAGTGACTCTGCTCACCCCCGGGGCGAACTACGGCTGGCCGATCGCGCGTGGCGGGCCCGACGATCCCGACTACGAGGCGTACGACGACGATGCGTTCTCCCCACCCGTGGCGTCCTCCGGAACCATCGACGGCGCGGGGACGTGGGCACCGGCTGGTGGGACGTGGTACGACCACGAGGCCTTCCCAGTGCTGAGACACCGCTTCCTCTTCGCCGGCCTTCGCTCACAGCGGATTCACGTCCTCACGCTCCTCGACCCATCGGATGAGCCACCTGCAGATGCGACGAACGTTCACGACGAGGAGTGGTTAGACGATCGCTACCTCGCGGTACGACACGAGTTGCTCGTCGAGGAGTTCGGTCGAATCCGACACGTGATCGCCGGCCCGGAGGGGGAGATCTACTTCCTCACGTCGAACGAGGACGACGTGATCGGCCGGCTCGATCCGGTGTAATCGATCGTTCTCCGGCCAGTCGTCATCTTCCCGGTAGACGAAGGGTTGCCTCTCTTTTCGATGTGGCGATGCCCCGGTAAAGCCGCTCCCCGTGAGCGGGGCGACAGTGTCCACAAAAAAGAACGCTTGAGGCCGTCCCGTCTACTCGAGCAACAACAACTCGGGGTTCTCGAGGTACTTCATGACCTCGTTGCAGAACGAGGCCCCTTCGGCACCGTCGATCAGGCGGTGATCGAACGAGAGCGAGAGCGTCATGACCGAACGGGGTTCTATCGACTCGTTGCCCTCTTCGTCGGTGACCACGCGGGGTTTGCGCTTGATCTCGCCGACGGCCAGAATGCCCGCCTCGGGGTAGTTGAGGATTGGCGTGGCGTACTCGCCGCCGATGCCGCCGATGTTCGTGATGGTGAACGTCGAGCCGCGGAGTTCGTCCGGCGAGATGGTGCGCTCGCGCGCCTTCTGCACCAGTTCGTTCATCTCCGAGGAGAGCTGGAGCATGCCCTTCCGGTCGGCGTCCTCGATCACGGGCACCATCAGCCCCGCGTCGGTCGCGGTCGCGACGCCGATGTTGTAGTAGTTGCGGTGGACGATCTCCTGGTTCTCGTCGTCGATCATCGCGTTCATCTCGGGGAACTCCCGGAGGGCCGCGATGACGGCCTTCATGATGAACGGCATGTACGTCAGGGACATCCCCTGCTCCTCGGCGACCGGCTTGAGACGCTCGCGGGCCTCCACGAGTCGGGTCACGTCGACCTCGTCGTGGTGGGTGACGTGTGGGGCGGTGTACTTCGAGCGCTCCATCGCGTCCGCGATGGTCTTGCGGACGCCCTTGAACGGCTCGCGTGTCTCTCGCGGGCCGGTGTCGCCAGTGGCGACGGCCGCGGCGTCGGCCTCCTGGGCCTGCTGCTGGGCTTCGGCGTACTCGACGACCGCTTCGGGCGTGACGAACGCCTCGCCCTCGCGCTCTTCGGTCGCCGGAACGGCGTTGATGTCGACGCCGTGTTCCTCGGCCACGCGGCGGGTCGCTGGAGCGGCCAGCGTGCGTTCCCGGTCGGCCGATTCGACCGATGTGGGGGCCTGAGTGCTCGAGGCACCTGTTCCTGCCCCTGCGCCCGCGTCGGCATCAGATTCCGTGTGAGTGCCGGCGTCCGCGTCGGCTCCGCTGGCGTCGGCTGCCGTTTCGGCTGCTTCCGCCGCCCCGCCACTCGAGCCTTCGGCGGCCGCCTGGACGTCGCCCTCCGTAATGCGACCGCCGGGGCCGCTGCCCTGGACGCTCGAGATGTCGACGCCCTCCTCGCGGGCGAGTCGGCGGACGCGTGGTGGCGCGAAGACGCGGCCGTCGGGGGTGTCGACCTCCTCGGCTTCACCGTCGCCCTGGGCCGTCTCGGGTTCGTCGATGCCTTCCGGTTCGCTCGCGCGCTCCTGTTTTGTCTCCGTCTCACCGTCGCCGTCGTCCTCACCGTCAACGTTGAACGTGATGATCACGTCGCCGACGGGCACCATCTCGCCTTCTTCGGCGAGCAACTCCTCGACCGTCCCGTTGTACGGCGAGGGGACTTCGACGAGTGCCTTGTCCGTCTCGACTTCGGCGACGGGCTGATCCTCGGAGACGGTGTCGCCCGGCGAGACGAGCCACGAGACCAGTTCGCCTTCCGCCACGCCTTCGCCGACGTCGGGCAGTTTGAACTCCTCGACCATGTTAGAACTCCATCGCCTCCCGGATGCCCGTCTCGATGCGGGCCGGCTCTGGCAGGTAGTAGTCCTCGAGCGCGTACAGCGGGAACGGCGTGTCGAAGCCGCTGATGCGCTTGATCGGCGCCTCCTGGTACATGAGCGCCTCCTCCTGGATCGTCGCCGCAATTTCGGCACCCATGCCGCCCGTCTTCGGGGCCTCGTGGACGACCGCGCCGCGGCCGGTCTTCTTGAACGACTCGACGATGGTGTCGATGTCCAGTGGGGACACGGTGCGGAGATCGACGACCTCGACGTCGATCTCGCCTTCGAGGTTCTCCGCGGCCTCGAGCGTCGGTCGGGTCATCGCGCCGAAGGTGAACACCGAGATGTCGGAGCCTTCGCGGCGGACGGCGGCCTCGCCGAGTGGCACCTCGTAGGACTCGTTCGGAACCTCCTCGCGGAACGCCCGGTAGATGAGCTTGGGCTCGAGGAAGATGACGGGGTCGGGCGAGCGAATCGCGCTCGTGAGCAGCCCCTTGGTGTCGTAGGGGGTCGAGGGGATGACGACCTTCAGGCCGGGCTGGTGGACGAACATCGCCTCCGAGGACTCGGAGTGGTGCTCGGGGGCGCGAATGCCGCCGCCGTAGGGTGCCCGGATGACCATCGGACACGTGAAGCGCCCGCGCGAGCGGGTGCGGAGGCGGGCCGCGTGGGAGACGATCTGGTCGAACGCGGGGTAGATGAAGCCGAGGAACTGCATCTCGGGAACCGGACGGAGGCCGTAGGCGGCCATCCCGATGGCCGTGCCGACGATCCCGGACTCCGCGAGCGGCGTGTCGATGACGCGATCGTCGCCGAACTCGTCGTAGAGCCCTTCGGTCGCGCGGAAGACGCCGCCGTTTTTCCCGACGTCCTCGCCCATGACGATGACGTCTTCGTCCCGTTCCATCTCCTGATGCAGTCCGTCGCGAACTGCCTGTACCAGCGTGAGGTTTTCAGATTCTGCAGCCATGTTTGCTTAGTCCTCCAGTAACGCGTCGTCGCCGTATTCGTCTCGGATCTGTTCGAACCACTCGAGCTGTTCCTCGAGTCGCCGCGGCATGCCCTCGTAGACGTGGGCGAAGATCTCCGCGGGGTCGGGTCGCTCGACGGCTTCGGCGGCGTCGATTGCGTCGGCCACCTGGTCGGTAATGCGCTGTTCGAGTGCGTCCGCGCTCTCGTCGTCGAGCATGCCGTGATTGCGCAGGAACGTCTCCATGCGCGGGATCGGATCCTTCTGTTTCCAGCGCTCGACCTCTTCGTCGTCGCGGTAGACGGACGGGTCGTCCGCCGTCGTGTGTGCGCCAAAGCGGTACTGGACGGCCTCGATCAGCGTCGGTCGAAGCTCGTCGTCGCCGGGGTTTTTGGCTTTGTCGATGGCGTCTCGGGTAACCTTGTAGACGGCGAGGGGATCCATCCCGTCGACCTGGACGCCCTCGAAGCCGTAAGCGGTGGCCTTCTGGGCGATGGTCTCGCTGGCGGTCTGGCGCTCGCGTGGCACCGAAATCGCCCACTGGTTGTTGTTACAGAAGAATACCGCCGGAGTGTCGAAGACGCCGGCGAAGTTCAGTCCCTCGTGGAAGTCGCCCTCGCTCGTCGCGCCGTCACCGAAGTAACAGAGGAACGCCTTCTCCTCGCCGGCGAGCCGGGAGGCCCACGCGGCGCCGGTTGCGTGGGGAATCTGTGTGGCGATGGGCACGGCGACCGTGAAGATGTTCAGGTCGTCAGGGATGGCGTTGCCCTGTTCGTGCCCCATCCAGTACAGCAACGTCTGTTTGAGCGACAGGCCGCGAACGAGGGCGGCCCCGTGCTCGCGGTAGCTCGGGAACAGCCAGTCCTCGTCGTCGAGTGCGTGGGCGCTCGCGATCTGTGCGCCTTCCTGCCCCGACAGCGGCGGATAGGTTCCCATTCGGCCCTGGCGCTGCAGACTCACTGCCCGCTGGTCGAAGTGGCGGGCGAGTTTCATCTGCTCGTAGATATCGAGGAACTCCGCCTCCTCGAGCTCCGGAACGTCGGCTCCCTCGAGGACGCGTCCGGCGTCGTCGAGTACCTGTACGCGTTCGCGGGGGTCGTGCTGTAGTGTGCTCACGGGTATACCCACCTTCGCATACCCTAATGGTCTATCGCTCACGTTAAAGGAGTTTCGTAAATAATTTACTATCAGCACGATTCTTGCCATGCATTGACAAAGACTGTGGGCGATGTGGCGTGAAGTCGATCAGATGTCCAAATAAACTCGTGTATCTGCGAATCCAGTTGGTCGTATCGCGAAATACTCGCCGGTTACTGGACAGATGGTCGCCACGGATTCGGCGGGAACCGCTACGAAATATATCGCGTACTGGAGCCAACTGTTCGGCCAGCTCGAACTCGAACCCGAAGTCGACGGGTAAGCGTCAGTACGGAAGTGCCTCGAGTCGTCAAAAGTGTACTTGAGCGACGATCAGGCAGACTCGGCGGCTGGTGCGTCAGTTTCCGGTGGCCTGTTCTGAACGAGCCAGACCGAGCCGGCAGCGACGACGCCGACGCCGATCGCGGTCACCAGGGACATGATGAGGAGGCCGCCGAAGTCGACCGAGATGCCGTCGAATGCGACCGACGTGAAAATTGCACTGGTCACGAGGAGTGCGATCGTTCCGACGCCCGTACTGATGGCAGCGACGAGCATGGCGGTGGTACCGTCGGTCTCGAGTGTCGTTCCGAAGTAGAGGCCGATGGCGGCTGCGAGGACGACGCTCCAGAACATGGCGTTCTCGGGTGGAAGGGTGAGCATGGCGCCGCCCATCCCACCCATGCCGTCGAACTCGAACATCGACTCGTCGACGATGTCGAGCAGTAGCATCACGAGGCCGATGCCGACGCCGATCAGGGCGAACTGGGACGCGACGAACGTCGTCCAGGTCTTGACGATCGGTTGCTGGGCCAGATCTACTACTGAGGGATCGTCGTCGGTTTGTACGACAGTGTCAGTCGCCCCGCCGGTGTTTCCGCCGTCCGTCGAGACGGCCTCTGTCGTGGACGGGACGGCCTCGCCCGAGCCATCCACTGTTTCGTCCTCTACCTCGACCGTTTCGTCCTCGGCGTCCGCTCCGTCGTCCGTATCGGGCGACTCGTCGCTCATCGACCTCTCTCCATGGCCGTCGCCGGCACGTCCGTTCGACGGCGGGTGATTCGGGTACGTTCGCTGTGTTGGATCCGCGCCCAGGATCGTTCCAATTCACGTGACATACCCGGTGTGGGTAAGTATCCGTCATAACGTTCAGCTATGGCGGGGGTAATCTCGTAGGTTACTCGAGCGTAATCGATCGGCAGTCAGCGCGACCGAGCCGCGTTAACACCCCTCCGGCGGGTCGACCGTGAACGACTCGCCGAAGGAGTGCATCCGGGCACTAGATTCGATCTCGCCCATCCCCTCCTCGACGGCCCGATAGTCGCTCCCGAGGAAGTACCCCGTCTCCACGTCGACGTACACCGTCGCCGACAGCTCCCCTGGGGCATCGGCCAGTCCCGCTTGATCGGCGCCGGCGACGGCGAGTTCTTCGGCGTAGTCGTACTCGAACACGTACGCCTCCCGGCCGTCGATCATCGTCGTGCCGTCGGCCTCGCGGCCGCCCATCTGGGTGACGAAGTCGTCGTAGGTGGCGAACCCACCGTACGGGGAGTGTGGGGGTGTTTCCACGGTGATCGATTGGCATCCGGTTTCGTCGACGAAATAGGTCGTCCCGTCGACGTGGACGAACTCCGTCTTCATCGTCATCGCTCCGGAACCTTCCTCGATGTGGTAGTAGAAATCCCCGTCGGCGGTCACGTATCCCGAGAACGAGACCTCGTAGGCATCCCCCTCTTCAGGCGCGTTCCGCGAATACACGTCGAACGCGAACGAGACCGGTTCACTCGAGGCGATCAGGTCGCCCTGGTGTGCGTTTTCGACATCGGTACCACCTTCGGCGTCGGAACCGCCAGCCCCATCGTCCGCGTCATCTCCGGTTTCGTCCTCGTTATCATCGCCACTAGAACCGTTTCCATTACCGTCGTTCGTACAGCCAGCCAGCCCAGCCAGAACGGCCGTCCCACACAGCTGTATCCACCGTCGTCTGCTCGAGTACCCGTGCATGGCTCACGTCCGACAGGTGCGGTTGTAACGTTCACGTGAGTTTCGAGTACTCGCATACGTTACCACGCAGTGACCGACCTAGCCAGGGGTCGTATTTGAGACACGATGCTGGAACCGTGGAACGGTCGAACTGCTCGAGGTGCTCGTTCCAGACCCTGATCAAAGATTCAGGCAGGACTCCACGGGTCACCTGGCCCGTGGTTGTTGACTTCGTCATACACTGGCTCAGTACGCGACGGGACTAGTTCGACACCGCCGACCGGCGCGCCTCGGCTCGAGCGTCCTCGACGCTCTTCCCCTCCCGAAGCACGGCGTCGACGAACAGTTCGCCCGCCTTGTAGGACGACCGAACCATCGGCCCACTGGCACAGTACAGAAAGCCCAGTTCCTCTTCGGCGACCCGGCGCCAGGTCTCGTACTTGTCCGGATGGTCGTAGCGTTTGACATCGAGGTGGCTCCGGGAGGGCTGGAGGTACTGGCCGAGGGTGACGATGTCGACCCCGCGCTCGCGTAGGTCGGCCAGCGTCTGGTACACCTCGTGGTCGTACTCGCCGTGGCCGAGCATGATCGAGGTCTTGGTGTAGATGTCGGATTCCCTGTCTACCTGCTCGAGGACGCCGAGGCTCTGTTCGTACCCCGCTCGACGGTCGCGAACGGGGAACTGGAGGCGCTCGACGGTTTCGACGTTGTGGGCGATGACGTCCGGTTCGGCGTCTATGATCTTCCGGACGAGGTGCGCTTCGCCCTGGAAGTCCGGGATGAGGACTTCGACGAGGATGCCCGGATGGCGGTCTTTGATCTCGCGGATCGTTTGCGCGAAGTGGCTCGCACCCTGGTCGGGGAGGTCGTCCCGGTCGACGCTCGTGAGGACGACGTAGTCGAGACCGATTTCGGCGATGGCCTTCCCGACGTTTACGGGCTCGTCAGGATCGAGTGGCTCCATGCCGCCGGTCTCGACGTCACAGAAGTTACACCCGCGCGAGCAGCGATGCCCCATCAGCATGAACGTCGCGGTGCCACCACCCGACGCGTTGTCGCGCCCACTCCAGCACTCGCCCAGGTTGGGACAGTTCGCCTCCTCGCAGACGGTGTTGAGATCGTGCTCGCGTAGCGTCTCCCTGATTCCGGCGAACTCCCGTCCCGACGGCGGTCGCATCTTCAGCCAGTCGGGTTTTCGCGAGCGGCTCATACCACATCCTTGGCGCCAGCGGTGAAAAATCGTGGTGGTTCCGACATCACCGACCTGGTCTACGGGAACACGAAACACATTCCTACAAATTTATATTATGGTGGTACACTCTTGTAACAGACCACCGACGATGGTATCCGTCTCGCGTGAGGAAATCACGAACGGCTCGCTTCCGAAAGCGCTGCTCGTTCTGGCCGCGCCGTTGCTCGCACAGAATCTCGTCCACGTCGCCAACCAGCTCATAGACGTCTTCTGGCTCGGACGCCTCGGCGGCGACCACGTCGCGGCAGTCGGGCTCAACTTTCCGATCATCGCCTTGCTCTTTACCGCCGCAATCGGCGTCTCCGTCGGCACCCAGGTCGTCGTCTCCCAGCGCGTCGGGGGCGAAAACCTCGAGTCGGGCCGACGGGCCATCGTCACCGGCACGCTCACCGGATTCGTCGGCGGGACGATCCTCGGTCTGCTCGCATTCGTCTTCGCGCGGGACGTGATGGGGCTGTTCGCTGCCGAACCCGAAGTCCTCGAACTCGCCGCCGCCTACCTCGCTGTCATCGCCATCGGCATCCCGCTCGCGACTGCGAGCGACTCCCTCGAGGCCGGCTTCGTCGGCTGGGGGGACGCACGCGCGGCGCTGTACATCAACCTGGCGACGGTCGTCACGAACGTCGTCCTCGACCCGTTTCTCATCTTCGGCTGGTGGGTGTTCCCCGAACTGGGCCTCGAAGGAGCCGCCCTCGCGACGATTCTTGGATATAGCTGTGGCTTCCTCCTGGCAATCAGTCTGGCCCTCTACGGACGAGACGCCCTTCAAATTCGACCGAGCGACATCGGCTTCAGCGTCGACGACGCTCGCGAAATCGTCGACGTCGGCTGGCCCAATGCGGGGCAGTTCGTCGCCAGCCAGTCGGTTCGCGTGATCGTGGTCGCGATCGTCGCCGTCGCCGGCGGGACAGCGGCGGTCGCCGCCTACACGATCGGTGCTCGCGTTGCCTCCGTCGCCTTCATCCCGGCCCAGGGACTTCAGCAGGCGGCCCAGAGCGTCATCGGGCAGAATCTCGGTGCCGAAAACCCCGACCGGGCGACGAGGACGACCTGGATCGGCGTCGCCATCGCCGCAGGGACACTCACACTCGTCGGCGCGGTGCAGTGGCTCGTCCCCGAGACGCTGACCGTCCTGTTCGTCCCCGACGCGACGGCCGCCGAACTCGCCTACACGATCGACTACCTGCGAATCCTCGCCTACGGCTACTGGGCGATCGGGGCGACGTATCTGCTGATGGCTGGGTTCAACGGTGCGCGCCGCACCAGAACGAGCTTCGTCGCCACGCTCTGTCAGTACTGGGGAGTTCGGCTCCCCATCGCCGCCGCCGGCGTCTATCTCCTCGGATTCGACGCGACTGCCGTCTTCTGGGCGATCACTCTCTCGAACGTCGCCGCCGCCATCGGCCTCGGCCTCTACTACTGGTACGAGACCGGGAGCGGGATGAACCGCCGGGCCGTCGACGTCGCGACCTCGAGTGCCGATTGAGACGATTGGTGCAACCACTTTTCGACGCGGGTTCCGTGGTGCCGTCACACCGGAAAATATCAGTTCCTCGTCCGAACGACGTCGCGACTGCGCTCGTGTTCCATCTCGGTCGCGACCGCCGTCGCCACCGCTTCGCTGAACTCACGCTCGAGGAACCACAGCGCCAGATCGATCCCCGACGTGACACCGCCGGCGGTGAGGACGTCGCCATCGTCGACGACCCGGGCTTCGTGAACGTTCGCGTGCGCCTCCAGATCCTCGAGGGCAACCCGGTGGGTGACGGCGGGCCGTCCCTCGAGAACGCCACCGTGGGCGAGCACCATCGCACCCGTACAGACGGAGGCGACCGTTGCCCCCGATTCGTGTTGCGTCGCGACGGCCTCGGCCAGGTCGCCGTCGTTCACTACTCGCCGGACGCCACCGTCTTCGGTCGTCCAGCCGCCGCCGGGGACGACCAGCACGTCCGGGCTCCCGAGTGTGCCATCGGGAACGACGGTGAGGCCGTGGCTCGCTCGAACGGTTTCGGTCGGCTCGAGCGTGACGAGGCGTGTTTCGAGGTCGGCACCCGCCTCGGTACCGTTCTGAAACACTTCGTAGGGGCCGATGGCGTCGAGTTCGTCGAAGCCGGGAAAGAGGACGATTTCGGCCGTTGTCGTAGATGTGGCGTCGGCCATATTGGGTTCCTCGCGTGGTACTGGCAAACGTCTTTCGTGCTCTCGAGCTACTGTTCCGCGTCGGTCGGGATGGTTCCGTGTCGGCTGGGATGGGTTCACCTCGGCCGGGACTCGAGTAGCGGACGGTACACTGAAACCGCTCGCCACGCTAGAGAGGCCGATGAACGCCGAGACGCTTCGAGCGCGGGCGAGCGACCTGCCCGGTGAGCCTGGCGTCTATCAGTTTCGAGTCGACGGAACGACCCTCTACGTCGGCAAGGCGGTCGACCTCCGCTCGCGGGTTCGATCGTACGCCGATCCGCGAAGCGCTCGGATCCGTCGAATGGTCGATCGCGCCGACGATATCGAAATCGCCGTCACCGACACCGAAACCCAGGCGCTGTTGCTCGAGGCGAACCTGATCAAACGCCACCAGCCGCGGTACAACGTCCGACTGAAAGACGACAAGTCCTACCCAATGGTGCAGCTCACGGCCCACGAGGCCCCGCGGATCGAGATCACGCGTGATCCGGAGCACACGGCACGGGCTGACGGGGGGACGTCGCCGACCGCAACCGACACGACGACCGTCTTCGGCCCCTTCACCGACAAGGGTCGCCTCGAGACGGTCGTCAAGGCCATCCGGGAGACCTACGGCCTGCGGGGCTGCTCGGATCACAAGTACGCGGGCCGCGACCGTCCCTGTCTCGACTACGAGATGGGGCTCTGTACCGCCCCCTGCACCCACGAGATCGACCTCGAGGAGTACCGCGAGGACGTCCAGTCCGCGATCCGGTTTTTCGAGGGCGAGGTGGGGATCCTCGCCGATCCGCTCCGACGGGAGATGGAGACGGCGGCCGAGAACCAGCAGTTCGAGCGCGCGGCTCACCTCCGCGACCGACTGGAGACCGTCGAGTCCTTCCACGGCGATGGCGACGCGGCCGTCCAGGCAATCGGCGACGAACGTGTCGTTGACGTCATCGGCGTCGCGATCCAGGGTGAGACCGCCACCGTCGCCCGCCTCCGAGCCGAGGACGGCAAACTCCTCGAGCGGGATCGCCACACCCTCGAGGCCCCGCGAACGGACGACAGTGTGGATAGCGCCGTCCCGGCCGTCCTCGCGGCGTTTCTCGTCCAGTACTACGCCGAACGCCGCCTCCCCGATGCCCTGTTGCTCCCCGAGCGCCACGGGGACGACGAGGTCGCCGCCTGGCTCGAGGCCGAGGGGGTCTCGGTGCGGGTGCCGGGTGCGGGACGGGAGGCGACGCTGGTCGATCTGGCGTTGAAGAACGCCCGACAGAATGTGGGGCGGCGCGACGAGTGTGGGATGCTCGCCGACGCGCTCGGCCTCGATGGGGCTCGCCGCCTCGAGGGGTTCGACGTGAGCCACGCCCAGGGGACGGCGGCGGTCGGAAGCAACGTCGCGTTCGTCGACGGGAGCGCCGACAAGAGCGCCTATCGGCGGAAGAAACTGACCGACGAGAACGACGACTACGCCAACATGCGGGCGCTGGTCGCCTGGCGAGCCCGCCGTGCCGTCGAAGGCCGAGACGACCGCCCCGACCCCGACCTGCTGGTGATCGACGGCGGGAAGGGACAGCTCGAGGCGGCCCTCGAGGCCCTCGAGACGGTCGGCTGGGACGTCCCGGTGATCGGCCTCGCCAAAGCCGAAGAGCGGGTGGTAACGCCCGACCGGGAGTACGACTGGCCCGACGACGCACCCCATCTTCACCTCCTCCAGCGGGTGCGCGATGAGGCCCACCGATTCGCGGTGCAGTACCATCAGACGCTGCGCGACAACGTCTCGACGGTGCTCGACGACGTCTCCGGCATCGGTCCGGAAACGCGAAAACGCCTGCTGCGTCGCTTTGGCAGCGTCGAAAACGTGCGCCAGGCGACCCGCGATGAGCTTCAGCGCGTCGATGGCGTCGGCGAGAAGACGGCCCGACTGCTCGAGGAGCGGCTCTGACCCGGTTGGTCGAGGAGCGTCACTAACCACGCGTCGGGTGCCGGGATAGGTCTTTGTCATTCGGGAACATAGAACATACTGTGCCAGACGATCTCGAGGATTTACTCAACGAACTGGACGCCCAGGAGGATCTCACGGTCGCCGAGCAGGTGCTCTCGATTCGACTCGAGAAACGGCGATACGGCAAGCCGGTCACCATCATCGAGGGGTTCGACCTCCCCAAATCCGGGTTGAAGACGACCGCCTCGGAACTCAAGGGAGCGCTCGGTACCGGCGGGACGGTCGAGGATGGGCGCATCGAACTGCAGGGCGATCACCGCGATCGGGTGCCCGACTTGCTCCGCGACCGCGGGTTCCGGGTCGAAGGGTAGGGCTACGTACGAACTTGGCGACGGGAACGTGCCGGTCGCGAGCGCCGTTCTTCATCGTCTCGAGAACGATCTCCGACTATTCCCCTTGGAGAGTGCTCTTCGACGCTTCGAGAACGCCATCGAACGTCTCGACCGACTCAAAAACCGACCGAACCTCGTCGAGCCCCAGTCCCTCCGAACGCCCCAGCCACAGCGTCAGCCTGGCCTTCCACGCCGGGAGGTCACCACCGCGGATCGCGCCGGCTGCGAGTAGTGTCGCCGCGCCGCCGGGCCCGCCGTAGACGCCGGCTGTCGTCCCCTCGTGACACCGGCTGGTGAGGACGACCGGTATCTCGTCCTCGATAGCGTCCTCAAGCGCCGTGCCGAGGTCGGCGGTCGCGTTCCCCAGACCGGTACCGGCGAGGGCGACCCCGTCGATGGCGTCCGTCTCGAGTCCTCGTTCGATCGCCCAGCCGTCGACGCCCAGGGCGTTCGTGACGAGCGGGATGCGAACGTCGGGATCGAGCCGACCGCCCGGGAACCGCGGGACGACAACGTTCGGCTTCGCGAGGATCCGCAGGCCGTTCGGCGTGCGCTCGGCGACCGCCGTGAACCCCGGTGACTGGAACGTCTCGAGGCGGCTGGTATGGGTTTTGGTGGCGTAGCGAGCCGCGTGAACGGTGTCGTTGAACGCGACGTAAACGCCACCAGCGGCTCGGAATCGGTCGTCGGTCGCCGTTCGAACGGCGAGTCGGAGGTTCGTCGGGCCGTCGCTACCGAGCTGGTCGAACGACCGCTGTGAGCCCGTACAGACGACCGGAATCTCCGTCTCGAGGACGGAAGCGAGGAGGTACGCCGTTTCGGCCATCGTGTCGGTGCCGTGGGTGAGGACGACGCCGTCGACGCCCTCCGCAGCGGCTCCTTCGACCGCGTCCGCGAGTTCGTTTGCGTGTGTGGCGTTCATCTGAAACCCCGATACCTGACAGACGTCGGTGACCTCGAGGGTGATCCCGTCGTCGATTCCGGGGACGGTTTCCACGAGTGCCGATCCTGACTCCGATGGCGTCTTGGCATCGTCGTCCGCCGTACTCGCGATGGTGCCGCCCGTGGTGAGGATCCGAACCCGTGGCTCGTTCATACGGTCGTCGAGGGGGTGGGCCACCATGTGTGTTCGGTGCGCTCGCCAGGCCGAATCGACCGCCGGGTCACACTCGAGGGTCGACTCGGCTCACGGGCGTCGGCTGGTCTTCTCATCGTCTGCCGCAATCGACGCGTTCTTTGTCCATACGCGGCGAACGATGAACACGCATATTGGCTCTCGAGTCGCGACGCGCGGTCTCGACCTCGAGGCTGTAGTAGACATACGATGGATGTGCTGACTCGCTGGCGCTACCGGGACACCGTCCTCGCGCTCTGTACGCTCGCCTTCTTCGCGACGATGGTCGCCCGGCTAGTGATCAGTCCGGTCGTCCCCGATGTCGTCGACGAATTTTCGGTCTCGAACACCGTCGTGGGCGTGGCGCTCTCCGGACTCTGGATGACGTACTTTCTCTCGCAGTTCCCCAGTGGTATCCTGGCCGACCGGTACGGCGAGCGCCCCGTTATCCTCCTCGCGGTCGGTGGCACGGCCGTCACGAGCCTCTTCATCGCCCTCGCCCCATCGTTTCCCGTCTTCTTGCTCGCGACGCTCGCCCTCGGCGCGCTCGCCGGGCTACACTATAGTGTCGCGACGACGCTGCTCACCCGCACCTACGACAACATCGGCTCAGCAATCGGCATCCACAACGGTGGTGGGCCCCTTGCTGGCCTGATCGCTCCCGCATTGGCCGCCTCGGTCGCTGTCAACTTCGGGTGGCGCTACGCCATCGCCATCGGCGTCGTCGCTGCCGTCCCGATTTACTTCCTGTTCGCCTGGCGGGTCGAACCCACCGAGCCGCGACGACCGGAGCAGCCCATGCGCGAACGCTTCGAACTCGAGCCACTGCTCGAGTTGCTCTCCCGGCCGGCCATCGCATTCACCGTCGTATTGGCCATCTGCTGTGCGTTCGTCTGGCAGGCGGTTGCCTCCTTCCTCCCGACGTTTCTCATCGAACACCGCGGCCAGAGCCAGACGCTCGCGGGAATCGTCTTCTCGGCGTACTTCGTCGTGCAAGCGATTATGCAGGTCGGTGTCGGTGCCGTTTCCGACCGATACAGTCGCGACCTCGCCGCAGCCGGCTGTATGGTGCTTGGCTCGATCGGCCTTCTGCTGTTCGTGTTCGTCTCCGGCACGCTCGCGCTCCTCGTCGGTATTTTCTTCGTCGGCACGGGACTGGGCTGGGGGGCGGCCCTGTTACCGCGGGTGATGGACAACTTATCGGAGACCGAACGCGGTGCTGGATTCGGGCTCGTGCGAACGGTCTACGGCGTCATCGGTGCACTCGGCTCCGTCGGAACGGGACTGTTCGCCGACCATCTCGGGTGGGACGTCGCGTTCACGATCCTGGCTGGCTTCCTCGTCGTCGTCCTCCTCGCACTCGTGGCGAACTGGGTGCTCGAGCTAGGCTATTGATCCTGGAGCAGTACTGACGTTGGCGCCGTCGTCGACACTGAATGAGACGCCGCTGTCGTTGCCGTGTCAGTCGTCGCTGTCGCTACCGTATCGGTCGTCGCTGCCGACACCAAATCGGACGCCGCCACCCCTCACCGCGGTTGCCCGTGTTGTCCCTCGAAAGATTCGTGATCGCCGCTCGAGCCTTCGCCATCCGTAACGACTGTCCGTGGCGTCCCGCCATCGGTGTCGGCCTCCGCCAGCGGTGTCGGAACGACCGGCTGGGTAGGATCACTGGACTCGTCGCTGAAGACAGCCCGGAGCTGTTCGCCGACCGCGTCGCGAACGAGATTCCAGCTGTCCTGCACGAACGGTTTGAAGTCGCCCACGACGGCGTAATCGAATCGCGGTTCGGCCACGACGGAACTCGCAATCTCGCGACAGGCCGCCGGTAGTGCTGGCCGGTCGACCAGGGGGAAGTCGTCGGCGACGATGCTGTGGATGTAACACAGCTCCCCGCGAATCAGGTGGCCCCCAATTCCGACTTCGTACTCTCCGTCGGCCGTGACCGGTTTGCCCGTCGCCAGTTGCCAGTAGTGAAGGGGGAAATCGACGCCCGCCCGAACCGAAAACGGCAGCGACGACCAGAAGCGTGGATTGATCTCCATCAGCTTGAACTCGCCAGTCTCGGGATCGCGCAGGAACTCCACCATCGCCAGGCCGTGCCACTCGAGTTCATCGAGCAGCGCGAGACCGGCTTCCTCGAGTTCGGGAATGTCGGTCGACTCGCGGTAGGAGCTGGGCCCACCGCTGTACTTGTACCCCCGTTTCTGGCAGTGCTGGAAGGTGGCGACGGGCTCGCCCTCGTCGTAGAGCGCGAAGAACCCGTACTCGCTGGTGTCGGGGACGTACTCCTGGACGATCGGGACGTGGCCCCACTCGTTCATCGCGGATTCGACCGCGGGTGGCGTCCCTGGCTCGTGGTAGACGGTCGACCCGATGTCGCTGAGGTCGGAATCCTGTCCCAGGTACTCGGGGGCAGCGACGGTGTACCGGGGCTTGATGATCGCTTCGCGTGTCCAGTCGTCCCACTCGTCGAGGAGGGTCGTCTCGGGCGTGCCGACACCCGCCCGGTCTGCGGCCGTAAAGAGTTCGACGCGATCCTGTACGCTCCGAAGGGTCTCGAAATCCGGCCACGGCGTCCCGATAACGTCGGCGAACTCCTCTTTGTTCGCCGCGAGCACGTAGATGTCCTCCTCGCGAACCGGAATGATCGTTTCGACCGATGGTCGTGCGGCGAGCGAGAGAAGCGTCTGGCCGTAGGTCTCGAGGTCGGATCGGGGGTTGGGGAGGGTGATGAACCGGTCACAGTACGTCGAGACGGAAGCGGGTGTCGTCCGATCTTCCGAGCCGACGATGGTGTAGATCCCGCGAGGACTGAGCGAACGCAGACAGGCGACGGTGCTCGGTGCCGTAATCCCCGGCACGATCACGCTCGCCCTGTCTGTGCGTCCGTGAGCAGACGACTGCATACCTGACTCGAGGGAGCCACGACGCTATTGTTATAAGTGCGTTACCGGGTTTCGGGGTTCATACAGGGCTTCAGCCTCGAGCGTAAGTCGCCCGTACTTCCGGGTCGATAGGAGTAGGGGCTCCGTACGGGTGGTATGCCCGGACGACTCCCGCTCGAGGCTTCAGTGAAATCCTTGCCGGGTGATAGGTGTCTGTGATTGTGCTGAATAGAGGGCGCGTATCTTGTACAGTCACGGAAACGGATTGGCTAAAGGTCAAACTGGATGTTTAGCTATACTAATGTTGATTGCGTTTGAATCTCGACTGTAGCGTATGCATCGGCGTACCGTTCTCGGAATGATCTTTTGCGGGGTAACAAGCTCCACAGCTGGATGTTACCAGTTCGAGGGTTCGTCGGGTGTGAATGAAACGGTGGAGATCGAAAACGACCTCAACAGGGAGGTCACTCTCAAAGTCCTCATCGAAGAACGACAGGACGATGGGGAGTACGACCCCGTTATGGAAACAGACAACACTGTGGCGGCGAACGAGAGTACTGAACGCGATCTTCTTGGACAATCACAGTACAGAGTCACGGTTTCCGGGATCGATCAGGAGGTTCAGTTCACTACACGACCGATCTGTGACGGCGCTCGCACCCAAATCATCATTACGGAATCCGGACGGATCGACTACCGAGTTGCGGATTGTGAGGGTATCGTTCACACCAGAGATGACGAGTAGTCAAGCAGCCTCCACGTCGAGTCCTCGAAAAACGATAACCTACCTCGTACTGCGTACACCCTCTGTATGCATCAGCCCACTTTTGAAAACGACGCAGGATTTTAGGCAAACCACTCCCGGGGTCACCGCTTCAACCCGTTCGAACCGCTCAGGCCTGTTCGAGCCCCGTTCGGTAGGACTCGGCGTGTTCGAGTGCGGCCTCGAGCCGGTCGGCAGTCTCGCCGGTGGCATCGGTGCTGGCCTGTCGCAGCGTGTTGAGGTGGGCGTCGAACGTGGCGTGGTCGGCCTCGCGGTCGGTCGTGGTGAGCGCCGAAAACGCGGCCGCGACGTCCCGCAGGTCGTCGCGAACGTCGTCGTCGGCTGTTTTGACGGCTGCCTCGAGTTCGTCACGTGCTCGCTGGAGGTCGGCGTCTTGACTGGCCATATCCGTCCGACCACGAGGAGGGTGAAATGCGTGGTGGTCGATACGACGCTTGTCGGCGCTCGGCGAACTCGTTCGTTTCGTTGTCCGTTCCGTCGTGTACTGTCCGTTCCGTCGCACACTGTTCGCCCAACGGTTACGGCACCCCAGTTCGGTCGCACGGACGACGCAGACGAGCGGCTTACATTGATCGAGGCCCTGCCTCGAGATAGACAATGAGCGACACTCGAGGCCCCCTGCAGCCGGATCGACCCGACGCCGCCCAGCCGTTCGCGGTCGATGCCCCCTTCGAGCCGGCGGGCGACCAGCCAGCGGCCATCGAGGAACTGGTCGCCGGCTACAACGACGGAATGGAGCGCCAGACCCTCCTCGGCGTGACGGGATCGGGGAAGACCAACACCGTTTCGTGGGTGATCGAGGAGATCCAACAGCCCACGCTCGTCATCGCCCACAACAAGACGCTCGCGGCCCAGCTCTACGAGGAGTTCCGGAACCTGTTTCCGAACAACGCCGTCGAGTACTTCGTCTCCTACTACGACTACTACCAGCCCGAGGCCTACGTCGAACAGACCGACACGTACATCGATAAGGACGCCTCGATCAACGACGAGATCGACCGACTGCGACACTCTGCCACCCGATCCCTGCTCACCAGAGACGACGTCATCGTCGTCGCGAGCGTCTCGGCTATCTACGGGCTCGGTGACCCTCGAAACTACGTCGACATGGCGATGCGCCTCGAGGTCGGCGAGGAAGTCGGTCGCGACGAACTCCTGAAGCGACTGGTGGATCTGAACTACGAGCGCAACGACGTGGACTTCACCAACGGGACGTTCCGGGTTCGCGGGGACACCATCGAAATTTTTCCGATGTACGGCCGGTACGCCGTCCGCGTGGAGTTCTGGGGGGACGAAATCGACCGGATGCTCAAGATCGACCCGCTCGAGGGCGAGGTCAAGTCCACCGAACCGGCCGTCCTCGTCCACCCGGCTGAACACTACTCCCTCCCCGAAGAGCGCCTCGAGCGAGCGATCGAGGAGATCCGATCGGATCTGGACTCACGGATCTCGTACTTCGAACGGGCGGGCGATCTCATCGCCGCCCAGCGCATCGAGGAGCGGACGACGTTCGACCTCGAGATGATCGAGGAGACCGGCTACTGCTCGGGGATCGAGAACTATTCAGTCTACCTCGACGACCGGGAATCGGGCGACACGCCGTACACCCTCCTCGATTACTTCCCGGACGACTTCCTCACCGTTGTCGACGAATCCCACGTCACCCTCCCCCAGGTTCGGGGGCAGTACGCCGGCGACAAGTCCCGAAAGGACTCGCTGGTCGATAACGGCTTCCGGCTCCCCACGGCCTACGACAACCGTCCGCTGACGTTCGAGGAGTTCGAGGAGCGCACGGACAACACGCTGTACGTCTCTGCGACGCCCAGCGACTACGAACGCGAGGAGAGCGAGCAGATCGTCGAACAGATCGTTCGGCCGACCCACCTCGTCGACCCCGAGGTCGAGGTCGCCCCCGCGACGGGACAGGTCGACGACCTCATGGATCGCATCGACGAGCGGATCGAGCGCGACGAGCGCACCCTCGTCACCACGCTCACCAAACGGATGGCCGAGGATCTCACCGAGTACCTCGAGGAAGCTGGCGTCGACGTCGCCTACATGCACGACGAGACGGACACCTTAGAGCGCCACGAGATCGTTCGCTCCCTCCGGCTGGGCGAGATCGACGTCCTCGTCGGGATCAATCTCCTGCGTGAAGGGCTGGACATTCCCGAGGTGAGCCTGGTCGCGATTCTGGACGCCGATCAGGAGGGATTCCTCCGCAGCGAGACCACTCTCGTTCAGACGATGGGTCGGGCGGCCCGAAACGTCAACGGGGAGGTCATCCTCTACGCGGACGAGGTCTCGGGTGCGATGGAGTCGGCGATCGACGAGACCCGCCGTCGCCGCGAGATTCAGCGCGAGTTCAACGCAGAACACGGCCACGAGCCGATGAGCATCGAGAAGGAGGTCGGCGAGACCAACCTGCCGGGGAGCAAGACCGACACCTCGAGCGTCGCCGGCCGGGAGCTCGAGGACGAGGACGACGCCGCCCGGTACGCCGCCGAACTCGAGGAGCGGATGCAGGAGGCGGCGAGCAATCTCGAGTTCGAACTCGCGGCGGACATCCGGGATCGGTTGCGGGAGGTGCGCGAGGAGTTCGATCTCGGTGGTGATGCGGACGAAGGGGTTGCGCCGCCGGCCGAGGAGTTCTGATCGGTCGTCGGCAACTTCGTTCAGGACGCTGCGCACCGATATGGCCCTTATCAGGCCAGTTCGATTTGTGACCGCCCACTATTCTTCTCCTCGAGCGGCGACACCGGCCGCTCCGTTCCCCAGCCCCGGAGCGACTCGGGGCTCCAGCCGACGACGAGTATCGCGGCGAGCGCGGCGGTTCCGAGCACAACGGCTGGGTACATCTCCGGGGAAAAGCCCATCGTCTCGCCGGTGAGGTTGCCGACGAAGTGGAGGACGATGACCGCGAGCACGCTCCGACGAGTGTTGTTGTAGATCCAGGTACCGACGATCGCCGTGAGGACGATGCTGGGCAGCCACCACCACAGTTCGGGCTGGAACGTCGTCCCCTCGAAGTAGCCGACCATGTACACGAGCGGGACGTGCCAGGCGGCCCAGACGATGCCGAGTACCAGACTCGAGATGAGGGCGCTCCAGCGTGCCTGGAGGCGATCGAACCAGTAGCCACGGAGACCGATCTCTTCGATCACCGGGAACAGGAAGGCGACCGCGAGCAACAGCACGAGCGCGACCGGATCGAGGAGTCGATCGAGCGAGATCACCTCGAGCGGGGTCGCCGTCGCCCCGACGGCGAGCGCGATGCCGGCGTTCACCAGGGTGAACAGCGGGTAGAGGAGGACGATCGCCAGCGCCCAGCCGAGGCCGATGCGATCGACCTCGAGCAGTCGCCGCCGGAGGTCGTGGAGCCCCTCCCGACCGTACTCGAGCCACAGGAGCGAGAGGCCGGCCAGCAGCGGGCTCGAGCCGCCGACGAGCAGGAAGACGACGTTCGGGAACGACCAAACGGACTCGCTGGAGGCGACGATCGGCAGCCACCAGGCGTACGCCCAGCCGAGATACAGGAGCGGAAATCCCCACGGAGTGGTTCGGCGAACGATCGCCGTGGGTCGCACGCTCGACCGTTGTCCGGTGGGTTGTTCCATTGGCCCGTTCTACGTGGCGCTTCAGCGCTCAGCGGTAAAGAGGGACGGCCCGTCTTGCACTGGATGATATGCATCTGGCTGGCTCCGTTTGACCATGAACGGATCGACCGACCGCGAACGTAATGTGGGTAGCATTGCCGGTTTGCTGAAGTCGAGACGATCGGTAGCGACGTTCGTTTCTGACAGCCAATGGGCCGTTCAGACGGGCTCGTCAGCCCCCGTCACCGTCGCCGACGCGCCCTCGTCAGCGTCCTCGAGCCCCTGGATGTACCGAACTCGATCGGGGATCGGCGGATGGGTGTAGTGGAACGTGGCGTACAGCGGATGGGGGAACGGGTTCGAGAGGTTTTCAGTGGTGAGCCGACAGAGCGCCTCGATCAGCGGCTGGCCGCTCCCCATCACGTCCGTCGCGAAGGCGTCGGCCTCCCGTTCGTGGGCCAGGGAGAGTTTGTTCTCGAGCGGGCGGGTGAGCTTTGCCAGCGGCTGTACCCAGAGGGCACCGACCGCCAGTCCCACGTAGGCCGTCTCCGGCAGTCCGAACATCGCGTACAGCCAGGTCGTCTCGAGCAGTGCCCAGAGGACGAGAAAGACCGCCCCGATGCGGAGCGTACCGACCCCGAACTGTTTCCAGATGTGGGCGCGCTTCCAGTGAGCGAGTTCGTGGGCGAGGACGGCCTCGATTTGCTCGAGTCCCATCTGGTCGACGAGGGTATCGAAGAGGACGACCCGCTTCGTTCGGCCGAAGCCGACGAAGTAGGCGTTCGAGTGAGAGGAACGCTTGCTCGCATCCATGAGGTAGATGCCGTCACAGGAGAAACCGGCGCGGTCGAACACGTTCTCGACGGCCGCTCGAAGCTCGCCGGTTTCGATCGGTTCGAAGTCGTTGAACAGCGGCGCAATGACACGCGGGTAGACGACGAGCATGGTGAGCGAGAAGGCGACGTAGAGGCCGACGGCGGCTAGCGGCCAGTAGGTCGGGACGACCGAGATGAACCAGAGGATGCCGGCCGCCAGCGCGGCCGTGATGGCGACGCCGATGACCGTCCCGAGGACGAGATCCTTCAGGAATAGCGCGGGCGTCTGCTCGTTGAAGTCGAACCGTTCCTCGACGACGAACGTGCTGTAGGCGTCGAACGGAATCGACAGTACCTGCAGGGCGACCACGATACCCGCGAAAAAGAGGATGCCGGTGGCGACCGGGCCGTAGCCGAGTCCCTCGAGCGCGTTGACGGCGGCGGCGAGGGCCCCGAGTACAGTGCGGCGAGGACGAGGCCAATCGTGACCCAGGTCTGTACCTGTGAGACACGGGTCGTTGCCCGCTGGTAGGCCGCCACACGATCGAGGTCGTCGAACCCGAGGCGATCGGTGACCCACTCCCGTTCGCGCTCGAGAGCGCGTTTGCCGTAGCGGACGTTTAAAAGCGAGAGCGCACTGAAGAATGCGGTCGTCCCCACGACGAGTACGAGGAAGGCGACGTGGTAGGTGAACATACTCGAGTCCTGTCACGCGGGCGGGTTAACGGTGTTGGTGGCTGGTGGCAGCCATGTGTAGATACAACTGCGAATACTCGGGACACAATACGATCACGACGAAAGCCCCTGGCCCGCTCGACCCTCCGGGGCTCCATGCGCGCGCTCGCTCCGCTCGCGTGCTTTCGTCGCCCGGGAGGGATCGACCGTGCCAGCCCCTTTCATTCCCACCCGGAGTGACTGGTCGGTCAGCCGGAACGAGTGGGTGTGAAAGAAGCAGGGGCTTTCGTGGTGTTCGAAATGCTTCGAAGGATCGCTAGCCGAGGCTTGATTTCGGCGTTTTCACTCACTCGGTCGAGGAGGAGAAACCGAGAGACTGCGGTCGATACTACGGATATCTAACCGTTCGACGAAGATTATAGACGGCACATTTGAGTACCATCTCGCGGAACTCCAGATGCCAGCTTCGCGCACGCACGGCGGAGCCGAGCGTGCGCTTGAGGCTTGAGAAGACGGATTCTACCATCCAGCGGCGGTTGTATCGATCACGATCCATGCGGGCGTTATGTGCGTGATCGAGCGCCCAGTAGATGCGATGTTTGATCAGTGGACGAATTCCATGTGAGCGAAGTTCGTCGCGGAACGCTTTGTCGTCGTAGCCACGATCTGCGGCTACTGAGAGCAGGTCACCCGCATTTCGGCGGGTGACCTGCGGGCCAATTCTGAAATCGGATGGTTTCTTCGTCGAAACGTGGACGTCGGTGACGTACAGCGTTTCGACGTCAACTAAGGCGGTGACTTTCAGCGCTCGAACACGGTAATGGGCTCGCTGAGCGTAGTGGCGTGAGGGCTGGTCACGGTCGAATCCCGTTGAATCGATAGCAGCGTGGCCAGTGCGTTTCTCGGCAGATTCGCCGAGAAACGCACGGTAGGTCTGCATCGGAATCTGTTCGAACCAGTCACGGAGAACGGTGAAGTGAGGAAGGCGTGTGAGCCCGATTTCTTCGAGGATGCCGGGCATTTCACTGAGCAGGTCGATCGTCTGGCGGTAGGACGTTCCCAGCTCGATTCGGAGGGCTTGCAGGGCGAGCATCGCCCACTCGGCGAACCCGCCACCCCCTTCGGGGTCGGCGGGTTCGTCCGGGTTCTCGACAACGATTTTAGCTTTTGCCACCGATTGTCGGGTGAAGAGGCGGAATTCTGAACTCACAACACTCTGCCTCTTCGTTTTCTGCGGAGATAACGCGATTGAGGCGGCGCTGTCTAGCGATCCTACAGAGCAGTTCGAAACGGTTGTAGTCCAGCCTGGGTGTACGATACCGTGGACTCGCAACCATCGTCACGTCTCGAGGCCGTGCTCGACCCCCACCTCGAGCGAGGAGGCGAAGTACTTCGAGAGCACTTCGGTCACACTCTCGGCCTTGAACGACTCGAGGTCGGCCTCGATTTCGTCCTTCAGCGCGTCCAGGTACTCCTCGTCGGTGTAAAACGCTCGAAACTCGACGTCCTCGACGGTGAGTCCGAGCTTCTCGGTGAACAACTCTCGCCCGTAGACGGCGTCGGTTAGTTCCCCGCGCCAGAGGAGGTCGCGGAAGCGCCGCCAGCCGCCGGTTCCCGGCTCTGTTGCCTCGAGAAAGCAGCGGCGCTCGACGATCGGATCCTCGATGAAACAGTCCGCGGCGGCGGGCTCGAGGCGAATCGTGACCCGGAACGCATAGCGTGCGCGCATGGCTGGCGATTCGGGTTCGTTCCCTATGTTGGTGATGCCTGCTATGACGACGTCCCCCGTACGCTCAGGCGGCGTGTTCGGACTCGATGACCTCGGCCATCTCGAGATCGTTGTCGGTGATGCCGCCTGCATCGTGGGTCGTCAGCCGTATCTCGACTTCCTTGTACCGAATGCGGATCTCGGGGTGGTGGAACTGGGCCTCGGCGATTTCGCCGACCATCTGGGCGAAGTTGACGCCGTGAAGGTAGTCGTCGAACTCGTAGACGCGAACGATTTCGTCATCCTCGCGTTCCCACGCCTCCGGCAGGCGGTCGGCGATCTCGTCGTCGGAAAGCACGTCCGTCATACGCTTCCGAACGGAAGCCAATTAAATAACGATTGTGCCCGTGTGCGGACGGCCACGATCAGTCGTCGTCGGTGAGGCCAGCGGTGACGTCCGACTCGCCGCTCGAGCCTGAATCACTCCCGTCGTGTCTCGTCCCGGCGAACGTCATCTCCGGCCCTGCGGGATCGAACAGCTGCAGCGCCGTGTTGATCGTCGCCCAGTCGTCGTCGGCGGCGGCCTCCCGGAGGCTCTTCGTCGGCGGGGCCAGCAACTGTCCGACGAGTGCGTCGGCCATCGCTTCGACGATCTGTCGCTGTTCGTCGGTAAACGCCTCCTCGCTCCCCTCGAGGCGGACGAACGCCGTCTCGAGTTCGCGCTGTTTCATCCGCTCGGCGGACTCGTACATCGCGGCGATCACTTCGTCGGCCTGTGCGCGTTTGAACCCCTCACAGAGCAGCTCGAACTCCGCCTGCACAATGGCTTCGACCTCCCGGGAGGCATCGAGGCGCTGTTCGCGGGTCTCGGCGGTGATCTCCTCGAGGTCGTCGAGGTCGTAGACGGTGACGTCCTCGAGGCCGGCCGCGCTGGGACAGACGTCCCGCGGCTGACCGAGGTCGACGACGACCTGGGAACGGTCGCCGAGATGGTCGGGCGTGAGCAGCGGGTCGGGGCTGCCGGTCGCGGCAACGACGACGGCTGCCTCACGCGTGGCCGCCGCCAGCGACTCGAGCGAGACGGCTTTGCCGTCGACCGCGAGTTCCTCGACGATGTGTTCGGCGTGGGGGATCGTTCGGTTCGCGACGACCACTTCACCGATGCCGGCGTCTGCCAGGCTGCGGGCGGCGAGGTGTCCCATCTCCCCGGCACCCACGACGAGGGCGGGTTCGCCCTCGAGGTCGACGGTACGTGCGGCCAGTCGTGCCGCGGCCGATCCCAGCGAGACGACGCCCTCGTTGATCGTCGTCTCCGTTCTGGCGCGTTCGCCAACGTGGATCGCCTTGGTGACCGCCCGCTCGAGTAGCGAGCCGATGCCGCCGGCGGTGCGGGCATCCTCGTAGGCGGTTCGAACCTGGCCGATGATCTGATCCTCACCGAGGATCACCGAGTCGAGACCTGTTGCGACTCGAAGGAGGTGTTTGAGGCTCTCCTCGTGGTCGCTTCGTACGAGCACGTCGTCATCGACGTCGGTGAAAAATGCCTCGAGCGCACTCCGGCCGTCGGCCGGATCGGCCGTCACGACGTACGCCTCGGTTCGGTTGCACGTCGAGAGCACGTATGCCTCTTCGATCGCGGGTGCCGATAGCAACGTATTGACGGCGAGCCGTTGACTCTCTGGACTGGCCGTCGCGATATCGTCGACACTCCCCGTTTCGTGGGTCACGCGCATCCCGGAGACGACGCCCCCTCGAATCACGCTGACTCACCACCGAAGACCTGTTCGTTTTCCAGCACGTCCTCGATCACTTGCTGGCAGTTGGTGGTACCCGTACGTAAAGCTGTCCAAACGGACGACGAATTGACGACGTCGGTGACGATCTCGCGTCGCCGGTCGGGCTCGACGCCGCGAGCTTTGAGTTTCCGCCGCAACTCGGCGACGACGGTCGCCATCTCCCCCGCTCCCTCGAGCGACTCCTCGAGGTCTTTCCGGAGGTACCTGCTGAGTGCTGGGGCCGTCCCGCCGGTTCCGATGGCGACGGTTACCGGCGGTTCCTCGACGGTTGCCGGGACGACGACGCTCCCCGGATCCCGGCCACCGGCTCGATCCGCTCGATTGACGAGGATACCCCGCTCCCGAGCAGCCGAGACGACCGCATCGTTGACCGCCTCGTCGTCGGTCGCCGCGACGACCAGGGCGGGTCGGTGTCGCTCGAGCCACGCCGGAATCTCCGCTGGCGTGGGCGCCGAACGAACCAACTCGCTTGCCCCGAACTCGTCGTCGGCGAACGCCGGGCTGACGACGATCACCGTCGCTTCGCGGGCGAACCGCCGGGCTTTGCGAGCCCCGACGGGGCCGCCGCCGAAGACGAGTACCGTTGCGTCGGTGAAATCGTGGAAGAGTGGAATCATCGGTTCGAGGGTGAGGTGTGTGTCCGAGTTGTGGTTAGCGAGCCTGCGTGTTCGCCTCGGCCCGTTCGGCGAGGCGAATCCCGGTCTTCTTCAGGATCTGGGTCGAGAACAGGGTGTCCCAGTCATCGTCCGTGACGTCCCAGTGCTCGGCCATCGTCTCGCGAACCTGTTCGACCCGACGGTCGCTTTCGGCTTCGCTTCTGCCGTGTGTCATCGCGAACACGTTGTACGGCCAGACGCCCTCGTGGCGCGGGCGCTCGTAACAGTGGGTGACGAACGGGAGGGCGGCCACTTCGGGCCCGACCTCGCTCACGACGTCGTCGGGGACGTTCCAGACGGTCATCCCGTTTTCCGTGTACCCCAGCGCGTAGTGGTTCGGGATCACGCCGATGCGACGGATCTTCCCCTCTCGCTCGAACCGTTTGATCGTCTCGAGCGTCCACTCGAGATCACGTCCGATCGCGGCCGCGACGTCGGCGTAGGGCGTCTCGGTGATCGGTAATCCGCCCTGGATCTCGAGGACGAGGTCGCGTTCGGCCGGCGTCAAGGTGGTTGCGTCGGTCGGCTCGACTGCGGGGCCGAGATCGGAGCAGTCGAGGCCGCCATCGGCGAGTGGGCCGTCGACGTAGAACTTCGCCTCGACGCGAAACTCCTGTAACTTGGGCAGGTTGTACGTCTTCTGGTCGGTTTCGTCTTCGATAGCCTCGAGTACCTCGTCGACCCGATCCGCCCGGGCGACGCTCACGACGAACCAGACGTTGAGGTGGGGGTGTTCGCGCTCGTAGTTGTGGGCGATCTCACGGTGGCCGTTCACGGCCTCGACGACCTCGTCGAAGCGATCCTCGGGGGCGTGCATCGCGACCAGCGTCGCCGCGCCGCCGATCTCCTGGGCGTTGACGAGTGGGCCAAACCGGGAGAGGACGCCCCGCTCGTCGAGGTCGCGAACGGTCTCGATGAGTTCCGCGGTAGTAATTTCGACCCCTGCCTCGCGCATAGCCGCGGCGGCCGGTTCGAACGGTGACTCGACGACGGGAAAGCCACCCTGGAAGGCGTTGACGACCGCCCGCTCGCGCTCGGTGAGGTCGACGTCCGTGTTCATACCCGTTCGTCGGGACGGACGGGGTATAAGCGACTCGGGACGGGGCGGGACGGTGACAGAGGGCGAATCGACGCCGTTCAGTCGCCCTCGACGCCGGTGACCTCGTATCCGAGTCCCCGAATCCCCTCGAGGATCGCCTCGTGGTCGGCGCTCGCCTCGTAGTAGATGACGATGTCGAAGGTTCCCTGGCGCAGTAGCTGCTGGCACTCCCAGACGAACTCCTCACCGTCCAGCGTCAGTCCCTGGTGCTGGTTCGAGGAGAAGTCCGGATCGTCGTTGCCCGAGTAGACGAAGCAGTCCGTCGGGTCGTGGCCGGCGTGTTCGGCGATGACGTCGCCCACGTCAATCGTCGCCTGCATCATCTGCACGTCCTGGTCGGAGCCGTACTCGGTGTGAACGATCGCCCCGTTGAGCTGGATCTCGCCGGGCTCGAGCAGGGCCTTCGTCCGGGCATAGAGGTCTGGATCGATAGCGTCTGCCATTGACTGCCCGTTGGCGTGCCGACGGATAGCCGTCACGGTTCGGGTTTACTGGGACGGATACATCCACGGAGCCACGAATAGCGGTGGGTGATCCCTGCAGTCACGTCACCCGACGACGCTTGTTTCGTGCGATTCTTTCGTTCACCACGCTCGAGGCCTTGAGCACTCGGTTGATGGGAACATCTCACACACAAGAACCATATTCGTCGCTGACGCTAGTACCGACGATGAGGAGTTGGCTGCGCCGACGTATCAACTGGGGCTACGAGCGGTTGCTCTCCCGGGAAGTCTCCGGCGCACCGACTCACGTCGCCGTGATTCAGGACGGTAACCGCCGCTACGCCCGCAAGCGCGGCGGCGAGGCACCAGAGGGCCACCGTGCCGGAGCCGACACAACCGAACGCGTCCTCGAGTGGTGTCAGGAGATCGGCGTCGAGGAACTCACGCTGTACGCCTTCTCGACGGAGAACTTCGACCGCCCGGAACACGAACGCGAGGCGTTGTTCGACCTGCTCTGTGAGAAACTCACCGAGTTCGCCGACGCCGACCGCGTCCACGACAACGGGGTCTGCATCCGGGCCATCGGCGACCTCGAGCGACTCCCGCCACGGGTACGGGAGACGATCGACTACGCCGAATCACGAACCGCGGAGTACGACGCCTTCGTTCTCAACATCGCGCTCGCCTACGGCGGGCGTGCCCAGCTGCTCGAGGCTGCCCGCAGCGTCGCTCGAGACGTCGCCAACGGGGATCTCGGCGCGGCGGATATCGACGGCGAAACGGTACACGAGCGGCTGTACGCCCAGCCCGTTCGTGACGTCGACCTGATTATTCGTACCGGGGGCGACGAACGCACGTCGAATTTCCTGCCCTGGCACGCCAACGGCAACGAGGCCGCCGTCTTCTTCTGTGCGCCCTACTGGCCGGAGTTCTCCAAAGCGGACTTCCTGCGGGGCATCCGCACATACGAGTCTCGGGAAGCGTCCTGGCGACGAACGCGCGCCCGGCGCGCGCTTGCCCTTATTCGAGCCGTCGGCGAGCCGGAACTGGCCGAAGCGACGTCCACCCTCGCTCGCTTCCGGGACTCACTCCCGACAGCCGAACAGCCGGAGGCGGCTGCGCTCGAGGGGACGGAAGCAGCCGGCACGGAAGGTGACCAGGGACAGGTCGCAACCGACGGCGGGAACGCGGCTGACGTGGCCGACGTGGCCGACGTGGCCGACGTGGCCGACGTGGCTGACGTGGCTGACGTGGGTGACGTCGACCGAACGCAGTAGGCACGCTCCCCGTCCGATCCCGAGTAAACTCGAGTCGTCGATCACTCACCGAGACGCTGGCATCGCCCAATCCAACACTCCTCGTAGGTGTCCGGTTCGACGACGCGACCGCACAGGTCGTGGATCGTTTCGATCCCTTCCTCCGCACACCAGTCGATACAGGTTCGGTACACCTCGAAATTGTACTCCTCTCGGACTCGCTCGTCATGATGGATCCGAACCGTGTCGGCACCGGCGAGCGCTGCAACGAAGGCTCGCGTGTGTCCATCCGAGAAGTACCACGCTCCCTCGTGTTCGAACGCCGGCAGCGAACCGCAGTTCGGATCGTCGACGTCGAACCACTCGAGCACCCTTGCGAGTTTCTCCTTCGAGAGGTAGAGCTGGGTTGGTCGGACGTCCTCGAGCGGCAGGCGACGGCTCATGGTATTCCCTCGTTCCCCGCTCTTTTTATAGTAAATACTCACGTTCCGAACCGCCGCGAGCGATTACAGAACTCGCGGACGGCTCGAAGGAAGTCTCGCTCTCGAAAGTCCCGCCAGTTGACGTCCGTGAAGTACAGTTCTGAGTACACGGACTGCCAGATCATGAAATCGGAGAGTCGCTCGGCTCCGGTCTTGATCACCAGGTCGGGTTCGTCGGGAAATATCAGGTGTGCTTCGACGGTCTCGTCGTCGATGGCATCGGGCTCGAGGTCGCCAGTCTCGACCTGCGTTGCGAGGGTTTGTACCGCTCGGGTAAACTCGTCTTTACCGCCGAGACCGATTCCGATCTGGATCGGGGCGTCGGCAGGGTGAGTGTCGTCCGGCCCTCGAACGGCTACCTCGCGTGGTGCCTCGAGTTCTTCGAGTTCCCGTTTGAGCGTCGGGACGGCCGCCCGGTCGAGCACACTGACGTAGACGGTGATCCGATCAGCGTACTCGACGGCCCAATCAAAGAACGCCGCGAGCGTCTCGTAGGCACCGCGCTCGAGCAGGTCACGTTCGGTGATGACGAGAGCGACGTGTGCCGGTGGCTCGCCGTCGTGGCGGCGGATTCGGGCGGCGAGATAGCGTTCGTACAGCCCCACGGGTGCTCATTTCGGCGGCCGATCCATACCGATTTCGGTGTTCGGTAGACGGTTTCGAAGCCGGGGCTGGAGACTGAGATGGTGCCGGAGCCGAAAATGGAGGCGGCGATCCGGTTCGATCTCGAGGCACGTTCGCCGATATCACGACGCCGGTATCACGACGCCTGTCTCGAGACGTGAGAACGGACGGTGTTCCGGTGACAGCTCTCCCCCGAGCGGCTAGCCGCAACGGGGCGCACGCTGGCGACTGTTGGTTCGTTGCACGCCCGTGGCCGTTGACGAACCTTCAAGTACCCCCCACAGAAAGATCCGATATCGTGTCGACACCAGTCCGACGGGCAGGGGCCTTTGGCGCACTCTGTACGCTCTCGCTGGCCGTTCCGATTCTCGGCCCGGAGCTATCGGCCCCGATTGCGGTCGCTCTCGCCCTGGTGGCAATCGCCGTTACTGACGGCCCGATCTTCGATCTCTTTGCGTTTCCGGGTGATTACTCCGAGGGTCGCCTGTTCGGCCTGTTGACTTTCGTCCTCGCCGTGACGACGCTCGGACTCCTCGCCGTGAACTGGTCGCTCCCGATGTCGGTCTTCGTCGGCGTCGTGCTCCTCGTCGGCTACGGGGGGTTCGCCGAGGCAGTCGTTCGAGCCCGAACCGACGCCGATATCCTGCAAACGATCGCGTTCTGTACGGTCGGATCGCTCGGCGCTATCGCTGGTCAGGTCGCCTCTCGTGCCGCAGAGGGCCTCCCGATCGAGAGCGCACTTCCGGTAATCGTGTTTCTCGCCGTCAGCGGGACGCTGCTCGCCGCGTTGCTTCGGGACGTCCTGATCAGCTACGACGACCCGATCGTGTTGCTCACCGTCGGTCTCTCGCTGTGGCTGCTGGCCGAACTCGAGCCGACGATTGGCGTGACCGGTATCGCCGCCGCACTCGCGATCACGATCGCCATCGGCTACGTCTCTCACGCCCTCGGTGCGGCGTCGATCGCTGGCATGCTCACCGGCATCCTGCTCGCACTGTTGACGATCGTCCTCGGTGGCTACGACTGGTTTGCCGTCCTCATTACGTTCTTCGCCGTTGGTAGCGTGTCGACGAAGTTCCGCTACGAGCAAAAGGCCGATCGCGGCGTCGCCGAGGGCAACGATGGGGCTCGTGGTACGTCGAACGTCATCGGCAACACGGCGGCGGCAATGGTCGCCGTCCTCGGATTCGCCGCCAGCGAGGTCGACCTTTTGGCCGTCGATCCGGCGCTGTTCCTGTTTGCCTTCGCTGGTGCTATCTCGACTGCACTCAGTGACACCCTCTCGAGCGAGATTGGCAGCGTCTACGACGACCCGCGCCTGATCACGACGCTCGAGCCCGTCACGCCTGGAACCGACGGCGCCGTCACGTGGCAGGGCGAACTCGCGGGGGTCGTCGGCGCAGCGGCCGTTGCTGGGGTCGGCTACGCCGTGTATCCGGACGTCGGACTCGTCGGCGCACTCATCATCGGCGTGGCTGGCTTCGTGGGAATGACCGCCGATAGCCTTCTCGGGGCGACCCTCGAGGGAAAGTATCTCGGGAACCAGAGCGTCAACTTCCTCGCGACAGTGGCGGGTGCACTGGCTGGGATGGTGTTGTACGCCGTGATCTGATCGTCGTTCGGTTCCCGCCTGTCTCGCTGTCGCCATTTGTGCTTACTTCTCGACCTCGAGCAACGCAACCCGCTCACACACCAGCTCCTCGAGGGTCGCGGTCGTCGCCGCCCGTTCGGCGTCGGTGATCTCGAAGAACGCACACAGCGTCTCTTCGTCGGTGGGCTCGAGCGTCGATCCGTTCGTGAAATCGAACCGTTTCTCGACCGCCTTGGCCGCCCCGGTTTCGTCGCCGTCACCGTCGATCAACACCACGACGTCGGGCTCGCCCTCGTCGACGCCCATCTCGAGGGCGCGGTCGATCTGTCGGCGACCGGCGGCGTAGAGCAGGATCTCGACGGCTCGATCACGGGCGACGTTCTCGCCCCGTTCGAGCGCCCGATCGGCGCATTCGACGGCCCGCTCGAGGTGGCGTCGGCCGGCGACGTACCGGGCGTCGAACGCCTGAATCGTGACGTCGTGGGTGTCGGCAACCTCGCCGAGGTCGGCGACGAACCCATCGAGGTCGTCGACGATGACTCGTCCATCGAGCACTTTCATCAGAAATCACCCAGGGAGGCCTGGGTCTCGTCGTCTTCCGCGTCGTCGCCTCTCTCACTTGCGTCGGCCTTCCCGCCAGCGCCACCGTTCGCGGACGCCCGTGTTGATCCGTCGGGGGCTCGAGGCTGAACATCGTCCATCGATACATCTTCGCGACCGGCGTTCTCGAGAATCGTCTCCGCGGTCTTTTCGCCTTTGAGCGCGCCGAGGACGATCCCCTTGTCGGCTTCGCGGAGATCCGCGGGCGTCTCGAGGCCCGCGGCGTACAGCTGGCGGGCGCGTTTGCGACCGACGCCGCGAATCCCGACCAGTTCGAGCAGCTCCTCCCGGACGCCGTGTTCGACTCGGGCGCGGGCCTCCCGCACCGCGACCGTCCACTCACTATCGGTTTCGGCGGCGAGCGACTCCGCGGCTCCGAGGAGCCACTCCGCGGTGTCGACTTTCCCGCGAAGGTCGCCGGGCCCGATCTTGTAGCGGTCGGTGAGTCGACCCTCGTCGTCCTCCTCCGCCCAGTCCTCGAGCAGTTTGCCGGTCTTGAGGGCGGCGAGCCAGTCCTCGAAGCGGGCGTCCTCGTACTCGCTCGGGGCGTCCCCCAGCAGTTCGCCCTCGCGTTCGTAGAACAGTTCGCCGTATGTCTCGTCTTCGCCCGACCGGAGATAGAGTTCGTACATGTCCGGCGTGCGAGCGATCAGCTGGTACAGGCCGAGGGGCGTGGGTCGTTCGTCCGCTTTCTCGAGTCCGTGGACGATCTCGGCGGCGCTCATCGGGTCGAGGTAGAGTCTCGAGACGGTGTGGCCGAGGCTGGTCGCCCGGAGGTCGACGTCCGCCCCATCAGTGGGGTCGTCTGCCAGGTCGGCCGCGGAGACGAAGGCATCGGTGGCCGCGTCGGGTTCCTGTTCATCGGCAACGCCGCCTGGCCCCTCGCGCTCGATGAAGTCATTTCGCTCGAGGTAGCCGAGCACGTCGTCGGTGACGCTCTCGAGGCGGCCGCGCTCGCCCGACTGGCTGGCGTACAGGGTATCGGCCATGAACGAGAGCAAGCCATCGCGGGTGGTCGCAAAGCCGGAGGCGATCGTCGCGAGCACGTGCGTCCGGAGGGCCGGTTCGGCCGCGAGTTTCGAGCGGACGTCCTCGGGATCGGCCCAGACGTACCGATCGAAGAGGTCGTCCATCTCGTCGTGGCTCTTTCCAAGGAGGACGGCCTCCCCGTAGGGATCGAGGCCAGGTCGGCCCGCCCGTCCCATCATCTGGTGTACCTCGAGGACGTTCAGCGGGGCCATGCCGCCGGCGGTGGCGTCGAAGCGCCGCCAGTCCCGGACGACGACCCGGCGGGCGGGCGTGTTGACCCCGGCGGCGAGCGTCGGCGTCGCGGAGATGACTTTGAGCAGCCGCTCGCGGAAGGCGTCCTCGACGAGGGTTCGGTTCTCGCTCGAGAGGCCGGCGTGGTGGAACGCCGAGCCCTGTTCGACGCAGGTCGCGAGATCCTCGCTCGTTTCGGTGTCGCTCACGTCCCGGATGTCGGCGGCCAGTTCGGCGAGTCGACCCTGTTCGTCCGCCGTGAGCTGTGGCCCGCTCGTCCGCGCCAACCGGCGGGCCGCGGCCTCCGCGTTTCGCCTCGAGTTGACGAACACGAGCGAGGAGCCCCCTTCCTCGAGGATATCTCTGACGAGGGCTTCCTCCTGTTTCTCCGAGCCATCGACGGGCACCTCGCGGGTCGTCCCGTCGTTGAAGTGCAAGGCGTTTCCGTAGTGGACGCCGGTCTGGAGCTCGATGGGTCGCCAGTCGCTGTCGACCAGCGAAGCGTCGAGCCAGTCGGCGATTTCGTCGGCGTTGCCGACCGTCGCCGAGAGGGCGACCACCTGCAGGGTGGGGTTCAACTGACGAAGCTTCGCCAGGGTCACCTCGAGCGTCGGCCCTCGATTGCGGTCGTCGATCAGGTGCACCTCGTCGCTGACGACGCAGGTCAGCTCCGAGAGCCAGTCGGCCCCGTTGCGCACGAGCGAGTCGACCTTCTCGCTCGTCGCGACGATTAAATCCTTCGTGGCGAGCCAGTCGCTCGTCGATTCGTAGTTGCCCGTGGTGACCCCCGTCGTCACGCCGAACCGTTCGAACGCGTCGAACTCGGCCTTCTTCTCGCTGGCCAGCGCTCGGAGGGGGACGATGTACAGCGCCTTGCCGCCGCGTTCGATCGCCGACAGCATCGAGAGGGCGGCGATCATCGTCTTTCCGCTCGCCGTGGGGACGGCGGCGACGAGGCTGTCGCCCTCGAGGATGCCCGCCTCGACGGCTTCGGCTTGGGGCGGGTACAGCGACTCGATGCCCTCCTCGCGGAAGTGCTCGAGCGCGCCGGGTGGCAGCCCCGAAAGCTCCTCGACGTTCATTGTCCTCCGTTCGTTCGTCCTGTGGTTTAAACTGTCGTCTCGGGGGCGGCGATAGACCGAAGGGAACCGGCGACGAAAGGCGGATGTGTTCGAGCCCACGCACGTTCTCGTCCCGCTCGTCGGCCGTTCACGGGAGGCTGCGGCCATCGAGTACGCCCTCGAGACCTTCCCGGAGGCCGAGCTCACCGTCCTCGCCGTGAGCACGCCGCTCGATTCTGCGATGAGTGAGGGTGGAGTACTCGAGCGCGACGACGAACGGCGAACCGAGGCGCGTAACCGTGCCCGGTCGTTGCTCGAGGTGTCGACGGAGGCGCTCGAGCGCGCGGGCTCGGACGTGCAAGGCGACGTCGACGCTGCCATTGACGTCGAGGAGGGGCGACCCGGTGCCGTGGTTCCCCGATACGTATCGGACTCGGACGTCGACCACGTCGTCATGTGTGGCTCGGACTCGAGCGGCCTCGTTCGGCGGCTCCTCGGACGGGACGTTTCGACGACGGTCGTCGAGCGAACGGATGTGCCGGTGACGGTGCTCGAGTGAGCGGTACTCCGTGCCCGATGCGATGAACGGTGCCCGACGCATTGAACGCGAGCCGAGATCAGCCACCCAGCACCGTCGCGAACACGCGATAGAGGCCGAAGCCGACGGCGACCGACGAGACGAGGGTGAACAGCCAGAAGCCGACAGTGAAGAGTATCTTTCCTCTCGAGACGCCGCCGGTACCTGCGGCAAGCCCGCTGCCGATGACGCCCGAGAGGATGATGTTGTTGAGCGAGATCGGTATCCCCAGTGCAATCGCCAGCTGAGCGATGATAAAACCGGGGACGAGCGCGGCGATCGATCGACGAACGCCGAGCTGGGCGTACTCACGGGAGGTCGCTTGGAGCAATCGGGGTGCGGCCATCCACGCGCCGGCGAGGATCCCGGTCGCGCCGAGGGCGAGCAGCGTGATCGCCGGGAGTCCGAGTTCGACTCGAAAGAGGTTCTCGAGGGGCCCGGTCGCCAGCCCGACCTGCGACCCGCCGGAGGAGAAGGCGACGATCCCCCCGAGGATGAGCAGGAACGAACGGATACCGCCGTCGACCGAGACGCGGATCTTGGTTCGAATCCAGCTGAATCCCCCGACGGCGAACGCGACTGTCACCAGCGCCATAACGACGTCGTATTCGCCGGCGATCGACGGGGTGGAACCCAGTTGCCAGGAGACGAACTCCGCGACCGTTCCCTGATCGCGATCGGGCGAGGGAATGACGCCCAGTCTGATGTTCGCGACAATCGCCCCGACGACGGCTGCCAGTAGTGGAACACCAACGGTTTCGGGTACGTCGGGCCGTCGGAGCAGGGTGGCGGTCGTGTACGCCAGTCCGCCGGACATGAACGGCACCATCAGCCAGAATAGCCCCAGTCGCTGGTAGGTTCCCATCGCGGGATCGCCACCCAGCGAGAGGCCGACACCGACCATTGCGCCCGTCGTTGCGAACGCGGCCGGGATCGGATAGCGGGTGTAGATGCCGATGGCCATGAACCCGGCGGCCGTCAGTAACCCGGCAGTGGCCGCGAGCGCGTCGATCTGGACGCCGTCAATTAGATCCTGCCCGACTGTTTCGGAGATGCTGCCGCCCTGCATGAGCGCACCCGCCGCAGCGAGCAGGCCGATGACGAACGCCGCCCGCATCGTCGAGATGGCGTTCGCCCCGATCGCCGGCGCGAAGGGCGGTGAGTTGCTGTTGGCACCCAGCACCCACGCCATCGCGAAACAGGTGAGGATGGCGACGCCGAGTAGAACCCCGAAGCTGAGTGCGGCCATGCTGTGTCGTGGGATAACCGTTCTTTCCCGGTCGTCAAAAGGCTACCCACGAGATGTGTTCACCGTGACGCCGCCTTCTCGAGGACGGCTACGTAGTGTGCGTCGCGTTCGATCGTCTCGAGGAGCGTCCAGGCTGTTCCGATCGTCGCCTCGCGAAGCCGGCCGGGCGAACAGAGCAGAAAGTGCAACGTCGGCCCGACGATCCGCTCCGAACCGGTCGCCGGTCGATATTCGAAGTGAAAACAGCGGTGGGCGATCCCCGCCCGCGGGTCGGCGCGGTAGCCAAGGGCGTCATCGCTCAGTTTGGATGGGTCGTAGGTATCGACGAGGGCGAGACCCTGCTTGTCAGTGACTCTGGCAAACTCACCGAGAAGAGTTGCAATCCCCTCGAGCGACCCCCCGAGTCCGATCTGGGTTCCCACGCAGTGGAGCGATCGAAACCGTCCGGTTGCAAACGGTAACTCGAACATGTCGCCGACGAGGACGTCCGTGATCCCGCGTTCGCGAGCGGCTTCGACGGCCAACGGGCTGACGTCGACGCCGACCACCTCGAGATCCCGCTCGAGAAACCAGCGCGCGTGCTGGCCCGAACCACACCCGACGTCGAGCACCGGCCCACCACGGGAAACGACGCGTTCGAGCCGCTCGAGGGTGGCCTCACTCCAGCTATCGGGGGAACCGAAGTAGAACTCCTCGACGGCTCCGTCTCGCGTTCGGCTCCCGTCGCGATACCGGAGCTCCCCGAGTCGATCTCGCTGATAGTCGAGCATGGCACGCCCGAGCGGGTCGGTCGCCCTGTATCGGCGTCGTCCCATATCGGATCGAGGACAGGCCGAATACTAAAACCACGATGAAATGTGGTTCTGTGTAACATATGGTACGCTCCTCGTCTTGTTTTTCGGTCGACGACGCTGCCGGTGACGCTACCGCCCCGTTCACAGCGACCACTTCCCGTCACTGCTTTACCCTCCCCGGCACAACGGTCGATCATGAAGGTGGAGTTCGACGAGGACACCTGTATCGGGATGTACCAGTGTGTCGCCGAGTGGAGCGAGTTCGAGAAGGACAAATCCGCGGGCAAGGCCGTCTTGCTGGATTCGGAGGAAGTGGAGGACGGGGTCTTCGTCCGGGAAGTACCCGAGGACGCCGAACTCGACGCGAAGTTCGCCGCCCGTACCTGTCCCGTGGACGCCATTACGATCTACGACGACGACGGCGAGCAGTTGATCCCCTAGGGCCAGTTTCCGCCACCCTCCTTTTCTGTCGTCATCGACGCCGGCCCAGCGACAGCTCTCGCGTACTGGCGTTCCAAGAAATCGTCGAGGTGTGAACGACTTACTCGTCGAGGTGCTCGATGCCTTTCTTCGAGACGTTCGCCTCGGTGATCTCACCCGGCATCCAGTCCGGCTTGTCGTCGGGTGCTTCCTCTTCCCAGGCCCAGCCGTCGTAGATGTGCACCTTCTCCGTTCCCTTCTCACGGAGCCTGAGTTCGACGCGTTCGGCCGCGTCTTCGCTCGAGCCGGCCTCGAGTCGTCGAGCGGCTTTCAGCGCTGCCTGTCGAGGCGTGTTGCCCGAGAAGACACTCGATTCGTCGCCGCTGTTGTCGCGCAGTGCAAAGTTCCGCTTACCGTCTTCACGTACCATGGTTTGCTACCTCCGTGTCAACCGAACACACGGTTCACTATAAAGATATCCCCGAAAACCGACCGACTGCGCCGGTATCTTTAAGTATGTACGGGCCACCATCCTTCGGCAAGATTCGTAGACGCCGCCATGGTCTCGAATCTGACGTGTTTCTGTCGTCCGTGTGAGTGACAGTCAGTCGCTGTGTCGTAGAAAACACTTAAGTATATCCTACGGCGAAGTTCGTGTTAGAAACCCGCGATGGTACGGAAAAAGAAGCTGAGTCCAAGCGGTGCGAAAGACGAAGACGGTAACTATCACAACGTCCACCTGAATCTCCACGAGGACGAACTCGCAGTCGCGGGTATGGACATTGGCGACGAGGTCTTTGTCCGTGTCCGGGACGGTAAGATCATCATCCAGAAAGCCGACAAGGACGACGTCGAACACGAGTTCTGAGCACCACCTCCCGAGTACTACCCCCGGCGACCACACGTCCTCGAGTGACAACGCTCGGTATTCGCCCCATCTCCGAGTGACGTGCTCGCCTCACTTCTCGAGCGACTCGATTCACGCTTCGTCCCCGTCTGTCGAACGCAAAGCGATCCCCCTGTGAACGGAATGTTCCGTGTTTCGGCTTCGTTCCTGAAACGGCGCGAATGACTGAGAAACAACGTTTCGTCTAGAGTAGCCACTGCACGTCAATGCACACCCGATCGCCAGACGTATCGGTGATCGGTGTGTAAATCGTTGCAGTTGTTACTATAGTGAGGTTGCCTGTGCAGGGTAGAACGCTTTCAGGGTCGTCGATGTTGATTGGTGAGTACCAAACGACGATCGGCGACAGTCGAGCGTTTCACACCACTCATCGAGTGGTTCGCCACACAATCCGTGACCCAACAACGCACCCCTCGCCTCTCGGCGTACACCATCGACGACTTTCGTCCGAGCGATCGCGAGGGGTTTCTGTCCCTCTACAGCACCGTCTTCGGCGTCGACCGAACCGACGACTGGTTTCGGTGGAAGTACGAGCGCAACCCGTACGTCGACCACGTGCCGATCACCGTCGCGAGAAACCGGGGCACCGGCGAGGTTGTTGGCTGTCGCTCGTACTTCCCGCTCGAGGTCTGTATCGACGGCGACTCGCGGCTCGCTTTCCAGCCCTGTGATACGATGGTGCACCCCGGACACCGACGACGTGGGCTGTTCACCGCGATGAACCGGTGGGGGCTCGAGCGCTACGAGAGCGAGGTAGACGGCCCAGCGTTTTTCTTCAACTTCCCAAACGCAAAGTCGAAACCCGGAAACGAACACCTCGGGTGGAAGCCGATTGGGACGGTGTCGATGTATTACCGACCGCAGAATCCGGTCGGCGTTCTCTCCCGGTGGGCGCAAGCGGCCACCATTCGTCACGGTTTCACTGACCATTCCACGGGTGCGCCGGGCGACGCAGCCGCTGTCGAGTCGGTCATGAATCCAGCAGACACGCTCGAGTCCGTCGAGCACACCCTCACGAACGCGATCCAGCTCGGGCATCGACTCTGTGACCGTGCGGTGACGCGTCATTTGCCGACGACGATTCGGATCGACCGCTACGACGCGCCACCGATCGCTCACCTCGAGCGTCTGGCGCGCGGATCCGCGGTCACTGGTGTCGCCGTCAGTCGACGCGCACCGTTCTATCGCTGGCGACTCGACAATCCGGCACGTGAGTACGTGACGTTTCTCGCCGCACGACGGGGCAGCGGGCGACCGCTGGCTGCACTGATCGTGTCCCCGGTCGACGACCACGCCCGGATCGTCGACTCGTTTCCGAGAGCTGTCGATCCGTCCGTTTCGACCGACGGCGACGACGCACTGGCTCCCCTCGAGTCGCTCCTCGAGACCGTTCTCGAGACCTACCAGGATCGAGCCTTCGTCACGGCCTTCGGTGACGTCCTCCCGCGGCCGCTGCGCTACCGGTTCGTTCCCGACACGCAGTCACCACTGGCCTCGATCATCAAGCCAACCGCACGGACGCTGTACGCTCGGGGAGTGGGCGATTTCGAGACAGCGACGCTCCGCTCGCGTTCGGTCGAAGACTGGCACCTGTCTCGACTGGATCTGGATACGGCGTGACCCATCTCGATTGAAGCAACGTCGTGAGCGTGCCGCGACGGCAGCGACGACACGACTGGTTCTCGGACGAGAGGTGTGCCGAACGAACCAAAAAACGCCGTTATTCGCCGCCCAACGATTCGAGATCGAACTCGAACCCGGCGACTGGCACCTCGAGGTCGTGTTCGACGAGCACTTCGGGGTGTACCTCGCCGATGACGCCGACGCGTTCGCCGTCGATGACGACCGCCGCCGTCCGACCCGAAATGAACGAGGGGTGGTCGGTAGGTGGCGTCTCGAGGTCGCCGCCGAAGCTCCTGACGAGCGCTTGCAGGCGGGATTTGGCGTCCTCGAAGCCGGCGTCGTGGCGTGCGACCACGGCACTGACGCGGCGCCCCTCGGCGACGCCCGTGTTCTCTGCGTCGTCGACGCGCGCCGCGAAGCCGATCTCCGCCAGATCCTGTGGATACCGGCGGTGGGTGTTGTTCTCGAGCACCATCAACAGCGACGGGAACACCCACGTGCGGAGCATGGTGTAGTCCTCGCTGTAAGGCCCTTTGATGGTCGCCGGATGGCCCGAACCGTAGGCGTCAGCGTCTGGCTCGGGGCTGTCACCGTTCGGCTCGTCGCCGCCTGGATCGTCACCCGAACGCGGCTCAGGCCGCTCGAGTCCCATCCGATCGAAGTTCTCTTCCTCGCTGATCATGTGGAAGTTCAACAGATCCTGGAACCCGAGGCCGACAAGGCGGGTGCGAGCGGCGTTTTCGAGCCGGGAGCGTTCGTGGCGGCCACCGATCGTTCCGATCTCCGGGTAGCGGGGCTCGAGGTCGTTGAAACCGTAGGCACGCCCGAGGTCGTCGATGACGTCCAGCGGGTGGAGGACATCGACGCGGTACGGCGGGATCGTCACCTCGTAGGCGAGGTCGTCGTCACGGTCGCCGGTTCCGTCCTCGTCGAGAATCGCCGCCTCGAGGCCCGATCGCTCGGCCAGGTCGATGACGTCCGCGCTATCGAGCTCGATCCCAAGGATGGACTCGATGCGGTCGTGGGTGACCGTCTTGGTCTTCGTCGACAGGTCGGGACGAACGAGTTCCTCGTCGCCGTAGTCGACCGTAACGTCCTCGATTGTCGCTCCACGGGCAGCCAGCGCGTAGCAGACGATGGTCAGCATCTTGTCGATCGTCCACTGGTCGGTGCCGGTCATCTCGACGAACAGGTCGCGAGACTCGGTCGAGACCTCCGTGCGCCGGCCGTTGATCACCGGTGGGAACGAGAACAGGCCGATGTCGTCGTAGATCGCCGGATAGCGATCGTACTCACTGACGAGGTCGGCGTAGGTCTGTCCGGTCTGGTGCTCGTCGAGCACCTCCGCGGGCGTCAGCTCCCGATCCGAGTCGAGAGGGACGAACCGGTCGCCGTCAGGGTCAACGCCGACGTAGCGGATCGTCGGGTTGCCCTCGGTCGCCGGGGCGCCCCGAAGCATCGTCAGGTCGTGAATCCCGATCGCCCCTTTCGCACGTTTCCGCCCCATCGTCGCGTGCAGTTTCTCCTGAAGCTGGATCAGCGAGTCCAGGGCGTCTTCGTCGAGGTCGACGCCGCGGATCACGGCGCCGGTGACGTACGGCCGCTCGTCGGGGACGGAGTCCTCGACCTCGATCGTCCAGTCGGGCGCGTTCGTCGACGGCACGTGGACACCGCGGGCGTCGCCGTAGTGATACCGCAGCGAGCGGGCGACCCCCTCCACGGAGAGTCGGTCGAGGCGGTCGGGAGCGAACTCGAGTTCGAACTCGCCGGCTTCGGTCTGGCCTTCGTACTCGAGACCGAGACCGAACAGATCGGATTTGAGTTCCTCGTCGGGTTTGTCCTCGTGACCGGTCAGTTCGCGCAGTTCGTCCGGATCGATTTCGACCGTGGGCATCAGTAGGTCACCTCCGTCTCCCGCAGCAGTTCCAGGTCACACAGCGTCCCGTGAATGTCCCGGATGTCCTCGAAGCCGTACATCAACATGAGCAGGCGCTCGAGGGCGAGCCCCCAGGCCATCACGTCACAGTCGACGCCGAGGGGCTCGAGCATCTCCTCGCGGAAGATGCCCGAGTTGCCGATCTCCACCAGCTCTCCCGTCGTCGGGTGGGTACCGAACAGCTCGAAGCTCGGCTCCGTGTACGGGTTGTAGTGGGGTTTGAACTCGATGTCGTGGATACCGAACTGGGCGTAGAACTCCTCGAAGGTGCCCATCAGGTCGCGCACCGAGAGGTTCTCGGCCATCACCCAGCCCTCGATCTGGAAGAACTCGAGTAGGTGGGTCGGGTCGAGCGTATCGTTTCGATAGACTTTCTCGACACTGAAGTACCGCTGTGGCGGCTCGAGGTCACCGATCTGGTGGCCCGAGAGATATCGTGCCGACAGCGAGGTGGTGTGGCCCCGCAACGCGATGGCCCGGGCGAAGTCCTCGTCCCACGGCGAGTTGTACCCCTCGCCGTCCTCGCCAACGCCCTCCCGGTGGGCGCGTTCGACGCGCTCGACGAGGGCTTCGGGAAGGTGGTCGATGTGGGTCGGGTATTCGAGGGCGAACCGATCCCAGTGGGTGCGCGCGGGGTGATCCTGGGGCATGAACAGGCAGTCGTTGATCCAGAAGTCCGCGTCGGCGTGGGGGCCGTCCATCTCCTGGAAGCCCATGCCGACCAGGGTGTCCTTGACCCGCTCGGCGGTCTGGCGGAGGATGTGGACGTTGCCGCCGTCGATCGCTTCGGCGTCGGCCTCGACGTTGTACTCGGCAAAGTCGGCCTCGCGCCAGTCACCGCTGGTGAGCAGTTCTGGGGTGACCTGGCCGACCGTCTCGGCCGTCTGGACGCCCGCCATCAGCTCCGTGACGCCTGCCTCGGTGAGCGTCACCTCGCGGACGGTCGACTCGCTGCGCTCGAGGAGGCCTCGGCGCTCAAGCTGGTCGAGGGTGGTCTCGTCGACCTCGCCGTCGATGTCGATGTCACCCGCGAGTCCCTCGTCAGGGTCACGGCTCGTGTCGGCCACGGCTCCCGTCTCCGAGAGGGCCTCGAGCGCGCGCCGTTCGTCGTCCTCGGCTGGGTCGGCGTCCGCGTTCGCCGTGACCTCGCCGCTGTCGATGACGCCGTAGCCCTTTCGGGCGAAATTCGAGAGGGCGATGTTGACCTGTGCCCCCTCGAGTCCCGAGCGACCGATGACCTGTCCCATCTGGACGGCGGTCTCGTCGGCATCGGCCTCGAGGGCTGCCGCGTAGAATCGATCCTCGGGAAGGCCGTCGTCGGCGTACGCTTCGCCCTCGTCGGTGAGGGTGATCGTTTCGTCGACCCGTTCGGTGACGGCGACCAGGCCGGCCTCCTCGAGTTCGAACACCGCGCCGGTGACGGTCTCGGGTGGCAGGTCGGTCGCGTCAGCGAGGGCGTCGACGGTTCGTGCCTCGTCTGCGCTCGCGGTTTCGAGAACCGCGACCTGTGCTGGTGGGAGTTGCATTCGCTTGTTCCTATGGCTGTGTGTCGCTTAGTTAGCGGTTCCGATGTCCCGTGGGTCTCGGCGAGACCCACGCCAATCCGGTCAGTTTCGTCTCGAATCGTGAATCGCCGTCAATACGACAACACGGGTCGAGCGTCCACTGACCACTCAGAACGGGCGGAAAAAGGCGAATCCCGGGGTCGAACGCGGTAGCTGGCGGACAGCGCCGGCACGAATTCGGGATTCGGATGCCATATCTGCTACTGTGCGCAGTCAGCGCAAAAGCGTTGCGGTGGGAACTGGTGGTGCGCGTCGGTCAACGAGGGGGAATCGCCCGACAGTAACCAGTGATATCAGTTCCTGGACGCTCGTGTCATCTCGAGCGGTTCGGACTGAACCAAGACGAAACCCGATGCATCGACGATCGATTTCGCCGTCGGGTGCGTGGCTGGATCGACCGGCTGGTCGAGGGGAATCCGCGTCACAGCCGACTCACTACCCGGTCGTTCCGGAAGAACACTCGTCGTCCTCGAGCAAGCCTGAAACGGAGACGTCCTCGCTGGTCTCGAGGGCTGCCCCGAACGTCAGTACCCGTTCGTCTTCGGTGTGGGTCGTCCCGGCACCGAAGCTATCGTTCGAGACGCGCGCTGGCCGTAGGGTTCCGATCACGTTCCCGATGTCGTCTTCGGTTCGCTCATCCGTTCGAACGCCGTCGTCAGCCTTTCGATCCCCCTCCTCATCGAATTCCCCACTGCCTGCATCGACGCCGTTCTCGTCGCTCGAGCACCCTGTTGTCCGCACGACGTCGGCGGCTCCCAATGGTGTACGTCTCTCATCCACGGTCGATTCCTGGTTCGAGGCGTCAGTTCCCCAGTCGTCGGTCAACGTCGATTGTACCCCCTTCCCTGACGCTGGCCGGCATTGGCGCTCATCGCTGGACGCTCGTCTCCCGTCGACGGGCGACGCTGTATCGGCCGCCTCGAGAACCGACGACGCTTCGCTGTCCTCGGCACTCGATGTGTCGGTCGGCCGCGTCGAACGTTGCTTTCGTTCGCAGTTCCCTGCTCGCTCGAGTGCCCACGCGGGCCACGGCGTCTCGTCGGCCGTCGCTGTGGTACCTGCCGTTGCTGTCTCGTGGCGTTCATTGGCGGACTGCGAACACCCGCGCGGATCCGGTACGTACGCCTCGAGTCCGTACGGACACAGCAGCGGGTACTCGTCCGGGTCGACCACGACGTGTTCCCCGTAGGTCGCTCGCAGTCGTTCGAGCGCTGTGGACTCCACCAGCGCTGCTTGCCAGCGCTCGGTGCCCGACGTCAGGAGGACGAACTCGACGCCGGTACCGACGAGGATGCTCGTCTCGATGGACGCGAGGATGGCCGGGAGATTGTCCGACCCGAGCGGCGTCGACGGATAGCGTACCGTCGTCTTCCGCGTTCGACCCGACGGATCGGTCGCCTCGAGGTCGACCCCATCCCCGTCAGCGTTGGGGGTCAGCGTTGCCGACCAGCCACCGGCCTCGAAGACTGTGTCGAGCGCATCCACGAGGGTGGAATCTGCGTACCGAGCCGGGCAATCGATGCCGCGCGGGGACTGTGCGATCGTTCGCCGGAGCACGGTCGTTCGCGCCCGCGACCCGTCGAGCACTGCCGTCAGCACCGACTCGATGTCTATCTCGTCGTCCGCTCGCTGGGCCGTATCCGACGTGGCGGCTGCCTGCTCACGGAGCATCGCGGGGGTGACGCCGAACGCGCCGAGGATGTCAGCGCACACGAGAACGTCCGTGTCGGCGTTGCTCGTGGGGCGGTTAACCATAGCCGAGGACACGATATCGTCCGATTTAAAGTTACGTCAGACGTTCACACTGTCCGGGATTCGAATCGTTCTCGTATGCGCTCTCGTCACCCGCGACGGGGCGACTCGAGTTCGATGTCGGCCGCCTCGAGCAGATTCGCGACCTCTTCGCGTTTCTCCTGGTGCTCGGCGAGGAACTCCTTCATGAGGTTGGCGGCCTGTTCCTTGCAGTCCCCACAGAGGCGCTCGCCGCCGACGCACTCGTCGTACACCAGCTTCGCGAACTCGTCGTCGTCGCCGGCAAGGAGGTAGGCGTACAGTTCGTAGACCGGACACTCGTCGGCTTTCCCACCGAGTTCGCGCTGGAGGTCGGCCGTCTCCCGGCCACCGGTGGTCGCCGCCTTCACCTTGTCGTAGCCGTCCTCGGGGTCGTCGAGCAGCGAGATGTGGCTCGCGGGGATCGACGAGGACATCTTTCCGCCCGTCAGGCCGGTCATGAAGCGGTGATAGATGGACGACGGCGGCAGGAAGCCGTAGCCGCCGTTCTCGAGTTCGATCTCTCGGGCCAGCGCCTCGGCCTCGTCGTGTTCGAGGTCGAACGCGTCGACGTGCTCGTCGAAGACGCGCTTTTCGCCGTCGATGGCCTCGATGAGCGCCGCGAAGGCGTCGTCGGTGGCCCGTCGGTCGAGGAACCGGGTTCGGGGTCGAAGCGGCTCCATACCGGCGTTCTCGAGCTTCGAGACGGCGCTCTCGCGGACGTCGTCGGAGACGCTCTCGAGACCGTTCGCGGAAGCACTCTCGAGGTTCGTGGACTCGAGGTTCGTGGAAGCGCCCTCGCCCTCGGCGTCCGCCAGCCACTCAGCCGCCTCGCCACACCGAGGCAGGTCTGGATCCTCCGCGTACGCCTCGCGGGCGTCGTAGGCCGCAGCCACGGCCTCGAGTTCGTCTTCCGTGGCTTCGAAGCTCGCGTAGGCGGTCGTCACGCCGAAAAACCGCATCCTGGAGGCGAGGTCGCGAGCCAGCCTGACGTGGGGATCCTGATCCGGGCCGACGGGGATGACGGTGGGTTTGGGCTCTTCGAGTTGCGGGTAGCAGATGTCGGCCATCTGGGTGACGACCGACTGCATGTGGGCCACGTCGGTCTCGCCGTCGAAGCCGTAGATCGCCCCCAGCTCGGAGAAGTTGGCGTCGATCCCGAGCTCGAACGCCAGATCCTGCACCTCGCGGTTGGTCGACTGGCGATAGAGCGTTCCGTCCTCGAGGTCGAATCCGAGCGCGAGTAACGAGAGCAAGTAATCCCGGGCGTGCTCGTCGATCTCGTCCCAGCTGAGACCACGCGCGGCGTGGGCCTCGAGATCGGCGATCAGCGCGTAGGCGTCCCCGCCCTGCTGTTGGTGCCAGATGATCTCGTCGAACACCAGTTTGTGGCCGATGTGGGGGTCGCCCGTCGGCATGAAGCCCGAAAGGACGGCGAACGGCTCGTTCTCGGCCATCGCCTCGAGCACCGGCCGATAGTCACGGTGGCCGAAGATGACGCCACGGCGCATCAGGTAGTGGGGATGGGGGACGTCCTCGAGCAGTTCGTCGAACGTCTCGATCCCGAACTCCTCGAACAGCTTGCGGTAGTCGGAGACGCTGGAGGAACCCCACGGGTCGAGAGCGACCTCGTCAGCCCCTGCAGCCCCTCCGTCCGTTCGTGGTTCCTCCGCTCGCTCGTGGTCTCCGGCTCCGGTCATTAGTCCGGAGTGGCGCCCGGGCGCGCAAAAACCTTCGCTTCCGTGGCGCCGGAGAACCTGATCCGTGCCGCTCGAGAATCTGATTCATGGCGCTCGTCAGGATCCGACCCGGAACTCGAGGCGCAGTCCCCCGTCGCGCCCCTCGCCCGCATCGACCGTCCAGTCGTACGCAGTAGCGATACGCTCGACGATCGCGAGACCCAGGCCAGTTCCATCCTCGGCAGTGGTGTGGCCGTCTTCGAAGATTTGGTCGCGCTTCTCGGGCGGAACGCCCGACCCGTCGTCCTCGACGAAGAACCCACCCGACGGGAGCGAGCCAATCCGAACCGTTACCGTCTCACCACCGTGGGTGACGGCGTTGTCGAAGACGTTCTCGAACAGTTCACGAAGTGGCCCCTGTGTCGCCCACACCGATCCAAGGTCGGCCGATCGTTCGAGGGTCGCGTTCCCGGTTTCCACCGTTTCCCAGGCCTGCCGTGCCGTGGAATCGACGGAGACCCACTCGAGATCCGACTCGTCGATGTCGGCGCGAACCAGCGTCAACACGTCGTCGATGAGGTCGTCCATGCGCTCGAGGGACTCCTCGATCGCGTCGAGGTGATCGCTCTCGTCTGCCTCCTGAAGCATCTCTAGATGCCCTTTCGCGACCGTGAGCGGATTTCGGATGTCGTGTGAGACGATCGCGGCGAACGTCTCGAGGCGTTCGTTCGACGTTTGCAGGTCGGCCACCAGCTCCTCGAGTTCCTGTTGATACTGGTGGCGTTCGATCGCCGCTGCGAGGACGGTGGCGATCGTCTTGACGAAACTCACGTCCTCCTCGGCGAACGTCCGCTGCTCGCGATCGTGCACCCCTAATATTCCCCACGGGTCGTCGACCGGGCCGATGATGGTACTGACGCCGCTCAGGACGCCGTGATCCGTGAGCAGTTCCGGGCCGCTGAACCGCGACTCCGACTCGAGGTTCTCGACGACGATCGGCTGGCTGTGAACCAGCGTGTATGACGCCTGCGAGTCCGCCTGGCTGGCCGGAACCGTCGCCTCGCCAACGATCCCGTCGCCCCATCCGACACCGTGTCTGAGTGTCAACTCCTCGCCGCACTCGTCGAGATCGAGCACCTTCGCGTAGTCGGTATCGAGCGTTGCCGCCACCTGGGTAACCGCTTCGTCCATGAGTTCGTCGAGATCGTCGCTCTCGAGGGCCAGTTGTCCCAGATCAGCGACGACCCGTTGCTGGATCGCTCGGTGCTCGAGTTCCCGTTCACGCGCGGTTCGCTCGAGAGCCGCGTTCGTGTTCTCCGCCAGGATCCGGACGAACCGAACGTCGTCGATCGTGAACGCCCGTGGCTCGGTCGCGACGATACCGAGCACGCCGTACGTGCCGAGCGGCCAGATCAGCCCCGAGGACATCGGGTTCGCCGGATCGCTGAGGACGTCGCTCTCGTCGATGTGGTTCATCTCGAGGCCGTCAACGCCGGCCATCGGCGACGCTGCCGATTCGTCGAAGCCGATCGGCTCCTGCCTTCGGAATGCGCTCCCCGCCAGCGACCCCTCGGCTGGAATCGCTCGCGGAACCCCGCCGTGAGCTTCCCGCTCGTCCGTCGTTGCGACGATCGCGAACTGATCGGCGTGTTCGTCGTAGCGAAAGACTGTCGTGAGCGGTTGCTCGAGGAGCACGCTCGCTGATTCGACCGTCGTCTCGGCGATCTCCTGTGGCGTCGAGGCGCGAAAGAGCATCGGTGTCGCCGTCTGGATCGCCTGGAGGATCGCTTCCCGTCGACGCCGGGCTACCACTCGCTCGACGTGTGAAGCCAGGGAAGCGACGTCGGCTGCCGGAAAGGTCACCGGCTGATACGGCGGTTGGGTGTCGCCAGTTCGCGCGTTGCTCCCGGCGCGGTCGCGCTCCAGTCGGACGACTGCACACTGTGGATCGTTCGACTGCACCCACTCGAGCAGGCGGCCGAGGTCGGCGTCACTCACGCCCTCCCCGACAACCAGACAGTACACACTTTCGGCCCCGATTCGGTCGACGGCGTCGTCGACCGTCCGTTCGTGTTCGACTCGTTCTCTCGAGAGGTGCCTTTCGAGGGCGTCGACAACGTCGCTCTCTCGCGTGGAACCGACAACCAGCACCGCTGGTCGACGCTGCTCCGTTGCCATTGCAACGGTGTTGGATTGCAGACACAAATACGTTCGTGTACCAGCCGCATTCGGACGAGCACCGCGTCACTTTACGGCGTCAACCGCTCGAACGACCACCACTCGACGTCGTCGCCGTCGACGAGCGCGAACACCATCGTCTTTCGCACCCCGTGAGCCAACCGAACGTCGAGGGAGAGGTCTCGCGGTTCGAACACGTGGTCTGCCGGCAGCACCCGAACCAGGTACTCCGAGTGTCCCAAATCGTCGACGGAGTCGACGTCGGCGTACGTCCGGAAGTCGGCGCCGAACTTGTAGCCCGTCTTCGGCACCACCCCAGCGTCTCGCAGGTGCCGATACACCGTCAGCCGCCGGTCGAACCGATCGCCCTCGACCGCCCGTCCACGCTCGAGAATCGCCTCGGCCTCGAGGTCGATCGCCCCCGCTCGCGCGAGGTGGGCCGCCTCGAGCAGCGAACACTGTAGCGTCGGTCGGTCGTACTCTCGACCCTCGAGGGGCTGCCCGTAGAACGTTCGCTCGTACAGCTCCAGCGGTGGCTCCCAGAGGACGACCCGGTCGGCGAGCAAGTCGGCGTCGACACCGGTCGGGAGTTCGGTCGCGCTCGTCCCGGACACGTCGGGCCTGCTCACTTCGAAGTAGGTGATCTCGCTTTCCTCGTCGACGACGGCTAGCGCGCCCGACTCGAGCGTCGGTGCGGACACGTCCGTTCGCTCGCCGACGACCCGAAGGGCGTACTCGATTTCGCCATCGTTGGGGCCTTTCCCGCGAGGGAAGACGGCGAACTCGGTGGCCGGTGGATCCTGAACCTCGATCCACGGTTCCCGGGCCGGCGAGAGGTAGAACCCCCGCGACCGGAGGTCGGCGTAGACCAGAAATCGGACGCCAAAGGCCGGCCCCGGCTCGCGGGCGAGAAACGCTCGAAAGTCGAGGCGCTCGCCGTCGTCGACCACGGCGGCCAGATCGTCCCGATACAGGAGGTGGGCGGCTTCGACCGGTGCGAGGGCAATCTCGTTGCCCGAAAGGGGGTAGCCGTAGCCGCGTGCGTCGTGAAATCGCTGGCGTGCGTCGCCACCGACGTGGACGACGTCGCCGTCGAACCGACCCTCGAGTTCCATACCTGCAGGTCTCGAGCCGTGCACAAAGCGCCTGCGGATCGACTCGAGTGGCCCCGTATTGACTCGCGTGGGTGCAGATCGTCTCGGGCGCGTGTGGATCGTCCCGGATTGGGGGCAGATGCGAGCCGTGATGGATCGCCCAGTCCAGGACGTGATCGCTCACCGATCGACCGCCGCTCCGGTCTCGGCCTCGTTTGTCACCTCGGCTCGAGCGTCCTGAAATCGATCGCACGTCGCGTCCAGACACCGGGTTCCAGTCGTCGTCTCGAACGTCGGCAGGCCGCAGGCACACTCGCCGTCGACGACACCGGTCGGGATGACGAACCCAGTCTCGCAGTCGGGGTAGTGCTCACAGCCGGCGATGAGGCCGCCCCGACGGAGGATCAGGAGGTCGCCGTCGCAGTTGGGACAGTCCCACTCCCGATCGAACGCTTCGTGAACGGCGTCGTCCAGGGACTCACATCGACGGTCGAGACAGACGTGGAACGCGAGGCCGCGCTCGACGCGCATCCGCGGCAGTCCACACTCACAGCGGTCGTCGCGGATCGTCGCGTCCCGGGGGATCGCGTAGCGGTCGCCACAGCCGACGCAGTGGATGCCGTTCGAGCGGACGAGCACGCCGGTACAGTCGTCGTTCGGACAGTCGCCGACGGGGACGCCGGCGCTCGAGGCTGGATAGCTGGCGAACCCATCCTGGTCGTGGGCGGCGATCCGGAGGGTCTGAGTGTCCTTTTTCGCGATGAGGGTGAAGCCGTCGGCACGGTCGCTCGAGACGCTGTCGGCGCGGGTGAGCCAGGCGACGGGCTGGTAGCCGTCGACGTCGTGGACGAGAACGGTGTTGTCGGGCTTGACGATGGTCATGATGCGGCCACGGTACTCCTCTCGGGTCGGTGCCGTCGGCGATGACGGTGCAGTCGCCAGTGAGGACGCGAATCGTGTCGGCGGGCATGGGTGGTCTGGCCGCGCCTTCGTATATAAACGCTCGAGTTCGAGCTCGAGGTTCCCGGGGTTGAACCCGAACGTCTTTGACCGAGCAATCGGAACCCGTAGGTATGACCGAGCGCACGGCTGCAGATCGGATTGCATACCGCCGTGAGAATGCCGTCGACCCGGAAACGTTTTTACTCGAGGCCAACGCCGTTACCCAAACCGAGGACGGGACGGATCTCCAGTTCACCGACGCGTTCCAGCGGGCGGTCACCGCCCAGCTCGAGACCGTCCGCGAACTCGGGGTCGACCCCCATCACATTGCGACACTGTTCGGTGTGGACGACGAGGCCGTCTCACGTGCTGAACGACCGACGCCCGCCTTCAAAATCCGTCACACGATCCGGAACTGGTCATCGGAAGCAGCGTTGCTCGTCGACGTCGCGGTCGATCGAGCGCTCAGGGATCGAACCTCGGATTGGGACGACGTCCCCGGTCGACAGCGCTACCGAATCTTGCAGTCGTTGCGTCTCTTCCAGGAGGAGTGTCCGTTCTGTGCTGGCACCGTCGTAATGGGCGACTCCGTCTTTCGATCGACGCCATCCGGAGAACAGGAATTCACGCCCGTCGTCTGTGACGACTGTGATCGGTTGTTCGCCGAATTCGTTCCAGGCTCGGTACCGACGAAGTGACTCGACGAGCGTGTCTCGATTCGCTCGTCAGCAGTGTCGATACGTTTGCCAGCATTCGCCGCCTCGAGTTCCGCCACGCCGTCGATTCACGGACAGGCCCGACTCAGGGTTCGATGTGGACTGTCGTCTCGTCGTAGAGTGCGCTGGCGACCGGGTCGTCGACGTTGATCGCCACACTGATCGTGTACGTACCCGGCTCCGCTGGCTCCCACTCGCGTTTCGCCGTTCGAAACAGCTGTGACCACTTTTTTCGGAACGTCACACGTTCGCCACGAGCGAAGTTGAACTCTCCCGCTTCGTCCGGGGGGTTTCGAAGCTGAACGTGTGAGGCCTCTTCGTGGTCGTCGACGTGCCAGGTCCAGAGCAATGGTGACCGCGTTCGAACGGTAATCGGTATCGGAAACCGATTTCGCATCGTCACGCGAAACGGGATCGTTGCCCCGGACTCGTAGGTCGATTGTGGGGTGGAGACGTCGATAGAAATTGCCCGATGGCGAACCCAGCGTGGAACCAGTCGCTTGCTCCAGGCGGAGCCGTTCACCGAACGCATCGACTGCGGTCGAAAGAACTCCTCTTCACCGGGCTTGAAGGGATCCTCGCTGTCCCGAGAGACCGCCCGCGAGTCGTAGATCCGGCGCATCACCAGTGACAAGTGGCCCTGCCGACAAAACGATTTCGTGAGCGCTGCTCAATCGTCAGCGACGACGTCACGACGTTCATCGGCGCTCGTTGCGTGCTCGGCTTCATCGTCGTCGAACAGGAGACAGGCGATCTCGTGGGTCTCGCTGCGTGAGACGGGCTCGGGGACTGTCTCCTCGCATGGAGTGGTAAACGCATCTTCGAGCACTGCGGCCGCACCTTCGATGTCGTTCTCCCGAAGTCGATCGGTCGATTGGTTGAGAACCGTCTCGGCCTCGGGGTCGGGTAACGGTGACGGAAGGTCGAACTCCTCACGCACGTGGCTGTCGAACGCAGACGCCGATAGATCGAGAACCTCGCCGTCGGTCGTTTCACCTTCCTCGGTGAGCGTGATCACGTTCGTTACCGACTCCGCGTCGTCGACCCGAAGGCGATAGTCGAGCACCGATCGCCACGTCGTTTGATCGAGATCCATCGCAGCCGGTTGAATCACCTTCGGGCACCGCGTGTGGAACCGACAGCCACTCGGCGGGTTCAGTGGTGACGGGACGTCACCCTCGAGGAGGATCTTCTCACCCTCCCAGAGCGGATCGGGTTCTGGGATCGCTGACAGCAACGCCTCCGTGTAGGGATGCGAGGGCGAGGCGAAGATCTCCTCGGTCGTTCCGACTTCCGCGAACTCGCCGAGATACATCACTGCAATCCGATCGGAGATGTGCTCGACGACGCTCAGGTCGTGAGCGATGAAGATGTACGAGAGGCCGAACTCCTCCTGGAGATCTTCGAGCAAGTTCAGGATCTGGGCCTGGACACTGACGTCGAGTGCACTCACCGGTTCGTCACAGATGATGATCTCGGGATCGACCGCCAGTGCACGAGCGATACCGATGCGCTGGCGCTGACCGCCGGAGAACTCGTGTGGATATCGGTGGGTGTGACTCGGGTTGAGTCCGACGGTCTCGAGTAATTCCTGTACCCGTGCGTCACGGTCGGTTTCGTCACCGATGTCGTGAATATTGAGCGGTTCCTTGATGATCTCACCGATGGTCAATCGGGGATTGAGACTCGAGAACGGATCCTGAAAGATGTACTGGATGTCGGTTCGCAGGCTCCGCAATCGGTTACTCGAGACCTCGGTGAGGTCGATTTCCTCGTCCATCCCTGCGTCCGCTGTCGACGACCCTTCCTGCGGATAGTAGTAGACCGATCCGTCGGTCGGCTCGATGAGACGGAGCATCGCCCGCCCGAGGCTGGTTTTTCCGCATCCACTTTCGCCGACGACGCCGAGTGTCTCACCCGGGTACAGCTCGAGATCGATGCCGTCGACGGCCTTGACCCAGTGGGAGCGACCCAGGAGGTTGTCGATGAAACTGCTGCTGGACTGGTAGTACTTCGTCAACCCCGTCGTCCGGAGGATCGGATCGTCACTCATTGTGGTCACCCGAAGAGATCGTATTCGTATTCGGTTGGGTGTGCAGCTCGTCCGGAACGGGGCCATCTCCCTCGACCGTCACTTCGAAGTCGAGGCCCTCCACCAGCTCACCGGTGTACTCGAGACACTTCGCGGCGCGCGTAGTTGCTGAGGTCGTCTTCGAACCGGTGTCGAGATCGAGTAGCTGCGGTTCCGTCTCGACACAGGCGTCCTCGGCGAACGGGCACCGTGGGTGGAAACTACAGCCCGATGGCGTCTCGATCAGGTCGGGCATCGTCCCGGGAATCGTCTGGAGCCGATCCCGATCGTCACCGACGCGAGGAATCGAACTCATGAGGCCGACGGTGTAGGGATGTTTGGGATCGTAGTACAGTTCTTCGACGGTCGCTTTTTCAACCGGCTGCCCGGCGTACATCACCATCACGCGGTCACACAGCTCTGCAACGACGCCGAGGTCGTGTGTGATGAGCTGGACGGCCGTGTCGAACTCGTCGGCCAGTTCCTCGAGCAAACTGAGGATCTTTGCTTCGGTGGTGACGTCGAGTGCCGTCGTCGGCTCGTCGGCGATCAGGATGTCCGGATCGCACGAGAGCGCCATCGCGATGACGACGCGCTGTTGCATCCCACCGGAGAACTCGTGTGGATAATCCGAGTATCGCGTGTCCGCATCGGGGATGCCAACGCGATCGAGGAGCTGAATCGTTCGTTCTTTGGCCTCCGAGTCGGAGTAACCGAGGTGGTGTCTGATCGCCTCGGCGATCTGTTCGCCCACCGTGTACACGGGATTGAGTGCCGTCTGGGCGTCCTGAAAGATCATCGCGATCCGATTGCCGCGGATACTCCTGACCTCCTGTTCGCTCATCTCGAGGATGTCTTCGCCGTCGAAGCGAATCTCTCCGCTCTCGATGACACCGGGACTCTCGATCAGGCGCAATAGCGACAGTGCGGTGACGCTCTTTCCGGCGCCGCTCTCGCCGACGACGCCGAATTTCTCCCCGCGTTCGATCTGATAGGAGAGTTCGTCGACGGCGGTGACGACACCTTCGGCCGTGTAGAAGTTCACGGTGAGGTCTTCGACTTCGAGGAGCGCCATTATCCACCACCTCCGTGGTTGACGTTGTCGACCTGTGCGTCGAGTGCGTCGTTGACGGCGTCACCGACCATGTTCATCGACATGACGAAGAGGAAGATCATCAGCCCGGGGAACACCGTTGCCCACCAGTGCCAGTCGGAGTCGGGGCCGGACATCAGCGTATCCGCTTCGGCGTCGAGAATCGTCCCCCACTCGGGCGTTCCCGGATCGAATCCGAGGCCGAGGAACCCGAGGGCGGCGACCCCGATGACGACGGTGCCGATGCTGAGCGTCGCCTGGACGATCACGGGCGCGATAGCGTTCGGGATAACGTGTTTGAAGAGGACGCTTCTGTCCCGCGCGCCGAGGGCTTTCGCGGCCAGCACGTACTCGTTCTGTTTGACCTTCAGAATCTCGCCCCGAATGAGGCGGGCGTAAATCGCCCAGCCAACGAGGGCGAATGCGGCGGTCAGTTGCCAGAAGCCGCCACCGAACATAGCGACGAGCAACAGCGCGAGGACGAGTCCCGGGAACGCGAAGACGACGTCGAGCCCGCGCATCATGATCTCGTCGACCCAACCACCGAAGTAGCCCGAGATGCCACCGTAGAGGACGCCGAACGTCGCTGCGATCGCTGTCACGATGAACCCGATAGAGACGCTGTAGCGAGAGCCCACGAGCACCCGCGAGAACATGTCCCTCCCGAGACGATCAGTCCCCATCGGATGGCTGAGTGATGGCGAGTCGTATCGGTCACCGACACCGGTTCGTGCGGGATCGTGGGGGGCAATATCGAACGGTTGCACCGTCGTCCCGAACACCGAAACGGGTCGTGAGAATATCACTGCAAACAGCATCAGTAAGACGACGGCGAGTCCAATCAGTGCGAGTCGATCGGTGATTATCTGGTTGACGATCCGACGCCATCGGCTCATCACGACGGTGTCTTCCTCGTCACTCCAGACGGCATCTTCCTTCTCGGTCACGCGGTCGGGGTCGAACCCGGATATCTTGATCCTTCCTCGTTGTGTTGACATAGGTAGTAGTTAGTACTCGTCTCGAATTCGCGGATCGAGCAACGCGTACACGATGTCCGCAAGCAGGTTTGCAATCACGATGAACACCCCGACGAACAGGGTAATCGCGAGCAGCAGGTTGATCTCTCGGAGATTGATTGCTTCGATGAGCAAGGCACCGAGACCGGGCCAGCCGAACACCACTTCGACGACGACCGACCCCGAGACGATGCCCGCGGTCAAGAACGCGGCGACCGTCGCGACCGAAATCAGCGAGTTTCGTAACACGTGTTTCATGATGACGGTTCGCTCCGGGAGTCCCTTGGCCCGCGCGGCGGTCACGTACTCCTTGTTCATCTCCTCGGCCATCGACGTCCGCAGGATACGCATCAGGTTGGCGGATGCGGCCGTCCCGATCGTGATGCCTGGCAGGATCAACCACCACAGCATCTCCCGGGAGAGGAGGCTCGTCTGGGGGTCGAGCACGGGGAACCAGTTGAGCTCCACCGCGAAGATGGCGATCAACATCAGCCCGAGCCAGAAGTTCGGGATCGAGATGCCCGAGAGTGCGGCGAACCGGCTGACGTCGTCGCCAAACTGATCCTTGTTCACGGCGGCGTAAATCCCGCCGGGGATGGCGATCAACAGGGCGAACACCCACCCGAACAACCCGAGTGCGATCGTCTCGGGGAGTCGAGCGAGCATCATTCCCTGGACGTCTGGGCCGCGGGAGTATACCTCGCCGAGGTCGCCGGTCAGTATATCGGTCAGCCAGACGAGGTACTGTTCCCAGATCGGGAGGTGAAGGCCGAAGTCCCGTCGGAGCGCCGCCGCGTCTGCGGGCGAGGCGTCCGGATTGTTCGCGACCATCAGATCGACGATGTCACCCGGCGTGAGGTGGATCAACCCGAAGGTAATCACGGAAACGCCGAACAACACTGGAATCGACGCCAGCACCCGTCTCAGAACGAATCGTCGTAAACTCATAACTATGAAAGGAGATCTCGCTGGGCTTACTCGTCGCGATCCAGGTAGATGAGCTGCTCGTCGACCGGCGAGTGCAGTGCGTAGCTCAGGAGCGACTGGGTCGCCGGGTGGGCGTTCAGTCCGACGACTTCGTCGTTCGAACAGATCGTCGTCAGCGAGTAGTCGATGATCGTGTTCGCCGATAGTTCGGCGATTTCGGGCCACAGTTCGTCGTACCGACTGCGGCGGAGATCTTCGTCGGCCGAGACGTCTTCACCGAACCGGCAACTGCGAAGGAGGTCGACGAACTCGTCGTCGAACGTTCCCTCCGGGAAGAAGAAGTTACAGCAGCCGTTGTAGTTGTCCGGGTCGTGGATCGCTTCAGCGTAGCCGTGCGGGTCGAAACCGCTCGCGAGTCCGATACAGGCGGCCGCGTTACGCTCGCTGTTCTCGGTTCGTGCTTCTTCCTGGTAGAGGTCACCCGCGACCCAGTCCCCGAGGGCTGCAGGCGTTTCGATTTCCGCGTTGAACAGTTCGCTGGCGTTCAACTCGTCGACGAGGAGTTGCATCTTGTCGATCCGCTCTTCGTCGTCGGCGTTGGTCTGGATGATGACGTCGACTGGGGCCTCGAGACTCGACTCCTCGATGAGTTGTTCGGCCTGGTCGACGTCTGGTTCGGCCGGGTACGCCCAGTCCTCGTCGAACAGATCCTCGTACTCTCCCTGGGTCGCCAGATCCGTTGCCGGGAGCGGGAACGGCACGCGTGCCGGGTCACCCCACCCCTGCTCAACGATGTCGACGATGGTCTGGCGGGGGGCCAGGACGCTGACCGCCCGTCGGATCTCCGGTTCTGCGAACGCCCCGCCCTCGTCGGTATCGTCGACGGGGAACTGCAAGAACTTAAAGCCGGTTCCCGGCGTCCCCGAGACGACGTAGTCGTCGGAGGCGTAGAAGCTGTTCCGTGCGTCGGACTGCAGCTCGTAGGCAATGTCGACGTCACCGTCCTCGAGTGCCGCAGATCGCTGGGCACTTTCCGGAACGAACCGAATGTTGATTTCGTCGATGACGGGGCCGGCAGGGAACTCCTCGGGGCCGTCCCACCACGGGAGGGTATCGAGACCGAGCTCCTCGAGCCAGTAGTTTTCGTTTTTGACCAGGACGAGCTCGGACGCCTCTTCGACCGACTCGATCCGGTATGGGCCGGTACCGATTGGAACCATGTCCTCGTCGTCGCGTGGGTCTAGCTCGCCTGCCGGGACGTCGAAGTGCTCGGACGGGAAAATCTCGATCGGTGGCAGCTGCAAGAACGCCTGTGCGTCGGCCGTCTGTGAGTACAGTTCGAACGTGTAGCCGTCGTCACCGTCCGGCGCTTCGGCGTGGAGGAAACTGTCGAAGACCTGGCCCTGGTTGTCCGAGCCGACGAACCGGTCGTAGGATCGGACGATGTTTTCGGCCGTGAGCTCCTCGCCGTTGTGGAACTCGATCCCCTCGTGGAGTCTCCCTTCGACGCGGGTGCCAAAGATGCCGTCAGCGACGGCGTCGGTGGCTTCGTCGCGGGTCAGGATGCGAACGGTGTCGCCTTCCTCGACGTCCTCCAGATCTTCGGGGTGCTGGAGGAGTGCCAGATTGTTCTCCTCGAGATCGTAGAACGGGAACCCGTCCGCGACCTCGACGACTTCCTCTTCGCGCATGTACGGCTCGTAGTCGAGGACGTCGACGTCGTTGGACACGTCGACGTCGTACTCCTCGGCCATCCAGAGAACCGTCTCTCCTTCGGTGTTCGTCGTCAGGAGCCCATCGTAGACGGTCGAAAGAACCGTCGTGTCCTCCGCGGCGGTACTCTGGGCGGCATCGTAATCGGAGATGTCCTCACGAGGGATGGCGAACTCGAGGCGGCCTCCCTCGACGACTTCGTCGAGATCGACCTCGTTGCGCTCGAGGGCATCCTCGATGTCGTCATCGCCGTTGCCATTGCCGTTTCCGTTGCCGTTGCCGTCATCATCGTCGTCACCGCCGATACAACCGGCGACGGCCGCGGCACTGGTTGCAGCAATTCCTTGGAGAATTCGTCGGCGGTCGATACGTGAGTGGACGTTATGTGTATTTCCTGACATGATTTTTCGTACGGAGTTTGGTGTTTTGTCGATCGATGGTTGACTACAGTGCACCTACGTGCGTTCGGTTCCCAATGTGGCACCCTTCTTGGTGCGGAGACCGTCGGGCTATCAGCGTGATAAAGTCAATCACACATGTTTGTTAATGCGTCATTATTTGTTTATATACTTTTCCCTCTTCTATTGTGGCTCTGGACACGAAAAATTGAAAATTCATTGCTATTTGGCCACCTATGTACACGTGTGTCCATAAATGTGGTTTAGGATGGGTGGCCTGAGATTACTCTAAACCGGTGTATTTTATTACTCTATTTGTGTTTTATGGGAGATAATGCTACCTGTGTATCTACTGTGATAGTTCAACGTACAACTGGCAGTATCTGGTTCGAGTCGACCGAGGGTTTCGAGATCGCACTCGAGGCGGAGAATCGGTACGTGAGAACCGGCATCGATGTTTTTGAGCCAGTTCGTCGTAGCCGGTCGCATGGGGAACTCGTTTGATTCGGACTGGCTCCACCTGAGCGACGGCGAAACCGTCGTCTGGCAGAGTCGGCCACATCCGATCGCGATGGGATGGCGGCTGCCGCTCGGACTGGGGCTCGTGTTGTTCGGAATGTTCTTCCTCGCACTGACGGCGACGAACGGGAACCAGCTCGTGACGGTGACCGGGCTCGTGTTCGCTATCGTCGGTCTCGGCGTGTTGCTCGTGGGCTACGTCTTCTGGACGAACACCCGATACGTCCTCACGACGGGCGAACTGTACCAGAAACACGGCGTCATCTCGCGAGACGTCACCCAGTTCCGCCTCGAGCGGATTCAGAACACAAGCCTCCAGCAGGGGTATCTCGGCCGCCTGCTGGGATACGGCGATCTGACGGTATATACCGCAGGCTCGGCTGACCCTGAACTTACGTTCCGGTTTACGCCCCGACCCGAACGCGCCGCCGCCCACCTCAACGACCAGCTCGAGGGGGTGAGCCGGCGCAACTCGCCGAAGTAAGCGATATTCCGGCCGGCTGCATATCGACGGTCGCCGTCCGATACACCCCCTGACCGACCGCGACAGAAACGCCTTTCACGGGGCACACCCCGTGTCCGAGTGATGGAGGTCGCTGAGGTTCTCCCTGACTTTGCCGATGCCTTTGCCTTCGAGGCGTTTAATCGGATGCAACGCGAGGCGCTGCCGGCGTTGCTCGAGCGCGAGGACAACGTCGTCGCGAGCGCGCCCACCGCCTCGGGCAAGACGGCGCTGGCCGAACTCGCGATCTGTAACGCCCTCGCCGCCGGCGGGACGGCGCTGTTTATCGCCCCGCTTCGCGCGTTGACCAACGAGAAAGAAGCCGACTGGGAACGCTTCGAGTCGCTGGATTACTCGGTGTACGTCGTCACCGGCGAACGGGACTTGAACCCGCGCCAGGCCGCCCGCGCGGACATTCTCGTGATGACGCCCGAGAAACTCGACTCGGCGACCCGCAAGCACGACTCCCCGCGCTACGGGTTCGTCACGGACATCGACGTCTGTGTCATCGACGAGGTACACCTCCTCGACGCCGAACGCCGCGGGTCGGTGCTCGAGGTCACGGTCTCGCGGTTGCGCCGACTCTGTGACCCACGCGTGGTCGCGCTCTCGGCGACGATGCCGAACGTCGACGACGTGGCGGCCTGGCTCGACGCACCCCCCGACTGTACGTTCGTCTTCGACGACGAGTATCGCCCCGTCGACCTCAACGCGGGCGTCAAAACGTACACGCACGGCGAGAACACCTTCGCAGACAAGTACCGACGCCTCTACCGCGCACTCGACCTCGCCGAACCCCACCTCAGGGATGACGGCCAGGCGCTCGTGTTCGTCGCCTCGAGACAGGACACCGTTCGGGCGGCCGAAAAGGCTCGCGATGAAATCGCCGAACGGGACGTCGAGATGGGTGCTCGTGGTGATTACGACTTTCATACCGAAACCAAACGTCTCGAGAACGACACCCTCAGAAACTCGGCGCTCGACGGCGTCGCCTTCCACCACGCTGGTCTCTCGAAGAACGACAAGGATCTGATCGAGGAGTGGTTCAAGCAGGGGAAGATCGAACTCCTGTTTTCGACCTCGACGCTCGCCTGGGGAGTCAACCTCCCCGCACGCTGCGTCGTCATCCGTGACACAAAGTACCACGACCCGCTCGAGGGGGAAGTCGACATGAGCCCCCTCGACGTCCTCCAGATGCTCGGACGGGCGGGTCGCCCGGGCTACGACGACGTCGGCTACGGCTGGGTCGTCTGTGATACCGCGGAGGCCGACAAGTACCGCCGACTGCTTCGGGACGGCAAGGAGATCGAATCTCGGCTCTCCGAGAGCCTGCCGACCCACCTCAACGCCGAGATCGCGATGGGCACCATCACCGATCTCGACGACGTGATGGAGTGGCTCGAGACCACCTTCTACTACGTCCGTGGACAGTCGAAACCCGAGGAGTACGACTTCCAGAACCTCCGTCGACGCGTTCGCGACTGTCTCGAAGAACTGGTCGAGCAGGGCTTCGTCGAAACCGGTGAGGATCTCTCCGTGGAGGCGACGCCCCGTGGCGTCCTCACCTCGACGTACTACCTCCGACTGGAGACTGCCGCCGGATTCGCCACGCTGTGTGATCGTGCCGTCGACGACGAGTCGGGCTCGCTCGAGGCGAGCGACGTCCTCGAGGCCGTCGCGACCGCAACCGAGTTCGACTCCGTCTCCGCTCGCCAGTCGGAACGCGACGCCATCAGTGCGGTGCTCGTCGGCCAGAAGACCGGCGACCTCGACGCCGGGCAGCGAAAGGTGCTCGCGATCCTCCGGAGTGCCGCCAACAACGGCAACACGCCGCCCGACCTCCGGAGTGACGCCTGGGTGATCCGGCGGAACGCCCTCCGGCTGCTCGCCGCTTTGCGGGCGTTTCTCGAACGATTTTCGACGCCTCACGACGCCAACCTCGCCCGGCGGTTGGAGGCCCGGATCGAAAACGGTGTCAGCGACGACGCTGTGGGACTGACCGCCATCGACGGCGTCGGTCCCGGTCGTGCCAGCAAACTCTCGAAAGAAGGGCTGGCGACGCCTGGCGACGTGGTTTCGGCGGGCGTCTCCGGACTCGTCGAGGCGGGCCTCGGCGACAGCATCGCCGAGCGGGTGTACGAAGGCGCACAGACCCTCCCCGCGGTCGATGTCGAGTGGGGATCGTTCCCCGAATCGATCGGGACGGGCGAGAACACCGTCCGTGAGGTGACCGTCCGAAACCTCGGCGAACCGTCGAAAGCGGGCATCCGCGTGACGGTCAACGGGATCGAGATGACCGCTACGACGACGTACCTCCGCGAGTCAGAAACGGTTCCGGTTGGCGTCTTCGGTGCCAACGCGGACGAACTCGAGTACACCGTCAGTGTTGCGTTCCCGGAGGAACCGCTGGTTCCGGCCGAGGACAGTCGGACGGTTGTCGTTCGCTAACAGCGTGACTGCCGGTTAGGGCTCGTCCTCGAGTCGGTCGTGTCTGGCGTCGATCTCGTCGAGGATGTCCAGATTTTTCCGAATCGAGGAGCGAATCGCGTCGCTTCGGTTGACGAACTTCCCGTCGTCACCGACGTGTTCGTCGAGGTCGTCGAGCAGTTCCTGTGGAATCTCGACGCTGATCTTTGGCATACCTGAACGGTTCGAAGGCGGGGTTATTAAGGAGTGTGTCTACGCGGAAGCTGTCGATCACTCGATGAATTGCGACCCCGTCGAACTTCCCTTCCCACCGGCGGTGAGTTCCTGGGCAGCCTCCGATCCGGCTCCTGAATCCGGCTTCGAATCGGGGTCGGAGCCGCCGCCACTGCCACCGCCGCCGAACAATCGGCCCCCGGCAGTCAAGACGTAGAGGACGGCCAGCCCAAGGACGTAGGTGAGCGCCAGCGGCGTCGCGAGCAGGATCATCGTCAGAATCCCCCGTGGGCTGGCGAACGCCGCGAAGGTGAAGATGCCGACCACGACCGGCCGCCAGCGCCGAAGCATCGTCCGGTAGCTGAGGATGCCGCCGACGTGGAACAGCGCCATCGTGACGATGATGTTGAACAGGAAGCCGATGCCGACGGTCGTGAAGATCACGAGCCAGAAGAAGCTCTTGATCCGGTAGGAGACGACCATCCCGTTGGCGATGGCGTCCGCGACCAGATAAGAGATGACCGCGGGCGCGATCCAGAAGAACCCGAGGTAGGTACCCGCGGCAAATCCAAGCGCGAGTGTGCCGCCCCAGATGGCGAACACCCGCTCGTCACCCCGAACCAGGCCGCGCTCTCTGGCCGCAGGCCAGGCGTAGTACAGCAACAGTGGAAGCACGGCGACGATGCCCGCGAGGACACTGATTTTCACCGCGAAGATCAGCACTTCGACGGGGTGGAGCGCGATGACCAGGTCGGTTTGCTCGAGGAACGTCGCCGCGTCCATCCCCTCGGGGTCGAGGTCGTTCTCGATGGCGACCGTCTCGAGGACGTGGTCGGGCATTCGATTGAGGAACAACTCGAGGGTGTCGCCGACCCCGCCCTGGTAGAGCCAGAAGAACGTCCCCGCCATGACCGCCATGAACAGGCCGACCAGGCGGAACATCTTGGAGGTGAGGCTGTTGAAGATGAACGCGAGGTCGTAGGCGTAGCCACCGATGTCCTCCTCGGTGGTCTCGTCCTCGGTGAACGGATCGAGCATGCCGGCGGCAGTGCTCGAGAAGACGCTTCCGCCGTCGTCACCGCCTCCGCCGCCGGTTCCGTCACCTGCGCTCTCGGCGGCGCTGGCCGCCGCGGCTGCACCGGATTCGTCGTCACCGGCTGCCGCCTCGTCTTGCTCTGCCTCGGCGTTGAGCGTATCGTACCGGTCGAGGATCGCCTGGGCTTTCTCCTTCTCGTCGTCGTACATCGCTTCCCGCGCCTCCTCGAGGGCGTCCTCCTCGCTCATTTTGAGGAAGACTTCCGGCGGCGCACGCTCGATCGCGTCGGCGTCGAGCAGCCCGAGGTCGATCTCGGACGGATCGGTCGCCGTCCGGATGGCTGACTCCCGTGGGTAGACAGGGCTCTGTAACACTTTGAGCGTGTACAGAATCAGGACGGTGAAGGCGACCACGAACCCGATGATGAGGCCCGAGGCGGCGGCCCCGAGGAGACCGTATTCGGCTGGCAGCGTCTCAATCAGTGAACCACCGCCGGGCTGGAGCCAGCCCGGCAACGTCGGGTAGACCTCTTCCTCGAGGTACTCGAACCCGCCGTAGCTGATGGCGAGAGCCGCGGCCGTCGAGAGCGAGAGGATGACGAGACCGAACTGGAGGGCCCGCCGTTTGACCAGGTCGGTACCGCTGTCGAGTTCGGCCGCGCCTTTCCGGCGGATGTTGGCGACGAGCTTTGCCAGTCCGAGGCTGAACACGTAGAGGACGATCATCGGCGTCGCCCACATGACGAGCGTGAACGGGTCGGGCGGCGAGAACAGCGCGCCGAAGACGGTGATCCCGACGATGGCGTGGCGCCACTTCTCGCGGAACGTCTCGTAGGGAACGATTTCGGTGTACGAGAGCGAGCTCATGAACAGTGGCAGCTGTGCGGCAAGGCCGAACGAAATCGTCAGAAGGGCGATGAACTCGGTGAACTCGGTGATGCCGAAACTCGGCTTGATCCCCATCGAGACGGCGTTACCGGCAAGGAAGTCGAAGGCGTAGGGGAAGAAGATCGCGTAGGCGTAAAAGAGCCCAGTCCAGAAGAGGGCTGCTGACAGCAGTACGAATCCCGCGACGTACGTCTTCGAGATGGGGACGACGCTCTGGACGCCGCGCTCGCGCAGTTTCTCGCGAGAGAGATAGAGGAGTGCCGGTATTGCGATGAGGACGCCGACGATCATCCCGATTTTCGCCTGCAGCAAGATCACTTCGAAGGGCGTCCGCGTGATGATGTCCGTCTTGTCCGCGACGTGGGTCGCCATCTCGGCTTTCGCCGTGGCCTCGAGGAAGTCCCAGATCCAGAGGCGCAGGGCGTAAAACGAGCCGATAAAGCCGATCACGAAGATGATGAAGACCTTCTGAAGGTTCGCTTGGGCGCTCGAGAACATCGCTCCAAGCGTGTCCCGCCCAGCGTTGATGGTACGGACGGTGTCCTCGTCGATGGCGCTCATTCGGTGCCCCAAGGTAGCTTATATCCAGTTATCAACCTTTCGAGTCAATCCGTTTCAGGGGGTGGGTATGGGGTGGTTACCTGTCTCCCAACTGCGTGGCGTAAGAAAAAGGCCTATAACCAGCGGCCTATCTATATCCCGATAGATGCCGGACGAGTCGGATGCGGGGTCGGACAGCGGAGCGCCCACTGAGTCGCCACGCTCGAGCGACGAGACGGGCGAATCCGGCGGTGACGAACCCGAGACAACTGCCGACGGGCGGCCAGTCGAGGCCGACGACGAGCCAGTTTCTGCGTCGGACAGCGGAGCGCCCACTGAGTCGGATGCGGAGGCAGAGTCAGATTCGGACGCGGATGCTGACACTGAGTCGGATGCGGAGGCCGATACCGAGTCCGATACTGGTGATGGCGAGGTGACGCGTTCCCCCGACGACGAGGAGGACAGTTCCGTGGCGGTCGATGACAACGGGTCGGCTACCGATGCGGACGTGGACTCCAGCGAATCCGAGGGGGATTCACTCGAGGCGACCGCCGATGATGGCGGTACGAACGAGGAAGGCGACGACACTGGAGAGGAAGGCGAAGACACTGAAGAGGAAGGCGAAGACACTGGAGAGGAAGGCGAAGACACTGGAGAGGGAGACGACGACACCGGGGAAAAAAGCGAAGAAACCGACGAGGAAGACAACGACTCGCAGGACGGTACGGGCGACCTCACCGAGGACGCTACAAACGACAACGACAACACTGGTGACGACGCTGACAGCGCCAACACCAGCGAGGACGTCGACACGAACGACGACGCTGGCAGCACCGATACCGACACCGGCGGCCTCACCAAACACACGGACGCACCACCTGGAGCTACCCCGTTCGAGGATCTCCCGCTCGAGGAACGGCCTCCGATGGGGCCTCGGGCCGTCGGCGCGTCCCGAGACGATGACCGAGCTAGCGAGGACGAGCCGAAAGCGTCGATATCGGACGCCGGGACGCGGGATCCGCCCGCCCCACCGGAACCACCCGAACCGCCGGAGACAGAGGCGAAAACCGACGGTCACGGCCACCACGACGACACACGCGAGCGTCAGGAGCCGACGTATCCCTCGCCGGACGAGGACATCGGCGGGATCTCGACGCCGCCGGACGACCAGGAGATGCCCCTGGCCGATCACATCGAGGAGATGGTCATGCGGCTGGCGGTCGTCCTCCTCGTCGGCTCGGCCGCGACCGCGATCGCTCTCCTGTGGTCCTCACAGGCGATCGGAATCATCTGGGAGTTCGTCTTCCCATCCGCGGTCGACGAACCGCCACACGTCTACCACCCGCTCGAGCTGTGGCTGACCCGGATCAAAGTCGCCGCGCTGGCGGGGATCATCGTCGCGATTCCGATGCTGGTCTACGAAGGCTACCTGTTCATGCGTCCGGGGCTGTACCCCCACGAGCGCAAGTACTACCTCGCGGCCGTCCCGACCAGCGTCATCCTTGCGGGGATCGGGATGCTGTTCTCGTTCGCGGTCGTCCTCCCGATTCTGTTCGAGTACTTCACGTTCTACTCGCGCGGAAGCGCCGAGATCGCTTACGCTCTCGGCGAGACGTTCAACCTGATCATCACGCTTACCGGCTTCCTCGCGATCGTGTTCCAGATCCCGCTGTTCATTATCCTCGCGGTGATGATGGGCGTGACGACCCGCCGGTGGCTCGCCGAGAAACGGCTGTACTTCTGGGCAGCCTTCGCCGGGCTCTCGTTCATGTTCACGGTCGACCCGACGCTCATGGCCCCGATCATCGTCGCGATCATCATGATCATCCTCTTCGAGGGCACGCTGTTGCTCCTGAAGTGGACTGGACGGGAGTGAGCGGTTTTCGGGTCGACTTTTATAGTGTCTCGAGCGTTCGGATCCCCTCGAGTTCGAGCGACTCCGATAACTACTCGAGTGCCCTGTAGTACCACTTGAAACGATTTATACACTGATCGCAGACTCGCCTTGCGATCGGGTGTAAAGTGACGTTCAGCGGCTCCGTTAACAGTCGTCCACGCCGTACCAGATCGATAGCCGTCGATCGTTCCCGCTGGCTGATTCGATGCGAACGCGAACGCGATAACACGGTGTCTCGTTCGATCCCGAGTACCGTTCGACGAGGTCTCCCAGATCGATGTGGCCCCACTCCGATCTGGACTGGTCGTCGTACCAGGCGTATATCTCGTACTGGCCCGGTTCGGTCGGATAGCCGTCGAACTCGCCGCCACCGGCACGATTCCCCTCGAGTGCGTCCGCCTCGAGTCGATCGTGAAAGACGGGATCGCCGTCCTCGAGAACGAGCGCGGAGACGGTAGCCGGTGAGGAGTCCATATTGGCGACCGACAGTTGCGAGAGCCTGGGGACGGTCTCCGGGTCGCTGCGAAAGCGATCCAGGCACCCAGCCAGGGTGCCGGCCAGCACCACGGAACCACACTGGAGGGCTCGTCTGCGGGAGTGTGAGACCATTGCTGGTACTGTTCGGTTCGCCGATAAGTGTCTTCTCATCGCTCAGTTTTTGCGTGGCGAAATCAGGAAAGGTGACGACGGTGCTGACGACGAAAGGCGAAGGACGGTCGACCATCGAAGCACACGTGCCGAATTCACATCGGGACGAACTCGAGCGTCAGGTACGCCAGCACGCTCGCGTAAATCGGAATCGTCAGGTTGTCGTCGACGATGAAGTCACCGAACTGGAGTTTGATCCCGTCGGCGATCGTCGCCCCGAGGGCGGCGGCGACGGCCACCAGCGGCGTGTCGAGGAAAAACGGCAGTGCGAGGGCGGTGCTGACGACGAACATCGTCACGAGCGTTTTGGGATGTTTCACCCGCTTGAGCGTGTTGTCCGAGACGAGGCCGCTGATGGGATCCCCGATGGCGAGCATCAACATCGCCGGCAGGGCGATCTCCTCGGGGAACAGGAGGACGGCGACGGTCATACTGACCATGTAGTAGCCGTAGCCGGCGAACTGGTCTTGCTCGTACTCACGGGTCAACTTCTCGTAGATCCACCACTCGAGGCCAACCCGGAGGCGCAGGAACTCGAGTCCGATCGCGCCCAGGGCGAGCACGACCATCAGCACCTGAAACCGGGGCCAGGTGAGCCCGAGGTCGAGGGCGTTCGCGAGGAGATAGAGGGCGACCAGGCCTGCGCCGCTGGCGTGGACGAGCCGCCGCTTGAGTTCGTCGGCCATTTCCTGAAGCGTTCATGGGCGGGATATTCATACTGTCGAATACGAGTTCGCGATCACTTGCGTCCGAGTGGTGGTCTCGCGGTCGAGTCGTCCCACCGATGCCTACTCGAGGAAGTTCTCGTCGCCGCCTGCGACTGACAGCGAGCGGCTGGGTGGTGCGTGGCGCGTCACCGCTGGGAGTCGCGCAGGATCAACGGCCCGATAGCGAGCGTTCGCTTGGCGACCGTCGTCACGCGGACGATGTACGCCATCAGCAGGAAAAACGGGACGAGCGTGAACGTGAACGCGAACGCGACGATCCACAGCAGGTTCTCGGCCCCGAGCGTGGTGCCGACGACGGTCTGGTCGCCGACGAAGGTGAGCATCATCCCGCTCACCAGCAACGCGGGGACGCTCACGTAGAGGATGAGCCGCGAGAGGTTGATCAGTTCCCACTGAAAGTACAGCGTCTTGACGTGCTCTCGAGCCGGTCCGAACATGACGAGCGAGCGCCGAAGCTCCTCGAGCGCTTCCTGTTGCGCCGGATCGAGGACGTCCTCGTACTCGTCCTGGATGCGTTCGACCTGAAAGATCTTCCAGCCGTAGTTGAAGTCCATCGCGGCGTAGACGACGTCGAACGTACCGAACCTCGCTCCTTCGATCTTGTCGGAGACGGTGTCGGCGTTCCCTGTCAGGCTGTCGACGAACTCCGAGATTTCGTCCGCGAGTTCATCGTCGTCGGTACCTTCGATGGCGTCCTCGAGCTCGACCGCCCTGGTTCGGGCGGCCTCGACGAGGCTCCCGATGAACGCCGAGGGATCGGCGGGGGCGGGTTCGCCGACCAGTTCGGTGACGTACCCGCGAACGTCCATCGTCGCGCTCATCCGCTGGCGTTGCTCGCCGAGGGGGCCGTTCTCCTGGGAGACGATGAGCTGGCCGATCGTGACGACGAGCGTGACGGCGGTGATGATCGCGGTCAGCATCGCGGAGAACATCGCCTCGATTACGGCCCGCTCCTGGAGGAGCGTCGACAGCCGGGGCTCGAGCAGCGCCCCGAGCATGAAGAGGACGAAGAAGGCGACGGCCACGACGGCTGTGACGACCAGGCGGTTGGCGCCGATGAGCATCCACAGTTTAAGGCGGCTCTCGTCGGCCCGTTCGCGCATCGTGTCGGCCGTGCTCACCTGGTCGTCAGTCATCGTCCTTCGTCATCGGTGCTCCCGACTGGCCGTTTGAACACGAGGAATTTAGTTCCCCCTTCGGTGTAATCGATGGTGTCGACGAACTCCCACCCGTCCGCGCCGTACTCGTTGAGCAGCGACTTCGGATCGTCGGCTTCCCGCATCGTCGCTTCTCGGGGTGGCCTCACCGTCTCGTACTCCCACCGCGTCGACGCCGGTGCCATACCGGCTTTATCACGAAATCCGATAAAATCGTTTGGCTTGCGCCCGACCTCGAGACGATTCCTGGATTGCGCGGCGTCTCGAGGCTACGCCGACACCGACGCCTCGAGATCCTCGAAAGCGATGTCGCCCGCGCGTAGCGCCGCCAGTGTCTCGGCCAGCGAGTCGATCGGGAGGCGCTTCTGGGCGGTCGAGTTGCGCTCGCGGACGGTCACCGCACCGTCCGCGAGGCTCTCGTAGTCCACCGTTACGCAGAACGGTGTACCGACCTCGTCCTGACGGCGGTAGCGCCGACCGATGTTACCCGAGTCGTCGTAGGTGACCGAGAGCCCCGCTGCACGCACCGCTGTCGTGATTTCCTGGGCCGTCTCCTCGAGGTCATCGTCGCTCTGGAGCGGGAAGACGCCGACGAAGGTCGGGGCGACTTCGGGCTCGAGTTCGAGGTAGGTGCGTTCCTCGCCGTCGACTTCGTCTTCGGCGTAGGCGTGGTGGAGCACGGTGTAGAGAAGCCGGTCGACACCGAAGGAGGGTTCGATGACGTGGGGGGTGACGTGCTCGCCGGCGATGGTCTCCTCCTCGACGGCGAAGCCGGTCTTCTCGACGGGAATTTCGTGGGTCTCGCCCTCGAGGTCGAGCTCGACGGTGTCACTGTCGAACGCTTCGCGGTCGCTCGCCGACAGCGCCTCGAGCGCGTCGACGATTGCACCGGCGTCGCCGCCGAACTCGGGGCCGAGATAGCTCATGTCGGGATCGACGGTGGCGCGCTCGACGGTCTGGGGGTCGTCGTACTGGCGGAAGACGGTGAAGCGCTCGCCGGAGCTCTCGGCGTGTTTCGAGAGGTCGTAGTCGCCACGGTGAGCGAAGCCGGCGATCTCGATCCAGTAACCGGAAGACGGCTCCGCCGACTTCCGTTGTTCGGAATCGTCCGATTCCTCACTCCCGTCGATCAGCGCTTCGGCGTCCCAGCAGTCACTCGCGTAGTGTGAGCGCTCGCCGGCGAGGTGCTGGCGGAATCGGAACCGATCGGGGTCGACGCCGACGGACTCGTACCACTCCTGGGCGATGCCGAGGAAGTAGGCGATCCAGGGGTCGGCGATGGTGCCGTCGGCGACGGCCTCGCCGATGGTCGTTTCGCGGAGGTCGCCATTGCCGGATTGCTGTTCAGTCGCCGGGTACAACCGCACCGCGATGTCCTCGACGCCCGAGAGGTCGGGGCCGTCGCCCTCGGGATCCACGAACTGCTCGAGTTCGGCCTGGGTGAACTCGCGGGTGCGAATGATCGAGCGCCGTGGGCTGATCTCGTTGCGGTAGGCGCGACCGATCTGGGTCACGCCGAATGGGAGCGTGTTCCGGGCATACTCCTTGAGTCGCGGGAACTCCACGAAGATGCCCTGGGCGGTCTCGGGCCGGAGATAACCCGGCTGAGAGTCGCCGGGGCCGATGTTCGTCGCGAACATCAGGTTGAAGTCGTCGATCGCCTGGCCGGCCAGACCGGCACCGCAGGACGGACAGACAAGTTCGTACTCGGCGACGATCTCCTCGACCTCTGGAATCGGGAGGCCCTCGGCGTCCTCGTACTCGGTGTTGTCCTCGACGACGTGATCGGCGCGGTGGCTCTCGCCACACTCGGGACACTCCACCAGCATGTCGTCGAACGTCTCGAGGTGGCCCGAGGATTCGAACACGGGTTCGGGCATGATCGTCGGCGCATCGATCTCGAGGTTACCCTCCTGCACCGAGAACCGGTCGCGCCAGTCGTCCTCGAGGTTCCCCTTCAACGCCGCACCCTGTGGACCGAACGTGTAGAAGCCGCCGACACCGCCGTAGACGTCGGAGGACTGGAAGAAGTAGCCGCGTCGCTTGGCGAGTTCGGTCAGCTTTCGGCTCGTCGATTCCGGGTGCTCACTCATCGGTCGATCAGCTCCGTTCGGGGCTCGGCTCGATCGCTAGCCACGACACGACGTGACCGCGACGAGTGCTGCGATTTGCTCATACTCACCCGTATCGAGCCCCGCCGGACAAAAGTCACTTTCGAGGCTACGTGACGGCATGTCACCCTGTCCATACGAACCGCCATTCGATCATCTTCCTCGAGCGTTTTGATGCCTCGATTCGCCGTCAACTCACTGGACGGTAGCGTTCCGCTCGAGGTGAGTTGGAGAACTGAGTAACGGTCGGTACGCTGAAACCGAACCCCCGATGTCGGCCTCGGTCTCAGTCAGTGATACAGCGAGCCCAATAGATCGACGTCGCGGACGATCCCGACGAGGTCGTCGCCGGTGACCATCGGAATCTGTTCGATGTCGTTGCGGATCATCAACTGGGCGGCTCCTTCGACGGTCTTGGTTTTCGAGAGGGTCACGACGTCGTTGGTCATGAACTCGCTGACGGGGCCGACCGGCAACTCGATGTCCCGGGTCGGAAGCGCTCGGCTACCGATTCCTTTGATCCCCTCCCAGGAGTAATCGGCGTCCTGATCCGGGAAGTTGTTCCCGGTCTCCTCCTCGCCCTCGACGATCCGGGCGACGTCGATGATGTCGACTTCAGTGATGACGCCGCTCATTCGGCCGTCGTCGTCCAGGACGACCGCGTAGGGGACGTTCGCGTAGTAGACCTCTCGTTCGGCGACCGGTAGGGGAACGCCCTCGTAGGTCGTGTTCACGTCGCGGGTCGCGTACTCACCGACCTCTGCGTCGGTCTCGGCGTCACCAGTTGCGATCGCGTGGACGACATCGGTGACCGTGATGATCCCCTCGAACTCCCCGTCGACGACCGGTATTCGACGGGACTCGTTCTCGACCATTACTTCCGCGATTTCCTCGATGCTCGTCTCGGCGGTCGTCGTCGGCACGTCCTCGAGCAACATCACCAGCTGATCCTCGTCGGGCTGCTCGATCAACGATTCGCGAGTGATGAGACCGCGGTACTCGGCGGTACCGTCGTCGGTCTGGACGACGGGGACGGACGAGAACGACCGCTCCTGGAGATACTCGAGCACGTCGGTTCTGGTTCCCGGCAACGAGACGGAGACTACGTCCTCGCGCGCCGTCATTGCGTCGGCTACGTTCATATCTCCACGCTACGGGGAAAATCGGTATAAAGGCAGTGCTTCTGTACGTTCGTCTCGACGGCGCGCTTCGACGGTCGCCGGGAGAACTGATCCGACGGGTTTATACGTACGAGTACGAGACTTCCTCGCATGGTGACGGATCACACGTGCCACACGTCCGTGTCTACGGATACTGTCTGCAGTTCGATTGACTCCGATGGCGGTCGCGAAACGTACGTTATTGCGGACATCTCTGCAGACGGTGCCTGGCTCTCGATGCGAGCGGACGATGCCCCGACACTTACGGCCTGGCGCTAATCCCTTTTCGACCCCTGCTCGGTTTGATTAGTTCATTCGGCCACGTTCGCTCGAGTGGACGTGCTATAGTAGCCACTGCACGTCATTGCACACCTGATCGCCAGACATATCGGCGATCAGTGTGTGAACCGTTCCAGTTGTTACTATACCACCGTTGGCGACCGCTCCGTCCTCGCTCGAGCTCAGTCCCCATCACCGCCGATCGGCAATGCCGTCCCCATATTGCTCGACCAACCGACCGAACGCCGTCGCTTCCCGCTCTTCTTGCACGGATCGGTCGCCGTCGTCCCGAAGGCGGGCTTTCAACACTTCGAGCGTTTCCGGCGGATGATCGGCCATCGCCGTCGCCACCTCGACAGGGTCGTCGACGACCTGTGAGAGCAGGCCCATCCGGTGGGCCGCTTCGGCGTCGATCACTCGACCCGTACAGGCGAGATCCAGCGCGTTCCCCTCGCCGACGATCCGGGGCAGTCGAACCGTCCCACCCCAGGCACCGAACAGCCCGAACGTGACCCCTGGTTCGCCGACGGTCGCTGCTGGCGTTCCGACTCTGAGGTCACAGGCGAGTGCCAGTTCGAGGCCACCGCCACGGGCGGCCCCGTCGATCGCTGCGACGGTGATCGCCGGGGTCGACTCGAGCGCGCGGGCGACCCGCTGGCCCAACCGGGCGAAGTCCTCGGCTTCCGTCCGGTCGATGTCGGCCACGAGATCCAGATCCGCCCCCGCACAGAACGCCGACCCCGCCCCCTCGAGGACGACGACCGGCGCATTGGCCTCGGTCACTGCCGCCTCGAGCGCTTCGAGGCCCGCCCAGGTAAGGGCGTTCCGGGCCTCCGGGCGCGCGAATCGAATCGTTCGAACCCTGCCGGTCGTCTCGGTCTCGATCATGCTCCCCGTCGGTGGTGTCTTTCCAAAGGTCTTTGGCTGCTCCGCCGTAAGCCCCTGTTAATGGATCGGGTCGACACCTGTCGGCAAGCCGCCTGTGACGCGATTTCGGACGTCGAACCGGCCGCGCTATCTGCGTTCATAACCGACACGCTCGAGGCCGCCTCGATGACGCCCGGCGTGTTAACGCTGGCGTGTGCGAGGGTACTCGAGAGTGCACATGCAACCACAAATTCGAACGCAACGAACGCAACGAGCGCAACGAACGCAACCGGAAACACGGCCGTGAGCGAAACCGAAAGCGATGGTTCCGCCCGGTCATCTGCGTCGCGATCGGCAACCACCCCCTCCACCCTCGACCTCGAGGCCGTTGCCCACCACGCTGCGGGCGTTCAGCTCATCTACGAGGGACTGCGCCTCACCAGGTCGCTCGCCCACGAGGAGCCGTGGGCCGACACCACCGGCGACGGCCAGGCCGACCTCGAGATTCTCGCCGCCGACATCCTCGTCGCCCGCGGCTTCTATCTCCTGGCACGTACCGACGCCGCCACGACCGCCGTCCGCACCGTCCGCCAGTTCGGCCGCGATCAGACGCTCCGCGCCGACGCCTCGGCAGCCGATGCCACCGGTCTCGACGCCAATCTCGAACGCGACGTCCTGGAATTAGCAGTTCGAACGGGTGCGACCGCCGTCGACGCCCACGCCTCGTCGGGGCTGCTCGAGGTCGCCTCGACCGTTGCCGACGACGTGGGCACCTCGTTTCCCCCGGCTGGGGAGTGCCTGCCGTCGGTCGAAGGGCTCGAGGTGGCGGTGGAAGCGGAGCCCGAACCCGAACCGAAACCAGACGTCGAACCGGATCTCGAGCGCCCACCAACCGAACTCACGACCGACCGTGTGACGTCTGCGGGCGATCCGTAGGCGTCTCGTCGGCCAGGCCAGTCCAGCTCGAGCTTCCTGGCGACGGTCGTCGCGACCAGTGTCACGCTGGCACACGCACAGGGGGGAATCGAAACCCATAAAGACGACTCCGGTCAACCAACGCATGCCTGCCTGGGTAGCTTAGCGGTAAAGCGCGTCCTTGGTAAGGACGAGAGCCCGGGTTCAAATCCCGGCCTAGGCTCTTCTCATTGTGATGATAATCCCAACAACAAGCACCGACTGGGCCGTCGGATTCCCCTCCAACAGACAGAGCGATTGTGGGTGAGATTTGGCATATTCATATTACTGTGTCGCGCTGAGCACACCCGCCACCTGGGAGTTTCCTGCGTGCGCGTACTGAGGCACTATCTGACGAGGAACGTCTAGTATATTCCAGAAATGCCAACCATACGACGGCGCTAATGCAGGATCACTCTTTCAGTTTTCCTATCACGACACTCAGCGTGGCGAGCGGCCCGCTGAGAATCAGTCCTACCAAGACAGTTACCAGCACAATATTCACTGGTTCCGCGAGTGGTGGCGCGATTGTGGCTCCTATCGGGATGAGGAGAACACTGACGACCGGAGCGATTGCTCCATACGCGAGGAGTTTTCTTTGTCTCGGAGCAAACCGGATTCCGTCGTTACCACGTTGTGGGATCAACAGTCCAACCGCTAACACGACGAAGCCCACTAACACGTACAGTCCAAACACCACGATTGCCAACCCTTCCGCAAAACCGCTGTCGCTCTGGGGCATAGCAAAGAAAATGGTGGCAAACCAGGCGAGACTCACGAGGATCACGATCGTTCCGAGTGCTGCGATCCCGAGTTGAAGAGATGCGTGTATCGATCGAGGGGTGATCTTTCTGAGAGAGTTAACGACACTCTTCATGAGTATAATTGAATGAGAAAACGGATATCATCGCTGTCTGATTCTTCTTTCCCGAGAATGTGATACTTCGTATAGGTGGGGTGAGATCGCATCTACCGTATGACTCTCAGGCAATCCCACCGGATATTACTCGTGTTCGGTGCCGTCGCCGTATTCAGTCTGCTTATCGGATTTGTTCTCGGAGGACACGTTTTCGCTCCTGAAGAGTCGGAGTCGCCACCTGAACCCGTGGCCTTTACCGCAGAGTCGTCGCTCCACGACCACCGTGTGGTTCACACGTTCACTCCGAATGTAGACCACCCGTTAGAATATCGGGTTTCCTATCACGTCCAGTCGGAGCCCGGATCGACGATCGAAACCGCCGAGAACCGAACCGAGACCCTCTCGTCGGATACGCCGCTCGTCATCGAACTTGAAGATCGGGAACCCGATACCGAATACTGGGTCGATATCCGAATATACGACGAGGTCGATCGGTTGGTTTTCGACGCACGGATTAGCGTCGGCAGTTAGCGGGGAAGGTGGTGGCGCCCCCCCCTCCATTTTGATACGGATTTCATCGAATTCAGTTAAGATATAGCCGATAGGTGATTCTCCACCCCGAGGAACGATATTCTTGATATATGGTGACTGATGGTGAGGCCCACTTATGGAGCCTGCTGAAGCGAAGTCGAAGATCGAAAACAGGCTACGAACGACGGTGGACGACACCCCTGCGTTCGATAATGCGTTCTTCCTTATTCACTCCGAGAGCCGAGATGTTCACTGGAATCTGGCTTACGGGCAGGTTAGTGAGACACCAGCCGAGCCGAACCAACCGTACCATGCTGCGAGCGTCGGGAAGGCGTTCACCTCGACGATCATCGCTATGCTGGTGGAGGAGGATGAATTGCAGTTCGACGACCCGGTTACACCCTATTTGGCCGATGAGGTACTCGATGGACTCCACGTCTACCGAGGGACGGACTACACGGACGACATCCGCATCCACCACTTACTGAGTCACACGTCCGGTCTACCGCATCTCCTCAGCGACGACTTTGGACTGTTGAACCGGAGAAAAGAGCAATCGCCAGAGGGGAAAACGTTTCTCGACGTGATGGTGGACGACCCGGATCGCTTCTGGGAACCAGAGGAGACGATCGAGTGGGCAAAGGAGAATTTACATCCGCACTTCCGGCCTGGGGACGGCATCTACTACTCGGAGGTCGGCTACAATCTCCTCGGGCTCGTTATCGAATCCGTTACATCAAGGCCGTATCACGAAGCGTTGCACGACTACCTCTTCGAGCCGTTGTCGATGAACCACTCGTATCTTTCTCAGTTTTCGGAACCCGCGGTCGAACCTGATCGACCCGTTCCACCCCTCCAGTGGGAGGACGAGACCTTCGACGTTGAGGAGTACAGATCCTTCAGCGGCTGGTATGCTGGCGGTCAGACAGTGAACACGGCCGAGGATCTGTTCACGTTTCACCGTGCGCTGATCGAAGGCGACCTCGTCGGAAAGGAGACGCTCGACGAGATGACCCAGTGGCGACGGCTCTCGATCGGGCTCGACTACGGGTACGGGGTCGCTCGGTTCCGTCCGATACCTCTGCTCTCGAAATATCGCGCCTGGGGCGGTATCGGATCGACGAATTCGTTCATGTTCTACAGCCCCGGCACCGACGTGTATCTGATCGGCACCTTCAACCAGACGGCGTCCAGGAGTACAGCGTATCGATTCGCCTTCCGAGCAATTCGAGCCGCGTCGAAGGTCGAATCGAGTACGTAGTGAAGGATGGCTCGAACGGCTTCCACACGGTTCCTGATAGTTCGTTATACCATCTGCCGCTCGTTGTGCGACAAATGTTCGGTTCCGTAGACGGCTACCACACCGAAGGCGATCAGACACACGAGAAGCGCCATCACCCAGAGGGTTACTGGATCAATATCCTCTCGGAGGAGCCATACGGTCGATAACCACGCGTTCACGGAGCCGTGGAGGAGAACGACGAGTAACAGACTCCCGCGAGTGCTATTGTACAGCCACGTGAATACCACTGCGAGGGCGATCCCCTGAACAAAGAACGGCAAAACCGGGAGATCCGTATGCCACACTCCTGGGATCACGAACAGGGGCGCATGCCAGACCGCCCAGACCACACCAATAGCGACACTCGCAGTCAGTGCGTTGAAGGACGTCTGTAATCGTGGCAGTGCGAAGCCACGCCAGCCGATCTCCTCCAGTCCTCCGGCAAGTACCGAACTATACACAATCAGGGCGACGAGTAGGAGACCGAATTCGGGGCCCGGAATCGGGGTGGTCACCTCTCGAACCTGCTCGTCGATGATAATTGCACTGATGACGACGACACCGGGGAGCAATACCGCGACGCCGTACCACCGCCAGCCGACACGCCACCGGAGAAGCCGACCCAGCAACTGTCTCGTAGACTGGCTCCCGTCAGTCATTCGTGTCACGACGACGGCTGCGATCGGCGGGCCAAGCCCGCCGAGAAGCCACAGCACTCCCCCGAGATTGATTCCCGGTTCGGTGCCGAGCACAGCGAGTACACCCCACGCAGTCCACGAAATGAGGAATGTCAGCAGGACGAACGCGAGAAGGTGCCTTCGTGCGGTACTCATCGTTTCTCCGCGTGAAGGTACGCACCGACGTAGCCCCCAGCTGCGCTCAAGCCGACGAACCAGAGCAATATCATCGGCAGCAGTACCACGAAGATGACGAGCAGTTCAACCCCTCCGGGAACGCCTCCGGGCCCGGCAGGTACTGCGGCGAACAGGGCGAAACCAAGAACCATTATCAGGAATAGGGGTATAGTAGCTATCGCGCCGGAGATGGCTCCTACTTTCGCCCCACTTGCGGGTGGTTCCGCTTGGAGATAGCCCGCGACGCCGCCACCCAACAGTGGCGAAAACCCCGTGAACGAGAGACTTATCGTGATGACGGCACCGACGACCGCATTGATCCATGTATCGCCGGCTCCCATGGGTGAACAGTTCTACACGTGCCAATATAAATGAATGACTGGATTCCTCGATAGAGGGAATTAGACCTTGGTATTATCGTGTCAAATAACACATGTTCTTATAGATATGTCCCCCGCGGCCGCGTCACGTTCGGTGGAGAACGCATCCTCGATGGTCTTCGAAAGAGGACTTCTTCCACCGATCGTCTTTCTCGTCGCCACGAGCCTCTGGGTCGTGTTCGTCCCACTCGTCATCTATCCGTTGTTCGACAATCGTTTTGTCCTCCTTGCTGTCATGGCCGGAGCGTTCGCGGTCGCTGGCGCGATTGCCTGGCTGGCCCTTCGATGGGAAGGGATATCTGCCGCAGACGTCGGTCTCGGCCGGGAGCATGTACTCCCGGGCGTCGTGCTGGTGGTTCTGTTCTGGGTGGCGATAAACGTCGTCGGGGCCTTGTCCGTGTTCGTCTCGACCGGCGAGGTTCAGTTCGGCCTCCCGGAGCAGTGGGATTCACTCGCGTTTTTCCTCGCGGTGGGGATCGCCCAGATCGCCTTTGTCGGTCTAGTCGAGGAATTCGCGTTCCGGGCGTACTTGCAGAACAAACTTGTGGCGCTCCTGAACGGGGGTCACAACCGAGTGCGAAAGGCGGTAGCGATCCTTTTCGGAGTGGTTCTCTTCACGATATGGCACATCCCACAACGGGTGTTCATCGAGGGACTTACCTCGCCCTTGGCGATTGTCCAGTCACTCATCATAGTCATGATCCTCGGGCTCGCACTGGGGATCCTGTACGAGTACACGCGGAACGTCGTCTTCGTCGGCGTTCTGCACGGAACATTCAACTGGCAGCCTCAGGTGGTCGTCGATGCACCCATGGATATCCCATTTTTCGCCGGACTCGCTGTCCTCATCGTCGCCGTGTGGTATTACCGTCGATGGGTGAGTGGAATCCGTCCAGCGGATTTCCAGCCGCAGATCCAGGTGAAGCCCGCGAGGTGGACACGATGAGAAAGAACGTCGGTGGGCGGGATCGAAGGGCTCGAATCGTCCTCGGCCTGGTGTCCGTTGCGGCGATGATGGTGACGATCGCTTTCGGAGAGGGACTCGGTGACCCCGCCCAGGGGATTGTGGCAGCGGTACTACTACTGCTCGCGTTCGCGTTCTTGGGTACGGCTGGTGCCGAGAAATGCCCGATAAACCGTACACTGGGCCGAAATACCTACGACGACCCTGTCGCCGAAGAACGACCATGATGGGTGATCGGATCACGGACTCCGAGAAACATTACTTGAAACGACTGTCCCGGACGCTCGGTCGATACGTCAACCACGAGAACGTGTACGTCAGAGCAGTCTCGTTCTGGGGTTTCTGTGCAGTCGTCTTCTCGCTCGTGTGGGTCGGGAGCTATCACATCCTCCCGGAAGGACTCCTTCGAGGCACGTCGCTGGCGTACGTTGCTCCCGTCGAGACGGATGAGATCGAAACGACGTTCCTGCGTATCTTCGGATGGAATCTCCTCGTGTCGGGAGGGATCATCGTTGTTGCCAACACCCTCCGATCGGTGAACACGCCGATGGGATATCTAGTTGTGCTTGTCAGCGTTGTTAACGGCGCGCTCGTCTGGGGCACGGGCTCGCTCGCGCTCGAAGTCGGGCGGATCGAGCCATCGCTTGCGACGATAGTGGGACGGAGCGGAGGGTTCGAGTTGTCCGCGTTCGTGCTCATCGCCGTTGCAACACGAGAAGTGATGCTCTGGCACCAGGAATCACCACCACGATGGCGCGAGGATTTCGAGCGCGTTCGCTCACCGAGGGACTGGGAATTCTCCCGGAGCGAACTCCTCGTTCTCGTGACTGGGATCGCACTCCTCGCAGCCGCGAACTACCGAGAAGCGGCTCAGATTATCGAACTCACTCCGTGATCCGACGCAAATCGCTCTCGCAGGCCCGGTACCCTTTGTTTTGGAACACCAACAAATAACTGAAAGCCGATGGTGGATTTCGTCGCATCGCTACAGCGGTTCGTGGAGTTCTGGATCGGTACCATCATCTCGCCTACAGCAACCTTTTCCACGTTACAGTCCGAGAGTCTCTGGTACGGGTTCGGTTCGGTCGTCGCCTACGCTACCCTGTACCTCGTTGCAACCGTCTTCCTCGTCCGCAACCGGTTGCAGCCAGCATTTCCGCCCTACCTACCGATTGCGGAGGAAGTGTATTACAAGTGGCAACTCCTGTTCACACTCCCCGTGGCACTCCTGGGGTGGCTCATTCTCGGTGGAACCGCGTACCTGCTCGCGGTGTGGGTCTTTGGTGCAAGCGGGACGCTCGGAACGTACCTCCTCTTGCTCGGGTTTGCGTTCTACATCCCACAGGCGGTGATCGTCTGGCCGCCCGAAATGGTGATCGCATCCCTGTATCCAGAATTGTGGGGTGCCGATGTGAATATCCCGCTCTTGCTCGACGAAGTCCTCCTCTTCCCCGTTTATATCTGGGTAGGCCTCCTCTGGTCTCTCAGCCTCACCGTCGTTGCAGTTCGTGTGGCCGGAGGGACATCGTGGCCAAGCAGTACGCTGGTCGCTCTGTTGGCTATCTCGGCAACGATGGCGTTCTATGTGTTTTTCATTCGCTAAGGCCTCTGATTACTTGCCGTCGAGAGGCGTACTCGAGTACAAGAAAAGGCATGTTTGGATTCGTATCGAGACGAGCACATCACCGCGTACGACTCGAGTCAGCACCGCATTCTCGATGTGGAGAGGAAGCAACGGAATTCTCCTCAGTGCCAATTCGTCGGCACAATGGCTGGTTGATTCTGTTCCTGTTGGCCGGACTCGTAACGAGTTACCACATTCTTCTCCGCCCGTGGCACAGAACGTGGGGTGCCACCGACGAGGAGATAAGCCGAGAGCTGCCGGGCGACGACCTCGTCTCCGAACCGACCGATGAAACCACCCGCACGATCACTGTCGCCGCACCACGTGAAGACGTGTGGCCGTGGATCGTGCAACTCGGACAGGGACGCGGTGGCTTCTACAGTTACACCTGGCTCGAAAATCTCGTCGGTGCAGACATCCACAACGTCGATCGAATCGTCCCGGAACTTCAGGAGCTAGAGGAGGGTGATTCGATTCGAATGGTTCACGAAGAGTACTGGTTACAGAGCCCGGTCACGTCGATGACCGTCAGACGAATTGAACCGGGCCGAACGCTCGTCCTCCAGGGACACGACGGCGGGACGTGGACGTTCCATCTCGATCCGACGAGCGAGGAGACGACGCGTTTCGTCGTTCGTGGTCGAAAGCCGAAGACTCGAACGGTTCTCGGGTACGTCCTCCGCTATCTGGCGTACGAACTCCCGCATTTCATCATGGAGCGTGGACTGATGCGCGGGATCAAAGTCCGCGCTGAACGCTTCAGTCGAGACAAGAGCAGCTCCTCGACCCGGCCAACAGAGACTGACGGGAGTGCGTGATCGTTGTCCGTACCTTTGACCTCAAATGAGCGACCCGTTACGGCGTGACAGCACGACGCTGCCGGCGGAAATCGATTGTAACGAGATTTCAGGGTCACGGTTGATGAGACCCAGATTGAGGTAGACGACGAAAAGGTGTGCTGAGTAACGCGTCACGGGCAAATCATCGACTGGCAAGGTACGGCACTCAGGGCTCGACTTGCGCCGTATCACCGTCTCAGATCAGTGCGAGTGGACGGATGGACGGCAAGAGCGACCAGCGTGGCCCCGAGTGCACCGTAGACGAACTGGAGGATGTGATACATCTGGAGGAGGAGCACCTGGGTCGTGATCCAGCCGACCAGCGCGATGCCGAGACCGACGGCTGCCCACCACGCCCACTGGCGGCGGCGGGCGATTCCGTATACAACGACGAGCGAACCGACGCCGAGTACACCGAATAGGATGAGCCCAGGGATGAAATAGTCTCGAAATGGGGTTCCGTCGAGCCACTCGACCTGGAGTGCCATCGTCGTTCCGGACGGGTCGAGAAGCATTATCACACCGCCGAACAGCGCCGTCACCCCGAGGGCGACCGCCAAGAGCGCGTAGAGCCAGATCGTAATCGGTCGAGCTCTCCAACTCACGCCTGTGCCGGCTTCATCGCCCAGCCCTGTTCCCATTGGCATCACCTGGGTTACTGTGCGTTAACAGAGTACATAGTAGACACGTGCCAATCTACCGTCGAAGGAGTCGTCGGTTCTCACGCTACCAGTTCGACGAGTACGATGAACGTGAACCCGGCCATGCCGAGCGAGTCGTGGACGACGTGTGAGACGGTCGCCCAGCGGATCGAACCGGTCTGAAAAGCGTAATAGCCATAAGAGAGGCCGAGCGCGATTGCGTAGAGAACGAACGAGTAGGGTGAACCAGGATAGGGAACTTCGTGAATCGACGCGGGAGCGAGGTGCCAGAGCCCGAACAGGACGGCTGGAAAGAGGTACCCGAACACCAGTGAGTGCGGAAAGATCCGGACGTAGGTTCCACGCCAGAATACCTCCTCGGCGACGCCGACGGCAATTCCGACCGTGATCGAGACGAAGATGATCGTCATCGTCGCATCACCGATTCGCGGCAGAAAGATGAACACGAGGGGGAAGGGAATCGGCCACAGAAGCAATAGCAGTGTCGCTCGGGGACGTTCTCCGAATCTCGGTTTCGTCTCACGGAACATGTCGATAAACTCGGACGGTCCTAGCAGTGCGAGCGGAAGCGCGATACACCACACCGTCCAGTAAACGATCATTCCCAAGCTGAACCCGAGCGAATAGCCAAACCGGGAAACGAGGCCGTTGAATACGAAATACATCGAAACGATGAGCACGATCGGTATCACAAGCAGCACCCGCTGCCGGAGCGTGAGCGCTGGATTACCGGCAAAAGCACTCCTCGCTTTCGATAACACGAGCTACACTTGGTCGAGAGGCGCGATATAGCGAGGGGGGTTCCCCGTGGACAGGAACCTCCGTCGGAAGTTATCTCAGTGGGGGTCGTGCATGCTATTGGTGACAGGAGGATGACTACTTCACTCTCGCGCTGGCAGATCGGGACGACGATTGCGATCCTCGTCCTGTCGATCGTTTCGACGCTCCTCGGACTCTTTCGTCCGGGCCACTACAGGGATCACCCGGATTTCCTCACGGCGCTGTACGTGCAGGACCTCACGATCCTTCTCATCGGCGTACCGGTGCTGGCGCTCGGACTCCTGCTAGCCGCCCGCGGCTCGCTTCGCGGATACGTGATTTGGCTCGGCGCGCTCGCCTACATGACCTACATGTGGGCGTCAATCGCGTTTTCGGTCGCGTGGAACGAGTTCTTCCTCGGCTACGTTGCCCTGTTCAGCCTCTCGCTGTTCGCGCTCATCAGCGGCTTTGCCGGTATCGACGAAGATCGAGTCTACCGTGAGGTTCACGGTCGCGTCTCGCCCGTCGTCTACAGCGGGTTCCTCTGGGTGATTGCATTCGGCCTCGCGCTATTGTGGTTAGGGGATCTGGTGCCACCATTGATAGAAGGGACTCCACCCACGATCGTTGATGAGCTCGGTGAACAGGCGACGGTCAGCCACGCCATCGATCTCGCTGTCGTGGTTCCGGCACTGGCGATCGCCGGCTACTGGCTCTGGCAGCGACGTCCGTGGGGATACGTCGCCGGTGGCGTCGTTCTCCTGCTCGGTGCACTACTCACCCCGTCGATCACGGGGATGACCGTTGTGCTGGTTCTAGAGGGCGAGATCACCGTCTCGGTGTGGGTAGTCGTGTTCACGATGCTTCCACTCGTCATCGCGGCGGCGCTGGCCATCAACTACCTGCGGGCGTTTGGTGGAACGAACCCATCGCAACCGACCGACGGAATACACGCGATTGATGAACCGGATGCGTAGCCGTTCACCGTGGGTCACCAGTTGACTGGGCACGAAGATACCGGAGCGGGTTCACCTCCCAGGACTCCTGATGGACGGCGAAGGAAAGCGCTGAGAGAGGTAGCTCTCGATTTCTGCCATCCCTTTATTGTGGTTGCGAGGATAGTACCCTGAGATTCTCCATGGCAACAATCCTCGTGCTCTATGGAACCGGCGAGGGACAGACCGCCAAAGTAGCCGACCGAATCACCGACGAGATCACCGCACGTGGCCACGAGACGACGACGGTGAACGTATCGGAGATCGGCCTTGACCTCGACCTCGACGATTTCGACGCCGTACTGGTGGGTGCGTCGATTCACATGGGAAGACAACAGAAGGCGGTTCGAAAGTTCGTTAGCGCCAACCGCGACGGACTGGTGACGAAACCGACCGGGTTCTTCCAGGTCTCAGGATCCTCCGGGGAGGAAACCGAGAAGGGAGATGCGGAAGCGTTGGGATACCTCGACGAGTTCATCGAAGCCACGAACTGGCGTCCCGACCGGATCGGCCTCTTCGGCGGGGCGCTGCGCTTCTCGGCGTACGGATTCCTCATGCGAGCGCTGTTCAAATGGATGACGAAGAAGAAGCACCCTGAGCTTGAAACGTCCCGCGATGTCGAGTTCACCGACTGGGACGAGGTCGAGGCGTTCGCCAACGAGTTCGCCACGTTCCTCGAGGAGCGACTCGGGATCACCACTCCCACTGCTGACGACCAAGCAGGGCTCGAATGAGCGAGTCACGTGACACGATCGAACCGTTCCCGATACAGCGGCGGGGAACCGTTGACGCGATGCGCATGGCTGGCCGGCGAAGCGTTATCCACGGACTCGTCGAGTTCGACGTAACCGAAGCCCGCCAGCGCATTCACGACCGAGAGGAGAGAGCGGGCGAGCAACTCTCGTTCACTGCATTTCTCGTACAGTGTCTGGCTCGAGCCCTCGAAGATCATCGCCACATCAACGCATACCGTGACTGGCGGGGACGGATCGTCCAATTCGATGACGTTGACGTGATGGTCATCATCGAGGTTGAAATCGGTGGCAACCGGATTGGCATTCCGCACGTCATCAGGACGGCGAATCGGCGGTCACTGCAGTCGATTCACGACGAGATTCGGACAGTCCAGACGGATCCTGGCAGACGACAGCAGTCCGGTTTTGCCTCATTGGCCTTTCGCCTCCCCGGGCCTGTCCGGCGGCTGTTCTTTCGGCTCCCGCAGTGGTTTCCTCGACGCTGGAAACGAATCGCAGGCACCGTTGCGGTGTCGTCGGTCGGAATGTTCGGCACCGGTGGTGGGTGGGGAATCACGCCGACAAACTACACGCTTCAACTCACGGTTGGCGGGATCAGCCAGAAGCCGGGGATCGTCAACGGCGACATTGAACCCCGCGAGTACCTGTCGATCACGGCGACGTTCGACCACGATGTCGTTGACGGCGCACCGGCAACTCGGTTCGTTCAACGGTTGAAGGAGCTGATCGAAGAGCCAGAGGCGCTACCGTGATTCGCCACAAGTGGCCTCCCGACCTCGCTGCTTGTGTGGCCAGGCTGGCCGCTCTCGAATCGGAGGTGGATTTTCATTCCAGATCACGTTCCCATCTGCGTACCTCGTACGGGAGTAGTAGGAACTGGATGAGATTCCAGTATCCGAAGAGCAGGGCCAGTATGGCGATCCAGGCGAGGCTCAATTCTGCAACGTAGAGGGGACTACCTGCAGAGTCCGCTAACTGCGTAGTGCGAAAGACCGTTGGTGGCCCAACGAAAACGATGATGAAGGCGATCCAGTTCCCCACTCGGGAAGATTTGAACGTCATCGAATCCCGGTCGGCAGGGCCGTTCTCGAAGGCACGAAGCGCTTCGTTGAGCGAACGAGTGACAATGATCACGGTCACAGCGAGCATACTGAAGGCGATGGTGGAGATAATTCGAGGAAGAAACGGTTCCTGAAGGAGTGACAAGACGAGTACGGTGGAGAAATACGCGACGATGATCTGTGCACCATGAATGGTTAGTGCCTCCATTTCACGGCTATAGAACTCGTACTCTTTCCACCCCGATTCCAGGTAGTACATCGTTCCGAGGAAGACCAGACCGATCATGGTCGCCGAGATCGTGGCCAGCAGCCGCCAGAATTCGGGTTCGATCACTGTAATTCACACCAGAGGGGTATGTTACACCCACTACAGGGAAATACAGACAGGTACTCGTCGTCATCAGTCGTTGAGGATACTACGTACGAGAGGCTGGACGGTGCAACTTTATTGCACCATCTTTGATTACACGACCGGTTGTATGTGAATTGTAGGCGCACATGCTCAATCAATGGTCGGAACGACTGTGGACGTACGAGGAACCGCTTCGGTTTCTCGGCTTCGAGATTGGCCGAATTATGACCGTGATTCGGCTTTCGAGCGGTGGGCTCTTCATTCAATCACCGAGCGAGTTGACACCCGAACTCAAACCGGCCCTTGACGCCCTCGGGGAGGTTCGGTTCGTCGCACCGGCGAGCAAGCTCCACGGCCACCGCTATATGGAGCAGTACGAGGCCGCATACCCCACCGCAGAACTCTTAGCTGCCCCAGGGCTCGACGTGCGCCGACCTGATTTGCAATTCGACCAGTTGTTGGGTGATACGCCAGATCCGCGATGGGCACCGGATCTCGACCAAGTTGCGATTCTGGGAAACCGGTGGATCTCCGAAATCGCGTACTTTCACCGGCCGAGTCGAACGGTCATCCTTGGCGACGTCGGGTATCACATCGGGGATGGAAGCCCGCTGAAAACTCGCATAATGGCTCACGTCGCAGGCGTCTACAAACAGGTCGGTCCGCCGCTCGACTTTCGACTCACGATCGCCAACAACACATCGTTTCGCAGGTCTCTTCAGGACGTTCTCGCATGGGATTTCGACCGGGTAATCCCTGGCCACGGAGACATAATCGAATCCGGAGGTAAACAGGCTGTACTCGACGGATTTGACTGGATGCTATAGTCATTGAGAGAACCATGACGGGAGCGGTCGCATGAGTGGCCAGCACGTATTACCCGTCCAGTAGCGAGGTACTCGGTAAGCTTCTCGTTATTGTTCCGTATCTGAATAATTCTAATGTGTATCCTGATCGTGATATACAGCCATGACGCGGAACTTGTCGGGACGTCTCACGACGGGGAGCGTAATCGTACTCATCGGACTCGTGCTGTTACTATCGACGACGGGACTCGTCGAGATGCGTTCGATGTGGGGCTGGATCGCAGCGCTGTTCGTTCTGGTGGGCGTGTGGGCGTTGATTCGGAGCGAGTTTCACAACCTCGTCGGCCCAGTCATGATCATCGCCATCGCAGGGACGTTCTTTCTTCGAAACGTGGGTGTCCTCCCGGACGATGCGATCGGCACTTGGTGGCCGCTGTTCGTCATCTTATTTGGCGTTCTGCTCATGATCAGTCGTTCGCGGCGACGTCAACGTATTCGATTGGAGGGAATCGATGCAATCGGCGAGGTGTCCGTTGTGAGTGTCTTCGGGGGTGACGAACGACGTATCACCACGGATCGCTTCACGGGAGCGGAACTCGTCGCTGTGTTCGGTGATGGCGAACTCGACCTTCGTGATGCGAGTGTTAAAACGCGTCCCGCGATCGTCGAGGTCGTTTCCGTGTTCGGTGATGCGGAACTGCGCGTCCCGCCCGAGTGGGAGGTTCGCTTCGAGACGATCTCAATATTGGGTGACATCACAGACCGCCGACCACGTCACGCTGAGGGTCGGAAAGCGGGTGGAGATCCGGATCTGATCGTGTCAGGCGTCGCGTTCTTGGGTGACATCGAAATCCGTGATTGATCTATCGTCCGTTTCCAATTGATTCGAATGTTGCGTTCCGAACACTTCGATCGAATCAGCGGCAGGTCACCGATTGAGGCGCCAGATTTCGTAGTTGAGGTATGTTTCGAATCCGACCCACAACAAGTACGGAACGAGCAACAATGCTGCTCGGCGATTTATTCGAGCGAACGAACCGATCGTGACCGCGATCGCTGAACCGAGCAACAGGATGGTGACATCCTCCTCGCCGTCAACGGCGAGGCTTCCCACGCATGGGGAATACCAGTTAGTCGCCGTCTCCAGAACCTTCGGTTCTGGCGGGCTGCACGAGACCGACGGTCTCGTGAACGCTGACAGAGGGTTCCGACTCTTCGTAGGCCGTGAGCGTCATCTGCGCTGGTACGCTCTTCTCACGGTGGGTCGTGGCGGTGTCACAACCGCTCCCATCCTGAGGCGAGTCATCGCATTCCGCCTTGTCAAGCGGGACGCTCTCTCCCCACGGGTCAATCCGTCGTGCGATATTCGCGGAAGCGTTGATGTCGGCCTGAAACGTCGAAACGTGACAGTCGTCGTTCGAACACCGGAACTCAGCTTGTGAGTCCCGCCGACCGAGATGGTGGCACCCGTGACACGTTTGCGAGGTGTACGCCGGATTCACGTACTCAACCGGGATGCCTGCTTCCGTCGCCTTGTCCTCGATGCGCCCTTGCAGTCGGGCGAACGCCCACGAGTGAAGGCGACGGTTCATGTACGTCCCGTAGTCGAGACGCTCACGGATGTACGTCAAATCCTCCATCACCAATACCGGATTCTCGAACTGTCGAGCGTACTCGACAGTCTGTCGAGACGCTTTCTCCACGATGTCGGTGAGCGCGTTCTGGTAGTGGCTGAATCGGTCTTCAATCCGCCACTCGGATGCGTCACGCTCTTGGAGTCGTTTCAGGGTCGTGTGCATCTCTTTGCGGAGATGCTTCGCTCTGCTTCCGCTACACACGAACGGGTCAGTCGGAGAACCGTCCTTGAGGGCACAGCCCGTGATGAGGGCGGTTTCTCCGATGTCTAAGCCGATGTGCGTGGCGTCACCGTCAGTCGCTGGTTCTTCGACTGGGTACTCGACGGTGACGTGCAGTACCCAGTTCTTCCGGTGCTGTTGAAGCCGTATCTCGCCTGCCTTCGCGTCCTCCGATACGAGGGCGTGCCAGAGGGCTTCTTGCTCGGGGTTGATACGGAGCGGAATCCAGAAATTCGTTCCCCGACCGGGGCGCGGAACCCACCACGTAAACTCGTAGTCACGTTCTTCGGAGTGGTCGAATTTCGCGGCTTGGTTCGTGAGCCGTATCGGGTGTTCGTCGTCCAACTCCTTCGCGTCGTACGTCTTGCGGAGTTTCGGAACGTAGTTGCACAGAGCAGCCTTCGCTTGATACGGCAGGTCGTAGGGCGTCACAACGTCACTCACCGCCGACATGGTACTCGCCCCGGCGTCGAACGCCTCTTGCAGACCGTCACGGTAGGTTTCGAGTAGGTCGTTCAGTTTCGACTGCTTGTGGGCTGTCGGTGGGACAAACGTCGCTTGAAGTGTCTTAGTTATCGTCGTCACTGGCGTCTAATCCTTTCTCGATTAGTTCAGCGTAGGCACGAGGATGTCGGATGCCATTATCGCGGGCGTAGTCCTTTACTCGTTCATGGAGGTCGCTCCCTCGATCCATATCGATTTCAGTTCGCACAATCCTTTGTACGTTTTCTTGGCACTAATATGTTCCGTTTGGTATTCAGACTGCTGTAGTCTGTGGGTGGCGTAGTCAAGTGACGCGATTCACGCCCGCCCTAAAGGGCGCGATTCTCTCGCTGTTTAAAGATAGTTCCACACCTCCTCGACAGGAGTTCGACCGTTCAGCGCCTGATTCGGTCGATCGTGGTTATAATGGTGTCTGAAGCGTCTCAGCCAGCTTCGAGCATTGGCTGAACTGCCCCGCCAGAACGTTTGATCGAGACACCAACCTCACTTTGGTAATCGTCTCCCACTCCTGGAGAACTGACCCTCCCCTATATCGAACGCGATACACTACTTGTACTATGGGCTCCACAACCGAACTACGATCTCGTCGAGTTCGCCAACTCAGATCCCGCAGAGACTGGTACGACCAAGGGTACTGCAATGGCTGGTGTCGATCGAAATGAAGATTCTGGTATTCGGTGCAGGGCCGTTAGGCAGCTTGAAAGCGGCGCGACTTCACGAGGCAGGACATGACGTTTCGCTGCTCGCCAGGGGGCAACGACTGGAGGATCTGAAAGAACATGGAATCGTTATTCAGGAAGAAGACGCTGACGAGGAGGAAGTTGCTCACGTCGATGTAGTGGAATCTCTGGAGTCCGACGAGTACTACGACCTCGTCCTGGTCGTCATGGGGGAGCATCAAGCCGTAGAGATTCTGGATACGTTGGCGGAAAACAAGCACGTCTCGACGTTCTGCTTCATGGGGAACACCGTCAACGGGTCTGACGAAATGATCCGGGCACTCGGAAAAGAGCGCGTGATGTTGGGGTTTCCATACCCTGGTGGAAAACGAGACGGACACGTCATGCGCGTGCTCCCGATCAACGAGGACAACAAATACACCATTCCGATCGGAGAGGTCGATGGAACGATTCGTCCCAGAACCCGAGAAGTAGCCGCAGTGCTTTCGGACATGCGAGGGTACGACGTCGAGATCCGGACGGACATGGATGAGTGGCTAAAATACCACGTCGCGTTGCTCATGTCCGGCCTCGTCCCCGCGCTGTATGCTTCTGACACTCGCATGAAACGGCTGGGCGAAACCAGGGATCTGCTGGTGCTTTCGGTTCGTGCGACGAAGGAAGCACTTCGAGGAGTACGCAAGGCGGGATACGCACCGAGTCCGTCGGTCGTCAGGAGCTTCGAATTCGTCCCGGAACCGATCTGTGTCTGGGCTATCGGGTGGCTCATGCGAAACGAGTACGCGAAGGTCTCGGTCGAAGGTCACGCTCGGGATGGCAGAGACGAAATGGCGTATCTGTTCGAGGAGTTACGAGCCCTCATCGATCAGTCGACTGGAGACACGGACGCAATCGATCAGCTAGCCCCGTACTACGACCCCGACACTCCCTCGTATCCCGACGGGAAACGAGAGTTATCCATGAAGTGGGGCGGCCTCGTCGCCCCCGTAATCGGAATCGGTGCGCTCGCGCTCGGTCTTCAGCGTTTGCGCTCGAAAGCGAGAGCCGATTCCGCGGCCGAACGTGAATCAGGCGGCATCCATTACGAGGTGAGCGGCCCCGAAGAGGCGACCGCCGTAGTGTTCACGCACGGATTCGCCCTCGACCGTGAGACGTGGCGTGAGCAGACCGCTACGCTGTCGGAGTCGTATCGGGTTCTCTCGTGGGACGTCCCTGGATGTGGCGACGCTGCCGGGTCGAGCGTACCGGTTCGATTCGACGTCTCGGCTCGCAAGTTGCTCGACGTACTGGACGACGAAGGAATCGACCAGGCCGTCCTGATCGGCCAGTCGATGGGGAGCCTGTTGAACCAGTACGTTGCGTACCATCACCCCGACCGCGTTCGAGCGCTCGTTCACGTCGGGGGCTTCCCGTTACACGATGGGTTCTCCGAACGGACGATCAAGCTGATGGGGGTGCACGTGAGGCTACTCCAACTCATGCCGCAGAAACTGACGTGCGACATGTTTGGTCGGTTGGTCGCTCGTACTCCCGAGGCCCAAGAGTACGCAAGACAGGCGAGTGCACGTACTGGGAAGGCGAACATGGTTTCCCTCGAACGAGTGTTCCTCGAAGACATCGAAGAGGGGATCCCCGAACGGACCGAACTCCCGCAATTGATTGTGGCCGGTGAAGACGAGTACTTCTGGCTCCGGAAGAAAGCGAAGGAGTGGGACAAAAAACTCCGCAACAGCGAGTACAAGACCGTGCCAGATGCGGGACACCTTGCGAACCACGATAATCCGGCGGCGTTCAACGAAATCCTGTCTTCGTTTCTGGAATCACTGGACTAATCGACAACTGGGCGATGCCATTCCTCTGGTCGAGAATTTGGCAAATTCTCGAAGTGGCGTGGGCTTGTCCTTCCGAGTCTACTAATTTCGAGAGTTGTGCTGGTCTCATCGTTGCTCGCCGAGCTACGATGGTAGAGCAAGGAAGCGGATCGATCCCGGAGCCGAAGAATTGACTCGTATACTTACCTTCTATCGTGGCGAATCACACACCGGATATGAAATTCCTGCCCAAATTCGAGCGCACGACTGACGAAGCGTCTGAGCACATAGCGGATCGAAAAGAGTCAACTGACCAGTCGAAAACAGGACGAACCAAGTTTCTTCAGGGAACCGTTGTTTTCATCGCCATGTTCGTCACGCTCTGGTGGCTGCTATCCCGCGGTGAAGATCGGTCGGAGTGACTGGTATGGAGAAAAACGTTGGCGGAACGGATCGAACAGTCCGAATTGCCGTCGGGCTCGTCCTGGTTGCAGCGATGATGGTGACGGTCGCCTTTGGAGAGCCACTCGGCGATCCCACACAGGGCATCGTCGCAGCAGTCTTGCTACTCGGTGCCTTCGTACTGCTGGGTACGGCCGGAGCCGAGAAGTGTCCGGCGAATCGCGCACTGGGTCGGAACACGTACGCCGAACCTGAATCCGAACGCCGATGAACAGACACGAATTCGTCGACGTTGCGACGATTTCGATGAGTAGGTTGCTCTTGCGAAAGTCCAGGTTCTTTTCGCGGTCACTCTCCAGCGCTCCGATCGGTGACGTCGTCAGTGGTACGGCGGTCGATCTCGAGAACATTCGAACCGGGGGTGTTCAGGAAGTCTCTGCATCCACTCCGATTGGAGAGTTCCATGCAGCGTATCTCGTCTCCCAGTGGCGAGGACGAGACGCACCGACGCTGCTGTATCATCATGGAAGTGGCGAGCAGCCGTTCGACTTTGGGCGGTTCAGTTCGAACTCGTTCCGTCGCCTCTTCGGGACGAACTTCGACCGAGACGTCAACTTGATCGTGCTCCAAGCGCCGTTTCACGATCGTTCGAATAGAGAGTACATACGGGCGATGGGGGATCTCGAAAACTTCGTTGGAATGCTCGCCACATCAGCTTCACTCATCGAGGCACTGACCGGTCGATTGCGAGATACAGGCTGCTCTGCCATCCTTGCCGCGGGCATCAGCCTCGGTGGCTGGGCTGTCAATCTCCACCGTGCCCATTATGCGGGTGTCGATCGGTACGTCCCGATGTTCGCCGGGGCACGACTGGGTGAAATGTTCGTATCGTCGATCTATCGCAAACTAGTGGCCGAACCGGCACGAGCAAACCCGGAGGTGTTGCGCACCACCCTCGACTTTGAGGATGCCTTCACCAGCGACGATGCGGACGACTGCGACCCACTGCTCGCTCGCTACGACCGGATCATCGAGTACGAAACACAACGATTCACCTACGAAGGGAGTCATCTTGGGGTTCTGGAGAAGGGGCACGTCACCGGATCGCTCGCAACTGATGCGCTACGAGCACACATCCAGCGATCGGTCACAAAAGCGCGTGAGTAATATCTCAAAAGACCACTCTGTCTTCGGTCACACCCACGGAGACAACGGGCGTCCAGTCGTAATCTGCTCCTCTGCAATGATTCTATCGTGGACAACGCAAAGCGCAGTGACGAACAACGCAGCGCCGATTCCGGCAATGCCGACGGGAGCGGTCACGAGATTTCCAGCTCCCGTGAGGTAGACCAGCGACAGTGCTCCCAGTCCGTTGAACGATCCGTGAAGGACGGTTGCAGCGAGTACGGATCGAGCGCGGACGGTCAGATACGTATAGATCGGTGCCATCGCAATCGTCGCGGCGGTCATTACGAATACACCCATGACTGGTGCGTCGGGAAAGTTGTGCCCCTGTAGGATGATCGGCGCGTGCCAAATGCCCCAGACCGCTCCAGTGAAAATCGAGACCTTCCAGAATCCGAGCGGAGCGAGTTCCGTGAGCAGTAGCCCGCGCCACCCAAGTTCCTCGCCCAGCGCTGCGAGGGCGTTGATCGTTAGCCCCGCGACGAGACCTGAAACGACGAAGAGAACAGCAGGTGGAACTGGCACCGCTTCCAGTTGTTCGATCGCGTCAGCGGCTTCGTCCTGACTCAAGCCCAACTCGAGCAGGTACACCGCATAGTCGGTCGTAACCGACACACCTGGAAAGACGATCCCGATACCGATCGTGGAAGCAACGAGCACAACCGGCGTTATCCACGCGAGTCCAACCCATCGAAGCCGACCGAGAGCGAGTCCGCATCCCTCTCGAATCGACTCACCGTATCGGAGTTGGGTTCCGATCGCAGCGAACGCCGGTGCCCACATGACTACCACGACAACGAACACGAGTCCGGCGAGCGACCCGAGTTCGATCCCAACGAGATAGAGGACGATGGCACCGATCCAGGCGATGCCGAACGCGAGCGCGAGAAAGAGGCCTACTTTTCGGATGCGTAATCGGGATTCGTTCGTGTCTCGCTCAGGAGTCGCGTGAGAATCCATACGCTCACCTTTTCATCGGATATCTTAAGTGTACGTCACACACTGCGCTCACGAACACGGTGGCTCGAGCGGTTACGTGCGTGTTTGGTTGGCGATACAATATTGTCTCACAAAACCGAAATAGCGGTGGGATGGTCGTTTCGCTCTTCATGGAGTGGCGTTACGTGTGCTTCGCTAATTGGCCGGTCGACCCCGGAGTCGTCGAGCCACATATCCCGGAACGCCTGACGCTCGATACCTACGACGGGCACGCGTGGCTCTCGGTGATCCCGTTTACAAACGTTGACGTCCGACCACGTTTTTTCCCTTCTGGAACGGGAGTCCCACTCCCCGAACTCAATCTTCGAACGTACGTCACGTTCGATGGGAACCCTGGGGTGTACTTCTTCAGTCTCGATGCCGATGGAATCGTGGGAGTTGCTGGTGCTCGCTTCTTTCATCACCTCCCGTACTACTACGCCACAATCGACCTCACCGCGGAGAACGACCGGTTTCGATTCACGTGTCGTCGCCGTCACCCCGGAGCGAAGCCGGTCGCGTTCGAAGCGACGTACGGATCGAGCAGCGGTCGAACCGACGCCGAGTCAGGCACACTCGCTCACTTCCTCACTGAGCGCTACCGCTACTATACCGAAGCCTCAGATGGTTCCGTCCGCTACGCTGATATCCAGCACGAGCCGTGGCCATTGTACGACGGCGACGTCGAAATTGAGGAAAACACACTCTTCGAGGCAAACGGGTTCTCAACTCCGGACTCTGATCCAGTCCATCTCTACAGTCCCGGAGTGAAAACGATCGCTTCCAAGAGCAAACGGATTCTATGACGAGTCGATCTGATGTAACAGTTATCTTGCTGTCCGTGGTATAATTCGAGAACGCCCCATCATGTCACAGAACTATTCGAAACGCGGAGGTCAATAGAATGGCAACAGCAGTCGAAAAGCTCGATCTGGAGAACGACCTCGTTCAGTTGCTCGTCACCGAAGCGGTGAAAGCCGGCATGGAGTCGCCGTTACGTGATCCGATTCTCGATGCGGTCGAAGAAACGACGGGAGACGTCATTGAAGCGACCAACGAAGACGAGGCGGCAGGTGCGAGGGAGAAAAGCCGGCTCACCAAAGTAGTACAGGGAGGAACCGTTTTCATCGTGATGTTCGTCGTCCTGTACGTCACTCTCAGACGATTGACCAGCGATGAAGCAGTTACGTGATCGAGACAGCTCGATTGCTTCGCTCCAGTTTCCGGAGCACTTGCGTGAGAACTGGAGAGATCGATCGACCCGTATGATAGGTGAATGAAGCTCTTCGTGTTCGTTCGTGAACGCCAGTGGATTCCAGTTACAGGCTACCTGATCTACGTGGCGGCGCTCACGGCGGGCTACTACTACAACCTCACCTTCGTCCAGCTCGGATTGACCGATCTCGGGACGCGAGAGATCGGGATGTCTCCCGAAGATGTATCGATAGTGATGGCCGTCCTCGCGCTTCTCACGCTCGTCGCCGCCGTCGGAAGCGGCCTCGTCATGGATCGGCGTGGCTGGAGTACCGATCTGTACGTGAAGTTTCGCCTGCTCTTTCTGATTATTCTCGTCCAGTTGTTACTGACGATCGCTGCCCCGTTCGTGAGTACGGTCGAACAGTTCGTTTTTTGGGTCGTCGTCTGTTCGATGACGCTCGGACTCGGCATCCCGGTGACGTTCAGTTTCATGCTCGATTTCATCCCCATCAGAGATCGGGGGTACGTCGCCGCGGTTGTGGCAGGCCTCTCGTTTTTCGTCGCGGCACTGTATCCAGTCGAGTGGCGGATCGACGAGTTTAGTCTCGTCATGAGCGCGATGATGGTGCCGGCAGTGCTGGTTCTGGCCGCCCTTTCGGTGAAGCGGTTCGCGTTTGTCGATGTCCTCGCTAGACAGTACGAACGTAGTACGTTCGGAACCGGACGGTTTTGCCGACCTATACCGATTCGGACGCTCAGCTTTGCGTTGTGGGGGCCGATCCTGTTGATGTTCGGCGTCTTTTTCATCGACAGCCTGGGATTTCTCCGGATCATCGAGGAACCGCTCTACATTTACACGTCGTGGCAATCTCCTGACCTGAGCGTCCGGTTGTTCATCGCCGTTCTCCATGTCGTCGGAGCGCTCGCCGCCGGTGTCCTGTACACGAATTTCGATCGCAACTGGGTGTTCTTCTGGGTATTTGGCCTGTTCGCGTTCACGCACCTGCTGTACGTCTTCGACATCCAGTTCGGTGCCGGCGAGACGCCGGCGCTCATCCTGCCGATGTTCTACGTGCTGGCAGTCAGTTTCTACACGACGCTCAACTTCGCGCTCTGGCCGGATCTCTCGACCGCCGAGACGATCGGCACGCATACAGCCCTCGGTGTCGGAATCGCTGGGTGGCTGGCAACCTTCATGAGTACTGCGCTGGCGCTGTACTCCGAGGGAATTGGACTCCCGCTCGGGAGCCATCTAACGTACGTGAACGCGCTCTCACTGCTGTTCGTCGTCGCGTTGCCCGTACTGCTATACGTGCATCGAATGTTCGAGTTAGCACGTGGAGGGGCGTCGTCATGAACCTAGAACTCGTTCCCCTCCTGATCATCGTCCTGCTCATGATCTCGGCCGGTGGGGTGGATGTCGAAACCACCGAGTTCGTCATCGAGGGTGGCCACGAGATCACCGAGCATCGCGGCGCGTTGATCGTCGGCGACGCGACCGTTACGGTTCCTGAGGACGAAACGATCTCCGGCCCGGTCTACGTCATTGGCGGCGAGTTCCAGGTTTTAGGGACAGTCGAAGGCGACGTGACGCAACTCTCCGGGTCACTCGTTGTCCAAGATGGTGCAGCGATCGACGGCGAACTTCAGCACATCGGCGGGAGTGAGGAATTGCCAGACGAAGCGACCATTGCTGAGCGAACTACTGTCGAGTTCGCGCCGGCCGAACCCGACCCGGTCGCCGCGTACACGCCGGTCGTTCTGACGACACTGATCCTCTCCATCGTCGGGGCGTGGCTCTCCAGAAAGCGCCCGGTGTTGCTCGAAAATATCGGAACGACCGCGCGAGATCACCCGGTGATCAGCCTTACTGTGGGCGCACTCCTCTCCGTAACGTTCCTGGCCGTGTTCGTGTTCATGGCGTTTACCCTGGTTCTTCTCCCGGTGAGCATCCTCGGACTCCTGATCGGGCTGGTGACGATCGCTTACGGGATCATCGGGCTGGGATATCTTGCCGGGAAGCAGTTGGACACGCCGCGGGTTGGACTGGCGACCGGGCTCGGCGTCGTCGGTATCATGGCCTTGTTACAGGTGGCCGGCGCGGTTCCGATCCTCGGTGATCTGATCGCAGGCGGACTCCTTCTGATCGGCCTCGGGGCCGTCGTGGTGACGTACTTCGGACTACAGAGGTTCGAGCCGGTATCGATGCCTGAGTGACGCACTCCCGGAACGGCGAATAATCCGTCGCCTGTATTGGATTAAAACCGCTCGTTATGCCATAGTTATCTGACGTTCCCGGGATAGACGAGATTCCGGAATCAAATTAGTAGACGCCCAAACGAGCGCCCCTGGCCCCTCGAGCATCGTCAGTCCCATCTGAGATGCACCTCATCATACACTTCAAGCCATCTCTGATTTTCAGACAGAGCTATTCATCCACGGCCGGAAGGGTGAAGGAAAACGCTGCCCCCTCCCCCGGGTCGGACTCGAGCCAGATCTTGCCGTTGTGGCGCTCGATGATCCGACGACAGAGCGCGAGGCCAATTCCGGATCCAGCGTGCTCGTCGTGGGTGTGAAGCCGCTGGAACACCTCGAAGACGCGATCAGCATCGTCAGGGTCGATCCCGATTCCTTCGTCACGCACCGTGATCGTCCAGTCGTCGCCATTACGGTCGGCGGAGACGTGGACGCGCGGCGTGTCGTTACCACTGTATTCGATCGCGTTGTCGAGCAGGTTCTGGAACACCTGTCGAAGTTGACCGACGTCGCCCTGTACGGTCGGTAATGACTCGACGGAAATGTCCGCGTCATGTTCGTCGATCGTGACCCGAAGATCGTCCAACACGTCAGCTATGACCGCGTCGAGATCGATCGTTTCGAAGGGATCGCCCCGGGTTTCGACGCGAGAGTACTCGAGCAGCCCACCGATCATCTCTCGCATTCGCTCGGCCCCGTCTATGGCGTACGCAAGGAACTCCTCGCCGTCGTCGTCGAGTGTGTCAGCGTACCGGCGTTCGATCAGTTGTAGGTAGCTCGAGACCATCCGAAGCGGTTCCTGTAAATCGTGCGATGCGGCGTACGCGAACTGCTCGAGGCGCTTGTTCGATTCACGGAGATCGGTGATGTACTCCCGCCGGTCGAAGTGGAACTTCAGTAACGTTGTGAGCGTATCGATGAGTTCCTGCTCATCCTCGAGAAATCGTACCGCCCCTGCGTCAGTCTGGTCAGGACGATCGGTCTGGTCGGGGTCTTCGTGGAGCACGACGTCGATGGTGATCGGCGTCCCGTTGACGGTACGAGTGCGAGAGCTGATCCGAGTTTCGAGCGACCAGTATCCCTCCGTTGTGGCCTGACTGTCACCGATCGAGACCCGTGCGGCGGTTCGCTCCGGATGCTGGAAAAACTGTGGGAGGGCGGTCACGAGCTCCTGGACGAGTTGATCCACGGGCTGGTCTCCGGACTCGAGCAGGTTTGTGGCGAGTTTCACGGCGCCAAGCTCCTTCTCGCGCTCCTCGAGATCTTGCTTGCGACGCTCCGCTAACTCTTTGAGATCCGTGATATCCGTTGCCGTCTCGACGACTTGTGCTGGCTCCCCGTGTTCGTTGGATATTGGGCGTGCATTGATCGAGAGCCACCGTCGTTCTCCGTCTGATGGTTTCAGGAGCACCTCCTGATCGCTGGCGGGCTCGCCTGTCTCGAAGACGCGGAACACAGGTCGCTCCTCGATGGGGAGGTAGTTGTCGTTCTCGTCGTACACGTCCTGGTGTGCAGTCGTATACGATTCGGCGTCCGACGACAAATTGAGCAAGTCAGCCATTCGTTCGTTAGCTCGGGCAATCGATCCATCCGGGTTCACCACGGCGATACCGACGGGGCTCGTCTCCAGAATTTGCTCGGTGAGGTCGTACTCGTGTCGGAGTCGTCGCTCGCTGTCACGTCTGGCGCGTTCTGCTTCTTTCCGGCTGGTGATATCGTAGTAGAGTTCGATTCGTCCACCCTCGTACCGACCGGACTCGATCGGTTTACTCCGGTGTTCGAGCCAGCGCTCGTTGCGGTCGTCGGAAGCCGTGATCTGGCACTCGAACTGTTCGACGTAGGTGTTATCGTCGTAGGTTGCCAGCACTGTCTCCGCGAAGGTGTCTGGATCGGTGAACCGATCCTGGATCGTCTCTCGAATAAGCGACCGTTTGTCTCGACGGATGACATCGGTTCGATCGAGACCGAAGTAGTCCTCGATCGTTTCGTTGATCCACACGACGTCGAACGTTTCGTCGAGGACGAACACGCCAATGTCGGCTTCGTCGATCACGGACGAGATCGATTCGTACGTCTCCCACCGTGACGGGAGATTATTCGCCGTTCGCTCGTGATCCTCGAGCAACCGGACGACGCCGACGGTTCCCGTCAGCTCACCATCGTTCACGAGGAGGCTGAATCGAAGCTCACAGGGGATGCGGTCACCGTCGGTGGTCTCGAACGCAAGATCGAACGTCGTGCTCGGATCGTCGCCACGCTCGAGCCGGGTCTGGATTTCCCGCTCGAGCTGCCTAACATCCACATCATCGACGAGAACGGAAACATGCTCACCGAGGAGTTCGTTCCGTGTATATCCGGTCGTTTTGGTGATGACGTCGTTTACGGCGACGAACCGGCCCTCATCATCGAGCTGATAGATACCGTCCTGAACGGTATTCAGGAGCGTCAGAGAGCGCTGGAGTGCCTCGGAGTCACTCGCGTGATCCTGAAAAGGTGTGCCTGACGCGGTATCGTCATCCACCATTGTCACATATGAAGTGCCGATTGACTAAACCGTTGGTGGAAACAGTCGGGTTCTATCTCGGCAACGAAACGAAGCTGTTCGCGATCCGCTGATTCGACGCACCGGCGCTGGTTGTCGACTCCGCTGATGCACACTCCTCCTCCATGACACTGAATCGAGGACACGTCGGCCCGCCACCTAGCTGGCGACGCCGTTGTGACGTCGCGGGTATCGGGGCCAGTCTGGCTGGATTCGGATACCGTCACTCTGCCTTGAGAACAGGGTTATGCTCCTCGCACGCCTCCGTTCTAGAGAGGGGAAGTACTCATGTCCGTACCGACACTCACACCACAGCGACGGCGACAGCAAGCGGCCCTCGAGGCGATCCCACCGGTCGAGCAATCGATCGAAGACGGCGTCTTACGCGTCACGCGACGCTTTCGTGGACTGACGCTCGAGCAGGCGATGGGCTACCTCGAGAATCTCGGCGGCGAGCGAGTCGGTGAAACGGCGATCGAAGGCGACGGCTGGCGGGCCGACTGCTCGTCGGCGACGGTTCCGGTGGGGCCATCCTACCGACTCACCGAGGTCACGATCCGGTGGACGGGAACGCGAGATCGTCTCGAGCCGGTCATCGTCCAGTTCCGATCGAAGGCGTTCCGCGCACCGGGATGACCAGGTGGCCGTTCGCCGCCCTCGTCGCGAACCGAACATCATGACATGTGGTAGCTGTTCTAGAGCTTCATTTATTTACTGGTGAAACGTCTGGCGGCGATCGAGAGCGCGCGCGAGCGCTCGAGCGGTGTCTCGAGGGGGTGTGGACGGCGTCTCGGACATCATCAGTCATATACTTTCCGGTGATCTGGCTCCGTAAACACGCAGTACCGGCCCTCTCTGACCCGAATTCGCCGCCGATAAACAGAACCTTTATAAGAGGGAAACGGAAACGGGTAGCTTGTATGGCAGATCTTATCGTCAAAGCCGCCGTCAAGGAAGCACTCGATGACAAGAACGTTGCGTCGGACTTCTACGAAGCACTCGACGAGGAAGTCGCTGAACTCCTCGAGGACGCTGCCCGCCGCGCCGAGGACAACGACCGAAAGACGGTCCAGCCTCGCGACCTGTAAGCTGCGACAGTTCGATAACTGATTCATTTTATTGGGCGCTGTACGATGAGTGAGAACCTTGCGCAATGAGTGGCGACGTTCGGTGACGAGTGACGATGATCCGTGATGAGTCACGATACTCCACACCAACTCGATGCGTGTGGATGGGACAACCCCGGCCGTGAGAACGGTGTGCAGACGTCGTCTCCGGTGTGGCTGCAGCCCACCGCCATGGGTGGGCTTCCCCCACTACCGCCATAACGTGGGTCTGTGAGCGAATCGAGCGATGACCCCTTCGCTGCAACACTCGCCTCAGCCGATCGTGTCCTGCGCCGCCGACAGCGGCCAGCGTCCGTCCGAACACGCGGCCAGTTGCGTTCGTCCCGCTTCGGTCAGCCGGTACGGATCGCCGACGACCGTGTCCCGATCCTCGTGTTGCTCGCCGCGTCGCTCGAACGCTACCGCTCCGCTGTCACGTAGATGCTCGAGGTGGGCGTAGGCTTCACCTGGTCCGTGAAGAATGTGGATGTCAGCGAGGTCGCCGAACAGCCGGGCGCTGACCGTCCAGGCGTCTGCCGGCCCGATCGCCTCGAGTGCCGACGCCACGCGGAAAGCGCGCTCCTCGTGGTGCTCGAGGATGTGCCGGGCTCGCCCTGCTGGATCGTCGATCGGCGTCCGGTGACCCGGCCAGGCGCGAGTGAATCCGCGATCGATCAGCGCCTCGAGCGTCTCGACGTAGGCGGCCAGGGCTCCATGGAGGCGAACGTCGGCACCACCGACGTTGGGCGTGTACTGCGGGAGGAGCGCGTCGCCGGTGTACACCGCCGTACCGGTTCCGGTCTCACGTTGGGGAACGAAACAGCACAGTCCTGCCGTGTGCCCCGGGGCGTGGAGCACCTCGAGACGCAGGTCACCGAACGAGAGCGTGTCGCCACCCGTGATGGGCGTCACGTCGACGGGATCGCCGTAGATGCCCGCCTCCTCGCCCGCCTCGAGGAACGCGAGGAGTTCCTCGCGCGCGTCGTCGGGCATCCCCCACTGGTCGAACAGTTCGCGCTGGGTCGCCTCGAGAGCCGCCCACGCGGCTGCGTCCCCGGCGATAAGCGGGGCGTCGGCCTCGTGTGCGTAGACGGTGGCGTCGCTTTCGGCCTGTATCTCCCCCGCCAGTCCCGAGTGGTCGGCGTGGTAGTGAGTGAGGACGATGGCGTCGACGTCGGCGAACGCGACACCGTGCTCTGTGAGCCCCGCCTCGAGTTCCTGATGGGTGTCGGGAACGGCGACGCCGGTGTCGAGCAAGACGGTCGCGTCACCGTCGTGAAGGTAGGCGTTGTTCGCCCCCTCGAAGACGGTGTTTCCGAGCGAGATCCGGTGGAACGTCATTGTGGGTGCCTTGGCGTCGGACTACTTACCGTGTTGTGATCTCGTGTGGCGGCTGCTGGGCTGGGCGGTCACTGCTCGAGCTCTCCGGTCGCCGCCTCCTCGAGTCGCCCGTTCCCGGCGCTCAATCGCGGCAACAGCCCGACGACGGTACCGCCGAGGAGACCGACGAGCAGCCAGACGGCGTGGCTATCGAAGGCCAGGAGGAGGAGGGCAACGACGCCGAGCCCACCGATGCCGAACGTGGTCTGGCCGAGCTCACGCAGCGAAACGGGCCACGGGTCACGCGGCGGTGGGGCGACGATCCAGACGAGCCAGAGCCCGACCGCGCCGCCGAGGAGCGCTGCGGCGTCGGGTCGACCCCCAATTACCCAGGAGAGCGCTGCGATGAGCGTGACGGTCGCGAACGTAGCGGTCGTCTGATCGATTGTGGGGTGATCGGCGGTCCAGCCGCGGATGGTGAGGATCATCCCCAGATACCCCAGTGCGACCGCAATGCCGACCACGACGTCGACCGGGTAGTGTAACCCGAGGGCGATCCGGGAAAATCCGATGAGGGCGATGATCGCCGCCGCCCCGACCAGACGCACGCGTCGCGTCCACAGGTTGGTCTCGAGCGCCAGCATACTCCAGATGACGGTGCCGGCGATGGCGTGTCCGCTCGGAAAACTCGAGGAACTCACCTCGACGAGTGGCGCGTACACCACGCCGAGGACGGTTGGCAGCTCCTCCGGCGAGATTGCCGGCCCGATGTCGGGTCGACCAACGTCGAGGTATCCCTTCGTTCCAACCATGAGTGCGTAGCCGCCGATGACGGTGGCGACCCAGGGGAGGAATCGATGGCGATTGGAAAACCAGAAGGCGAGGACGACGGCGGGGGCGACGAACCAGACGCTTCCGAGGTAGGAGAAAAACGCCCAGAGAAACCCCATCCACTCCGGGAACGCGTCCCTGACCGCTTCGACGTGGGCCGATTCGAACCACATATGCGAGGCGTTCTCGCTCGAGTGGTGTATACGTGTCGATAATCCAACTACTTCTCCGGGATGTCAGGATCGCCACTCCGAGGCCCGATCTCGCAGTCGTCCGGGAATTCCGAGCAGCGAGATGCCGGTGCCAAAGAGCACCATCAAGGCGTAGACTCCGAGGGTAGACGTCCACACGACGAACATCGCGAGGACTGCCCAGATCCCGCTGAGGAAGTAGAACGCGGCGATGGTCATTGCGGTGCCGTACAGCAACACGAGGTACGGTCCCCAGCCGTGGGCGTGACCGCGACGTGCGCGTCGGCGAACGTACCGCTTGAGGTCGTGCTCGAGGGACTGACGGTCGACGGTTCGGCTGTCGACCGACGACTCGAAGTCCTCGAGGCGATCCTCGAGCTGGCGAAGCTCCTCGCGGAGGGCGGCCGGATCGTCGGCCCGGTCGCGGGTGCGAGCGCTCGGACTCGGCTCCGGACTCGTGCGCGTCTCATCGTCCCACCCGTCGGCTCCCGGTTCGTCCTCAGACATCGCTTCTGTCGACATCTGTCGCGGGCCGAGACTTTGTAGCTGCCGGTCTACATCAACGCCGCCAACGACTGCGTTGACGACGACGCCGAAGACGAGGATGGCAGCCCCGAGATACAGCCAGATGAGGACGAGCAAGACCCCACCCACGGCACCGTAAACGGCGTAATCACCCGCCACCACGGTGTACAGCGAGAACGTACGCGTCAGCGTGAACCACCCGACCGCCGCGATTGCGGCGCCAGGAAACGCGTCGCGAAGCCTAACGTGCACCGCGGGAAACACCTTGTACATCGGCAGGAACGCGGCGAAGAGGCCGACGAGGACGAACAGTGAGCCGAGGCCTACCGTCAGCCCCGGAACGAACCGGATCGCGAACTCGAGGCCGGCGACGAACCCGAGACCGAGACCGATCGCCAGGAGGACGATGGTCGAGTCCCACAGCGTGTCGAGGAACGTTTTCGTCTCGATCGTCCCGTACACCGCCGCGAACATCTGGTCGAGGCCGCGCAAAACGCGGCTGGATCCCCAGAGGACGCCGAGGGCGCCGACGACGGTCGCGCCCTGCCGACCCGGCTCATCGACGAGTGTTTCCGTCAGAATCTCCTGGGCCGCCGGGGTCAGCACGTCGCTCGCCGCGTTCGCCACCTGGTTTGCCAGTTCCTCGCCCCCGAGAGTCGCCGCAATTCCGAGTACGAGCAACGCCAGCGGTACGAGCGAGAGAAACGCGTAGAACGCAACGGCAGCAGCCAACAGCGTGAGCTGTTGGGTTCGGGCGAGCGTCACGACCCGATAGGTAGCCTGGATGGCCCGTTGGCGATCGGTCACAGTAGTACGTCGGCTATCGAGCCTAAAAGCCGCTGAGTTCAGTTCCAGACTGTGCAACTCCGTGGGCGACGTCGTCGATTTCGAGCTGTCGCCCACGACGGAGCGACGCTATTTTGCCACTGAGACGAAAGGTCCTCGTATGGCTCTCCATCGCTGTCCCGACTGTGGCGTCACTATGGAGGCGACCACCGTTCGCTCGAGCGACGGTTTCTCGCTCCAGATCGACACCGGCAAACGGGACGGCCTCCTCGGAAAACTCGGCGTCGGCGGGACGGCGTCGGTCGACGCCATCTGTTGTCCGGAGTGTGGGCTCGTCCGGTTTTACGCGGATCTCGAGTAGGCTTACACCAGATTCTCCTCAGTCGCCTCGAGAATCTCACCCACGTCGGCGTCGGTCTTGAACGCCGTCCCGCCGTAGTGAGCGGGCGACGTCCGAAATCCCGCGGCCTCGAGGTCGGCCAGGAAGTCGGCCATCGCGTTGGCGGACAGCCCCCAGGCCTTACAGAGCTTGTGCTGGTCGTAGTGGGTCGGGGTCTCGAGTTCTCCCTCGAGTGTCGAGAGCAGCGCTCGCCCCTCGTCGGCCGTCTCGAACGCGTCGGGGATGCGGTCGCGAACGTCGGCGACGAACGCCCGATCCTGCATCGGCCCGAGCCAGAGCGGCCCGGCGACCAGCAGGCGTTCGCCCTCGCAGTTGGGACAGCGCTGGCGGGCGAGGTTGCTCGAGGGAGCGAGGCCGAACGCGTGCTCGCGGTACAGGCAGTCCTCGCAGTGGACGAGAAAGCCGAGTTCCTCGAGGGTGGCGTCGGCCGCCGTCGGCTTTCGGTCGAGTTCGAGAAACGTCCGGACGTAGTGGCTCTTCGTGTAGCTCAGGAGGGGCGTGACGCCGACGTCGAACCGAGCGGCGCTCCGGGCGAGCGCCGAGAGGAGCGTCCGGATACCCATCTCCGTGTGATACTCGGTGTTTCGGGGGACGGCGCCGTACGAGCGCATCCCGCTTTTGAAGTGCGCACCACACAGCGGGGCCGTATCGGTCGCCGTGACGCAGACGAGGTGGCGACAGCGGGCGAACGCCGCGTCGGCGAACGGCATCGGCGTCCCGTAGGGGTCGAGGTCGATCACGTCGAAGACGGCGTCGTGCATCAACGCGCTCGCGTTCCGGTGGACGACCTCGGCGTCGTGTCCGAGGTCGAAACCAGCCCGTTCGAGATTCGACCGAGCGAGGGCGACCGCGTCGGGTTCGCGGTCACAGCAGGTGACGTCCCAGCCGTCGACGGCCGCCCGGAGCCCGCGGACGCCGCTGGCGGTCATCGCGTCGAGATACCGCCTGGCGCTGGGTTCGCGTTCGCGAAACGCCCGCAGCGTCGCGATCGTCAGATCCCGATTCAGTTCCTGTCGCGGGTTGTAGAACACCGACTCCTCGACGCCCTCGGTCTGCTCGCCCGGCACCTCGAGTTCGACGCCACCCTCCGTCACGCGCATACCAGTAACTCGAGGGACGGGAGGCGAAAAACGGTGTGATCTCGATCTTCTCCCGGGCTCGAGCGAGCGAACCCCACACCCAAACCGATTTGACGGTTCGACCGAGAGTAGCGGACGTGCCCCAGTCGAACTCCGGCCCAGGATCCGGATCTGGTTCCGATCCCGATCCGGTCGAACGCTGGCAGGCCGCCCTCGAGGAGGCCGGCAAGCTCACGCCCGAGATCGTCGAGCGGATCTCGCGGCTTCACGGCGACCGTGGGGTGCGCGCCATCGAGGCCGTCGCTGAGGGCCGGGTGAAGGTCTATCGGGATTTCACGATCGTCGTCGGGTACGAAGACGAGTACGTCGTCGAGGGGCAGGGCTGCACCTGCAAGGATAGCGAGTTCAACCTCGATCCCGACGATCCGACCGATCTGTGCTGGCACGTCCTCGCGGTGTCGATCGCCCGCCGGGTCGGCCACCTCGATTACCACGACATGTGGTACTCCGAGGTCAGGGAGTTTTTATGAGCCGTCGATTCTCCGTGAGCGCTCGAGTTTTGTGAACCGTCGACCGTGACTCGAGTGGTGGCGTGTGCTGGCGGTGGCGCTGGTGAGTCCAGCGTTTAACATGCAGAATTAAGCGTTCAGCGTCCAGAGCGCGGGGATACATCGGAACCGAATGCACGACCCTCCGACGACTCGGATCAGGACTCGAGCGACTCGAGAAACCGATCGAACGCGCCGCTCTCTGGATGCACGTGCGCGTACGTGCCAAGTGAGGCGTACTCGACCAGCCCGTCTCGCTCGCCGGTGATCCCCCGCCCGCGTACCGTCTCGAACCGGAAGCGAGCATCTGAGCCGACGTCCGCGCTCGAGTAGTGGAACTCGTGGCCACGAATCCTCTCGCCGGCGCGGGCCGTCAGCGTCCCCTCGAGGGCCTCGAGTTCGACGTGATCCAGCGCCTGGTAGCGTTCGCACATCGTCACCGTCGCGGGGAGAATCCCGGCCATCTCGTAGCGCTCCCCGTCGACGGTCGACAGCGACTCGCTCATCGCCATCAATCCGCCACACTCCCCGAACACTGGTAGTCCGTCGCTGGCGAGTCGACCGAGTTCCTCGAGGGTGCCGCCTCTCTCGAGGCGTTCCCCGTGCAGTTCCGGGTAGCCGCCGGGCAGGTAGACGCCGTCGCAGTCGGGGATGGGATCGCCCGCGACCGGCGAGAACGGCCGAACGGTCGCTCGCTCGCGGAGCCGTTCGATCGTCGCGGGATACCGGAAACAGAAGGCCGCGTCGTCGGCGACGGCGACTGTGCGTTCGCTGGTATCGTCCCCGCCACCGCCGGACGCTGCGGGCGCGGACTCGAGCCCCGGCGGCACTCGCGCTATCGACCCCAGCCGTTCAGCGTCGAGCGTCTCGGCGGCTTCTTCGAGGGCCGCTTGCGAGACAGCACTTTCCGACCCCATCTCGAGCCCCAGGTGTCGATCGGGGATCTCGAGTGCTTCGCTGGGGGGAACGCGACCGAAATACGCGAGGTCGTCGGGCAGGGCCTCACGAATCCCTTGCTCGTGGCGGCCGCCGTGGGCTCGCTGGGCGACGATACCGGCGACCTCGACGTTCCGATCGATCCGTTTGGCGTAGGCGGCGAACCCGAGCGCCGTCGCGGCGACGCTTTCCATCCCCGCGTTCGCGTCGACCACGAGGACGACGGGGAGGTCGAGCGCCTCGGCGACCATCGCCGTACTCGAGCGGTCGCCGTCGTACAGGCCCATGACCCCCTCGACGACGCAGATATCGCCCTCGCCGCGGGCGTAGTTCCGACGCAGCCCGTCCTCGCCACAGAGCCACCGATCCAGGGTTCTCGAGGGGCGTCCCGTGATCGCCTCGTGGTGGCTCGGATCGATGAAGTCGGGGCCGGCCTTCGCGGGCTGGACTGCGTAGCCGGCGTCCTCGAGCGCGCGGGCGATCGCCAGCGTGGCGACGGTCTTTCCGACACCGGAGCTGACGCCGCCGACGACGAACCCCGCCGGGACGTCGCTCGAGTCGTCCCGTCGCGGCGCGGTCACGGTCGATCACCGGCTACTGGGGGCGGCGTCGAACGAGCCGGCTGCTGGAGACGGTTCGCGCACGGGCAAGAACCACGACGATGACGCGAACGGGGGTGAAGACGCATACTGGCCGTTCTCGCTCGTCGCTTGTGAATCCTCCCACCGTGTCACGTTCTGGGCGGACGACGCTGACGCTGTTCGGTCTCGATTCGCTGGAGGTGAAAACGGATCGTCCTACGCGTTCAGAACCTGCCGAAGTACGTCGGGCGCGCCCTCGAGCGCGTCCTCGAGCGCGTCGACGTCCGGGCCGCCGCCCTGGGCGAAGTCCGGCGGGCCGCCACCGCCGCCACCGACCCGCGAGGCGAGTTCGCCGACGACGTCGCCGGCGTTGACTTCGGCACCGTCTGGAACGGCGACGACGAACTGGGCGCCGTCAGCACCGGATCCAATCACGGCGATCTTCCCGTCGTCGGCGAGGGCGTTAGCGGTCGCCCGGAGTTCGTCCATGTCGGCGTCGATGCGCTGGACGACCGCTGTCGTCTCACCGATTTCGACTTCCTCGCCGTCACCGCCACCGCTGGCGCGGGCGGCCGCGAGCTGTTCTTTCAGGGCTTCGATCTCCTTGCCTCGGGCCTTCCACTCCTCGAAGAAACGCTCGGCGGTGTCCGGCACGTCTTCGGGGGAGACGTCGAGCGCGTCGGCGGCCCCGTAGAGGGCGTCTTCGGTTCGCTGGGTGGCCTCGATGGCGGCGTCGCCGGCGGCGAAGACGAGTCGCTCGACGCCATCCTGGACGCGCTCGGCGTTCAGAATCTTGATCGCGCCGACGTCGCCGGTACGGGCGACGTGGGTGCCACCGCAGGCCTGGACGTCCTCGGCGACGTGGATGAGCCGAATGTTCGTCCCCGGTGGGATCCCGCCCTGATAGAGGTCGAAGCCGTGTTCGGCTTCCGCCTCGTGGCGGTGGGGCCACTCCTGGGACACGGAGACGTTGTCCATCACCATCCCGTTGGCGACGTGCTCGATGCGCTTGACGTCGTCACGCGTGATTCGGTCGTAGTGACGCAGGTCGACCCGGGAGGATGAGACGCCCTTCTGGGCACCGGCCTGGCGAACGTGCTCGCCGAGCACCTGTCCCGCCGCGTGCATGACGATGTGGGTCGCCGTGTGGTGGCGCATCAACTGCCGGCGTCGAGGCGCGTTGATCTGGCCGTTCACGAACTCGCCCTTGCCGGGATCCTCGTCCGTCCGGTGGCGGATCACGCCGCCTTCGATCTGGACGTCCGTCACCTCGACGGTCGTGTCGTCGGTCGACAGCGTTCCCCAATCGGCGGGCTGGCCACCGCCCTCGGGGTAGAACATCGTCTGATCGAGGACGACGTCGTAGCCGTCCTCGCGGTCGAAGACGTCCAGCACGACAGCCTCGAACTGGGTTCGCTGCTGGTCGTCGTAGTACAGTTTTTCGGTCTCCGGGAGGTCGGCGAATCGTTCGTCGCCCTCGGACTCGACGGACTCCTCGGCGACGGTGGTGTCGTGTCGGTCGGCGACGAGACTGTAGAAGTCGTCGGGGACATCCACGTCAGCGCCAGCGGTCTCGGCAATCTCCTCGACCATGTCTGGCTGGATGCCGTGGCTGTCGTACAGTTCGATGAGTTCGTCGACTGGAATCGCCTCGCCTCGTTCGGCGTACTCCTCGGCGAGCTGTTCGACCCGTCGACCGCCGCGCTCGAGCGTCTCGCGGTACTTTTCGACCTCGGTACGGACGATGTCCCGGATCGTATCGCGGTTCTCGTAGCCCAGTCGGTCGGCCTGCATATCGACGAGTTCGTCGAGCGGGGCGTCGACGCCGACGGTGTCACAGAGGCGCTTCGTCCGTCGGAGCACCATCCGGGCGAGGTAGCCCGTCCCGACGTTCGAGGGGACGATCCCGTCGCCGAACATGTACGCGAGCGTCCGGCAGTGGTCGGCGATGGCGTAGATCCGCTCGAGGGGTTCGACTAACGCTCGCAGCTCGTCGACGTCGACGCCGAGTTCGTCGGCGATCTCGCCGCGGGCGGCTTCGACGTCGTCGACGTCGTCGATGTCGAGCTGGCCGGAGAGGCGAGCCGCGCGGGCGACGAGGTCGGTCTCGTCGTCAGTGTACTCGAGGCCGGCGTTCTCCTTGAGGAAGGCGATCATTTCGGGGTAGATCGCCTCGTACACCGTCGGGGTGCCCTGGCTCATCCAGGTCCAGCGCTCGAGGCCGTAGCCGGTGTCGACGATGTAGGTGTCCATGAACGAGTAGGTGTTCCCGTCCTTGAGTTCGTACTCGCCGTCGGGATCTTGCTCCATACACATGAAGACGAGCGTGGCCAGCTCGAGACCCCTGTAAATGACCTCGATGGCTGGGCCGGCGTTGCCGCCACCGACCCACGGATCCTCGATGTAGGTGACGGCCTCGATGTCCGCGCCCAGCGAGTCGAGCAGTTCGTCACAGAGTTCGACGGTTCGATCCTTCCAGTAGACTTCCCCGTCGTAGGCGTACTCCGCCTCGGCGTCCTCCCGGACGTTGAACGCGTGGTGGGCCATCATCTCGAAGGCCATCGTGTGTCGTCCCGTCTTGCCCACGTTGTCGATGTCCTGCATCCGGATACAGGGCTGGCTCACGGTGAGGGGGTTCGCCGGCGGCGGCGTCTGCCCGGAGGTCACCAGCGGCTGGAAGTCGTAGATCGACGCCTGGGTGAGGAGGACGTCGTCACGCCAGCGGTTCGCCGCCACGGGGTACGGCTCGATCCGTTCGTGGTCGTGATCCTCGAAGAAGGAGAGAAACGCCTCTCGCATCTCCTCTAAGGTGTACTCCTCGGCGAACCCCGGGTTGTCGATGAAATCGTACTGTGCACAGGGTGGCTCCCCACAGGTGTTGCGATCGTGATCTCGCGTCCAGAAGTGTGCCCCACAGGAGGGACACTCTCTACGGACGAACCCCTCCTCCTCGAAATACTCGAGTTGATACTCTTCGGCCAGCTCGCTCATTCGTATGGTGTGTTGGCCCGGCAGGCGGTAAAACAGTTCCGCAACGCACATCACTGCTCGTGGCCGATCCGACCGATTTCTGGTTCCCACGCGGTTCCCGTACGCTCCTCGTGTCGAAAATAAGATCAGAATAATTAACATGCTTGCCGAGGAAGGTGGTTTCACACGAGGTCATTCCATGGAAGAGGGAGGTGCGAATACGGTGCAAGCACGGCTGCGGGTGTGTATCGATGGCTAGACCGACCTCGAGCCGTCGGCGCGTCTTACTGGCCGGTGGGTTGACGGCGATCGGTATCGCGCTCGTTCCGTCGCCGCCAGGGGAACCGACGCTCGGACGCGTGGAATCGGCCGACACGACAGTCGATATTGCAGGCGTTGGCGACGAACGACGAATCGAGACGGAGGCCCAGTCGCCGGTGGCACGGTATCACTACCGTCGCGTCGATGACGGGTTCGAACCGACGGCCCCGATCAACGTCGTTTTCGCCCTCGAGGACGGCGTCGGCGGTCTCGAGCGAGTGATGGCCGTCCTCGACGACGCCGGCTGGATGCGTTCGCCGGAGGAGTACACTCGCTACGCCTACGATGCCGAGCGCGACCGGTACGTTCGCCAGCAGGCGACGGCCGCCGAGACCTACTACGGGACGAGCGGGCGTCGCCACGTGCGGTGCTGGCAGTTCGACGACCTCGTCTCGATGCAGGCGCACGTGGATACGGGTGCCCGGCCGAAACACGGTATCGAATCGTACGCCGGCGCACGGACGTACGTCGAGCGGCTGTACGCGGGGGCGGACTGGTCGGTCGCGCCGAACGCCCTCGACCTGGCAAACGCGCAGTCACCCGACCACGACGGCTCTGCGACGCTCATCACGGAGGGGCGATGAGCGATCTATCCGAGTCTGCCGAGACGCCGGAGGACGAGGCGATTTCGACGCCAAGAACGTGGCCGATCGGCACGACGTTCTGGGGGAACCCGCTCGTCGGTCTCGACCGACGCCGAACGGCCGCGACCGCGGTGCTCCTCGGCTGTTTTGCCCTGTTGTTCGCGGTGAGCTACGGTGGGGGCGTCGTGACCGTCGACGGCCAGCCGATCGAGACGACAACCGCCGCGTTCGACAGCCTCAGCGCGTTCGTGATCGTCTTCGCGGTTGCACTCATCGTCGCCGGCCCGATCGTCTACGCAGTCTGGAATGGTGGTCCCGTCGGTGCCATCGTCGTCGCGTTCGTGCCCATCGCCCTCGGAGAGGTCGCGACGGGGCGGTACGCCTTCGGCCTCGACGGGGCGATCGCGACGACGACCGGGGTCGTCGGGTGTGTCCTCGGCCTCTACGTCATCGACGTCCGAGAGACGTCGTCGTTCCGGCCGTGGCGTGTTCACCTGTGTTCGCGAGAGCAGTTGCTTCTGGTGACGGCCATCACGGTCATCGGAGCCGTCTCTGTCGCCCGATTCGTAGCGAGTGCACCCGACTTCCTCGCTGAGATCTTCGCCCCCTTCGCGATGCTCTGGCTCGTTCCGCTCGGATTGCTCGGGCGCTACTGGCTCGCCCACGCTCACGATTCCGGCTCGAGTCAGCCCACCGGCACCGGTTCGGAACCCAGCTAACGGCCTTGTTGCCCGACAGCGCCCGTTCACGCTGATCAAACACGGGTGGAAAGAGCCAACAGATTATTATCGATTGTCGATTCTTCTAGAGGTGAGTACGGGCAGGGACGAGACACCGCTTTCACTGTCGGCGGGCCGTGTGCCGGTCGTCGCCGGTGAAAGCGACCTCACGCCACTGCTCGAGTCGGCCCGATGCCGACACTTCGCGCCACTTGGATCACATGACCGACACTCGCGCTCTACTGTATTTCGCGGCGTCCACAACGGTTGCGACGTCGGGGGCCCGGATCCTCGAGCGGGTGGCTCCGCACTACTCGGTGACGCCTGCGGCGTGTTCGACCGGCTGTGACGGCCGCCGGGGTGCTGGCACAGCCTCGTCACGGGAAGACGAACGTGTCCACGCGGTTGCCGACACTGCTGCCCTGGCTGCACTCGCTACTGACGTCGATTGCGTGATTGTGGCCGATCCATCGACGTCGTCCGACGCCGAGATCCTCGAGTTCGCTGACTCCGCGTTGACGACGGTTCCGACCATTCGCTTCGCTGCCAGCGACGTCGATCCCGGCGTCGCCCGATCGACTCCTGCAATCGACGGCTTCGTTCGACAGCGCGTCGCGGACGGTGACAGGGATGAGGACGAGGCCGATCACCCCGACGAACCCGACCGCGACCCACCCACACCCGACGCCCGGAGCGTCGAGTCCCTGGTCGACGAAATCGAGTGGGTGTGTCGCGCTCCCTCGAGGGAGTCTGCGACAGGAGGAACACACTCGGCGGACACCACGAACGGAGCGACCGATGCGGCAATCGAGTCCCCATCCGAGGATCGGATCCCTCATGGAGCTGTGGACAACGGAGGCGATCGCCCAACCGAAGCAGCTGCCGGGTCGTCGTTCGAACGACAGCAGATCGAAGCCGACGCCGCACACACGGCGATCGCCCAGTTACACGAGATGGCCACGCAAATCGTGGCCTGCCGTACCGAAGCGCGCCTGTTCGACCTGGCGCTCGAGACGACCGACGACGTCCTCGGATTCGACGCTTCGGCGTTCGTTCTCGCAGGCGACGGCGATGCCGAGCCGTCTGTCTACACCAGGGGGTACGGCGAACGCGATCCGCCCGTCGTCGATCCGTCCTTCTCGGACGGCGTGCTCGGCGAAACCTATCGGGAGAAGCGCTCGTTTCTGATCGACGACGTCGCGGCCGAACCCGAGGCACGTCCACACGAGGACAGCTACAAGTCGGCGATCAGCGTCCCCGTGGGCGAATTCGGCGTCTTTCAGACGATTTCGACCGAGCCGGACGCCTACGACGACGTCGACCGCAAACTGGCTGAGGTACTGGCAGCACACGTCGGCGAGACGATTAGCCGGATTCGCGTCGAGACACACCTTCGAGATCGCCAGGAGACGGTGACAGCCCTTCACGAGAGCGTGGTCAAACTGGTCAGTGCCGACAGTGAAACCGACCTCTTCGACCGCACCGTCGAAGCGGCCGAACGGATTCTCGACCTCGAGGTCTGCTACCTCGGCATCGTCGAGGACGATAGCTTCGTGCCCAGGGGTCGTTCCTCCTGGCCGGTCAGGGACGACCTCGTGGCACTTCCCCTGGATCACGGCGTAATGGGAGAAGCCTATCGAATCGGCGAGTCGGTGTACGTCCCCGACGCCGCCGCCGACGACCGGACGAACGACCACAACGGCGGGTTCCGTTCGGCACTCACGGTACCCGTTGGCGAGTTCGGCGTTATACAGGCCGTCTCGACGGCCGTCGACTGCTACGACGACGTCGACCGCGAACTGCTTGAGCTGCTGGCGACCCACGTCGAACAGGCGCTCAGTCGCTTCCACGTCGAAGCCGAACTTCGCGAGCGTCGCGAGCAGCTAACCAGGCTCCACCAGGGCGCAGCCCGCATCATCGGTGCACCCGACGAAGCCACGATCTACGAGCGTGCGCTCGAGACCACCGAGACCGCGCTCGAACTCGACGTCTGTGTGTTCCTCTCGGCTGATCTCGACACCGACGAACTCGTGCCCGAAGCGTACTCCTCGGCGATGGACGAGCGGTTCGTTCGACGGGTGTCCCTCGAGTACGGCGCGGTTGGCTCGGTGTACCGCTCGGGCGAGCCGTCGATCATCGACGACCTCGGCGAATCGACGACCGTCGACGACGAGTGGGAGCAACACCGGTACCGGTCTGCGCTCACCGTCCCGATCGGCGACCACGGCGTGTTTCAGGCCGTCTCCGACCAGGCCGGTGCCTTCGATTCGGCGTCGCTCGAGCTGGTCGAACTGCTCTGTGCGCACGTGTCCGAAGCACTCGCCAGGACGCGTGCGGAGACGAAACTGGTCGAAGAGCGCGACCGACTTTCGGCGCTGTTCGAGAACGTCCCCGACCCGGCCGTCCAGTACGAACTCTCCGGCGGGGAGGCAACCGTCCAGCGAGTCAACGACCGGTTCGAGGAGGTGTTCGAGTTCGACGCGGAGACGATCATCCACGAGGACGTCGACGAGTTCATCGTCCCGCCGGAGTACGAGGACGAGGCCCAACGGCTCAACGAAGCGTTGCTCGCGGGGGAGACGCTTCGAACGGTCACTCGTCGTCAGACCGCTACCGAAGTACGGGATTTCCTCATCAACGTCGTGCCCCTCACGGCCGGGGAACGGAGCGTCGAAGGGTACGCGATCTACACGGACATCACCGAGCAGAAACGCCACGAACGGGCGCTCACCGCGAAAAACGAGCGCCTCGACGAGTTCGCGAGTATCGTCAGCCACGACCTGCGAAATCCGCTGAACGTCGCTCAGGGCTACCTCGAGATCGTCACCGACAGTGGTGATCTCACGCATCTGCGAGAAGTCGAGGGCGCCCTCGCCCGGATGGACGAACTCATCGATCAGCTGCTGACGCTCTCACGCCACGGTACCCTCATCTCGGAGACCGAACGGCTCACCCTCCACGCCGTCGCCCGACAGGCGTGGTCGCTCGTCGACACCCCGGGTGCTGTGCTCGAACTGGAAGACGACATCGCGTTCGAGGCCGATCGGGCGCGGCTGTCCGAGCTGTTCGAGAACCTGTTTCGCAACGCCGTGGAGCACGGCTCCACGAGCCGTTCGGTCGCTGACGCTCACGACCAACCGGACAACGCCAGTCCACAATCCGAGTTGACGATTACCGTCTCCGCCCTCGAGAACGGCTTCGCCGTCTCCGACGACGGAGTCGGAATTCCGGCCGGTGATCGCGAATCGGTGTTCGAATCGGGCTATACTACGATCGAGGACGGAACCGGCTTTGGATTGAGTATCGTCGCACAGATCGCCGAGGCTCACGGGTGGACGGTCGCCGCGACCGAAAGTGACGCGGGCGGCGCCCGATTCGAGTTCCTGGACGTCGCGGACGATGGCGGTGACTCGACCGACGAAGGAGACGAACACGTCGAGGACGACTCGCCCATCGAGTGATGGCCGATGTCGGATCCGATCCCGGTGCCGATTCCGGAATCGACACCGAATTTTCTGTCGGACTCCACGTCGATAAAGTGACTGTCGGATTCCGCGTCGATACCACTACTCCTCGAGTGCCAGGGACGCCAGCATCGCCTCGAGCTGGAGGCGCTCGTTCGCGCCCTCGGTGATCCGGTAGTCGACCTCGCCCAGGCGCTCGAGCAGCCTGACCGTCGCCAGTTCCTCCAGGTCGAACTCCCAGGCTGACCGGTGCAGCTGATCGATCACGTCGCCGCCGGCGAGTCCCCGGTCGGTTAGCAGCGACTCGAGAGTGGCTCTGGCGGCGGTAAAGTCACCAGCAATGGCCTTTTCGACCATCTCCTCGACCTCTTCCGGGCGGGCGGTGGCGGTGATGGCGAACACGCCCTCCTCGTCGACGGTTTCACCCATAACGGCTGCGGCCTGCAGGCCGTTGATCGCCTTTCGCATGTCTCCCGCCGCGGCGTAGACGAGCGCGTTGACCCCGTCGGCGGTGACGTCGATCCCTTCCGTAGCGGCGATCTCTCTGACCTGGGCCTCGATGGCCTCGTCCGAGAGTTCCGTAAAGCGAAACACCGCGCACCGGGACTGGATCGGGTCGATGATCTGACTCGAGTAGTTACACGAGAGGATAAAACGGGTGTTGTGAGAGAACTGCTCCATCGTCCGGCGCAGCGCCGACTGGGCGTCCTTCGTCAGCGCGTCGGCCTCGTCGAGGAAGATGATGCGGTAGTTGTGGCCGCCGAAACTCGAGCGCGCGAAGTTCTTGATTCGGTCGCGAACGACGTCGATGCCGCGCTCGTCGGAGGCGTTCAACTCGAGGAAGTTCTCCCGCCAGTCCTCGCCGTAGAGTTCGCGGGCGACGGCCTGTGCGGCGGTCGTCTTCCCGGTTCCCGCCGGCCCCGAAAAGAGTAGATTCGGCAGATCGTTTTGCTCGACGTAGCTGACCAGTCGTGGCACGATGTTCTCGTGGCCTTTGATCTCGTCCAGCGTCTCGGGCCGGTACTTCTCGATCCAGACCTCGGTTCGGCCGGCGACCGACTCCTCGCGGGGGGCGTCCGGCGACGACTCGGGCTCGTCCTCGCTCATATCCGCGACGAGGGGAGCGCCGACAATAAAACGACCGAAGCGCCGGCCAGGATTGGGGCTTGAGTCGCCACCGGTTCTCGAGTGTGGGACTTGACGTGGTCTGGATCGACGTTCTCCGGCCGGTGACCGCCCTTCAGGGTGGAACCCACCGCTGCGTTTTATCACCGAGATAGGTGTACGTTCAGTATGTCACCCAGTTCACACCTCCGACAGTTCATCGTCACGCTCGTCATAGTGGCGCTGATTGGTGTCACGCTCGCGCCGGGAACGGCGCTGGCCCAGTCCCAGACGGGAACCGGCGGCAACGTCGTCGTCGAAGCCGGCGAGACCGTCGACGAGGTCAACGTCTTCGCCGGCAACGTCCGTATCGAGGGGACGGTCACCGGGGACGTCACCGCCGTCGCGGGCAACGTCATCGTCGAGGACGGTGGTGAGGTCGGGGGCGACCTCAACGCCGCCGGCGGCACCCTCGAGGTACACGGCCACGTCGCCGGCGACGTCGCGGCCGCCGGCGGCACCCTCGAGGTCGGCGAAACCGGAACGGTCGACGGCGTTCTCGAAGCGGGAGCCGGAACGATCGTGCTGGATGGAACGATCGCCGGCGACGTGACGGTCGGTGCCGAGGTCATCACGCTCGGCGAGGCGGCGTCGCTCGAGGGTGATCTCCGGTACGACGGCGAGCTCGAGGGGAACACGGAGGCCGTCGCGGGCGACATCACGCGCGATTCGACGCTCGGCGTGGATCTCGCCCCGGTGATCGTTCCGCTGGCGACCTGGGTTGCCGCGGCCTACGCCCTGGCGGCGAACCTGCTCCTTGGGGCGATTTTACTCACGTTGTTCCCGCGCTTTACGGACGGCGTTGCAGAACGCGTCGCGACCGACCCGCTCCGAACGGGGGCGATCGGACTGGTGGCGCTCGTCGGGGTTCCGATCCTGCTGGTCGCGATCGCGATCACCGTCATCGGCATTCCGATCGCGCTGATCGGGATGCTCGCATTCGCCCTGTTCGTCTGGGTCGGAATTGTCTACGGTCGTTTCGCCGTCGCGGCGTGGGCGCTCTCGCTGGCCGATGTCCACAACCGCTGGCTGGCCCTCGTCGTCGGACTGGTCGCGGGCGCGTTCCTGACGTTCGTGCCGTTCCTCGGCTGGTTCCTGAACTTCTTGATCACCGTGCTCGGCCTTGGCGCACTTGCTGGCGGACTGGTCGCTCACCGCCGCCGGGTTAGACAGTCAGAGGCGGCTGGTGTCACCGATCCGGCCTCAGAACCGCGGTAACGTCACGTCACCGCCACGATGATGCCGCTCGAGCCACGGTGATCCTGACGACTGAGCGACGCGCTCAAGTGTGCTCGAGGGCAACGACGCGTAGGAATGTCCACTCGCGTCACGGTCGACGTCAAGGGTGAAGGAGTGCAGGAACTCGCGTTCGAGTCCCTCGAGTACGACGGCGAGGTGCCCACCTACGCGGACGCACTGGCCGCCGTCGACCTGAGTCCCCACGAGGTGAGCGTCCTCGTCGACGGCCGTCCGGTGCCCGAGGATCAACCGATCGACACGGAAACGATGACCGTGTTGCGGATGATCAAGGGCGGATAGCCGACCGTCTCGAGGCTGTTCGCGTTCGTGATTTCCTTCCCTCGAGCCTTCCCGTCTCTCGCGACTCGAGCTATTGGTTCACATAGCGTAGCTTTTTCACTTCAATATATGTAGTTTAAACTATAAAAACTATAGTGAAGGGGGCGTTTACGCGTCCGTTCTGCTTGGTTTCTCGAGAGATGGACGCTGGTCAATACGCACCTACAGTACCAATTGCAACGATCTACACACTGATCGCCACAGGTATCGGCGATCAGGTGTGCAGTGACGTGCAGTGGCTACTACCGTACACAACTCCAACCGACCGAATCCGCCCTCACCCCTCGAGTCGCGCCTCGAAGAACGTCCAGGGTGCGTCATCGTCGTCCTCGTCGGCCCGATCCGTCGCCAGCGAGGACGGGCCGCCCCACACGTCGACGATGGAAAATCCGGCGTCCTGCAGGTGTGCTCGCGTCTTCTCGGGGCCGGCGATGTTCCACTGCATGTGGACGCCGCGCTCGAGCCAGTCCGGGTTCTCGCCGACCCATTCGGTCGTCCCCTCACAGAGCAACACGCGGCCACCGGGGCGCAACACCCGTGCGAACTCCTCGAGTACCGTCCGGTGGTCGTCCATCGGAACGTGGATCAGCGACCAGTAGGCGACGACTGCGTCGAACGACTCGCGCTGGACGGGGAGCGAGGTCATATCACCCTGCGCGAGTGACGCGCTGGGGGCGTTCGCCGCGGCCAGCCCCAGTTGTACCCGAGAGAGATCGATTCCGACGGCGCTCACGTCCGGGTTGTCGCTCAACCGGGCGAGAACGGGCCTCCCCGGCCCACAGCCTGCGTCGAGAACGCGCGCCGGGGCGGGCAGCGACTCGAGAAACGGCTCGAGCAGTTCCGTCCCGAGATCCGAGTCGGAGCGTTCCTCGAGGTATCCGTCGGCTAACTCGTCGTACGCCCGGCGAATGTCGTCGATATCGACCATCAACGGTGGGTCGTATGCCTGCTAGTTAACGTTGTGGCTGGTGTGGTGGCTGTTAGCACCTGATCTCGAGGAGGGAAAGAGAACGTCAGTCGTCCATCCGAACGCCCGCCGCACCCGCACGACCCGGCGTCGCTGATTTCTCCGTGCGGCCGCCGAGCGTCTCGAAGTCGAAGTTCTCGAAGTCCTCGGGCGTTTCGCCCTCCACGGCGTAGACGTACAGGGCCGTCTTGGCGATCCCCCAGACGGTCTGGTTGAGCAGGTAGGCGGTGACGAACGCGCCGCCGACGAGGAAGATACCGAGGACGATCCCCGGCCCGGGGAACACTGCAGCCACCGGAACGGCGACTGCCAGCGCGACAATCACCATACCGATCCCGAGGAGGCCGACGATGAGGGTAATTCCGAATCCAGCGCCGATGGTCTCACCCCACGTCTCCTTGAACGCGCTGGCGCTCTTTTTGAACATCGAGGTCACCGAGATCTCCTCGAAGACGATGACGGGCACGATCAGGAACGTCATGATCGACCAGCCGACGGCGAACAGCGTCCCGAGCAGCGAGGCGATCGGGTTGTCGGACTCCTCGAGCGATTTCAGGATGATGCTGACGGTGGCGGCAATCGCCGACCAGACGAGAATCGGCCCGAGTCGATCGTTGATGGCTGCCATGCACTTCCGGATCCCGGGCTCTCGGCCGTGGAACGCCTCGTTTGCGCCGTAGACCAGCGCCGCCGAGAAGTAGGTGCTGAAGAACGTGGTAATGAAATAGAGGCCGAAGAGGACGACGTACTCGAGGCCGCTCCCGACCAGATTCGCGACGAGCAGTGGAACGAAAAACAGGGCGAAAAAGAAGAGACTGGATACCCCGGCGAGCAGTGGAAACACCATGAGTTTCGGATGTTTTCGGATGACGCTGAAGCTGTCTTTCGTCAGCGTCCACCCGGTTTTGAAGCGATCCATGATCCCGATCCCACCCGACGTTGATCGTGTCCCCAGTGACATATGACACAGCCAACGAATACCGAGTAATTAAGTGTTCGTCTTGTAACGATTGGTGCATCCCTCTCACAGCATGCCCGCGACCGGTCTCCACGCTTCCGTTTCGCCGGTTTTTAAGTCACCCTGGCGAGTCTCCTCCGGTATGAAGCGAATCATCAGTACTGACGACGCCCCCGCCGCCGTCGGCGCGTACAGCCAGGCGACGACCGACGACTCCCTGCTCTTTACGGCGGGCCAGATCCCGCTCACGCCCGACGGGGAATTGCTCGACGACGAACCGATCGCCACCCAGACCGAACAGGCTCTCGACAACATCGATGCCGTTCTCGAGGAGGCCGGGGCGACGATGGACGACGTCCTGAAGGTGACCGTCCTGCTGGACGACATCGAGGACTTCGAGGCGATGAACGAGGTCTACGCGGGCTACTTCGGCGACGAGCCACCGGCCCGGAGCGCCTTCGAGGTCGCAAACCTCCCCAAAGGTGTCGGCATCGAAATCGAAGCGATCGCCAGCCTCGAGTAGTCGTCCGTGGACGTTCGCGTGAAATCGGCCCTCCTCTGGGGGGCCGTCGGATTCATGGCCTTCCTGGTGCTCGTCCAGGGGTACGCCCTCTTCCGGGAGCCGCTGGTGTCGATCACGCAGGGAGCCGCGGTCGCGGTGCTTGTGGGACTTGGAGCAGCGGGCGCCGCGTACCTCCTCGAGCACCGGGTCGCGGCGTGGTCGGCCAGACGCGCTCAGGCCGTCGAACGCGATGGTGATGGAGAGGACAATAGTGGCGATAGCCGTGACGGTGAACGTGCGAAATGAGGACACGGCGCTCGGTACCGTCGACCGCTATACGTAACAGTTAAACGACCGACCCGGCTATGCTCGAGTGAGCCAGGATGGCCGAACGGTAAGGCGCACGCCTGGAAAGCGTGTTCCCTTTCGGGATTCTGGGTTCAAATCCCAGTCCTGGCGTTTTTCGCGTCACAATATCCGCGAGCGGCGCGTAGCGACGCGAGCGATCAGTGACGGGAAAACGCAACTGATGGGATTTGAACACGCAAGTCGCAGCGACGAACGAAGTGAGTCGACCGTCTTGCATCTGTTCAAATCCCAGTCCTGGAGTCTTCTGCGAAGAATATCCGTCTGAGTCGTATAACGGCCAGAAACCATACCATTACAACCACCCGCTCGAGAGCCAGCGTATGTCACTCGGAGCCCACCTGTGGAACCTCATGACTGCCCCGGGCGTCGTCGTCCACGAGTTCGCCCACAAGCTGGCCTGCGACCTGGCCGGTGTCCCTGTGACTGACGTCGCCTACTTCAGGCTCGGCGACCCGCCGGGCTACGTCCGACATCAGGAACCGTCCCGATATCTGACGTCGTTTGCCATTAGCGTCGCCCCGTTTTTCGTCAACACCGTGATCGCGAGTGCGCTGTTCGCCGGCTGCTGGCTCCTCCTGTCGACAGTGACGGCGGGCCCACTCGAGCCCACCCTGTCGCTGCTCGAGGCGCTGCTCGCCGCTCCGCGTGAGGTTCTGGGCGGTACGATCGTGCTCGCGTGGCTCGGATTCGCCACGGGACTCCACGCCTTCCCGAGCACCGGCGATGCGAACACGCTGTGGTCGCGGACGCGTTCGGAGTGGCGGACGGCCCCGCTCGTCATCGCGGGAATTCCGTTCGTCATTCTCATCTACCTCGTCAACCTGCTCTCGTGGGCCTACGCCGACGTGCTGTACGCGCTGGCGCTCGGCATCGCTGCGTTCGCGCTGGTCGGAGCGGTCATATAACGTCCGATCGCCTGGCGCACCGACGCGGAGTCGATACGTCCATACGGGTGGCCCGCCACGCTTCGCCCATGAACGCAGACGCCGTCGTCCTCGACATCGACGGAGTGCTCGTCGACGTCGCCGACTCCTACCGGCGAGCCATCTTCGAGTCCATCGACCGAGTGTACAACCGGACGATTCGTAAGGAAGACATTCAGTTGTTCAAGGACGCGGGTGGGTTCAACAACGACTGGGAACTCACGTACGCGGCCGCCCTCTACGTACTGGCCGCCGGCGAGGGCTACCAGCAGTCGCTCGAGACCTTCACCGACACCATCGCCGCCGAAGGCGGGGGGCTCGAGGCTGCCGAGGCCGCCGTCCGAACCGAGATCGGCGCTCGAGCGACCGAGCGTGTGCGCCGCCGATGGGATCGAGACCAACTCCGGGACGTCTTTCAACAACTCTACCTGGGGAGCGACCTGTACCGGGCGCTCGAGGGCGGCGACCCCGATATCGACGCACGCGGGTTCATCCACGACGAACCGTTGTTGCTCGACCCCGACACGCGTGACGCCCTCACCGACCGCTACGACGTCGGCGTCCTCACGGGTCGCCCGGCCGCCGAGGCCGACATCGCTCTCGACCGGGTCGGGCTCGAGGTACCGGCCGACCACCGGTTTACGATGGACGACTGGGAGGAGGGGAAACCGCATCCGAAAGCGTTGCGAACGCTCGCAGAACGATTCGACGCCGACACCGTTGTCTTCGTCGGGGATACCCTCGACGACGTCCGGACGGCGGTCAACGCGAGCGAGGTCGACCCCGACCGAACCTACCACGGCGTCGGTGTCCTCACCGGCGGCCTGACTGGCGACAGCGGCCGGGAGAAATACGACCGTGAGGGTGCCGCGGCCGTCCTCGAGTCGGTGAACGAGTTACCGTCGTTGCTCGAGTGACGGTGGTGTAATGGGACGCGGCCCTCACCACACTACCACCCTCACCACACTACCACCCTCACCACACTACCACCCTCACCACCGAATCCGGCTGCACCACGCAGACTCGCCCACCCGTTTTTTGCCCGTTGCCCCCGCATTCGTGAGTGATGACTGGGGAGTTTACGCGCCGCGTCGACGAGTTACCCGGGGAACCGACCTCCCCGTGGATGGCGACGACACCCGATGCGGCCTATCCGGCGTTCGAAGAGGATCTCGAGACCGACGTCTGCGTCGTCGGCGCCGGCATCGCCGGACTCTCGACGGCGATCGAACTCCGTGATCGGGGGTTGACGGTGACCGTTCTCGAGCGCGACCGCGTCGCCTGCGGGACGACGGGGAAGTCGACGGCGAAGGTGACGAGCCAACACGGCCTGTGCTACGATTCCCTCCGCCGGCAGTTCGGTCGCGATGCGGCCAGCCAGTACGCCACGATCAACGAAACCGCGATCGATACGGTCGAAGCGCGGATCGACGACCTCGAGATCGACTGCGGATTCGAACGACAGCCGGCGTACTGCTACGGCGACAATCCCGACGAGTTACGGCGGGAAACCGACGCCGCCCGGGCGGCCGGCCTGCCCGCGTCCCTTGTTCGCTCCGTCCCCCCGTTCGAACGGGCGATGGCGGCCGTCAAGTTCGACGACCAGGCGTGGTTCCACCCGCGGGCGTACCTCCTCGGTATCGCCGAGGCCCTGCACGAGGACGACGGGGCACGGATCCACGAACGGACGCGCGTCACATCGGTTCACCCGGGGAATCGGCCCCGCGTCGAGACTGCCGGCGCGTCCGTGACGGCCGATCACCTCGTCCTCGCGACCGGGTTCCCCCTCCTGGATCGGGCGGGGTACTTCACCCGACTGTACCCGAAGCGATCGTACGTTCTCGGACTCAGAATCGGCGTCGAGCCACCCGAAGGGATGTACTACCGAGCGGACGACTCCTATCACTCCGTACGATCTCACAGCGATGGGTCGGAAACCCTCCTCCTCGTCGGCGGCGAACCACACAAGACGGGACAGGGCGGTTCGACGGCCGAGCGATATCGCCGCCTCCTTCGGTGGGCCCGTGATCGATTCCCCATCGAGTCCGTCGCCTACCGCTGGTCGACCCAGGATTACGTCTCGGTCGATCGCCTCCCACTGATCGGCCGTGCCGGCCCCGGTGCAAAGGGCGTCTCCATCGCGACCGGCTTCGGCGGCTGGGGGATGACGTCGGGCACGGCCGGGGGTCGCCTCCTCGCTGACTCTATCGCCGGTGCAGAGCCGTCGGCCCTCGAGCTGTTCGACCCGCTTCGGTTCACGCCGAAGGCGTCGCTGTCGAAGGCCGCCACCGAAAACGTCGATGCGGCGAGCCAGTTCGTCACTGACTGGGTACGGACGCTCGTCTCGCCCGACACGTCGGCGATCTCGCCTGGTGAGGGACGGGTACTGCGTGAGGGCCACAGACCGATCGCGGCCGCCCGGGACGACGACGGCGAATTGCACACTCTTTCAGCCGTCTGCCCGCACACTGGCTGTCTCGTCGACTGGAACGACGCCGAGTATACCTGGGACTGTCCCTGCCACGGATCGCGGTTCGACCCCGACGGCACGTTACTCGAGGGGCCGGCGACTGAGGATCTCTCGTCGGTCGGCGATCCGGAGCCCAATCGGGAGTGACCGGCGCTTCGGTCGATGGCCCTGGTGAGTGTACCCGGGTCGGAGGAGGAGGGCCAACGCGGTACGCTTTTGCGGCAGACGATCCGATGCTCACGTACGTATGAGCGACCTCGGGCGAGCGGCCACGGCGATTCGAAACGGCGAGGCCGTCGTCTATCCGACCGAAACGGTGTACGGCCTCGGTGCAGACGCCCTCGGCCCGGACGCGGTCGAACGCGTCTTCGAAATCAAGGGCAGGGATCGATCGAACCCGATCTCCCTCGCCGTCCCCTCGGTGCCGTCGGCCCTCGAGTACGTCCGCGCGAGCGACCGCGAGCGCCAGTTCATGGCCCGGTTTCTGCCCGGGCCGGTGACGGTGCTCTGTCGCCGGCGCGAGGTCGTTCCGGACGTCCTGACCGCCGGTGGCGACCGTGTCGGGGTTCGCGTGCCGGATCACCCGCTCGCGTTGCGCCTCTGTGAACGGGCGGCGACGCCAATCACGGCGACGAGCGCGAACGTCAGCGGGAGCGGGAGCGTCCGGCATCACGCGGATCTCGACCCGGCAGTTCGGGAGGCCGTCGCCGTCGTCCTCGAGGCCGGGGAGACCGACGGCACCGAGAGCACCGTCGTTGACGTCTCGTCAGGGACGATCCATCGACGGGGCGCTCTCGCCGACGAGATCGAGATCTGGCTCGAGGCTCACTGACGTTGGTTCCGTCCGCGAATCCCGCCGTCACGTTCGTCGATCTCATCTACCCGAAGCCGAGCAACGAGCGGAGGCTTCGTGTCCGTACCCCGCAGGTATCGGCATACACACAGGCCGAACACTTCTCCCGATTCGAAATCCGAGGTGGCGGGCCATCGATCTCGGCGACAGTGCGAAGCGCCCGGCGGTACTCGGCTTTCCGACGAGTCGTCATCGGCACGTGCCGGATCTCGCCGTAGGCCGGGTACTCGAGCCACGCACCACCGACCGACCGCTGATGTTCCCAGGCGAGCGCCTTGGCGGCGGCGACGGCGTGAACGCGCTGTGGCTTCCAGACCCCACGATCGGGGGGTCGGCCGGCCGAGACGAGTACTGGCTCGAGCGGATCGGTGAGGATCTTGTGGACGATTCCGCGGCACTCTCGGCCCGTGACCAGCACCTCGGTCGCCGTGGGTGCACACAGGTCTCGCCACCGATTCTGTGTGACTACTGACTGGTCTCCGTCACGGTCGGATTGTGGTGTGTTCGAGCCAGCGTCGGTGGTGGCCTCCTCGTCGTCGCGGTTCGCGAGCCGATCCCGTGTTCGGGACAGCCGTGCTCTGTATACAGGAGTCTCGAGTTCGATCGGTTCGGCCTTCAACTCGTCATCGCTCGCGGCGAGTAGGTCGGGATAGCGTTGGGCGAGGTCGCGGACGGAGTCGACCCGTGCTGGCGGCTCCCGTTTGGGCTCACGGCGGGCGTAGTACAGCTTCCGCGGACAGTACGTCGCCATCCGAAGATCACTGAACGCGACGAGGGACATACCGCTCCTGGCCCCGGTTTCGTATATAAACCGTCGGCCCGAGCCTACACCGTCAACTCGATGGGCAGGTGGACGGCGGTATCGGGCACTCCGTTGTGTCCCGTTGAATCGGTTTAGAAGGAGACGTCTGTTTCCATGCCCTCGGTCGCGTCCTCGAGGCCGTCCTCACGGACGTCAGTCGCCATCCGGGAGGCGAGGTCGGCGTCGGCCAGCAAGCTGTCGAACTCGTCGCGGTAGCGATCGTTCGCCGCTCGCGACTCCTCCTTGGCGGCGGCGACGAGACGGTATCGCCGTATCGTCTCCGAATCGACGTCGTACTCTTCGGCGAGCGTCGTGTCGTCTTCTGCCCGCTCGCGGATCGCGACCAGGTCGACCTCGTCGGCGTCGTGCTCGTCGACGAGGTGGAGTGACCGACGAGCCTCGAAGACGACCGACTCGGAAACGCCGAGTTCCTCGGCGATAGCGCCGTCGCTCTCCCGGTCGTAGTACCGTTTGGCGACGGTCTGGAGCTCCTCTTCCGACAGCGGCGTCTCGAAGCCGTACCGGTCGCGCATCTGGTCGATCAGCGCCTCGAGACGCTCGTCGATACTTCGTTCGTCCTTCTCGAGCGATCCCCGGGTGTCCTCCTGGGATTCGGTGACCGTGTCTTCGCCGTCGGTGACGCTGGTGAAGATGTCTCGAAGTTCCTCGGTTTTCTCGTTCATGAGTGCACACTGGCGACGGGCGGCTATTTAAGCCTGTTGCCAGATAGCGTCGGTCGCGAGCCCGCGGTGGATTTCGATAATAAACTCACAACCTGATACTGGTTCTCGAAAGAGGGCGCCGGGGTCGATACTGCCGATTGTGACAAGAGTTAAGTAGCGTCTCATCACGTCATAGTACATGATAGTTGTAGCCCAGTCGGAGGTGACGCGGGAGACGTATTACGGGATTTCGTCCGTGGAGAAAGTCCTGTTTTACTTCCTCGCCGCCGTCGCCATCTTCGTCTTCCTCTACGGCGTGTACGCGCGGTTCGCGCGCTACGCAGAGGGTGACGATGATCCGTTCGCGCGTGTCAACGCTCTCCCGAACCGGGTGGTCACCGCGGCGAAGATCGTCCTGACCAACGAGAAACAGTTCAATCGCGACCTCTACGGCGGACTGATGCACGCGTTCATCTTCTGGGGCTTTCTCTCGCTGTTAATCGCGACCTCGATTCTCGCGTTCGACGAGTACGCCTTCGGTTACGTGACCGACACCTCGTTCTGGTACGGCGACTTCTATCTGGCCTACCAGTTCATGGTCGACGCGATGGGCTTACTCTTCGTGGTCGGAATCGGGATGGCGATGTACCGACGCTACTGGGTTCGTAACCACCGGCTGTGGGGGCGTCACACCTCCTTCGAGGACGATCTCTTCATCTGGCTGCTCTTCATCCTCGGCGTCGGCGGCTTCGCCCTCGAGGGCGTTCGAATTTACGCGACCGGCATGCCCGAGTTCGAGGTCGTGAGCTTCGTCGGCTGGGGGATCGCCATGTCGATCGCCGCACTCGAGCCGATGGGGATGACCGAATCGGTGGCGGATACCGCCCACTGGTGGCTCTGGTGGTCGCACTCGATCTTCGCGCTGTTTTTCATCGCGTGGATCCCCTACGCCAAGCCGTTCCACATGCTCTCGTCGTTCGCGAACGTCGTCACTCGAGACGAGAAAGCGGGTGCGCGACTCCCCGGTGTTCCGGCCGACCTGGACGCGACGAACGCCGAGTCCATCGACGACTTCACCTGGAAGGAGATGCTCGACCAGGACGCCTGTACCAAGTGTGGCCGCTGTTCGTCGGTCTGTCCGGCGAAAGCCTCGAACCGGCCGCTCGATCCCCGGGATGTCATCCTCGACCTGAAAACCTATCGCGAGGGCCTCGACGACGGCGCGGAACCGAAGCCGATCATTGCCGACGGCGGCACCTCGGTCATCGACGCCGAGACGATGGAGTCCTGTATGGCCTGTATGGCCTGCATGGACGCCTGCCCCGTCGAGATCGAGCACCTCCAGTCGTTCACCCGACTCAACCGCCAGATGGTCGACCAGGGCGACGTGAAATCAAGCATGCAGGACGTCTTCCAGAACGTCATGCAAAACGGCAACACCTTCGGCGACTCCCCGCGCAACCGCGGCGACTGGGCCGAGGACGCCGACGTCGAGGTGGCCGACGCCCGCGAGGAGGATGTCGAGTACCTCTGGTACGTCGGCGACTTCCCGAGTTACGACGAGCGCAACAAGCAGGTCGCCCGCTCGCTCGCGACGATCCTCGACGCAGCCGACGTCAGCTTCGGCATCCTCTTCGAGGACGAGAAGTACGACGGCAACGACATCCGTCGCGTCGGCGAGGAGTTCCTCTACCTCGAGCTGGCCGGCCACCACGTCGAATCGTTCGAGGCCTGTGAGTTCGAGAAGCTGATCTGTACCGACCCGCACAGCTACAACACGTTCAAAAACGAGTATCCGGAGGTCGACTTCGCGGAGTTCGCGGACGACCCGATGATGCCCTTCGAGTACGACGAGTACTGGAACCAGGACGGCGACGTCGAGGTGCTCCACTGGACTCAGGCCGTCGAGGAACTCGTCAATTCGGGGGCCCTCCCGCTGTCAGGCACCGAACTCGACTACACTGTCACCTACCACGACCCGTGTCACCTGGGACGATACAACGACGAGTACGAGGCCCCGCGTGAACTCGTGACGGCCACCGGCTGTGAGCTCTACGAGATGCCGCGCAACCGCGCGGATTCGTTCTGTTGTGGCGGCGGTGGCGGTGGCCTCTGGATGGACTTCGAGGAGGAGCCAAAGCCCAGCGAAGAACGGCTTCGGGAGGCACTCGAGGACACCGACGCCGGCGCGGCGGTCGAAAAGTTCGTCGTCGCCTGCCCGATGTGCATGACGATGTACGAGGACGGCCGCAAAACGGGCGATTTCGAGGACGAGATCGAAATCGTCGACATCGCTGAACTCATCGTGGAAGCGATTGGGGAAGCGGAGACGGCGGGCCTCGAGTAATCACCGGGCATCGTCGGTGGAACGGCATTGTTCGCCGTACAGGATCTCGTCGATTTCGGTCGTTTCGATCTCGAATTCGGTCGTTCCTGCGAACCAGCGATCGATCTCGTCCGCTGTTGGTGGGTCGTACTCGTTCTGGAAGCGACCGATGATCCTCGAACGTGGTGCGTCTTCCGACGATGTGTTCGAGAAGCTCCGGCTCTGTCACGTCCCGACCCGTTTCACGGCGGATCTTGGCCCGTAGCTTCTCGAGAAGCGCCTTCGTTCGATCGGTTACCGTAATCGTTGGCGTCAGATCTACGGTCGTTCGGGTGACTGGTGCGTCTCGTCCGAGAACCTACGCCGAGGCGTCTCGAGTCCCGTCCGCAACCGCCTTCCGCTGCAGTTCGCGGACGTACTCGGTAAAGTTCTCGAAGACCAGGCTCGCCGGTCGGGTCTTCGCGTGGTTCTCGTTAGTCACGGCCACGAGCAGGCGTTCGCGGGTCTCGTCCTCGAGTTCCTTGTTGTGCAGCAACTTTCGCATCGTCGCCTGGTCGAACTCGGGGTGGAACTGGACGCCGAACACCCGGCCTGCTCGATAGCCGTGGTTGGAATACTCGTTTTCGGCGATGGGCGTCGCCCCCGGCGGCAGCTCGAGGACGGCGTCGGAGTGGCTTGTGTAGGCGGTGAACCGACTGTCGATGCCGTCGAACAGCGGGGAGTCGCCGGTGTGTTCGATCTCGCTGTAGCCCACCTCGTACTCGCCCATGTCGTCGACGGTGCCGCCGAGGACGTCCGCAAGTAGCTGGTGTCCCCAGCAGATGCCGAGAAACGGAATGTCGCGATCGATCGCTTCAGCGACCCACTCCTTCGCCGGTTCGATCCACGGTTCGTCCCAGTACACCGAGGCTCTCGAGCCCGTGACGACGACGCCATCGTAGGCGAACGTCTCCGGGAGGTCACCGTCGGTGATGTCGAACTCCGCGAGCGATGCGTCGAGTTCGCGCCGGAAGTTGCGTCGCGTCTCCTCGCCGTCGTAGGCGGCGTTGAGCAATGCGAGTCGCACCTGTGTCATTGGTAACTCGAACGGGCTCCGGACAGTAAGCCCTTGTGTCCGCTCACTGCTGTAACAGGCGTCGGCCAGCTCTCGAGGGTCGGGATCGCCGAGGGTAGTGACACGTCGATGCGGTCACCCGTCGAAAATGACGCGGGGGTGGTGGTTGGTGGTTGGTGGTTGCGGAGGTGGAACGGACTGTCGGCGATCGTTTCGACAGACGATTACCCCCGACCCCGCGCGGCTAACTCGAGGTGGTGTGTAGATATCAATCCTACGGTAGCTGTCAGAATCATCTCATTCGCGTATCGGCTGACGCTACTCCGCCAGTTGCGACTCGAGAAACCCAAACAACCGATCGTTGACAGTTCTCGAGTGTTCGACGTTCGCGAGGTGACCGGCCCCTTCGAGGGGAACGAACGAGCCCCGGGGTAGCCCGCGAGCGAGGTCGCGACCGGCCGAAACGGGGACGAGTTCGTCGGCCGTGCCGTGGAGCACCTGCGTGGGCTGGGTCACGTCGACGAGCCAGTCGTGGGCGTCGAATTCCGAGAGCACCGCCAGCTGGGCACGAAATCCTGCTGGTGTGGCGTCACCCTCGAGGCGCCAGTCGACGATGCCGTCGACGACGTCGGGTTGCTGGCGCCGAAAGTCGGGCGAGAGCATGGTTTCGGTGGAACGACGGACGGCGTCTGTGTCGAATTGATCGTTCGATCCACTGTCCTCGAGCGGCGCGCCCATTGGCTCGAGATCGTACGCCGATTCGTGGGCTGCCGTCCCGATCAGCGTCAGCGTTTCGACGCGGTTCGTCCGGCGGGCGGCCGCGAGCGCGATCGCTCCACCCAGGCCGAGACCGACGACGTTGACCCGTCGATACCCACCGTCTCGGCAGACGGCCTCGAAATCGCTGACGAGCGTCTCGAGCGTGTACGGTTCCTCGGCGGTGTCGGATCGCCCGGTTCCTCGTAGATCCCAGACGACCGTCTCGAACGGGCCGGTGAGGGCGGCGTGTTGCCACCCCCAGAGCCAGCCGCCGAGTCCCGCCTCGGCGATGAACACGATCGGGGGGCCGTCGCCGTCGACGCTGTAGTAGAGCGACGCGCCGCGGTTCGTCACGGATGGCATGCGTGAGCCGACGGTGCCGGTCGTGACGGGTGTTTCGATCCGCCCGTTTGTCCTCGAGGGTACGCCCCTGCCTCCAAACCGTTGGCGCCGTTCCGATTCCATTTTGTCGCGTCCGCCACGAGAGGGACTATGAACGCGATCAAAGACGCCGTTCACGACTATGTCGAGGTCGACGGCGTTGCCGAGGATCTCCTGGACACGGCGGCGATGCAACGGCTCAGACACGTCAAACAGCTCTCGACGGTGCGGCTCGTCTACCCCTCGGCCAGCCACACGCGCTTCGAACACAGCCTCGGGGTGTATCACCTCGCCCGGCAAGCGCTCACCCAGCTCGGCATCGACGGCTCGAGGGCGGAAGCCGTCCGCGCGGCGGCACTCCTCCACGACGTCGGCCACGGCCCGTACGGTCACCAGACCGAACGGATCATCGAGCGCCGCCTCGGGCGACACCACGACGACGTCCACCACCTGTTCGAATCCTCCGAACTCGCGACCGTCCTCGAGTCACACGGGCTCGCTCCCGACGTCGTCGCCGATTTGATCGCCGGGAAGGGGAAACTCGGTCAGCTGGTGTCGGGCGATCTCGACGTCGATCGAATGGACTACCTCGTCCGGGACGCTCACCACACCGGCGTTCCGTACGGAACGGTCGACCCGGGCCGGCTCGTTCGTGTCCTCCAGTTCGTCGACGACACGCTCGCCCTCGAGGAAGGGAACGTCCCGACGGCCGAGAGCCTGCTCGTTGCCCGAGCCCTGATGAACGCGACGGTGTATCGTCACCACGTCTCCCGGATCGCCGGCTCGATGCTCGAGCGCGCCTCCGAGACCCTGCTCGATTCGACCGACCTCGCCCCCGAGCGGTTCGCCCGGATGACCGACGCCGAACTCCTGTCGGCCCTGCGGGAGTGCCCGGAGACGACCGATGCCGCTGAACGCCTCGTCGAACGTCGCCTCTACAAACGTGCCGTCTGGGCTGAACTCGAGGCCGTTCCCGACTGGCTCCTGGAGACGAGCGACGCCGACCAGCGCGACCTCGAGCGCGAAATCGCCATCGAGGCGGGCGTCGAGCCGGGGTCGGTGATTCTCGACTGTCCTGGCCGCCCGAGCATGCCCGAGACCGAGACTCGGGTCGTCGTCGGCGGTTCTGTACGGCGCTTACACGAGCAATCGCCGCTCGTCCAGGGGCTCCAGGCCGCCCAGCAGGCCCAGTGGCGACTCGGTGTGTATGGGCCCGAATCGACGCTGACGGCCGTCGAATCGGCGGCCGAATCGGTGCTCGAGATCACGTGAGTGGGTGGTGATCGCTCGCAGCGAGTGGATTGGAAACCGTAAGTTGACCGCTCGTCGAGGGGAAATCGAGCTCTGTGAGCCGATCGCCCGTCGAGAATGTACATCTATAGTAACAGCTGAAACGGTTCACACACTGATCGCCGATACGACTGGCGACCAGGTGTGCAATGACTTGCAGTTGCTACTATAGTGCACACGGCCGACACATAACAAGGGGAACCGGCCGATCCCGCGTGCGATCGGCCGAATTCAATGGTGGTTGGCTGAATCGATTCGTCCTCGCCCGTCCTCGGTACCCCTACCCAGTGACAGGCTATGTGGTATATGCTGCCGTGGCACATGACTGTATCGTCGCGTTTCGATCCGTGCAACGGCCGCCGATGCTCGCCTTTCGAGGCGTCGGCGGCCGTCTGACACACGTTTTTTACCGTTCGACACGGACGGCCTGCTATGCGCGCAATCCAGACCTGTGACTTCTGTGAGCGGACGGCCACCGGGGCGTTCGAGGTCGTCCCCCAGGCGCTCGAGCCGAGCGAGTCAGAACAGCGCCGAGTCGTCCTCTGTGGGGCGTGTCAGGCTCGCCTCGAGTCGCTGTTCGAACCGCTTTACCACCGACTGCTCGACGGGAACCAAACCGGGGGCGAGCAGAGCGGGACGTCGACGGACGCCGGCCGCAAGCGGGGAACGGCTCCCCCCGACGGGATTACGCTCGGTGCGCCTACGTCGTCGCTCGAGACGGACGCCGACACGGATGCACCTGGCGAGCCAGCCGAGACGCCCATAGAGAGCACCGACGCTGAATCGGCCGATCGACCCGGCGATTCGAATACCAGTGGGGAGGCCAGTGCCGAGGACGATTCGGTCGAAGCCAACGAAACGGAGGTGCCTGCGTCGGACGCCGGCGATTCGAGCAACGGAACGAACTCCAGTGGGCATGTCGATTCCACCACCGGATCCACCTCAGGTGACGGATCTGACTCGAGTGAACCTGCGCCTACACGTGAGCGCAACCGACCGCCAGCAGCCTACGGGAAGGTACTTCGCCTTCTCAGCAACCGCGAGTTCCCGATGGCGCGATCGGACGTCGAAGGCCTCGCTGCGGGTGCCTACGATCTCGAGGGACACGAGGTCGAGGCGATCATCGACCACGCGATCGAGACGGGCGAGTTCGTCGAAGACGGGAGCCAGCTTCGACGTTCCTAGTGACTTTCCAGGCCTGAACTGGTGATCGACCCGGCTCAGAGCGTTCCCTTCGTGCTCGGCGTTCCCTCCCGTCGGTCATCGAGGCGTGTCGCGTCGTCGAGCGTCCGGGCGAGCGCCTTGAACAGCGCCTCGACCTCGTGATGGGCGTTTTCTCCGTCGACGGACAGGTGCACCGTCAGCCCCGCGTGCATCGCCAGTGACTCCCCGAAGTGGCGGGCCATGTCGCTCGTGAACTCGCCGATCTGATCCTGTGAGAACGTGCCGTCGAAGTAAAACCGGGGACGGCCACTGACGTCGACGACAGCGTCCGCTACCGCCTCGTCGAGTGGCACGCGCCGGTCGGCGTACCGAACGATTCCGGTGCGGTCGCCGAGGGCCTCGTCGAACGCGGTGCCGAGCGTGATCGCGACGTCCTCGACCGTGTGGTGGTCGTCGACGTGCAGATCACCGTCGCAGGTCACCTCGAGGTCGAATAGGCCGTGATTCGCGAACGCGGTACACATGTGATCGAAAAAGCCGATGCCAGTGTCCACCGTCGCCGTTCCCGTTCCGTCGATATCGAGCGTACACTCGATCGACGTCTCGTCGGTTTCTCGAGAGACCGTTGCCGTTCGCTGACTCATACTGGAGTAACGCGGCTGACCGTACAAGGCGATTGTGTTCGTGGCGATACGTCGGTTCGAACCACCCGCTCGATGTCGAACTTCGGGCCGATCGGAAACGACGGCTTCTAAACCGGTTTTAAAACGTCTAACGGATTTTAAAAACGGCGAAAAATGAATTCCGTGTTTGTTAACGTGGTGAAACGAGTCGAATTCACGCCAATATTCTGGCGGCTATATGCTGTGTGTAGTGAATGTCTGTTTCAGCCAGAGGTGCTCGATGACCATGCCTAACCCCTCCCCGCCCACAACCGAATCGTCCACGCCGTCAGCCGGTGAATCCGCTGCCCTCCTTCGCCGACTTGGCCGTGCCGTCAAACCCTCAGCACAGTTCCTGAGCTTCTGGCTGGCGATCGCCCTGCCGTTCGTGTACCTTCCCCTCCTCGCGAACGGGCTCGGTGATCCGACGGTTGCCCTGACGTTCGTGACGCTGTTGCTCGTGAACGTCTTCGCCCTGTACGCTGGTCACGGCTACAACCGCACCTGATACTGGCCAGAACCCGGTTTACACACCGATCGCACTCGAGATCCACACATCGATCGCACCGGAGACGCACTTCCCTGTTCACACCGACTCCCCCTCTGGCGCTTCCATCCTGTACGGCAACTGGCTTACTCGTTGCGAGCGACTGCCGTGGCTTCCTCGAGCGTAAACGCCCCTTCGTACAGCGCGCTCCCGACGACGACGGCGCTCGCCCCTGCGTCGCGGAGCGCCGTAATGTCCTCGAGCGTCGCAACGCCGCCGCTGGCGATGATCGGTACATCAGTTGCCGATGCCAGTTCGCGGACGGGTTCGATCTGGACGCCCTCGAGTTGCCCTTCGACGTCGACGTTCGTGAAGAGAATCGCGGCCGCACCGAGTTCCTCGTAGCGGGCAGCGGCTTCTACTGGACTGATACCGGCTCCCTGCGTCCATCCCTCCACGACCACCTCCCCGTCCTTTGCATCGAGACTGACGACCACCGACGCCGGCCTGGACTCGCTGATCTCGGCGACGATTTCGGGGTTCTCGACGGCGGCCGTTCCGAGAATCACTCGATCGAGCCCGCGCTCGAGCAGGTCGATCGCCCCGTCGGCGGTTCGGATCCCCCCACCGAGCTGGGTCGGTACGTCGACGGCCTCGAGCACTGCTTCGATCGCCTCGGCGTTCCGACGCTCGCCCTCGAACGCGCCGTCGAGGTCGACCAGGTGGAGGCTTTTTGCACCCGCCTCGATCCAGCGGTTCGCCGCGTCGACGGGGTCGCCGTAGCGCTTCTCGGTGCCACGTTCGCCCTGAACGAGCTGGACCACCTCGCCACCTTGCACGTCGACGGCAGGGATCACCTCGAACGTCGAAAACGGATCTTCGGGAGCGTTCATACGCTAGATCCGGGGCGGGTTCGCCTAAAGGCGACGGTTTGGGCGGAACCCGTGATCAGTTAGAATCCCCAGATGGGGACGAACCGGAACGTGAGGTAGGCACCGATCGTCGCCAGCACGGGGACGAAGTTCTGAATCACGATCACCCGCCCGGTGGTTGAGGGATTGAAGAGATCGGACGCTTTTGGGATGTCTTCGGGCGTTTCTTCGCCGATTGCTGGTGCGCGTTCACCCTCGGCTTCGGCGGTGAGTGCCCCGACGGAGACACTGGTCTCTTCTTTTCGCCGAACTGCATCGGTCACCGTCGCGGTGCGGGTCGCCCGCCCCCAGCCGAGGCCAACGATGCTCATCGTGGCGACGATGACCAGCTGGACGGGGATTCCCATCGCCGACAGAATCGTCACGATCGTCGCCGACACGGTCATGACGATCACCGCCGCGGTCAACGGCAGATTCGTGATGTCGTTACCCATCGTCTCGAGCGTACGCCGGGCGATGGTGAACGCACCGATGGTGACGGCGATGCCAGCGATAATGACACCCCACTCCATGTTGCCGATGGTCGTAGTGAGGCCGGCGAGACTCACTTCCAGGTCGTAGTCGAGCGCCCGACTACCGACCAGCGGCGCGACGGCGTTCGCGACGTTCGAGGCGCCGGAACTGAACGCCATGTAACAGCCGATGAAAACGACGACCAGTGACCCGGTCACCTCACGCCGGTCGGTGCCTTCGGCCGCCCGAACCCGTGGTAGTGTACCCGTCTGATCGACCACCCAGAGGTGTGTTTCTCGCCTCGAGATCGCGACCCATTCGTTGATCGCAGGGTAAAAGTATCGACCGATGACCCCACTTACCCAGAAGGCGACGACCGGTGCGACGACCCACCAGGAGACGATTTGCCCCATCGTCTCCCAGTTGAGCGTTCCCGTCGCCAGACCCAGACCGGCGATCGCCCCCACGGCGGTCATCGACGTTGATGCCGGTACCCCGAAGATATTACCCGCAAATAGCGCCAATCCAATAAAGAACAACACGGCGATGCCGGTCTCGAGGGTCATGATGTGTCCGGGAACGATCCCTTCCCCGAGTGTTTCGACGACGGCTGGCCCGATTATCCAGCCACCAAGAAAGAAGAAAAACGACATCAGTACGGCGGCACCGAGTTTTGAAAGGACGTACGCACCGACAGCGGGCCCGAATGCAACACCGGTCGTCGCACCACCGATGTTGTAACCGACGAACACGGCGACGAGAATGCCAGCGACGAGGAGTATCTCGATCACGATCACATCCACGGCGTGAGCCCGTATAAGCGATGTGAACTGGGGTATCGACGGTGAGATATTGTCCCTCTATTCTACCCAATGGCATTTCTGCACACCTCCAAGATCCTGACGATACTCCTTACGAACCATTGAAAACGAACAGCAAGCTATACCAGTGTCCTCCTCCAAGCCAAAGGTGATGCCCACGGTAGAATACCTCAACTACGAAGTGTTGGACGACCAGGGATGGGACATGGACGACGACGACCTCTTCGAGAAGGCGGCCGACGCCGGCTTCGACGACGAGGACTACGGCACCCTCGAGGTCAACGAAGGCGAGTACATCCTCGAGTCGGCCGAGGCCCAGGGCTACGACTGGCCCTTCTCGTGCCGTGCTGGCGCCTGTGCGAACTGTGCGGCCATCGTCAAAGAGGGCGAGATCCAGATGGACATGCAGCAAATCCTCTCGGATGAGGAAGTCGAGGATAAGAACGTACGCCTGACCTGTATCGGCACCGCGGAGTCCGAGGAGGTCAAGATCGTGTACAACGCGAAACACCTCGACTACCTGCAGAACCGCGTCATTTAAACGCACGATTTCTGGATTCAGGATCGTGTCGGTCTCGCTCCGACACCTCCGTTTTGGCATTGTCTCGAGCAGCCACGCTTTTACCACCGGTTACACGTCCGTCGTGGAACCGATCTACCACCTCGTCCGAGGAGTCCGTATCACGTCTGTCCTCGAGCCGTAACACTGACGACCCATCGGCCCGCCGTAGCGCACGTGTACGACGCTGTCCCGATCGCTTCGACGCCCGACCTCCTCCGGCTCGTCGTCGTCCCGGTCTTCGCCTGGGCGGCCGTCCGCGACGTCAAAACCCGGCGGATCTCGAGTACGGTCTGGATCCCGCTGTCGGCGCTCGCGGCGACTCTCTTTCTGTGGGACGGCTGGGTCGCCTCTCGAACGGGCGGGTACGTCTGGACGCACGAGTTCCTGATTCCGGCGGCGATGAGCCTGGGACTCGTCGTCCCGCTCGCCTACCTCTTCTGGTGGTTCGGCGGCTTTGGCGGTGCCGATGCGAAGGCGCTGCTGGTGCTCGCGCTGCTGGTACCAACGTATCCGGCCTACGTGGTCGGCTCGTTGACGTTCCCGCTCGTCGCCCCGCAGACCGCAATGCCGTTTTCGCTGACGATACTGACGAACGCCGTCCTGATCGGCGCGCTGATTCCGGTTACCCTCGCCGTTCGAAACGCCGTCGCCGGTCGAATCTCACTCGTGATGTTCGTCGGCTGGCCGACCGATTGGGACGCGATCCCGAAAACTCACGGCCGCTTGCTCGAGACGCCCGAGGGTCGCACCCGCCACGGCCTCGATCTGGACGCCCTCCGGATGTACCTGCGCTGGCGGGGGCTCTCCCTCGAAGAACTCCGTGCCGACCCCGACCGCTACCGCGACCCTGGGAGCATTCCTGCGGAACCAAACCCGCCGACGGACGGCGCCGTCACCGCCGCAGTTACGGAAGCCGTCGCGGATGGCGGCTCGAGTGATGCCGCCGATGGCAACGGGACGGATGAAGTGACGTCCACGACCCGTCCAGACTCAGCCACTGACGACCGCTGGGGTGCCGCGACGTTCCTGGAGGACATCGACGGGACGGCTTACGGAACCGACCCGGAGACGCTTCGGGGCGGCCTCGAGGTGCTGGCGACTGAGGACGTCGTCTGGGTGTCGCCCGGGACGCCGTTTCTGGTGCCCGTCTTCGGCGGGCTGGTCGTCGCGCTCGTGTACGGGGATCTGTTACTGGGACTGGTGTTCTAACTCTCTTCGTCACTCACTGGACTGGTGATGTAGCTCTCGGTCACTGGATCTGGCGTTCTCCCTCCCGTCGTCACTCGAGCCACGAACTGTCATCGGAGCGCCCCATCAGCGATCGATCACAGCGTGCGCTCGTACAGCGGTACGACCAGCGTCCAGAACACGACGAACAGCCCGCCGCCCGCGATCACGAGCAGCCAGGGCAGGTCGCCCGAGAACTGGCCGGTCGGGGGGCCGCCAGCGATTGCGTACGTGGTGGCGACGACCAGCACGAAACAGCCAAGAAAACTCCCGAGTTCGATCGTCGCCGCGATCGGATGGTCGCGAAAGCGGGCCGCAAAGCCGCCGAGTCCGAGCATACCTCGAGGTGTCTCTCGGGGGTGATAACTCTCCCGGCAGCCAGCGACGGTCGCCTCAGGCGCGCTCGCCGATCGCCGCCGCGATCTCGTCGAGTTCGTCGTCCTCGAGCGTGGGCGTCTCGCCCGCGATGGCGTGGATAGGGCCGCCCCCGTCACCCTCGAATCGCGGGACGATGTGGCAGTGGACGTGGGGCACCTCCTGGCCCGCTTCCTCGCCGTTGTTGAAGGCGACGGTGGTCGCGTCGGCGTCGACGCTCCCCTCGACGGCCGGTATCAGACGGTGGATCGTGGCGTACAGATCCGCGGCCACGTCGTCGGGGACGTCGTTCAACCGCTCGTACTCGTCTTTCGGGATGACGAGGGTGTGGCCGGGTGCGAGCGGGTTAGCGTCCAGGAACGCGAACGTCGTCTCGTCCTCGTACACGACTCGAGCGGGGATGTCACCCGCGACGATCTGGCTGAATATCGTCGACATAGGCGAACGTGTGATGGCCCGAGCCAAGAACGTTACTCCCACTCCCCTCGAGTCATCCCTCGACCGGCCCCTCGAACGAACCGTCGGGGCAGCCCTCGAAACAGCCCTCGAGTACCGCCGCCAGCGCCTCGCGGTACTCGGCTGGCTCGTAGCCCAACCGACCGATCCAGACGTCCTGATAGGAGGGGTGCAGTATCGGCACCAGCCAGACGCCCAGCCGCTCGCATCGCCGAGGCTCGAGCACGGTCTCGAGAAACCCCTCGAGCGTCTGCCCCTCAGCTGCGAGCACCGTTTTCGTCGCGTGCTTTCCCGTCGCGATGACGACCGTCGGCTCGACGGCCTCGAGTTCGGACAGGAGGTGATCTCGACAGGCCGTTCGCTCCTCGGGGGTCGGTTCGCGGTTAGTCGTCGGGTCGTCCGGATCGGCGGGAAAGCACTTGACGGCGTTGGTGTAGTAGGTGTCGTTGTTGTAGTCCAACTCCTCGAGCAGCCGCCGGATGCGCCGGCCGGAGTGTCTCGAGGTGTAGGCCCGCCCCGTCCAGTTGCCACCTCGCCAGCGGTCGGCCTCCGGGGTGCCGTAGCCGGGGGCCTCGCCGATGACGAACACCGAGGCATCCAGTGGGCCGGTGCCCCACGAAATGCACTCACGATCCTCGACGAGCCGTGGGCAGCGCCGGCAGTCGGGCTGGAGGACGTGGCGGTCGGTCGGAAACGACGGGGTGGACGAATCCGTCACGAACGGAACCCAGTTCCAACGGGATATAGCGGATGCGATTTTCGACTCGAGTCCTGTCACGGTCGTCGAGAGGGGGCCGGGCCTCAACACTGTCTCAATCGGCGGGTCGAGGATCGACGATCGTCAACGCCACCGATGTCGTTCCACCAACGGCGACGGTGAGCCAGTAGGTCGCGAACCGGTACAGAATCGCGATCGCCGTCGCGGTCGCGACCGTCATCCCGACGCCACTCGGGGCGAGCAGGTAGACGACGGTCGCGAGCGTCGCCTCCACGCCGCCGAGCCCGCCCGGCGTGGGAACGACGAATCCGAGTTTGCTGAGGGCGACACTGAGCAGGACGATCCCGACCGGCAGCGGCGTGCCCACCGCCGCCGCTGACGCGTACAGCGCCAGCGCCAGTCCGAGCCAGGCCAGGTGGCCGTACACCAGCGCGAGCGTCATCGAGCGTCGGTTTCGAGAGACGAGCTCGAGCGTCAACGTAAAGTCCTGTAGCCGCCGTTCGACGTTCTCGCGGGTGAGGAAGGCGGCACGTCGGGGTGAGATACGGGCGACCACGCCGCGAAACCCCACCACGACTCTGACTATCGCCGTCGAGACCCGCGATCGTTGCACCCAGACGAACAGGGCGATGAATGCGACGATAGCGACCATCCCGACTGCTGGAAAGAGGTACGGTTCGGGGTCGATCGGCGGAGAGACCTGTGCGAACAGATAGACGACGCCGACGAGTCCGAACGTGTAGTACGGGACGTACGTCATCACGTCGGCGCTGACGACCGCGGCGAGGCTCTCCTCGTAGGCTGCATCGGTGTACCGCGAGACGATTGCGGCGTTGCCCACGCCCGAGGCCACCTGGCCGTACGGGGTGACGTACTTGATGAACGTCGCCGTGGTGAAGACGCTCGCGACCAGCCAGTACGGTCGCGGCTGGTCGACGACCGAGAGAACCCGCCGCCAGACCTCGCTCCGGAACGCCAGCGTGGCGAGCGAGCCACCGACCGCGATGGCGTACACCGACAGCGACGCCCGTTCGATGGAATCGAGGACGTCGTCCCAGCCGACGAGTGTGATGAATATCCCGAGGAGCACCACCGAGAGACCGAGTGCAACGGCTGCTCGACGTCTCATTGGCGCCGATCGCGACGAAGCCGAACTTGCGTCGCTCGAGCCGCTCGCCTCCTCTGTTTCGGTTTGTCACTCACGAGTGCTGTCACGTCGTTGATCGCTACCACCGTCAGACTCACCACGGGCAGTTAATTGTTGATACTTTTGGTGCTCGAGTGACCGGTCGCGGGTTGGTCACGAGCGACGGTTCACACGCGAGCGACGACGCTGGTCAGAACGGATTGCCGTAGAACGAAGTCAGTCAGCCGGACTCAGAACGGAAGCCGGTCGCGCAGCCAGTCGGTGATCGACTCGTCCGGATCGAGTTCGTCCTCGTCAGGGATTACGCAGGGATCGGGCTTGATGACCGTTCGGCTGCCAGTTGCGTCGACGACGATCAGATTGTCGTCTTTCAGGGTCGCGAGCGCTGCCTCGAGGTCGTCGATGTCGACGGCGACCGCAGCCCGGAGTTCGAAGACGGTCATGCCGTCGTCGTTTCGATTGACGAGCGCATCGAGTACCGCGACCTCCGTCGAGGGCCGGTTCCGGTACTCCTGTTTGGCTCTCATCCACGTATCCCTTCGTGACGGCGGGATTTGACGTTTGCCGTTTCTCCACTCTCTGGAGGGTTCGATTTACGGTACGTTTTTTATGTCCTGACTCGGAACGATTGGACAATGGCCCTTCGATGTTCGTTGCTCGGACACGACTTTGGCGAGACCGAGGTCGATCGCGAGCGCGAAGAACGGGGAAGTGAGGTCGTCGTAACCGTCACGGAGTACGAGAAGTGTCTCCGATGTGGCAAGAAGACGGTCACCAGTGAGAACACCGAGGTGACCGCGCTCGACGCCGGTTCCATTTCAGACCCCACGCCCCCAGACGAGTCCGTGCCAGCCCCCGAACCAACTCCCGACGCATCCACCGAGGCCGCCGCCGATGGCTCACTCGAGGCCGACGTCGACGCTGACGTCGCTACTGACGCCACCGATACCGGCGAGATCATCGACGCCGAGGCCAGTGATGCCGAGGCGTCGGCTGCCGAGTCGCCGGAACCGCCGTCGAACACCGAGGGAGATGCCACCGTCCCGACCGCCGATGCGGACGACGACAGTCGCGTCGACGTTCCGACGGACGAACACGGCGAACCGATCACTGACGACGCCGAGATCCTCTCCTCGGACGACACCGAGCGCGACGACCGCAACCGCGGCCACGGCGAGTGGCCCGACAACGACGACGTCGGTCCACCGGTCGGTGCCAGAAACGAGCCGGCGGCGTGGCCCGAGGACGAGCCGGAAGCGCAGGCAGACCCCGAATCTGCGGACGCGACCGGAACCGAGACGACGTTTGCAGAGGACGACGTCGAGCAGGCAGCTGTCGACGACGGTGACGACACCGAAGCGGACGAACCCGTCACCGACGACGCCGTCTTCGTCGACGCCGAACCGGAACCGACCCCGGAACAGTCCGGCTCCTACACCGGGATCGCCAGCGCCCAGCGCGCACCGAATCCCAGCGAAAGCACGACCTCGAGTGGCACCTTCACCGAGTTCTTCTGCCCGCAATGTTCGTTCGTCGCCCCCGGCGACCGTGGCTCGCTTCGTCAGGGCGACATCTGTCCGGAGTGTCGGAAGGGGTATCTGGGCGAGCGCGACCGCTAACCACGTTCCGCTCTTCAGTTTCGCCTGTAGTCCTTCACGGCTGTGGACTGCTTTTGTCCGCCTCTAGCCTGCTTTCTCCACACGTACCGCCCGTCTCGAGCTCGCTTTCCGACATGACAACCGACTGTCGCGGCGTTTACAGCCGCCGACGGTGATGAAAAGAGGTAAACACTCCCCCCGTATACTGCACAGCCATGAAGGAGTACAAGATGCGTCGTGGTGAACACCTCGAGGATCGAATCCCCGACATGGAATCCACCGTTGAAGACTACTTCGGCACGATCACCAGTACCGAGGAATTCAAAGGCAGCGACCTGTACGTCGTTGGCGAACCGCAAAACCCGGTCTTCGAACGCATCATCGTCGGTGCCGTCCAGTACTCCGGCAAAAAGGACAAACTCGCCGTCGACTTCGTCGAGCGCGACCCCACCGAACTCGGCCCGGACGAACTCGAGGCCGCCGGAGAGGCCGTCTCCGCGAAGAACGACTTCCTGCTCGAGGCGACCGGCCGCGACGCCAAATCGCGCCGCGAGTCCCTCAAGCGCTCGGTCGAGGACGACCCGGATCACGATTTCTAACGCCCACCTTTTGCGCTGTCGTTCGAAAGAGCGTAGCTCTTTCGTGATGACGAAACGCCGCAGGCGTTTCGAACCACGGTCTGCTGCGCTGACGGCTTCGCCGCACAGCGCAGCGTCCTTCGGCAAAAGCTGAACCAAAAGCCTCCGTCTTCCCCGCCGCTCACTCCGTTCGCTCCGGGTCAGTCGTCGGCCCGCTCGCTCGGCGACGCCTCGCTCACTCTAATCTGCTCGTTCCCAACCCTATGTCAAATAAGACTAGCACGTTCGTCCCACATCGTTACTTTCCTCTTGCAAAATATCTATTTTTGTGTGTTTAGGTGGATCGCTTCTGTTCCGTGTCCACCTATCAATAACCACCATGTTCTCATACCGCTCATTAAGTTCATCGGGCCACGTATCTAGAGGGACTTTGAAAAGCAGAGTATCTCCTTCTATTTCTACCTCAGGGCACCAACCTTTAGTTGTTCCAATTGAATGAAGCTTAAGCCGTGAGGCGAAGACAGAAACGAAGGTATCGTCGGCATTAAAATCGGTATATCTATCGTTTAAAGGCCTAACTAAGGAATCTTCATTAATATGTGATGAAAACTCATCAGTGTTATCGAATATATCTGCCGCAAAAGCGTCTTCTTTCCATTCTATGTCCTTACCGACGAATATTTCATCTCGAGCAGCGATCCCACTTCTGCTAGTTGCCTCTGGATCGGAAAGAATATCTAAACATCCGGCCAAATATACTGGTATTGTCGAGCAGGCGGATATATATTTTCTCCGGTGAATCATGATTAGATTTGATCAGGATCTCAAGTAAACTCTTCGAGATGAATCTACCTGTTGTGAACGTCCTCATATGCTCCTTGTGAGTTCGCAGAATGCGAACCATGCGATATCCAGTGGGGAACTTCACCGGGTTACATGGGCTCGAGGACGGTGAGACAGCAGAAGTGACGTCCGGCCTCAATGAACGCCTTAATTTGGGTAATTATCGATCTTCGCGACGCCGATGCACCTCGAGCAACCCGATCCCGTCGTTGCTCTCGCGAACGTCGATCGCGTCGCCGACGCGAACCTCGTTGAAGTCCTCGGAGACGATTGCGACAGAGCGACAGCCGCTCGCGTTTTCGGGATCGCCAACCGGCGCTGTGTCGCATATCTGGGTGCGAAGCCGCACCTCGTAGTACTCATTCTCGAGTTCCTGGCGAAACTCGTCCTCGAATAGGAGTGGCTGGTCGTCCTCGAACATGCCCTCGAGATCCTCGTGGACGTCGAGATACTCGGGCCCGCCGTTCCCGTCCCGCCGTCTCAGTAGGGTGAACGTTCGCTCCTCGCCGCTGTCGAGATCGATCTCGGTCGCCTCGATCGACTTCTCGAGGACGATCACGCGCTCGGTCAGGCCGAGCCAGCGCAGACAGCCAGCGAGGGCGATCGTCGGCAGCGATGCGAGGAACGCACGTCGATGCACGTTCGCTGATCTGGGGTGGAGACAGGAGTACTTTTCCACCGACGATCGAGGATCCGCCGCTCGTCCTTCCTCGAGCCCCACGTTGCCCGAAAAACTACTCTGGATTCGACTCCCGATAGGCCCGTATCTGTGCCATCGACTCAGCACCGAAGTTTCGCTCCATCAGCGGAATATCGTCCTCGTAAAACCAGTAGTTGACCAGCGACGCGTGGACGCCGTACAGCAGTCCGATCCACCACAACGTGTGCCGGTGTTTCCAGAAGTGTTCCTCGAGCCGTTGTCGATCCGGTCGCCGGTCGAGGAGCGATCGGTACTCGTCCTCGGCACCTTCCCCCGGCGTGATGACGCCCGCTTTCTCGAGCAGGTACGCCGTGATGAACGGTTCGGCGAGACTGGGAACCGTTCGTTCTACCGGTTCGCCGTATAACGCGTCGTGGACGATCTTCACCGCGTCGTAGGGGGTTTCGTCGTACAGTTCCCCCTTCATCCGTTCGACGTGTTCGGTGACCTCCGGGGCTGGAGGGCCGAAAACGGCCTCGATCGTCTCCCAGGTCACTGGGTCGAAGTCGCTCATTCGAAGATCCGTTGTGCACGTCCCGCCCCGTCTACCTAAGCGTACGCCATACCCCTCGGATACCGGAATCGAGGTGGTTCGAAATCCCTAAATCCTCGCCCTCGAACCCTCGAGTAATGGATTTACAGACGTTCCTCGCGGCGACGCTCACCGCCCACATCGGCTTTGCGATCTTCGTGACGGCACACGCCAAGATGACCGACCGGGAACTGGGGAAGTGGCCGTTGATCACCCTCGTATTCGGTCTCGCTGGCGTCGCTGGCTACTTCTTCTACGACGAGTCGGCGAAGTCGGGCCGGATCTGAGTCGACCGTTTCGAGACTTCGATTCAGGTCAGACCAGGCAAGATATGGCCAGGCCAGGTCAGGCCAGATCAGCCCAGAACAGACCAGATCAGGCCAAAAACACGTGCCGCGGCCGGTCGGCCAGCACGTCTCGTCCCCACTCCACTGTCTCGGCGAACGCGTCGCTGCGGAAGAACGCCATCGCGTCCTCGCGAGCGTCCCAGCGACTGGCGATGAACATGTCGTTTTCGTCCTCGAGGTTCGCCAGCAGCGCGGTCTTTCGGTGGCCGTCCATCTCCTCGAGCAGGCCGCCGACGTCGGCGAAGGTGCCAACGAAGTCCTCGCGGTGTTCGGGCTTGACGGTGTAGAACATCCCCATCGTACCCCAGGAGTCCTCGTCGTCGTCGCCCGCCTGGCGAACGATGTCGGGGAGGTCGGCCAGGAAGCCCGCGGCGGTGCTCGCGGCGCGGTCGGTCTCCCAGAGGCTGACGACGGCGGCCTCGTCGCCTTTGTCGCCCTCTGCGTCGTAGACTGCCGTTTTGACGTGACTGTCGTAGTGGTCGAAGTTGGTTCGCAGGCCGTCGACCTCCTCGAAGAGTTCGTTGACGTCCGCCTCGGAGTAGAGGACGACCGCGTGGACGTCCTCGCCGTGGGGTTTACCGGCGTAGACGCCGACCTCCTCGAGTTCGCTGCGGACGTGTTCGTCTTCGGAGGTGTCGTCTCCGTGAGCTCCACCAGAGTCATGGCTGTGTCCGTGTCCGCTCGAGTCGTCGCCGTGGCCGTGACCATGGTCTCCGCCGTGTCCGTGGGTGCTGCTCGAATCACCGTGCCCGTTCCCGTTCCCGTTCCCGTGTCCGTGTCCGTGTCCGTGTCCGTGTCCGTGTCCGTGTCCGTGTCCGTGTCCGTGTCCGTGTCCGTGTCCGTGGCCCCCGTGGCTCCCGGCCTCCGACGGATCCTGTGAGACCTGCTCCCCGGCGAAGTACGCAGCGATGTTCTCGGGGGCGATGCGTCGACCGAACCGGAACCGACCGAACTCCCCGAAGCGCGAACTCGAGGGATCGAAGCGCATCTCGTAGAGCAGATCCTTGATGTCGGCCGGATCGTCCGCGAAGAGGGTGACGCCCCACTCGTGGTCGTCCAGCCCGACGCTGCCGGAGATGATCTGGGTCACCTTGCCGGCGTAGTCCCGGCCGATATCGCCGTGGGCGGACATGTACTCCTTGCGCTCGTCGAACGGTAGATCGTACCAGTTCCACTCGGCGTCGCGGCGCTTGTCCATCGGGTAGAAGTTCACGTACTCGGCGTCGGGAATCGAGGGCTTCAGCCGCGTGTCGATGTAGCGGGCAATGCCCGACTCGGCCTCGCCGTCCTCCTCGAAGTACTCCTCGGACATGTACCCCGAGACCTCCGTCACCGAGAGGTAGGAGTCGGTGTGTTCGGTGAATCCCGCGAGGGCGGTCTGTTCGAATCGTCGCTCGAGCACCTCGAGGTCGGCGATCGTCGGCCGCAGGTGCAAGAAGAGCAGGTCTGCCTCGTGTCCGACCAGCGAGAAGGTGGCCGAACCACCCTCGTCGCTCTCGACGTCCGCGAGGGATTCGGCGCTCGAGAGGTAGTCGATCCCCTCCTCGAGGGCGCGTTCACGCTCGTGGTCGGGGGCGCTTCGCCAGGCGTCCCAGTCGACCGACCGGAAGTCGTGCAGGACGTACCAGCCTTCCGCCGTCTGTGGCGGTCTCCGTCGTTCCATACACGAGGGTGTGTGCCCAGGGGGTGAATAACGAACGGTTTTCCGCTCGGGGTCGCCCTATACTACATATAATATAGTAATAAACTACAAAAAGTATATTTTGTCCACGAGTGCCCACGTTCGATCAGCGACAGGTACCGGAGACGCTTTGGGGATGCTCTCACCTAGGTCGACCATGGTCGCCGACGAACACACACCGGGGGTGGCCGCCATCCCGCGAGCCACCGGGCGGGGGTGGCACTCGTGATCGAGGAGGCCGAATCGGTGCTCGAGGAGGTCGGCTTCGACCCCGACTCGAGCGTTCTCACCTACCGGCAGGCCCAGGTACTGGCCCTGCGCGAGCGGGGCTTCTCCCAGGCAGCCATCGCCGAGGCGCTCGGCACCTCCCGAGCGAACGTCTCCTCGGTCGAGGGGAGCGCCCGGGACAACCTCGAGCGGGCGCGCGAGACGGTTGCGTTCGCGGACGCATTACGGGCCCCCGTCCGGGTGCAGATCGATTCGGGGACGGATCTCTACGACGTTCCCGATCTGGTGTACGCCGCCTGCGACGCCGAAGGCGTGAAAGTCGAGTACAGCGCCCCCGATCTGATGAAGGTGGTCTCCGATGCCGCCGGTGACGCGATCAGCGGCCGGCAGGTCGCCGAGTCCCTGGTCGTCGGGGTTACCACCGAGGGCTCGATTCAGGTACGGGTGAGCGAGTGAGGGTTCGGCGGTCGTGTGATCTTCGAGGCTCGAGCCACGTGCTTTCCCTTCCCCCTTTCCACACGCGTGATCCCTTGCTGCGGTAGCGTTCAACGCACATACCTTGCTGCGGTAGCGTTCAGCGCACATACCAACCGGTTTGTACCCGATTCGAACCACTGCGAGAGCGTCGGCCGCTTTCGATCCCACAGGGATCGGCTGGTCGAGCAGCCACTCCGGGCGGGAATGAAAGGGGCTGACACGGTCGATCCCTCCCGGGCGACGGAAGCACGCGAGTGAAGCGAGCGCGCGCATGGAGCCCCGGAGGGTCGAGCGGATCAGGGGCTTTCGCGGTGTTCGAACCGGGTTCTGACTACTCGCAGTCATATATCGCGGTCATATCTGGACACGGTTTCGACGCCCCGGTTCGACTACTCGCGGTAGTTTCTGAACTCAACCCCTTGCCACAGCCCCGAGAGATATGTCCGACGCCACCGTATCGCAACCCATGGATCTCGATGTCGACGGCAACGCGGCACTGGTAACGGCTTCCACGAGCGGTCTCGGTCTGGCGAGTGCGACGACGCTCGCCAGCCAGGGTGCGAACGTCGCCATCTGCGGGCGCGACGAGGAACGGCTCGAGGCGGCGCGCGAACACGTCCTGGAGGCGACACCGGACGACGGGGACGTGGAGGTGCTCGCCAAACGAACGGATCTGACCGATCCGGACGAGGTATCGGATCTCGTCGAGACGACCGCCGAGGCCTTCGGCGGCATCGACCACCTCGTCACCTCCGCGGGCGGCCCGCCGAGCACGACCTTCCTCGAGACGACCGAACGTCAGTGGTATCAGGCTTACGACCTGCTGGTGATGAGCGTCGTCTGGACGATCGAGGAGGCCCACCCGTACCTGCTCGAGTCCGACGAGGGATCGATCGTCTGTATCACCTCCCGCACCGTCCAGGAGGTCGCCGACGGCCTCCTGCTTTCGAACGCCGTCCGTCGCGGGGTGATCGGGCTCGTCAAAACCATCGCTCGCGAGTTCGCGCCCGAAATCCGGGCCAACGCCGTCCTCCCGGGAACGATCGAGACGCCGCGCATCGAGGAGCTGATCGAGGCTCGCATCGAGAACGGCACCTACGAGAGCTACGAGGCGGGACTCGAGACACTCGCCGCCGACATTCCGATGGGGCGAATCGGCGACCCCGGGGAGCTGGGTGACGTCGTCGCGTTCCTCTCGAGCCCCCACGCGAGCTTCGTCAACGGGGTCGAGGTGCCGATCGACGGCGGGCTGATGCGGAGTTAGGGGCTCGCTCGAGTGTCGACTGTAGTGCGTCTCCGATGGCTTGGCTGGGGCTGCACCCACGATGGTCGGTGTCGCGTCCGCTGCAACCCACCACCCAGCCTTTGTGCCTCGGCGTGATAGCCCCGCTCGATGAAGCGCGTGCCCGGCCGGGACACCAAACCGGCCTACTCGGCCGAGCGGCGAACCTGGTACGGCCACGGGACGCTCACGCGGGCCGAGAAGCCGCCGGTTCGTCGCTATCTCCACGACGTGACCTACGTGTTCAGCGAACTCTCGGTGCTGGGGTTGCCGGCGATCGTCCTGGCGTTTCTGTTCCCCGACACGAGCGCGTACGGCGTCTCGGCCGCGACGCTGGTCGCCTGGCTGACGATGACGGCCGTCGCCGCCGGTATCCGCGGCGGGTGGATTCCGCCACTCGCCACCGACGTTCGGGGCTGGCTCTCGCTCGCCCCGTCGTTGCTCCTCCTGCGGGTCGTCTACTACAACGTCGTCTTCCTCGTCGTCGGATTCGGCAGTCCCGCGCTGGCGCAGGCGCTCGAGGTACCCCCGGTCGCACTGGCGCTCGCAGCCGCGGCAAGTGTGCTCGCAGTAATGATCTTTCCACGGCTCGGCGAGTCGTTTTATCGGTGGCTCACGGCCGAGTGAGCGAGGTCGATGGCGCTGGCAATATGAGCGCCCCTCCGCTGGGATCGTTCACCGACTGCTGAACCTCGAGTGCCCTCGGTTCGACAATCGCCCTTCCCTCACTTCCCTTCGCGAAGCCGGTCGGCAACGGCACCGATACGGTCGGCGTCCGATCGCGGTGCCACGAGCACCCGATCGTCGACCACGGCGACCACGAGGTCGTCGACGCCCACGAGCGAAACCTGTTTGCCCGGCGCGGCGACGACGTTGCCGGCCGCCTCGAGCGCCAGTACGTCCGTCTCCCCGATCGACGCGTTCGATTCGCCATCGACACTCGAGATGCGGCCGAGCGCATCCCACGTGCCGAGGTCGTCCCAGCCGACCGAAAGCGGGGTGACGACGGCGTTGTCGGTTCGCTCGAGGATCGCTTCGTCCACGCTAACTGGGTCGACCGTGGCGAACGCTTCGGTCGGATCGACGCCGGCCTCGAGCGCGTCGACCAGCGGTGCGAGCGGCGAGTCGCGTGCAGTCTCGAGCAGCGATTCGGGCGTCCAGGCGAAGATCCCGGCGTTCCAGGACGCTCCCGCCTCGATGAGCGAGACGGCGGTCTCGCGGTCGGGCTTCTCGCGGAAGTCGGCAACTGGTGTGAACGCTTCGGCGGCGAGGTCGCCCTCGGGAAGGACGTACCCGAACCCGGTCGCCGGCCGCGTCGGTTCCACGCCCAGTGTGACCAGGCCCGCCGTCTCGAGGGCGACCGCGGCCGCGCGCTCGAGCGCTTCGGCGAACGCCGCGTCGTCCTCCACGTGGTGGTCGCTCGGCAGGATCACCAGCACGGGTGGCTCCTCGCTGATCGCGGTGAGCCGCCAGGCGGCGTACACCAGCGCTGGGCCGGTGCCTGCGGGTTCGGGTTCGATCAGGAGGGGGACGTCGGGCACGCGCTCGCGAACTCCCGACGCGAGGGTCTCGGTCGTCAGGACGTACTGGTGGTCGCTCGCTCGGCGCGCTCGCTCGAGGGTGCGCTCGAGCAGTGATCCCGTGTCGGTGGAGTCGAAGCTGCTGTCGCCGTCGTCGCAGCTGCCGTCGTCACAGTTGGCATCGACCTCGAACTCGATCCCGAACTCGAGGAACTGTTTCGGCCTATCCGGCCGGCTCAACGGATACAGACGGCTGCCTGAACCGCCGGCGAGGACGCAGGCGACGATCGGTCGGTCGGAGGAGCGAGCGCGAGCACGAGTACGAGCGTGGCCGCGAGAGTAATTCCCCATCTGCCCTCACCAGGTTTCGATCCGCCCCTCGTGGACGTCCTCCACGCAGCCTTCGCAGTCGGGGTGGTCGGCCTCGTAACACGCCGGGCGATACTCCTCGTCGAGTTTCGCCGCCCGACGTTCGGCGAAGCGTCGACAGACGATCTTCGCGCGCCCGGCGTCGTCCGTGGGGAGGGTCTTGGCGTTTCGGGCGGCGCGATAGGCCTCACGGGCCTCATCGAGCTGCCCGTCCGCTGATCGGCGCACCTCCTCGTATTGCGTTCCCGCCTGCTGGAGCTTCGTGCGGAGAAAGCGCTCGAGTCGACGCCGATCTGCCATTCTCGGTGGGTGTTCGTGGGCGGGACACATAGGCCCGTCGCCCGGCTTCCGGTGTTGTGACTGCCGCCCCTCCTTCGACGTGTTCCAACGATCGGGCGTTTTAGTACAACACCCATTATTTTACAAGATATGGAACGCCGTGCTTTGCTCGGGACACTCGGTCTCGTTACGACGAGCGGCTGTCTCTCGATATTGCAGGACTCTTCTCCCGTTACGTTTGAGATCGTCAATTTTAGGGAGGAACGGTTCACCGCAGACGTCACGCTTCGACACGACGATGCCGTCGTGCTGGACGGATTCGTCGATATCCCTGCACGAGAACCCGACGAAGACGCGGCCGGCTTGTCGCTTCAGGTGCACGAGAGCGTATCCACTGGAGACGCCATCGATGCTCGGGTCGAGATCGACGGTCGGGAGTACGAGGACAGGTACGAAATTACGTGTTCCGGCAGTGATCGAGCGGCGAACACGTTCCAGTTCACCATCTGGTCGAGTGGCGACCGTGGAAATGGGATGACGTTCGAGGGAAGCACGTGTTAATCGACGGTGACCCCACCGTACTGGGTGCCGCGACGCGACTCTCACCCCCTCGAGCGATTTTGCCCCTCAGCACGTCCACTTTCACTCCGGTGGCGGCAGTTTAAATACGATCGGGCGCGAACGTCGGTATGCCTCCCATGGATACACAAGAGGAGGCGTGATCCGATGAGCGACGTACGCCAACACGCAGAAGACATACACGCGCAGTTTTCAGACCACATCGACGTCGACGTCGACGACGTCGCGGAACGACTCAGCACCCTCGTCGACGAGTACAAAGTGCCGATGGACGAGGCTCGCCGTTCCGTCACGACGCACTACCTCGACGCGGCCGGCCTCGAGCGCGAGGACATCTCGAGCGGCTCGAGCGAACGCGCCCAGATCGAGGACGTCGACGAACCCGAGGAGTGGATCGACCTCCGTGCCAAGGTCATCGAACTCTGGGAGCCCCGCAGCGACTCCGTTGCCCAGGTCGGGCTCCTGGGTGACCCGACGGGGACGATCAAGTTCACCAAGTGGGCCAAATCCGACCTCCCGAGCCTCGAGGAGGGCGGCGTCTACGACCTCCGGAACGTCGTCACCGACGAGTACCAGGGCCGGTACTCGGTGAAACTCAACTCGACGACGGTCGTCGAGGAACTGGACGAGGACATGGAAGTCGGCGACGACACCTCCGAGATCGAGGGGGCGCTCGTCGACATGCAGAGCGGGAGCGGCCTCATCAAGCGCTGCCCCGAGGAGGGCTGTACCTACGTCCTCCAGAACGGCCGCTGTCCCGACCACGGCGAGGTCGAAGGCGAGTTCGACCTCCGCATCAAGGGCGTCGTCGACGACGGGATCGACGCCCATGAGGTCATCTTCGACGCGGAAGCCACCGAGGGACTGACCGGAATTAGCCTCGAGGAGGCCAAGGAGATGGCGATGGACGCCCTCGATACGACCATCGTCGCCGACGAGATCCGCGACCGGATCGTCGGCACCTACTACCGCATCGAAGGCCCAACGTTCGGCCGCTACGTCCTCGCGGACGAGGTCGAGGAACTCGACGGGCCGGTCGATGGCGAGGAACTGCTGATCAAAGCGAGGTCGATGTAAATGTCTCAGACGCAACTCACCCGCGAAGTCGCAAAGCGCGTCTTCGCCTCGGAATTCAACGATTCGACGTACGCGTTCAAAGAGTCGGACGACGAGCGCGCACCGAACTACGCCCTGTTGCCGACCGGCGACCGCGCCAACCGCGTGTTCTTCGTCGGCACCCTCACCGAAACCGAAGACGTCGGCGAGGAGAGCGAGTACTGGCGCGGCCGCGTCGTCGATCCGACGGGGACGTTCTTCGTCTACGCCGGCCAGTACCAGCCCGAAGCCGCGGCCGTGCTCCGGGACACCGAACCGCCGGCGTACGTCGCCATCGTCGGCAAACCGCGCACCTACGAGACCGACGACGGTACCGTCAACGTCTCCGTGCGACCCGAATCGATCGCCGTGGTCGACGAGGCCACCCGCGACCGCTGGGTCGTCGAGTGTGCCGACCGCACCCTCGAGCGCGTCGAAGCGTTCACCGAGTGGGAAGCCGAGCAGGAAGCCCCCGAGAGCGGCTCCGTCGCGCCGACCAACGAGTACGCCCAGATGGCACACGAGCGGTACGACTCGCCCGTCGAGAACTACCGCCGCGACGTGATCCAGGCCCTGGAGAGTCTCGAGGAAGTCGAAGCGTCTGCCTGAGGCGATTCCGCTCTCTTCGTCTCGCACCACCGTTTTTAACGCATCACCAGGGTTGTCGGTTCGTGTAATCGAGCGTTGCCGATCGTCCCCGATGAGCGCTGTGCGAGCCCTTTATGTACACCGGGTTTGAAAACTCTATCAATGAGCACCGACGAAACGTTATTCAGCGGTGAAAACGAGGACGCAGTTCGGAAAGCCATGTACATCATGCTCGCCTGGGTGTTGATCGTCGTCGCCGTCGGCGTCGCTCTGGTCATCTTCCGCGATGCGTTCAGCGGCGTGTTCACCCTTCTGGGCCTGTTCTGACGACCTCTGCTGACACTGGGCGAGGGTAGTAGTGGTTCTCTCGAGTGAAAACAGCGAACAACCCGTTCTGATGGAATTTTACTCCACAGTTGGGCGGTTCTCGGGGTGCCCGCTAGGGAACGATGTGGCAACTCATCCACGGCCCAAACAGTGTCGTCGATCCAGCGGTTCGTCGAGTACGGTGTGTCGCTGAACGGGTAACGTCTCGCCACTTGTAACTCGAGAACCCGCCGAAACCGTCACAGCGTCCGGTATCGGACGAACAGATAGATGATGACGAAGACGAACGCGCTAGCGAAGAGGTACTCGCCGAGCGAGAGCGCATAGACCAGGGCGCCTGTATTGAGGGCGATGCCGAGCAGATAGAGTGGGGCCAGTCGCTCCGTGTTCATTGTTCGTCACCGCCGAATCGGCGTGTATGGCTCTGTCGGGTGAGCTGGGATGTCTCCAGTGTCATAGATCGGTGTCGGTAGGGAAACACCGTGAATGCGTCGCTCTCAGTCGGTACGACGACGGTTTCGTGCGACTGGCTGACGCACTTATACCGCGTATAAATATACCCGAAACACCGAAAATCGGGATCATGACATCCAGTGGACGGTCGACAGAGCCGTCGAACGGATTCACGCTGAAAGGAGGTGCACTCGGCGGAGTCGGTGCCTTCATCGCCGGCTACGTCCTCACGTACCTGCTCGTCCTGGTCGATTCGGAACTCGAGTACACCGAAGAGTCCGCCGCGTTCGAGTTGATCGGCACCATGTTCTACAACGCACACTTCGTCGACGCCGAGTTCGTGTTCGCGGAGGGAACAGTGTTCGAGGGGACGCGACGGCTCAACATCATCGCTGAAGAGAGTACCCAGTTCCCAGAACCGGTGTTTTACCTGGTACCGGTCGCCATCCTGTTCGGCGTCGGGGCCCTGATCGCGCATCGATCGGTTCCGACGACGGCGACCGGCGTCGAGGGGGCGAAAGCGGGTGCCTCGGTGGTCGTCGGCTACCTTCCACTCGCCGTCGTCGGCACCGTCCTCTTCGAGACGACCGCCGAGTTCGAGATTCTCGGCGAAACGATCAGGTCGACGTTCGGTCCCGACGTGTTGATGTCGATCATCTTCGTCGGGCTCGTGTTCCCGGTCGTCCTCGGTGCGGTCGGCGGTTTCCTGGCTCGTCAGTAGTCGTCGGGTCTCACGGGTCTCGGATAGCGGACGATGCTCGAGTGTCGAGAACCCGTCCGAGAAAAGAGCGACCGAATCGAAGCTATTCGGAGCGAAACGACAATGTCCGATGTGCACGCAGGTACGGACACCAGCCCATGACGTCCAGCCGTATCCGCGCGATCCACATCGCCCCTGAACAGGGTGCGCCACCCGAGTCACGAGTGCACGTCAAGGCGGTCGCCGACGCCGGGCTCGAGGGCGACCGCTACTTCCACTCCTCTGGTACGTTCGCCGATCGGGAGGGGAGCGACCTCACGTTGATCGAATCGGAAGTCCTCGAGGCGGTCGAACGCGACTACGACCTCGCGCTCGAACCCGGTGTCCATCGCCGGAACGTGACGACCGAAGGGATTGCGTTGAACCACCTCGTCGATCGTCGCTTCCGCATCGGCGAGGCGGTCTGTGTCGGCACGGAACTCTGTGAACCGTGTTCGTACCTCGAGTCCCACCTCGAGCAACGGGGCGTTCGGGAGGCACTGGTTCACCGAGGCGGGCTCAGGGCACGCATTCTCGAGGGTGGCGTAATCGAGACGGGTGACCGGATCGACGTGCTCGAGCCGTCAGATCATCAAATTGAGTAGTACGAACGCCGAAATCCGATTCCGAAGTAGAAACCCATAGATTCGGTCAGTCCCAACGTCCGCGTATGAACGAACCAGGCGTGCAGGTACTCATGGATCAGTCGACGCTCGAGGCTCGCGTCGAGGCTGGCGAGGTACCCGACTGGGTTCGCGCGCACTACGAAAGCTTCACCGAGGGGTTGCTCGGGACGCGCAACGACAGTCCGTTCCCCTGTTACTTCGGCGTCGAGTCGGTCAAGAAAGGGTGGCCGTTGTACACCGCCGTCGAGTCGATGACCGACAAGGACGCACTGTTCGCTCTCGGGGAAACCCTCCTCGAGTACCTCGAGGTGTACGAAGACCACAGCGAGCAGGCCTCGCTCGTCACCTTCTTCAAGCCGCCCGAGCGCGAGTTGCGCGAACGCGAGTATCACGAGGCGCTGTGGCACATCCTCCAGGTGCTCCACGCCCACGACCCCGAACCCTGGCCCGAGGACATCCCGACCGACCCAGACACCAGCACGTGGGAGTTCTGTTTCGGCGGCGAGGCGTTGTTCCCGACCTGTCGGGCCCCGTTTTACGACACGCGGAAGAGCCGGTACTGTCCGATCGGGCTCGAGATCACCTTCCAGCCGCGGACGCTGTTCGACGGGATCACCGCCGACACCGGAGCTGGCCAGCGTGCCCGCGAGATCATCCAGGGTCGACTCGAGGACTACGACGGCGTCTGTCCCCACGCCGACCTCGGCGACTGGGGCGTCGAGGGCGACCGCGAGTGGCCCCAGTACATGCTCTCTTCGGACGAGTCACAGGCACCTGACGAGTGTCCGATGCGGGTGACCCGAACGCACCCGAAAGGGTCGGTCGTCATCGGCGACTGATCTCGCTCGACGGTTCGGGGCATCGCCACGGCAGGTGTATTCTGGACTCATGGTGGGTGTCTATCGGCCTGGAGGCGGCTGCATATCAGCGTTGAAGCTGTACAGGACGAGCTATTCATCCCCTTACTCGAGAGTGGGGATATGCCCTCCACGACGCCCACGTCAGCTTCGCTCCCGACCCAGACCGTTCACGAACCCGACGTGGATCGATTTCTCGTCGTCGTCGACACCCTCCCGGCGACCCTCGAGGACGTGTCCGTCGCCGTCGGCTCGCGAACGGTTCGCGTCGAGGTCGGCGGTTCGATAGGATACGTACACGAAGTTGAACCGCCCTCACCCAAGATGATTTTCGGGGACGAGCGACGGGCCTGGTATCACAACGGCGTCCTCACGGTGGCTGTCGAAACGGTGCACTGCGAACGAGCGCTCGAGTAGCGCGAAAGGCGAGCATCGGTCACCCGCTGACGTTCAACTCCGTTACAGCGACCGCGAAGAGTTGAGCACCACGAGCGTGCTGCTCGTCGCCATCGCAACCGCCGCGAGCAACGGGTTGAGGAGCCCGGCGACGGCCAGCGGGATGGCGATCGCATTGTAGACGAACGCCCAGGCGAGGTTCTGTCTGATCCGCCGGTGAGTGGCGCTCGCGACGGCGAACGTCTCGGCAACCGACTCGAGGTCGTCGGAGACGATCACCGCGTCGGCGGCGTCGGTGGCCAGCTGCGTCCCGCTCCCCATGGCGATCCCCACGTCGGCGGCCGCCAGGGCGGGGGCGTCGTTGCTGCCGTCGCCGACCATCGCCACCGTCCCGCGCGAGCGAAGTCGTCGGACGGTTTCGGCTTTGGCTTCCGGCGGCACGCCGGCGAACACCCGGTCGACGCCGTCGACAGCCCTGAACCGGTCGGCAGCGGCGTCCTCGTCGCCCGTGATGACGACGACCTCCCGGCCCGCCGACAGCGTTTCGACGGCCGACTCCCACTCCGCTCGAGGCGTGTCCCCCACGACGATCACGCCGCGAGCAGCCCCTTCCCAGCCGACGACGACCGGGACGTCGCCGTCAGCTCTGGCCCGTTCTATTGGCTTCTCGAAGTCCTCCGGGATCTCCCACTCGTTCTCGTCGAAGTGGTCGGGATGGCCGACGAGTACGCGGGTTCCATCGGGGAACTCGTCGTCGACGACCACGCCAGCGACGCTTCGGGCGGTCCGCTCGAAGGTCTCGGTCGCCGCTGCCGTCGTGCCCGGCATCGTGTCGCTGTGCGTGTCTCCCTCGAACTCCCGTTCGCTCGCCTCGACGATTGCCGCCGCGATCGGGTGCTCGGAGAGTCGTTCGACCGCGGCCGCGCGCTCGAGCACGGCTTCTGGATCGTCGCCGACGACCGACTCGACCGACATCGACCCTTCGGTGAGCGTTCCGGTCTTGTCGAGGGCGACGACGTCGACGCCGGGGGCGTCCTCGAAGATGGTCTCGGCAGCGACGACGATGTTCCGTGCGGCCGCCGACTGTACGCCCGACGCGATCGCCAGCGGCGTCGCCAGGCCGAGCGCGCAGGGACAGGAGACGATCAACACGGTGAGGCCGACGAGGAGGGCCGCCGTGGGACTCGAGCCGGTCGCGAGCACGACCGCCGTGGCGATGGTGGCGACCGCGATCACCAGCGGGACGAAGATCGTCGCGAGTTTGTCGGCGAGTCGCTGCACACCTGGGCGGGCACTCTGAATCCGCCAGAGCAGGTCGACGAGACGATCGAGGGTGCTCTCGGCGTCCGGCCCGACCTCGATCACGAGCGGGGCGTCCGTGACGACGGTTCCGCCGCGAACGGCGTCGTCGACGCCTTTCTCGACGGGGAGCGATTCTCCGGTCATCAGCGACTCGTCGACGGCGGCTTCCCCCTCGAGGACGGTGCCATCGAGCGGGACGCGCTCGCCGGGTTTGACGAGGAGCGACTCGCCAGGTTCGACGTCGGAGACCGGGACCCGCTCGCCGGTGTCGTAACGGCGCGCCTCCGTGACCTGTTGTTTGGTCAGGTCGGCGAGCAGACCCGCCGCTCGGCGTTTGACTACGCCCTCGTAGTAGGTGCCGCCGGTGACGACGAGGATGATCGCCACGGAGACGTCGAAGTAGAGATCCGTCCGCCCCTCGAGCATCGCCAGGGTGCTGTAGGCGTAGGCGGCCAGCGCAGCCAGGGAGACGAGCAGATCCATGTTCGGCATCCCCGCCCGCAGGCTCACGTACGCCCCCCGGAGTATCGGGAACCCGGTGTAAAACAGGACGAACGACGTCATCAGCCAGATGTTCGCGAAGATGTAGAGCTGGTCGAACCGACCGAACTCGACGACGGGATCGTAGCCGAAGTAGGTGGGGTACAGAAAGAGCACGTACCACATCATCACCATCATGCCGAAGAGCCCGCCCCCGGCGAGGAACTTCGCGAGCGCTTGCTCCTCGCCGTCGCTGCCCCGTCCGACGCCGCGTTCGCGGGCAGTGTAGCCGGCACCAGTCAGCGTCTCACGGAGGTCGTCCTCCTCCAGCCGGTCGGGGTCGTAGACGAGCCTGACGGTGTCGCTCGCGTAGCTGGCCTCGGCGGCGTGGACACCCTCGACGCTGATCGCTCGCCCCTCGAGAAACGCCTCGCAGGTGGCGCAGTGCATCCCGTCGACGGTGAAGAAAGCGTCCTCGCCGTCGACAGTCTCGAGGTCGTCGCCCTCGGTCTCGCCGTCGATCGTCGCTCGGACGTCGCGCGCCGTCGACTCCTCGAGGTCGCCGAGTGCGTGATGTACCTGCAGACAGCCCTGGCAGCAAAATTGCCCGCTAACGTCGTCGCCGGTGATCGGGTCAGCCGGAAGCGGGAGGCCACAGAGGGAACAGCCGTCCTCGTTCGTACTCGTGGAGTCGCCGCTGGATGTCACGCTCGAACCGGCGTCCGCGGATGGTGGCGACGTCATGGGGCGATTACGGGAAGGCGGTTACAGCGGTTGATAGAACGGAATGTGTGGGTGGGGAAGGTGGATCCCCAGAAGCATAAGTCCGTGCTGGAGGGGGACGTACCCGAGAACGAGAAAGCCGACACCGAGTGCGCGATGCAGTCGAACACGGGTCGTCGTCGACAGCGAGCCCAGCAGCGTCCCGTAGGCGAACAACGTCGGAATCGTACCGAGGCCGAGGGCCCCGAGCGAGAGCGCTCCCCGGATCGGATCGCCGAGCGCGAAGGCGTACAGGTAGGCGGGATAGATGATGGGGCACGGGAGCAGGCCGTGAATCGCCCCAAGTCCGACGATTCCGGGGGAGTTCGCCAGCCGGTCGACACGACTCACGAGGACGCTCGAGAGTCGGGCGAACAGCGGGCCGACGAGGGGGAGTCCGTGCGGGATTCCGGGTTGTCCGCGGAGGTAGTAGGCGCCGCTGGCGATAATCGCGATGCCGACGAGGATCCCGGCCACGCCCCGGATCGGGTCGCCGACGGTCGAGACGGCATCGGCAGAGGTGTACGCGAGCGCTCCGACGAGGCCGAACAGGCCACCGATCGCGGCGTAACTCGCCGCACGCCCCACGTTGAACAGCGCGTGCTGGCGCACCTCGGTCAGCGAGAGGGTGTCGGGTCTCGAGGTACTCGATTTGGCGATTCGGTCGGCGTAGGTAGTCACGAGCGGGCCACACATCCCCAGACAGTGTGCCCCGGCGAGAATGCCGACCAGGAAGAAGACCAGCAGGTCGACGTGACCGCTCGCCACGGTGGTTCCATGATCGTGTGCTAGAACGACTGGTGGGAGCCAGAGACCACCCATCCCTACCGGGCACCGGAACCGTCATCGATTGTCTGGTGACCGTGCTCGTCACTTGCAATCGGGCCAGTTGCGACGTACAGCGCAGCGACGATAATAACGACGTTGATGACCGTCACGGCACCGGCCAGACCCGCACCACCGAACCCGTACCAGAGGGCGGGAGCGATCGCCAGCAGTCCGAGTACAGCTACCCAGCGAACCGGCAGTCCGTCGATACTCATGGCACAGTGTCCGTGCCTCGAGTACAAAAAGGTCGATCCAGTTCCCACGTCGTGGGAACGGGTAGAATGTTGAGTATGTAACCGTCACTAGCACCAGGTATGTCATCGGACGCTGTGGAACTAGAGCGCCAGATTAGTCACGACGACGAACTGGAACGCCAGATTGGTCACGACGAGTTCGATCCCGTCGGAACGCTCGCGTTAATCGGGCTGTACTTTCTGATTCTGGTCTTAATGTGGTTGTTCATGTACTTCGTCGAATTCCTCGGTAACGATCCGACAGTGGTGGGGATGCTATGAACATTCACGCCTACGAGAAACTCTGGTTGATCGCGGCGTTGCTCTTGATCGTGGGCTTCGTCGCGACGATCACGTACGGGGCCGTCGGGCTGGGCATCGCGATGGTGGACGACTCCGAAGAGACGCTCGATCCGAACGCGCTCGACGAACACGAACGCTTCGGTGACCTCGGCGTCCACCAGACGGGCGAAAACCAGTACGACGTCAACGTTCGAGCCTACCAGTTCAACTACGACCCCGGGACGACGGCCGTCCACGACCCGATCGTTCTTCCCGAAAATAGCGAGGTGACCTTCTACGTCACCAGCTCCGACGTCATTCACAGCTTCAGCCTCGTCGGCACGAACGTGAACACGATGGTCATCCCCGGTGAGGTGTCCGCGATGACCGTCGAGTTCGGCGACCCCGACGAGTACGGAATCCTCTGTAACGAGTACTGTGGCTCCGGCCACCACGCCATGGAGGGAATCGTTCAGGTCGTCCCCGAAGAAGACTTCCACCTCTTCTCGATCGAGTCCGTCGACGCTCCCGAATCCGTCGAACCCGGCGACGACCTCGAGCTGACGGCCACCGTGGCCAACGCTGCGCTCGCGGAGGAGACGGCGACGGTCGACCTCGAGATCGGCGACGAAACCGACGAGGCCGACGTGTCGGTCGCGGCCGAGTCGACTGACACCGTCACGTTCACCGTCGACACGGGCAGCCTCGACACCGACGATCTGGAGGAACTCGACTGGACGGTTACCGTCGAATCGGGTTCGCCGGCAACGTTCGATGACGGCACCGAAAGCGGCAGCGTCGACCTCGAGGGGCAGGGCGAGGATGAGGCCGAAAGCGAGGAGGGCGACGCATGAGCGCGTACATCGATAGATTCCCGGCAGAAGCGAAAGTGATTAGATCGGCGTTTTACGCGTCGTTCGTTGCGCTCGCGCTGGGAGCGGCGTTTGGATTGATCCAGACGCTCCATCGGACTGATTTCGTCCGTATTATCCCGGCCGATATGTACTACACCGTGCTGACAGCCCACGGGGTGTTCATGGTCGTGACGTTCACGATCTTCTTCCTCGTCGGGGTCTTCACCTGGGCGGTGACGACGAGTCTCGATCGGGAGGCCGAGGATATCCGATTCACCTGGTCGTGGTACGGTCTGATGTCGCTGGGGACGCTGTTTGCGGCCATCCCAATCCTGGCGGGGTTCACTGACGCCGTCGACATGAGTGCGGACGTCCTGTTCACGTTCTACGCGCCCTTGCAGGCCCATCCGCTGTTTTACATCGGGCTAGTCCTGTTCGTCATCGGGACGTGGCTCGCCGGGGCCGACTGGTTCCGCTCGTGGTGGGCCTGGAAACAGGAGAACCCAGACGAGCGAATCCCGCTGCCGACGTTCATGGTCTTGACGACGATGATCATGTGGTACCTCGCGACCATCGGTATCGCGATCTCGATCGTCGTCTTCCTGTTGCCGTGGTCGCTCGGACTCATCGACACGGTCAACCCGACGCTGACGCGGACGCTCTTCTGGTTCTGGGGCCACCCAGTCGTCTACTTCTGGCTGATGCCCGCGTACATGATGTGGTATCTCATGTTGCCGAAGGTCTCCGGCGGTCGCCTGTTCAGCGACCCGCTCGCCCGCGTCGTGTTCGTCCTCTTCTTGCTCCTGTCGACCCCCGTCGGCATTCACCACCAGTACCTCGATCCGGGGATCGCTGAAGGGTTCAAGTTCATCGCGATGACGAACACCATGTTCCTGCTCTTGCCGAGCCTCCTGACGGCGTTTACCGTCGTCGCGAGCATGGAACACGGCGCTCGACAGCGCGGTGGCGAGGGCTACTTCGGCTGGCTCGGCGCGCTGCCGTGGCGTGACCCGGTCTTTACTGGTATGGCGCTCGCCGGACTGATGTTCGCCGCCGGCGGGTTCTCCGGGATGATCAACGCCGGGATGAACATCAACTACCTCGTCCACAATTCGCTGTGGGTGCCCGGCCACTTCCACCTCACCGTCGGCACCGCCGTCGCCCTGACGTTCATGGCCGTCTCCTACTGGTTCATCCCGCAGGTGACCGGCCGGGAACTCGCGAGCAAACCGATCGCACTCGTGCAGGTCGTCATGTGGTTCGTCGGCATGACGTTCATGTCGAACGCGATGCACCGGGGCGGCCTGCTCGGCATTCCCCGACGGACGGCCGAACCGGAGTACACCGGCTTCGAGTTCGAAACCGCCATCGGCACTATCGGCGAGCTCAACGCCCAGATCGCTCTCGGTGGCGTCTTGCTCACCCTCTCGACCGTGTTGTTCCTCGTGAACATGCTGATAACCGCGTTCAACGACGAGGCGGTCTCCCTCGAGGACAACACCATCCCGAAACCGCTCTCGGGGCCGGAGGATGCACCGCTCGTCCTCGACAACATCAAGCTCTGGACGGCAATCGCCGTCGTGCTCGTCATCCTCGCGTACACGCTCCCGCTCGCCGCGATCGTCGAACGAGGCGGTCTGTTCGGCCCCGGTGGTGACGCCTTCCCGATGATGATCGAACTCGTTCGAACGGGGCTGCTCGAGAGCCTGTCCGCGGTGACCGGCTGATCGGTTCCGATCGGCCCCTTTCGCATCTTTCCTGTCGCTTCGTCGCTTTCTCGGCCGGTCTCGTCACTCGAGTGTCGATTTTTAACCCCGGATTCCCACAACGTGGGAATCGGCTCGAGCGTACTTGGTCGACCGCCTCGTTTCTGCCACCATGAACCGACAGTCGTCAGCCGACGTTGGCTTTCACACGGCCGCTCGAGCGGAGGTGTGCGGCTGATGCGGATCTCGAGAGGCGCACTGCTCGTATTGTTGGCGTTCATCGTTCCGGTTCTCGTCGAACTCAGAACGGTGCTTGGATTCTTCGACATCGAACTCTCGCTCACGGGCGTACTGATCATCGGCGTCCTCGTCGTCGGCGCCATCCTCTTCTGGGCGACGTTGCCGGAGCGTGACCAGAGCAGCACCACGGCGTAGACTGCTTCGGTGACACCTGGCACCTCGAGGGTTTGAGCCCGTCCCCTGTTTCCGGTCGTTTCTCCGTCGCCGTTCCCACCAACTGGGAACCGGGTTCCGTCCTTTTCGAAACCAACCGCGTAGAGGTACTCGGGAAACCATGCCAGAAAACACACACGACATCGGGAAGACGCGATGGTTCCGGGCGATAACGGGGACGCTCTGGGCGCTGGTCGTCGCGCTCACTGCAGTGGGACTCTACACGGTTGCCCCGGAGCAGATTGCGATGCTCTCTTCCTCCGAGTACGTCGTCAGCACGGCGCTGTTCGGGGCCTTCCTGCTCGTCGTCGCCTTCTTCGTCTTCAGGCACTACCCGATTCGAACGCCTAGTGGAGGGCGCGACCGGCACGTTCACTCGCGATAGGTCGGTTCTCGTACGCCAGTGGGCACCCACCGGGGTTCACAGCACCGTATGGTCTGGCAGTCGCGTCTGCGCAACCGATTCCTCTTTACTGCCGGAGTGATTCACCACGGGTATGAGCAGGTTCGACGAGGTCGACGACCAGTACGACCCACACGCCCTCGAGGAGCGCGTGTTCGATTATTGGGACGAGGTCGACGCCTACGAACGGACGAAACAGCATCGCGCCGACGGCGAGTCGTTCTTCTTCGTCGACGGCCCGCCGTACACCTCCGGGGCGGCCCACATGGGGACGACCTGGAACAAGAGCCTGAAGGATCTCTACATTCGCTTCAAGCGGATGCAGGGATTCGACGTCACCGATCGACCAGGCTACGACATGCACGGGCTCCCGATCGAGACCAAAGTCGAGGAGCAACTCGGTTTCGAGAACAAGAAAGACATCGAGGAGTTCGGCGAGGAGAACTTCATCGAGGCCTGCAAGGAGTACGCCGACGAGCAACTCGAGGGCCTCCAGTCTGACTTCAAGTCCTTCGGCGTCTGGATGGACTGGGACGACCCCTACAAGACGGTCAACCCCGAGTACATGGAAGCCGCCTGGTGGGGCTTCTCGAAGGCCGCCGAACGCGGTCTCGTCGAGCAGGGTCAGCGATCGATCTCGCAGTGCCCCCGGTGTGAGACCGGGCTGGCGAACAACGAGGTCGAGTACGAGGACGTCGAAGATCCCTCGATCTACGTGAAATTCGACCTCGTCGATCGGGACGGGAGCCTCGTCATCTGGACGACGACCCCCTGGACGATCCCCGCGAACACGTTCACGGCGGTCGATCCCGACCTCGAGTACGCGGCCGTTCGCGCCGAGAAGGGCGGCAACGAGGAGGTGCTCTACGTCGCCGAGGCCTGCGTCGAGGAGGTACTCAAGAAAGGGCGATACGAGGACTACGAGGTGCTCGAGACGCTTCCAGGCAGCGAGATGATCGGCTGGGCGTACGAACACCCGCTGGCCGAGGCGGTTCCCGCCCACGCGAGCCACGACGGGGCTCTCGAGGTGTACGCGGCCGACTACGTCGAGGCCGACCGCACCGGTCTCGTCCACTCCGCGCCCGGCCACGGTGAGGAGGACTTCCTCCGCGGGCGCGAACTCGGCTTCCCCATCTTCTGTCCCGTTGGCGGCGACGGCGTCTACACCGAGGCCGGCGGCAAGTACGAGGGCCAGTTCGTCAAGGAGGCCGACGCGGAGATCACCGCCGACCTCGAGGAACGCGGCGCGCTCCTCGCATCGGAGACCGTCACCCACAGCTACGGTCACTGTTGGCGGTGTGATACGGGCGTCATCCAGATCGTCACCGACCAGTGGTTCATCACGATCACCGACGTCAAAGACGAACTGCTCGCGAACATCGAGGACAGCGAGTGGTACCCCGGCTGGGCTCGGGACAGCCGTTTCCGGGATTTCGTCGAGGACGCCCCCGACTGGAACGTCTCCCGCCAGCGCTACTGGGGGATTCCGATCCCGATCTGGACGCCGGAGGATCGCGACGACGATCAGGAGATGATCGTCATCAGCACTCGCGAGGAACTCGCCGAGCGCGTCGACCAGGACGTCGACCCCGAGACCGTCGACATCCACAAGGACGTCGTCGACGACCTCACGATCACCGAAGACGGGACGACCTACACCCGCGTCCCGGACGTCTTCGACGTCTGGCTCGACTCCTCGGTGGCGTCGTGGGGCACCCTCAACTTCCCAGCCGAGAACGACCAATTCGACGAGCTCTGGCCCGCGGACTTCATCCTCGAGGCCCACGACCAGACCCGCGGCTGGTTCTGGTCGCAACTGGGTATGGGAACGGCCGCGATGGGGGAGATTCCCTACGATAAAGTGCTGATGCACGGGCACGCACTGGACGAGGACGGTCGCAAGATGTCGAAGTCGGTCGGCAACGTCGTCGAACCTCACGAGGCCATCGAGCGCCACGGGTCGGACGCCATGCGCATGTTCCTGCTCTCGGCGAACCCCCAGGGCGACGACATGCGCTTCTCGTGGGACGGCATGCGAACGATGGAGAACCACCTTCGAACCCTCTGGAACGTGTTCCGGTTCCCGCTGCCGTACATGCGTCTCGACGGCTATGACCCCGCCGAGACGACCCTCGAGTCGGTCGATTCGGATCTCGAACTCGTCGACGAGTGGGTGCTCGCCCGCCTCCAGTCGACGAAAGCCGAGATGACCGAGCACCTCGAGGAATTCCGTCAGGATCGCGCGCTCGAGGCACTCGTCGAGTTCCTCGTCGAGGATGTCTCGCGCTTTTACGTCCAGGCGGTTCGCGAGCGGATGTGGGACGAATCCGACAGCCCGTCGAAGTCGGCCGCGTACGCGACGATCTACCACGTCCTCCACGAGACCGTGGTGTTGCTCGCGCCCTACGCGCCGTTTGTCAGCGAGGAGATCTACGGCACGCTCACCGGCGAGGACGGCCATCCGACGGTGCACATGCACGACTGGCCCGAGCCCGACGAGTACTGGGCCGATCCCGAACTCGAGACCGACGTCGCCTACGTTCGCGCCATCGAGGAGGCCGGGGCGAACGCCCGCCAGCAGGCCGGCCGAAAACTCCGCTGGCCCGTTCAGCGGGTCGTCGTCGCTGCTGACGACGAGCGCGTCGTCGAGGCAGTCTCCCGTCACGAGTCGCTGGTCGCCGACCGGCTGAACGCCCGCGAGATCGAACTGATCGCCCCCGACCAGCAGTGGGGCGAACTCGCCTACAGCGCCGAAGCCGACATGAGCAAACTCGGCCCCGCCTTCGGCGGTCGCGCCGGCGAGGTCATGAACGCGCTCAACGAGGCTCGCATCGAAGAACCCACCCTCGAGTCCCTCGAGGCTGCCGTTTCGGACGTACTCGCGGACGACGAAACCCTGGGAGAGGAGATGGTCTCCTTCGTCACCAAGACGCCCGAGACCGTCGCGGGAACGCCCTTCGGCCTCGACGGCAACGACAAAGGCGTCGTCTACGTCGACGCCTCGCTCACCGACGATATCGAGAGCGAGGGCTACGCACGGGAGGTCATCCGCCGCGTTCAGGAGATGCGCAAGGAACTCGACCTGGACGTCGAGGAGCGCATCGCCCTCGAACTCGAGATCGAGGACGATCGGGTCGCCGATCTCGTCGCCCAGCGCGAGGAATTGATCCGTGAGGAGGTTCGTGCGGACGAACTTCGATCGGTCGACGTCGAGAACGGCCAGCGAAAAACGTGGGACGTCGAAGGCGTGGCGATGGAACTGGCGCTCGAGCCCTTGGCGGCCGCGGAAGCGTCGGACTGACTCGAGCCACACATTTCCGGTCAGTCGGCCGGGAACGCAGTCCCTGGCCGTTCTTCTATCGTTCGACCCACACCCGGATTCACGAACCTATTTTGTTTTGGACACCCAACAGGTCGGCCATGGTCTCTCGCGATACGGTCGTACACGTCGTCGTCGCCAGCCTCGCAATCGTCCTCCTGGTACTCGCAGACGTGGCAGGGCTCGGCATTACTGAGGGAGCGACGGCGGGCGTCGTCTTCATCGCCTTCTACGGGATGATCCTCGGCGGCGCCCATCTCGTCCTCGCCCTCCTCGGGGAGGACGGCATGATCCCCGTCGAGGCGCGCTGGCGGTACGTCACCGCGCTCGCCGTCGTCCTCGTCGGCGCGGGACTGGTTGCCTACGGCGGCACGTCCTCGATCGGCCCGCTCGAGTTCAGGACGCTGGGCTACGCGCTCGTGGGGATCACGGCCGTCGTGTACGTCGTCGTCGAAGGGCTCGCGGGCTATCGGGATACGCGTCCGCAGGTTGAAAACGGGTCGTAGTCGTTCCGCAGGTCGAAAACAGGTCGTAGTCGTGACGGAGCCCCTACCGCTCCTCGAGCGGGACGAACTCCTGATCCTCCGGGCCGGTGTAGCGCGCTCGCGGGCGGATCAGACGGTTGTCGCGCTGATACTCGAGGACGTGGGCGATCCAGCCGCCGGCGCGGCTCATCGCGAAGATGGGAGTGTAGGTGTCGATCGGGATACCGAGCTGGTAGTACACCGACCCGGAGTAGAAGTCGACGTTGGGGGCGATGCCCTTCTCGGGGAGTTTCTTCTCGTCGGTGAGGTAGGCCTCAAGAGTTGTGGTGATGTCGTACCACTTGCTGTCGCCGGTTTCGGCGAGTTCGGCGCTGCGCTGTTGCAGGATCTTCGCGCGCGGATCCTTGACGTTGTAGACGCGGTGGCCGAAGCCGGGAATGCGCCGTCCCTCGTCGGTCGCCTGCTCGACCCAGTCACGCGGGTCGAGGTCGCTCTCGTCGATTTCGAACAGGACTTCCATGACGTCCTGGTTGGCACCGCCGTGCAGCGACCCCGAGAGCGCACCGATGCCGCCGGTGAGTGCGCTGTAGACGTCGGCCATCGTCGATCCGATCACCATCGACGTGAAGGTCGAGGCGTTCAGACCGTGGTCGGCGTGGAGGATGAGCGCCTGATCGAACGTCTCGGCGGCCACCTCGTCGGGCTCCTCGCCCGTGAACATGTAGAGGAAATTGGCGGCGAGCCCGAGTTCCTGATTCGGCTCGAGTGGTTCTTCGCCTTGCCGGAATCGCTCGAACGCAGCGAGAACGGTCGGCATTTTGGCGGTGATCCGTCGACCCTTGCGCAGGGAGGCCTCGAAGTCGTCGGCGTCGGAGTCACCCTCGGGTTCGGTCGCCGACAGCATCGAGGTCGCGGTTCGAAGCGCGGCCATCGGTTTCTCGCCGGCGTCGGCCAGGCTACGAACGGTCTCGAGGATGGCGTCGTCGACCTCGCGCTCGGCGGCCATCGCGTCGGTGAACTCGTCGTACTCCGCCTCTCTGGGGAGGTGACCGTACCAGAGCAAGTAGAGTACCTCCTCGAACTGGGCCCGTTCGGCGAGGTCTTCGATCGAGTAGCCGCGGTAGATGAGTCGACCGGCGTCTCCGTCGATTGAACTGAGTTCGGATTCAGCGACCAACACACCCTCTAGCCCTTTCTTCAGATCGTCAGCCATAGCTAGGACTTTTGTGGGGGATTGGAAAAGTATTGCCGTTTGGCTGTTGCCAGCGCGGCTCTTCCGGCAATTTTCTGTTTCACCTTCCGCTGATGGATTGTACGATGATCGATAGTGAATATATCCATAGCGTAACTCCCGTACGGGTTGGGTTCCTACACTGACGGATCGAACCCGACGATCACATGTCCTCGCCGTCCTCGAGCGTCCGCGAGAGTACGATCGTCTGATACACCGTGAGTACGATCAGGACGGTGCCGGCTGTCGTCGTCGCGAGGACGAATCCGAGTGCGATCAGGTACGTCAGCTGTTGATCGACTCCCGGGATCACGACGAAAAAGAGGAAGACGGCGACGGTAAACGCGACTCCGACGGCGAGCGAGATGAGCGCGTTCCGTTTGACCTCGAGCGCCTCGAGGAGTCGGGCGACGGGTGGCCGTCCTGGTCGATCCGGTGACGATGACACGCGTGAAGCTTTCGACCGGGGGCACAAAATCGCGTCGGTCGCGGGTTCCTCGGGGGTGTCTCCGGGGTTCGTTGTCGATCAGAACAACACCAGCCACGAGACGCCTATGAAGATGATCATTCCGAAGACGTCGACGACGTTCGTGACGATCGGGATCGTCGCGTCGTCGGGGTCGATCCCCAGGCGATAGGAGGCGATCGTGGCGGCGAAACTGAACACGACGGCGATGATGGTGACCGCCATCCCGCTGACGAGCGAGATGGTGAGCAGCGTCGTTAGCGGCAAGCCGATGCCGAGGACGATGCCGAGAGCGTACGCGCCCACCGCCAGCGAGGCGAAGATCGTCGCTCCCAGCGCGAAGATGGCGAGGACGTTCGCAATCAGTCCCGTATCTCGAAGGTCGAACGACGTCGTCCCCAGGTGGAGGCGACTCGAGAGGCGCGAACTCAGGATGGCCCCGAGGTTCCCGCCCATGTCGACCATCGTCGGCACCATGACCGCGAGGAGCGCGTACTGTTCGATCATCTCCTCGGCGCTCTCTAAGGTGATCCCGGCTGCCAGGACGATGATACAGAGCACGACGAGCAGGGGAAACATCGTGGTGACGATGGCCTTCGCGTCCCACGTTCCCAGTGACCCGCCAGGCGTCGAGACGACCATCAGGCGATCACCTCGACGATGCCGACAGCGAAGAGCAAGAACAGCATGCCGAAGATGTCACCGAGCGTCGTCACGATGGGGCCGACCAGGTTGTCGGGGTCGTACCCGTACTTGTATCCGGCGAAGATCACGGCGAGCAGACCGAAGATCAGGACGATCGAGGTGAGGACGCCGGCGATGAGCATGATGCCGATGAACTCGTAGAGTGCGGCGGCCTCCCAGCCGATGATGCCGAGGGCGCCCCACGTGATGATCCCGATGACGATCGAGATGCCGATGCCGTTGACGAAAGAGGCGACGACTGCGTTGACGAGTCGCTCGTCCCACTGGAATTTTGGCTCGATCAACCCCTGGTGGAGGCCGCTGGCGATCCGTCCCCCGAGGGCTCCGTAGACGTTCCCACGGGTGGCGAGAAAGACCGGCACCATCACGAGGAGGCCCGGAAATCGCTCGACGCTTTCGACGAGTCCCTCGAGAACGACGCCGGCGAAGAGACCGCCACCGAGGGCGATCAGCAGAATAGGGAGCGCCTGCCGGTAGATCGACCAGAACTCCGCTTTAACGGTCATGGAAACCCCTCCGTGGCTCGAGTCTGTTGATCCTGGTGGCGAGTTTGCAGTCGCGCGAGGGATCGTCGATACTCGAGCGTCGAGTCTGTCCGGACTGAGGCCGTCGAGCGAGCGACGGCTACCGATCGTTCAGCGTCCTCCATAGACCTCACCACGGACGTGCGAGCGAATGATGCCGGCGAACTCTCCCTGTAGCAGGTCGAGGATCAGTTCCTCGAGCGAGCGGCCGTGCTCGCGTGCCGTGGTGGCGTGGGTTCCGATTCGATTGTGGGGATGATGATTGGTATCCAGCATACAGGTAGGTTTTTTAGACGAGCCAAATAGTCGTTTTCCTCCGCAACTTCCTGTGTCACAATATAGCACGAACTCTCGTCGAAGAAGAACGGTTCAGCGTATGGAATCGGTGATGCACTCCACGAGAGTCAGGAGTACGCCCCCTGATCAGTCGTGGGAGTACTCACATCGCGAGTAGCAACCACGCCACGCCGATCCCCGCGAGGGCACCGAGGAGGTTGACGAGGGCGTTACCGACGGCGACCCCTCGCTGGCCGCGTTCCCAGTGTTGTACCGTCTCGACGGAGAACGTCGAGAACGTCGTGAACGCACCGCAGGCGCCGAGGCCGACCAGTTGGACGGTCGATTCACTTGCGCCGCCGAACACCAGGAGGGCAAAGAGTGTACTTCCCAGGACGTTCACGAGCAGGGTCGCCACCGGAAACGATTCCATCGAAAGCCGGGTGTACACCAGGTGGCGAGCGATCGCACCGATTGCGCCGCCCGTCCCGACCAGATGGGCCGGTTCGAGATTCACCTCGACTGCGGCCGAGAGGAAGTCGAGACTCGCGATCACGTTCGATCACCCCTGAGGCGGCGAGCGACGCTTCGACCGACGAGGACGCCACCGAAGCCGAGCGCGTAGGTACCGATAACGATGGCACCGAATCCAGCGATACCGCCGGCAGTCGCCGACTGTAGTGCGAATCCGCTGTAGGTCGTCAACGAGGAGAGAAACCCCGTCGTGAACACGATTCGAGACTTTCGGTCGACGAGGCCGGTGTACTGGGCTTCGTAAACGAGGAACCCGAGGACGGCACTCCCGAGGACGTTGACGACGAGCAGGGCGAGTTCGTCCGGAAGCAGACCGAGCGTGAAAAAACGCAGGTTCGCGCCGGCGAACCCACCGACTCCGATCAGGGCGAGCGTCTCGAGTCGGGGAACGATGGCTGTGTCGGACATGGCTGACTGGTGGCAGGGACCGTCAGCCGGATCGCACCTCGACACACCGGCGGTTGGGTCAGGCGGGCCCCATCGCCCGAATACGCCCACTTTCGACTCGAGACCTATGAGAATTCCGACTGCTCCGTATGGTGTTGACCTGCTTTCGGTTATCGTGCATATCATTGCTGGCGAAAAGCGTGCACGCGCCGCCTCGAGTGACAAGACTGAAGTTTAGACTCTATCTAAAACAGGCATGGGCAACGGTGAGCATCGGGTCGGCTTTCGGCGGGCTGCCTGGGTCAACGTACTCGGGAACGCCGCCAAAATTATCGTGGAGGGAACCGCCGGAATCGTGTTCGGCAGTTTTACGCTACTCGCGGACGCCGCACACTCCCTCGCCGACCTGGTCGCCAGCATCGTCGTCCTCGTTTGGGGTACCAGCAGCTACGACGAACCTGACGATACCCACCCCCACGGTCACGACCGAATCGAGCCGCTGACGGCGTTGTTCGTGGGGGCGATTATCGCATTACTCGGACTCTTGCTCCTGTACGAATCCACCCAGGGGATTATCCGTGGTACCGACGTCACGTTCAGCCCACTGTTGCTCGGGGCGCTCGCCTTCGCGATCGCCGACATGTACCTCGTCTATCGCTACACGACCGCCGTCAACGTCGATATCGGCTCGACGGCACTCGAGGCGTTGGCGATCGATTGTCTGAACGATATCTACACCTCCCTCGCTGCCGTCGTCGGTATTATCGGCGTCTTCTTCGGCATCTCAGTGCTCGACGCCGTTGCTGGCGGCCTCGTCAGCCTCCTCGTCGTCTCACAGGGGGTCTCGATCGGTCGCGAGAACGTCGCCTATCTCGTCGGCGCCGCACCCCCGAGCGAGAAACGCGAGGCGATCGCCCGAACGCTGCGGGGCCACCCCGGCGTCGAAGGGATCCACGACCTCACCGTCTACTACGACGGGACGGTTCTCGAGGTCGAGGTACACGTAGAAGTCGATGGCGACATGCCGCTTCGGGACGCCCACGACCTCGAGACCTCGCTCATGAATGTACTTCGGGAGGAAGACGACGTCGGCGACGCACACGTTCACCTCGACCCCTCGGGGATCGGGGAGTGGAAAGATCACGTCGAGGGGTAATCGTTCACTCGATCGGCATCGCTGTATTCCGATAGGCGACCTCGCAGTTCGGACAGGTTCCCGGGTTCGACACCGACGTCTCCGTCCGTCCGCACTCGAGGCACTCGTAGGTCGATTCCGTCGTCGGATCGTAGGGGGCGTCTATCATGATTCTCGGTGGCCAGCCGCACGAGTGGTGGCTATATATCGCAATATTTGCCCAGTACTATGGCTATTGCGGGTAATGTCGACAATCTAATATAAGCCGAACCGTTCACCAACCCACACGCATCCCTCGCCGTCGTGACGACAGGTTTTATCGCCTCCCCGAACGCCCACCCTGTATGGACATCGGAGCCGTTCGCGAGGTGACCGTCGGTGACTGTACCGACCTCTTCTACGTCGACACCGGCATGTACGGAACGAGCGAGTACGGAGCTGCCTACATCCTCGACGCCGAGCGCCCCGCTATCGTCGAAACCGGCATCGGAACCAACCACGAGTACATCCTCGAGGCGCTCGAGACGATCGGAATTGACCGATCCGACCTCCAGGCTATTGTCGTCACGCACATCCACCTGGATCACGCCGGCGGGGCTGGCTTCCTCGCGGAGGCCTGCCCGAACGCCGACGTCTACGCCCACCACGTTGGCGCGCCACACCTCGCCGACCCGGAGCGACTCGTCGCCGGGACGAAATCGGCGGTCGGCGACCAGTGGGAGTTCTACGCCGACCCCCTTTCGGTTCCCGATGAGCGTATCGTCGACCTCGAGGACGGCGACGTGATCGACCTCGGCACTTACACCCTCCGCGCACACGAGGCACCGGGCCACGCCCCCCACCAGGTCGTCTTCGAGGTGCCCGAGATGGACGCGGTGTTCACCGGGGACGCCGCCGGGATCTGGATCCCCTCGATCGAACGGATCCGAGAAACGTCGCCGCCGGCGCAGTTCACCCTCGAGGGCTGTCTCGACGACCTCGAGACGATCCGGGAACTCGATCCCTCGGTGCTCCTCTACACGCACTTCGGTCCTCGAGAACTCGACGACCTCGCCGCCACACTCGAGACGTACGGTGATGTCCTCAGCGAGTGGGTCGAGCGAGTCGAGACAACACGGGCGAAACACGGGGACGACGGGGCCGCCATCGAGTCGCTCGCAGAGGACGTCGATCCAGCTATCGTTGATACTTGGGGCGAGCGAAAGGCACAGGCCGAGACGGCGATGAATGTCCGTGGCGTCCTCGGTTACCTCGACTGGAACGAACAGAACACTTAGCTCGAGTCCGATTCGGCTTCCGTGATCGCACTCGAGACGTCGTCGTGGGAGGCCACACCGCTCTGTTCGTCGCCGTCCCCATCGTCGTCGCTGTTTGCAGCATCGTCGTCGTTCGCCGCTCCGTCGGTCGCCTCCGTCGATCCGCCAGCCTTCGCGTCGGCAGCGACTGCTTTCGGTGGCTCGATGTCGGCCATCTCGGCTGCCAGCCGACAGTACGCGGCCGACGCGGGGCTATCCGGTTTGTAGACGACGAGCGGCTTCCCGGCGTAGACGCTCTCGCGGACGGCCGGATCCTCCGGAATTGTGGCGAGCAGTGGTACCTCGAGTCGCTCAGCGATCTCCGGGTATGAGACATCCCCGGTCGGGCGCGTACACGTGACGATCAGGCCCGCGATCTCGCCGCCCGCGCGATCGGTGAGCTCGAGGGTCTTTTTCGCGTCGTGGACGGACGCTGGTTCGGGCGTCGAGATGAGCAAGACGGCGTCGGCGAGCCCGAGCGGCAAGACGGTTTCGTGGCTCACGCCGGCCCCGACGTCGAGGAGGACGTAGTCGAACCGGTCTCGAAGCGTTTCGACGACGTCGCGAAGCCCTTCCGGGGAGGTTGCTGCGTAGTCGTCGAGTCCGGTTCCGCTGGGGATCGCGACGATATTTTCGGCGAGTCGATACGTGGCGTCGTCGAGGGGAGCGTTGGTGGCTAACACGTCGTGGAGGGTCGTCGAGTCGGGGGTCAGGCTGACGAACCCTGCCAGATTCGCCATGCCGAGGTCAACGTCGACGATTGCGACGCGCTTGCCCGCCTGTGCGAGCGCCGTTCCGAGATTGACCGTCGTCGTCGTTTTGCCGACACCGCCCTTTCCACTCGCGATAGCATACACCGTCTCTTGGGACATACTCGATTACTAGCCGGACAGTGTGGCGGGAAGACCTTAAATCGTGAGCACCTGCCCCCTGTCCTGTCAGCTAAAATTAGTGATGACAACTCGGGCGTCCTAACCGGGAGGTGGGCCTTCCACAGCCTCCTCGAGTAGTCGTCGAACGTCGAAAAACTACTCGATCTCTGTTAGATCGACGTTTGGGAGGGTGATGAGATTCTCCCGCCCAATTCGGAGCTTCTCGATTTCGTCGTCTTCGTCCATCTTCGAGAGCAGTTGCGAGACTTTCGCGTTCGACCAGCCAGTCTCTTTGACGATCGACGCCTGCTTCATCCGGCCACCGCTCCCCCGAAGCAGTCGCAACACCCGCTCCTCGTCGCTCAACAGCTCGGGGTCGATGTCGTCGGCGGCGGCCCCGGCTGCGCCCGTGCCCGCAGTCGCCTCCATTGGCGGTGGGTTCCGGGGTGCGTCGCTCGAGTCGACTTGCCCACCGGCCGGTGGATTACCCGCTGGCGTTCCGTCAGACTCGAGCCGCGACCGGACGCTGGTGGGGAGCCACGCTGGCGGTGACGACCGGGTGAGTACGTAGGCGGCGACGAGTGCGACAGCCACCAGCAACGCGCCGAGGGCACCGAGTAGCGGAAGCACCGACGAATCCGGATCGTCGGGGCCGTTTGGAGGCGGTGTGTCATCGCCGTTTCCGGGTGGGCTGGCTCCACGAAGCAACTCGAGTTCCCGTTCGCCCTCGCTGAACTCGTGTGGCCCATCCCAGACGAGCGCCCCGTCGCGGGTCGCCACGGGTGAAGACTGGAACGCGTAGTTCTCCGGCGTGTCGATCACGAGCTGTTGACCGGGGGCCAGTTCAGGGAACCAGGTGCCGTCGGTCGACTGAAACGCGTCACCGACGTGAATCCGGTTACTGGTGCTCGTCGTGAAGTTCTCCCAGGTGAACGAATAGGCGATGACGCCGACGGCGGTACCCTCGTCGACGCCGAACTCGGCCGTCTCGTTGTCGCTTTCTACTCGTTCGATCCGTGGGTCGTCGTAGCCGGCGTCGGCCATCGACATCTCGCGGTCGGTTGCTGCTGAGGCTTCCTCGACGAACTCCTCGTACACGTCGGGGTCGTGGCCGGCATCTCGTTCGCCCTCGACGACGGACTCCGCGAAGGCCTCGAACGCCTCCTCGTCGTCCTCGTCCTCGAGGATGAACCGACTCTCGATCGTCCACGTCGCGTTATCGTCAGCCGAGAGGGTGATGCGTATCACCTGTGCAGGATCGGCGGGTTCCAGATCTGTGGGTTCGGCGGACTGGAGGGTCGACTGCTCGGCCGTCCGATCGGTGGCCGTCGACGGGGTAGCCATCGCGGCCGCACCGGCAGTCGCGACGACGAGGAGGATGATGAGGGCAACGGAAATCGCGCGGGGAAACCGCATACGTCTCAACGGGTATCTCCGAGGGCAAAAAACCCTTTCCATCCGAAAATAAAACGTTACTTCGGCTTGTAAACGGTCTGCGCACCTCTCAGCGGGTTAGGGGAGGCGGTTTTACCGCTAATGACGTGTTGTCGTAGAGTAACGACCGCTTTTTGTACCAGGGGTACAATAGCACTGGCTGATGAACACCGCGGCCCCCGCCCTCCTCGCGCTGGTGTTGGTCTGTTCGCTCCCGGCGATGACACTCGTCGCCGCCAGCCCGGGCGCGAACACCGGCACCGAAACGTACGCGTCGGAGACCACTGCCCTCGAGACGACCCCTCACGATAACGGATCGTTTCTCGAAGTCGAGGGAACGACGAATCGATTGATGATCAGCGACGAGAACGAACGAACACACATTTCTCCGACGCGCGATTTCAGCACGGCAGTTGCCTCCGCGGACGACGAACTTCGCGTCGACGTTCACAGATTTGCCTTCGAACAGACGTTCGATGACACGATCAACCACGAGGCGCGTGGCGAATTGATCGACTCGTATCTCGAATTGATTCACGACCGTGTCGAAACGCTCAACGAACGTGAAGAGGCTGCCGTCCGTGCCCATGCCAACGGCCAGATAACGGACGGGGAACTGACGCGGGTGCTCGTTCGGAACTACCACGAAGCCAACGAACTCGAGCGGTTCCACGGCGAACTCTCCGTGTATTCGGATCGCGTTTCCGGATACGAATTTAGTGGGGGCTTCATGACGGCGCACAAGATCGCCACCCACCAGAGCGATGCGAGGGCGGAACTGGCGAACGCAGCGACGTACGGGTACGACCTGTCCGTCACGGTCGAGACACACGTCGACGGTTACCGGCTTTCGATGGTCACTGGCAACACGTATTTGCATGAGGTGGCGCGGTTTGATCTTCGTGACCCCGACGGTGAATCGCAGTTCGACTCGATCGATGCTGCTGCAGATCACGCAAGCGAGCGCTACCCGTGGGCAATGAGCACCCGAACCTCCTATGCGTCGTCCGCGACGGCCGGAGACCATCTCTTCCTGACCGAGATGTCTCACGACCACGGTGAGTTGTACGCCTACACAGACGGCGCGACCGAGGAGGTCACCCGCGAACACCAGTTGCTCTACGTCTCGCGGCTCCCGAGCGAACCGGCCCACGGAAGCTGGAACAACGAATCCCTCGAGATCACGTTGAATCGGACGCCCGCCCACGGCCCGGCGGAAGTGACCGTCACCGACCGGGAAACGGGCGACCCCGTACAGGCGACGATTTCGGTCGAGGGCCACGTCGTGGGTGAAACCGACGAAGACGGTGTCCTCTGGATCGCCCCGCCGATCGGTAGCTACGAACTCGTCGCGGAAACGGAGGATCGACGGGTCGTCGCGACGCCCTCGAGATAGCGTTCCCGTTCGTCGTTCACTTGCTATTCCCTCCGCTCTCATCACACCGCCAGAGGTTCTGAGTCACTCGAGGGGCACCGTTCCCACCCGCGCGGCTCCAGTTTCAGGAATCACTACCGTGTGCCTCGACAGTTCCACGTCTCACTAAAGCCCTCGCTCGAGCCTTCGTCCGGTTCGAGTTTATATACGAAGGCGCAGCCAGAACGGGTCGTGCCGACTCCACGACTTCGTGGCTCACGACGCCGCGGTGATCGATGCCGGACTGTACGTCACCGGGACGACGGCTTCTCGAGCACGCGTCCTCGAGCGATCAGCCCCGCTCTCGGAACGGTTCTCCTGGTCGCGATAACGGTCGTCCTGGCCGGGACGATCGCCGTGATGGCGGGTTCGCTGTCGCTCTCGGCTGCTGGGCCGTCGGCGGCGCTCGAGCTCGAGGCCGACGGCGACAGAAACGAACTCGCCTTCGAGCACGTCGGGGGTGACGACCTCGACGTTCGCGACCTCGACGTGCGGGTTACGATCGACGACGAACCGCTCGACCACCAGCCACCGGTGCCGTTCGTGGGTGCGCCGGGCTTCCGTGGGTCGCCGTCTGGGCCGTTCAACGCCGAGAGCGCACCGACCTGGCGGGCGGGAGAACGAGCGACGCTACGACTCGCCGGAACGAACGAGCCACGGTTCGAGGTGGGTGACGTCGTTCGCGTCACGATCTCGAGTGACGGAGAGACGGTCGCTCGGCTCGTGACGGTAGCGTGTTGAGCTCCGGCAAGATCCGTTCGTGACTCGTGACACGGTAGCCGAAAGCAATTATTCGGATCGCTCGGTTCGGATCGCTCGGTTCGGATCACTCGGATTCGATCCCGGGCGCTCGAGCGATCGTCGTGATCGCGACTTCGGGCTCGTACGATGGCCCCTGGAACAGGTGTCTGACCTCATCGAACCCGGCTTCCTTGAACATCCGGTCGGCCTCGTACTCGTCGTAAAACAGCATCATCACGTCGGCGAGCACCTGTGCGATCCGGTTGTCGGGATAGTTCGGCCCGACGACGAGTACCTGTCCGCCGGGTTTGAGCACCCGGTTGAACTCCCTGAGAGCAAGGACTGGTTCGGGCCAGTACTCGATCGAGCCGGACGACCAGACGATGTCGAACGTGTCGGTCTGGAACGGCAGCCGTTCGGCGTCCCCGCGATGGAAGTGAACCGGGCCGTCGGTCTTGCCGAGCTTCGCGTACGCCTTCTCGAGCTGGTGTTCGCTCTGATCGAGGGCGTAGACGGTGTCGACGTGTTCGAGGAGGCCTTCGGTAGCGAAGCCGGTGCCACAGCCGACGTCGAGTACCATCTCCGCGTCCTCGAAGTCGAGCAGCGAGAGGGCTTCCGTGCGCATCTCCTCGTTCCAGATGAACGGGTTGATCTGGTCGTAAACTTGCGAGAGGTACTTATAGAACAACCGCGCCCGAGCCTTGTTCTCGAGGATACCCATTGCCGGAAACTTACCAGTCGTGAGTGATAGGTCTGTCCATCAGCCATGGAGTACTGTGTCGCTGTCACACACGGGTTCGCCGAGTCACTATCGCAACTACCTTATACGCGCTAGGGCAAACCTCGCTTGCTTAGAGTATGCCGAGGCCACAGGTTCTCAAAGAGATCACGTCGGCGGAAGAAGAGGCCGACAAAATCGTCGCATTGGCGAAGAACGACCGCGACGAGCGAATAGCCGAGGCCCGGGAACGCGCTGAGGAGATTCGCACGGAAGCGGAACAGGAGGCGCGAGACCTCAAAGAGCGTCGTCTCGAGGACGCTCGCGAGGAGATCGACGCCGAGTGTGAACGCGTGCTCCGGGAAGGGAAGCAAGACCGGGAGGCGCTGGCGGATAGCGCCCGGACGAAGGTCGGCGAGGTGACAGACCACGTCGTCGAGCTGTTCCAGGAGGACGTCAATGCTCAGACCTGAACAGATGAGCAAGGTCTCGGTGACCGGCTCCAAATCCGTTCTGGAGCCAGTCATCGAGGCCGTCCACGATCTGCATCTGCTTCACCTGAGCGACTACGACGGTTCCTGGGAGGGGTTCGACAACGGCACCCCGATCGAGGGTGCAGACGACACCTCCGAGAAGCTCGTCACCGTCCGCTCGCTCGAGAGTATCCTCGACGTCGACGAGGACGACGCCGGCCCCGGCCGGCTCGACGACGACTGGGAGGCGCGTCTCGAGGACGTGCGAACGAAGGTCAACCGACTCGACGACGAGCGCAGCGAGGTTCGCGAAGAGCTTCGCCAGGTACAGGAGAAAATCGACCGCGTCACGCCCTTTGCGGAGCTCGGGATCGACCTCGACTTGCTGTCGGGGTACTCCTCGGTCGACGTGCTCGTCGGCGAGGGGAACCACGCGGACGTCGAGGCGGCACTCGCCGGCTCGGACGAAATCCGCGCCTTCGAGACGTTCACCGGCGGCAACGTCGTGGCGATCGTCGCCGCACCCGCCGAAGACGTCGACGACGACGCGACCATCATCGACGACGCGCTCGTCGGGCTCGAATTCTCGCGGTATCCCGTCCCCGAGACGGACGAGAGCCCACAGGCGTACGTCGACGACCTCGAGCACCGGAAACGACAGCTCGAGGCCGACATCGAGGAGATCGACTCCCAGCTCGAGCGGATCAAGCTCGACGAGGCGGGCTTCCTGCTTCGCCTCGAGGAGGAGCTCACGATCGAGGCACAGAAGGCCGATGCGCCGTTGCAGTTCGCGACGACCAATCGCGCCTTCGTTGCTGAAGGCTGGATTCCCACGGTCGAATACGACGCGCTCATCGCCCGGCTGAACGACGCCGTCGGCGACAGCGTCGAAGTCGAGGAGCTTGAGCGGGCGAGCTACGACCGTCACGGGGCACACAGCCACACCGAGGAGGTACATGACGAGGAGTCCGAGGACGACGGTGACGCGACGGAGTACGAATCGCCACCACCGAAGCAGCCGGCGACCGACGGCGGCTACGTCACGATGGACGACGAGCCGCCGACTCGGCAGAGCAACCCCAAGGCCGCGAACCCGTTCGAGGAACTGGTACAGGTCATCTCCCGGCCGAAGTACAGCGAACTCGACCCGACGCTCATCCTCTGGTTAACGTTCCCGTTCTTCTTCGGGTTCATGATCAGTGACGTCGGCTACGGTGCGCTGTACGTGCTGATCGGCTACTACCTGTACAAGAATCTCGACGGAATGCTCGGGAGCCTGGGTGCGGTTGCGATCTGGTGTGGTACCTTCACGATACTCTTCGGATTCTTCTTCGGGGAGTTCTTCGGGTTCCACTTCCTGGGCGATATGATTCCGGGTGACACCGGTGGCTGGTACAAGGGGTTAGACCCGTACTCGTCTGACTTCGCCCTCGCGTGGCTCGTGGTGAGCGTCCTCTTCGGGGTGTTCCACCTCAACATCGGCTACGTGATGGACTTCGTCGACAACCTCAGCCACGGGCTGTGGGACGCGATCACCCACAGCGTCTCCTGGATCCTGTTGCTCAACGGCATCTGGATCTGGGTGTTCACCGAGCAGGCGAGCAGCGACAAACCGGACTTCCTGTTCACCGTCTTCGACGGACAGCCGTTCAGCCTCGGGTTCAACGGCTTCGGCGACGGGAGTTTCTGGATGCTCGGTGCGCCGATTCCGCTGCCCGGTGGCGGCGAATTCCTGTTCACCCTGCCGCTCATGATGATCCTGTTGGGTGCCATCCTGCTGGGCATCGGCGATGCGCTCGAGCTGGTCGAGATTCTCATCCCGTTCGCCCACGTCCTATCCTACACTCGGATGACCGCCGTCCTGCTCGCGAAGGGTGGGATGGCGTTCGTCGTCAACCTGCTCACCTTCGGTGCGTGGCAGACAGAGGAGGGGCAGCGGATGTTCGATGCGGGATGGGAGGAGACGATTCCCTACGAGAACTCGGAGATGATGTTCGAGGGACTCTTCCACATGGGCGACGGCGTATCGGCGATCGTCTTCATCCTGCTCGGCATCATCGTGTTGATATTCGGGCACATCCTGGTCTTGCTACTTGGTATCACAAGTGCCGGATTACAGGGTATCAGGCTCGAATACGTCGAGTTCTTTGGGAAGTTTTATGAAGGCGGTGGAAAGAACTACGAACCGTTCGGATACGATCGAAACCACAGTGAGGACTAAACACAATGTTCGAAATTACACCTGAAATTGCGGCGGTACTGCAGAACGGAGCAACGCTCGAGAACTTTACGGACAGCGGTGCAGCGGCGCTCGCCGTCGGTCTGGCAGCGCTCGCGACCGGCTACGCCCAGCGAGGTATCGGCAGCGCAGCAGTCGGCGCGATGGCCGAGGACGACTCGACGTTCGGTAAGGGCCTCATCCTGACGGTGCTTCCCGAGACGCTCGTGATCCTCGCGCTGGTCGTCGTGTTCCTGGTCTAACCACCCCTTTCTCTTACCAATGAGTCTGGACACAGTCGTTGAAGACATTCGGGAGGAGGCCCACGCGCGTGCGGAGGACATCCGCGCCGAGGGCGACGCCCGCGCCGAGGAGATCGAGTCGGCAGCCGAAGCTGACGCCGAGGAAATCCTCGAGACCGCCGAAGAGGAGGTCGAGCGCGAAATCGCCCAACTCCGCGAACAGCGTCTCTCCAGTGCGAAGCTGGAGGCGAAACAGGAGCGCCTGGAGGCTCGACGCGACGTCCTCGAGGACGTCCGTGAGGCGGTCGAGGACGAACTCGTCGACCTTCCGGCCGACACCCGAGAGGAACTGACCCGCACGCTCCTCGACGCCGCGAGCGTCGAGTTCGATGAGGGCGACGACGTGCACGTCTACGGTCGTGCCGGCGACGCCGACCTGCTGTCGTCGATCCTCGAGGACTACGATGACTACGAGTACGCCGGCGAGTACGATTGTCTCGGTGGCGTCGTCGTCGAGAGCGAGCAGTCCCGACTCCGTGTCAACAACACGTTCGACTCGGTGCTCGAGGACGTCTGGGAATCGAACCTTCGGGAGATCAGCAATCGACTCTTCGAGCAATGAGTATCGGAGCCTCAAATCCGGAGTACGTGAACGCGCGCGTTCGGGCCCGCCGAGCCGCGTTGTTCTCGGACGAGGAGTACCGCAAGCTGATCCGGATGGGGCCGAGCGGGATCGCACGGTTCATGGAGGAGACGGAGTACGAGCGGGAGATCAACGCGCTCGGGGCGCGCTTTTCGGGTGTCGACCTGATCGAGTACGCCCTCAACCGCAACCTCGCAAAGCACTTCCACGATCTACTCGACTGGTCTGAGGGTCGGCTGTACGACCTGATCGCCCGGTACCTCCGGAAGTTCGACGTCTGGAACGTCAAGACGATCATCCGTGGCATCTACACGGACACGCCGAGCGAGGAGATCGAGAACGACCTGATCCGGGCCGGCGAAATCGACGATTCGACGATCGATCGGCTGCTCGAGGTCGACGCCATCGAGGACGCGATCGAGACGGTGAACCGGACGATGTTCTACGAGCCACTCTCGGCGGCCTACGATGTCTACGAGGAGACCGGCGCGCTCGTTCCCCTCGAGAACGCCCTCGACCGGGCGTTCTACGAGAACCTGCTCGCCGACCTCGGTCGACCACAGGAAGGCCCTGAGGCGCTGTACGTCGAGTTCCTCGAGGCCGAGATCGACTTCCGGAACGCCCGGAACGCCCTCCGTCTCGCACGAACGGGCGCCGACCTCGATCCCGCGTCGTACTACATCGACGGCGGCGTCCTGTTCACCCAGGGGGAGCTGAGTCGACTCGTCACCGACTACGACGAGCTCGTTGGCCACATCGCCGACAGCAGGCGGTACGGTGACTCCCTCTCGCAGGCGCTTTCGCGTCTACGCGAGGCCGAGAGCCTCATCCAGTTCGAACACGCCCTCGACGCGGCGTTGCTCGAGTACGCTGACACGCTCTCGAGCAGCTATCCGGTGTCGGTCTCGGCCGTGCTGTCGTACATCCTCGCGAAAGAGCGCGAGGTCGAGAACATCCGCGCCATCGCACGCGGCAGGGAGGTCGGCCTCTCCGAAACCGAGATTGAAGAGGAACTGGTGATCCTATGAGCCAGGAGATAGCCGTCGTCGGCAGTCCGGAGTTCACGACCGGGTTCCGGCTGGCCGGCGTCAGACGGTTCGAGAACGTTCCGGACGACGAGAAGGACGAGTCCCTCGACGAGGCCGCGACGGCCGTTCTCGAGGACGACGGCGTCGGTATCGTCGTCATGCACGAGGGCGACCTCGAGCACCTCTCGCGGAACGTTCGATCGAACGTGGAAACGAGCGTCGAACCGGTCGTGGTCACCATCGGCAGCGGTGCGAGCGGCGGTGGCGGCCTTCGCGACCAGATCAAACGCGCCATCGGGATCGACCTGATGGACGCTGACGAAGCCGAAGACAGTGAGTAACCTATGAGCCAGGCAGTAGAATCCGTCGACGAAGACGGTGTGATAGAAAGCGTGAGCGGTCCCGTCGTGACCGCCGCGGACCTCGACGCCCGAATGAACGACGTCGTCTACGTCGGCGACGAAGGGCTGATGGGCGAGGTCATCGAAATCGAAGGGAACCTGACCACGATTCAGGTGTACGAGGAGACCTCCGGCGTCGGGCCGGGCGAACCCGTCGAGAACACGGGCGAGCCACTGAGCGTCGACCTCGGACCGGGCCTGCTCGACACCATCTACGACGGTGTCCAGCGCCCGCTCGACGAACTCGAGTCGAAGATGAACTCGGCGTTCCTCGACCGCGGGGTCGACGCGCCGGGGATCGACCTCGAGCGGACGTGGGAGTTCACCCCCACCGTCGAAGAGGGTGACGCCGTCGAAGCCGGCGACGTCATCGGCGAAGTGCCCGAGACCGAGAGCATCACCCACAAGGTGATGGTGCCGCCGACCTCCGATGGCGGCGAGATCGAGGCCATCGAAGCGGGGTCGTTCACGGTCGACGAGACCGTGGCCACCCTCGACTCGGGCGAGGAGATCACGATGCACCAGGAGTGGCCCGTTCGGTCGGCTCGTCCGGCCGCCGAAAAGGAGACGCCGACGGTGCCGCTGGTCTCCGGACAGCGCGTCCAGGACGGCCTGTTCCCCATCGCGAAAGGGGGGACGGCCGCGATTCCCGGCCCGTTCGGCTCCGGCAAGACGGTCACCCAGCACCAGCTCGCGAAGTGGTCTGACGCGGACATCGTCGTCTACGTCGGCTGTGGCGAGCGTGGCAACGAGATGACCGAAGTGATCGAGGACTTCCCGGAACTCGAGGATCCGAAGACGGGGAAGCCGCTCATGTCCCGGACGTGTCTCATCGCGAACACCTCGAACATGCCCGTCGCCGCCCGTGAATCCTGCATTTACACCGGGATCACCATCGCGGAGTACTTCCGTGACATGGGCTACGACGTCGCGCTGATGGCCGACTCCACCTCGCGGTGGGCAGAGGCCATGCGTGAAATCTCGAGCCGACTCGAGGAGATGCCCGGGGAGGAGGGCTACCCTGCCTACCTCTCTGCGGCACTGTCGGAGTTCTACGAACGTGCCGGCCTGTTCCAGAACATCAACGGCACGCAGGGCTCGGTGTCGGTCATCGGGGCAGTCTCGCCACCGGGTGGGGACTTCTCCGAGCCGGTCACCCAGAACACGCTGCGCATCGTCAAGACGTTCTGGGCGCTGGACGCCGACCTCGCCGAGCGTCGGCACTTCCCGTCGATCAATTGGAACGAGTCGTACTCGCTGTATCGGCAGCAACTCGACCCCTGGTTCCGCGAGAACGTCGCGGAGGACTACCCCGAGGTTCGCCAGTGGGCCGTCGACGTCCTCGACGAGGAGGACGAACTCCAGGAGATCGTTCAGCTCGTCGGCAAGGACGCGCTGCCGGAAGACCAGCAGCTGACCCTCGAGGTCGCCCGCTACCTGCGCGAGGCGTGGCTCCAGCAGAACGCGTTCCACGACGTGGACACGTTCTGTCCGCCCGAGAAGACCTACCGGATGCTCCAGGCGATCAAGACGTTCAACGACGAGGCGTTCACCGCCCTCGACGCCGGCGTCCCGGTCGACGAGATCCAGGACGTGGACGCTGCCCCGCGGCTCAACCGGATGGGCACCGCGGAGGACTGGAACGAGTTCATCGACGAGGTCGAAGCAGACCTCGAATCTCAGATCAGGGAGCGCTACTAGCGAGACCAATCATGAAAGAATACCAAACGATTACGGAAATCAGCGGTCCGCTGGTGTTTGCCGAGGTCGACGAGCCCGTCGGGTACGACGAGATCGTCGAGATCGAAACCGAAGCCGGCGAGACCCTGCGCGGACAGGTACTAGAATCGAGCGAAGGACTCGTCTCGATCCAGGTGTTCGAGGGGACGGGCGGTATCGACCGCAACGCCTCCGTTCGCTTCCTGGGCGAGACGATGAAGATGCCCGTCACCGAGGATCTCCTCGGGCGGGTTCTCGACGGCTCCGGCAACCCGATCGACGGCGGCCCGGAGATCGTTCCCGACGAGCGTCGGGACATCGTCGGTGCGGCGATCAACCCGTACTCGCGTGAGTACCCCGAGGAGTTCATCCAGACGGGTGTCAGCTCCATCGACGGGATGAACACACTCGTGCGGGGCCAGAAGCTGCCGATCTTCTCCGGATCGGGGCTGCCTCACAACGACCTGGCGCTGCAGATCGCTCGCCAGGCGACCGTGCCGGAAGAAGCCGGTGAGGACGGCGACGACGAGGAATCGGAGTTCGCAGTCATCTTCGGCGCAATGGGGATCACCCAGGAGGAGGCAAACGAGTTCATGGCCGACTTCGAGCGCACCGGCGCACTCGAGCGCTCGGTCGTCTTCATGAACCTCGCGGACGACCCCGCCGTCGAGCGGACGGTCACGCCGCGACTCGCGCTGACCACGGCGGAGTACCTCGCCTTCGACAAGGGCTACCACGTGCTGGTCATCCTCACGGACATCACGAACTACTGTGAGGCGCTGCGCGAGATCGGTGCCGCCCGTGAGGAGGTTCCCGGACGGCGTGGCTACCCCGGATACATGTACACCGACCTGGCCCAGCTCTACGAGCGGGCGGGTCGAATCGAGGGCCGCGAAGGGTCTGTCACCCAGATTCCGATCCTGACGATGCCCTCCGACGACATCACCCACCCAATCCCCGACTTGACGGGGTACATCACGGAGGGGCAGATCATCGTCGATCGATCCCTGAACAGCCAGGGTATCGAGCCGCCGATCAACGTGTTGCCATCGCTGTCGCGGCTGATGGACGACGGGATCGGTGAGGGGCTCACCCGCGCCGACCACGCCGACGTCTCCGACCAGCTGTACGCGGCGTACGCGGAGGGTGAAGACCTGCGCGACCTCGTGAACATCGTCGGGCGCGAGGCGTTGACCGAGCGGGACAACAAGTTCCTCGACTTCGCCGACCGCTTCGAGAACGAGTTCGTCCAGCAGGGGTACGATACCAACCGAGCGATCGAGGACACCCTCGACATCGGCTGGGAACTGCTCTCGATGCTCCCGAAGGAGGAACTCAACCGGATCGACGAGGACTTCATCGCGGAGTACTACCTCGAGACCGAGGAAGGCGCGGAAGCCGTTCAGGCGGACTGAGCGCGCCGATCTTTATTTACTTTCGATTCAGGTAACTCGAGTGACGACGTCAGCAGTCGCTCGAGAGTTCGCCACGGGGGCGCGTCTGCGTGCGAACGTCGCCGAGCGGGTTGTCATCTGACTCGTGGGTCGTGTCTATTGCTCCCGCAGCGTTTCCTGGTGTCAGCGCGAACCACGCGTCTTGAGCCAGCGACGACCGTACACCCGGGGCAGCGGATCGATTTCCGCACCTCGGACGGCGGGGGGAACGGACGAGTACCGGGTGGAGGCGCCGTCCGGAAGCGGGCCGTTCGGGAGCAGCGAGACGGCCGTCGCGTTTCGAGGCAGCCCTCGACGACTGCCGGCAGGCGGCGATCGACGGTTCCCACTATACACCGCCTCGAGTGCTGCGTGGCCCTCGAGAACGCCGCGGCGAGCCAGCATCATCCGCTTTTGTGCCTGCTGCTGAAGCGCGACGTTCGGTGCCTCGGCCTGGATTTCGTCGCCCAACGCCTCGAGGTCGGCAGCTGCCTCGGAGTCACCGCCCATAGCCCCGGACAGCCGGTCGGAGCCGATGACGTCCTCGAGTTCAGCTGCGAGTCGCCGACTGGCCGTTCGAAACTCGAGGAGATCCATCGCGTTCCACAGCTCCCGTAATTTGATGGCGCGGCGAATGTCGTGCAGGTCGAGCGCCGCGTCTACATCCCGATCTCGGATCGCCGCTGGGACGGCGTCGATTTCGACCAGGTCAGGGAGAGTGTCGGCGTCGATGGCTGTCGCGAGTCGTTCGAGATCCACCGTCTCGAGGAGGCCGTCTGCCGCGTCGGTAACCTCCCACAGTTCCCTCGCCAGGCTCGAAACGCGTTCGTCGGCGGCGTCCCGTTCGATGGCTCGAAGCAGATCGGTCGTCCCTTCGAGGGCGCGTACGGAGAGGTGCCCGAGTTCTTCCGCTGCGCTCGCCGTGCTCGTTTCAGTACTCATGTCGTGTGAGAGGCGTCGAGTGGTGAAAACGGGGCGCCTTACCAGAGAAAGGCGGGGTGGGTTGAAGCCGTCGGGGGTGGGTCGAACGCAGTGGAGACGTTGTCTCGATGTGGCGCCAATCGCCCCACCGGGGGAGAGGGTCGTCGTTCGGCGGTACGTGACGACAACGATCCCTATAGTAGCAATTGCAACGATTTACACACTGATCGCCGACACGCCTGGCGGTCAGGTGTGCATGACTTGCAGTGGCTACTATATCAGACGCCTCGATCCTGCAACCGCTCCTCTTCGGGCAGGTCGACGTTCGCGTCGCCTTTCATCGACTTGCCGAGGTTCTTCGAGATTTCGGCGAGCGCTTCTGGGTCGTCCCAGTGGTTGACCGCTTCGACGATCGCCTCGGCCATCTCGGGTGGGTTCTCTGCGCCGAAAATCCCACTGCCGACGAAGATCCCGTCACACTCGTGGTACATCATGAGGGCGGCGTCGGCGGGGGTCGCGATGCCGCCAGCGGCGAAGTTCACGACGGGAAGTCGACCCATCTCGGCGGCCTCGTGGACGAGGTCCGCGTTGGCTTCGATCTCGCGCGCGTAGGCCTCGCGCTCGTCGAAGGCCATCCCCTCGAGCTTGCGGATCTCGCCTTTGATCGTGCGCTGGTGGTAGACGGCCTGGTTGACGTCGCCCGTTCCGGCCTCACCCTTGGTTCGAATCATCGCCGCTCCCTCGTCGATCCGGCGGAGCGCTTCCCCGAGGTTGCGCGCGCCACAGACGAACGGGGCGGTGAAGTCGCGCTTGTCGATGTGGTAGTCGTTGTCCGCGGGCGTGAGCACCTCGCTCTCGTCGATCATGTCGACGCCAACGGACTCGAGGATCTGGGCTTCGGTGCGGTGGCCGATGCGAGCTTTCCCCATCACGGGGATCGAGACGGAGTCGACGATCTCCTCGACGTCGGCGGGATCGGCCATCCGGGCGACGCCGCCGCGCTTGCGGATGTCCGCGGGAACGGCCTCGAGGGACATAACGGCGACTGCGCCGGCTTCCTCGGCGATTTTGGCCTGTTCGGGGTTTACGACGTCCATGATGACGCCGCCTTTTTGCATGCGGGCGAACCCGCGCTTGACGAGATCCGTACCGCGTCGGAGCTCCTCGAGATCGGTTTCTTCGGGCATAGACGTGGGTTAGGAGCCCCAGCACTTACACGTGTCCATGTGGTTTCCATGGGTGTTCCCTCTCGACAATCCGTTCGAGCGCGCTCACTCTTCCTCGCGACCGGCTCCGCCCTCGACATCGACTGTGGCCATTGCTCGGGAACGAACGAACGTCGCGATGGTCTCTCGATCCCGTTCGGGATCGACCTCGATGGGCTTCGCACTCGATGTCCCTTCCTTCGGCGGCCGCTCGAGCGGGAGCGTTCCACCGGCCATGGCGAAGTTTTCGTCAGTCGGCCAGATGGCGACGTGAGTTTCGGTGGTGAGGCGTGTGTGTTGCTGTCCGTTCATCGACGCCGCTGTCGATTCGTCGGCGCCACAAGTCCCGTCGTCAGGCGACGATGCGATGGGGTGGCTCGTCTCGAAGACGTACCAGTTCCCGGCAGTGCCATCCCCGCGATCGAATTCGACGGTCTTGCGTTCGCCGACGACGGTAACCCCAGCGTCCTCGAGGTGCTCGACGAAGCGATCTGTGGCGTTGTCGGTCACGAGCGAGAGGAGACGTTCCGGGCCTGCACCGAGCCTCGATAGCGGTGGCGAGAACGTGAGGTCGACCGCGAGCAGTGATCGCACCCCGATCTCGCTCGTGGTCGATCCGAGGATATCAGCCGTCTCGCGGTGTTCGAACACCGTCGTTTCGGCGGTGATCGTGAGGAAGGCGACGGTGTCTCGCTCGGTTCGCGTCCCGGCGAGGCGCCACTTCCGCCGAAACGGTTCCGGCAACGCTGCAGTCATTGGGTTGGTTTCGGCTGGGAACCATTTGGGCCTGATGATCTAACTCGATCCACCGTCGTTGAACGGCGCCCGAAAACCCGACGAGACAGTTGCTCAGACCGCAATCGACCTTAACGGATAGATAGCAATGGGTTCGTGCTGGAATGTCCCAGCTATGGAATGTTGGCATCGCCGAACCGTACTCGCGACTGGTGTCGGGCTCGCCGTTGGTAGTGGGGCCGCGTCGGTCGGGGCTGGTCAGGACGACTCCGTGGGGGAAGACGACACGACGGGAGCCGAGGATCCGGACTTCGAGCGACCAACAGAGATCGCCTGGCGGTACGATGGCCCGTTCATCATCAGTCGTACCGTCGCCGGCGACGACCGAGTCTACACGCAGGCGGCCGGTGGCGTTGCAGCGATCGAGGCAGCGGATGGCGAGTTGGCGTGGGAAACCGGGGAGATCGGTGCGTTCGGAACGCTCGCACTCGAGAACGACACGCTCTACGTTGCCGGCGATCCGATTCAGGCGATCGACGCGGATACCGGTGACAGGCGCTGGCAGAGTGAGATCAGCAGCACGGAACTCGCCGTCGGCCACGAGACGGTCTATACCTCCGCTGACGAAACCGTTTACGCGCTGAACGCTGCCGATGGTTCGATTCGCTGGGAACGTGAGTACGCCACCGTTGACACCGATGACGGGCAGATGACCATCGACGAACTGGCCATTGGCGACATCGGCGACGGAGCAGTCTACATCACGGGTTCGAATCCCGGTGGGGGCGGTTCGACCATCGTCGCGCTCGAGCCGGAGACGGGTGAGACCCTCGCCTGGGTAACCTACGGAACCGAGTTATCGAACCTTTCCGTCGGGGCGGGCCACGTCGCTGGCTACGGCGTCGGTGACGAGACAGCAGTGGTCTTCGACGTCCTGGCTCGTGAGCTGATCGTCCAGACCGGCACGTTTACCCACTCCATTAGCGGGGGTACGTTCTTCGCGAACGGACGAAACGAGTTCACGGTGTACGATCTCTCTTCGGGTGGCGAGCAAATCTGGGAACTCGAGTCGTACTACGCCCACAGTCAGCCGGTCGTCGTCGGTAACACGGTTATCGCGGCACACGGCTCCGCGGAGGCCGATTCTGGCGAGCGAATTATCGCGTACGATCTCGAGACCGGGAACGAACATTGGCGATACGACCTCGAGGGTGAGGAGTGGACGAGTGGCGCTATCGATACGTCGATCGTGGTCGACGAGAACACGGTCTACGTACCACGCGGCGGAGAGTTGGTGGCGCTTCGAACGACGAACGGCCAGGACGACGGCGACGACGCCGGTGGCGACGAATCCGATGACGACCCCGGAGCCACTGACGAAACCGACGAGGCCGACGCCGCTGAGTCCGACGAGTCCGACGAATCTGATGACACCGGCGACGATCCGGGAGCTGACGAAGACAGGGACGACGATGGAACAGACACCGGTTCTGACGAGAACGGAACTGAGGGCGACACCGGTGACGATTCCGAGACGGCTGTCCCGGCCAACGAAGAGAACGACCTCAGCATCGACACCGATGGCCTTCCGGGATTCACGACCGTGACAGGGATCGTTGGTGGGGGGCTCGGTCTCGAGTGGCTTCGTCGACGGGCCAGGAAGGACGATTCGTCCGAGTAACGTGGGTTCAACGATCCGATCGAGTCACCTGGATCTCGAGTCGACAGCTCTCCCACGTGTCAAAGACAGCCCGACGGGTACCCTCTCGTTCGAGGCTCGCGTATCGCCCAGCGAAGGAGTTGTCAGGATCGGTGTCCCTCGACGATATCGCCTCGAGGAGCGCCTGGACGATCCGTCGATACATCGCTATTCCGCAGTTCCGTCGCTGTTCCGACAGTTCCGTTGCTGTTCCGATACCCCCACTCTCAGTGACCACTCTCCAGTTCATCAAGCGAATACCGGGGCCGGTATCCGGCGTATCGACCGATCGGCGCGAGTACATTCACGAGTGCCTTCTGTAGGCGCACAGGAACCGACGTCACGTAGAGGTGATCGGGATGAGCTGCCTGCATCACCGCGAACTGTACCGGGTTCACTCGTCCCTGTTTGTCCATCTTCCCTTGCTGCGCGAGTACGTACAGCGTTTCCGTGAGCGATTGTGCCTCGAGTGCCGGATGAAACGCCAGCGTGACACGGCTTGGTTCGTCCGACGGATTCCAGATCCGGTGGGGAACGCCCGCCGGAAGCCGAACGGTGTCCCCCTCCTTCAGACTGTCCTCGACCTCGCCATAGGAAACGGCCAGCTCACCGGAGAGAACCTGCCAGTGTTCCGCTTGCTGAGGATGGACGTGTTCGACGGGAAAATCGATCATCCACCGCTCGTGCGAGAGGGTGTACTCGTCCCCGGTCGACGACGCTCGTGGATAGAGCGTGAGTTCGAACTCGACGAACGCCCCGTCCGTCTCGTCCGCCGTTTCACGGACGACGATCGCATCTCCCGTCTCCTGCCCTCGTTCTTGATCTGTCATTACGTCCTCGAGTTGATGGCGTAGACGATGGTCGTGCGTGGAGAAATAGGTATCAGTCAGCGGCATCGGTGTCGTTGCACAGCCCATTACCCGTCTCGAACTCGAGGGAGCCGACGGCCATGTGATTCGCTCCACGTCGGTCAGATTGGACGAACTCACCGGATACCCGTCCTGCAGTCCGTACGAACGACCACTCGCTCGAGAGGGGTTTGCTATCACGGGGTATCGTGATACACCTATTGCCTTGCAATGCGTTCGCACACCATGGGTTCGACCGACCGGTACCACACAGACGAACGGATTCCAAGCGAACGGGGGATCCGGGACGACCGAATACGTCGGGTTACCCGATGGAGCGGATACGTCATCGCACCGGTGCTGTTTCTGGCGTTTGTGTCCCTCTACACGTTTCCGGGCGAAACGGGGACGTACTTCGCGTGGGAGATCAGCCCGGATCTCACACCCCTCCTGATGGGATCGGGATACGGTGCCGGCGCGTACTTTTTTTACCGCGTCGTGACGCTCGACGAGTGGCACCGCGTCCACGTCCTGTTTCCGGGCATTGCCGTCTTCACGCTGGCGATGGCTGTCGCGACGTACCTCCACTGGGACGCGTTCAGCCACGGTCACGGCTCCACCTGGCTGTGGGTGTTCCTCTACGTGGTGACGCCGGTTCTGATTCCAGTGCTCTGGCTGTACAACGGCCGAACCGATCCCCGCGATCCGCCAACCGACGCGCTGACGGTACCACCGATCATCCGTGGGGTAAGTGGCGTCATCGGCGTTCTGATGACGCTCGTCCTCGCAGCGCTCTTCGTCTCGCCGGAGCCGATGATCGATGCCTGGCCCTGGGGCGTCAGCCCGCTAACGTCTCGAGTGCTACTGGGGTGGGCGGCCGTGTTCAGCGTTGTCAACGTGTTCTTTGCGTTCGAAACCCGCTGGAGTGCCGCCAGGATACCGATTCAGAGTCTCGTCATCTGGTTCGGACTGATGCTCGTTGGGTTCGCCCGATCGTGGAGCGACGTCGATCCGACGAATCCGATCCTGTGGGTCGTTCTCGGCGGAATCGTTGTGTACCTGGTCGGACTGTCCGCACTATACGTCCGCATGGAGCGACGACAATCAGACTCGAGTGGACGCTGATCCGAATCACGCCCGTGCCGGCGTACCGAACCGTCACGTCTCAGTCTGCTCGGAGCCCTTCGAAATAGATCGCCCGTCGTTCATCGGACGCGGGCGTCGTGAGCCAGGAGACGCCGACCGTCAAGACGAGCCCGATCCCCATTCCGACCAGCCCGGCCGACCAGCCGCTGTAGCTCCCGGGCACGAACGGGATGAAGACGCTCGAGAGGTAAAATAGCTGGCTCCCGAGGACGCCTGCGGTCATTCCCGCTCGCGTCGTCCCGCGCCAGTAGAGGGCGACCATGACGGGGAGGGCGAGCTGGGCGAAGCCGCTGAACGCCGCGTCGCCGAGTTCGAACAGCGTCGCGGGGTTGTACAGGCTCGCGACGAACGTCGTGAGGGCGAAGACGACGACACCCACGCGGGCGATCAGATCCTCTTTCCGCTCGGAGATCGCCGCGTCGACGAACGGACGGTAGAGGTCACGGGTGAAGTACGACGACCCCGACAGCAACATCGAGTCCGAGGAGGACATCATCGCCGCCATCGCGCCGGCGATGACGAGCGCGGCGAACCAGGTCGGGGTGAACTCGGCGAGGATCAGCGGGAGGACGTTCCCGCCGGCTTCGATTTCGGCGACCGAGATGCCAGTCTCGAGCCCGCGCGCCCAGGCGCCGAGCAGAAACGCCGGGACGAACAGTAACAGACAGAGGATCGGCCAGAGGGCGAACGAGCGTTTGAGCACTTCCTTCGAACCAGCGGCGAAGAACCGCTGGTTGACCTGCGGAAACATCGCCACCCCGAAGCCGATCGTGATCGCCGTCGAGAGCATGAACTGCGGGGAGTAGTACGCGCTTCCCAGGGCGAGGTGCTCGCTCGCGGTCGCCTCGAGGCCGGTCGTGGCGGCACCAGGGCCGCCGACGACGGCGAGCACCCAGAGCAGGGCGACCCACGTCGTGACGAGCATGAACGCGCCCTGGAGGGTGTCCGTCCAGGCGATTCCCCGGAACCCCGCGAGGACGACGTACAGAATCATAAAGAGGGTGATCAGCCCGGCCCCAGCCGCGTAGGGGACGACGCCGTCGGTCAGGGCTGCAAGCGCGGTTCCGGCGCCGACCTGCTGGAGCATGACGTACGGGAAGAGCCAGACGAGGCTCACCCCGGCGATGAGCCCGCGGAGCCGTTTCGAGCCGAACCGGTCACCGAGCATCTCACCGAGGGTGACGTAGCCGCGCTGGCGGCCGAGTAACCATTGCTTATAGCCGATGACGTACCAGAGCACGGCGAAGATCAGTCCGTCCATCACGCCCATGACGAGGATCCACTCGGGGCCGTGGAGATAGGCGAGGTTCGGCCCAGCGAAGAAGGTAAACGCCGACAGCAAGGTCGCAAAGGTGGTGAACAGCAATACGATCGTCCCGAGCGTCCGGCTCGCGAGGTAGAAGTCCTCGGCCGTCCGCTCGGTCAAACGGTAGGCAACGAGACCGATCGCCAGCGCCAGCAGCAGGTAGCCGACGATAATGGCGAGCTGGATAGTCAGGGTCATCGCTGCTCACCCCGGGCCTCGCCACCGGCTCCGCCCTCGCCTTCGGCTCGAGCGCCCGGATTCCCGATCGGCGTCACCCCATCGGGATCGATCCCGACGCCCCAGTAGTGCTGGGCGAACACCCAGAACAGCACTGACGAGAGCAGAAGCCAGCCGATGTGCCACCACAGCCAGAGCGGCAGCCCCAGCACGGTCGTCGCGTCTCCCCAGAGGAACCAGGGGATGCCGAGCAGACAGATGGTTGCCGCAATGATTCCCCACCCTACTCGCTCGGCCCAGTCCATAGGTGCGCTCGTCACCGACGATGTGTAATCCTTTCCATCTGTACCTGGGTTCGAAGAAATTCTCTCTTCAATTGGGTTTGACGATGCCTCGGGTCGGTTTTCGAAAGGTAAAATCGCTATTTCAGGTAGGGAAAGGAGTATAAGTGTTGGTGAAGGAACCTAAACAGAGACCGAATGGCCCGTCTGTTTCCCCTTCGATCCGAGACGCCCACCCGGGAGGGCCAGCCGCGAGTCGTCGACCTCGAGGACGAGGACGCCGACGCAGTGTTCAGCGCGCTCTCGTCGACGACTGCCCGGCGAATCTACAGCCGGTTGAACGACGAACCGGGAACGCCCAGCGACGTCGCCGATGCGATCGACTCGTCGATCCAGAACGTCCGCTATCACCTCGAGAAACTCGAGGAGGCGGGACTCGTCGAGGTCGTCGACACCTGGTACTCCTCGCGCGGGAACGAGATGAGCGTCTACGCGACCGCCGACGGTCCGTTGATCGTCACGAGCGACCGATCGACGGCCGACCAGCTCAAGACGGCGCTCTCACGGTTCATCGGCGGCCTCGCCGCGCTGGCCGGCGGTAGTTTGCTCGTCCAGTACGGCCTGAGCCAGTACTTCTCGCCAGCGGCGACCGAGTCGACGCGGGCGGGGAACGGTGACGGGGCGGCGGCTGGAAACGGAGCGGCCGCGACTGACGGAAACGGAGATGCGGCTACCGAAACCGAAGACGAGGCTGAAACCGAAGAAGAAGCCGACGCTGATTCGGCTGACACCGACGAGACGGCGACAGACGATGACGAGGGAGACGTCGGTGCCGCCCAGACTGACGACGCCGATAGCGATGAGGAACCCGGCGACGACGCAGAAACCGACGGAGAGGACGCCGTTCACGACGAAGCGGACGAACCCGATACCACCGAAGACACCGAGTCGGTCGAGAGCGACGACAGTACGGAGGCTTTCGACGGGACTGACGGGAGTAACGAGACCGTCTACACTGATGGGGGGTACGACGACGCCAACGCGACCACCGACGGTGCCGTCGAGGGTGCCGAGGCCATTTTCGCGACGGTTCCACCGGGACTGCTCTTTTTCCTCGGTGGCCTGGTCGTGTTGATCGCCGTCACCGTCTACTGGTACTGGTCGGCGATGTACTGACCGTCGGTTCACTCGGTGGAGATTCTCACCGGGATCGGGTATACTCGAGATCGACTCTCAGAGCATCAACGACGCGAAAATGATCGCGTTGTAGATGCCGTGGATGATCGCCGGAACGACGATATTCTCCGTCAGCAGGTAAACCGTTCCGAGCACCAGCGAGAGGCCGAAGACGACCGCGAGGGAGGCCATGATGGCACCGGCCCCCGCCGTTGCGTACGCGGCGACGTGGATCACCGCGAAGATGACGCTCGAGACGAGGAGTGCCCCCCACCGCGAGAAGACGCCGTACATCGATTTCTGGATCACGTTCCGGTACAGCAGTTCCTCGAACGGTCCGACGATCAGAATCGACGCCGGAATCATCACGTACAGCAGTTCCGGGTTCTGCTGGGCGGCCTGAGTCGCGCTGTGCTCGGCTCCCTCGACGCCACTCGAGGTATAGAGGATCGAGAGCGCGATGTTGGTCAGAAAGATGAGGCCGATACCGCCGACGATCCAGCCCACCTGTCGGAGTGTTGGCCACCGGAGATCGAAGAACGACCAGTCGCGGCCGGTAGCGCGAACGTACCCGACGGCGATCGCTCCGGTTCCGACGGCGAAGCCGATCTGGCTCACCGCGATGAACTGGTTTTCGGTCAGGCTACCGAACGTCAGCTCGAACGGGACCACGAGCAGCTGGCCGGCGAACAGCGCCACCAGCCAGGCCACGAGCGCGAGGAGCGAGAGGTGGCCGGTCAGTGCGACGCGCCGGGTGAGGCCGACCACGGAGACTGAGCCGTACTCCGCGAAGGCGATCCCGATCCCCACGGCTGCGGCGAGGAAAGCGACGAAGACCGCCGGTACCGTCCCGCCGATCACCGGGATAGACGTGGTTCCGTTGATCCCCTGGTTGAGCGCGTAGCCAGCGAGGACGACGACGCCGAGGCTACAGAGGGCGCCGATCGGACTGTACCGACGATCGAGGACGTCGTACCGGCGCGCCCCGAACACCAGGAGGGCGCCGACGGCAAACAGGAGTCCCGTTACCACGACGGGATCGTCGATGCCTTGCCGGACGGGGACGGCCATACCGGCGAGCGCAACGGCGGCGAGCCCGAGGCCGAGGCCGGCCATCGCTCCGGGCTGTGACGACTCGGCGTTGTCGTCCCGTGCGGTCTCGTTCATACGTATATGTTCGGATCGATGGGTATAGGCGTTCTGTGCTGTCCTCCGCTGTGTGATACTCGAGTCGGGCGCATTAGCGTTCGACCCGCAGCGTCGTCTTCTCGGCGACGGCTCGAGCCTCCTCGAAGTCGCCCCCACCGAGCAGGCCGCGGGTGGCCTTCTTCGCCCACTCGACGGCCGGCTGGTTGAACGCGTTTACGCCGTATAGTTCGCCCGCGAGGACGCAGGCAGCTTCCATCCCGTACAGGAGCCCGCCCAGTTCGAAGGCGTCGACGCGCTCGAGTTCGATGCGGACGTTGGGTCGGCCGGCCGCGGCGAGGCTCGCCTCGGTGGCCTCGAACTCGGCGGTGAGCAACTCGCCGAGGGTGGCGTCCCCGAGATAGGCGAGGTCGTCGACATCGGTGGCCGGAATTCGCCGATCCGCGGTCTCCCGCGGGGTGACGAACGTGACCAGCTTATCGCGCGGCCCGGCCCGGTAGAGCTGGAGCTGGGAGTGCTGGTCGGTGACGCCGAGGGCCCTGACGGGCGTTTGGCCGAGATCGTCCTTCCCGAGGCTTTCGGCCCAGAGCTGGGCGAACCACTCGGCGTAGGTCTCGAGCGACTCGGCGTAGGGCACCATCGCATTCATCGAGGCGCCACGGGCGTCGAGCGCGTAGGCCGACGTGCCGTAGGCGTAGGCGGGACACTCGAACAGGGAGCCGGTGAGCGTGGCCGCTTCGGCGCGAGCGCCCTCGAGCAGCGCCTCGAGGTCGTTTCCGCAGACGGCGGCGGCGACCATCCCCACGGCGGAGAGCGCCGAAAAGCGCCCGGGAACGCCGTCGGGTACCGACACGGCGGGCAAGTCGTGTCGATTCGCGAGGTCGCGAAGCGGCCCAGACTGGCCCGTCGTGACGACTGTTCGTTCCGTCCAGTCGACGCCAGCGGCCTCGAAGACCTCACGGACGACCAGGAAGTTCGCGAGTGTCTCGGCGGTCGTCCCGGATCGGGAGACGACGTTGATCGCCGTCTCCTCGAGCGGGAGGGACTCGAGGCGGCGGGTGACCCACGCAGGGTCGACGTTGTCGAGGAAGACGGTCTCGGTGCCGTCGCCGTCGTCGGCGAGGGCGTCGGTGATCGTCGCCGCGCCCAGTGCACTCCCGCCGATGCCGACGGTGACGAGCGCCTCCGCGTCGGCGACCGGTTCGACGGCCGCTCGGATCGCCTCCGGGTCGGTTCGGTCGGGGAGGTTCAGGGCCGCGTAGCCGTGTGCGTCGTTCGATCGCCCGGCTTCGATCCGCTCGTGTGCCGCGGCGACCTGCTCGTCCAGTCGCTCGAGGGCGTCCCGCGAGAGACCCGGCGAGGCGACCGTTGCCAGCGCGTTTCCGAGGTCGACGTCCATATCGGAGAGGTGACAGCGACCCCTAAAGGCGTTGCGTCACGCTGTGGTGGATTCGTGGCTGTCGACGTCCCATCGTTCGATCGGTGGCGTCGATACTGCTGTTCGAGGCTCGAGGATCGATCGGTGGCGTCGATACTGCTGTACGAAGCTCGGGGCTCGATACTCGATACGCATACTCGTGACTTGACGCCCACCGCTATCGTCGTCAGATCGGAACCGCCTGCCATCCTTCTCCAACCGCATCGGTTCCCTTATTCCCCCGCGCTCCCAATCTCGAGCAATGACCGAGTCGGACGACGTCGTGGGTTCGAGTCCCTCCGGAGAGCACGACTCGAGCCCGTCTACGGCCGACGAGAACACATACGGCGGCCTGTTCGGCGCGTTCCCGTACGCCTTCCGGCAGAGTTCGTCCCTGCTGTTCAAGAGCTACGTCGTCGTGGGTGGACTCGCCACGCTCTTCGTCGCCCTGCTGTTCGTGCTGGGCGTGATCGAAATCATCAGCGTCACTGCCGGAACGACGGCGACGCTGGCGCTGTCACGGACGTTCGTCGTTCTGCTCGGCCTGTTGATCGTCATCCCGCTCGTGGCACCCGTTCTGCTCGTCGCTCGACGCCACCGTCGTCGCATCGGCACCGATACCCGCTACGACCGCCGTCTCGCGGCGGCTGGCTTTCTGTTCCTTGGCTCGCTGTACGTCGGCCTGATCCCGACCGTTCCGCCCGAGCACCAGACGGCGACCAACGGCGCCTTCGCCCCACTCGTCGAGGGACTGTACGCGCTCCCCGCGGCCGTCGGCCTCTCGTTCCCGGTTGTGGCCGCCGTTGCCATCTACCTCGTTCACCGGACGTCGCGCTGATCGGGTGGCCGGATCTCGAGTCGAGTATCGAGAGTCAAGAATTGAGTGCCGAGCGTCGAAAGCCGAAACCCCGAAACCCGTCGCGCTCCTGGCACCAGGTATGACCGAGAAGACGGGCACCTTCGTCGTCACCCACGCCGAAGACGAGTCAGTCGTCCTCCGGGACGTCGACTCCGCGCAAGTACACACCCTCTCCGCGAACGACGGCCTGGCCGTCCACGATGTCCTCGAGGCCACCATCGCCCCCGAACCGCCGCTCGAGGTCGCCTGGACGTTGATCGACGTCGCAGACCGGCGAACGGTCGACCTCGTCGACAGCGACCTCGAGCCGACCCAGCACTCGCGGGAACTCGTCGCCGACTGCGAGGTCGGCGACCTGCAGCAGCACGAGCGCGCCGGTCGCGGCGAGATTCACGTGGTTCGCGTTCCCGAAGAGCGCGTTGAGGACGCCGCTCGAGATGTCCTCGAGGACGAGGAGACGATCGCACGAGCGGCGCGACTCGAGGCGGTTCGCGTGGAAGTCCGCCGCTCGGTCGAGGACGGGGACGGCGTGTTGAGCGTGCGGTATCTTCCGGACTGAGTGCCATTCGAACAAACCCACACAATTCAAATTTACTATAGATTCTATACTAATACACTTTAGAAATCATACCATTGGCGTTCGCCACCCCACTCGGATCAACACCATTACGACTCCGACCTGCGAACGCGTCCGTATGCAAACCCACATCGTCCCGGTCGGCTTCGATTACGACCGGCTGATCGCCCCGCTCGTGCGCGATCAGTACACCGTCGACCGCGTCATCCTGCTCGAGGGGGCCGTCGGGAGCGAGGCCAACGTCGAGTACTCCCGCCACCTCTCGACGAAGCTCGAGACCGACTTCCAGAACCTGCTGGGGGCGACCACCGAGCGGTTCGTCCTCGAGGACGTCTACGACTACGACGAGGCGTTCGAGCAGGCCTACGACCTGATCAACGACGAACTCGACCGGGGCAACGAGGTCTGGGTCAACATCGCCGCGATGCCCCGGACGGTGAGTTTCGCGTTCGCGACGGCGGCGCACTCGCTGATGGTCGAGCGCCAGGACGACCGCGAGCACATTCACACCTACTACACCGCTCCGGAGAAGTACCTCGAGACGGAGCTGGCCGAGGAACTGCGCGAACAGTCGGCGTTGCTCGAGGAGCTGCTTGAGGCAGGCATTCCCGAAGGAGACGACCACGGCCGGCCGCGCGATACCGACGCGATCGACGCCGACCGAATCGCGTCTCGTCTCGAGAGCGCCCGTCAGTTGCTCGCGGAGTTCGACGAACGCGGGACGACCATCGGCGCGAAGGAAATCGACGGCGAGCACATCGTTGAGCTCCCCGTCGCGTCGTTCTCGAACGTCAAACCGTTCGAGGAGCTCATTTTGTACAAACTGGGCGAGGACGGCGAGTTCGAGTCGGTTTCGGAGCTCGCCGAGGCGCTCGCTCGAGAGCTCAACGAGGAGTACACCGACAGCTTCCGCTCGAAGGTGATCTACAACGTCGACCGACTCGGTCCCGGTGGAAAAGGCTACATCGAGCGCGAGGAGCACGGGAAGTCCTATCGGACGCGCCTCTCGCGAATCGGTGAGCTGTGGGTTCGGGCACATTCGGAGCCGTCGTCGCGGTAACGGTTTTTCGACCTCCGTCGCTGGTGTGGCGCAGCATTAGTCGCCGTTGCCGTCGTCGTCGGCTCCACCAGCGTTCGACGGGCCGGCGTGATCCGGCGGCCCTGCGTCGTCGGGCGCTCCCGCGTGGTCGGGTGGCCCGGCGTGGCTCGGTGGGCCACGCTCGCCTCGAGCCTCGTCGGCCTCGTTAATCTCGCCAGCTCCGTCACTCGAGCCCTGACCACCCGCCTCACCGGCGTCGCTATTCGGTTCGTCGCCGCTCCCGTCCACGGTGTCGGGTTCGTTCGCATCGCGCTCGCCTGCGTCGTCGAGAACGTCGCCGTTCGGGATTCCGATGGCTGCCGAATTGTTGGACGAATCCGACCCAGAGGAGGAACCGGTTCCGTCGTCGACGAGCGGGGAGTCGCTCCAGGTCACCGAGAATGGGGAGTCGCTCTCGTCGTCGGACTCGCTCGAGGGAAAGAGCTGTGGGCCGACGTCGGGCGCCACGAGGAGGGTACCCCCGGCAAGCGTCACGGCGACGATAGCGATGACCGCGAGCAGGCCGCCCGTCGAGAGCTGCTCGGCACCCTCGTCACCCGACCCCGAATCGGTTGGCGTTCCCATCTGTTCGGCCGAATGGACACTCGGCGCGGCCTTTGTTAAGCACCGTCCACCGGAACGGCGAAATCGTTCGATATCGCCGTCTGGCGTCCGGACACAGTGGTCAGTCGTCGATCGATCCGACCGATGGTGTAAGCCAACCCTACTGCTGTTCGAGCCCGATCCAGCGACGCACAGCTTCCGAAACGACGCTCAGGCTCCTGCTCGCCCAACTCGCTCGAGCAGCCGTTCGCGAACCACGAGCAGACACGGCAGCACCGTCAGACAGGCGAGGAAGGCGAAGACGATCGCCAGCCCGGTCACCAGCCCGAACCGCTGGAGCGGCGGTGCGAGCGCCAGCGCGAGGACACCGAATCCGGCGGCCGTCGTCGCCGCACTGCCGAGCAGGGCGCCGCCGGTACCGGTCATCGTCGCCTCGAGGGCCGCATCGAGGGATGGCTGGCGTTCCCGTTCGGCGACGAAGCGTTCGCCGACGTGGATGCTGTAGTCGACGCCCAGCCCGATCGCGAGGCTCGTGATGACAGCCGTCTCGCTGTTGAACGGAAGATCGAGTATCGCCATCGTCCCCAGCAGCCAGGCGAGGGCGGCGACGACGGGTGCCAACGTGACGACGCCCAGCGTGAGCGTTCGGTGGCGAACCCAGTAGAGCAGCGTCAGGAAGACCAGGATCACGACCAGGGTCACGGCGAAGGCTTGCACCAGCGTCTCGAGCAGCGCGTCCTGGATCACGGCCGTGGTGACCGGGCCGCCCGTGGCAATCGCCGCCACCGATGCGCCGTCGATGGCCGACTCACGTTCGATGTCGGTCGCAAACGCCCGGGTGTCGTCGGCAACCGACTGGGCACTGGCGTCACCGCGAACGGAGACTATCAGTCGGGCCGACTCGTAGCTCCCGTCGTCGGTTCGCTCGATGACCGTCGCGGCCGCGTCGGGATCCGCCGCGAACAGGACGTCGTAGAGTCCAGCGAGATCCTCCGCGGGTACCGCCTCGCCGTCCGCCCGGCGCTCCTCGAGGGCGTCTGCGACCGTCTCGTTCTCGCTGGCGACGTCCTCGATGACGGGCAGGGGCCCCTCGACGGCGGCGCTGCCGTCGGCCTCCGTGGCGATCGTTCCGTCGCCGTCGGTCGTCTCACGGGCCTCCTCGATGGCTGCCAGCACAGCTGGGTCGGTCACGTCCCCGCGTATCAACACCTGCGCCTGGGCGTCCGCACCTTGCTCCTGGAAGTTGTCGCCGAGGTAGGCGGCGTCGTCGGCGATGGTGTACGTGTCCGGCGCGAGCGGCCCCGGTAGCGACTTCGCCCACTCGGGGGCGTCCTGCGGGAGGAAATCGGCCTGATTGAACTCCGTGTCGATCCCCGTTGCCCCGTAGGCACCGCCGCCAGCCACCAGGAACGCGACGAGGACGACCGCGATCGGGGCGCGTTTGGCGAGCGTAACGCCGCTCGAGAGCGCGCGGTTGACGCGGCCCGGCGTCACGCCGAACGGCGGTTTCGCCCGGCTCCAGCCGAATCGATGCTCGAGGAGCGAGTCGACCTCGACCTTCAGTGCGGGGACGAACAGGCCGAAGGCGACGAACGTAGCGAGGATGCCACCCGCGCTGAGCACGGCGAAGTCCTGGATCGCCGGGAGTGGACTGACGACGTTCGAGAGGAAGCCGACCCCGGTCGAGAACGTCGCCGCCGCCAGCGCGAGGACGACCCCGCCGAGCCCCATGGCCATGCCGCTACGGATGCCCCGACGCTCGGTCGTGCCGGCGTTATCCGCCTCGAGTTCGCCAGCTCGCGCCTCGCGATAGCGCATCACCACGTGGAGGGAGTAGTCGATCGAGAGCCCGATCAGGAGGAAGGGAACGGCGATCAGGAGCTGGCTAGTCGGAATCTCGAGCCAGCCGATGAGACCGGCGAGCCAGGCCATCACGACGGCGATGCCGGTGATCCCGACGAGGACGTCGACCACGTCCCGGTAGGTGACGCCGAGAACGAAGAGCACGAGCACGAGTGCAACGGGCGTGATGATGGCGAAACTGTCGCCGACGGCGCTTGCGGAGGTGACGTCGGTGATACCCTGGCCGAAGACGAACCCGTCGTCGAAGCGCTCCTCGAACAGCTCTTCGATCTCGACCTGGGCGTCGTAAGCCGCCTGTGGCTCCTCATCGTCTTCGCTGTCGTCGGCCTGGAACAGGAACACGATTCGGGATTCGGCGCTCGTCGATCCGGGTTCGTAGCTGTCCGGCAGGAACTGGTAAGGGTCGCCCTGGACGTCCGCCTCGGGGTCGAGCACGTCTGCGAGCAACGTCTCCACCTCCTCGTCAGATCGGGACTCGAGCGCCGCGATCTGTTCCTCGAGCGTCGGCGTGGTGGTGTCGGGCGGCCCGTCGGCTTCGGCCGCCCGATCCTCGAAGACGGCACCGGTGGCGACGACGTTCTCGAGACCCACGAATCCGTCCTCGGCGAGCGTCGCGTTCAGCGAGGCGTCCCCGCGGACGTCCTGCTGGAGTCTGAGCCCCTCGAGGAGGGAGTCACGGGTGAGGACGTCACCGGTTGCGGTCTCGCCTCCGTTCGCCTCGTCACCACCGCTGTCGCGGACGACAATCTGGGTGACGACCCGGTCGTCCGTCGCGTACCGTTCTTCGATGTACTCGAGGGCAGCCGTTTCCTCGGAGTCGGTCTCGAACTCGCCGATGCCGGCGTCCTCGGTGTCGGCGGTCACGAACCCGACGACCATCACCGCGGTGAGGGCGAGCACCACGAGCACGACGAGTCGGCTGTGTGCGACGACGGTCTCGGCATAGCGACTCGAGCGATCGGTCGCCACGGTTCAGGCCCCCCGCGGGAGTATCGTTGCTCCGCTCGTCGACCATCCTCTCGTCCACCCAGTCGCTCCCCCGAAGTCGCTCATTGGTCGCTCTCGAACTCGAGCGGTTAAAGCGATTTGGATAGAACTAAGCTACGTATAATCTAATTCCGATTATGAACACTGACGTCGACCGCGAACGAGGCCTCTTGACGCCCGCCGACCGGGCGTTCTTGCTCGGCGAGCGCGAATTGAGCCACGACCAGTCCCGACGCAACGCCGAGGCGCGCATCCGTCGGCGGGTGACCGACGGCGTCCTCGACTTCGACCTCCTGTTGCACACGCTCTCGGAGAAGGATCGAACGCAGGTGTTCGCCGACGTCCACACCGACGACGCGTTTCTCGACGCGCTCCGGGCGATGCTCGCGTTCGCCTACGTCGGGGCTCGTGAACAAGGCCTGCCGTTCGAGGAGGTTCTCGTCCCAGCCGTTCGGGGCTCCGAGGAGGCCATCGCGGCGAAACAGGACGGGGCGAACGTCTCCGTGGACGTCACCTTCGAGGTCGAGACGACCGTCGAGGACACCCTCGAGGGGGTCGCCGGGCGACTCGAGGCGGGTGATCCCGTTACCCCTCGAGAGCTGTTCTCGCTCGTCATGGAGGACGATCACGATCCGACCCAGCACGACGAGATCGTTCTGGTTCGAACCGACGCGGCCGACGGCGTCGACGACCAGTTCCTCGAGCGGTTGGCGAGTTACCTCGAAGCAGATCTATCTCGAGAAACCGAGACGCGGGTCGTCCTTCGACCGCGGGTGTGACTGGCGAGGTTGGGGCGGGAATAGCAGGTTCCGAAACTGACACGAAACACCTAACACGATCGCCTGCGCATCTGTTGGTATGGTTCCGTCAGTCACCGCGTCGCTCGCTGCTCGCGCTGACGGCCCTCGAGCCGCCGTGTTCGTAGGGGCCGCCTAGGCCCACCTCCCTTTCGACGTTTCGACGGATGTATTGTCTCCGACCGGAATACAGCGAACAACGACCAGTATCACCAATGTCCACGTCAGATCACCGTTTGCGACACGACCGACCGAGCAGTCGACGCCCGCCACGGGCGGTGAGAGCATGAGTGCCGACACCGGCGACCTCGAGGAGGACGACAAGCCGTCCCTCGAGGGGGGCTACGACCCCGAGCGGATCGAATCGCGCTGGCAGGAGGCCTGGGTCGACGCCGAAACCTACGCCTACGAGGGCGAGCCGGGTGCCGACCCGAACACGACGTACGCCATCGACACGCCGCCGCCGACGGTGTCGGGCAGCCTCCACATGGGCCACCTCTACGGCCACACCCTGCAGGACTTCGCGGCTCGCTTCCAGCGGATGTACGACGGCGACGTCCTCTTCCCGTTCGGCTACGACGACAACGGCATCGCGAGCGAGCGCCTGACCGAGCAGGATCTCGACATCCGCCACCAGGACTACGAGCGCCGGGAGTTTCAGCAGCTCTGCCGGGAGGTCTGTGCGGAGTACGAAGCCGAGTTCACCGAGAAGATGCAGCATCTCGGCACTTCGATCGACTGGAACCACACGTACAAGACGATCGAACCGCGCGTCCAGCGGATCTCTCAGCTCTCCTTCCTCGATCTCTACGAACAGGGTCGGGAGTACCGCAAGAAGGCGCCGGCGATCTGGTGTCCCGAGTGTGAGACCGCGATCTCGCAGGTCGAGACCGAGGACGCAGAACGACACTCCCACTTCAACGACATCGCGTTCGAGGTCGTTAGCGACAACGCCCCTCGTGACGAGTTCGTCATCTCGACGACCCGACCGGAACTGATCCCGGCCTGTGTGTCGGTGTTCATTCATCCAGAGGACGACGACAACCAGGATCTCGTCGGCGAGACGGCTCGCATCCCGATCTTCGAACACGAGGTGCCGATCATCGCCGACGACCGCGTCGACATGGAGAAAGGCAGCGGGATCGTCATGTGCTGTACCTTCGGCGACCAGAACGACATCGAGTGGTACCAGGCCCACGACCTGCCCCTGCGGGTGGCCATCGACGAAACCGCCACGATGACCGACCTCGCCGGCGACTACGAGGGCATGCACACGGAAGAGGCTCGCGAGGCCATCGTCGAAGATCTCGACGACGCTGGGTACCTCCGGGATCGCCGCGAAATCGTTCACGACGTCGGCGTCCACGAGCGCTGTGACACCCCCGTCGAGTACCGCGTCTCCAAACAGTGGTACATCGAGGTGCTCGATCACAAGGCGGAGTACCTCGAGGCCGGCGAAGCGATGGACTGGTACCCCGAGAAGATGTTTACCCGATACCGCCACTGGATCGAGGGTCTCGAGTGGGACTGGCTGATCTCCCGTCAACGCGACTCGGGAATCCCGTTCCCGGTCTGGTACTGCAGCGAGTGCGATCACGAGATCCTGGCCGAGAAGGCCGATCTCCCCGTGGATCCGCTCTCCGACGAGCCGCCAGTCGATTCCTGCCCGGAGTGCGGTGCTGGTGAATTCGAGCCCGAGGAGGACGTCTTCGATACCTGGGCGACCTCATCGCTGACGCCGCTGATCAACGCGGGCTGGGACTGGAACGAGGAGACCGAGTCCTTCGAGATGGCCAACCCCGAACTCTACCCGTTCGACCTCAGGCCACAAGGCCACGACATCATCTCGTTCTGGCTGTTCCACACCATCGTCAAGTGCTACGAACACACCGGCGAGGTGCCGTTCGACGCCACGCTGATCAACGGCCACGTGCTCGACGAGAACCGCGAGAAGATGTCGAAATCGCGGGGCAACGTCGTCGAACCCGCCGAGGTGCTCGCCGCGTACCCCGTCGACGCCGTCCGATTCTGGGCCGCCAGCGCCGCCGTCGGCGACGACTTCCCGTTCCAGGAACAGGACATCGTCGCGGGCGAGAAGCTCCTTCGAAAGCTCTGGAACGCCTCGAAGCTCGTCGACACCCTGGCCCCCGTCGACCCCGACGAGCCCGCGGAACTCGAGCCGATCGACCGCTGGTTGCTCGCGGAACTCGACGCCGCCGTCGAGACGCTGACCGGCCACCTCGAGGCCTACGAGTTCGCCAAAGCGCGCAACCACCTCAGAACGTTCTTCTGGAACACGTTCTGTGACGACTACCTCGAAATCGCCAAAACTCGAGAGGACAGCCCCTCGACCCAGTACACGTTGCGGATGGCCCACCGAACCTTCCTCCTGCTGTGGGCACCGATCATCCCGCACGCGACCGAGGAAATCTGGCAGGCTGTCTACGCGGATGGCGAGTCGCGGGACTCGGTGGACGCCGAGAACTTCGACAGCATCCACACCGAATCCTGGCCCGAACCGCGAGGCTACGAGGCCGACCTCGAGGCCGGCGAGACGGCGATGGAGGTCATCTCTGCGCTCCGGCGGTACAAGAGCGAGCGCCAGCTTCCCCTCAACGCCAGCCTCGGTTCGGTTGCCGTCCACGGTTCCATCACCGGCTTCGAAGACGCCATTCAGCAAGTGACCCACGTCGACCACCTCGAGTCCCTCGCGGAGCCACCCGAGATCACCACCGAGGTGGCCTCGATCGACCTCGATTACTCGACGCTCGGCCCGACATTCGGGGCGAAAGTTGGCGATATCGACGCCGGGATCGACAGCGGCGACTACGAAATCGACGACGAAGCCGGCGTCCTCCGCGTGGCCGGCGAGGAACTCGAGGGCGACCTGTTCGAGGTCGAACTCGAGCGAACCTACTCCGGTTCGGGTGAGATGATCGAGACGGACTCGGCCGTCGTGATCGTCGAGGACGAGCGGGAGGGCTGACGATTTCGGTTCCGGTTTTACTGGTTCTGTTGAAACCCGCAATTGCTGTTGACAACCGTTCCACCCCGAGGGCGAGATTTTGCGCTTGTTCCCCACAGAGGACTCACGGAAATTGGCCTGGTTGTACCCGAACACGTGCGTGACCGAGACCAGAATCAGTGATAGAACTGGAGCCAATCGGTCAGCACTGGACAATCATCTCGGTTCGAGACGATCTGCGGCGTGAGTATAGTACGAATCACCCAGTAACTGTCACGAACGCCGTGCTGGATTCAGAGGGTGTATTCAGCACCGTACCTACGCTTGTTCCACACCACAATGGCTGAACTATGCATTTTCGTGCCACTACCCATAGAGGTGAGCAATCACGTTTAGTTCCTCGTACTCTTAAACTGGAATCAAATTATTATATTCTATTAGCCCGTGATGGGGTCATGAATACATCGTCGATTTACAAGTCAGAGGCAGGTGAGCGACGCATCAAAGAGATCTACGACGACCTTGTCGATGATTTAGATACGGATCTCGATCGCCAGTTCGTCGATACGCGCTTCGGAGAAACACATGTACTAGTCACAGGAGATCCGGATTCTCCGCCACTGTTCGTCTTTCATGGCGGGAACATGGCAAATCCAGTGAGTCTTTCGTGGTTTCTTCCATTGGCTGATTACTTCCATCTCCACGCCCCCGACACGGTCGGGCATCCCGGGTATAGTTCACAGACTCGGCTCTCGCCTCGTGACGGAAGCTACGGTCGATGGGCCGCCGATCTGCTGGACGCGTTCGGATACGATCGGGTGCCGATGGTAGGTCCAAGCTATGGAGGTGGGATCGTTCTCCATGCTGCAACTGAAATCCCAGATCGAATTGAGCGAGCGGGGTTGATCAATCCCTCCGGTCTTGGAACGGGCTCAGTGGTTCGAATGGTACGGAGAGTGATCGTTCCTATGGTCATCTATCGACTGACCGGTCAGCAGCGCTGGTTACGACGGTCGATCGAACCCATCTTCTCTGAGCCACTGACGGAAGTAGACGAACGCATAATCGAACTTGTCGCCCTCTCCTACGACGAGGTGAAATTGGAAACCGAATTTCCGAGAACAGTGGATCGATCGGATCTGACGGATTTCTCCGCACCGACCTTCTTGACAGTCACGGAGAGAGACATCTTCTTCCCCTCGGATGTGGTCGTTTCGAATGCCAAACGAGCAATTCCCAATCTCAAAATTATTGTTCGTCTCCGTGGCGAGTCCCACTTTCCAAACCCACAAGCGAGGGATGAGATGATCAGTCATCTACGGGACTTTCTGACCCAATCTGCCGGTGATCGGTGAGTGAGTTGAGGATACCCCTCACCGGGATAACTGGTTCTCGCCCTCCGATTCATTCATCTCTGAGTTCGGTTCACATTGTCACCGTACGTGGTGTTGTTTTATAAAGAAGTGGGCTGCCGAAGACACGGCCAATCACCCGAGACAGTGTCGGAACTGATTTCTCCTGCTTGGTGCGAGATTCGCGCCCTGTATTCAGCACACTCTGAACGAACTACTCGATTCCTGTCAGAAACGGCGTGCAAGACTTAGAGGCTGGATGCAGCATGGCAATCGTTTTTGATTCCCATGAGTAAGGCAGACTCATTCGACGCATATGGAGTTTGACACTGAACTTCGATCAGAACGGTTCCGCTGTTTCAGTAGTCATAGCTTCTATCTCCTCTGCACTATCGAGTAGAGCCGTTCTCGTCTCAGAGAGGGTGAGTACTACAGCCCCATTTCTGTTATCGTACTCGATTATTCCGTGATCCTCTAACCGTGGTAGGTGGTTATGCATCAACCTGATTTTTGCATTTTCGAGGGCACTGTCGGTTTCTACGCGGGTTTCCGAGTGAGCGGCGATTAGTGTAGCGAGGTCAGAAATTGTGGTGTATCCGTCGTTATCGGAAAGTTCGGTGAGGATGTGCCGCCGATCAGCATTAGCCAGAATCTCGTGGGCATCCTGCGTGTTCATGTCGAGTCAATGAATGTGGGTTGTACATAAATGCCGAAGCCCTATTCTATTGGGGATAGTTCCATCACCCACCAATATGATTGAATGTTCGAATATCTACGACAATTCCTCATCTGGACTGAGTGACTAACACCTTCGTAGGTGAATCCGCAATCTGTGCCACATTCGCCCCCTGTATCTCGCACGCCTCGTTCAACCTATTCAGCAGCTGGTAGAAAGCGCGTGCTGAATCCAGAGAATGAGTTCAGCACGGCGGCCTGTTTATTTCACACACTCGGGACGAAACCAACCGCTACATACGGCTGCGAACTTACCGCTGAACATTCTATCAGTTACAATAGGTGTTCTCGCTGCCGTACAAGATATACAGCGCGAATGTTGCACGGGTTGAAAATCGATCTATGAAGGCGTTGATCAGTCACTCTCCTGTATCCGCAACTCATCGCTGTTTCTGGATGCCTTTCAGCGCGAAGAGAGAACCGGAGAACGCAGGTGGCTACCGAAGTCATTTCTTATGAGTGGTGTGTCCGATTGAACATGGCGATCTCCGGAGCAGTCTTCAAATATTATCTCTACAAAGCGACGGAAGCGGTCGAGTTCTATCGACCAATCATGTACCTCTACTTTCTCTCGCAGGGATTATCTTTCACACAGATCGTTATCATCGAGGCGCTTTACAACCTGACGACAGTCCTCGGCGAAGTGCCGACAGGATACGTCGGTGACCGGATTGGGCGTCGAAACAGCCTCCTCGTCGGGTCAGCACTCATTACGGCGACGTTAGTTGGTATCGCGTTCGCGTCTTCGTTTCTCGCGTTCGCCCTCCTCTTTATCTGTTGGTCGCTTGGCTATAACTTCCGCTCGGGAACGGAGGATGCGTGGGTGTATGAAACGCTCACGGACGTGTCGGCGAGTGATGAGTTTACCCGCGTTCGGGGACGGGGGCAATCGATTGCCTTGACGGCCGGTGTCGGTGCGTCACTCATCGGTGGCTACCTCGGCGGACTCGACCTCACGTACCCATTTCTTGCGGCTGCGTTGTTCACCGGATTAGGGCTTCTTGTGATTGTTACGCTGGATGAACCAACGACGTACGAGGAAAGTGATTCGAGCGAGATGGGCATCCGAGAGGCGTGGGGTGTCGTCAAACAGGCTGTCGGTCAGCGTCGGCTCAGGTCGTTCATCATCTACTACTTCGTGCTGTTTTCGGCCATTACCTACCTCGTGTTCATCTTTCTCCAGCCGATATTCGAGTCCGTCGTGACCGATTTGAACATGAGTCTCACCCTCTCACTTCCGGTTCCCGGTCAAGGAAACCCCTACACCCTCACTCTCTCGACCGAGAACGTCGAAACGCTTCTGGGGGTGTATTATGCAGCGATCAATCTCGTTTCGGCGGCGATCAGCTATCACATCAGATTTATCGAGGAGTGGGTCGGATTGCGTCGATGGTTTATCACAATTCCGCTCGTCGTCGGCGGGCTTCTGGCAGCAATGGTGTTCGTGCCTCCGATAGCACTCGTGGCATTGTTCATCGGGTGGGCGTGTGTTGAGCCGACGCGAGTGCTTGCAGGACAGTACGTAAACGACCGTATCGAGACGCTCGGTCGTGCAACCGTCTTGAGTGCGATGGCGATGGTTAGTGCGGTAACTGTGATCCCGTTTCAACTCGGGAGTGGCGTGATCTCGGATATCATCTCACCAATGATTGCCCTTTCGGCAGCAGGTGTGATACTGATCGTCGGTTCGGTCTCGATCTTACTCTGGGAGTCACCCATCGAACAGTCATCGATCGATTCGATTGCAGAAACTGAAACATAGGTGGCTCATCATTCGCGGTTTCTACATAGATATACTGAGCGGGTGGTTCACAAGGTTCAACGTGCAACAAACGACGCCGTTGTGCTGCACTTATCCTCTGTATGCAGCAGCCCCGAACTGCCAATGTCACGACAGTCTGTGAAGGTGGTGCTGCATACACAGCGCGAATGAAGCACGGAGTGAGAGCCATTTCGTGAAGAATTCTATTTTACAGGCGTCGCTTCAAGAACAGGCCGACCAAAATCGCCAGGTTTGCCAGCACGCCTGCGGAGGCAACGGTTCAATCGAGCGCCGTGAGGATCAACGAGAAAACAGTCACTGCGAGCAACATCTCTCGCCAATAGCGCCAGCCAGTTACTAGCGCGACAGATGAACCGACGAATCCTGCGCCAGCCACGGCGGTCAGCACAGCAAAGACCCGTATCCCGGCATCCCCTACGTCGATAGCCCCGCCGAGCAGTGTGGTTTTATACGGGAGATCTCCCATTTCGACTAGTTCGAAGTAAACGCCAATTCCAAGAAAGTGGATGAGTCCGTGGAACGCAAGTGCGAAGGCTGCCACGTAGGTGATGTACTTTACCATTGTAGTTCACCTCTTTGGAAGCATCTCATAACCAGAAAAGATCGACAGAGCTGAAACAAGTATCCACCAATTTCGTTTATCGGCCTACCGATTGAAATCGAACTGTCTCTCGGTTGCATTGTTGTAAACAGTAACGGCAGTCGTAAGATAAAATGCAGGCCGCTCTCCTAGTACATTTCTGATAATATTGTGGCTGCACTTGATTCCGTTTGGGGCAGAAACCATTGATGCCCTTCTCTAAAGGAAGACGAGACGGAGATGTCCATTCATGAGCCAACGATCAAATCCGTGGCTGGCTGGCGGGTTCGCCGCACTCGCCGCTGGGCTGGCAGCCAACTCGCTTCTCGGCCCGCTCGTAGCTGGTGTCATTACGTATCCGCTATCGGAGACTGTTATGAATATGACCCTTGGGTTGGAGGCTGTTTCACTTCTGGTCGTGGCTCCGGTGAGCGCCCTGGCCGCTGCGCTCGTCTTCACAGGAAGCCAGACTGGACTAATCGCGGCCATTCCTCCAGCGGCATATACTGCGTATATGTTTGTTCAGTATATAATCGGGCCAGAATATGTGGAATATCCACCGGAAATCCTCCTTCATTTGGGCATGTTTATCCTTAGCAGTATTATTTTAGTGTACTCGTGGACTCATCTCCAAAGTGAAGACATACCGCCGATACCGCCTCGAAGAAAACGAATCTACAGCGCAGGGCTGCTTCTCCTCGTCCTGTTCGTATCATTCGGTTATCTTTTTGCAGTCCCACGGATACTTACTGGTGGTTCAATTCCCGCAGAATACATCGACGACCATTCGGTGTACTGGAGTGTCTTTCTCCTAGATCTCGGTATTGTCGTACCGATTACCGTCGCCGTCAGTGTGGGCATCTTGCGTGGCGCAGCATGGGTCGTGTTAACTTAGCCATTGATTCCACCAGAAGGCGTGGGCTTGGAGCCATGATTCTGCAGTCGCTGGATCGACGTGACTGAAGCTATTTGAAAACGAAGAGGTTCTGCGTTCTACCTCACGAAAGACACGTTCGACCTGGTTTCTGTGCCCGTGCAGCTCAACGCGGTAGCTGAGACCTTCCTTTCGCAGACTTCCGATGAGATCGCCCGCGTCGTCGATAAGAAACAGGGCGTTCGAGACGTCGTGTTTCTCGATGAGTTCGGAGAGAAATTCTCGCCCAATCGCTATTGTATACGTCGGAAACAGCCGCGAGTGCAGAATTCGGTTCGTTTGCGGATCGACTGCAGTGTACAGCCAGTATTGCTCGCCATTGATCCGGATCACCTTCTGATCAACCGCAACGCGATCCGGGCTCGCCCCGCCCTCAGGCTGTAGATCTGCCTTGTGCACCCAGTTGTGGACAGCGGTTCGACTCCGTTTGACACCCAAATCCTCCAGTAAAATAACTGTATTCGAAAGTGATAATCCAGCCAGATGGTGGCGAATACCCATTTCAATGATCTTGCGGGGTGTCCGCTCCCGCTCCACAAAGTCCAAGTCTATCCATCCAGTAGATTGCTTGAGGCGGCCGGTTTCGGGCATAGGAATTCGAAACCACCACCGCCTCATCCTTATCTGAACACCGCCACCGGGCCTGCAACTACTTTTATCCGGGTGTGGTAGCGGCTCCGTGATGTACGACACGATCCTCGTTCCCACAGATGGGAGTCCGGTTGCGGAAGACGCCGGAACGTACGCGATCCGACTTGCAGAGCAGTTCGACGGGGCGTTACACGTCGTCTCGATCCTCGAAGGGGGACTCGTCGGCGGCGACGAAGAAGAGGGCGAACGGGCGGTCGACAAACTGGCCGGGCGAGCGCGGGACCGCGGCCTCGAAGTGACGACCGAACTCCGCGAGGAGGACGGCGACGTCCACGAAGAGATCCTCGCGGCGGCCAACGACTGCGATGCGGATCTGATCGCGATGGGGACGACCGGTCGGAGCGGACTCGGCCGGTTCCTCCTCGGAAGCGTGGCCGAGCAGACCCTCCAGGAGTCGCCCGTCCCGGTCGTGACCGTTCACGAGGAGACGATCCTCGAGGGCGAGTTCGAGCGTGTCCTGGTTCCGACGGACGGGAGCCACAGCGCAGCGACCGCTCTCGAGCACGCGATTGACCTCACGGTCGACACAGGGGCCCGACTCCACGTCGTTCACGTCAGCGACGAAGGAGATGTCGACGGCGTCGAGACGGTCGACCTCTCGAGCGACGACGAGATCGGCCTCGACCCGATCGACGAAGCACTCGAGCAGTTGCGCGAGTCACCGCTGGAGACTGTCGACGTCTCGGTGCCCGAGGGGCGCGTCGACCAGCAGATTCTGGCGGTCGCAGCCACGCACGACGCAGACTGCATCGTGATGGGGGCCCACGGCGAGACCGGCCTGCGGCGCTACCTCCTCGGGAGCACGACCGAACGCGTCGTCCGCTTTGCGGGCGCACCGGTGATCGGCATCAGTGCGCCGCGAGCCGAGGCTGCGACCGTCGAGTACCTCGATTACCATGTCGTCGACGAACGCGGGTGGTCACTCGACGACGACGACCTCCTCGAACGCGCTGCAGACGCCGATCTCGACGAGACGGCACACGGCACCTTCGAGGTGTCGCGCGACGAGTACGTCCTCGACGCGGCCGAGGCGGCCGGTCACGACTGGCCGTTTCACTGCCGGGCCGGCGGCTGCGTGAACTGTACCGCCGTGCTGCTCGAGGGCGGACTCGAGATGGATGTCCAGCGAAGTCTTTCCGAGGAGGAAGTGGAGAACCACGATATGCGACTGACCTGCGTCGCGACGCCGACGAGTGACTCGATCGAGCTCGTCTACAACGCCAAGTACCTCGACCGGCTTCAGGACCGCGTCATCTGACTGATTCGGCGTATCCATGCCACCGTGGATCTCCCGTCGCGCGTTGTTGCCGCTAGCGTTCCCCCGATTCATGACTCGACCGTCGTCGGATGACTGAATCTGTACGCGATCGGAGGGGACGGGAACAGTTTTATCTGGGTGATCAGTGTCCGTTCAGCAACGGATGCGTGACACGGAGGAAACATGACATCGGACACTAACAATAAACTCACCCATCATCTGGGTGTAGCGATCGGGAGTATCGTCGTGGCGGTCCTGCTGTGGGGCGTCGGATACGGCGGGCAACGAGTCGTCGGTGCCGTTCCCTTCTTCATCCTGTTTCTCGTGATGGTCATCGGTCCGCTGGTTCGCATTCGGCCGTCGATCAGACGGCAATTTTCCGGAAACTTTCCCGTTGACTGGCGATCGGAACTAGGTATCTGGTTCGCTATCTGGTCGGTCGTCCACGTCCTGTTCGTCTTCGCGGCACGCGACTGGGACGTCGTCGGCTACCTCGTCGACATGAGTCCGTGGGCGTTCGGTGCCATGGTCGCCGTCCTCATCGCGATCGTACTGGCGTTTACGTCCAACAACGCGGCCTACGACTATCTCGGCCCGAAAGCCTGGAAGTGGCACCAGAGTCACGGCACGTACGTAATCTTCTGGCTCGTGGCCGTCCACAGCTACGACCGAGCGTATCTCCGTCCGTACGAGGAGGTGGGGTTCCCCTCGGACGATCCGCTCCACCTGATATATCTCGCGATGATCGTCGTAGTAGTCCTCCTCCACGTGGTTGCGTTCGCCGCGGTCGTCTCCGAGTACCGGAAGAGCGGAGAGTACCCGCCCGATCTCTAGAACAGCCGTCTCGAGTCGACCTCGACGCCGCGCTCGAGGAGCCCGATCGTGTAGATGCTCCCCTCGCTCGCGCGCCGGGACAGTGCCGTGCTGATGAAACAGGCGATCACGAGCGGCGGAACGATCCGGACGTCACCGGTCAGTTCGTAGACGACGACGATCGCCGTCAGCGGTGCGTGTGACGCACCAGCGAAGACAGCGCCCATACCGACGGCAGCGTAGGTCGTCGGCTCGGCGACGGGCACGGGAACCGTCTCGTTCAGTAGCGTGCCGTAGACGGTGCCGGCCATCGCGCCGACGTAGAGCACGGGCGCGAAGATACCACCGGAGCCGCCGCTCCCGAGCGTGAGACTGGTCGCGACGATCTTCGCGACCCCGAACGCGACGACGGCCTCGAGGGCGAACCCGCCGACGAGCGCGTCCTGGATCACCGGGTAGCCGACGCCGTAGACCTGCGGAACCGAGAGCGCGAGGACGCCGAGACAGAGTCCCCCCAGCGCCGGCTTCAGGCCGGTGGGAAGAGGGAGCCGCTCGAACCCGTGTTCGACGGCGTAGAGGGAGTTCGCGAAGGCGAGCGCCACTGCCGCGCCGACGACGCCGAGACCAACGTACGCGGCGCCCTCCCAGGGACTCTCCACCGAGATCGGCGGGATCGAGAAGATCGGATCCGGCAGGCCGACGATGACGTTCGCCGTCGCGGTTCCGACCACCGCGGCGATCGCGATCGGTGGGACGTTCTCCCTCGTGACGCGCCCGAGCAAGACTTCCCAGGCGAAGATCATCCCGCCGATCGGGGCGTTGAACGTCCCGCCCAGCCCCGCGCCGGCCCCGGCCGCCAGCAACACCGACGTCTGGGGATCGGGCAGGTCGAGGCGGTTGCCGACGGCGGCGCCGATCGTTCCGCCGATCTGGACGATCGGTCCCTCGCGACCGGTCGCGCCACCGGATCCGATACAGACCGCCGACGCGACTGCCTTCGCCGGAACGACGTTCAGCGGGAGCCGTCCGCGCTTCCGGTCGATCGCCTCGATCACCTCCGGTACCCCCTCGCCTCTCACCAGGCCACCGCCGCTGTAGCTGGCTATCAGCCCGACGAACGCGCCGCCGATGGCGGGTGCGAGGACGCGATAGTACCACGGGAGGTCGACGGCTCGCTCGAGCAGCGCCGCCTGCGACGTCGCCCCGGCGAAGAACAGTGCCGTGAACCCGATCAGCAGGTACTGGAAGGCGACGGCGCCGAGCCCGCCGGCGATCCCGACGACGACGCCGAGGACGAACAGTCGGCCACGAAACGACGTCTCGACCCCCTCGACGAGGTGGAGGCCGACGGAGGAGAGGACATCGGAGAGGATACGGATCGGGGACATACTGGCGCGGCTACGCGCTGGGATCTGCGGTCGCGGAACCCTTTACACCGACCGCGGCAATGAAACCCGAACCTACACTCGCCGTCGAAAGACGTTTACTCGAGACGACCGGTTTCGAACGCCGTCGGGTTAGCCGACGTGACTTTGTTCCTCGTGTCAACACACGTTTATCATCCGGTCGGTAGAACCTGCCGTATGTCCAGCGAAACGTAGGGCGTCGAGATGGACGAAGAGGAGGTGGCGACGTTCCTCGAGAACCAGGGCGTCGGGACGCTCTCGAAGGGCGACGAACGTGGCGGCTACGGCGTGCCGATGTCGTTCGGCGAGAACACCCGATCGGCTCTCCAGAAGGACACTGAACGGTACTGCGTCGTGTACCAGACGCTGGAAACGCCGTCAGCAGTCGAAACCTCTGGACGTTCCAGTAAGCACTCACACGAGACCTTGTGAGAGGTACGCACCCTGTATCTCGCACGGTTTCGGTCATCCTATCCAGTAGCTGGCAGAAAGTGCATGCAAGATACAGAGGATGAGTGCAGCACGACGACTTCGTTTGTTTCACGCCAGAACCGAGGAACCATCCGTTCACTACACGTGCGAACTGAGTGCGGATGTACAGAAAGCACTTATACTATATTTTCTAATATGTTTCTATGATTCGAGAAGTCGGAATTAATATCCTCCTCCTTTTTGGACTCTATGCTCTATTTTGGACACCTGTAACATATCCATATTTAGATTCCTTAGTCGGGTTGATTCTCATGGATTTACTGGGGTGTCAAGGTATAATGTGTGTGCTTCCAGCATGGGGGCTAGCGATTCTCATTCCCGCCATCTTTGCAGGGATAGGGGTTGTTCTTATCAACAAGTTGCGAAACAAAGAGTATACGAGGTTTTTATTCGGTAGTGAAAACTGAGTACCCTCTACTGAGCGTTCGATCCTCCGCGTTGATTACACCCAGGCTCTTGCCACATTCGCGCTTTGTATTCAGCAAGGTTTGTGAAACCTATCACTGCCAGAGAATTCCAACAGAGGCGTTTTTCTTTGCTACACGCACTGCCTGCTGGCTTCACACAACTTCGCCCGCGTCGCCAGCGCCAAAAACAGCGCCAGCAGCGTGAACGTCACCTCGCCGGCGGCGATCACCCCCAGCGCGTCGGCGCCGAGGTACATGGCCTCGTCGCGCTCGAGCGGAATCATCGTGTGATGGGGCTCGCCGACGATCGGCACGAAGTAGTCCACGATCAGGTTGAGGGTGTAGTAGGCGAGTGCGACGCCGACGGCCCAGACCGGAAAGTCGGTGATTCGGTAGAGGACGAACGCCTGGACGACCATCGCGAGGTGGCTCCAGAAGAGGAACTGGAACATCAGCGGATCGAGGAAGCTGTAGGCGTCGTAAAAGGCGAGCAGGGTGTACGGCGTCCACAGCCCCAGGATGATGTTTCCAAAGAAGGCGATCGCCGTCAGCCAGGGCAGTTCGTGACCGAGCTTCCAGGCAGCGATGGCCAGGGCGATCGCCAGCGTCGCCAGCGGGCTGTCCGGGACGAGCGGCCACATCACCATCGACGTCGTCGCCAGCTGCTCCTGGTAGTACCAGAAGCCGAAGACCGTTCCCGCGAGGTTGATCGCGACGACGAGCCACGCGTACCGGAGCCCCAGATCCTCGAGCGCCTGTGGCACGGGTGCCAGGTATCGGGGGAGCGACGGCCGGTCGGGAAGCGTCCTGTCTGTCCTGCCTGTCATCGGCGAGGACGACGAAGGCCGGGCGCAAAATGGTAGCGGTTGCTGGCGCTCGAGGGTCGATACGTCGATCCGATCGGCCGACAGCCGGCTTCTCGATGCCATCTGGTTCGGCTCTGGCTCTGTGTTCGGCGGCGGTATCGCCGCACTCGAGAGGTGTCAGGATATTGGGCGTGAACGTGGCGTTCTGTCACCCACGGACGGAGCCGGCTCGTTTCGTCGTTCGATGATTCGTTTCGAAACCCCTATCCGTTCGCTCTCGAAGCCGATAGCGTGTACGAAAACCGGGAGCAGTTCTGGGCGCTCTACCTCTCCCGGTTCGCCGAAGGGTTCGGCTTCATCACGCTCGTCACCCTGTTGCCGTTCTACATCGCAGTGCTGGATCCGTCGTCGACGACCATCCTGGGGGTGACGATCAGCGCGGGACTGATCGTCGGCATGTTCGCCTCGGGCTACACGATCGGGAAGGCGCTCTCTATCGTCCCGCTCTCGTGGGCCGGCGATCGCTTCGACAAACGCCTCGTTCTCCTCGCCGTCCTGGGGATCAGCGTCCCGATCTACGCCCTGTTCCCGCTCGTGGACTCGAGCGCCTCGTTCATCCTCCTGCGAGTGCTCCAGGGCGTCGCCGTCACCGGCTCGAGCCTGATGGGGCTCGCGCTGGTGGGCCAGATCGCCGACGTCGGCACGCGGGCGAACCACATCGGCAAGGCCAACGCGGCCAACTTCGCGGCCTCGATCGTCGGCAGCCTGAGCGCCGGCTTGCTCTACGATCGCTTCGGCTTCGGGCCCATCTTCACCGTCATCGTCTGCGTCCTGCTCGTCGCCTGGTTCGGCACCTACCGCTACCTCGGCCCCGACGAAACCCGCGTGAAGGGCTTCCCGTTCTCCGGACTCGCGTTCAATCGCCGGATCCTCACGCTCTCGAGCTTTCGCGTCCAGTACGCGTTTTCGGTCGAGATGGTACGAGTCTGGATCGCCGTCTTCGCCGGCCTCTCGGCGGCCGAGGGTGGCCTGGCGTTCGGTGCGTTCGTCGTCTCGCTGGTCGTCGCCGCCGAGAAGTTCACCAACATGATCTGCCAGCCGTTTACCGGGCGACTTTCCGATGCCTACGGCCGCGCACTCTTCGTCTTTGGCGGTGGCGGTGCGTACGGCGTGGTTGCGCTGGCCGTCCCCTTCGCACCGGCTATCGGGTCGTCGCTGTCGCTCCCAGCGACCTACCCCGGCTTTGGCGAGTTGTCGCCCGCATTCCTCCCGTTGATCGGCCTGTCGGCGCTGCTCGGGGTCGTCGACAGCTTCCGCGAGCCCGCGAGCATGGCGCTGTTCGCCGACGAGGGAACCAGCGAGGGCAGCGTCGCCTCGAGTTTCGGGATTCGAGAACTCGTCTGGCGACCGGGCAGTATCGCCGGCCCGCTGCTCGCAGGATGGCTCATGACCGAGGTGAGCATGGCCTCGGTGTTCTACGTCGGTGGGGCGTTCGCGTTGACCGGTGCCGGAACGTTCCTCGTGATCTTGCTGTCTGTGCACGGACGCGATGCGTTGCGGACGTGGTGATCGTGATCGTGACCGACGGCCCGATACCGCGTAGTCAGTGCGCTCGAGTCACGTTCGGTGACCGTCTGACGAACCATTAAGTACGCTGCGATACGAATACGACCGTCATGGGCAACAAGAACAAGACGATCTCGTTCCGGGTGAACGAGGACGCGTTCGAAGCGCTCCAGGAAATCGCCGAAGAGCGCGACATCTCGTTGTCCGCCGTGTTCCGGGACTACGTCGACCTCCTGGTCGATCACGACGGACAGGTCGCGGTTATCCCGGAGGACGAACTCGGTCGCCGGGACGACGACGAACCGTCGTTCCCGCCGATGGTCGAGGTGCCAAAGAGCTTCGTCCGCGAACACGAGCGTCTCGAACTCGAGTCCGAACACCTGCGCGAGCAACTCGAGGAGCACAAATCCTACGTCAACGAGCTGCGGGATCGACTCGAGGACGAGCAAGACGAGGTGCTCTTGCTCGACGACCTCGACGAGAGCGACGAGTCACCGACGATCCGGTAACACCCGGATGCGCTTGCTGTAATCGGATCTATAGCGATTGGAGTCGTATCAGGTGGCGTTCACTGGAACCCGTCGCTGAGAGGATTCTCTCGCTCTGTTGATCCCGCCCAATAATTGGCTACTGGGCTGTTGAATACAGCGGATGAGTTTGACGACTTCGTTTGTTCCAGGTGATCGTTGCTGGACAGCATGTCGGTCGCTCTGTGTAACGGAACGCTTGTGTGAAGCGAGATTTCGCGAACACTGTTACCGACATATTCCCAAAACTGGCACTCACCGCGTGCTACCGAGAGCCCGATTGACTGATGTGCGATTTCGGGGAGTACGCCGGGAATGTGGCAGCCCGTTACCGGCCCGTTGTTGGCCCGTTACTCGGCTGAATCGTCCGTGCCGGCCTGCCGTCGCAGCCACTCGAGGCCGAGGGCGCCGCTGACGATCCCTGCGCCGGTGGTGAAGCCGGGCATGCCATCGTCGTCGGTCTGACCGGTCTGGCTCGCGGATTCGGTCGACTCGTTGCCCCCATCGGTTTCGTCGTCGGATTCGGTTTCGCCGTCGCCACTCTCGTCGCTACTGCCGGTTTCATCGGTGTCGGGACACCCGCTGCTGTCGTCATCGTCGTCTTCGTGTGGACAGCTGTCACCTTCGTCGGTGTCGTCGGTATCATCTGTGTCGTCGCTGTCGTCGGTATCATCTGTGTCGTCGCTGTCGTCGGTGTCGTCGCTGTCGTCGGTGTCGTCTGTCTCGTCGGTATCATCGGGATCGTCGCTGTCGTCGCTGTCACCGGTATCGTCGGTGTCGTCGGTATCGTCTGTATCGTCGGTGTCGTCGCTGTCGTCGGTGTCGTCGCTGTCGTCTGTGTCGTCCGGCTCGTCTTCGTCGCCATCCTCGACCTGCTCTCGGATTGCGACGAGTTCCCCGTCGTGATCGACGTAGATCGTGTCGCCACTGATCGCGCGAATCGTTCCGACCGGTGCTTGTTCTCTCCCGACTACCCACTTCACGGAGCCGTCGGACTTATCCAGGGCGACGAGTTCTTCGTCGAAATCCTGCTCCCCGCTGTTGTGACCGTTCTGATACAGGTACGCGTAGACGGTATCGCCGCTGATAACGGCTTGCCCGTAGGTGTGCGTAACATCGAGACTCCAGCTAGGTCCGTCGAAGTCGATCGAATCGGCGTAGTACGAATGAACGCCGCCGCCGCCGACGGTCATTTCGTTGCCGAAGGCTAACTCTTTGCTTCCGTGCGCATTACTAATCCACTCGCCCGTTTGCGCATCGTGTAACGGCCGTTCGTCGTAGGCACCACTGTAGTACGCGACTGCCGTCGACGTCGCGTGGATGGCACTCCCGTGCTGGCTCTGATCGATTTCCTTTTCTTCCCACCAGACCTCGACACCGGTTTCGGGTTCGAGGGCAGCCGGGCCTTCCTCCGTGAGGCAGTAGATGACGCCGTTCGCTGCAGCGGTCTCGGTCACGAATTCGTACTCCGCTTCGCCCTCACCGTCGGGAACCGTGATCGATTCCTTCTCCCACAGAATCGAGCCGTCGTCGGCATCGAGCGCGTACATCGTCCCGTCGACGACGACGTAGACGCCACCGTAGGCGACCGTTTGCCAGCGGATTTCCTCCTCGGGGTCGAACTCGGTCTCCCAGCGGACGCTGCCGTCGGCCCGATCGAGCGCGACGACCTCGTTGCCGCTGAGATAGACGTGCTCGCCGGCGACCGACGGATTTCCAGCGTGGATCTCCGCGTTCTCCCAGACCACCGAACCGTCGGCGGCCTCGAGCGCGGCGACGCCGTCCTCGGTGGTCGTGTAGACCGTGTTATCGGCGACGGCGACGGTTCCGACGTTGTTCGTCGAATCGAGATCGCCGCGCTCGACTGCCCACGCGGCCTCGAGCGAGTCTCCATCGAACTCGTGACCGTCGTCGATGAACCTCGCGTGCCCGGGATCACCCCGGTGTGACGGCCAGTCTTCGTCCATCTCTGGATTGGGCTCCAGCGACGGATCCGGGAGGTCGTCGGTATCGCCTCCGTTGGTCTCCCCCGCCCCGATCGAGGCGAGGCCAATTCCGGTCGAAAGCGTTGCACCTGTCGCGAGAACCGTTCGACGATGCCATTCTGGCATACCACCGTCAACACCGATTGGCGTTTTTACTATCGCGTTGTTAGGTATCAGTTATCGGTGCTACAATTGTTGCACGGTCGGCTGCTATTCAGTTTGAAATGTAAAACGTCATCCGATTTGGTTGGCAGGTCACGCAACTCGAGCCGTGAGCTGGCCGACGCCGACTCGTTCGAGATACCCGCCATTATCCCCGACATCGCACGACTGCTCACCGCGAGAGTTCCTGCTTCGTCCGCCGAATCTCGTCGTACGCGTCGTCGTTCCCCTCGACGCGCGCTAATCCCTCGGCGGCCTCGAGCGTGCGCACGCCACTGTCGAGAAACGAGAGCACGTCCCCGGAGTAGGCGTAGACCATGTAGTCGTCGCTCATCACGTCCACGATGGCGTCCGGCCCCAGCCCCTGGGCACGCAACTCGAGCAGGTATCGGATGAACTTCCGTTCGGGGCAGCCACAGTAGGGGTTATTCTGGCAGTCACAGTCCAGAAAATCCGTCGCGAAGTCGAGCACCCGCTCACGGGTCGCGTCGTCGAGCTTCTCGAGCCCCTTTCCCTGGAAGAGGATGTCCAGGGTCGCCCCTTTGAACGCTCCCTTCGGGATGTTCGTCTCGAGCTGGGAGCTGAGTTGCCGGTGGTTTTTGACGTAGATCTTGTCGGTGATGGCCACGCGTTGGTGGGAATACTCGAGCGGAGGCCAAAAGCCCCTCGATAGCGACGACCGTGTTGGCGTCGGAATTCGCCCTTCGACGCCCAGGATCGTTCCGACGTGGTGATCGGATCCCGCCCGGCTGGTACGGTGGAACGTCTGCGTCCGACCCCTGGTATAGATATTATAGTATGAAACTACACAATCTATACCCTCTCTGGAGAGGGGGTTTCCGTCCTCGAGCGCTGCGGTAGGCGTTCACACTCCGTCTCGAGAGTCGTAACGTATTTGAAGTAGACCGGGCTAGAAAGCCTTGCAAGCGCGTCCGGGTTGGGGTAGTGGTTATCCTTCAGCCTTGTGGAGGCTGAGACGCGGGTTCAATTCTCGCACCCGGACTTTCTGGCGACGAGCGGACGTGAGGAGTTGAAAGCCCGGTCGAGATCGAACCACGCGAGACGAGCGAAGCGAGTCTCGCAGTCGGGTTCTATTCTCGCACCTGATTGTTCTGTGCCGAACACGCTCGTGAGCCGCAGACGTCTCTCGAGATAGATCCTGAACGTCTCAGTGCCGAACGTAGCGAACTGATCGTCTTCCTCCAGTTGAATTCTCGCATTCAACCGTTCTCGTGGTCGTCGCCCCGTCGGTGCCGGTTTTTGGCTCCGCTACCGATGGTGGAAATGACCCGACGGCCTGCCAGCTCAGTACAAACGACCGTCTCACCGTGTTCGACTGAACGTCAGTCCTGCCAGGACAATCCGTGCGCTACAGACGTCAGGGGGCGGTGACTCGTTTCTCATATTTTGAAAAACGACTCGTTTCGTATCGGCACAAAAAGCCCAGATAATAACGCGACTGAGGAAACTTCAGTATGTGAACCGATAGACGGCAGGCCGTAAGACAACTCGAGACCAGACGTCTCCCAACCGTGGCACAGTTAGACTTTATTTTGTACGACAAAACTCTGTAATTTGTCTGACGGGGATTTATGGTCTTCTCCGACATAGAACTGTTCCCGTCACACGTCGTGACTGTCACCAATCTCAACACCCATGACCGCACCATCATCACCACAAGTCAACGCAACCGGTTCGGGCGTTCCGAATACCACGTACTTCACCCACGATTGGACGGATGCTGACGACCTCACGACCGACGTCGTCATGGCCGTCGCCGAAATGACTGGCAAGGACGAGACTGAAATCGAGTGCGTGCACGACCGCCTCAATCCCGAAGCCCTCAACACCCTCTTTTCCCAGACCGAGACCGATCGGTACACACCGAATAGCCTGATCATGTTCTCACTCGAGGGGTGTTCCATCACCGTGTACAGTTCCGGATTAGTCGTGGTACAGGGCGAGTGAGCGACGGAGCGCAACTCGTGGTTGCATCGTACCCACCGGCAAGATATAGTACCAACTGCAACGATTTACACACTGATCGTCGATACGTCTGGCGATCAGGTGTGCAATGACGTGCGGTGGCTACTTTAGTCGCCCTGTTATCGGACGGCGACGGTCATGGCCTCAGTACGGGTTCCACGTCGACCCCCTCCACGATCATGTGAAAGTGTTCGTCACAGAGACGCGGCGCGTTCCCCTCCTCGAGAACGGTGGTACTTGTGACGACGTCGTTTTCGATGACCGTCTCTGGGACGTATCGAGGGAGTGCGATCTGGCCGTCGCGCTCACACAGTTGACAGTCGTCACCATCGGTGTGAAAGCCGTGTTGTAACGTTCGTCCGAACTCATCCTTTTCGCAATTCATACAGAGCCTCCCGATCTCGACGCCACTGTACAGATCGACCACTGCCCGATTATATCCAGATCTATGTCCACATGTTATACAGTTCATACGAGTTCCCTATCCTTGTAGTGGAACTCAGGGTAAGAACCAATTACACATAAAGGGGCGCAGCGAGGTGGAATTGATCATAATCATCATCCAATTGATGTATGTTTGAAAATGTGTCACCTTTATCACTGCTGTCGATATGAAGGTGGGTTTCGAGTGGATCACGTCCAATAAAGCACAAAAATATTATATATACTCAATTGGGTTTCACGAACGCCTCCTATCCCACCACCACTCCGTCTGGCGATTTTGGATTATGTTCCAATCGAAATTACACGTCGAGTGGATGCCGTCTTGCATTCGGCCACTGTACTCGACCCCTTTATTTCGGGTATTGTCTGACGCTTTATTCTGCCCTGTACTCGCGAAACTAGAGTCGCCTGGCAATGGAACTATAACTGTATTAATTGTTCATTACTGTCTCTCGGGTGTCTCACAGAGACGGTCTCCTGACCAATTTACGCCTGGGACAGCACAGGGGACCCGTTCGTACCTGATATGCCGCCCAGCAGTCCGTATGCCTATCGAGATCGCGGACAAAGAACGTTTCATCACGAGTCCTGTACCAGACGGTTGCCGTCTCGAGCGAGCGGAGCGACGATCAGTTGGCCGGACGTGCCTCGCCCGCCCCACTCACGGCCCCGCTCTCTCGAATAATGTTCATGGCCGTCATCAAATCGGTTCGCGTGATCAACCCCACGAGGTCGTCGTGGCCGTCCACGACCAGCAACCGCCCGATGTTGTCCTGTTGCATGCGCTCGAGCGCCGTCATTGCGTCGGCAGTGGGTTCGATCGTCTTCAACTCGGTACTCATCACGTCGGAGACGGTGAACGCCTCGCGCTCGACCGGTTTCACGTCTCGGGCATCGGAGAGGGTGACGAGCCCGACGAGGTAGCCGTCGTCGAGGACGGGGTAGCCGGTGTGGCGTTCGCTGAACATCCGCTGGATCAGGGTTGCGACGGACGTCTCGGGGGCGACCGTGTGAAGGCTCCGGGCTGGCGTCATGATGTCGGAGACAGCGACACCTTCGAAGGCGGCTTTCATCGTCACCTGCCGTGATTCGGTGGAGGCGGCGATGTAGACGAAGAGGGCGACGAAGATGAGGAAGAAGTTGCTGAAGAGCCCAAAGAGGGCCATGACGATGGCGAACATCTTGCCGACGCTGGCGGCCTGCTGGGTCGCTTTCGCGTAGGGGCGGTTGCGAGCCAGCAGCGCCCGCAGGACGCGCCCCCCGTCCATCGGGAACGCGGGCACCATGTTGAAAATTGCCAGCCCCACGTTCAGGATAGCCAGATAGCCGAGAACGAATAACGTCCCATCGATGACTGCCGGGGAGGCGATCCCCTCGAGGGCGGTCGGCGTCACGAGAAACAGGCCGTAGGCGACGACGCCGACGAGAATCGAGACGATGGGGCCGGCGATGGCGATGTTGAGTTCCTGTTTCCAGTCTTCGGGCATCTCCGAGAGGGCGGCGAGCCCGCCAAGGAGCCAGAGGGTGATCGATTCGATGGGAAATCCGTATCGCTGGGCGGTTAGCGAGTGGCCGAGTTCGTGGAAGACGACGCCCACGAACAGTCCGACGGCCGCCACCGTTCCGAGGATCCAGGGGGTGGAACCGCTGCTGATGGCGTCGCTCGAGATGCCCGCACCCATGAACTCGTTCAGGACGCCGACCACGGGGACGATCTGGACGCCGATGAGGTAGGCGAAAAACGGGAGGACGAGCAGAAAGGTCAAATCGAGTTTGATTGGAATGCCGAACAGCGATCCGATCCGGAAACTCTTCATGTCGGTGCATAGCGGGGGAATCCTCTTAAGCGCGATGTCGCCTCACCGCTCGTGAACGGCTGGCGAGCTGCCAGCGTAGCGCGCTATAGTAGCCACTGCACGTCAATGCACACCTGATGGCCAGACGCATCGGCGATCAGTGTGTAAATCGTTGCAGTTGTTACTATATGTTCCTCGAGTGGCCACACCGACGGTTCGAAGCCTTTATTCCCGCGGTGGGCTTCGTTCCCAACAAGTAACCATGTCCGACAAACCCGCCTCAATGTATCGGAAGATCGACAAGCCGGCCTACACGCGCCGTGAATACATCACCGGGATTCCGGGCTCGAAGATCGCCCAGCACAAGATGGGCGACACCAGCGCGGAACCCGAGGACTACCCCGTCCAGATCAGCCTCGTCGCCGACGAGGAGTGCCAGATCCGTCACGGCAGCCTCGAGGCATCCCGCCTATCGGCCAACCGTCACATGATCAAAAACGCCGGTGAGTTCCAGTACAAGATGATTCTCCGGAAGTTCCCTCACCAGGTGCTGCGAGAGAACAAGCAGGCGACCGGTGCGGGTGCAGACCGTGTTTCCGACGGGATGCGCCAGTCGTTCGGGAAGATCGTCGGCACCGCCGCTCGCGTCCGGAAGGGTGACCGCATCTTCACCGTCTGGTGTGACGTCGACGATGCGGACTTCGCGAAGGACGCGTTCCGCCGTGCGTACAACAAGATCACGCCGCCGTGCCGAATCGTCGTCGAGCGCGGCGAGGAAAAACTCATCTCCTGAGTTCTGCACACTGACCGCGCTCGTTTCGACGTTTCTTCTTCCGTAGCAACTGGTCACTCTGCCATCATTTACGGGTTCGAATAGCGAACGCCTCGAGCCGGTGATCGCCGGCCGAATCCTCTCGCCCCTCCGCAGACGCTGGCTCTTTTACCCTGACCCACCGAGTGGTCGGTATGGTCGACCTCGCCGTCGCTAACCGCAAGACGACCTTCGAGCGCATGCGCGAGCCACTCGCCGAGCGCGGGATCACCTGTCACCACGTGCCGGTACGCGAGCGAACGGTCTCACTCGAGAATCCGCCCTGGAACCCGGACGACTACGACGTCGGCTTCGTCTATCCCGGCCGACTGATGGAAGGCGGCGTCGCCGACGCATTGCTCGCGGTACCGTGGCTCAACGGGCTCGAGGCTGTCGTGACGTCCCGGAACAAGGCGGGCGTTCTCGCACGTCTCAAGCGGGCGGGCGTGCCGACGCCCGAGTCGGTGTACGTCTCCAACCCAGTCGAGGACGCCGAACTGGCACGGGAGTTCGACCGCTTCGAGCCGCCGGTCGTCGTCAAGCCGAACTCGACGACCCGCGGCGTCGGCGTCGCGAAGGCCCACGACCTCGATTCGTTCCTCGGGATCTGTGAGTACCTCTCGCTGGTACACGATTACCGGGCGACCGGCGACAAGTCCTTTCTCGTCCAGACGTACGTCCCCGGGGCGACCGACTATCGTGTAATGGTGCTCGAGGGGGAGTACGTCGGCGCGGTCGAACGGCGACTGCCCGCCGACGCTCGAGCCGAGGGGCGGTGGAAACACAACGTCCACCGAGGCGCTGAAGCGACTGGCGTGGCTCTCCCCGAGCGGGTTCGCGAAGTCGCCCTCGAGGCGGCCGACGTCCTCGATATTCCGTTCGTCGGCGTCGATCTGCTCGTCTCGGAATCGGGGAAGGTGGTCGTCAACGAGACGAACGCCCGGCCGACGATCGACGCCGCCACGAAGTACGAACCCGGATTCTACGATCGGCTTGCGGCGGCGCTCGAGTCGCGCGTGTAGCGACGACTTCGGGCTCGAAACGGACAGTTGAAAACGGCCTTGCGAGGAGGGGGTGAGCGTTTATCCGACTGGTGATGGGCTAGCGAAGGTGCTGCCCGGGCTGTTCGCACCGGTGGCTGTCGGTCTACACCGTTCGAACAGCAGCCGTTCTCACCACCATGCACCATGTCTGAAGACGACCCACCCTCCGAAATCGAATCCGACGAATCGAACGACGAAACACACGCGACCGACGGCGGCTCTGACGCCGAAACTGGCACCAGCGGCGACGACGGCGGTGAGGATCGAAAACAGGAACAACTCGATTCGGCACGCGAAAACCCCGAGGGCGAACAGCTGACGACCGACCACGGGGTCAAAGTCAGCGACACCGACAACTCCCTGAAGGCGGGCGAGCGCGGCCCGACGATCATGGAGGACTTCCACTTCCGGGAGAAGATGACCCAGTTCGACCACGAGTCGATTCCGGAACGAGTCGTCCACGCCCGCGGGACGGGTGCCCACGGCTACTTCCAGCCCTACGAGGATCCCGGCCTCGGCGACGAGTACGACGATCTCGAGGAGGTGACGAAGGCGGAGGTGCTGACTAATTCCGACCAGAAGACGCCCGTGTTCGTCCGCTTCTCGACGGTCGTCGGCTCCCGCGGCTCGTCCGACACCGTCCGGGACGTCCGCGGCTTCGCGACGAAGTTCTACACCGAGGAGGGCAACTGGGATCTCGTCGGGAACAACATGCCGCCATTCTTCATCCAGGACGCGATGGAGTTCCCCGACCTGGTTCACGCGATCAAGCCCGAGCCCGACCACGCGATTCCGCAGGCCTCGGCGGCCCACGACACCTTCTGGGACTTCGCTTCGCTCAAACCGGAGATCACGCACATGCTCATGTGGGTGCTCTCCGGTCGAGCGCTCCCGCGGGCCTACCGGATGATGCAGGGCTTCGGCGTCCACACCTTCCGGCTGGTCAACGACGACGGCGAGTCGGTGTTCGTCAAGTTCCACTGGACGCCCAAGCTCGGCACTCACCAGCTGGTCTGGGACGAGACCACGAAGCTCTGGGGGAAGAGTTCGGACTTCAACCGGAAAGGGCTCTACGACGTGATCGAGGAGGGATACGAACCCGAGTGGGAGCTGGGTGTCCAGCTCTTCGACGAAGAGCAGGCCGAGGCGTTCGACTTCGACGTCCTCGACCCGACGAAGATCGTTCCCGAGACCGAAGTTCCGGTACGGCCAATCGGGAAGATGGTGCTCAACGAGACGCCCGATAACTTCTTCGCAGAAGTCGAACAGGTCGCGTTCCACCCGGGCAACGTCGTCCCCGGCATCGACTTCTCGAACGACCCCCTGCTCCAGGGTCGGCTGTTCTCCTACCAGGACACCCAGCTCAACCGCTTCGGCAGCGCGAACTGGGACGAGATTCCGATCAACCGGCCGATCACCGAGCGACACAACAACCAGCGTGCCGGCTTCATGCGCCAGGAGATCAACGAGGGGAAGGTGTCCTACAAGCCGAACTCGATCGGCGACGACGACCCGAAGGAGGTTCCCGAGGAGGAAGGCGGCTACGAACACTACGCCGAGAAGATCGACGGGACGAAGATCCGCAACCGCAGCGAGAGCTTCGAGGATCACTTCACGCAGGCGCGGCTGTTCTGGAACTCGATGAGCAACCACGAAAAGCAGAACATCGTCGACGCCGCCCACTTCGAACTGGGCAAGGTCGACCGGATGGAGATCCGCGAGCGGATGGTCTACGACCTCTTCAACAACGTCGACCACGAGTTCGCCAGACGTGTCGCCGAGGGAATCAGTGTCGACCCGCCCGAGGAACCCGGCGACCAGCTACCGGATCACGACCGGGAGGATCCGTCGCTCAGCATGGCAAACCGAACGCCCGATACGATCGAAACCCGTAAAATCGCCGTCCTGCTCGACGATGGGTTCGACGACGAGCACGTCTCGACTCTCCAGTCGGCGCTTGAGGAGGAGGGCGCTCGAGTCAAGATCATTTCGAGGATCCTCGGCGAGAAGTCGGGAGCCGACGGCGAGACGGTCGACCCCGACCAGCACCACGTCGCGGCGGCCTCGGTCGCCTTCGACGCGGTCGTCGTCCCCGGCGGGAGCGAGAGCGTCGATGCCCTGCTCGAGCAGGGCCACGCCAGGCAGTTCGTCGCCGAGGCGTTCAAACACAGGAAGCCGATCGCGGCCCTTGGCGAGGGAATCGATCTCCTCGAGGCGGTCGAACTGCCCGAGGTGGCGCTCGCTGGCGATGGTGGTGGTGATGATGAGGGTGCTGGCGACGCCGTAGCCGTCGACCAGGGCGTCGTAACGAGTCGATCCGCGGACGATCTGGAGGCGTTCACCGAGGCACTCGTCGAGGCGATCGCCGCGCACCGCCACTGGGAACGCAGCGTGAAGGGAGTGTCCGCGTAGGGTTGGCACTCCGAGTGAGCAGGATCAACAATTTTCGAATTCGCCTCACTCTCGAGTAGCTTCGGATCCAACTCACTCTCGAGCGGCCGCGACGATCCGGTCGGTGTCCGCGACCGTCGCGAACTCGCGATGGAGGTGTGCGAGGGCGAGTCGGTGGCTCGTCTCGGCGTCGTAGGTCGTGCCGTCGTAGCCCGTCCGGTCGAACGCCGCCGTCGCGTCGGCGGCGACGATCGGCTCGAACCCGCGATTCTCGGCCATTCGGGTCGTCGTCGAGACGCAGTGGTCGGTCGTCAGGCCACAGACGACGAGCGTCTGTACGTCACGTTCGCGCAGCCAGGCCTCGAGGTCGGTGTCGACGAACGCACCGTTGACCTGCTTTTCGACGACGTGTTCGCCAGCCATCGGTTTCCCGACGGGTTTGAACGCGAAGCCGGGCTGATCCGGCCGTAACGGCGACTCGGACTCCGTCGAGGCGTGTCGGACGTGGACGATCGGTCGTTCCGTCTCCCGCCAGACAGTGAGCAGATCGCCGATCCGTGACTCGGCGTCGGGGTTGTTTCGATCGCCCCAGGTGGGGTCGTCGAACCCGCACTGGACGTCGACGAGAAGCAGGGCCGCCGTCGACGGGAGTCGAGTCTCGAGGCCGTCGTGGTTTCCGTCTCTCGCTTCGTGGCCGTCGTCTCCGTCGCGTCTGCCGTCCTCTTCGTGGCCGTCCTGCTCCGAGCGTGGCACCCGACTCGCGTCGTCCATGCCAATCGATTGGTCTCGAGCGCGTTGAACGCTTCGGCGTGAGGGGTCGGGACGTGAACGCGTCGACCTCGACTCAGGTCGTGAACGCGTCGACCTCACTCGAGACGTGGCCGTGAGATTCCCACCTCGAGACGTGCGTGCTATCGGGTAGCAATCCCAGAAGACGGAAATACCGAGCGGTGTAACAGTGAGACGATGCTGCTGGTCTTGTGTGTCGACCTCGACGACGACCTCGGTCGGAAGACCGGTTTCTCGACACCCGTCATTGGTCGCGAGCCGGTTCGAGAGGCAGCCGTCGCTCTCGCCACCGCCGACCCCGAGGACTCCGACGTGAACGTCCTCTTCCAGGGGCTACACATCTACGACGACCTCGATAGCCGCGGCGAGAGCGTCGAGGTGGCCGTCGTCACCGGCCTCGAGGGCTCGGACGTCAAGGCCAACCGGAAGGTCGGCGAGGAGGTCGACACGGTGCTCGCGAGTCTGACGACCGGCGAGGACGTCACCGCGCTGATCGTCACCGACGGTGCCCAGGACGAATCCGTCGTGCCGATCATCCGTTCGCGGGTGCCGATCGACGGCGTTCGTCGCGTCGTCGTCCGCCAGGCGCAGAACCTCGAGTCGATGTACTACACGATCAAGCAGGTGCTCGCCGACCCGGAGACGCGGGGAACCATTCTGATTCCGATCGGCATCCTGTTGCTCGTCTACCCGCTCGCGTTACTCGGCAGCTTGTTCGACCTGCCGGGGCTGATGCTCGGGATGACGTCCGCGCTCCTCGGCCTGTACCTCATCTCTCGGGGACTCGGCCTCGGCGAGTATCTCGACGACTCCGTCGACCGCCTTCGACGATCCCTGTACGCCGGTCGGATGACCCTCATCGCCTACGTCGTCGCCGCGACGCTGATCGTCCTCGGTACCGTCAGTGGGCTCAACACGCTCGAGACCTATCAGGAGGGTTCCGGCGACCTCGGCCCGCCGCTCATGTTGGCGGCGTTCGTCGTCGGCTCGATCCAGTGGTTCGCCGCCGCCGGAATTACGACCAGCCTTGGACAGATTACCGACGAGTACATCGCCGGCGGCCTCGAGTGGCGTTACCTCAACGCGCCCTTCTACGTCGTCGCGATGGCGGTCGTCCTCCACGCCGTCAGCGCCTTCTTCCTCGACGAGGTGGCGCTCGCGTACCTCGCGACGGCGCTGACGGGTGGCACGCTACTCGGAATCGTGAGCACGCTCACGTTCGCGGTCGCGGAGTCGCGGTTCGCTGACGGTGTCCACCGTGCTGATAGCGCCTGATAGGGTTCGTCGTTGACACGTACTGGTGATCGCCGATACGTGTCGATGGATCGCCGGTAAATTGACACACCACCCCCTACGAGACGTATCTCGGTGCTATAGTAGCCACTGCACGTCAATGCACACCCGATCGCCAGACGTGTCGGCGATCAGTGTGTAAATCGTTGCAGTTGTTACTATTTTTCACACCGATCCTTGGGGTACTTTCTGCCTGTTCAGCGCTCGCGCTCGACCACGAACTCCGCGAGCTCGAGGAGGTACGCTTTCGCTTCGGTGTCGGCGACGTCGACGGTCTCGAGGGCGTCGATGGCTCGGTCGGCCTCCGCGCGGGCCCGCTCGTTGGCCTCGACCGGCGTGAGGTCGGTCACCTGGACGAGGGAGGGACGATCCATCTCCGCGTCGTGGCCGGTCGGCTTTCCAAGCGATTCCGGATCGGCGACGGCGTCGAGGACGTCGTCTCGGATCTGGAATGCGACGCCGACCCGCTCGGCATACTCGCCGAGTGCTTCGACGGTGAACGTGTCCGCACCGGCGGCGATCGCCCCGAGTTCGGCGGCCGCCCGGAACAGCGCGCCGGTCTTTCGGCGGGCCAGGGTCATGTACTCCGCTTCGGTTTCGGGCTTCGCCTCGAGTTCGGTCGCTTCGCCGACGCCGAGTTCGACCATCGCCTCGGCGACGACCTGCATCGCGGCGGGGTCGGTCGAGAAGAGGGCGAACGCTTCCCCGAGGAGGCCGTCGCTGGCGACGATGGCTGGCCCGTAGCCGAACTCGGCCCAGGCGCTCGTCGTCCCGCGACGGAGGGACGAGCGGTCGATGATGTCGTCGATGACGAGCGAGGCGGTGTGGACGAGTTCGATGCCGACGCCGAAGTCGACGGCGTCCTCGGCGTCGCCACCGACCGTCTCACAGGCCAGCAGGGTCACCGTCGGGCGGACGCGCTTGCCGCCCGAGAGCGCGACGTGTCGGACGTCGTCGCTGAGGGCATCGGGCTCGATCCCGTCGACGACCTCGACGAGTCGCGCCTCGATGAGCGCCCGACGGTGCTCCAGCAGTTCCATTGCCAGCGCTTGGGACGGGGTTCAAAAGTAGGTGACGGTTGTCGATCCGTCGGTATGCTTACAGTGGGCGAGCGTAGCCACAACTCGGGCAGTGAATCGCGTTGGTGGTCACCAGGAGGTGGCTCCGGTCACACCGATTGCACGGACTACCGACCGAGACGCCGCTCGCGCGAGCCAGTCCGGCCACCGTGTTCAGCAGTCGTTGCTGTCGACGCTCGGTTGCCTCGAGACGGGTTCGGAGTGCCTCGAGGTCACGCTGGGTCGCCTGCAACCGTTTTCGGTCGCCGGTCGGCGGTTGTGAGGACTGCGTCCGTGCCTGTGCCCGCGGCCGACCGTGGCGGCGCTCCCACTGTCGCGACCAGTCTTGTTCGGATTGATGGGGTGTTCGCGGTTGCATACGGAAGCTACGCGTCCAGCGGAGAAAAACAGCGTGACGGCTTCGGTGACATGACACCGGCGGTGTATCCGGATTCGGAACGATCATTCACCTGTGGTCGAAAGCCGGGGCATGATCGGTTCCCTCCGTCGGCTGCTGGCCGCGTTCAGCGGTCGATTCCTGGCCGCGTTCAGCGTCGACCGGCGTGTCCTCGCGCTCGCGTTCGCGCGGATGGCCGACGGCGTCGGGAACTCCTTTCTGATCATCGTGATCCCGCTCTACGTCGGCAGCGAGGTCGTCGGCGGTCGCACGTTCGGGCTCGAGGAGGCGGTCATCATCGGCATCATCCTCTCGCTGTACGGCTTTCTCAACAGCAGTGCCCAGCCGTTCACCGGCCGATTCTCCGATCGAACCGGGAAACGACGGGCGTTCATCCTGATCGGCCTCGTCGGGTTGACGGTCACGAACCTGGCGTACGTCCTCGCGGAGACCTACACACAGTTGCTGGTGATCCGCGGCCTCCAGGGGGTTAGCGTGGCGTTCATCGTCCCAACGTCGATCGCACTCGTTAACGAACTCGCGACGACGCGCGACCGGGGCGGGAATATGGGCGTCTACAATACCTTCAGGCTGATCGGCTTCGGGGCCGGCCCGGTCGCCGCCGGTGCCGTCGTCAGCCTCGGCCCGTACACACTCTCGCTGTCGGCGCTCGAGGTCACGCTCAGCGGGTTCGACGCGGCGTTCTACGTGGCGGCGATCACGGCGGCGATCAGCGCGCTGATGGTCACCGTGCTGGTCTCCGATCCCGAGGCGACGAAAGCGAACGCGAGCGACGACCTCTCGATTGCGATCCGGGATCCCACCGGACGCCACCTTCTCGACCCGGTGTTCACTCTCGGGATCGCGACGCTCTTTCTGGCGGCCTCGATCGCCCTCTTTGCGACGATTCAGCCACAGATCAACGCCCGTCTCGAGCAGGGGGCGACCTGGTTTGGACTCCAGTTCGCCGGATTCGTGATCGCCCAGGTATTGCTCCAGACGCCGATCGGACGCGCCTGTGATCGCTACGGTCGGCGGCCGTTTATCGTCGCCGGCATGATCTTTCTGGTGCCGACGACGCTCGTCCAGGGATACGTCCTCACCTCCGAGGCGATGTTTCTCGCCCGCCTGTTACAGGGGGTCGCCGGGGCGATGGTGTTCGCGCCCTCGCTCGCGCTCGCTGGCGACCTCGCCGGTGAGGGCGAGTCCGGTACCAAACTTTCCATCTTGACGATGGCGTTCGGGTTCGGCATCGCCCTCGGCCCGTTCGCCTCCGGTGCCCTGGTCGCCTACGGGTTTCGCGTTCCCTTCATCTTCGGTGCCGTGATTTCCGCCGTCGGGGCCGCGCTCGTGATCACGCAGGTCGAGGAGACGCTCGAGCTGTAGCCCGCCACCGACCGACAACTTAAAAGCCGGATCTATCCAGCCTCGGCGTTGTTATCCTGGCGTCGCAACGAACGATCGATGGATCCGCTCCCCCCATCGTTCGAACTGCTCATCTACGTCGTTTTGACTGGAATCGCCATCGTCGGCGTGCTCTTACACGTTCACCTGTGGCGGATCGATCCGCGCCGTCAGTCCTGATCGTTGCCGCGATTGGGTCGCCCTGGTGACCCCTTCTCGAGTACACGCTGTGACAGTCACCCCTTCGCTACCTTTTTGCCGACGCTGTGGGTACGACCTGCCATGCGAACCGTGCGTGCGCCGGCGACGAGCGCGAACCTCGGCAGTGGCTTCGACGTCTTCGGCCTCGCACTCGAGACACCCGCCGACGTCGTCCGCGTCGAGCGCGCTGCGGAGACGACGATCACCGTCACGGGGGTCGGTAGCACCTACATTCCGGAGGATCCGAAGTCGAACACCGTCGGCGCGGTCGCCGACGCGCTCGACGCCCCGGCGCACATTCACATCGACAAGGGCGTGCGTCCATCCTCGGGTCTGGGATCTTCGGCAGCGAGTGCTGCCGGCGCGGCGGTCGCGCTGAACGCGCTCTACGAGCTGGGATACACGAGAGAGGAACTCGTCTCGGTGGCTGCAGAGGGCGAGGCGCTCGTTTCGGGAGTCGCTCACGCCGACAACGTCGCGCCGTCCCTGCTCGGCGGGTTCACGATCGTCACCGACGAGGGGATCACCCAGGTCGACGCTTCGCTCTCACTCGTCGCCTGTCTCCCCGAACTCGTCGTCTCGACGCGCGACGCTCGGGGCGTCGTCCCGTCGTCGGCATCGCTCGCGGACGTCACCGAAACCGTCGGGAAAGCGGCGACGCTCGCGGTCGGCATGGCACGCGACGACCCGGAACTCGTCGGGCAGGGGATGGACGATCCGATCGTCACGCCCCGCCGGGCCGATCTGATCGACGGCTACGAGGACGTTCGAGCGGCCGCCCTCGAGACTGGCGCGACGGGCGTCACGGTCAGCGGGGCGGGGCCAGCAGTCCTCGCCGTCTGCCGAGCAGACGACCGCCGTGCGGTCGCCGGCGCGATGATCGACGCCTTCGACGAGGTGGACGTCGAGAGCCGGGCCTACCAGACGCGAATCGGCTCGGGAGCGATTCTGTACGAGTGATGGGTGCAAGCCAGCGAAACCGAGCACACATGGGCAAGAAACTCGACGCCGGATTCGCCCTGGGCGTTCTCGGCATCTTCGTCGTGGTCGCGATCGCCGTCGATGCGCCACTCTCGAGTCCGTTTCTCGTGCTGGGCGGGATGGGTACGATCGTCTTCGAAGTGCTGTCGTATTCCCGTCACGAGATGATTCGCGCTCGCTGGGAGCGGCCGGCGGTACAGATCGCGGCGGTACTTGGTGCGGTCGTTCTCGCCCTCGCTGGTGGCTTCTTCGCCCCATCGATCGTCCTCTCACTTGGCATCGGTGCGCTGGTGACGTACCTCGTTCTGCTCGGGCTGCTGTCGTGGTCGCTCGTGTGATCGAATAGGCGACTCGAGCCTACGTGACGTGTCTCGTCGGTTACGGAGTCTGTTCCTGACGACGGAGTCTGCCCGTGACAACGGTGTCTAATCGTGACAATGGCCAACGTATATCACGGCTCGCCGCATACCTCTCCCGCATGAAGTTCGTCATCGTCGGCTACGGCCGCGTCGGCTCGCGAACCGCCCGGATCCTCTCGACGGAGGGTCACGACGTCACCATCGTCGACAACGATCCCGATCGACTCGAGCGGGCCGCAGGCGATGGACTCGAAGATGGCGTCCTCGGTGGCGGCGACGACGAAGACGTTCTGGTCGAGGCCGGAATCGGCGAGGCCGACGCCGTCGGCGCGCTGACGCCCGACCTGAACGTGAACTTCGCAGCGTGCATGGTCGGGAACCACCACGGCTGTCGAACCGTCCTCCGGATCGACGAGGACTACCGCGAGGACATCTACGAGAAGTACGCCAGTGACGTCGACGAGATCATCTATCCGGAGCGCCTCGGTGCGGCGGGCGCGAAGACGGCGCTTCTCGGCGGGGACTTCAACGTCGTCGCCGACCTCGCACAGAACTTGCAGTTGACCGTCCTCGAGATCCACGAGGGCTCGCCGGCGATCGGCAAACGCATGAGCGAACTCGAGTTACCCGAGAGCGCACGCATCTACGCACACGGTCGTGCTTCGGAATCGCTGACGATTCCGCTCCCGGGAACGGAGCTCGCCGACGGCGATGCCGTCGCCGTCATCACCGAAACGAGTGCGATCGACGGCGTTCGAAACGCGCTGCAGGCACACCACTGATCGGGTGGTCGCCGGTCGATACGTCGCAGCCAGGGGAGTCGGCCAGCACGTTTGCGGCCGGTAGGATTCTGGCCAGGAACGTCACCAAGTAAGATTGCTACCAGAGAGTCGTCCACTATTGTAACCACTGTAAGTCAATGCACACCTGATCGCCAGACGTGTCGGCGATCAGCGTGTAAATCGTTGCAGTTGTTACTATAGGATTGCAGCCACGGAGAGTCGTTCAGTACGTTTCCAGCGGGGTCGTCACTCGAGGTCGGCTTCGAGGGGGTACGTGTGGGCGCGCACCGGGGAAGGATGGGAACTGATACCGTCAGATCGGGGTGCGCGCCTCGTCGTATTCATTCGCCCACATCATCATAAAACTCAGTCAGACGGTCGTGTGACGGAAGTCTGACGGCTCGAGTCTTCGGCTCTGATCAGGGTGCTTCCTCGACCCGAAAAACGAGGATATTCTGATGCACCATCGACGGCACGAACGAGAACGGATAGCCGTAGACGTGGAGATCCTTGCCGGGATCGTACCAGATCAGGTTCGCGACGAGCGTCATCGGCGCAGCGTCCTCGACCGCTCGAGCGAGGTCGGCCGCGAGGAACTCGTAGGACTGGTCGCGGTACATGTCGCCGATGAAGACGACGGCGTATCGGCCGGGTGTGACCGCCCGTGCGAACCGTCGGAACGAGTCGCCCATGGTTTCGAGCCAGTCGGCTTTCGAGTTCGAGCCCGCACCATCGTCTGCGCTTTCGCTCTCGACCTCCTCACCTTCGCCGTCGCCCCCATCGAAGGCACCCAGCTTGCTCTTGCGGGTCGCTCGCCGGTTCCGCGTCTGCTCGCGCTCGTCCATGTCCCAGTAGGGGACGTCGGTCAACAGCAGATCGATCGAGTCATCGGGGAGATCTTCGATCAGCTCCCGACAGTCGCCCTCGCGTGCGTCCTGATCCGCGAGTGGGGGCTCGTCGCGTGCACGTCGCTCCTCGTTCTCGCGCTCGAGAGCCGTCTCGTACACCTCGATCCATCGCGGGTTACGTTCGAAACCGATGGCCTCCCGCAGGCCGGTTCCCTCGTGTTCGCAGAGACTCGCGCCGAGGAGCGTCCCGCCGACGCCGGCGAACGGATCGAGGACGGTTTCGCCGGCCTTGCTGAACCGCCCGATGAGTTCAGCACACAGCCGCGGCGGCTTCTGCCCGCCGTGTTCGCTCCGCAGGTCGTGCTGGAGGTCGGGCGGATAATTCTCCGGGATCACCGACTTCGTCGCGAACTTCCACTCCCGCCCCGTCAGATCGTTGAGCCGGTTGCGATCGTCGTAGATCCCCCGTCCCTCGAGGTACGTCTGGTGGTCGGCGAGTTCCTCGGTGTTGACGACGTCGCCGTCCTCGATGGGGAGTGACTCCTCGCGAGCCCGATCGGCGTCGAACGCGCCCGCATCGTCGGTGAACAGGCGGCTCTGGCGGTGGTCGCTCCCCGCGCCGTCGTCCTCGGCGTCCGCCCCATCGTCGTCGGCCATACCTCGAGTGCTCACCGGTCGGTGATAAACGCTTTCGCTCCCGCGCTCGGGCCTGGGCTGCCCCGCCTGCTCGCTCGAGGTGGCCGTGGCGGTTGCGGTGGCGGTGACATCGGTGTTAGCGCGAGCCTTTGTACGCCCAGCCCTTCCCTTGGCACATGAACATGCTCGTCGACGGCGAGTGGCGAACCGATGCGTTCGAGACGACGAACGAGGAGGGGTCGTTCGAACGCCAGACGACCCCCTTCCGTGATCGGATTCGCGACGCCCCGGATGCCCGTTTTCAGCCCGAGGCCGGTCGCTACCACCTCTACGTCTCGTATGCCTGCCCGTGGGCGCACCGAACGCTGCTCGTTCGCGCCCTCCGTGGGCTCGAGGACACCATCTCCGTGTCGGTCGTCGATCCCTACCGGGGCGATGACGGCTGGCAGTTCACGCCCGAGAAGGAGGGCTGTACCGTCGATCACGTCCACGACGCGGACTACCTCCGGGAGCTGTACGTGCGCGCCGATCCCGACGCGACCTGCCGCGTGACGGTGCCCGTGCTCTGGGACACGAAAGCGGAGACCATCGTCAACAACGAGTCAGCCGAGATTATCCGTATGCTCGACACCGCGTTCGACGACCTGGCGACGCGGGACGTCGACCTCTACCCCGAGGGCTACCGCGAGACGGTCGACCGGATCATCGAAGAAATCTACGAGCCGATCAACAACGGCGTCTACCGGGCCGGCTTCGCGACGAAACAGGAACCGTACGACGAGGCGGTGACCGAGCTGTTCGAGGCGCTCGAGCACTGGGATGAGGTGCTCGCCGACCAGCGCTACCTCGCGGGCGACCGCCTGACCGAGGCGGACGTCTGTCTGTTCACCACGCTCGTCCGGTTCGACCAGGTCTATCACACGCACTTCATGTGCAACGTGCAGTTCATCCGGAAGTTCGACCACCTCTGGCCGTACCTCCGCGACCTCTACCAGACGCCAGGCGTCGCCGAGACGGTCGACATGAGTCACATCAAAGAACACTACTACACGACGCACCCCGACGTGAACCCACACCGGATCGTCGCCCAGGGGCCGAATCTCGACTTTGAGGCCCCGCACGACCGAGGCGAACTGCCAGGGGAGCCGCCGATCTCGAGTGCGACGGCGGACGATTGAACGGGTCGGTCACCTGTAGACCTGCACCAACTCGATGTGATCCTTGTTCCTGGCGAAACACTCGAGTGGGAACGGTGTCGCTCGAGCGTCCCAGAATTGCCAGGAGTAGCTTTCAGTCGAGACTCCCTTCGTCGTCCTCGAACTCGAGCGCCACCGAGTTGATACAGTAGCGCTGGCCCGTGGGCTGGGGCCCATCCTCGAAGACGTGCCCGAGGTGACCTCCGCAGGTGGCACACAGGACTTCGGTTCGGTGCATCCCGTGGCTCGTGTCGGTGCGGGTCTCGATGACGTCGTCGTCGACGTCGTAGAAACTCGGCCAGCCACAGCCGGAGTGGTACTTCGTGCCTGACTCGAAGAGGGTCGCCCCACAGCCGGCACATGAGTAGCTGCCGTCCTCGTCGTGATCGACGTATTCGCCCGAAAATGGCTGTTCGGTGCCGGCTTCGCGAAGGATTCGGTACTCCTCGTCGCTCAGTCGCTCGCGCCACTCCTCGTCGGTCGTCGGGACGGGCTGTCGCTCGCTCTCGGTTTCAGTTTCGTTGCTCATTAGGCAGGTCTAGGGCGGTCGCTCCCAAGAGTCTGTCTCTGGCGGCGACCCTCGAGAGTCCGCCACTCTCTGTTGGGTATCGATCACCGGCCGGTGATGACGTTCGTGCTCTCACAGGACGGACACTGAGTCATGCGCCCGAGGCCGGGTACCTCGAGACGGATCCACTCGTCGTCTCCGCCGGGGGCTTCGAAGCCACAGTTCAAACAGCGAGACTGCCTGGCGGTCGGTGATTCGAGTGCCATAGTCCTACCTATGCTATTCACTGCCATATGGATTTTCGTTACTATATACGACTCTCAATCGTCGTGACCGATCGCCGTCAGCGTCGAGACGTCTTCATTGTGAAGACTCCACACACTCGAGCAACCATTATCCGTCCTGGGTCAGCATCTCTCGTTCATGGACGCGTGCTATTTCGACCTCGACGGCACCCTCGTCGAGTACGACGTGCCGTATCCGACCATCTACGAGACGGCGCTCGGGCGTCTCGGCGTCGAACCTCGCGGTTCGTCGGCTTTCAGCGAGCGGTTCTTCGAGGTGTTCGGTGCGGTCGACGACCCCTACGCGGTCGCCATCGAGTCGACTGCGGTCGACGTCGATCCGACGGCCTTCAGCGAGACCATTGTCGAGACCGAAATCGAACACACCAAAGCGGTCGTCGGGGCGGGCGAGGTGCTCGAGGTGTTTTCCGACGAGTACCGACTCGGCGTACTAACCAACGGCCTTGGCCCTGTGCAGCGAGCCAAACTCGAGGCCGTCGGCCTCGACGCACCGCTCGAAACGATCGTCGTCGCTGACGAGGTCGACGCCTGGAAGCCAGAGCCGACGATCTATCGCGTCGCCGAGGATCGGTTGCCGGCCGACTCGTACACGTTCGTCGCGGACGACCTCGAGCGGGACGTGGTGCCGGCGATTGACTGTGGCTGGCGAGGCGTCTACGTCGGCACGTCCGCGTCCGAGGTCGATACGGCGCAGGCAAACCTAATTTCCATCGAGCGGCTCGAGGAGTGCCTCGAGGTGCTGTAACTGGAACCGGAACTGGAACTGGAACTGGAGCCCGGCTGTCTCAGCGTCACTCTACGGCTGCCAGCCGCCACTCCCTACTCGAGCGCGTCCGACTCGACGATCGTGTTCCGCAACGTTCCGACGCCCTCGTACGTGATCTCGACGGTGTCGCCCGGTTCGACCAGTCCCGGATTCGCCGGGCTGCCGAAGGCGACCACGTCGCCGGGTCGCAGCGTAAACCGCTCGGAGAGGAAGGCCACGATTTCGAGCGGGTCGAACAGCATCAACTCGGTTGTCGCCTCCTGCCGTCGCTCGCCCGCGACGTCCGTCCACATCTCGAGGCTCGTCGGATCGACGTCGGTCTCGATCCAGGGCCCGAGTGGGCCGGAGCGGTCGAACGCCTTCCGGGCTGTCCGTCCCTGCTGGTCGAGGGCGTCGAGGTCGTTCATGATGGTGTATCCCCGGACGACCGAGGGCACGTCCGCGGGCTCGAGGTCGCGACACCGGCTGTCGATAACTGCCGCCAGTTCGCCCGCGTAGGTCAGCTCGTCGCTGAACGTGGGGTAGGGAATCGGCTGCCCGTGGCCGGCCAGCGCGGCCGGCGGCTTGATGAAAAAGTCCGGTTCCTCGGGCCGTTCGTACTCCATCTGCTCGAGCGTTTCGGCGTAGTTGCGCCCGACGCAGTACAGTGCGGTCGGTTCACACGGCGGGAGCAGAGAGCCGTCACGGCCAACCGCGTACGTGCCGTCGTCGGCGTGAACGACGCCGTCCTCGTACCGGCCGGAAACTGGCCCCTCGGGGGTCGCGAGTCTCGCGAGTCGCATGGCCGTACTCTCGACTCGAGGGGATTAGCCCTGTCGTTCGTTCTCGTTTCGTGTCAGACTCTCTCTATCACAGTCTATTTCCGTTTCGTCGCCGTACCTCACTCCATGGCAGTCGAGGACGAATCCGGCGACGGCGGTGGCCCTGACGACTCCCTCGAAGCACTCGACGGGCACCAGCGCGCTTTCGAGACACCCACAGGGCCGCCCCTCGAGGAGTACGCTCCACTGGCGGAGGCGCTCAGCGATGCCGTCAGCGGCGAGGTCGCCTTCGACGAGTACGCGCAACTATTGTACGCCACAGACGGGAGCATCTACCAGGCGCGACCGGCGGGCGTGGTACATCCACGCGACGTCGCGGACGTTCAGGCGACGATGGAGATCACGGCCGAGTTCGACGTCCCGGTGCTTCCGCGCGGGGCTGGCTCGTCGCTCGCCGGTCAGGCCGTCGGCCCCGGCTGCGTCGTGCTCGATTTCACGACTCACATGGACGCGGTGCGCGAGGTCGACCCGGACGAGCGTCGCGTAGTCGTCCAGCCGGGGGTCGTCCAGGATCACCTGGATTCACACCTCGCCCCGCACGGGCTGAAGTTCGCTCCTGACCCCGCCTCCTCGAACCGGGCGACGATCGGCGGCGGCATCGGCAACAACTCGACGGGCGCGCACTCGGTACGCTACGGGATCACCGACGCCTACGTCGAGGCGTGCGAGATCGTCCTCGCCGACGGCTCGCGCATCCGGACGCGAGAGGTCGTCCTCGACAGTCCGGAGTGGAACGAGATCGTCGGGAAAGACGACCGGGAGGCCCACCTCTACGAGACAGTCCGCGGCCTCGTCGAGGAGCATCAGGAGGAGATCGAGGCACGCTACCCCGACCTCAAGCGCTCGGTAAGCGGCTACAACCTCCAGAAAGTGATCTACGAGACCGACGACGGCGAACGGGCGATCAACCTCTCGAAACTGCTCGTTGGGGCCGAGGGAACCCTGGGAATCGTCGTCGAGGCCACCCTCTCGCTCGTGACCGTCCCCGAGGAGACCGCCCTCGCCGTCTACTGCTTCGACGACCTGATCGAGGCGCTCGCGGCCGTCCCGACCGCCCTCGAGCACGACGTGAGCGGCGTCGAACTGATGGATGACGAGGTGTTCCGTCTCGCCCGCGAGTCCGAGGGCTACGCCGCATACGCCGAAGCGATTCCCGAAGGGACGGCCGCCGCGCTCATGCTCGAGTTCGACTCGGAACTCGTCGACGACTTCGAGGCAGCCATCGCCGAGACGACCGACCGACTGCTCGAGGACGGCGACGCGTTCACCGTGCTCGAGGCCTACGCGGACGATGAGCAGGCCGACCTCTGGAAGCTCCGGAAGGCGGCGATTCCGCTGTTGATGAGCATGGAGGGCGACCCGAAACCGTATCCGTTCATCGAGGACGCCTCCGTGCCGCCGGCGGAACTCGCCGAGTACGTCCGTCGGTTCGAGGAGATCCTGCTCGCGCACGGCACCTCGGCGGCCTACTTCGCCCACGCCGGTGCCGGAACCCTCCACATCCGCCCGATCCTGAACCTCAAAGACGAGGACGGCATCGAGACGATGCACGCCATCACCGACGACGTGACCGACCTCGTCCTCGAGCACGGCGGCGCGTTCTCGGGCGAACACGGCGACGGGATGGCACGAACGGAGTTCTCACCCAAGATGTACGGCGATGAACTGTGGGGCGCGTTCAAGGAACTCAAGACGGCGTTCGACCCCGAGTGGCGGCTCCACCCCGGAAACGTCGTCTACCGCGACGGGCCGGACGACCTTGGCCCAGACGACGAGCGCGGCGTCGGTGCGGATATGCGCGACAACCTCCGATACGGCGCGGCCTACAAGTCACTCGAGCCCCGAACGTCACTCTCGTTCGCCGACGAGGGCGGCTTTTCGCACCTGGTCGAACTCTGTAACGGCTGTGGCACCTGCCGCCAGACCGATTCGGACGTGATGTGCCCGACCTACCGGGCGTCGAAGGAGGAGATTCAAACGACCCGCGGGCGGGCCAACCTGCTCCGGGCGGCCATCTCGGGCGAACTGCCCCCGGAGGAGTTGTACACCGACCGGTTCCAGTCCGCGGTACTCGACCTCTGTATCGGCTGTAAAGGCTGCTCGAGCGACTGCCCGACCGGGGTCGACCTGGCGAAGCTCAAAGCGGAGGTCAAACACCAGTACCACGAGCGCGAGGGAGCGAGCCGTCGAACCAGACTGTTCGCCGACATCGACCGGTTCGCGGCACTCGGGAGTACGTTCGCCCCGGTTTCGAACTGGCTGCCGTCGATTCCGGGTGCCCGAACCGCGATGGAACGCACCCTCGGCATCGCCCGGGAGCGCGACCTGCCGACGTTCGCCCGCGAAACGCTCCACGACTGGGTCGACGCCCGGGGCGGCCCGACCGTCCCCGAAGGCAACGCGGACGCGGCCGTGATCCTCTTTCCCGACACGTTCACGACCCACAGCGACCCGGCCCCCGGAAAAGCCGCAATCAGGCTCCTCGAGGCCGCCAACGTCCACGTTCGCGTGCCGACCGACCTCGAGCCGAGCGGGCGCGCGGCATACTCGATGGGGTTGCTCGACGATGCGGCCGCGGCGGCGGCTCACAACGTTCGAACGGTCACCCCGTACGTCGAGCGCGGTTGGTCGGTCGTCTTCGTCGAACCCTCGGACGCGGTCATGTTCCAGGACGAGTACCTGGATCTGCTGGGCGAGGGCGGGAATGGGGGCCGCGGCCACGAAGAGACGAGCGTCGACCCCGTGTCCCTCAAGGCGGTCTCGAACGCCTCGTTCGGCGTCTGCGAGTACGTCGACCGGACGCGACTCGACGAGCGTCTGTCGTTCGACGCCCCCGATCGGTCGCTCACCTACCACGGCCACTGCAACCAGAAGGCCCAGGGCACCGATCACCACGCCGTCGGCGTGCTCAGGCGGGCCGGCTATGCCGTCGACCCGCTGGACTCGAGCTGTTGTGGGATGGCCGGCTCCTTCGGCTACGAGGCCGAACACTACGACCTCTCGCGGGCGATCGGCGAAATCCTCTTCGACCAGGTCGACGACAGTGACGGAGACCTGGTAACCGCTCCCGGAACGTCCTGTCGGAGCCAACTCGGCGACCGGGACGGGGCGCGGAAGCCGCCGCACCCGGTCGAACTACTGAAGGCGGCGCTGGTCGAATCGTCATCTCACGATCAGTGACCGCTGCCGAAATCCAGCCCGCGGCTACCCGTGGCCCGGATAATCCCGCTCGAACCGATCCTCGAGTTCGCCGTACTCGAATCGGACGATGACGGGGCGCCCGTGGGGGCAAGCGTAGGGGTTCTCGCAGTCGTCGAGCGCCGACAGCAGGTCGACGACCGACCCCTCCGTCAGCGACGTGTTGCCGGTGATCGAGGGATAGCAGGCCAGATCCCCCAGGAACTCGTCGGCCAGCGCGTCGACGGTCTCGGCGCCGGCGTCGACGTCGCCCTCGAGGAACGACGCGAGGACGTCGCGCAACTGGGTCGGCTCGAGGGTCTTCTCGAGGACGGCGGGGACGGTGGTGACGGCCACCGTTCGGTCGTCGACTCGATCGGCGTAGAAGCCGAGGCGTTCGAGGGCCTCCCGATAACTCTCGAACGCTTCGGCCTCGAGGGCGGTCAACTCGCATTCGACGGGCGCGGCCAGCGCCTGGGCCGTCGGATCGTCGGCGAAGGCGTTTTGGAGGCGCTCGTAGTTGACGCGCTCGTCGGCGGCGTGTTGGTCGATCAGGACGAGGCCGTCAGGTGACTCACAGACGATATACGTCTCTTTGAGCTGACCGAGCACCCGCAGCGGCGGGAGCGAGTCGTACTCGAGGGCCCGCTCGCTCGTCGTGGTCTCGCCCTCGAGCGTCCGCTGTTCGGTCGGGGCGGTGATCGACGCCTGGTGATCGGTGTCGGCGTCCGCCGCGTCGAACCCGGAAGCCGAGTGGGTGCGGGCCGGCTTCGACGGCCGTTTGGGGGAGGAAGACTGGTCAGATGCCCCTAGGTCTCGAGTCGAGGTCGAGGGTGAAGCCGAGGTTGGGGTCACGTGATCCGTCTCAGTTCCCGTGTTGGACACCTTCACACTCGAGTCATCCACCCCCCGGGATGGCTCGTCTGCGTCTGCTTCAGTTTCGGTCTCACTATGGGAACCCGCTCGCACCTCCTGCGTTCTCGTGGTCTCATCACGAGGTGACTGCGCTTTTTCGGATTCGTCTCGAGTACGCTCGGTTACTGACTCTCGCGTGGAACCGTTCACACCCTGTCCTCGATCCGGCTCGACCGTCGCCTCCTCGGGCGCCGACCGCCCGCGGGGGGCTCGAGACCGGAGCAACCCGTGCTCGAGCAGCGCGTCCTGGACGGCCGATTCGACTGCCCGCCGAACGGCGTCGTCGTCGTCGAAGCGCACCTCCCGTTTCCGGGGGTGGACGTTCACGTCGACGGTGTCGGCGGGCACCTCGAGGAAGAGGACGACGAACGGGTAGCGGCTGCCGCCAAGTTGGCCGTCGTAGGCCCCCATGATCCCCTCGCGAATCGCCTCGGAGGTGACCGCCCGCCCGTTGACGTAGGTGGCGAGGTACTCCCGACTCGAGCGGTTGGTCTCGGGGTGGGAGACGGTGCCGGAGACGGCCTCGAGCGGCCCGGCGGGGAGTTCGTCGGCCGCTGCCTCGACGTCGATCATCGCTTTGGCAACTTCCCGGCCGTAAACGGCCAGAATCGCCGCCTGCAGGTCTCCCTGGCCCGTCGTCGCGAACACCTCCCGGCCGTCGTGGGTCAGCGAGACGGCCACGTTCGGATTGGCGAGGGCGTACCGGGTGACGATTCGGTTGACGTGGGCGAACTCGGTCGCTTTCGTCTTGAGGAACTTCCGGCGAGCGGGCGTGTTGTAAAACAGCTCCGAGACCTCGACGGTCGTCCCCTCGGGACAGCCGGTCGGGGAGACCGAAACGACCTCGCCACCTTCGTAGACGAGTTCGGTGCCGGTCGCCGCTCCACCCTCGTGGTCACCTCGAGGCCGCGTCCGGATCGTCAGCTTCGACACCGAGCCGATGGTGTGTAACGCCTCGCCTCGAAAGCCCAGCGTCGAGACGCCGGACTCGAGGTCGTCGAGGTCGGTGATCTTGCTCGTCGTGTGCTGACGGACAGCCCGTCGAACGTCGGTCTCGGTCATCCCGCGGCCGTCGTCGCGAACCCGAATCGACTCCGTGCCGCCGGCGTCGATGGCGACGTCGATTCGGGAGGCGTCGGCGTCCAGGCTGTTCTCGACGAGTTCCTTGACGGCGCTGGCTGGACGCTCGACGACCTCCCCGGCGGCGATCCGGGCGACGGTGTCCTCGTCGAGTTGGCGGATCGAAGACCGGTCGTCAGGTGGCGTGTCGGCCATGGTTCAGGCCTCGAGGAGTGCGTCCGCGTGGGTGGCAATCGTCGCTCTTTCAGCCTCGGGAACCGGCACGAGCGGCGGGCGAACCCCTTCGCTCGGAATCACCCCGCGGTGGGCGAGCGCGGTTTTCGTCGCGGGGGCGAAGCCGTGGGTTCGACACGGTTCGAACAACGCCGAAATCGCCCCCTGGAGTTCGTTCCCGCGCTCGGTGGCAGCGGTCTCGAACGCCTCGGCGTAGGCGGCGGGCGCCACGTTCGAGAGCGCATTGATCCCGCCGTCGGCCCCCATCCGGAGCGAGGGGACGAGCAGCGTGTCGAACCCCTGGAGACAGCAAAACGAGTCGGGCGTTCGCCGCATTGCGTCCAGGAAGTACTCGAAGTCGCCGCTCGAGTCCTTGAGCCCGATGATGGCCTCGTGGTCGGCGACGGCCTCGAGCGTCTCGAGGGCGATCGGGCGACCCGTACACGACGGGATGTTGTAGAGGAGGAGCGGGAGCGGGGACTCGTCGGCCACCCGTTCGAAAAAGTCCTGGTTGCCGGCCGGGTCGGTCGCGGTGTGAAAGTACGGCGGGACGACAACCGCGGCGTCCGCCCCGAGGTCGGCGGCGGTCTCCACGTACTCGAGGGTCTCGGCGACGCTCGTCGCGGCGGCACCGGCGAGCACTGGTACATCGCCGTCGACGCGGTCGACCGTCAGTTCGACGATGCGCCGTCGTTCCTCGAACGTGAGGCTCGCGAACTCGCCGGTCGTCCCGCAGGGAAAGAGCCCGTCGATCCCGCCCTCGAGGAGCGCGTCGACGAGGCTCTCGAGCGCGTCCTCGTCGACCGCCCCCGCGTCGTCGAACGGCGTCACGAGCGGGCACGTGATCCCCTCGAGTGCCTGTTGCAGCGTCATGTGCTGTTGTTTCCCAGCGAGTCCAAAAGGGTATCGACGCGTTCGACTCGCTTTGTTCGATCGCGCCTCTATTTCGAAACACGATCACTGCCCGAGTCTCGATCACCGCTCGAGAGGCGTATCGCAACGTGTTTTCGATCGCCGATTACGATCTGTCCTCGAGCGACCGATTACGACCCGTCCTCGAGCGACCGTTGCCACTCCTGGACTTTCGCCATCAGCTCCACCGGCGGCGTGTTGTTGACGTCGACCGACTCGAGTGCGTCGAGGACGGCTTCGGTCTCGGGGTCGACGCCCGCCGTCTCGCCACCGTCGGCGTTCGCCGGGCCGCGGAACCCGCCGTTCGAGACGTCGAACACCGTCTGGACGGGCTCGCTCGAGCCGCCGCCCTTGGCCTCGATGGCCTTCTCCTCGCGAAGCCGGTCGAGGACGTCCCGCGCTCGGTCGACCACGGGGCCGGGGACGCCGGCGAGATCCGCCACGTGGATCCCGTAGCTGCGATCGGTCGGCCCCTCCCGGACGGTTCGCAGAAAGGTGACGTCGCCATCGCGTTCGTCCGCGGCGACGTGGACGTTGGCGACCCGCGGGAGGTGCTCGGCGAGCCCCGTGAGTTCGTGGTAGTGGGTCGCGAAGAGCGTCTTCGCCCGGATCTCGTTGTGGAGGTACTCGGTCGCTGCCCAGGCGATCGAGATGCCGTCGTAGGTCGCGGTGCCGCGCCCGACCTCGTCGAGGATGACGAGGGAGTCGTCGGTCGCCGCGTGGAGGATGTTCGAGAGTTCGTTCATCTCGACCATGAACGTCGAGCGACCCTGGGCCAACTCGTCGAGGGCGCCGACGCGGGTGAAGATGCCGTCGACGAGTCCGATTTCCGCCTCTCGAGCCGGGACGAAACTCCCAACCTGGGCGAGCAGGACGATGCAGGCGACCTGGCGCATGTACGTCGACTTCCCGGACATGTTGGGGCCGGTCACGACCAGGAAACCGCGATCCGCGTCGAGATGGACGTCGTTGGGGACGAACTCGGTCGTCTGTTCGACGACGGGGTGACGACCCTGCGCAACCGTGAGTTCGTCGCCCTGATGGAGGTCGGGTCGCACCCACCCGTTCTCGGCGGCGTGCGTCGCCAGACTCGAAAGCGCGTCGACCGTCGCGAGCGATCGCCCAACGTCCTGGAGAAGGGTCGCCCGGTCGGCGACGGCCGCCCGAAGCTCCTCGAAAATGTCGTACTCGAGGTCGCCCCGTCGTTCCTCGAGACGGAGGATATCGCGCTCTTTTTCCTCGAGTTCGTCGGTCGTGAACCGCTTCGAGTTTTTCAGCTGTTTGATCTCCTCGTAGTGATCGGGGACGCCGTCGGCCGCCGACCGTCCGACCTGGATGTAGTAGCCGTCGGTCTTGTTCCGGTCGACGGTGACGTGACTCAGGCCGTGCTGGCGCTTTTCGCGGTCGGCGAGCGTCTCGAGCCAGTCGATCACTGACTCGTGGCGCTCGATGAGGTCGTCGAGGTCGCCGTCGTAGCCGTAGCGGATCAGTTCCCCTTGAGTGACCGTCGACGGCGGTTCCTCTGCCAGCGCCTCGGCGAGGGTCTCCCGGAGGTCGGCGGCCGCCTCTCTGTCGATTCGATCGACGATCGTCGGGAGCGGCGAGGTCGCCAGTTCGGGGGAGGAGTCGACGATCTCCGCCACCCGTGGGACGAGCGCCAGCGTGTCCCTCACGGCCAGCAGGTCGCGGGCGTCGGCACTCCCGTGGGTCGCCCGGGAAGCCAGTCGCTCGAGGTCGTACGCCCCGCCGAGCACTTCGCGCAGTTCGTCCCTGGCGAGTGCCGCCCCCGCGAGGGCGTCGACGCTCGCCTGGCGTTCCTCGAGCGTCGCCATCGAGCGTCGGGGGCGCTGCAGCCACTCCTTGAGGAGTCGCCCGCCGGCACTCGTTCGGGTGTGGTCGATCGTCGCAAAAAGGGAGCCGTCCCGGTCGCCGTGCATCGTCTCGGTCAACTCGAGGTTGCGCTGGGTCGTCACGTCGAGGGTGACGTGGTCGTTCCCACGGTGGGTCTGGAGGCGGGTCATCGACGCCAGGACGCCCGTTCCGGTGTCCTCGACGTAGGCGAGGACGGCTCCTGCTGCCGCAAGGGTCGGTTCCGCGAGCTCGAGCCGGTCGACCGTTTCGGCGCCGAACTGCTCGCGGACGCGGTGGGTCGCTCGTTTCGGGGCGAACGCCTCGGTCTCGTGGAGCGAGAGATGGGCGTCGAGTCGCTCCCGAAGTTGGGCGAGCATCCCGTCGTCAGTCCGAACGTCGGGGCCTGGGAGCACTTCGACCGGGTCGAACCGGTACAGTTCCGTCATGGCGTCGTCGACCGTGTCGGCGTCCGCCACGAGGAACTGTCCGGTGGTGACGTCGGCGAACGCGAGGCCGTAGGCGGCGCGCTCGCTCGAGGTGTCAGCGACGATGGCCGCCAGATACTGGGCGTCGGCGTCGGTCGTCTCGAGGACGGTTCCGGGGGTCACCACCCGGACGATTTCGCGAGCGTGGCCGTCGTCGGTCTCGTACTGGTCGGCAACGGCGACCCGGTAGCCGCGCTCGACGAGACCCTTGAGATAGGGTGTCAGATCCTTCAACGGCACGCCGGCCATCGGATAGGACTGCCCTTGCGAGGACTTCGAGGTCACCTTCAGATCGAGTTCCTCGCCGACGAGTTCGGCATCGTCGCCGAAGAACTCGTAAAAATCGCCACACTGCATTGCGAGCACGTCGGCGTCGGTGCTCGCCTTCAACGAGAGAAACTCCCCAACGATGCCCGTCGCCTCAGTCATATACGCTCGAGTGTGTTCCGACGAGTAAAGTCCTGCGGGTTGGGGTTCACCGCGACCCCTCGTCACGGGCTCGAGGTGTGCGTATTCACACCGCTCCGTTCGGCCACAATGCTCAATACGGCTCTCTCCGATGATTCCGGTGGCGACGGCGGCCAACCGATAGTCGGACGATCCGACGGTACAACAGCCGGGTGGGTGGTGGTTGCTGGAGGTCGACAGTCATCGGTTGTGCGCCGATCTGAACGCCAGTCAGGGTGGTCGTTCCCTGTCGATTCGCGACTGAACGCCGCGGTGTTCTCACCGCTCGGCGTCACATCCGTTCCACGTCTTTTGCACGTCGGAGACACATCGATTGGGCGCTCGAGTAGCTTGGCGAATAGGTCACCCGAGCAGCCGGCGATCGGGCGGTGAGTAACCCGGTATTACGACGACTGGAGCGCGGGGTATCGGCAGTGTTCGTTGCTGATTGTCGACCGTCTCACGTCGGAAACGGGGGCATGATTCGGACAACAGAAGGGTTATGGTGGTAGTCGCGTATTACTACTTGATTCATGACCAGCGAGCCGTCGTTCGTCGACCGCGTCGACGATCCACGGATTTCCCCGCAGTTCTGTCGGCACCTCCCGGGTGAGACCGACGTACTCCTCCTCGGCGTCGTTCACGACCATCCGGCGAGCATCGCACGTGTCAAACTCGTCCTCGAGCATCTTGAGCCGGACGCCCTGGCACTCGAACTCCCTGCTGCAGCCCTGCCCCTGTATCGAACCTACGCCCGCGATATCGACGGCGACGCACCACCGCGATTTGGCGGCGAAATGGCTGCCGCCATCAGTGCCGCCCCCGACGCCGACCTCGTCGGAATCGATGCACCCAACTGGTCGTTCGTGCGTCGCCTGGCCACCCGCCTGCTCGCCGACCGGGTTCCGGCGTCGACCGCCAGGCGCGTCCTCTCGAGCCTCGGCGGGGCAACGCGAACGGCGCTCACCTGCCGTGTCGCCGCCACGGTGTCGAACGCGACGTCGATGACCGTCGCTTGCGACGACCCGATCGAGTACACCTGTTCACACGCCGATTCACCGGCCACGCAAGCTGCTCACGAGCGGCGCCACGTCTCGGGAGTGAGTGCCCTCCTCCAGCACGCTGGTACCGACGAACCGACGGCGACCGCCTACCGCGACGAAACGCGCGAGGCCTGTATGATCGACCATCTCGAGTCGCTGCGCGAGGACGCGACGGGGTCGGTGGTAGCAGTCGTCGGCGTCGACCATCTCGAGGCGCTCGAGGCGGCGCTCTCGGGCGAATAAGGTCGTTTGGGTGCTGTCGGTACGAATAAGATCGTCTGGGGACTGTCGAACCAGCGTCGTTGAAGTTACTGCCGAAGCGGGGAAACACAGACACGACAGTACGTGTACACCTGATCGCGCTCGTTGGGCGCACCACAGTGTGGGCACGTCGTTGATTCACCCTGTATTTCGAGATCTTCAACGTCGATGTCGACCGATTCGCCGCCATCTCCCCGGTGTGTGCGGTAGGTGTCGGCGCGCGGTGCCGACTGGAATCCGGTGTGTTCGCCGTCTGTGACTGACGGAAGCGTCGTCTCACCGTTGTGGCGAACGTACGCGTAATAGAGCACCAGATGGAGCACGGCGAACAGCACGATGTACCCGATGAGCCAGCCCCAGAGGGACATGGTGTGTGGTATGCTCTCAATACACTTGGCTGTTGCCCGAACGATCACGATCGGTGATGCTCATGGGCGACGACACGATCGGAATCCCGACCAATATTGCGTATCGCCTACCGGTTATCGTCGATCACACCCGGTGGCTCCAGGTCACGCTGGAACTCGTCGAACACCTCGAAATCGTCGCGCAGTTCGTACCCGAGTTCGCGCTCAGCCTGCCGATCCTCGCCGGCGTCCTCGAGCGGGACGGCGACGTCCTCCCAGCCGGGTTTGATCTTGACGCTCTTTGCGGGCGTGCCGACGACGATGTGGTGGGCGGGAACGTCGTTCTGGACGATAGCGCGCGCGCCGACGATGGCGTTCTCGCCGACCTTCATCCCGGCGCGCACCATCGACTCGTAGGTGAGACGGACGTCGTCCTCGATGATGGTGTGGTAGTTGCGTACCTTCGTCTGGTCGACGACGTCGTGGTCGTGACTGTAGATGTGGGTGCCGTCGGAGATCGACACTCGATTGCCGATCGTCAACGTTCCGCGGTCGTCGAGGTGGACATCGTCGTGGATGACGGTGTTGTCCCCGATCGAGATGTTGTGCCCGTAGGTGAACGAAATGCCCTTGAAGAAACGGCAGTTCTCCCCACAGTCCTCGAAGAGGTGGGAGGCGAGCATCCGCCTGAATCGCAGCGCGAACTCGACGTTGTCGGCGATCGGCAGGCTGTCGAACTGTCGCCAGAGCCACTGGAGGTGTTTCGAGCGCTTGAATCGCTCCTCGTCTTTCTCTGCGTAGTACTCGCTCTCGAGGGTCGTGTTACAGGGATCGTAGCTCTGGAGGCGGACGCGTTCGGCCGGTGATACGTCCTCGCCTGCCTGCCAGCGTTCGTACGCCTCGCGATCTCCCGAGAGGTCGATGAGCACGTCCTCGACGACGGCACAGGTGTCCTCGTCGCTCGAGAGCCGCTGGTCGACTGTCGTCACGAATTCCCGCATCCCCGCCTCAGCCTCCGCCGGCAACGAGACGTGCCGCTTGGTCATGATCGGCCGTACTATATCGAAGGTCATAGACGTTCGGTTGTGTGATCGTTTTGCCCATCCCGGTACCAATCACTTCAGTGCCAGGAAATACCGGTTCGTGGTGGCCGTCTCACGGTGACCGTTGTCGATTCGCTCGAGCAGCAACGAACCTTGTCAGTGAGACATGGCAGTAGTCTCATCAGTCATACACGGAGTAGCCTCATCAGTCATACACGGAGTAGCCTCATCAGTCAGTCATGGCAGTAAATTCACCGGTTAAACAGCACGATGAACCCAGTCGATCCTCCTGGCGTGACAATCCACGGCGATCATCCAGGCAGTGACAAGCCACAGCGATCCTCCAGACAGCGTCACTTCCGCTGACTTGATTTCACTGACTCGATCGAGTAGAGATCCGTTGGAGGGAGGAACCGATCGTCAGCGGTAGACTGGACGATTCGAATTCGATAGTGTGAACTGGCCGACCTGGCCGATTCAGTCCTGTGCGTGCGCCATGATCGGGGTTGTGGGCACCTGAAAGTTGGTGTCGATCCCCGACCGCTCGAGAATCTCACCCGTGTACTGGAACCCGTCGGCTTGCTCGCTGACCAGTCCAGCTTCCCGGAGCACAGGCAGGTGTTGGTGGTGAAGTGTGGTCGCGACGGTGTGCTCGGCCGCGCCCAGTTCGTGGGCGGCAACTCGCTTGGCGAGCGTCTCCAGGGAGAGCGCTTCGGTCGTCTCCTTGAGTACGGTTAACACTGTTCGACGCCGTTCGTTCGAGAGCGCCTCGAAGACGGCGTCCCAATCCAGTTTGTCACTCTCGAGCGTCCGCTCGATGAACGACGTATCGAAGCTGAGGTGCGCGGGAACCGATACCGTTCCTGCCGAGCGATCCCAGTCGATCACTCCGGCTTCCTCGAGCATGGGCAGCTCCTGGTGGACGAGGTTGATCCGGCAGGAACTTCGGTCACCGCACTCGCTGACAGTGGCGAGGTGGCGTGCCAGTTCGTCGACCGTCAATTGGGAGCGTCCGACGCCGTCGTACTCGTTGACGAGCACGAACAGCTGTCGCCGTCGTCGGCTGGTAAGCGCCCCAAAGGCCGTCTCAGGTGACCAGGATCGAACCGTCGCATCCAGCTTACTCATACTCCAACAGTGCTACCAGGGGGGATTAAGCACACTTCCAAAACAGATTGGCCCGGTGACGGCGTCGGTTTCACACAGGCGGAATGGTGGAAACCCACGACTGACTTCGTGGGTACCTGATCGCTGGGAGCGTGAGGAACTCCGGAACCCACTCCGATTCGACCGCTCCCTGCCGCCAGTTCCCACGATCGGGGAACGTTCCGCACGCCCTAAGTCCCCTCACTCCCAAACCCGGGTATATGCAGTACCAGACGCTCGGAACGTCCGACGTGGAAGTGAGTGAAGTCGGCTTCGGTGCCTGGGTCGTCGGCACCGACTGGTGGGGCGACCGCTCCGAGGACGACGCGATCGAGATGGTCGACCACGCCGTCTCCCAGGGGATCACCTACTTCGACACCGGCGACGTCTACGGCCACGGCCGCAGCGAGGAACTGCTCGGCCAGGCGCTCGCGGACGTCCGCGACGAGGTCACTATCGCGACCAAGATCGGCTACGACTTCTACAACAATCCGCAGGCGGGCCACGGCGAGTTGCCCAAGGAGATGGACACCGACTACCTCCGGGAGGCGTTCGAGAAGAGCCTCGAGCGACTCGACGTCGAGTACGTCGACGTCCTCCAGCTCCACAACGCCAACGTCGACGAGATCGATAACGACGTCCTCGAGTTGCTCGACGAACTCGAGGAGGAAGGGCTGATCCGCGCCCGCGGCCTCGCGCTCGGGCCCTCGATCGGCTGGTTGGCCGAGGGTGACCTCGCCATCGAGGCGGAGTTCGACTCCCTGCAACTGGTCTGGAACGTGCTCGAGCAGGACGTCGGCAACCACTTCCTCGAGACCATCGAGCGCACGGGTTCCTCGACCAGCCTCATCCCCCGAGTCCCCCACTCGTCGGGCATCCTCAACGAGCAGGTCACCCCCGAGACGGAGCTCGACGCCGGCGACCACCGTGGGTTCCGCCCCGACGAGTGGTACGAGACGGGCTGGGAGAAACTCGAGACGCTTCGGTTCCTCGAGCGCGCTGATCACGCCGATGGCGAGCGCACGATGGCCCAGGCCTCGATCGCCTGGCTGCTCAGCCACGATGCCGTGGCGAGCGTTACCCCAACGTTCCGCACCGCCGCCGACATCGACGAGTGGGCGGCCGCCAGCGACGTCCCCAAACTGAGCGACGAGGAGATGGCTCGAGTGGCCGAGTTATACGAAACGAACTTCGGCATTGACCGCAACGACGGCATGGACGCCTTGCGCTCGTCCGTCGACGGTGACGACCTGCGGGAGGCGGGACTTGGCGCGATGGCCGCCGACTGATACGGTTTGTTGGAGTTACTTTCCGGTGCTTGTCGATCCACACGGGTATCACCGAGACACCGTACAACTAGTCCGTATCAACACTGCGATTTGATTTTTAGAGCTGTGAGCGGCCTCGAGTCGAGACTATTCGTCGCGATCCACGAACCGCCAGGTCATTGTGCCAGGTCATTGTTGCGACAATAATTATCTCGACAATGACCTGCCCGAGTGATAGATCCTGTTCGAGCAATAGGTTCGACTCCCAACCTCCACCCCGGTGAACGCCCCCCAACTCTCGAACCCCCGCGAAATCCCGGCCTGTGGACTGGATGGCTTACTTCGATAATGCTCGCTCGACTGCCTTCGCCACCCCTCGAGCCTTCTCTGCCAGCGGATCAGAAACCAGCCCATCCGAAACCGCGGCCTCGAGTTCGTCCAGATCGACGATTTCCACCTCGCCGCTGGGTCGCCGGATCACGTCGACGTAGAGGTCGACGTAGCGGGCGCAGTCGGGGAACAGTTCGACCGGCGTACAGATGTTGACGTAGGTTCCCTTCACCGTCCCGTCGGCGGCTTTGTACGTCGTCGGATACCACCACCGCCCCTCCCGGAGCTTCGTGACGGCGACGTCACCCGACTCCTTGGGCGCGCCGAGGGCGTCGTAGGTGCCACCGCCGCGCATCGACCGCTCGAGGGTGATCGTCCCTTCGGAATCCCAGTCGGTCACGTCGCCGGTGCCGAGGGTGATGAGTCGACCGTCGGGCTTGCCGTGACCCAGCGAGAGCCGGTCGCCGGACGTGGGGCCGAACTGTCTCGAGACCGCGCCGAAGGGGAACACGTCGGTTCCATCCGTGTCCGAACAGACGGCCTCGGCGAAGTCAACGGCCGCGCTCGCCGACGCGCTGCCGGCTTTGATCCGGTGGTGGCCGGCCATCGTCGTCTCGACCGCCCGACGAGCGTCGTCCAGCGCCACCCGTGACTCCCTGCCGAACCAGAGCCAGGCCGTCGACTGGGGAGTCGCGAGCGCGCCGGGTGAGTTCGGTTCCGGCTCATCGGGTGCGTCCCCGAGCGCCGCCTCGAGCGCTCGCGCCCGATCGACGACGTCCGCGATGGCTGCGCCCATCGCCTCGAGGTCGGCATCTTCGGCGGTTCGGTGCCAGCGAAGCCCCCAGCCGTCGGGGACGTCGGTCGACAGCAGGTCGGTCATTCCGACGAGTTCCTCCGCTCGAGCGCCGCTGAAGTCCGTGCCGATCCCGTTCCATCGACGGGAGAGCGAACAGAGGCCGCCCTGGACGGTGACGCCCGGGAGCACGCGCGGGTCGTCGTCGGCCCACGGCGGGGTCGGTTCGTCGACCTGCACCCGGTATCGGTTGCCGTCGTCGACGTAGCCGTCCACGTCGTCGTATGGCAGGTAGCCGGTGTGGCCGTCCCCGAGGTCGACCGTCGCTCCCCGTCCACCGCTGGCATCGCTCACTTCGGCGTCGAAGACGCCACCGCGAGGCGTATCGTCGGCCCAGCGGAAGGTGTCGACGTCGAGCGACTCGAGTCGGCTCGCGACGGCGTCAACGCTATCGGGATCACCCGACACCTCGAGTCCTTGCCGGTCACGCGTGGTCTCGATACGAACGTCGGCGGGAGCGGTTTCGAACGCGGTATCGAAGCGGTCACGGATCGGCTCGGACGCCTGTACCACGTCGAATCCCGTCTCCTCGAGCAGTCGGGTGACGGCGGTCGTGTAAATGCCGCGGACGCGAACGCTGGCACTGGCGTCGATGTCGTCACGTCCGTCGCCGTTCGTCGCACTGCCGCCCCCGGTCATCGCAACGTCTCCCGGTCGGGGGCGAACCGAACCCGGCCGTGAATCGGTCGCCCCAGCGTCAACTCGACGTACTCCCCGTCGGCGTCCAGAATTCGGCCGTCTTCGACGGGAACGCCCCAGGTGTCGAACCGGAGCCAGCCGCGCATCTCGTCGGCGTGGGTCGTCACGTCCAGGTAGTCGACGGCGTGTTCCGGATAGTCGGCGCTCGAGTGCGCCAGATCCATGTCCGAGTAGACGGTGTCGTGGCGCTCGAAGACCGACTCGAGCGCGTCGGCGTCGTCGCTGACGGCCTCGACGACGAGTTCGGACGCCCGCCGGAGGTCGTCGGTGTCGAGTCCGACCTCGCGCAGGGCGTGCTGGGTTCGTTGATCGAAGTGCATGCCCGGCGGTTGGTCGTCCTGGGCTTAGTCGGTTGTGGGTTCGCTCGAGGAGGGTCGCTGGGTCGACGGCGGACGGGTTCCGGTTACGCGTCGCCGTCGCTCACGTTCGGCAGAAGCGTTCCATCCAGTCAATCGTCCGCAGGTGTACCGGTCAGCGAAGAATAGGTGGTAGTGGCGGTCAGTTGGGAATCGGCTTCGGGCGAGCGGTCGGGTTCGGTCGCCGATTCGGCTTCGGTCGGTTCGGTGGCAGCCTCGCGCTCGAGGGTGCCCGCGATCGCTGGTGGTAGATTTCGGACGATGCGTGTGTCGTCGGGGGAGGGCGGTGTGGAGTACAGTACTCCGCGAATCGGTCGGCTCATAGTATCGATTCACGAGTCAGTACCCATAAACATCCACCTTAAACAACTATTGACATTTAATACCATATAAGGTGGCTGCCGGCGAACGTATTTGATTGCTGGCCGACGTATCCCTGGCCATGGGCACCAAGCGCGATCCGATCGAACGGGCGGCCGACGGCGCGGCGGATCTCTACGACATCTCGACGTGGGAACCCCGCTCGCGCATCGATCGGTTTGCCACCTCGCTCTTTGCCCTCATCAGCTACGGACTGCACGCGATCGTCCTCGCTGTTGCCCTCCTGATCACGATCTCGTTGCTCGCCTCGCCGGCCGTTCTCGTCCTCGACGAACCGATGATCGGCGTGTTCTTCGGGCTCTCGGTCGTGCCGGCGGCGCTGCTCGCCGCCTACATCTGGTACGCCGACATCACGACGAGCGAACCGCTCTCCCTGCTCGTCGGCACCTTCGTCCTCGCCGTCCTGTTTGCGACGTTCGCCGCGGTCATCAACACCGTCGGCGGGGCGATTTTACAACCCGTCCCCGTCGTCGGAATGATCCTCTTCTTTTTCCTCGTCGTCGGCCCGGTCGAGGAGGCGGTTAAACTCCTGGCCGTCCGGATCTTCGCCTATCGCAGCGACACGTTCGATGCGGTCATCGACGGGGCCGTCTACGGCGCCGTTGCTGGTCTTGGCTTTGCGGCCATCGAAAATGCGTTGTATATCTCGCAGACGGTCGGAACGGTGAGCCCGGAAACCAGCGTCTTCGCCGCGGCGACGGGCATCACGACGACCCGGGCGCTGGCCGGCCCCGGCCACGTCATCTACTCGGCGATTGCCGGCTACTACCTCGGACTAGCGAAGTTCAACCCACAGCACGCCGGCCCGCTGGTGGTCAAGGGGCTGCTCATCGCGTCGGTGCTCCACGCCACCTACAACGTCGCCGTCCAGATCGTCCCCCCAATCATCAGTGCCACCTGGGCGATCGGATCGGGGCTGGCTATCGTCCTCTTCGTCGTCGCCTACGACGGCGTCATCGCGATCTACCTGTACCGAAAGCTCAGCCGCTACCGACGCACCTACAAGGCCGTTCGCGGACGGGTCGAGGAGTATCCAGTCGAACGAACCGAGTTCGAGCCTGGACAGCGATGACTCGTTCGTTTCGCCGTGGTCGAGCGACGGTGTCTCCTTCGAGCGCGTCGCTCCCGACTACCACTGCGCAGCCTCAACCGAGTCGCTCCGCTCGTCACTGCGCTGCCATGATCGCGTCGCCCTTCTCTAGATGGCCCTCGAGCAGGCGTTCGACGTACTTCGCGAGCACGTCGACCTCGAGGTGAACCGGGTCACCGACCGATTTCTCCGAGAGCGTGGTCAGCTCGTAGGTCGTCGGGATGATGGCGACGGTCACGCACCCGTCGTCGGTCAACTCCGCGACGGTGAGGCTGATCCCGTCGAGGGTGATCGACCCCTTCTCGACGACGTACCGATCGTATCCCTCAGGCAGGTCGAACTCGAAAAACCAGTCGTCGCCGACCGATTCGATTTCCGTCACCGTCGCCACGGCGTCGACGTGACCCTGCACGACGTGCCCGTCGAAGCGGCCGTCGGCCGGCATCGCCCGCTCGAGGTTGACGGCGTCACCTTCCTCGAGCGTGCCGAGGTAGGTTCGCTCGACGGTCTCGCTCGCGAGAAACACCTCGAACCACGTCCCGGGGTCGAATCGCTCGACGGTCAGACAGGCCCCGCTGACGCTGATCGACTGGCCGTGAGCCAGGTCGGTCGCCACCGCGTCGGCCCCGATTCGGAGCCTGAGCCCCTCGGCTGTCGCTTCCCGTCCTCCAACTTCGCCCGTCTCCTCGACGATGCCGGTAAACATACGCTGGATTCGCCGCTTGGAGAATAAATGGTTTCCGATGAAGTGATGCATCTCATTTTTGGCATCCAATACTCCGTCGCGTTTTTGATCCCACCGCTCGAACCCAGTCCAATGGCAGGGCTCTTCGATACGATCAAACTCGTCGGCGTCCTCATCTTTGCGATCCCGGCCGCACTGGCGGGTCTCGAGATGGTCGCTACCGGATCGCGGCCGTACGTTGGCAGTGCGCTCATCGTCTGTGCCGTGGTGCTCGTACTCGTCCAGCGACGTCTCACGACCCCCGGTGACATGCCGAGACTCCTCGCAAAGAAAGTGACCGGATCGGCCAGTCGGGCATCGGACAGTGAGGAGACGTGACGAAACCGCCTTGCGAGATTCCCGAACCACTCGAGGAGACTACGGGACAGACTCAGCGACTTCGTCGATGGAGTGGACGCGTACCCCGGTCGGTCGTTTCGTGAACTGCCCGAGCGCTCGAGCGATGATCCGATCGGCCCCGGCATCGGCCGCCACGTCCAGAAGCTGTTGGGTCGCGATGCCGTCGAGGATAACGGTCGAGAGCGCGCCGTCCGCGTTCGCCTCGAGCAGGTCGATAACGTCACCGGCTTCACCGTCGCCGAGTAGTTCGTTCTCGTCGTCGAGAAAGCGAACCTGATCGGTGTCCGCTCTGATGACCTCGTTTGCGTGGTCGTAGAGCGTTGTCGGGGTTTGTGGTGTCGATTCCGCGGTCGCCTGTTCGGTTTTTGCTGATGTGGTCGCGGATTCTGTGGGTTGCCGGTCGGATTCAGCGGCGTCGGCCTCGCCAGCGGTCGATTCGTTCGTGGCGGCCGTCTCGGCGGAATTTGTTGCCTCGAGCGCCGAGTCGATCGCCGACTGGGACGGCTGGCTGCCGGTTTCGGTCACCGGCGGCGCTGGCGTTGCACTGCCGTCGGTGGCGGCGATCGCGTCCCGGGGTTCGTTCGTCCCCGAAACGGTCTCGTACGGCACTTTGTTTCGCAGGGCGGTGAACAGTTCGTGGTGGTCGAGATCCTCGACGGAGCTACCGGCGGGGGCGAAGGTGACGTAGTCGATGTCGCCGACCTGGGCGAGCTCCTCGAAGATCAGATCGCCGCCGCGGTCGCCGTCGAGAAACACGGTGACCGTTCGATGGTGGGTGAGTTCTGCGACCGCGTCCGGGACGTTCGTTCCTTCGACGGCGATGGCGTTTTTCACGCCGTATTTGAGCAACGTGAGGACGTCGGAACGTCCTTCGACGACGATGATCGCGTCGCTGTCGGTGACGCGGGGGCCGGCGGGCAGTCCTTCGTACTCGGTGATGTCCTCGACCCGAACGTACTCGCGAACCTCGGCGAGGATTTCGTCTGAGGACATGACGGAGTCGTCGAAACCCGTCCGCAGGAGTTCTTTCGCCCGATCCACGACGTCTTTGCGCTTGGCTGCACGGACGTCCTCGATCTCCTCGACCTCGAGGCTGGCCCGGCACGGCCCGACGCGGGTGATAGTCTCGAGCGAGGCTGCGAGGGTCGCCGTTTCGACTTTGTCGAGGCTGGTGGCGATGGTCAACTGGCCGTGTGAGGTGCCCCTGGTGCTGGTGATGTCGACGTCGATGCGGCCGACTTTCTGTGACTGACGGAGGTCGCGGAGGTCGAGTTCGTCGCCGAGGAGCCCCTCGGTCTGGCCGAAGATGGCACCGACGACGTCGCTCCGCTCGACCACGCCGTCGGCCGTCACGTTCGCCCTGATGAGATATTTTGAGGTGTCTTCCATTGGAGATCCGTCCCGTCTGGGGGACTGGTGGCGCGGACACCGCGCCCGCAAACGCTTTACGTACTAGCTAGTCGTTCGTCGGCAAATACCTGTTGACCGCCAGGTCTGCCAATCGGTCGACGCCTCGGGCTGCCCCTCGCGAGGCGAGCGGCTGGGCCGGTTATCGATACGCGGGTGAGACGGCGTCGTTGCTCTGTAGGATTCGTGAACCGGGGGTACAAAACGAGCAGTCGTTTGCGGTCGTGAACGCCCGACGGGAGCCTACTCGAGACTGATGTCGGAGGACTTCTCGGCCGGTTCGAACACGACCTCGAGGACGCCGTTGTTGTAGGTCGCCGAGGCGGTGTGTTCGTTGACCCGACGGGGCAGGGAGACGCGCTCGTCGTACTCGCGATGGTCGCTCCGGGCGGAGATTGTGAGGGTCTTGCCGTCGCATTCGAGTTCGATATTTTGTTTTTCGACGCCCGGAAGGTCGGCGATGACGCGAATGTCGTCGTCCGCATCGTGGACGTCGACGTGTGTGTCGCTTCCGAAGCCGCTATCGACGGCTCCCCCCGATTCGAAGTTCACGTCGGCCCCGCTCATCATCTCGTTCATCATCCGCTCGATCTCTCGAAAGAGGTCATCGAAAGGTTCGTCGCGGTCGTCACGGCGCATACGAGTCGGTAAGGATGGGAGGTGCAAAAAGGTGTTCCTCGCGGTCATCACTCGAGAAGTGCTCGGTCTAGCGAGTTCCGATCAGTTCCCGGGACTGCTCTGGGGTGCGTTCACAACGATGCGACGGAGCAAAGACCGACCGTTCGGCAACCGATTTGCGTGGCGGGTCAGTCCGCTGTCTGGGTATCGAGTGAGGGGAGCGCCCGGTCGTCGAAGCGGCTGAAGCCGATGCCGAGGGTCTCGTTGGTGAGCGAACGGCTCTCGGGGCCAGACAGGTGACCCGAGATCGCCCGTAGGGCGTCGATGTTCTCGGGGACGACATCGGATTCCTGGTGGATCGCCTGCATGCAGTAGAGGTCGTTCCCCTGAATCGTGACCGACTCCTCCCAGATGCAGTTCTCCCAGATGTCGCCGCGCGGGCGGCCGGCGTCGAGGGCCATATCCTTGAGCGTCCCCGCGCCATCGATACGGGCGTACTCTGGCACCATGACGGTGCGATCCTGGGCGGCGAGCAGGTCGCGAACGTCGGCCTCGTCGGCGGGTGGGTTCTCGAGGGTGACGTTGATGGTGTGGACGTGCATCATCGTCGTGGGGACTTTGAGGCCGATGGTGTCGATGTCGAGGTCGGGGAAGATGGTCTGAACGTCGGGGCCGTGGTGGGATGGCACCGAGACGGGATCCGGGACGGCGTCGTTGATCGGGCCGCGGCCGGTCTGGTTCGGATCACCGCCGCGTCGAACCAGCGTGGCGCGAACCTTCTCGATCCCGTAGGCCTCCTCGAGCGGGGCGACGAGCCGGGAGAGGCCGGTGGTGTTACAGGAAACGACACGGACGTAGTCGGCGTCTTCGGCCTCGTCGTAGTTCACGCGAGCGTTGAAGCTGACTTCAGCAACGGTAGCGTCCTCACCGCCCTGGAAGATCGCGGGGGTGTCGTGGCGTTCGTACAGCGGGCGGTTCTGGGCACCGATGCCGGAGGGCGTTGCGTCGACGACGACGTCGCTTTCGGCGACCAGTCCGTCGACCGTGCCGGCGACGTCGACGCCGATTTCGCGGAACCCATCGATCCGCGCTTCGTCGACGGCGAAGAGGCGGTAGCCAGCCTCGACGGCGTTGACCGCGACGTAGTCTGGGCTGACCTTGGCGACGCCACAGACCTCCATGTCGGGCTGTGCCCGGACGGCGTCTGCGACGCGTTTCCCGATGGTTCCGTATCCGTTGATTCCGACCCGAAGCATACGGGTTCTCCTCCACTGACGACGGGTATAATAGTTTCGGATAGGCTGATAGATGTTAACTCGTAATTGAGTAATTGGGGACAAAACCGGCAGACGTAGCTGTGTTATAAATTCTCACTGTGACTGTGTCTCTATGTTTATTAGCTGGTAATTAAACCGTACTTGGTCGTCGAACGTTTCCTTTCGCACCGGCTAAACACGACCGGCACCATCGTGTTTTCGACACGAAGGGGGCAACTACTTTAACGGTGGAAATCATACTACTCAGATATGAGTGAACATTCATTTACGGAAGACCCTTCGGACGCGGAGGTCGTCCGTATCGGCCTCAACGGCTTCGGCCGCATCGGCCGGAACGTCCTGCGTGCCTCGTTCGATTACGACGGTCTCGAAATCGTCGCGATCAACGACGTGATGGACAACGACGACATGGAGTATCTGCTCCGATACGACTCCGTCCACGGCCGTCTGGAGAACGTCGAGCGCGAGGGCGATACCCTGTCCGTCGACGGCAACGACATACACCTCCTCTCCGAGCGAGACCCTTCGCAGCTCCCGTGGAACGACCTGGACGTCGACGTCGCGTTCGAAGCGACCGGCCTGTTTCGCACCTACGACGACGCCGCCCAGCACCTTGAGGCCGGCGCCGAGAAGGTACTCATCTCCGCGCCGCCGAAAGGTGACAAGGACGTTCTGACGGTCGTCTACGGCGTCAACGAGGACGAGTACGCCGGCGAAGACGTCGTCTCGAACGCCTCCTGTACGACCAACAGTGTCGCCCCCGTCGTGAAGGTGCTCGACGAGGCGTTCGGCATCGAGTCCGGCCTGCTCACGACCGTCCACGCTTACACCGGTACCCAGGCTCTGATCGACGGCCCACAGACCAAGCGCCGCCGTGGTCGTGCCGCCGCCGAGAACATCATCCCGACCTCGACGGGTGCCGCCATCGCCACCACCGAAGTCCTCCCTCAACTCGAGGGGAAACTCGACGGGATGGCGATTCGCGTCCCCGTCCCCAACGGCTCGATCACCGACCTCACCGTCGATCTCGAAGCCGACGTCACCAAGGAGGATCTCGAGGCGGCGATTCGCGACGCTGCCGACGGGGAACTCGCCGGCGTCCTCGGCTACACCGACGAGGAGATCGTCTCCCGGGACATCGTCGGCCTTCCGTTCTCGTCGTACGTCGACCTCGAGTCCACGATGGTGCTCGAGGACGGCCTCGTAAAGGTGCTCACCTGGTACGACAACGAGTACGGGTTCTCGAACCGGATGCTCGATCTGGCGCTGTACGTCACGTCCGAGGCCGAATCCGAAGTCGAGACCGAAGAAGCCGCCGCGTAGGCGACCCGACGTCTCGACGTCGCTACCGTACGACAGCGACGCCGGTCACTGACTCACGTCGTGGGTTGAATCGTTCTCTCTGGTTGTTCTGATCCCGGTTGGTCTCAGGCGTGATAATGGTGTATTTTCTATAGTGTTTACCGTCATTATCTGTAGTATTGGTTCGCACTGCAGCCAATACAACCGTTCACGTAGATCGCAAGAGCCGGCGCTATCCGTCCGTTTTAAGCGCTCGGATCGCACCCGTACACCTATGTTCAAAACTATCGACGACCTCGAGCCCGGTCAGCGACTGCTCGTCCGTGTCGACCTCAACGCCCCCGTCGAGGACGGCGTCGCTCAGGACAACCGCCGATTCGCCCGCCACGCCGATTCAGTCCGTCGACTCCTCGAGGACGACCACGCCGTCGCCCTCATGGCACACCAGGGTCGCCCCGGCCGTGACACGTTCATCTCGCTCGAGAGCCACGCCGCGGTGCTGGCCAAGCACCTCGGCCGGGACGTCGACTTCGTCGCCGACACCTACGGCGGGGAGGCACTCGACGCCATCGACGGCCTCGAGTCGGGCGACGTCCTGTTGCTCGAGAACGTTCGGATGTGCGAGGACGAACTGCCCGAAAAAGCCCCGGAGGAGCACGCCGAAAGCGAGTTCGTCCGAACGCTCGCGCCACGGTTCGACGCCTACGTCAACGACGCCTACTCGGCGGCCCACCGCGCCCACGCGTCGCTCGTGGGCTTCCCGCTCCTCATGGACGCCTACGCAGGGCCCGTCATGGACGCCGAGTACACCGCCAACTCCGCGATTCAGGGGCGGACGTTCGACGGCCCGATCACGATGGTGCTCGGCGGCACGAAAGCCGAGGATCTCATCCCCGTCATCGAGGAGGACGAGGACACCGTCGACCGCTTCTGTCTCGGCGGCATCGTCGGCGAACTGTTCTGCCGGGCGGCCGGCCACGACGTCGGCTACGACGTCGACGGCACCGAGTTCTTCGACCACCAGTGGGACGACCACGCCGAGACGATCGAACGCATCCTCGAGACCTACGACGATCGCCTCACCCTCGCCTCGGATCTCGCCTACGAGGACACCGAAGGCGAGCGCGCCGAAGTTGCCCTCGAGGGCCTCGAGAAGGATACCTCGTACCTCGACGTTGGGAGCGAGACGGCCGACACCTACGCCGACCTGGTTCGCGAATCCGACGCGGTCTTCGTCAAAGGAGCACTCGGCGTCTTCGAGGACGAGCGGTTCGCCCACGGTACCGTCGAGGTTCTCAGCGCCATCGCCGAGACCGACTGCTTCTCCGTCGTCGGCGGCGGGGACACTTCCCGGGCCATCGGGATGTACGACCTCGACGAGAACGACTTCTCTCACGTCTCCATCGCTGGCGGGGCGTACGTCCGTGCGCTAACCGGCGACTCGTTGATCGGCGTCGAGGTGCTCGAGAACGGGACCTGATTTTCCCTCACTGTCGTCGTCTCCTGCCAATCAGTCACTCGCTGATCGGCCCCTCGACCGACCCCAGTACTGACCTGTCGAACCGACACTTTGGAAACGCGAGCGACGGCGTCACCCCGCCCCTGTTTCCCAGCCGAATCACCGCTATCGACTGCCCCTCCGCTGTCGATAACCGGCCCTGACTCGAAGTCAACCACGAGGTCGGCGATCAGCTCGAGCGCCGACTCGTGGGTAGGGTCGGTGTCCGATAATCGGTGGCCATTCCAGTTCCGGCTCTGGTTCCTCGCTGTGGTCACTCACCTGTTCGCATCTCCGATAGTTTCTCCGGGTCGATCGTTCGACCGGTGAACGGGAGTCGGGCCTGGAGCCACACGACTGGCGGCCAGTCGTTCATCCGCTCGGCGATCACCGGGACGGTCAGGATCGTCCCCGTTGCGACCGTGTATCCGACGAGTTCGACGAGCCAGTGGGGGTCGCCTGGTACCGGGGAGCCGAGTATCGAGTTGGCCGCTCTGAGAGCGATGATGAGGGGGAGAATCAGGTAGGCCAGCAGGAGAATTGATGCACCATGTGGGTTCGACGGCTGATTGGCAACGGTAAACCACGCGACGGTTGCCCCCAGGGAGGCACCGATCGTCATCGTGGTAAACTCACGGGAGCCGAGGAGGAGTGCGAATATCGCGATGATACCGGCAAGGGCGAAGATGAATCCCGGTTCGGCTCGTTCCGACCGAACCACGAGCGCCACGAACGCCAATCCGATGACGACGCCGACGAGTACATCGCCGACGTAGTGGACGCCGATGACGATTCGCGAGAACGCGACCAGGAGGATAATCGTCCCGACGAGTACATACCGCTGGAGACGGGTGCCGGTGTCGGCGACGACGGCGAGTGCGCCGTAGAACGCCGCTGCGCCGAGGGCGTGTGCACTGGGAAAACTGTAGCCGCCGTAGCCGCCGGCGAGTTCCGGCCGTGGCCGTACGAAAATCCCTTTCATTCCCGCGCTGATAGCCAACGCGCCGAGCCCAATCGCGATCACGAGGGCGCGTTGGCGTCGTCTCGACTCCGTGCCGAACCAGTAGAGCATAGTCGCGAAGATGATTAACGTTGCACCGTCGCCGAGATGAGTCACGATCTCGAATACGCCGATCACCCACTCCGGGAGCGTCTCGCGAACCGCTTCGTTCGTCGACTGATCAAAGAGCAGGTCGTCGACCGTCGATCGAACCATGTCGTCCGGATAGTGTGCCCGTTTTGGTATAGTGGTACCGCTACCTGACACGTCCGTGTTGGTTTTGGCACGTGACGAGTGGCTGGCTGGCGCACTCGAAACATCCGGATTCGGAAAGAGCTTTCCGGGCCGTGGACGCACCTTCGGATATGTCTGCACTCCGGTCAGCGGCCGAGACGGCAATCGAGCAGTGTCTGGCGCTCGAGTCCGAGGAATCCTGCGTGATCGTCACCGACGACAAACGCGAGCCGATCGGGACGGCGCTGTACGACGTCGCCAGCGAAATCACCGACGATGCAGTGATCGTCCGCTATCCGCCGGGCGAGACGCACGGGGGCGAACCGCCCGAACCGGTCGCGACGGCGATGGCCGCGGGTGACGTCGTTCTCGCGCCGACGACCAAGAGCCTGAGTCACACCCGGGCGAGAACCGATGCGAACGAAGCCGGTTCCCGCGTCGCCACGCTGCCTGGAATCACCGAGGACGTGTTCACGACCGGGCTCGATGCCGACTACGACACGATTGCCGGCCACTGTCGAGACGTTCGAGAGCAGGTCGACGGCGCGGCGGAGGTTCGAGTCACTACGAATGCTGGAACGGACATTACGTTCGGCATCGGCGAGCGGCAGTTCCTCTCGGACACCGGTATCGTCCACGAGGCCGGCCAGATGTCGAATCTTCCTGCGGGCGAGGTGTTCGTCAGCCCCGAAACCGCCGACGGCACGTTCGTGGTCGACGGCACGATGATGCCCCACGGGCTGCTCGAGGAGGGACAGACGCTCGAGTTCGACGTCGAGGGCGGCCTCGTCACCCGTATTTCGGACGACGAGATCCGGGAGACGGTCGACACGGCCGCCGAGGAGGTCGGCGATGCGGCGTACAACCTCGCCGAACTCGGCATCGGGACGAACGTCGCCGTCACGGAACTCGTCGGGAGCGTGCTGCTCGACGAGAAAGCCGGCGGCACGGTGCACATCGCCATCGGTGACGACGCCGGGATCGGCGGGGACGTCGAGGCACCGATCCACCTCGACGGGATCATCCGCGAGCCAACGGTGTACGCCGACGGCGTCGAAGTCGAGTTGCCGAGACAGGGCTGAACCGGGTACTCGTTCCGTGCGATCCTGAACACGATAACCTCTCTCGAGCGCCCCGAGCAGAAACCCGCCGCCGCTTCAATCGCCTTTTACGCCCGGAGCCTGTACATGGAGACCATGAGCGACACTCAGGACCGAATCCCCGCACCTTGCCCCTCGTGTTCGCCGGAACTCGAGACGGTTCACGAGGTGCTCTCCCCGGGTGGGGGGAGCCTCACCGTCCGGTGTGGCGACTGCGGACACGTTCACAAAGTACAGCCGGAACCCGAACGCGAGGTGACCCTCGACGTCGTCGTCTCCCAGGACGGGGAGTCGTTCACCGCGAACGTCACCACACCCGAGGACGAAACGGTCGAACTCGGTGACGAGTTCTTGCTCGAGACCGAGGAAGTGCTCGCGACGGTTCGGGTGACGAGCATCGAACTCGACGGGATGAAACGCGTCGGTGCAGCGCCAGCGACGGAGATCGAGACCGTCTGGACGCGCGAGGTCGATAACGTCTCGGTCAACGTCACGATCCACCCCAAAGACGGGCGGAAAGACGACAGCCGAAGCATTGCCGTTCACGTCCCCGGCGACTACGAGTTTACGGTTGGAGCGTCCGACTCCTTCGGAGACGACGAGTTCGAAATCGACGCCTTCGTCGTCCGTGGCGATGCAGCGGGCTACGATCGCGATCGGTACGAGATGCCCGGCGACAGTGTCCCTGCGAAGGACGTCAAACGGGTCTACGCCTACGACGAGACGAGCAGCGCCTGGTCTGCGTGGTAAGATGCGCGGGGCCGACGGCACCGGTGACGATCGACGTGATGACCGCGAACGGATGGTCGACATCGTCGCCAGCCGAACCGGCATCGAGGACGACCGCGTGCTCGACGCGCTCGAGGCCGTGCCACGTCACGCGTTCGTTCCTCCCGGCCGTCGTGCTAACGCGTACGACGACCGCCCGCTACCGATCGGCGACGGACAGACGATCAGTGCCCCGCACATGGTCGCCATCATGGTCGACCGTCTCGAGCTCGAGCCCGAGGATCGGGTTCTCGAGATCGGTACCGGCTGTGGCTATCACGCGGCGGTTACCGCCGAATACCTCGACTCCGGGACGGTGTACAGCGTCGAGTACAGCGACGACCTCGCCGACCAGGCCCGATCAACCCTCGAGCGCATGGGCTACGACGACGTCGAGGTTCGGGCGGGAGACGGTCGGAACGGGTGGCCGGAACACGAACCCTACGACGCGGCCTACCTGACCTGTGCTGCGCCGACGTTCCCCGACGCCGTGATCGAGCAGGTTCGACCCGGCGGCCGACTCCTCGGCCCACTCGGGACTGGCCGGCAGACGCTCGTGTTCGCCCGAAAACGAGATGACGGGTCGCTCGAGACACACGAGGGCAGCGGCGTCAGGTTCGTCCCGATGCGCGGCTGATGATCGTCACAGGCGGTCGGGGCGGTCACAGAGACTGACTCTCGATAACACGATCACCGCGGGCGACCGGCGCCGATTTCTCCGGCGGGTTTCGAAAGAGCAGATCGAGGATGAGGACGATTGCCACCAGGCTCCCCGTCAGCAGCCCCTGTGAAAACGCCACAACTGGATGGAGACTGCTTAGTATGCCGACACCAACTGACACAGGAATCGCGATGAGGAGTTTGTCGTAGTAGTCCATATCCCCGTCACTAGTATCGAATTTGTTCCGACGCTCCCTAATACAGCACCACGACTCTCGGACAGTGGGAAACATTAGCATACAATGACTATCAATGGGAGTGGACGATCGACGAGCTGAAGCCATGCTGGCCAGCACGCCCTCGTGCAACGAACGCCGCTGATCGACGTTTCGCACGCCGGTTGAGTTTGACTGTCTGCTCGACATCGTCATCCGGGAGTACCGCGACGAACAGGTGGCTTTTCGATCCCGGAACACCCACCAGTACACACTGCCGTCATGTCCACCACTCCATCACTCGAGGTACTGCTCCTGTTGCGTGCCGCCCGCGAAACGGGTGCCCTCGAGGCGCTGATGACTACCGCGGATACGCCCGAAGCACTCGCCGCCGAGACGGATCTGACGCCCCGCGCAGCGACGACACTCGTCTCCGCACTCGAAACCGAGGGGTTTCTCGTGCGGGTCGACGGCACGTACGAACCGACGAACCGATCACTCGGCTTTCTGGCCAAGACGGACGTGCGATCGATCGGATCCCTGCCGAGCACGCTCGATCGACTCGAGCGCGGTCTGGAACTCGCGTCGACAATGCGGGGGAACGATCCCAACACGATGACAGACGTCGAACGGCGAAACCGACTCGGGGCACTGGCGGCTGTCGACGAGTCGACTGTTCGAACGGTCGTCACCGAACTGGTTCACGTTGCGCCGGACACACAGCGGGTGCTCGAGATCGGTGGGACTCCGGGTCGACACGCAGCCGAATTTGCCGCCCGCGGGTTCGACGTGACGGTATACGATCGGCCCGAACACCTCGTTGCCTCCCGTGGTGTTCTCGCTCCTGCGGACGTCGAGACGCTCGAGGGGACGATCCCCGACGGACTGGCTGATACCCTCGCAGGCGTCGACCGGTTCGACCTCGTCACTGCGATCGAGCAGACTCACCGCTTCGGGCCGGATGCGAACGAGCGTCTCATCCAAGCGGGCGTCGACGTGCTTCGACCCGGTGGTTCGCTAGCCCTGGTGACGGCACTCGAGGGCGAGGCTGCGAGTCGAGCGGCGGTCGACGCGCTCACAACGACTGCCGAAGGGCGCTGGTATGCGCCTGATGTGTACCGAGGGTGGCTCGAGGCTGCGGGGCTCGAAGCCGTCTCAGTTCGTCCCGTTCCTGGTTCGGCGGTGCACGTCGTCACCGGCCGAAAACCGGAGGCAACCCTCCCTGCTGGCGATCAGTAACGCACCACTGGCGCAAGCGAGCCCTTGATTACCGTCGCGGCGATAGCGTGCCCATGGAGCTGTCGGTACTGCGTGAGGACATGGTCGACGGCCTCATCCACGAGTCCAAAGGCGTCCTCCAGAACGAGGCGGTCGCCGCCGCAATGAGTGACGTCCCACGCCACGCGTTCGTCGATGACGACCGGGCAGCGTACGCCGACCGCGAGCACGAGGTGCTCGGCACACGCGTGCTCGCCCCAAGCACCGTCTGCCAGCTTCTCGAGTCACTGCGCCCCCAGAACGGAGATTCAGTCCTCGTCGTCGGCGTCGGCGTCGGCTACACGGCCGCCGTTCTCGCCGAACTCGTGGGGGAGACGAACGTGCACGCCGTGGACATCGCCCGCCCAGTGGTATACGAGGCCCGGGAAAACCTCGAGCGAGCCGGCTACGGCGGCGTCCTCGTCGACTGTCGCGATGGGGCTCGTGGACTCCCCGCATACGCGCCGTTCGATCGGATCCTCGTGGAGGCCGCGACGGTTGCGCCACCTCGACCACTGCTCGAGCAACTCGGTGATGGTGGCCGGCTCGTCTATCCACACGGAAGTTTGCCACAGCGTCTCGAGGCCATCGATGCCGATGGGGCGACCGAGCAGTTCGGCGTGGTCTCGTTCGAACCGTTGCTCGTCGACGGTGAGCAGACCGGTGCGGTCGAACGTAATCGGATGGCTCGAGAGGATGTCGAACACGCGACTCGACGAGCGGCCTCACGAACTGGGTGGGAGCGAGAGTGGCTCGAGTGGGACTAACGTGGGGGTGCTACAGGAACAACTGAACCAATGGACACACCGATTACAGACTCAGCTTCCGATCGGGTGTGCATCGAATTTCAGTAGCTACCCTAGTGGCTTCCCAAACCTGAACTGATGGGTAAAATCAGTTGTTGCTGTTCGATTTCACCCATCAGTTGACGTTTGGGAGGGTACTAGTTCTCGATGACGACGATTTCGGTGTTGTCCTGTTCGTTGACGTAGTCGGTGTTCGTCGGTGGGACGACGTCGATCGCTAACGAGCCAGTTCGTTGGCCCTGTCTGAGCTCCGGGTCGAGCGAGAGCGTGACCGTTCCATCGACGTCCGTCTCGCCTTTCACGGCCGCGTCGAGCCACGCATCGTCGCTCATAACGATGACGGTCGCGTCTTCGACGGTGTTGCCATCCTCGCCAACGACCGTCAACTGGACGTCAGTCGTCGTCCCCGCATCGATCGTCACGGGATCGACCTCGACGTCGACTTCGGTTTCCGCGAGTGTGCCGATTCCACCAAGCATGCTCATCATGATGGCTAAACTGGCGACGCCGACGACGAGGGCGATGATCAGTCGAATTGGCAGCCCCTCGATCGCTCGCTCGTCGCCCACAAATCGGGTAGATGATCGCATGACCCGTCTGGCCGCCTGCTGGTATATAAACTCTCGACTCGACAGCGTCGTCGCTCAGCGAACTGATTCGCGTCAAAAGTGGGGTGGGGTTGGGGGGGGGGGGGTGGCGACAGTCTGTCTCAGATCGCCAATTAGTCGTATGGATGGAAGGTGGTTAAAAATACTGTCTAACTGTTTGGTGCCTGCATAATGGAAATACTAATTAATTAGAGTTGCCGTCGAACACCATCGAGACCAACTTTCGCTGGGCCGCTCGCAAGTGATAGTGGTACGTCGGTGGCGTAATGTCGAGGGCGGCCGCAAGATCCTCGCCGGTGCTCTCGCGCGGCCACTCGAAGAAACCACTGTAGTGAGCCGCCTGCATCGCCGCTCGTTGCTTATCCGTCAACCGATCCTCTAGCCGGGATTCGAGTTCGGGTACCGAAGTCGTCGACGTCGTCTCCCGTTTGGCGGTCAACTCCGTCTCCGGGTACCGCTCCTGGATCGATTCCACCAGCGATCGGGTATCGATCTGGCCCGGCACCGAGAGGACGATGGCGGTCGACCCGCTGGACGTCTGCGCGGAGGTGACGCGAGCGTCGTACTCCCGAAGAGCCTCGATAAAAGGGGTCGGCGTCGTCGTACACTCGAACAGGCTCGCATCATCGCCCGCGGAGACGACCGAAATCGACTCGATCGCCGCCCACTCTGTGGCCAGCTCGAGAACCGTTTCGACCGGTGGATCGTCGATCGAGACGAACAACACGGTTTCGTCGGCTCTGTCGATGATGCCTTCGAGGGAGACGGTGCGCCCGATAGCTTCGCTGATGCGATTGAACAGCAATCGCTGACTCGCACACTCGAGTTGGATCTCGAGACGACTGTCTGTCAACATCGCCTGGGTACGTTCGACCGACCGAATCGCGTGGCCGATCGTCTCTCCGAGCTCCCCAAGTACCTCCCGCTCGCTCTCGCTGATCGCGTTCGCCTGTGGAGCGTGAACCACGCAGGCTCCGTACTGACGTTCGGCATCCACTAGCGGGACAGCGATCACCGTCTGGTAGCCGTAGGTGAGTGCACCTTTTCGCCGATCACTCCACTCGGGCTCGTCGAGGACGTTCTCGACGACCTGGACGGATCTGGTCTCGAGGGCGCGGTCGATGAGCGCCGACTCCGGGGCAAGGGTTCCCTCTTCGCGGAGTCGGTCGATGTAGGTCACGTCGATCCCCTCCCAGACGATCGGTGACGGCGGCGTCTCCTCGCTCGAGGCGATCCAGGCACACAGATATCGATCCGTATCTGCGAGTCGCTCACAGACCGTTTGCTCGATGTCTTTGCGTGTCGACGCCTGGGCGATGCCGCGGTTGATCGCCCGAACGATTTCGTTCGTGTGATTCAGTCTCGTTAGCTCCTCGTTTTGCTCGGTGAGCGTTCGGTCGTGCTCGCGGAGCAACTGTTCGCGCTCGGCCCGGTCGAGGGCCGCCTCCGTGTTGGCACCGAGAATGTAGAGCAACTCTCGCATCGACTCGTCGAACCCGTCGGTGTGTTCGCTGGCCGCGACGACGACACCGTGGGTGCCCAGTGGAACGATGAGTTCGCTTCGGCTGAGCGGTTCGAACGACGCGCCGCTGGCTTCATCGTCGACTGACGGATAGTACGCCGGCTCGCCCTCGGAAAACACCTCCCAGATTAGACCGTCTCCCCGCCCGATCGATGCGTCGGGTGTCAGCCGCTGGCGCGTTTCGGCCGTCGACGCCACGTGGGACAACGACCCCGCCGTCGGTTCGAACTGGTAGGCGGAGACGATCGGCACCTCGAGGATCGTCCCGGCCGTGTCGACGGTGGCCTGATAGATTTCGGCTTTCGTCCCCGCACGCATGAGGTCACGCGTCGTTTCGTGAAGCGTCGTCACCGTTCGTTCGTAGCGCCGTTCGCTCTCCCGGAGCTCGGTCTCCGTTCGGTACTGCGAAACGGCGTTGGTGATCTGATTAGCCAGCAGCGTAAACCGGTCGCTCCCCGGCTTCTTCTGGAGATACTGCGTGACGCCGGCCGCGATTGCCTCGCTCGCTATCTCCTCCGAGCCTTTCCCGGTAAACAAGATAAAGGGGAGATCCGGATCGCGCTCGCGAACCGCCTCGAGAAACTCGAGCCCGGTCATGCCGGGCATGTCGTAGTCGCTCACGATGCAATCGATCGGTTCGACGTCGAGCGTTTCGAGTGCCTCGGTGGCTCCGCCGACTGCCGTCACTTCGAGCCGACTGTGCTCGCGCTCGAGCATCGTCGCGGTCAGGTCGGCGAACCCGGACTCGTTGTCGACGGCGAGGACGGTTATCGATTCGGTCACGGGGGATCACCGCCGACTCGTATTCGATGTCGATCGGTGAGAGGCGAACGTGACCTCCGGCAGCGGCCGTCTCGACGCACCACGACTTTCATCAGTGGGAGGAAAACGGGCACCCTACTAAACTATTAGGTCGTTTGACCGTGGAGACGCTCACTGTTTCGATTCTGCTCGAGGGCCGCTGGGTGGCTGGTGGGGGGGGGGGGGTCTCTCTCAGATTCGTTGCCTGCTCGTAAACTCTCGCCAGTGTCGAAGCCCCCAGATGCCGAGTCCGGTACAGATGAGTGCCGCTGCCAGGAAGTAAACGATCAGGTGTGAGGAGACGAGCTCTCCCGGGTTTCGTATGCCATAGGACACGCCCTCCGTTGCAAACGCGACAAGTATACCAGCCCCGAGGGCGATCCCGGAGGAGGCGATGAGAACGGTGAGTCCATCGACGGTTCCCTCGTCCAGCCGCCAGAGTGCGGCGATGAACGCGATTGCGGTCGCCAGCACGTAGTACGGTACGCGACCGTTCGAACCAGCAGTGTCGCCCGAGAGCAATGCCACGAGTCCGACGAACCCGGCAGTGAGAACGAGCGTGAACCCCAAGACGACGAGGAGGATACGTTCTGGAAGCCGATTGCGCACCGATTCGACGTTCATTGCCATACCGTGTGTGGTGAGCCAGTGGGTAAAAACCTCTAGGCGAGCGTGAGAGTCACCGAACGGGCACGAAACATTTAACTGATGAGTACGTACCCGGTCAGTATCCGATGGCCAAATCGATGGAGCGGTTCACGGTTTCGAACGACGGCTTCGCCCTTCCCGTGACAGACGTCCTGACCGGGCGGGGGTTCGTGACCGGAAAGTCCGGCAGCGGAAAGTCGAATTCCGCGAGCGTGGTGGCAGAAGAGCTGCTCGACCGGGAGCTGGGGCTGTTGATCATCGACACGGACGGGGAGTACTACGGCCTGAAAGAGGCGTACGACCTGATTCACTTCGGCGGCGACGACAGCTGTGACGTCCAGATCGACGTCGAAGACGCCCCACAGGTGGCCGAAGTCGCTCTCGAGGACAACGTCCCGGTTATCCTCGACGTCTCGGCGTACATGGACGAAGACGAGTCGCGCGAGATCCTGTACGAAGCGATCAAAACGTTGTTCGTCGAGGAAAAGAAACACCAGAAGCCGTTCTTGCTGCTCGTCGAGGAGGCCCACGAGTTCATCCCGGAGCGTGGTGCGAGCGACGACCTGTCCGAGATGCTCATTCGGGTGGCGAAGCGCGGGCGCAAACGCGGTCTCGGCATCCTCGGCATGTCACAGCGCCCGGCCGCCGTCTCGAAAGACTACATCACGCAGTGTGACTGGATCGTCTGGCACCGACTTACGTGGGATAACGACACTGCCGTCGTCGATCGTATTCTGGGCGAGGAGGCCGCCGAGACCGTCCAGACCCTCAACGATGGGGAAGCGATCGTCCTCAGCGACTGGGACGAATCAGTACAACGCGTCCAGTTCAGGCGCAAACGAACGGCGGACGCGGGGTCGACGCCGACGCTCGAGCGGGCCAGGGGTTCGAGCGCGGAACGGAGCGAACTGATTCGCCGCCTCGGTGGCGAGGTCGACCACGAGGGGCATCGTGACACCGAAACTGTTGATTCGGAAGAGACTCCCGACACAGAGACGGAGGACTCGAGTGATGCCGAGGCCGAACTGCCGGCACAACATACGTACGACGACGGCGACGCGACGCCGGTTGCAACCGAGCAAACGGATCGCCGCAACCCACACCGCGTCGCCTCCCACCCACCCAGGAGGGAGACCACCACTCGCGACCGTCGTCTCGGGCGGAACGATCCGGAGGAGTACGACCCGGTGTGGGAAGTCGGGGACATGGTGATCCACCTGTACGAGGGGATCCGGAAGCGACACCGACGGCTGGTACGAGGAGTTGAATCGGCGCTGGTCACCCGATTCGGGCCGACGACGTACGTCGAGCCAACTCGACAGGGTGTCTCCCCGTTCCGGTCGGCTCGATTCTTTTCGACGATAGCCAGCGTGCTCGTCGTTTCGTTCTACCTCGCGGTGATCCTCCTGTTGGTCGCGCTGGTTTCGTAGGGAGGATGCGCCGGATTTCGGCCCAGTGACGGCCCTGCGCAGTGCCGGCTTAGTCGGATTCGTCTTCGGACGTGCGGTGAGAATGGACGACGTAGACCGGGCCGGCGACGGTCGACGAGAGCACGACCGCGATGATGAACCCGCCACACAGCGCAGCGAGGGAGTAGGTGGCGAGTTCCCCTCCGACGTATAGCTGGAGACACCAGCCCACGAACAGAACGAGTGCCCCGCCGAGGATATACGTGAACGGGTTCGGGTTCCAGGCGGAGTCGCTATCGGTGCGCCAGCGCGCGTCGCTACCCAGGCGGGTCGTCGACCACGCCGAGAGAAAGAGGAGCGTACCGAGTAGTACGTACGCGACGAGCCCAGCTGTTCCGCCCGCTCCCGTATCGAACACGCCTGGGCCCAGCACTATCGCTATGACGAAGTACGCGACACCCAGCACGAACGGGGCCAGTAGCAGTCGCTCGTCGGCAGGTGAGGCGATCGTTCGCCCGCTGACCGATGTGCGACCGTCTTCGGCTCGAGCGTGGAGCTCTCCGATTTCGACGCCGATTCGGCGCTCCGTGATGTCCGTGAACCGAACACAGTTTTCCCCGTCTTCGGAGGACGTCCGTCGAACCCCCGACGAACCGTCGTTTTCGGTTCTCGTCACGGCGGATCACCGGCGTTCGTCCCGTCGGTGGCGGCCGCCGTCCATCGATTGGGTCGGTACGGGTGTGTGGTGGTCTCTTCCCCCTCTTCCCAGGGATTTGCGTCGTCGGTTTCTGGTGGCTTCGGTGATGACATGGGTCTCTCTGTGGTGTCACCGGCGACCGTCCGTGCGTCAATACCGCCGGACGAAGTTGCCACTCCACGCAACAAGGCTTATTACGGTGGAGAGAGAAAACCAAGGTGTTCCACTCCCTTCGGTTTTCTCGGTGGTGATTTTCTTCTAGCCTCGGCCAAATGGATACACACTCGCTTTAATCTTATTACATACTTTTAACATGTAGTCGAGGATACAATCATTTTGTCGAGATGCCTCTCACCGGGGTCATCACTGTCTAGCGCTTTCATCCTATCACTGCTCGATCCTGCGAGTCTGATGGGTGATATGTGATATATTGGCCACGACGACGGTTTCTCGCTAACTCACCTGTAACGAACTCACGTCGTGGGAGCGCCTCCGTTCGCGGCCCTGGAGGCGGAAACTGCGCCGCGATTGCAGTGGGGTCAGTCGTGATCGGCGGGGATGATCCGCGATCCATGCGAGCTGCCTCCTGACGTAGATCACTATGTGTGCGTCGACAACCGATGGTCGCACTCGGCGGACAGTGTCCCGAAAAACGCTCGAGGCGGGATGTGGGTCGTCTGAACGCCGCTCACGTTTGTTCGCTCGTTCCGTCATTCAAATCCCGATTTACTGCGTTTCGATTTCAGCTGTTCGCGACACGGCTACGCCGGTCGCTCACGAGTTTGAAATCGAAGAAACGCCCGAGGCGGGATTTGAACCACCTGGACTTCGGTCGCTGCGCTCCCTCGTCCTGTAATTCAAATCCCACCGTGTTCGTTTTCCGATCACGGAGTACTCGCGGTCAAATACTGACCGCTCGTGGACATTGAGATCGGAAAAGCGCCCGAGGCGGGATTTGAACCCGCGTCACGACCGTGACAGGGTCGTATGATGGGCCACTACACCACCCGGGCTTGCTGCAACTCATCGTTTCCCGGTCGGAGTATTAAGGCTTTCCAATCACTGCCGCCGTGGTAGGCTGAACCGCAACACGATTAGTCGATAGCGCCGGCCGACTCGAGCCACCACGCACCCGGCACACCGCCTCCATCGCCACACAGATTGGCGAGGTGTCACGTCTCCACAAAGGTTTTGATAGGCCGTGCGATAGCTACCCATATCTGCGTGGCCGAGGTGAATCGGCCAGTCCGGCTAGGCGTGCCTGTGGGACAAGTTAGAAACCGTTAAATGCCCTCCGCCGATACGTCCCTGTAGTATCTCGTGACAGCCGCTTCTCTCCCGGTAGGCCGGACCAACAACACATGGTAGACGTAAGCCAACACGAACTCGTGCCAGAGCACACCATCCTCGACGAAGACGTTCTCGAGGACGTGCTCGCCGAGTACGACATCGACCGCACAGACTTGCCAAAGATCAAACGCACGGACAAGGCGCTGCCAGACGAGGCCGAGGTCGGCGACGTCATCAAAATCGTCCGAAACTCTCGAACGACGGATCAGGCCGTCGTATACCGACTCGTGGTGGAATAAATGGAACTGGATCGCACACTCAGACGGGACATTTCGCGGGAGTATTTTTCGAAAGAACGCCTTGCAGAACACCATTACCGTTCGTTTAACGCGTTTCTGACGCGTGGAATGCAGGAGGTCGTCGACGAGAAGGAGACGATCGACACGGACATTGGCGACAAAGAGGGTGAAGAGCCGGTACACGTCGAACTCGGTGACGTTCGCGTCGTCACACCGCGCGTGCGAGAGGCCGACGGCTCCGAGGAGTTGCTCTACCCCCAGGAGGCGCGTCTGCGCAACATCACCTACTCCGCGCCGGTGTTCATGGAGATGAGCATCGTCAAGGGCGAGGAGGGCGACGAGCGTGTCGTCGACTCCACCGAGACGAAAATCGGGCGGATGCCGATCATGGTCGGCTCTGAAAAGTGTAACATCGCGGGCTTCAGCGATCAGGAACTGATCGAGATCGGTGAGGACCCGGCCGACCCCGGCGGCTACTTCATCGTCAACGGCTCCGAGCGCGTGTTGATGACCAGCGAAGACCTCGCGCCGAACAAGATCCTCGCCGAGTACGACACGAAGTACGGCGACGAGATCCAGGTCGCCAAAACGTTCTCTCAGCGTCGTGGCTACCGCGCGCTCGTTCTCTGTGAACGGACACGAAACGGACTGCTCGAGGTGTCGTTCCCGTCGGTCTCGGGCTCGATCAACTTCGTGACGCTCGTGCGTGCGCTCGGGCTGGAGTCCGACGAGGAGATCGTCCACAAGGTCTCGAACGACCCCGAGGTCGTCAAGTACATGCTCGAGAACCTGGAGGAAGCGGAGGTGCAGACCAAAGAGCAGGCGATCGAGGCGCTGGGCAAGCGCGTCGCCAGCGGACAGGGGAAGAACTACCAGCTCAAGCGGGCGAACTACGTGATCGACCGATACCTCTTGCCCCACCTCCACGAGGACGGCGTCGACGAGGAGGACGTTCGAATCAACAAGGCACACTACCTCTGCCGGATGGCCGAGGCGTGTTTCGAACTCGCACTCAACCGCCGCGAATCCGACGACAAAGACCACTACGCGAACAAGCGCCTGAAGGTCAGTGGCGACCTGATGCGCGATCTGTTCCGGACGGCGCTGAACAAACTGGCCCGGGACGTGAAGTACCAGCTCGAGCGGGCGAACATGCGAAACCGGAACCTGTCGGTGAACACCGTCGTTCGTTCGGACGTGTTGACCGAGCGCCTCGAGCACCCGATCGCGACGGGCAACTGGGTCGGCGGTCGCTCCGGCGTCTCACAGCTGGTCGATCGGACGGACTTCATGGGTGTCCTCTCACACCTGCGTCGCCTGCGCTCCCCGCTGTCGCGCAGCCAACCCCACTTCGAGGCGCGTGACCTGCACGCGACGCAGTGGGGGCGCATCTGTCCCTCCGAGACGCCGGAGGGGCCGAACTGTGGACTGGTGAAGAACTTCGCCCAGGCGATGGAGCTCTCCCAGCACGTCGAGGACGAACAGGATCTCAAACGCGAACTGGCGTCGATGGGTGTCGAAGGCATTCCGGGTATCGAGGGCGTCGAACGAACAACCGCGGACGACTAACACATGAGTAGCCAACAACGAGAAGCCAAGGTGTACGTCAACGGGTCGCTGGTGGGCACCCACCCGAACCCGAACGAGCTAGCCGAACAAATTCGAGAAGCGCGACGTATCGGAGACGTGAGCGAGATGGTGAACGTCTCGGTGAAAGAGCGCACCCGTGAAGTGATCGTCAACGCGGACGCTGGTCGTGCACGCCGGCCACTGCTGGTCGTCGAGGACGGCGAACCGCGCATTTCGGACGCGGAGATCGAAGCGCTCCGAGACGGCGACCTCGAGTTCGAGGATCTGGTCGATCACGGCTACGTCGAGTTTATCGACGCCGAGGAGGAAGAGGACATCTACGTGGCAGTCGACGAGGACGACCTCACCGACGACCACACGCACCTCGAGATCGATCCATCCCTCATTTTCGGGATCGGTGCAGGGATGATTCCGTACCCGGAACACAACGCCAGTCCTCGTATTACGATGGGAGCGGGGATGGTCAAGCAGTCGCTCGGGCTTCCGAGCGCGAACTACCGGATCCGACCGGATACGCGCCAGCACCTGCTGCACTACCCGCAGCTGTCGATGGTCAAGACCCAGACGACCGAACAGATCGGGTTCGACGAGCGCCCCGCGGCGCAGAACTTCGTCGTCGCCGTCATGAGCTACGAGGGGTTCAACATCGAGGACGCACTGGTCATGAACAAAGCAAGCGTCGAGCGCGCGCTCGCGCGATCGCACTTCTTCCGTACCTACGAGGGTGAGGAGCGACGTTACCCTGGCGGTCAGGAGGATCGATTCGAGATTCCGAGCCAGGACGTCCGTGGTGCTCGCGGCGAGGAGGCCTACACACACCTCGACGACGACGGCCTCGTCAATCCCGAGACGAACGTCGACGAGAACTCCGTGTTGCTCGGGAAGACGAGTCCACCGCGGTTCCTCGAGGAGCCCGACGACATGGGTGGCCTCTCGCCCCAGAAACGCCGGGAGACGAGCGTTACGATGCGCTCGGGCGAATCCGGCGTCGTCGACACCGTCACCCTGATGGAGGGGGAGGACGGTTCGAAGCTCTCGAAGGTTTCCGTCCGTGACGAGCGAATTCCGGAACTCGGAGACAAGTTCGCCAGTCGCCACGGTCAGAAAGGGGTTGTCGGCCACCTGGCGCCCCAGGAGGACATGCCCTTCACCGAGGAGGGCGTCGTCCCCGACCTCGTCGTCAACCCCCACGCCCTGCCCTCGCGGATGACGGTCGGTCACATCCTCGAGATGATCGGTGGCAAACTCGGCGCGATGGAGGGACGCCGCGTCGACGGGACGCCGTTCCTCGGCGAGGACGAGGACGAACTCCGCGGTGGACTCGAGGAGAACGGGTTCAACTCCGCGGGCAAGGAGGTCATGTACTCCGGCGTCACCGGCGAGAAGATCGAGGCCGAAATCTTCGTGGGTGTCATCTTCTACCAGAAGCTGTACCACATGGTCTCGAACAAGCTGCACGCCCGTTCTCGCGGGCCGGTGCAGGTACTGACGCGCCAGCCAACCGAAGGACGGGCCCGCGAGGGTGGGCTGCGTATCGGTGAGATGGAGCGTGACGTGTTCATCGGCCACGGCGCGGCCATGACGCTGAAAGAACGCCTGCTCGACGAGTCCGACCGCGAGTTCATCCACATCTGTGGGCAGTGTGGGATGAGCGCCGTCGAGAACGTCGAGCAACGACGCGTGTACTGTCCGAACTGCGACGAGGAGACGGACATCCACGAGATCGAGATGAGTTACGCGTTCAAGCTATTGCTCGACGAGATGAAAGCACTGGGAATCGCCCCACGACTCGAACTGGAGGACGCCGTCTAAATGATACGAAACAGCACACCGAAAGACATCGGATCGATCAACTTCGGGCTCATGGAGCCCGAGGAGTACCGGGAGATGAGCGCGACGAAGATCATCACCGCCGACACCTACGACGACGACGGCTTCCCCATCGACATGGGGCTCATGGATCCCCGTCTCGGCGTCATCGATCCCGGCCTCGAGTGCAAGACCTGCGGCAAACACTCGGGATCGTGTAACGGTCACTTCGGCCACATCGAACTGGCGGCACCAGTGATCCACGTCGGCTTCACGAAACTCATCCGGCGACTTCTTCGTGGGACGTGTCGGGAGTGTTCACGACTCCTCCTGACCGAGGACGAAAAGGAGGAGTTCCGCGGACAGATCGAGGAGTACCGAAAGCTCGGTCACGACCTGAACGACGTGACGAAGGCGGCGATCCGACAAGCGCGAAAGAAGGATCGCTGTATGCACTGTGGTGAGATCCAGTACGACATCGAACACGAGAAGCCGACGACGTACTACGAGGTACAGCAAGTTCTCACCAGCGAGTACTCCCAGCGCATCGCCGGGGCGATGCAGGGCAACGAGGAGGAAGGCATCGATCGAACGACGCCGGACGAGCTGGCCGACAAAACCGACATCGATCTCACTCGAATTAACGAAATTCTCTCGGGCTCGTTCCGTCCGCGCGAAGGCCAGCGCAAGGCTATCGAGAAGGCCCTCGACATCGACCTCACCGAGGAGGACACGAACAAGCTGATGCCGTCGGACATCCGGGACTGGTTCGAGGCTATCCCCGACGAGGACATCCGCGTGCTCGGGATCGACGCCGAGCGCTCTCGGCCGGAGTGGATGATCCTGACGGTGCTCCCGGTACCACCGGTGACCGCCCGTCCGTCGATCACCCTCGACAACGGCCAGCGCAGCGAGGACGACCTCACCCACAAGCTCGTCGACATCATCCGGATCAACCAGCGGTTCATGGAGAACCGCGAGGCCGGTGCGCCACAGCTGATTATCGAAGACCTCTGGGAGCTGTTGCAGTACCACGTCACGACGTTCATGGACAACGAGATTTCGGGGACACCCCCTGCTCGTCACCGTTCCGGACGGCCCCTCAAGACGCTCTCCCAGCGGCTCAAGGGCAAGGAGGGGCGCTTCCGTGGCTCCCTCTCCGGGAAGCGTGTGAACTTCTCGGCCCGTACCGTCATCTCGCCCGACCCGACGCTCTCGCTGAACGAAGTCGGCGTTCCTGATCGCGTGGCCACGGAGATGACTCAGACGATGCTCGTCACCGAGCGCAACGTCGAGGAGGCTCGACGCTACGTCGCCAACGGCCCGAACGGACACCCCGGTGCGAACTACGTTCGCCGACCGGACGGCCGCCGCCTCAAAGTAACCGAGAAGAACTGCAAGGCGCTCGCCGGCATGTCAGAGGAGGGCGAACTCGAGAACGCCCAGACGGTCGGGCCAGGCTGGGAGGTCAACCGGCACCTGATCGACGGCGACATCGTCATCTTCAACCGTCAGCCGTCGCTCCATCGGATGTCGATCATGGCCCACGAGGTCGTGGTCATGCCGTACAAGACGTTCCGACTGAACACCGTCGTCTGTCCGCCGTACAACGCCGACTTCGACGGCGACGAGATGAACATGCACGCCCTGCAGAACGAGGAGGCTCGTGCCGAGGCGCGCGTACTCATGCGCGTGCAAGAACAGATCCTGAGTCCCCGCTTCGGGAGGAACATCATCGGTGCGATCCAGGATCACATCTCCGGAACCTACCTCCTGACGAAGGACAACCCGCGGTTCAACGAGACCCAGGCGCTCGACCTGCTCCGGGCGACCCGGATCGACGAACTGCCCGAGCCCAGCGGGATCGACGACCAGGACGAACCGTTCTGGACCGGCCGGGACGTCTTCTCCGAACTGCTACCCGACGACATGAACCTCGAGTTCACGGGTACCGTCGGCGACGACGTCGTCATCGAGGACGGCCAGCTCGTCTCCGGGACGATCGCCGAGGACGAAGTCGGCGAGTTCGGCGGCGAGATCGTCGACGCGATCACCAAGCAGTACGGTAACACCCGCTCGCGCGTGTTCATCAACGAGATTTCGACGCTCGCGATGCGGGCGATCATGCACTTCGGGTTCTCGATCGGGATCGACGACGAGACGATCCCCGAGGAGGCCGAAGCCCGCATCGACGAGACGATCGCCGACGCCTACGACCGCGTCTCCGAACTGATCGAGGCCTACGAGCGTGGCGAACTCGAGAGTCTGCCGGGTCGAACGATCGACGAGACCCTCGAGATGAAGATCATGCAGACACTCTCGCGTGCGCGTGACAATGCAGGGAACATCGCCGAAGAGCACTTCGAAGGCGACAACCCGGCGGTCATTATGGCCGAGTCCGGGGCGCGTGGATCGATGCTGAACCTGACCCAGATGGCTGGCTGTGTCGGCCAGCAGGCGGTTCGGGGCGAGCGGATCAACCGCGGCTACGAGAACCGGACGCTCAGCCACTACAAACAGAACGACCTGTCGGCGGAGGCCCACGGCTTCGTCGAGAGTTCCTACACGGTTGGTCTCGACCCACGGGAGTTCTTCTTCCACGCGATGGGTGGTCGGGAAGGGCTCGTCGACACGGCAGTCAGGACGTCGAAGTCCGGGTACCTCCAGCGTCGTCTGATCAACGCGCTCTCGGAACTCGAGGCGCAGTACGACGGGACGGTTCGGGACACCTCCGACACCATCGTCCAGTTCGAGTTCGGGGAGGACGGCACCTCGCCCGTGCTCGTCTCTTCGGGCGAGGATCACGACGTCGATGTCGAGGGAATCGCCCAGAAAGTACTGGACGAGGAGTTCGACTCCGAAGCCGAGCGTGAGGCGTTCCTCGCCGGTAGGCAGACCGAAACGAACCTCTCGGAACACGCCGACAGTCGTCGCGTCGCCCCGGCCGAGGAGGTGACCTCCGATGACTGAGACCGAGAGCGTCTTCACCCAGGACTACGACGTCTCCGACGACGTCATCGCCGTCGTCGAGGACAGCGAACTCCCGAGACGGCTCAGAGATCGCGTCTACACGTCACTCGAGGAACGTGGCGACGTCACCGCCGACCAGGCCGAGGACGTCGTCACCGCGGTCGAAAACGACTATTTCGACACTCGGGTCGATCCACTCGACCCCGTCGGTACCGTCAGCGCCCAGTCCATCGGGGAGCCAGGAACGCAGCTGACGATGAACACGTTCCACTACGCGGGTGTCGCAGAGATTGACGTCACCCAGGGGCTGCCGCGGCTGATCGAGCTGGTCGACGCCCGGAAGACGCCCGACACGCCGATGATGACCGTCCACCTCGAGGACGAGTACGCGACCGAACGCGAGAAGGCTCACGAGGTCGTCTGGAAGATCGAAGCCTCGAAGATCCTCGCGCTGGGTGACGTCTCGACGAACGTCGCCGACATGCGCGTTCAGATCTCACTGAACCAGGACACGCTCGAGGAGCGGATGATCTCGGCAGAAGAAGTCGCCGACATCATCCAGGACAGCCTGGGCGTCGAGACGGTACAGCAGGGGACAACGGTCGAGTTCGGCCCCGAAGAGCCGTCCTACCGCGACCTCCTTCAACTCGTCGAGGAGCTTCGCGACATCACGTTCAAGGGGATCGAGGATATCTCGCGGGTCGTTATCCGTCGCGAAGAGATGGACGACGGTACCGAGGAGTTCGTCCTCTACACCGAGGGCTCGGCATTCGGTGACGTACTCTCGATCGAGGGCGTCGACGCCTCCCGGACGACGTGTAACAACATCCACGAGATCCACCGCAACCTCGGTGTCGAAGCCGCCCGCGAGGCGATCATCGAGGAGACGAACAACACGCTGGCCGAGCAGGGGCTCGACGACGTGAACGTCCGTCACCTGATGCTGGTCGCCGACATGATGACCAACGAGGGGACGATCGAATCGATCGGTCGCCACGGCATCTCCGGCTCGAAAGACTCCGTGCTCGCTCGAGCGGCGTTCGAGGTCACGGTCAACCACCTGCTGAACGCGGCGATCCACGGCGAAGTCGACGCACTTCACGGCGTCACCGAGAACGTCATCGTCGGCAAGCCGATCAAACTGGGCACCGGTGACGTCGACCTCCGGATGGGGTCGTCGCCGAACAAGGCGGACTGAACCCGACTATTCTTTTCTCCCGCAGATGACGATCACACTCGAGGACGACGCCCGGCAGTTCATCGCTCGGTTCGAGGACGTGTCGGACGTTTCGGGCCAGGACTGTCTGGTCTTCGACGACCGGCTGGTGATCGTCGTTCCCGCCGGCACACTGGGGGAGGCGATCGGTGCGCGCGGTCAGCACGTCAAGCGGTTCGAACGCCAGACTGGACGCTCGGTTCGACTGATCGAGGGCGCGAGCGATCCCGCGTCGTTCGTGGCGAACGCGCTCGCGCCGGCGGCCGTCCGCAACGTCACGATCAGCGAGAACGATGACACGGTCGCCTACGTGGAGGTTCCGGACGGCGACCGTGGCGTGGCGATCGGTCGTGGGGGTGAGCGGATCGAGGACGCTCGCCAGCTGGCTGAGCGCCACTTCGGAATCGACGATGTGCAGTTAGCATGAGCGTTTCGTCAAGCTCTGTTGATGTCTCTGCGGGCAGGGCCCTGACTGTTGTCTGGTATTAACCTCGGCTAAAGCCCGGTTGTTGTCTCGCTACCACTGTACCTGTTCCACCTGGGTCTCACATTCGCGTGTCTCCGTTCTACGTTATAGGATATTCAAAAACCACAACATAACCGCCAATGATGTCAGGATTGAGACAACCCCTGCAATCCTGCCCCTGGTTCTACTTTCCATACCGTTGCTAAGGGGAATTGTTCTAAAAAATTCGGGTCTGCCTAGAGCGGATTGCATTGCGATACTGCCTGCCGTATCGAGAACCAATTCAAGACGCCTCTTTGCGACCGGGTATGCGTTGACGGCCAGTGGCTACTATAACAACTCGAACACCTGTCTGTGGAATGCTGAAGGGCTGGAAATGTATTTCGGATGTCTTCGATACTTCGAACGTCGATAGCGATACCATGTCGAGCAGCCGGCACGGACGGTTCGGATACGCTTGATCAGCCGACCGGGCAGTACTGACACGCCTCGAGCGCCCTCCGTTCCCGACGAAACGCGCTCAGATTCCTCGAGAGCTATCGATAAAGCGCTCTCGTGGCGTTTCACCCGATCCAAAAGGGGATGCTTAAGTGTCTCCGTCGGATATCGATTCGCATGGCAAACGGCAAATACGCCGCGCGGAAGCTCCAGAAAGACCGCCAGAAACAGCGGTGGTCTGACTCGGACTACGCGCGCCGAGCACGCGGCCTGCGCGAGAAGTCCGACCCCCTCGAGGGGGCACCACAGGCCCGCGGTATCGTCCTCGAAAAAGTCGGCATCGAAGCGAAACAGCCCAACTCGGCCATCCGAAAGTGCGTCCGTGTCCAGCTGATCAAGAACGGCAAACAGGTCACGGCGTTCTGTCCCGGCGACGGGGCGATCTCGTTCATCGACGAACACGACGAAGTCACCATCGCCGGTATCGGTGGGGCGAAGGGTCGTGCGATGGGTGACCTTTCCGGCGTCAACTACAAGGTCGACAAGGTCAACGGCGTCGCCCTGCTCGAACTCGTTCGCGGCAACGCGGAGAAACCGGTGCGATAACATGAGCGAACAGGAACAACCCGAACCCGAGGCCCCGGCTGGCGGCGGCGACCTCTCTGCCAAACTCTTTGGCACCTGGGACGTCTCCGAAATCGTCTACAACGACCCCTCGACCGAGCGCTACCTCTCGGTGACGCCGATCGCCCACACAGCGGGTCGTCACGCGAGCAAGCAGTTTAAAAAGTCCGAGATTTCGGTCGTCGAACGGCTCACCAACCGGCTGATGCAGACCGAGGAGAACACGGGCAAGAAACAGCAGACGCTGAAGATCGTCCGTGACGCCTTCGAGATCATCCACGATCGCACCGAGGAGAACCCGGTGCAGGTGCTCGTGACGGCCGTCGAGAACGCGGCTCCCCGCGAGGAGACCGTCCGTCTGAAGTACGGTGGCATCTCGGTTCCAAAAGCCGTCGACGTCGCTCCCCAGCGTCGCGTCGACCAGGCCCTGAAGTTCATCGCGGAGGGGGCATACAACGCCTCGTTCAAGACGCCGACGTCGGCTGCCGAGGCGCTCGCGAGTCAGCTCATCGGTGCCGCTAACTACGACGTCCAGACGTACGCCGTGAGCCAGAAAGAAGAGAAAGAGCGCGTCGCAGCGGCTGCCAGATAACCGCATCTGCGATCGGTTTTTGACGCGAACTCGACACCACCTCGAGCGACGGGTTTCGATGACGAGGACATTCTTCAAATTTATGTGATCTCGGCTGAGGTACTCGTACGTGTTGCCATCCGACCCGCCACGCGTGTTCGTCGTCCACTCGAACGTGGCGGCGGCGGTCGTCGACTTCGAGTCGCTCCCGTTCTCGATTCGGTATGCCGACTTCGAGCGCTCGATCCTCGAGCAGTTCGACCCCGAGGACGACGTCATCGTCCTCGAGTGGGGGCTCACGGCTCCGGACGCACGTGGTGTCCTCGATGCCGCACTCCAGCACGTACCAGGGACGCGGACGCTCGCGTTGACGCCGTCGGTTCCAGCGGACGATCCGATCGATCGTGGAGCCGACGAATACCTGGTGACGCCCGTGACCGCCGACCAGTTTCGGTCGACGGTCGAACAACTGGTGATCCAGCACGCCTACGAGGTGACGCTCGACGAGTATTTTCGACTCGCAACCGAACGGGCAGTGCTAAAAAACGAACTGGATAGTGGTGTCGATGTCGGCGATCGGTACGTGACGGTCACGACGCAGCTGTGTGCGTGCCGGCAACGTGCGGAGACGCTTCGTCGCGGGCTCTCGGAGACGGGATTCGATCGGACGTTGCGGAATTTGTTGGGAAATAGATGAGTTCTTGGATACTCAGGCGAAATTGCCTCGCCGTTTGGTTTTTCTATAATTCCATCACATTTAAATATTCATAATCGTGAATGGTACTATGGATTCTGGGTGAGATATATTAAAATAAATTTATTACGGGTCGGTACCATGGCTCATACGTACTATGACGGAACTCAGCGACTACCTGAAGAAACACCCACGAATGATCGGCGTGCTGTTTACGGCAATGCTGTTGTTGTCTCAGGCGGGAACCGTCGTTGCCGGGAACGGCACGACGTACGGTGGCCCGTAACTCGACTAGTGATTCGTCAGCGCTGTCTCGTGTGACCAGAGTAACGTATCGTTCAGCAAAATTGGGATCTCCTCGAGGTTCAAAAACGCGTCGAGCTGTGCTGCCGTTACCGTGAACGGGCCAACGTTCCCGGGGGTCAAAAAGTAGGAGTCAGTCGAATCGAGATAGGGCATATAGAGTGCGCCTTTTCCCATTCCCGTCGGCACGTACAGCTCGAGTCCGACCTCGAACCCCTCGTCAGCTGGCTCGATGGTGGCAAAGGTCGGTGTCCCGGTCTCTGCCTGAGCGATCGTCGTCAACCCGTCGCCGACGAGACGGTACTGCTGGCCGACGAAACTCTCCTTGCGGGCGATTTCGAGGGCCGCGTACAGGGGATAGCCACGGTTTAACAGTCGGGCGAGCTGGCTACCGACGCTGATTGCACCACTGTTGATCACGTCACCGAGGGTGACGACACCGCCGATGCTTCCCGCTTCGATCAGGTACAGTCCCTGATTGTGTGACTGGCAGGCATTGAGTAAAAACGCCTTGGCACCGACGTGCTCGAGCGAGGAGGCGGACAGTTTCCCGTCCGTACACTGGAATCCCCCCTCGTCGATGTGGCCGATGTAGTGGAAGAAGTCGCTCTCGTCGGCGAGTACGGACTCGAGTTCCGCTCTCGACAGTTCGTAGTTGACCGACACGGTAAACGGAAGCTCCGCTCGGTCGCCGTAGATGCCGTTGACGGTCTCGAGTTCTTCGCGCATCTCCGGATCGTTACAGACGACTGCGATCTCGATTGGATCGGTTCGTGGTGTTCGGGCGTTGCTGTGATGAAACGCCGACACCGGTGTCGTACTGACGATTTCGGCCGATCGATCGCTTCGCCATGACTGGGTAATCGTCGGCATCGTCGGCGTCTCGACGTGCTTCGTGTCGACCGTCGATCCACGGTCGGAGTCGGCGCTGCGTACGAACGAACCGCGCGTGAACGCTTTGATGGCGGTGATTTCCTCCTGGTCGGTGGTCGTCTCAGCCGACTCCGTCTCCTGAATTCGAACGATCGCCAGATCGTCGGTAACGAACGGGAGAAACGTGATGGCGTCGGCCGTTGGCGGGAGATGGGTCTCGAGTCGCCACTCGGGGAGGTGTGGTTCGATCGTTTTGAACGGGACGCTCAGGTACGTTTCGACCTGCTCGTGAATCGGTCGGTCGTACGTCGTTGCAAGATCGAACTCGATGTTCGGTTCGACGGCGTATCGCTCCTGGAGCGGGACGGGCGTCGTCCCCTCGGTTCGAGCGACGCAGTCGAGGAAAAACAGGTGTTTCAGGGTTTTCTCGACGGTCGTCTCGAATCCATCGGTACCGGTCAACGAGTGTGTAAAGCCACTCTCGGTGACGATCTGGGGGTCTGGGCCGGGACGTACCGCTGCGCCCAGATAATACGCAAGCGGCGTGACCACGTAGATATCTTCCAATCGCCGTGGTACTTCGATCGTGACGCCGGTGTCGGGCCGTTCGAGCGACTCGGGGATGTGTAGTTCGTCGCCCCGTTCGAGCGCTGGTGGGTGCCCGCGTAGCGTTGGATACGATCGCTCGGGTGTCTTCGTCTTGAGCGCCGAGCCGAACATCGTGACCGCTTCCATCACGTCTTCGGGGTCACTCGTCGTTGTGATCGTCGCGGCTGGTCGGGTGTGATAGGATCGGACACCGATGAGGACGGGTGTGTCCTCCTCGAGACCGATGTAGGTTCGCTCGGTATCGAAGTACAGATGGATCGAACTCTCGACTCGGATGTAAATTTTGAACGGCGCCGAGATGTCGAGTGTATACTGCCCGTCTTCGAGGACGGTTTGCTCGATGTTTCCGATGTCGTCGAGCAGTGCACCGTTCTCGTCACGGACGTGGGGGAGATCGTTCGTCGGTAGGGTAATCGCGTCGGTCGTAATCTGAACGGCCGCGTCGACTGGAAACTGGATACGTTCCGGTGCTATCGGTTTCGGCGATACCGATCGGTGTGTCGTCAACTGATAGCGATGCCGCTCGATCCGATCGATGATTTCGAGGCCGTCTGTAATCGGTTCGAACGTTGGCTTCATATCGCGTTGGGGACTGTCGTTACGTGAGCCGGTCAGCCTCGGTCAGAGGTGTTCCGTGGGGATCCAACCGGAGGTGTGGTCGTCGTCGAGAATCCACTGTTCTTGCCACGCTTCGTCGTGCTCGCGTAAGGTCACCGTGATGTCGAAAAGCGGTTCGAGTACGGAGACGATCAGGGCATCGGAGGCTGCTGGAACGTGGTAGTGGATCATCCCACCGGCCGCTTTCACCCGGCCGTTGAGCAGGTGGACGAACTGGAAGACGGCCTCCTGACCGTATCGCTCGAGTAACGGCAACAGCGAATCGACGCCGATACGAAGGGTTCCGGGCTCGAGTGTCTCGTCGTCGAACGTGTCGATGGCGTTCGAGATGGCGATCCCGATGTCGCCGAGGGTGTCGGGATTGGTGGTATCGTCGGTGTCGGTGGGGGATGGTGCCGTCGTCTGGCTCGTGAACACGGAGGAGGCAACGGTCGAGCCACGTGTGACATCGTCGCCGTCGTACTGAATAACGGTCGTCTCACCGGCCGAGTTCGTCTGGTGGCTGTGTTCGTCGATACCCTCGCCGGTCGTCGTCACCAGAATTCGGCGATGCCGCTGTTCGGCGTCGTCTCCGAGGAGTCGACTGGTGACGTGCTGACGCTGTTGATCGCCCACCGAACCGGTTACGAGGACGCTCGAGCCGTCTCGTTTCAGTCGCTCGAGTGCACTAGCAAATGACGTGTCGGTGGGGGTGAGATTGTTTACAGTACCGTGAGGCATCAGTTGTATGTCTCAGCGATAGGGGGTGTTACCCATTAAGCGTTCTGGGTAGTGATATCCGGTCGAGCGACGGTATTGTCTGGTGTTCATCGACGCGTCATCTCTGCACGTGCTGCCCGTCGGCCCACGATTACTTCAGCGAGGCCGATATCGCTACGCGCCGTCGAGTGCCACCCAGGTGGCTGCCGATTGCTGGTACCCGTTCCAAAACCAGTTCCTGTTATATTGTTGCTATGTGGTATGTTTGGATAGTCGTGCTGCATACAGAGGATGGGTGCGGTACGAAAACTCGTTTTTTCGCCTGGGTGGACAACGCAAACAATCACTACATGTGCGAAGATAGACACTGGGTGTGACTCGAGGAAGTCCTCAACTAATCTGCGAAAAATTAGGTTACAGACACCAAAATAGGACGTTGACCATCCCGAACGACAATTTCGGTATTGGCCGGAACGACTATTCAACGACAGAGATATGCAACGGAACATGGATCCCCCAATTCGTGTACTCTACATCGATGGTGACCCCCAGTTCGCGGAGCGCACAGCGATCCGTCTCGAACGCGCAGACGAGCGCATTAACGTCGTCACCGAATCGAACGCAATTGACGCCATCGAGTTGCTCGCCGCAGAGAGTACCGAGTTCGACTGTCTCGTCACCGGGTACGAGCTGCCGGGGATAACCGGCCTGGCCCTGATCAAGTTAGTTCGTCGAGAGCGTGACGATCTCCCGATCATTCTCTTCACGAACGTGGATGACGAGGAACTCGCCAGCGACGCCATCGCCACCGGCGTGACCGAGTTTCTCCGGAAGGACGGATCTGAGCAACACGAGATGTTGACCGACCGAATCGTCGAAGCGGTCGAACGGTACCGGACGAACTGGTCGGACGACCGGATTGATCCACAGATGCAGGAGTTGGCCGACAGGTCGAACGACGTTGTCTGGATGTATTCCGCCGACTGGAGCGACCTGTTCTTTGTCAATGCCGCCGTCGAGCCAATATTTGGATTGACGCCATCGCAGCTACATGCGGATCCCACGCGGTTTCTCGACGCTGTTCACCCGGACGACCGAGAGCAAGTCGAACGCACCATGAACCGTCTCTCGGCGGGTGAACCGGCGGAGATCGAGTTCAGGGTCAATGAAACCGAAGAGTATCGGCGCTGGGTCTGGGTACAAGCTGAACCAATCCTCGACCAGAACGATGCTGTCGATCGAGTCGCCGGCTTCGTGCGTGATGTCACCGATCGTAAAGAGCGAGAACGGACGCTCCAGGCCCTCAACGAGGTGGCAGTCGATCTCGACACATGTGACTCGGTCAAAACCATCTGCGAGCGCACCATCGCAGCCAGCGACGATCTCCTGCAATTCGATCTGAGCGTGATCGACATTGAGGAAGACGGTTTTCTCAGCAAGATGGCAATCTCCGAGAACGTCGTTCCGACGAACACGGCGACGATGTCCATCGAGGAGGGTCTCGCGGGTAAAACGTACCGAACCGGCGAGTCGCTACTGATCGACGACCTCGAAACGCATCCCGACGCGTACCCGCAGGGACCGTTTCGATCGGCGATCAGCATCCCGATCGGGGGCCACGGCGTGTTTCAGGCTGTCGCCGAGGAGCCGGCCGCCTTCGACGCGATCGATCTCGAACTGGCAGAGTTGCTGATCAGCCACACAGCCAGCGCGTTCGACCGACTTGACCGTGAACGCCGGCTTCGCCACCAGAACGAACGCCTGGAAGAGTTTACCCGGATCGTCTCGCACGATCTGCGCAATCCAATGAACGTGCTCGGCGGCTCGCTCGCGCTGGCCCGCGAGAACTGTGAGTGTGAGTGTGAGTGTGAGTCGGCTCACCTGGCGACGGCTGTGGAGTCACTGACACGGATGGAGAGTATCGTCGAGGACACGCTCACGCTCGCCCGAGAAGGCCAGCAGGTCGGCGAACTGAAGGCGGTGCGTCTGGAAACGATCGCCAGAGCATGCTGGGAGAACGTGGCGACTGAATCCGCCACACTCGTCGTCGCTTCCGATACGCCGATCCGGGCCGATCCGAACCGGTTGCACCACGTTTTCGAGAACCTCTATCGAAACGCCGTCGAACACGCTGGGCCTGATGTGACGGTTCGTGTGGACGGACTCGACGGCGGCTTCTACGTCGAAGACGACGGGCCCGGTATCCCCACGGAGAACCGCAAGCGGGTGTTCGATCCGAAGTACACGGAGACCGGAAGCTCCGGCTTCGGGCTGGCGATCGTTCACCAGGTCGCCGACGCTCACGGGTGGGAGGTGGAAGCAACCGAGAGCGCAGTGGGTGGCGCACGGTTCGAGTTTTCGGGTGTCGAGATTCTCGACTGATCGGGAACCGAAGAGCCCAACCTGAACACGACTCCTGCAAATCCGTGCTCTGTACGTAACGACCACTACACTGGTAGATCAATCATGATCTCGGGACACATTTGCGCTATCGTAACAACTGAGAGACTTCACACATCGATCGCAGACACGTCTTGCGATCGAATGTGCATTAATAGGGCTACCAGTCCCTACCAGTTTACCGTCGCAACCTCCAATCACTCTGCCGTCTGGCTCTCACCGCTGGAATCGACGTCGACGTACGCTCGCGTGAGATCCACGAGCGTCTGGCGATACGCTCGAGGGGTCGGATCGTGGCTCAGGTCGCGAAACTGCCGGCGGAACGATTCGAGATCGACCTGCGGGGCGTCCATCGCCGCCGCGTGGGCGAGATCGTACAGCCGGTGATCGGCCTCGAGCAGACCGTGTCGCTCGGCGAGCGCGAGTGCGAACGCGGCATTGACCGCGGTAATCTCCGGATCCGAAGCCGGTGAATGACGGGAGTCAGAGGGGCGGAGAGTCGACTCTGTGGGTCGATCCGCGAGTGCCGCGGCGAGAGAGGACTCGAGGAACGAGAGCAGTTTCGTTCCGGGACCAACCGAGAGCGTGATGTCGTCGGCGTAGATGTCCTTCGCGTGGTTAGCGATCTGATAGCAGTGGGCGAGTTTTCGGCGTTCGACTTGCTTCCCGGCGAGGGCGAGGTACAGCGCTTCCTCGGTCGGCTGGACGTGAGAGGGATGGCCCTCCTCGTGGCGAGCCATGTGGGCGTACTCGTGTAAGGCGAGCTCGCGGGCCATAGCCGACGAGGCGGCCTGGCTCGAGATGTTGAGGACGTGTCGATCGTCGTCGTGTCCAGCCCAGGTTCGTTCGTCGGGGTCATCCCGGATCCGAACGTATACGGGCCGTGAGAGATCTCGTTCGGTCTCGAAGAGATCCTGTGCACCGAGAAAGGGTGCTGCAGGGCCAGATCCCTGTATGCGGAGATCCATGTGTAAAAGTATCATGGGCTGGGCGGGTATGGCTCTTGCGGGGGTTCCTCGGGACGGAAGAGATGGGTCACTCGAGGCACGTCTCTACCGTATCCCAAGACTATCGTAGCCACTGCAGGCCGATACACAGATCGAAAGGGTGGTCTGCGATCGGCCTGTTCGTCGTTTCAGTTGTCACTGTAACGTGTGTGCTATTCACTCGCGCAAAGGCGACGTATCAGGTGATACGGTGGTTTCACGGAGGGCAGGCCGATGCGAAACAGCACCCTTTTGACCCCGCTGCCGGTAGGGGTTCGTATATGGGCCGACGTAAGAAGATCGTTCAAGAGTGTGAACGGCTGATGGGCAACCCGGAACACATCCGGAACATCGCCATCGCCGCTCACGTCGATCACGGTAAAACGACGCTTTCTGACAACCTCCTCGCGGGTGCGGGCATGATCTCCGACGACACGGCAGGTCAGCAACTCGCGATGGACACGGAGGAAGACGAACAGGAACGTGGGATCACCATCGACGCGGCGAACGTCTCGATGACCCACGAGTACGACGGAACCAACCACCTGATCAACCTCATCGACACGCCCGGCCACGTCGACTTCGGTGGCGACGTGACGCGTGCGATGCGTGCCGTCGACGGTGCGCTCGTCGTCGTCGACGCCGTCGAGGGTGCCATGCCCCAGACCGAAACGGTGCTGCGGCAGGCGCTCCGCGAGGGCGTCAAACCGGCGCTGTTCATCAACAAGGTCGACCGCCTCATTTCCGAGCTCCAGGAAGGCCCCCAGGAGATGCAAGAGCGCCTCCTGAAGGTTATCAAGGACGTCAACGACCTCATCCAGGGCATGACCGAAGAGATGGACGACGTCGACGACTGGACGGTCTCCGTCGAGGACGGCACCGTCGGCTTCGGCTCCGCGCTGTACAAGTGGGGTGTCTCCATGCCCTCGATGCAGCGCACCGGCATGGACTTCGGCGACATCATCGACTTAGAGCAGGCCGACAAACGCCAGGAACTCCACGAGCGCACGCCCCTGTCGGACGTCGTCCTCGACATGGTCTGTGAGCACTTCCCGAACCCGGTCAATGCCCAGCCCCGTCGTATCCCGCGAATCTGGCGTGGCGACGCCGAGTCAGAACTCGCCGAATCGATGCGGCTCGTCGACGAGGACGGCGAAGTCGTCCTGATGGTCACCGACATTTCCATGGATCCCCATGCCGGCGAAATCGCCTCCGGTCGTGTCTTCTCGGGAACCCTCGAGAAGGGCCAGGAGCTGTACGTCTCCGGCGTCGCGGGCAAGAACCGCGTCCAGTCCGTCGGGATTTACATGGGTGGCGAGCGCGAGGAAGTCGAGAAGGTTCCCGCCGGGAACATCGCAGCCGTCACCGGCCTGCGTGACGCCATCGCCGGCTCGACCGTCTCAAACGTCGAGATGACGCCGTTCGAGTCCATCGAGCACATTTCCGAGCCCGTCATCACGAAGTCCGTCGAGGCGAAGACGATGGACGACCTGCCGAAGCTCATCGAGGCGCTCCGGCAGTTCTCGAAGGAGGATCCGACGATCCAGATCGACATCAACGAGGACACCGGCGAGCACCTGATCTCCGGACAGGGTGAACTCCACCTCGAGGTCATCACCCAGCGGATGGAGGCCAACCAGGGCATTCCCGTCAACACCGGTGAGCCGATCGTCGTCTACCGCGAGGCCGTCCAGCGGGCGAGCGACCAGGTCGAAGGGATCTCGCCGAACCGCCACAACCGATTCTACATCACTGCCGAACCGCTCACCGAGGAACTCATCGAGACGATCCAGCTCGGCGAGGCGTCGATGGACATGCCCGAACTCGAGCGTCGTGAGGCGCTGCAGGAGGCGGGCCTCGACAAGGACACGTCTCAGAACGTCGAACACATTCACGGCACGAACATCTTCATCGACGACACGAAGGGTATCCAGCACCTGAACGAGACGATGGAACTCGTCATCGAGGGGCTCGAGGAGGCGCTGGACAACGGGCCACTCGCCAAAGAGCCAGTCCAGGGGACGCTGATTCGGCTGCACGACGCCAAACTCCACGAGGACACCATCCACCGTGGTCCGGCACAGGTTATCCCGGCGACTCGTGAGGCCGTTCACCGCTCGCTGATCGACGGCCACATCAAGTTGCTGGAGCCGATGCAGGACGTCCGTATCGACGTACCGAACGACCACATGGGTGCCGCCTCCGGCGAGATCCAGGGTCGTCGTGGCCGCGTCGACGACATGTACCAGGAGGGTGACCTCATGGTCGTCGAGGGGATCGCCCCCGTCGAAGAGATGATCGGCTTCTCGAGCGACATCCGCTCGGCCACAGAGGGTCGTGCGGCCTGGAACACCGAGAACGCCGGCTTCGAGGTCATGTCCAACTCGCTCCAGCGCGAGACCATCATGGAGATCCGCGAGCGCAAGGGCATGAAACTCGAGTTGCCGCAGTCGATCGATTACATCTAAGACGGATTCTCTTTTGCGGCGCGTTCTTCTCGTTGCTGTCGGTTGGCCACGAGTCACTGGCTTACGTGATGTGCTGGTCGCGTGCCACCGGCTCGAGTGCGAATGCTGCTCGCGTCGTCGAGGGGGCTCCGCCTGGAGATTACTCCTCTCCACTAACAGGCGGTGAGTGTGCAGTCGTTCACTTCGGGATTTACGCTGCCACGTCTGTGTGGTCGCGTTCGGACTGAGAACAGACACCGACCTCTTAGCGGCCTCACATGTATGCAGGGTCGTGGACAACTCGAGACATAAAGGTTTAAGCACACCTCATTACATATGCTCGAACATCCAACATGGGGGTTAGCGAAACGATCGCGGAGTACTTCGACTTCGCGGCACACGAGACGAACCTTCGTACCGAACTGATCGCAGGGGCGACGACGTTCCTCGCGATGGCGTACATCATCGTCGTGAACCCGTCGATTCTCGTTCCTGCAATTTTCGGCGTACCGCCGGGGGAACTGACGCCCACGTCGGAGACCGAGATCGCCGGCGACGTCTACACCTACACCGAGGTCTTCCAGATGCTCGCGGTGGTGACGATACTGGCGTCGATCGTCGCCATCGCGGTGATGGCGTTCTACGCAAACCGGCCGTTCGGCCTGGCTCCCGGGATGGGGCTGAACGCCTTCTTCACGTTCACAGTTGTGTTGATCCTCGGCGTTCCGTGGCAGGTCGCCCTCGCGGCGGTGTTCGTCGAAGGAATCATTTTCATCGCACTGACGGCCGTCGGCGCGCGTCGATACATCATCGAACTCTTCCCCGAACCGGTGAAGTTCGCCGTCGGGGCCGGTATCGGTGTTTTCCTGCTCTTCCTGGGGCTCCAAGAGATGCAAATCGTCGTCGCCTACGACGCGACGCTCGTCTCGCTGGGGAACGTCCTCGAGAGCCCGATCGCGGCGTTCTCCCTCGCCGGTTTGACGCTGACGCTGTTGCTCTACGCACGCGGCGTCCGTGGCTCGATCATCATCGGTATCCTGACGACCGCGATCGGTGCCTGGCTCGTCACGCTCCTGGGACTGGTCAGTCCCGGCGTCATCACGCCCGAACAGCCGTACGAGGACGTGACAAACGAGGGGCTGCTTTCGGTGCTGACGTCCGTCCAGTACGACTTCACCCCGCTCGTGTGGGGCTTCGTCGAGGGCCTCGGCTTGATCGCGGAGGATCCGCTGGTGTTCGCGCTCGTCGTCTTCACGTTCTTCTTCGTCGACTTCTTCGACACCGCGGGGACGCTCATCGGCGTCTCCCAGGTCGGCGGCTTCCTCGATGAGCAGGGCGACCTGCCGGAGATCGAGAAACCGCTGATGGCCGACGCAGTCGGGACGACCGCCGGCGCGATGATGGGCACCTCGACGGTGACGACTTACATCGAGTCCTCGACGGGGATCGAAGAGGGCGGACGAACCGGATTCACCGCGCTCGTCGTCGGCGGGTTCTTCGTGCTCTCGTTGCTGTTCGTCCCGCTGATGAGTGCGATCCCGCAGTACGCGACCTACCTCGCGCTGGTGGTCGTCGGGATCATCATGCTCCAGGGCGTCGCCGACATCGACTGGCAGGATCCCGCCTGGGCGATCGCCGGCGGGTTGACGATCACCATCATGCCGCTAACCACCTCCATCGCGAACGGGCTAGCCGCGGGGATCATCAGCTACCCGCTCGTGAAAGCGGCGATGGGCGACCACCGTGACGTCTCGCCGGGGCAGTGGCTCCTCGCCGTCGCGTTCGTCGTCTACTTCGTGATCTACTTCGCGGTACAGGCCGGTCGGTTCGGGTTCTGACGGCCGCCGCCGCTGTTTTGGCGAATACAGCACACCCCGCTACCGGAGGGCTCATTGTCCGCCCGTCCAAAGAACCGGGCATGGCAGCTATCACGCTCTACGAACTCCCCGGCTGTCCGTTCTGTGCTACCGTCCGATCGAAACTCGAGGTACTCGACCTCGAGTACGACGTCGTCGAGGTGCCGGCCGCCCACAGCGCCCGCACCGAAGTCGAGGAGGTCAGCGGACAGACCGGCGTTCCGGTGCTCACCGACGAAGAACACGACGTCCACGGAATGGCCGAAAGCAGCGATATCGTCGACTATCTCGAGGAAACGTACGGCGACGGTGCCTGAGCCTGCGGCCTGTTCTCACTCGATCCGTTCACCACAGTCGATTTATCACTCGATCCGTCCGTCACAGTCCCCCGTCTCGCACGTCGACCCATCCGTCCAGGTCGCCCCGGTCAGATCCGACCCCGAGAACGACGTTCCCTCGAGCGTCGCCCCGGTGAAGTCCGCGCCGGTGAGGTCGGCGTCCTCGAGGTAGGCATCGGTAAGATCGGCATCGGCGAGGCTCGCGTCGCTGAGGTCGGCGCTCCAGCAGTCGGTGCCGGCGAGGGTCGCCCCAGAGAGGTCGGAACCCGAGAGGTCGGCCAGAAACAGCGCAGCATTAGTCAGGTCGACCCCGCCGAGGTTCCGCCCGGCCAGGTCGGTCTCGATGAGTTCCACCCCGTCGAGCGCCGCCGCCTCGGTGAGATCGACCCCGTCGAGCGTCGCCTCGAACAGGTTCGCTCCCGAGAGATCCGCCCCCTCGAGGCTGGCGTCGGTGAGGTCGACGCCGTACAGCGTCGTTTCGGCGAGGATCGTCCCGGAGAGGTCGTGTCCCGAGAAGTCACGTTCCCTGAGGTCGGCCCCGGTGAGGTCGGCCCCGCCGAACCGAACGTCCTCGAGCGTCACGTCGGTAAAATCCACCTCGGCCGCGGTCGCACTGTCGAGATCGACCGACGCGAGCGTCGCGTGCTCGAGGCTCACTCCGGAGAGGTCGGCGTTGGCGAGCGTCACGTTCTCGAGCGTTGCAGCGGAGAGGTCGGCATCGGCGAGCGTCGCACCGGAGAGGTCAGCATCGGTCAAATCCACCGCCTGGAGGGCTGCCTCCCCGAGCGTCGCGTTCGAGAGGTCGGTTCCGACGAGGGACTGCCCGGTAAGGCGCGTTTCTTCGAGCGAGGCGTACGCCAGGGTCGCACTCTCGAGGCTGGCTCCGTCCAGCGTAGCACCCGAGAAGTCGACGCCGGTGAGGTCGGCGTCGGTGAAATCGACCGATTCGATGCTCGCGTCCGTGAAATCCGCTCCTCTGAGGACGATGCCGCTGAGGTCGACGTCAGTGAGGTCGAACCCAGCGAACGACTCCCCCGAGAGGTTCGCTCCCGCGAGGTCGGCCTCGAGGAGGGAGCTCAACAGATACTGTGCTCCACGCAGGTCGGCACGCTCGAGGGAGGCCCCGTCGACCGTCGCGAGAAAGAGGTTCGCGTCCCGGAGGTCGGTTTCGACGAGGGTGGCGTCGGTGAGCGTGGCTTCCGAGAGGTCTGCTCCGACGAGATCACACCCGGAGAGGTCGGCACCGCTGAGATCCGCGCCCGGTCTGACGCGGTGATCGTTACAGCTGACGCCCCTCGAGCGAAGCGACGAGAGACAGCCCGCGAGTCCAGCAACGCCGCCGACGCCCCCAGTAGCGGCGATGCGTCGAAGGAGATGCCGTCTGGTCGATCCGGACGTCTCGTCCGGGGGATTCGTTCGTCCGATCTCCGTTGCCGTCTCCGTATTCGATTCGCGCATGGATACCTCGAGTGGGCGTGTTCGTTCGAAGACGGGGAACGCACTCGACAAATGTTTTCTGGTCTGATGGGTCGCCTACTCGAGACAGGGGTCGCCACCGCTTCGCAAAAATGGTGCTCACTGGTGGAACCGACGTCCCAGGATCCCGCCAACGTTCGCCATATATAGTAACAACTGCAACGATTTACACACCGATCGCCGATACGTCTGGCGATCGGGTGTGCATTGACTTGCAGTGGCTACTATAGTAACAACTGAAACGGTTCACACACTGACCGCCGATCCGGTTGGCGATCAGGTGTGCAATGACGTGCAGTTGCTACTATAGTCGGCGAGCAACGGTACGTATCTCCGGCCCCGTTCAGACGGTCTGGAGATATTCGCTTCGGAGTTCGTCGTCGGAGAACTCCTTCCCGTGTGCCTCTTTCATGTGGCTTCTGGCCAGTTCGAGTGCCTCGTCTTCGTTTTCCGACTGGATGATGAATCGGCAGTCCGACTCCGCCGATTCACAGTCGAGTTTGTGTGCGTGTGCCATGTGTGCTCGGCCCGGAACTGTGTTGGATGTTACCGGACAACATAGTCCGTACGTCGATTCGCTACTTAGCGCTTTTTGACGAAAATCCTGTGCGAGCAGTACGGACTGTCTATCGACGGATCCAGTCGCTTTCGACGCAACGGGACGACACCATCCCGACTCACTCTCGTTCACGGTTCAATTCCCGTTCGCTGGGTCGGCCGTTCGAACCGGATCCGTAGCGGGCTTCGACGTCCTCCAGCGTCTCGACGTCGAGCAACCGCTCGAGTTTGTGTTCGAACTGCTCGTCGGTGAGTTCGCCACGAGCGTATCGTCGTCGGATGGTCTCGAGGGCGTCTTCGCCGGAACCGTGGTCGTTGCTTCGCGTGTCCTTATCGACCGAAGCGTGGTCACTGGAGAGGGTGTGTCCAGTGGGTGGAACGTGACCGTCCCGGGACGACGCCGCTGTCTCCGACCCCGCCTCGAGGTCGTCCTCCCACTCCTCGTCGTCGAACAGCATCGACACGGCTGGAATCACGGCGACGTACCCGACGATGAGTACGGCGAGCCACAAATTCCCGCCGATATCGCCAACCAACAACCCGAGCCACAGGCCCGTAATCAGCGTCGACGTGATCGCAGTCGCGTTCTGCGCGAAGCGATCCCCGAGCTCCATCGTCATACGCTCATCTTGGTTGGGCACGAATCAAAGATGTTACTCTCGAGCAACACGAGCGGTCGAAAAACGTGACGAGCGGAAACTGCCGGAATCGATTCCAGCCGGTCAGGCGAGCGTCTCGCCGACCTGCTCGAGGGCGGCCTCGCGAACCGCGTCGCGCTCGCCCGAGACGAACTGGACGTAGCCGTCGCGACCACCGACGACGTGGACGCCCGCGTCGGGAACGGTATCGGCCAGCGCCTCGCCAAGAGCACGGACGTCGAGTCCGTCGTCAGCGCGGACGTGCAGTTCGTCCTCGCCGACACCGAGGGTGACGGACTCCGATCCCTGCCGGTGGATCTCATCGAGCAACAGCGTCGTCGTCGGGAAGTTGAATCGATGGATGAATGCCGCGGTATCGAGGACGGCGATCTCGAGATCGTCGACCGAGCGCGTCTCGAGGTTCTCCCGTGCCGTCTCGAGTTCGGTCTCGAGTTTGGCACGGAACTGCTCCGAGACGTGGGCTGCGAGGTTGCCGTTCTGTGGCCCGTCCTCGCCATCGCCGTCGAACAGCAAGTCCGCGACGAGTTCTCGTTTGTCCTTGTAGGACTGGTAGTAGGCCTCGAGGGCGACGGCTTCCCGCCGTTCGGTACACGCGTGCTCGTCGTAGCCAGCGCGCTCGGCCAGCTCGGCGTAGGCGTCGGGGACGTCCGACCAGAAGCTCACCGCAGGGAGGTGCTCGAGGTCACCGCGCACGTCGTCGTTGACGTGAGCAGCGACGTTTGCGGCGAGGGCCGTCGTGGTGACCGTCGAGAGGTCGACGTCGCCGTCGGCAGCGAGCGACGGCGAGACGGCGACTGAAACGGCTTCCGTAATCTCGCTGTCTGCGCGGCTGTCGTCGATCACCAGGCGGTCGACGCCGTAGATGTCGAGCAGTTCGTAGCCGTCACTGGAGTCGACCGTCGCGCCGGCGTCGACGAGGATGACCAGCGGGAGTGGCTCGTCGTGTCGCTCGTGGGCCTCGAGCATCGACGTGACGTCGCCGGTGGCGGCGTCCATGTCGTACACCTGCCCGTCGAGCGGTCGCCGCTCGAAGTAGTGGTAGACAGCGTCGTCGCGCGTGTGCTTGTCCGCGATCAGCGGCAAGACCGCTCGCTCGATCGCAGCACCGGCGACGTAGCCGTCGGCGGTCGCGCTGTGACGAACGACGATCGGGCGCGCCTCCATGACCGCACGACGGATCGATGTCGCCGTATCGACGATCTCGGTTTCGACCGCGTCGATCGCGGCGTCCTCGACGAGCGGGGCGACGATCGTCGGTCGGGCCTGCTCTTCGATCGCGTCCTCGAGGCGGCTGGCGACGGAGTCGGCCTCCTCGCCGTCGAGTACCTCGAGGGCCTCGGTTTCGACCTGTATGTCGCCGTGATGTTGTTCGACCTCTCCCTCGAGGGCGACGACGTCGTCGACCTCGACGGTCGGGTACGCACGGACGCCAGCTTCCTCGAATGCGGCACAGTCGACGGTGCCGGTCTCGTCGCTGAGGGTGAACACGGTTGGCCCGCTCGTCTGGCGGACGCCCGTGATCTCACCCTCGAGGCGAACGAGCGACCCGACCTGCGTATCGATCGAGTCGACCGTCGTTCGGTTGAGTTCGGCCGACGGGGCCGGTTCGTCGGCGCTTTCAGTGGGACTGGTACTGCCGCGAGTGCTTCCGGTCGCGCTCGCAGCACCGCCTCCACTGCCACTGTCGCCGCCCGCCGCTTCGGTCGTCGATGGTGTCGGCTGCGATGAGGGTGGTTTCGAGGTCGTGGGTGGTTCGTCGTCGACGGCACTGCCCGACTCGTCGGTCGCTCGCTCCTCCGGGAGCACGTCGCCGTCGGGGGTCTGGATGACCTCCCCACGGAACTCACGTGGCGCCTGGCGGATCGACCAGCCGAGGTCGACGTTGCCGTTATCTCTGACGTCCAATACTTGTACGTACACCGAATCGCCGGCCTCGAGATCGAGACTCTCGAGTCGTTGATCCAGTTCGCTTCGGTGGAGCAAACCCGTGACGTGGTCTCCGATATCGACGAAGAGACCGAAGTCAGCGTAGCCGTCGACCGTGCCCCGGTAGTACCGGGAGGCGACGAGTTCCGAGGGAGAGTTACCTTCGAATTCGAAGGCGACGTCCTCCTCGTGGAACTCACAGACATGGCCGTCGACGGGTTTGCCACAGATGATACAGTTACCCATCTAGTCACATCAAGCAGGTTCGCCCTAAAACGGTTGTCGAAATACGTTCGCCGCGAAATATGCCATCGATCACCTCACTCACGGCCTCGTCATCGTCTCGATATGGTCGCAGTCTGGTGGTTTTCGTGCCCTCGACACCGTGAATGGCGCTCGAACGCATCGTATCACCTCGAGTGACCGTCTCACGGGGACTCGTCAACCCGCCTCGTCGGACGTCCGCCGCTGGGTCGGTGTCGGTAGAACATCGTCGACGCTCCCTCGCCGGATTCGTTTGAGAGAGACGATCGGGTCACCACCCCCGACCGCAGGAGTTGGGTGTGACCGCTTGCGATCGGACGTGTATCGACGTTCAGTGGCTCCTATAGTTTTTTACTCGTCGGCCCAGCTAGTTACTGTCAACAGATGCCCGTTCGTCCTCCCGACCGCTACGTCGAGTCGTCTGTCGAGCTATGAACTCGAGCGACCCCGTCAGCACCCTTACCCACGACTCCTTCGCCGCCGTCGCAAACGAAGCCCGGCTCGAGATTCTAAAGGCGCTCTGGGTGGATGGTGACGCGACGTTCACCGACCTGTTCGACCTGATTGATCTCGAGGATACCGGGCAGTTCAGTTATCATCTGAATCAGCTGCTTGGGCAGTTCGTCCACAAGCGGGACGATCACTACGCGCTCACCAACGTCGGGCGTGAGATCGTGATGACCGTCTTCACACACGTCGACGGAGAGAACTCCCTTCAAGGGTCGGTTGCGCTGGAGGTTCCGTGTCACAGCTGCGAGGCCGACGTTCTCGCGCGGGGCCGGGATGATTGGCTCCGGATCGACTGTTCGTCGTGTGGGAAGCTCTACGCGAGCTATCCTGTCCCGCGGGCGGGCCTCCATCACCGCGAGAGCGACGAGATCCTGGCCGTCTTCGATCAGCGGCTCCGCCGAATGAACGGGCTCGTTCACCGAGGGATCTGCCCGAATTGTACGTGTTCGATGGATCGGTCTGTCGTCGATGAAGCCGAGCCGGAACCCGGCCTGCCGTTCGTCTTCTTCCACGAGTGTCGACACTGCTTCATGGAACTCTACACGGTGCCTGCGACCGGCCTGCTGGAGCACCCGGCCGTGATCTCGTTCTACCACGACCGGGGGCTCGATCTGTTCACTATCCCTCACTGGGAACTCGACTGGATGTTCGACGGCGACGCAATCAACGTGATCGACGACTCACCGCTCGAGTACACCGTCGACATCGACGTCGGCTCGGATCGACTCCGTGTCGACCTCCACGACGAGGGGACGGTCCGCGACGTTCAGCGTATTGACTGACGAACGCGGTTGCTGAAAAGTTCTTCAGAAAAATTTCATGATCCACTGGGGAGATTGGGTGGATATGGCGTCAATACAGAACATCACCTTCGCCTGTGCGGAGCCGGACGAACTTGCAGCCTTCTGGGCTGACACCCTCGAGTACGACCTCGAACCGATTCCGCCGGCCCTCGCGGACGCACTCGAGGCAACCGGACGGGATCCGAGCGACGGACGAGCCATCTTCGACCCGAGCGGGGACGGCCCACGGCTGTTCTTCAAGCGGATGCCGAAATCGGCGACCGAGCATATCCCGATCCACCTCGATCTGGAGGTGCCCGACCGCGAAGCGGCAGTTGCAACGTTCGTCGAAAATGGTGCCACCGAGGTCGAGACAAAGACGCTCGACCTCGGGGAGCACGAGCAGGTATGGACTGTGATGAACGACCCGGAAGGCAATGGATTCTGCGTCGCGGAGTCGTCGAATTGATGGTGGAATCGCTATATAGTCGCCGAGGGCGCAACTGAACGGCTGGCCTACCTGGGCTTACTCGCTGCGTCGCCGGTGTGTATCGTCTTCCTCGTTGTGTCCCTGCTAACTGCACTACTCGATGTCCCGTTCGACCGTCCAGGCTCACCGCCAATCATTGCTGCAAGTGCCGTTATTTTCGCCGTCGCCGCTCGCTCGATGACTCGGAAGTGAGTGTGACGCACACCGTTCGTCCGTCAGTGAACGAACGCCAACCCCTGATTCGAGCGATACGTTTGCGTCGCTGGGGATCCACCATTTTCATCAGCGCTGCTCCGAAACCCAAGTAGCGACGAACCTACCTTACCCCTCTCAGTCGTCGAACACCGGCGACTCCGCCTCGAGCGCCTCGAGGTCGGCGGCGATCTCACGGGCGTCCTCGGGGAAGAGCGCGGCCTGGAGTTCGTTCCCCTCGTCGTCCTCGAAGACGAGTTTGACTCGCTTATCGCCGAACTCCCTGGCTTCCGCGTGTTCGACGTCGAATAGCTTCGCCGTCGCAGCCTTGTTCGTCGGGCCAACGTTCTTGATGGAGCCGTCTTTCAGTTCGATCATGAACGACTCGAGTGAGAGCGTGAGCATACCACTCCTATGCAGTCGATATAAAAAAGCCACGGCATCGCCGCGCCGTCAGGCTGACGATCCCCTGTATCCCTTCGGTTTTCTTCGTGACCGCGTGGTGTGTCAACGGATGCGGTCGATAGTGGTGTCGGCTTGACCGCGTGGTGTGTCTACAGATGCGGCCAGTGTGGTATCTATATGGCGAGCTTATAAATGTAGGAGATTGTACAACCGCATGACACGGCCTGGGAGGGACTGCACCATGTCGGGGATCGAACCCAGTTTTATGCTGTCCACGTGAGTAGTATCGACCGCAATGGAGCTAACCTGGCACGGCCACTCGACGTGGCACGTTTCCGTCGGCGGAACCGACCTGTTGATCGATCCGTTCTTCGACAACCCACAGACGGAGCTCGAGCCCGACGACCTCGAGACGCCGGATTACGTCCTCCTCACGCACGGGCACGCCGATCACATCGCTCACGCCGAGGCGTTTTCGGACGCGACGCTCGTGGCGACGCCGGAACTCGTCTCCTACTGCCAGGAGGAGTTCGGATACGAGGACGCCGTCGGCGGCATGGGCATGAACATCGGCGGCACCGTCGAGTGTGGGGACGCCTTCGTGACGATGCACCGGGCCGATCACACCAACGGCATCATGACCGAGTACGACGTCGACGCCGGGATGCCCACCGGCTTCGTCATCTCTGATACGAAGCCGACGCAAGTCGAAGACGAAGACTCGACGACGTTCTACCACGCCGGCGACACCGGCCTCATGACCGAGATGCGCGAGGTTATCGGCCCGTACCTCGAGCCCGACGCTGCCGCGCTCCCGATCGGCGACCATTTCACGATGGAACCGTGGCAGGCCGCCATCGCGGCCGACTGGCTCGACGTCGACTACGCCTTTCCACAGCACTACGATACGTTCCCGCCGATCGAACAGGATCCCGACGACTTCGCTCGCGAGGTGAAAGCCACGGGGAGCAGCGCCGAGGTCGTCGCGCTCGAGGGCGACGAGACGTTCGAGCTGTAGTCGTCAACTGCTCGAGTCCCTGTTGGTTGCTGGGATTCCGTCCCAGCACACCCCGAGGCGGTCACACGGCTGTTTGCCCACCGTATTTATTTTATGGTTCCGACACGTTCGAGCACGTGTATGGCAAACGACCTCGCCACCTTCGTCGCCGAGGATCTCTGGCTCTTCGTCGCCATCGCGACGTTCTTCACCGCCGGCTTGCTCGCCATTATCGGGTTCCAGACGGTCGTCGCGATGGTCGCCTTCGTCGGTTGGTTCTTCCTGACGCCAGTCTTCCTGTTCTGGGGCGAGGAGATCGCCGCGTGGCTCTATGGATACGAGACCGACGAGGATGACGCCACGCAAACAACCCGCGGGACGGCGAGCCACGCCGAGCAGGTTCCCGAGGACGACCCGCTCGAGCGGCTCAAGCACCGCTACGCCACAGGCGAACTCTCTGACGAGGAGTTCGAACACCGACTCGACCGACTCATCGAGGTAGACGACCGGTACGAGCGACGCGAGGACGTTTCGGGTGGCTTCGGCACAGACTCCTCGGGCCTGGAGGAACGGGAGTTCGAACGCGAGCGACGATAACGGCTGAGTCGCCCGCCCCGTTGCGTTCCTCTCACCCAGTTCGTCGCCACGGCTGTCAACTGGCTTCGCTCCCGGCGAGATCCGTCGCAGAAAACAACGTTTACGCCGTCGGCTCTCGAGACTACGAACGCAATGGCAAAAGACGTCACCACCACTTCCGAAGAGGGATTCGCCTCCACGAACCAGATCCGCGACTTCGAGGTCACGATCGACGCGACCGGCGAGGACGCCCCGGACACGCTCGAGTCCCTGCTCGCCGCCTACGGCTCCTGTTACGTCCCCGCCCTGCGCGTCGGCGGCCAGCAGCGCGGCGTCGACGACCTCGGGAAGGTCGAGATTTCGGTCACCGGTGAGCAGAACGACGACGACAAACTCGAGTCGGTTAGCTTCGACATCCGCGTGGAAGCCGACGTCGACGACGAGACCGGCCAGAAGATCATCGATCGTGCGAACGAGCTCTGTAAGGTGTACGACGCGGTCAAATCCGACCTCAAGGCCCAGGCCACGATCGAAGGTAACGCGTTCTGAGCGGCCAGGAATTGGACGATCGCCAATCAATTTTTGCGGGTGCGTCGTGGGTGAGTTCGACCGATCCAGAGCCAGCCAGCGACGACGAGTGCGTGCACAGCTGCCACCGGATACGCCGTCCGGTTCGGATCGACGCTGAAGCCAGCGGCCATCACCACCGCCGTCATCGCGACCAGTGCGACCAGCCCTGCCGTCACTCGATCGTCGGCGTTCCACCCGAGTGCCCGCGCACCGGTCCAGAGCACCGCCAGCCCGTAACAGAGCGTCCCAAGCGGCCAGTACTGGAGCTCCATTGGTCGCGGCCCCGGCTGGTCGTAGAACACCCAGATCGGGGTGACCTGTCCCGTCTCGAGGACGACGGTTCCCCAGGGAAACAGCAGCGTCGTCCCCGTCGTCTGGATGACGATCCACGGAACGACGGCGAGTGAGAGCAAGGCCAGCCAGGTTGCGACGCTCGAGGCCGTTTGCCCGTCCCTGCTCGAGGCCGTTTGCCCGTCCCTGCTCGAGTCTGTTTGCCCGTCCCTGCTCGAGTCTGTTTGCCCGTCCCTGCTCGAGTCTGTTTGCCCGTCCCTGCTCGAGTCTGTTTG